>NZ_PYJQ01000004.1 GCF_003024605.1 Rhizobium sp. JAB6 | reverse complement strand
CAAAGACTCTTGACTGTGATTCGAGGAAATGCGATTCTTCAGTTGCTACATTGAAGAGAAGGCTTCCACGACGGCAACGTTTGGGGGCCTTTTTTCTTTTGCTGGGTTCCTTTCCAATCAAAAAACCCTGACAGCTGTCAGGGGTTACGCTTGTCTCTGGAACGAGTGAAGCGCTCCACAAGATCGGGCAGCTCCTCCTCGATAAATCTTACGAATTCTGTACCCAGTTTGCCCTCCACAGAGATTCGAACCTCTCGAGGGGAGGTCATGAGAACGCCCAACCTGGTTCCGGAGAGATCGGAAATCGCAATTTGCATGTTGCGTGCCTCAGGTGGAGGCTTGATCGCCTTCAGCGCCACTTGAAAGCGCTGATCCGAGGTTTCGGTGACCTCATTTGCTTCTGAGAGAGCGGCACGGACAACGTTAAGCGCATCCGGCATTGCGGATATTGCCTTCGCCAGATCCAGCCAACGCGGTCGGCCAACCTTTGGAGCTCTGCCGATCGCTTCGATGATATCCGCTGGGATTGCGCGGTAGACGCTCCGCATTCGCGCAAGCTCCGCATCTTCGATCGATAGGGCCGCATAGATGTGGCGCGCCTTAATGCCGGCATCATCCATGCGTGCGGCGAATAAGGCGCGCTCGATCCAGGTCAGGTCCTGCCTGCTGGCGTTTTCGATGCCCTGCGCTAGAACCAGATCGAGATCGGAAATCTCGACTTCTATGGCACGGACGGTGCGGCCGAGCTCTAGGGCTGCCCGCCATCGGCGATGGCCATAGACGACCTGATACCGATCGTTTGAAGAGGGATGCCGTCGAACCTGGATCGGAACCTTTTGGCCTTCCTCCTCGATGGAGCGCTTGAATCTTTCGAAATCCTGAGGATCGTCATCAGGCAGGCGATCCGGATAGGGAGAGGCATCGATCACCTGGGGATCGAGGTCCTGTATCCAGCCTTCACCGGATTCAACAATGGCGCGCAGCCGGTCACGCTCGGCCCGTATATCGCCGATCGCGCGATGCGCTGCGCCGATCACCCCGGCACCGACCCGGCCGGTCTGCGCGGGGGCAGGGGGCGGAGGCGTTGGATCCGTTTTGTTTTCGCTGCTTTCCAATTCGGCTGAGAGCAGGCCGAAACTGGCGACAATGGATTTTCTCGGGCTTTTGCTCATCCACGTCCCCAGCTTGCATTGATGAGTTGCACGATCGCCTCGTTGACGGCGTCGACGGCTTCACGCGCGCGCTTATGCGTATCTCGGCCGATCTGCCCCATTTCCAGTTCGTAGAGGGAGCGCTTGGCAAGTCCGGCAGCCTCGACTGCAGTGCTCTCGATCGCCGTCGGCAATAATACGTCGGTGCCGAAGAGGTGGCGCAGCATCGCAACGACCTGCGACTGCGGCGCATCGTTCGGATCGTGACGCGTCACCAGATAGCGGATGAAATCCTGATCGAGCTGCGCGCCACTTTCGTTGAGCACGCTGATCAGGTCGCCCATCATGAGCAGGAATTGGCTCATCGATGCCACGTCCAGCATGGCTGGATGTACCGTGATGATCATACTCGTTGCGGCATAAATGGCGCTAAGCGTCAGAAATCCGAGCGAAGGCGGCGTGTCGAGGATGACGATATCGTAATCGCTTTCGACTTCGGCCAGCGCCAGCTTGAGGCGCTCGAAAAAGATTGCACCGGAGCCGGATTTTTGAGCGAGGACGCGAGGCGTCTCATGCTCATATTCCATGACCTCGAGGTTGCCCGGAATAAGATCAATGCCGTCGAAATAGGTTTTGCGGATGATCTCACGAATGGGGCGCCTTTCGGCTGCCTCATATCTGAGCGCGGCATAAATAGTTTCGTTGGCGCCGACATCGATTTCCGGCTGCGCGCCAAACATGGCCGAAAGCGAGGCCTGCGGATCGAGGTCGAGAGCAAGTACGCGATAGCCATGCAGCGCGAGATAATGGGCGAGATGAACGCAGGTCGTCGTCTTGGCGCTGCCACCCTTGAAGTTGGCGATTGCCATGACCTGGAGATGTTCGCCCGGCCGGCGCCGAGGCAGGAAGCGAAGCGCTTCGGCCGGCTTCTGCTGGGCAAACAGCTCTCGCAATTCGTTGATCTGGGCAAGCGTATAGACCCGGTGATTGTTCTCCAACCGGCTGGGAACAGGACCGCGGCCTTCACTCGACATCAGCTTCAATGTCGAATCCGGGATGGAAGTGAGCTTTGACACTTCGTTGGTCAGGAACTGGCGTAGCATCTTCTCGGATTTCGGCGGATACATACGCGTTCTGAGCTGCTGGAGCTGACCAGACAGCACAGTTGCATGCCGCGCGATTTTGCTGGCTGCATTTTCCTTTGAAGGAGCTATTGTCTCCGTGCGGTTTGCTATCGCCATTTATCCCTCTTGGCGGCCTGTTGCCGGTTTGCCGACATTTGCCCGCCAGAAGGTAGAACACGATTCTGTCAGGCCGTCCAGATATTAACGGATAATCAGCGGTTAGCATGTGACAACCGGGGCTTTGCTTTGAGCATTTAATACGCTGCTTTTGCTGGATTTTCTGCGTAAACTGGGAAAAATAGCTGAGGCGGCGACGTATACTTTCGATTGCAGAAGCCCGGTGTTGTCGAATGCTGGACCTCTATCCGGCTAAGATTATCAGGGGCTAGGGCGGCAAGAATCACTCAATTGGGCTACCTGAGTCGGCTTCCTGCGGGTGACCTCACGCGAGATCCCCAGTTTCCAGCGATCATGGCAAAAACGCATTGAGCGAGCATCTATGGCACTTGTCAGGGCATATCTATCTGGTGACCAATTCGTCCGTCCAATATCGCAGGGCGATCTTGTCGAGGCCGAGCATCACCGGCGAGATGTTCGGCTTGCTGACGACATTGCACGCGGGGCAGGGGTCGCACCCCACACCCGTCTCGACGCCGCTCGCCCTGTCGCCTATGCCGGCTTCGCGCAACCGTCGATCGGACGCGTCCTGGCGGGCGACCAGAACCACGACGACGACACATACTGGGCCAACATGCACAGAATTATCCGAGAAACTACGCCGGCTTCGTCGGCTAACGCCCTTAGCGGGCGTCGTGAAAGATGATGCCGGCGGTGTGGCGCATGCCGGAGCGGATCCGGCTTACCCCGTGCCTGAGATTGACGCGGTAGTTTCCCTTCGTTCCCCGCACCGGCCGATTATGGACCGCAAAGGCGACGGCGTCGCCCTGTCGAAGCGGCACGACTTCCACCCGGCTTTGCATGCGTGGGCGCTGTTCTGTCAAAACGAATTCGCCACCGGTGAAATCCCGCCCCGGCTCCGACAGCAGAATGGCGACCTGAATCGGAAAGGCGAGCTCGCCATAAAGGTCCTGGTGCAGGCAATTGAAGTCTCCCGGCACATATTGCAGCAGCAGCGGCGTCGGGCGCCTCTGGCCTGCTTCGTGGCACTGCTTCAGGAAGGCGGCATGTTCATCGGGATAGCGCTCCTCGACGTCCATCCGTTCGTTCCAGCCGTTTGCGATGCCGGCAAGGTGGGGATAAAGCGCTGTGCGCAATCCACCGAGAAGTTCCGGCAGCGGATAGCTGAAGTAGCGGTATTCGCCTCGTCCGAAGCCGTGACGCGCCATGATGACATGGCTTCGGAAATGGCTTTCCTCGGGGTAGAGCGCGGAGATAGCACAGCATTCTTCGGGTGCCAGAAGCCTCGGGAGAACGGCGCAGCCGAAGCCGTCAAGCTCTCTTGCAAGCGACGCCCAATCATAGGCGTCGACTCGAGCCTCTACGGAGCTTTCCGCGAAGGCCGGTGCAAAAATGGATGTCGATGTGGTCATGTCAGATCCTCGGTCTGGGCGGGCCTTCAAGGGCGTTCAAGGCCCTCGGGCGCAGCAAGAGCCTGAAGCCTAGCGTTCGAAGCGGAGCGGTGGCCACCCGATTTCCGATGAGCAGCTCACACGAATGGGGCTTGGCGGAGCTACATTGCGATACAATCGAGCCGCTTCCTGAAATCTCGCGGATACAATTCCGGGCGATTTTCCTGCCAGTTCATCCATCGGGCAGGAGTCCAAAATGAAACTCGCATTCCTTGGCGCATTTGCCGTCTCGAGCCTTGCTGTGGGCGTCGCCGCGTCTCGGTCGGCCGGTTCTGCAACGCCGCCGGAAAATGCATCGCCGATCTACGGCGTGACCATGCCGGAAGGCTATAGGGACTGGAAATTCATTGCGCCGGCGCAGGAAGCTCCGCCGCTCGACGAGCTTCGCGCCGTGCTCGGCAACGATATCGCCATCGGCGCCTATAAGAAGGGCACCTTGCCTTTTCCGGACGGCTCGATCCTCGTCAAACTCGCTTACAAGCGCAAGCAATCGACGGAGTTCGCACCGGCAACGGTGCCGGGAGCGCCGACCACGGTGCAGGTCATGGTGAAGGACTCCAAGAAATATCCTGATAGCCACGGCTGGGGTTTCGGGCGGTTCGTCGACGGCAAACCGGTCGACGTTGCCCAGCATGAGACCTGTCTCAGCTGCCATGTCGGCAACGTTAGGGATCACGACTACGTCTTCACGCGCTATGCGCCGTAACGTCATCGCTTGGGATGCATTGTCGTCCGAGACCGCGCGGTCGGAGCTGGCCATTGTTCCCGGCTGGACGTTTCTCCTGCTGGGGTCAAGTCCGTGAAAGCGTCTAGGCGAGTGCAGCTGGATGCGACCCCTGGAAAAGGCGGAATGGACAACACGTCCTTACGCAAAAGCGCTGCGCCGGGCCGAGAGCGACCCGATGCCCATCAAGGCAGCAAGGATGACCGGGATGCACACGAGGTAGGCGGTACGGATACCGGCATGTTCGGCAACGAATCCAAGCAGCGGTGGTGCCAGGAAGAAGACGACGAAGGACATTTGTCCAAGTGCTGCAACATTGACATGGGCGGGGCGGTCGGTGCGCTGGGCAGCGGCCGAAACCGCAAGCGGATAGACCGCGCTGCAACCAGCGCCCATGAAGGCAAAGCCTAGTAGCGCCACATTGGGATGAGGCGCCAGCCAGACGGCGCAGAGGCCGGCGGTCGAAAGGAGCAGCAGGGAGAGTGCAACGGAGCGGGAGCCGAAGCGATCGACGAACCGGTCCGCAAACAGTCTTGCCAGCGCCATGAAAAAGGTGAACAGCGTCAATCCGAGTCCGCCGACGAACGGCTCGACGTGAAAGACGTCGCGCATGTAGATCGCAGACCAGTCGATGCCCGCGCCCTCGACGAGGAAGGCGGCAATACCGATGACGCAGAGGGGCAGCAGGCCGAATGTCGGAAGCGCGATATGGCCTGCATCGGCGTGGTCATGCGTTGGCCGGGCGGGCGCGTTGCGCATGCCGGCAATGACAAGCGAACCCACGATCAGCACGAAGGTGAATGTCAGGGCAAGGTGCAGATGCATCGAAACGCCCGCCTGGCGGATGGCCGACGATGCGAGCGCGGTGACGAAAAAGCCGAGGCTCCAGAACCCATGGGCGCGGTTCATCACGCCACGACCGAGCTGTGCTTCGATGCGGTCGATCTCGACATTGAGATTGATTTCGAGCGCTCCGGCGAGCAGGCCTTCGCAAATCAGGACGGCGAAAACAAGCGGAGCCAGACCCATCCAGGGTACGAGGGCGAGGGATGCGGACGTTCCGAGCACGGTGATGAATGCCGTATTGCGCGCGCCGAGACGTGCGACGAGGGGGGAGGCGAAAGTGAGCGATATCAGCGCGCCGATCGCTGCGCCGATCAGTGTCAGCCCGAGCTCGGATTTGTCAATCTGCAAGGCGTCCTGCAGGTCTGGAAGGCGTGACAGCAATGCGCCCATCGACACCGCAAAGAGGAAGAAGCAGACATAAATTCGCTGCTGCGGTTCAAGACGCATTTCGATGCTCCGGAAAATCTGAACACGAGAGATGGAAAGGGTCTATCCGAAAGCAACCAGCGCTGGCAATACGAAGCCCCTTAATTCATCAGACAAATTAGACGTGCCGGCCAATTCGGCAAGTGCGCATCGTTCAGCACCATACGATCACGGGTGCCTTCAGAATGAAGCTACAAGCTGCCGCCCAGGGTATCATTGGTCGCGGAGTATCGGCTATGAACGGAAGGTAGCGAGACAAAAGACTCTCGAAGCATCATTGGGGAAAGCGATCACTGGCGGGCACGCATTCCCGGGATGGCGTAAAGCCGCCTGCAGGCGATAAGACTGACCTGCAGACCGCTTAATCCTGCCCCATTGGCGAGGCTTGGGCGCTTGGAGCCTTATCAGGCGTTGCAATTTGCCGGCAGCGACGACGGTTTGCGCGTGCCGATCAACACCAGCACCAAGCCGGCAGCGGCCAGCAGGCCTCCGGCGATCGAGACCGCCGCATAGCCGAAACCAAGACTGATGACGGCTGCACCCGTTGCCGCCCCCAACGCATTGCCGAGATTGAAGGCTCCGACATTGATGGAGGAAGCAAGGCCCGGCGCTTCGGCCGCTGCTTCCATGACGCGCATCTGCACGGGCGGGACGATGGCAAATGCCGCGCCGCCCCAGAGAAGCAGGCCGATGGCGGCTCCCGCGTGAGTGATCATTGCCAATGGCAGCACGAACATGATGGCGGCAAGCAGAGCCAGGAAGATCTTGGTCGCACCGTCGAGCGACCAGTCGGCCAGCCGTCCGCCCAGCCAATTGCCGATCGTGAAGCCGATGCCGATCAGGACCAGTCCCAGGGTGACGAAGCTATTGGATGCGCCGGTGAGTTCGGTAAGGGTCGGAGCGACATAGGTATACAGCGAGAACATCGCGCCTGCCCCCATGACGGTGGTTGCCATGGCAATGAGCACCGTCGGACGGGTAAGCACGGCAAGTTCCCGCCTGACGTTGGGCATCGCACCGCGCTTACCTTTCGGCAGGGCGACCCAAAGCGCGGCGATGGCGGCAATACCGATTAGCGCCGTTCCTGCGAAAGCCATGCGCCAGCCGATCTGCTGACCAACCCAGGTTGCGGCCGGCACGCCGCCGATATTGGCGATCGTCAGCCCCATGAACATGGCGGCAACGGCGCTTGCCTGCTTTTCCTTTGGCACCACGCTTGCCGCCACCACCGCGCCCAGGCCGAAGAAGGCGCCATGGTTGAGGCTGGTGACGAGCCGGGCAAGCAGCAGCGTGAAATAGCCTGGCGCCATGGCCGACATGAGATTGCCGATCGTGAAGATGCTCACCAGCAGCATCAGTGCCGTGCGCTTGCCGAAGCGGCTGAAGGCGAGCGTCATGAAGGGGGCGCCGACCATCACGCCGATCGCATAGGCACTGATAAGGAGGCCGGCGGTCGGGATCGAGACATCGACTCCCTTGGCGATGACCGGGAGAAGTCCCATCGGCGAAAACTCGGTCGTGCCGATGCCAAAGGCTCCGATCGCAAGGGCGAGAAGCGCCCATCGGGCGTGAGAGGATGTTTGGGCCTTTTCGGCCGTCGAAAACTTGGTATCCATGTTGAAATCTCCTTAGGCGTCCCATTCGGGCGCGAGGCCGGGCGGGCTGACGATCCGGCCATCCGGGCGAGCGAGAGTGGCGATGGCGGCCATATCCGCCTCGTCGAGAGTGAAGTCGAAGATTGCGATGTTTTCCTTCACGCGCTCCGGATTGGCCGTCTTGGACAGGGCGATGTGGCCTTGCTGGATCAGCCAGCGAAGTCCGACCTGGGCGGCGCTCTTTCCGTATCTGGCGCCGATCCGCTGCAGTACCGGCTCCTTCGGCACAGCGCCGTCTGCCATGCCATAATAGGCAGTGATTGCAATATCGTTCGCTTTCGCCGCTGCGGCAAGGGCATGTTGGGGCAGATAAGGATGGATCTCGACCTGATTGGTCACGATCGGCGTACTGGAAAGTCTGACCGATTCCCGCATCTGCGCGATATTCTGGTTGCTGACGCCGACGAAGCGGGTCTTGCCGGTGGCCTTGACAGCGTTCAGCATTTCGATCTGCTTCGCGACCGGAACCTTGTCGCCCGGCCAGTGTAGCAGGAGAAGGTCGACGCGGTCGGTCTTCAGCTTGTCGAGGCTTTCGTCGACCGAAGCTGCGAACTTCTCGTTGCTGTAATTGTCGACCCAGACCTTGGTGGTCAGGAACAGATCGTCGCGTCGTGCGCCAGCCGTTTGCAAGGCCCGGCCGAGTGCTGCTTCGTTCTGATAGATCTGGGCCGTATCGAAATGACGGAAGCCGACTTCGAGTGCGGCGGGTATGACGCGTTCGACTTCCGCGTCCGACATGCGGAAGACGCCGAAGCCGAGCGCGGGAATTGTTGTGCCGTGGGCAGTAACGGTGAGCATCGAAAACTCCTTTGAAAACCTCAGCGGCTTTGGCCGCCTTGAATGGATCGGGCGCCGAATTTGAGGGCGCAATCTCTTCGCCTATGAAATAGAGAGAGCATACCCACTTGATAATTGGGCGAGTTTTCACATTATTTGTGAAACAAAATCAAAAATGGTGCTCCAGTGGATAATCGCGCAGGCGAAATGCAGGTATTTCTTCGCGTGGTGGAAGCAGGCAGCTTTTCCGAAGCGGCGCGCCTGCTGCGCATGACACCTTCAACCGTCAGCAAACTGATTTCACGCATCGAAGCCAGGCTAGGCGTGCGGCTCGTCGAGCGCTCCACCCGGCGCTTGTCGCTGACTCCGGAGGGCCAGATCTATTATGAGCGCAGCCAGGCCCTGCTGCATGATCTCGACGAGGTCGAACAGGAGCTGGCACAGGGCGCGACGACGACCGGCGGCACAGTGCGGGTCAATATCTCCGTTGCCCTGGGAGTGCTTGGGCTCGAACCCCTCTTGCCGGAATTCTGGCGGATCTATCCCAACGTCACCGTCGATCTGTCGCTGTCCGACGAGATCGTCGATCTTTACCTCGACCGCACCGACGTTGCTTTTCGGGTCGGGACCCTACCGGCTTCAGGCATGATTGCGCGCCGCATCGGCATTGCCCGCCGCAAGATCGTCGCCGCGCCCAGCTATCTCGATCGCCATGGAATACCGCTGCGTGTCGATGACCTCTCCCGGCACAATTGCCTGGGCTTCAATTTCCGCCGTCTTGCACCCGTCTGGCCGGTGCGGGAAAGCGGCCGCATCGTCGATCGTGCCATGACGAGTTCGCTGCTTGCCAATAACGGCGAAACCGTGCGGCGCATGGCGCTGGCAGGTGTGGGGCTTGCCCGCATGGGTGACTATCACGTCCGGGCCGATATTGCGGCCGGCCGTCTCGTCGAGGTGCTTGCCGATGTCATCGAGCCCGATGAGGAGCAGATCCATGCGGTCTTTCTCGGTGGCGCGCGCATGCCGCAGCGTGTCCGCGTCTTCCTCGATTTCGTCGTGCCGCGCCTCCGGCAATTCCTGGATGGGCGGGCCTGAGCGGCCTTGGCCAGGAGGTTATCCCGAGCTTTACGTCGGCAACGCGCCGCCCAAGAGATCGGGGGCAGGAATTATTGCGGGGGCCGCTCGATCGCGCCGGTTCGAGGCTGGATCGACAGGTTTTCGTCTTCCCGATCGGTCTCGAGGCGCTGCAGAATCGGGCAATGGGGGCGATGATCGCCCCGGCAGGAATTAACGAGCGTGGTGAGCGTATGTTCCATATCCTGCAGGTCCGCGATCTTTTTCTTTAGTGCCTTGATATGGCCTTGGGCGAGGGCCTTGACCTCCGCGCTCTGGCGGCTTTCGTCGCGCCAGAGTTCCAAAAGTTCGCTGATTTCGGCCACAGCAAAGCCGAGATCGCGCGCGCGGCGAATGAAACGCAGCATGTGCACGTCGGTATCCGAATAGTCGCGGTAGCCCGATGCCGTTCTGCCGGCCGCCGGAATAAGGCCGGTTTCTTCGTAATAGCGGATCATCTTGGCCGAAACGCCCGATGCTTTCGCCGCCTGTCCGATGTTCATGAATGTTCTCCCTGACCTGGAGCGGTTCCGCTTTTCACGGAATCTCTGATCCGCTCTGTCTCTTTGTTTGACGCTACTCCGGACGGAAAACCGCTGCGCGTTTTCCCGGAATTGCAAGGCGGCGGGCCCAGCGACCGAGTGCTTTCCTGCGACGCTTGGAAGTCGGCTCGAAGACGCCGCGTCGTACGGGCGCTGCCTCAAGAATACTTCCCATAATGCATCCTCTTCCAGACGACTCGGGTTCAATGATGCACCATCACACTGCGGAACTACACAATTAGTTGGTGGCCTGAAGCGGCGCAGGCACAGTTCGTTGCCGAGCATGAAGACGCTTCCCTAAGGCTGTGGCGCCGGCGGCGGCCTGTCTTGCCGGAAATTCAGCTGATGTTCGGGTCTTGCGCAAACAGCAGGTTCGGCGCTTTTATGTAAGCGCGTTCCACCGCAGCAAGCGCTCGTGGCGGCCTCGGAGGAGGGCCGGCCGCGATTTCGCAGTGGGACGCCAAATTGTGCTGACGGTGGCATTCAGGGGAGGGACTCGATGGCCGCTAATTATCAGACGCAATATCGCGAACGCGTGCGCTCTGCCCACGAGGCCGTTGCCTTGATACCGTCCGGGGCGAAGATCGCCATGCCGATCGCTGCCGGCCAGCCGCCCGCCGTACTTGCGGCATTGGCCCAACATGCGCGGGCCGGCGCGGTGGACAATGTCCGGCTTTACTACCTGCTTTACACGGGTGTTGCCGGTTCCAGCGTGCTCGACTTCGACCTGCGCGACCGCATCGTTCCCATGAGTTATTTTCATGGAGCGGTGGATCGCGCCCTGGATAAGCGGCGAATGACGGAGATGCTGCCTGCCGCCGAAATCGTGCCGTGCCATTTCAGCCAGGTGCCGCGCTCTCTGGTGGAGCATGTCGGCGTCGATACATTGATAGCTACCGTCTCGCTCATGGATGCGGACGGGAATTTCAGTCTTGGCGCCAGCACCGATTATGCCCTGGCGGTCGCCCGCAAGCCCGGCGCCCGGCTGATCCTCGAAGTCAATCCCAGCATGCCCTACATACGGGGCAATTGCATGATCCCGGTCTCAAGCGTCACGGCACTCGTCGAGAACGAGGTAAGCCTGCCGGCGCTCGCTGCCGCGCCTCGTTCGGAAGTCGATGATGCGATCGGCGCCATCATAGCGGGGCTTGTGGATGATGGCGATTGCTTGCAGATGGGCATCGGTGCTTTGCCTGACGCCGTTTGCTCCGGTCTCTCCCAGCACCGCCACCTCGGCATCCACACCGAAATGATGACATCAGGATTGGCCAATCTGGTCAGAACCGGTGTGGTCGACAATAGCCGCAAGCAGATACATGTCGGGCGGACCATCTTCACCTTCGCGCTGGGAGACAAGCCGCTTTACGACTTCCTGAACGATAATCCCGATGTCGAGGCGCATCCCGTCGACTATGTGAACAATCCGTTCGTCATCGCTCAGAACGACCGCATGGTGTCGGTCAATGCGACGCTGCAGATCGATCTCAACGGTGCGTGCAATTCCGAATTCATCAATGGAAGACAGTTCAGCGGTACCGGCGGTCAGGTGGATTTCGTTCGCGGTGCCTATGGCTCACGCGGCGGCCGCTCGATCATCGCCTGTCACGCGACGGCGGCGAAGGGAACGCTTTCGCGTATCGTTCCGACCCTCACAGGTCCGGTAACGACGTCGCGCAACGATATCCATATCGTGGTCACGGAATATGGTTGGGTGAACCTCAAGGGCAAATCGGTGGCAGAGCGGGCGAAGGCGATGATCGCGCTTGCTCATCCCGATTTCCGGGAGGCGCTGGATCGTGCCGCCCATCAGGCGGGATACTACGCGCCGGATTGATGCCGCCGTTTTGATGATGGGGAGGTCATCGGCTTTGCCGGGGCAATAAGAAGGACCCGGAGGGAAACCGGATCCTTCCGGCTTTGATCGGAGGTCAACCGATCGCTATGAGAAGCCTGATGGATCGGTACATCAGGCTTCCCGTACCTGGTCCCAGGTAGACCAGGTAATCGCTATTAGAAGCTGCGCTGGAAGCGCAGGATACCAGCCCACTGATCCTGGTTCACAGAATCGAAGTTGGTGTAGGAGACTTCCGGCTCGATGAGCAGGTTCTTGACCGGGTTCCACTTGACGTTGGTGGTCGCGGCAAAGATCTTCGAGTCGGTGTAAGCGAGCTGGAGGTTCCACTTCAGCTTTTCGTTGATCGGAACGCCAACGCCGCCCCAAACGGCCCAGTCACCCCAGCCGCACTTCGATGCATCGTTAGCCGGGCAAGAAGAACGGGCCAGGTTGGTGCCTGCATACTTGTTGAGGTTGTCGCCATCGGTGTTCCAGCCGCCCATCAGGAAGGCCGAGAATACGCCGAAGTCAGCGTCGACACGAGCCTTGATGGCGCCTTCCGACTTGATGGAGTCGTAACCGCCGACGACCTTGAAGCCCCATGCGCCGGACTTGAAGCCGGCACCGGCAACGACGTCAGGAGCGTAGTGGTTGGCCTTGTCGTCGCTTGCCCAGCTCGCGCCATAACCAGCGCCCGAGCCGGTGGAGTTGCTGTCTTCGAGCGAGACGACAGCCGTGAAGCCGTTGCCGGCGTCGTAGCTGTAGGTCAACTGGTTGAGTTCGTACGGACCGTCATAGATCACGTCGTCGTTGATGACGTCGCCGGCATAACCCGTGTAGTAGTTGAACTGCGAATCGGCCTTACCGACGAGGAAACCGCCGAGGCTGATGTTGGCCCAGAGCAGCTTCGTGGCGGTGGAGTTGCCCTCCTGCCAGTCCCAACGAATGACCGTGTTGGTCTTCAGCGGACCGTATTCGGTGTCGGTCGCTGTGTCGAGGCTCAGCTGAGCGCGGGTATGCCAGAGAGTACCGTTATGGCTATTGGCATTGTAGGCGTCGTACCACTTGCCTTCCGTACGAACCATGCCACCGACCTTGAGGCAGGTTTCAGTGCCCGGAATGAAGAAGTAGCCTGCGCCGTACGCATCGCAGATGCGGACGTATTCCAGCGGCTCCGGCTCAGCAGCGACGATCGCGTCAGCCGCATGGGCGCCGGAAACTGCTGCCAGTGCAGCAGCGGAGCCGAGAAGAAGGCTCTTGATGTTCATTATTAAACTCCTGGTTGTAACTGATCGTACACATTCCAAGGAGCGAGCACAATAGACCATCCTGGAGGAGCCTCTTGCAACAAGAAGCAAACACCAGCAACTGCATAAGACTGCCGGTATCATCCCCACCCCTTTGGAACCTCGTTAGCTGGCGGCTGAAACAACACCCCACCAGATCGCAAGCTAATTAGCTCCCGGTAACACAGCTATATACGTACTGATTGTTTGTAAATCCGTTCCGGAAATATCCGGAAACGGAAAAAAGGGTTGTTGATTTCATGCAACACATGTCAGACGCGAAAAGGGGAAGGAACCGGCCGCCTATAATCTCGAGGGAGGCCGACCGGACAGCGGGCGCGCTTAGAGCAATTCCAGGAGAAGTGCGTAGTGGTTTTCCGTCCGGAATTCCGTAAAACAAAGAGATAGAGCATCTTCGCGATTCGAAGAAAAGCGAAACGGCTCTAGCACTATGCCGCGCGGCACGCTGAAGCTTTATACCAGCGGCGCCATCCTTCGTCCTGCTTCCGGTGGTTAACGAATTCCTGACGCTATATCCGGCGATCTCACTTGATTTCAACGTCGGCGAACGGCCGATCGACATGGTCGCGGAGGGTTACGATCTGATGATCAGAACCCTACCCGCGTCCGATTCGACGCTCGTCGCGTGCAAGCTTGCGCCCTGGCGGCACATGCTCATCCGCTCGCCCGAATATCGCGACATGCATGCCGAAAGTGCCGGCCAATCTCGCGGAGCATAATTGCCTGCAATATACTTATTACCCTTATGGTGATGAATGGCGTTTCGAAGATGCCGCGGCATGCAGGTGGGGTTAAGATCTCGGGCAATGTTGTCTCGAATAGTGCCGGAATGCTGCGTTTTCTCGTGGCGAGCGAGCAGGGCATCTTTCTTACCCCGAGCTTCATCGTCTTCGAAGAGGTCGCTGTGCGGCCTTCGCCCGCGTGTCATGCCCGACTATCGGGCCGCGGAATTTACCATCAGCGCGATCTATCCGAACCGTAGCCATCTGCTGGCCAAGGTGCGATTGTTCATCGACCTGTTGCGGCGCGTTTGTTTAGCATCGCAAGTGGATGACATGAGTGATTTACCGCGGACCTGATCGCCGGTCGGCTAGGCTTGCGGCTGTTCGGCCGGCTGCCTTGCTTCCGCCTGTCGCGCCGCCGATACCAGGCGTCGCTGCGCCCGGATAGCGCTCCATTGCTGGTCGATCAAGACACCGATCAGGATGACGCCGCCCATGACGGCGAAGTTGAGCGAAGAGGGAATGCCGAGCAGATTGACGAGATTCTGCAATTCCTGCAGCAGGATCGTCCCCAGTACCACGCCGATGAGGGATCCTTCGCCGCCACGCAGCGAAAAGCCGCCGAGAACCGCCGCGGCGATGGCATAGAGTTCATAGAACTGCCCGTGGCTCGCCGGCGAGATGGAACGGGTGTACATGGCGAAATAGATCGCCGAAAGCGCCGTCAGCACCCCGCAGATGATGTAGGCCACGGTCACCATCTTCGTGGTGCGGATGCCGGAATATTTTGCCGCCTCCTCATTCTTGCCGATGGCGTAGAGATAGCGGCCATAGACGGAGCGGTGCAGAACGATCCACATGACGGCGGCAATGATCACGAGTGCGATGAAGGTGTTCGGCACGCCGTAGAACCGGCCGGCCGTCAGGAATTCCAGCGTCGGAAAGTTCTGGCCGAAGGCGAAGCCGGCCGTGCCGTCCGCCGTGTAGAAGCGCGCAGCACCACGATAGATCAGGAGGCCGCAAAGGGTGACGACGAAGGGTTGGAGATTGAGCCGGGTAATCAGCCAGCCATGGATCGCTCCCAGCACGCCGCCCAGGACCAGGATCAAGGGCAGGGCAATCGCCCAGGGCATGTTCTGGACGGCGATGAAATCGATGAACAGGACACCCAGCAAGGCAACCAGCGAACCGACGGAAAGCTCGATGCCGCCGGTGATGATGACGAAGGCCTGGCCGATCGACAATATCCCGAAGAGGCCGATGAGGTTCGACGTATTGGCGAGATTGATCGGCAGAAGGAAGCGCGGATTGATGAGCGTCACGACAATGCCGACGACGATGATCAACAGAAGCAGGCCCAGATCTTTCTTACTCATCGATATCAATTCCCATTGGCTGCAGCCGTTAGAACAATGAGATGGAGCAGTTTTATTCTTCCGCGAATAACTAAGCTGCTCTAGTGTAGCGTCTTGCCGACGGCCAGCAAAAGCACGTTTTCCTGACTGAACTGATCCTTCTCGAGGATGCCGGAGATCCGGCCCTCATGCATGACGGCGATGCGGTCGGAGACGCCGATCACCTCCTCCATGTCGCTCGAGATCATCAGGATTGCGACGCCAGCATCCGCAAGCTTGCGCATCAGTCCGTAGATTTCGCTCTTGGCGCCGATATCGATGCCACGGGTAGGCTCGTCGAAGATCAGCACCTTCGGATGCATCGCCAGCCATTTGGCGAGCACGACCTTCTGCTGGTTGCCGCCCGAAAGCGTAGCCGTACGGGTCGCGACCGACGGCGTCTTGATGGCGAGTTGCCGGCGCTGCGTTTCGGCCACGGCGCTTTCGCGCTCCGCTGAAACCATGGAGCGGCGCGCAAAGGCCGGAAGATTGGGTAGCGATATATTCTGCGAGATCGGCATATCGAGCAGAATGCCGTTCAGCTTGCGATCCTCTGGCACGAGGAAAATGCCATTGGCCACGGCATCTCCCGCGGATCGCAATTTCAGGTCGCGTCCGCCGAGGGCGATGTTGCCGCCATAGCTGTGGTCGACCCCGAACAGGACGCGGGCAAGCTCCGTCCGGCCTGAGCCGACAAGACCGGCAAGTCCGAGGATCTCGCCGTAACGAATGTCGAGATTGACGGGCCGTGTCGGATAGGCGGCCGTGCGAAGGGCTGCCACCTTCAGCGCGATATCGCCGGGCGGACGCGCCGCTTCCACGGAGCGTGCGGCCAATGCCCGGCCGATCATCAGCTTCACCATGCGATCGTGGTCGATCGCATCTTTCGGCAATGTGCCGACAAGCGTTCCGTCGCGCAGAACGATGACGCGGTCGGCAACGCGTTCGACTTCATGCAGGCGATGCGAAATGAAGATGACGCTGATGCCATCGGCCTTCAGCGAGGATATGACAGCCAGCAGCTTTTCCGTCTCGGCAAGCGGCAGGCTCGAAGTCGGTTCGTCGAGAATGACGAGGCGGGCGTTAATGGAGAGCGCCTTGGCGATTTCGACCATCTGCTGCTGGGCAAGCGACAGTGCTGAAACCGGCGTATCCGGCGAAAAATTGGCGCCGACGCGCTTCAAAAGAGGGGTGACCATGTCACGCAGGCGGGCGCGGTCGACCAGTTTCAGGGCGCCGCCGCGCAGCGGTTCGCGGCCGAGGAAAATATTGGCGGCAACATCGAGATTTTCAAACAGGTTGAGCTCTTGATGAACGAAGGCAATCCCGGATGCGATGCTGCTTTCGACGGTGAAGGCGCCGTGCTCGGCTCCGTCGAGCCGGATGCTGCCGTGGTCCGGCTTGACGACGCCGCCAAGGATTTTCATGAGCGTCGATTTGCCGGCGCCGTTCTCACCGACAAGGCCGATCACCTCGCCGGGCCTGACGTCCATTGAGAAATTATCGAGCGCTACCACGCCCGGATAGGTCTTGCCGATTCCCGAAAGGCTGAGAAACGGCACAGTGGTTTCACTCGTTACCAATGTATCCGAACGCTGGTTCATAACGAATATCATGCCTGTGCGATGTGGCTGCGAAAGCCGCGGCGACGTGAGCAGTTGCATTCGAGCAGCGCGCCGGTCCCCGCAACCGGCGCTGCTGCGGGCAGGCGTTAATTGCCAGCCATGGCCTTCAGATTGGCCGCATAGGCATCGACGTCATCCTTGCCGATGATCTTCGTCGGGATGATGATGAGCTTGTTGGCTGGAATCCCCGATTTGTCGCCCTTCAGATAGGCGGCCATCAGCTTCATGCCTTGATAGGCCCAGAGGTAGGGCTGCTGGACGACCGTTGCCGCAATCGTTCCTTCCTTGACGCCGCCGAGCGTGATCGGGTCGTCATCGAAGCCGACGACGGTGATCTGGCCGAGCTTGCCGGCTTCGCGCAGCGCTTCATAAATGCGCGGCGTGTTGTAGGAGTAGAAGCCGACCATGCAGGTGACGTCCGGGCTTGCAACGAGCGCGTCTTCGACATTCTTCTTCGCTCTCGTCTGGTCGATGTCGTCGCCGCGCACGTCGGTCAGCTCAATCTTCGTGCCTGCCAGGCCATCCTTCATGCCCTGGATGCGCTCCTTGGCATTGTCTGCGCCGAGAAGTCCCACGAAGCCGATGCATTTGCCCCCGTTTGGCATGGCTTTCTTGGCGATTTCGGCGGCCTGCTTGCCGGCATCGACGTTCGATGAGCCGATATAGGCGATGCGGTTCGTATCCGGTGCGTCGCTATCGGTGGTAAACAGCGCTGTTTCCGAGCCGATCTTGTTCAGCCCTTCCGTCGAGGTCTTGGGATCGACGGCGGAAACCATGATCCCCTTGACGCCGGCTGCCACGAGATCTTCCATCAGTCTCTGCTGGATCGCGACGGACGATTGTTCGGGATATTTCAATTCCATGTTGAAATCCGGCAGTTCGGCCTGAGCCTTTTTGACGCCGGCTTCGGCTGCCTTCCAGAAGTCGGATGCGCCGTTGACCACAAATGCGAGAGTGGGCTTATCGGCGGCGTAGGTCGCCGTAGCATAGCTCATCAGCAACCCTGCCGCAAAGGCGGCAGCGCCCCGTGTTACGTACTTCATGATCGTCCTCCCATAGATCCTCTGATGGGATCTAGTTGCAACCTGCGGCAGGGCGGGCCTGCCCCCTCCTAGGGTTCTCGCAGAACGAGAGATGACACGTCCAACCGCAACAGCGACCGTATACGACTAATTTCAATTAGTAAACAGTATTAGTAATATAATTTCACAGGAGCGAAGCGTTCTGTGCCAGGATTTCGGCAAGCTGCTTTAATTGAAGGCTAACTTCAGTACGAAGATGTGGGTAGCGATCGTATTCGCGTCCGCGCAGTTGCGCAGCTCGAGCAATCGATGATAATAGGTATTAGCGCGCGCGAAACCGGCCGTGGGGATTATAGGCCGATTTTGCCTCAGGGGAGATGAGACGCAGTTATGAAAAAGCTATCGGCCGCAAACGGCGACCGCACGGCCGCCGACAGGAGTCTATCGAAACGAAGCGGCCGCCGTTCCGGCAGCAGGGTCACGATGACTGATATTGCCAAGGCCGCCGGATGTTCGCAAAGCGCGGTGTCCTTCGTCCTCAACAATACGCCCGGCATGCGCCTGTCACAGCAGACGCGCGATAGGGTCATCGACGCAGCCCGCCAACTCGGCTACGTTGCGCCGGTACTTGCCGCGCCGCCGGCACTTCTGTCGCTCTCGAAGCTCGATGGCGTCATCGGCTTCGCCGTCGATCAGCTCGCGACCAGTCCGGAGGCGGTCGTTGCCATCGAAGGTGCGCGTCAGGCTTGCTGGAACGCCGGAAACGTTCTGCTCGTCGCGCAGACCATGAGCGATCCCATCATGGAGCCGAGAGCGATCAAGGCGCTCAGCAACAGCGGCATCTCGGCGCTCATCTACATGACCATATTCACCCGCGAAGTGGAGGTACCGGACTATCTCTACAATCTCGATATCCCGATCGTTCTTCTGAATTGCTATACGTCCGACTACGCCTTTCCGGCTGTCGTTCCAAGCGAGATTGCCGGCGGACAGACGGCGACCCGGCATCTGATCTCGCATGGGCATCATCGTATTGCGACGATCACGGGCGAGCCGTGGATGCAGGCAGCCCAGGACAGGTTGACCGGCTATCGCCGAGCCTTGGCGACGGCCGATATTCCATTCGATCCGGAACTTGTCATCGAAGGCGACTGGTCGGCGAGTGCCGGCTATGCCGGCACGATGAAGCTGCTTTCGCTTCCCGAACGTCCAACGGCGATCTTTTGCCAGAACGACCGTACCGCCATCGGTTGCTACGAAGCCCTGAAGGAGGCGGGGCTCCATATTCCGGAGGATATGTCGGTTATGGGTTATGATGACGAAGATATCTGCCGCCATCTCGTGCCGCCCTTGACGACCTCGGTCCTGCCCCACATGGCCATGGGCCAGTGGGCGATCGAACATCTCGAGACGGCCGTCTTGCCGCGGGAGCGCCGCTACCAGATCACCAAGCTCGAATGCTCGCTTGTCAAACGTGCATCGGTGGCCTCGCCGGCTGGCGTCAAAACCGGGCACAAGGTGCGAAAGGCTTGATGGGACTCCAGGCGGCTGCCATAAAGGTATCCGTTCGCTTGCCGCCTTGTAACAGCGGCTTCGCGGCCGTCGTTCCATTGATCCCTTGGCGGTTCTCTCCCAGGATACCCGCCCGCCGCTCCGGCTCCTGTTCCGGCTGCCATTGCTCCCTCTGCAATCGTGATGGTGCTCCTGGCAAGCGTTCATAAGCTGACCGCAATCACCGCCAATCTCAAACACTTCCTGTCGTTCGGCGTAGCCGTCAAATCGCTGGATCAGGTGGGGCGCTGACGCTGTCTCGACAGAACGTTCGCGGCGTTCCACTGCCTCAGTGATCAGATGGCGGTAAAGCCGTTGTCGACGAAGAGATGGATGCCGTTGACGAAGTTGGATTCGTCCGAGGCCAGATAGAGGGCGGCGCGGGCCACATCCTCGGGCTCGCCGATCCGGCCCTGCTGCGCGGCGATCGCCGCATCCGAGACATCGACGCCGAGGGCCTGTAGCTCGGCGACCTCGCGCAGCCCATGCGGCGTGCAAATGAAGCCGGGGCAGACCGCATTGCAGCGAATATTGCGATCGCGGAACTCGACGGCGATGGCGCGGGCAAACATATGAACCGCCCCTTTCGTCGTGTCGTAGAGCACTTCCATCGGCGTTGCGGCAACTGCCGAAATCGACGAGGTGCAGACGATGGAGCCGCCACCGGCTGCTATCATGCCCGGCAGCACGGCCCTGGTCATCAGGAACATCGAGCGGACGTTGACGCCATGGAGCCATTCCCATTCTTCAAGCGTCGTTTCGAGAAACGGCTTGATGACGATGGTGCCGGCATGATTGAAGAGCACGGTTACCGCACCAAAGCGGTCTTCGATGCTTTGACCGCCGCATTGACGGCCGCTTCATTCGAAACATCGGCAACCCAGTGGTCGGCAACCCCGCCGGCCTCGCGGATATCACGCACGGTCTCGGCTGCCGCATCGCCGTTTCTGTCGATGATCGCGACCTTGGCGCCTTCCGCCGCAAACAGGCGCGACGCTGCACCGCCCATGCCGGTGGCGCCGCCCGAAATGATGGCAATCTTGCCCTTGAGCCTGTCTGTCATGCATTCCCTCATCTGCCGGGCGCCGAAGATCGACGCCAATGCGGTCTCTCGCCAGTGTTGTGCAAAGCCCTCGACCCTGCCGAGGCTATCGCGGAAGATGCGCCCGGTTCTTCTGCGAGGCAAGAACAATCAAGCAAACCGATTCCGGATTCCTGTCATCGCAGGTAGTGAATATGCGGCCGGGAGTGATGGCGAGAAGTTTCGACCCTTGCCTCGACGGCAAAGACGTTTCTCAGGAGATCTTCGCTCAGTACGCCTTCCGGGGTCCCGGAGGCGACGATCCTGCCGTGCTGCATGATGATCAGCTCATCGCAGAACATGGCGGCATGGTTGAGATCGTGAAGAGCGATGATGCTGGTGACCGGCAGGCCCGCAACCAGGCGCATCAGACCGATCTGATGCTGGATATCGAGGTGGTTGGTCGGTTCGTCGAGGATCAGTTCCTTCGGCGCCTGTGCCAGGGCTCGTGCGATATGGGTGCGCTGCTTTTCGCCGCCCGACAGGCTCTGCCATCGATCGTTGCGTTTCTGTCTCATGCCGGCGCGTTCGAGAGCGTCTTCCACTGCTTCGTCATCCGCCGGCGTCCAGCCGGAAAACATTGAGCGATGCGGAAACCGGCCGAGCTTTACGACATCGATGACCCTGAGATTGGCGTTGGTTGTGCTGTGCTGCTCGACGAAGGCGACGCGCCTTGCGATCGAGCGGCGGGACATCCGCTGCAGATCCTTTTCTTCGAGAATGATGCGACCGGAATTCGGCCGTTTCAACCCGGCAAGCAGACGCAGGAGCGAGGTCTTGCCGGAGCCGTTCGGCCCGAGCAGGCCGAGCATCTTGCCTGCAGGCGCCTCGAAAGAGACCCCGTCGAGAATGGTCTTCGCGCCGATTTTCCAGCTGATATTGTCGGCCTTGATGCTCATGATGCGCGCTGGAACCGGTAGAGAATGATGGAGAAGAAGGGAACGCCGACGAGTGCCGTGACCACGCCGATCGGCAGAACCTGCTGTGGAATGAGGATGCGGGAGACAATATCGGCGAGAACCATGAAGATGGCGCCGGCAATTGCGCAGGCCGGCAGCAACCGGATGTGAAGCGGTCCGACGAAGAAGCGCGCCGCATGCGGGACGACCAGACCGACAAAGCCGATCGTGCCGACCATGCTGACGATGGTTGCCGTGATGATCGCGGTCAGCGCGAAGAGCGCGATCCGCGCCCGCCCGACATTGACGCCAAGAGACGAGGCGGCCTCATCGCCAAAAGCGAACGCATCCAGCACGCGTGCATAGAGCAGGCAAGCCGCGAACCCGAAACCGACAATGGTCGCGACCAGCATGAATTCCGGCCAGCGGACGCCACCGAAACTGCCGAGCAGCCAGAACATCACATCCCGCGCCTGCTGTGCGTTTCCCGATGTCGTCACGATATAGGATGTCGCAGCGTTGAACAGCTGGGAGGCGGCAACGCCGGCAAGGATGGTGCGGTCGGCGCCGCCTCGCGTGCCGTTCGAAAGCAGAGCGACGAAGAAGAAGGCTGCAAACGCGCCGACAAAGGCACCAGCCGAAAGGGAAATCGCTCCGGCGCCGATATTGAGTATGACGATGGCGACCGCGCCGGTCGAAGCGCCCGCCGAGATGCCGAGCACATAGGGTTCGGCAAGAGGGTTGCGAAGGAGCGACTGCATCATCGCTCCTGAGAGGGCCAGGCCCGCTCCGCAGAAAGCGGCCACGAGTGCCCGGCTGAGGCGATAGTCCCAGATCACCGTTTCGTGGATGCGGTTGAGTTCGATCCCCGTCCATCCCAGCCTGTTGGTGATGGCGTAGAAGGTCGTCGAAAGCGGGATCGGCATGTCGCCGATGCCGACGCTGACACCGATCGTCAGACAGATCGCCGCGAGAGAGGCAAAAAGCAGCAGGCCGATGATGGCGAGCTGCCTCAGGGTTCGATATGTGTCGGTCACTTCAGAAGACCAAGCGCCTTGAGTTGCTGGGCGACCTGCTCGGCGCCATAGATCGTCCGGATGGTGGGGTTCATGGCTTGGCCGTCCATGACGACGATCGCCTTGTTCTTGACCGCGGCTAGTTGGCTGACGGCAGGATCCGTGGTGAGAAACTTGATCTTGGCTTCCGGCTTGTCGAGCTCCCAGCGATTGCGGTCGAGGCTCGCGACGACGATGACATCCGGATTGGCGGCGATGATGCTCTCCCAGCCGAGCGTCGGCCATTCCGCTTCGGTGGTAATGGCATTGCGGCCACCAAGCAGGTCGGCGATATAACCCGAGGGGCTGTTCTTTCCGCCGACATAGGCATCCGCAGATGGCGACGGGCTCGAGAACCAGAAGACATAGGAGAGCTTCTTGCCGACGGTCGGCGCATTCGCGCGCAGTGCCTCTTCCCGCTTTTTGAAATCCGCGATCAGCGCCTGGCCCTTGTCGCGGACATCGAAAATCTGCGAGAGTTCATCGATTTCCTGGTAGAGAGCGCTCATGTTCCAAATCTGGCCACGCGCGGCATTGCCGTATTTGTCCTGAGCGGCGCCCTGGGCTGGGCAGATACTGGGGGAAACATAGGTGGGGATACTGAGCTTTTCGAAATCCTCGCGCTTTGCCACCTTGCTGCTCGGTCCCATCAGGGTCGGGAGCGCTGCCGTGACGAAGTCAGGATTTTCCGCGAGGATCGATTCAAAGGTCGGGAACTCGACCGTCAGCAGCTTGACCTTGGAATTGGCTTCCGCAAGCTGCGGCAGAACCTTGTTGGGCCAGAAGGCGGTGCCGCCCATTTTGTTTTCGAGGCCGAGCAGGAGAAGAATTTCGGCGCTGTTCTGGCCGAGCCCGATCGCGCGCTCCGGAGCCTTCTGGAACGTGACCTTGGCGCCGCAATTGTCGATGGTCAGTGGATAGCTGGTCGAAGCGGCAGAGACTGCCGATCCGGCAAAGCAAAGGGTCGCGCAAAGAACTGAAACGGCCAAAACTGATTTCAATATGGTCACGAAATATCCTGATGACTATTGTCGACGAAATCGAACGAAAGTGCGTGCGCGATATAGCTTTGTCATCGGGTAAAAACAAGAGAAAAATAATCATGTTTTTATGCGACGTGCATTTCACCGGGCACGGTTGAAATGGCGTCGATCAGGGTGGAGAAATGCGACCTCGCGCCTATTTCACATGCGGGAAACGGAGCAGGAGGAGCAGAATAATGGCAAAGAACACGATTTGCCTGTGGTACGACAAGGACGCAGAGGCCGCCGCCAATTTCTATGTCGAGACTTTTCCCGACAGCGCCATGGGCGCCGTCATCCGCGCGCCGGGAAACTATCCGGAAGGCAAGCAGGGCGATGTGCTGGTCGTCGAGTTTACGGTCGCAGGTGTTTCCTGCGTCGGCTTGAATGGCGGTCCGGTGTTTAAGCACAATGAAGCCTTTTCATTTCAGATCTACACCGAAGACCAGGAAGAGACGGACCGCTATTGGAACGCCATCGTTGGCAATGGCGGCCAGGAAAGCGAATGCGGCTGGTGCAAGGACAGATGGGGCGTATCCTGGCAGATCACGCCGCGTGTTCTGATGGAAGCGCTGCGCGAGGGCGGCGATCCGGCAAAGCGGGCTTTCGACGCAATGATGACCATGAGGAAGATCGACGTCGCGGCGATAGAAGCGGCCAGGCGCGGCTGACACCCGAACCGCCTCCTCAATATTCCTTTATCTCGATCGCCCACGCTGTGGCAATTTGCGATGGCTGCAGTGTCGACGCCATGATTGCTTTTATTCAAGACTCCATTAAATATGGTTTCAGGAATATGCAGCCGGCTGTTGTAGATCTGATACCGACAACCTATCCTTGATCGAGTGAGGAGGCGGCCGTTGGCGTTTGACTGGTGAGGTTGCAGGATGGCTGCACGAAACGCGGCCAGCCGGAATTATTGCAAGGTCAGTGTCGTCTTCAGCAGGCGAAATCCATTGTTGCGTGACAGGTGTAGCCGCCAGGGAATTCGGCTGATCGAGCCTGCAGTCTTGATAATGGCCACTTTCCATACCGAGACCGGCCGCGGGCTGCCATGGGCTTGCGACTGCCTCGGCCGGTCTCTGATAGAATTGCCGTGAAATTCTGCTGCGCCGCGCCAATAGAATTTCTACCGATCTGTTCCCGAAGAGTAGAGCTGACACTCATGATAAAACGCATGATCATCATGCTGATCATCATAGGCCTGATCCTTGGCGGGATCTTCGGCTTCCAGGCATTCAAGAACCGCATGATTGCGGCTTATCTGGCCAATCTCAAGGCTCCGCCCCAGACGGTCTCGACAATCCCCGCGGCAATGAGCCCATGGCAGACGACGCTGCAGTCGATCGGCAGCTTCAATGCCGTCGAAGGCGCCAATCTTTCGGCGCAGGTTCAGGGCATCGTCCAGAAGATCGGCTTCGAGGATGGTCAGGACGTCAAAAAGGGCGATCTCATCGTGCAGCTGCTTGCCGATCAGCAGATCGCGACCCTAGAACAATACAAGGCCTCGATGGCGAATGCGCAGATCGCCTATGAGCGCGATTCCAGACTGATCAAGGCGAACACCATCGCACAAAGCCAGGTAGACAGCGATCTGGCGAACTGGAAGGCGGCGCAGGCGCAGGTCGCGTCGCAGCAGGCACTGATCGATCAATATTCGATCCGTGCTCCCTTCGACGGCCATCTCGGCATCAAGCTGGTCAGCCTCGGCCAGTATCTGTCCGCTGGAACCGCGGTCGTCACCTTGCAGTCGCTCGATCCGATCCAGTTCGATTTCTCCATGCCGCAGCAGGCCCTGTCGCAGCTGAAGGTCGGGCAGGCGGTAACGGCAACGGTCGATGCCTATGGGAACCAGACATTCGATGGCAAGATCACGGCGATCAGCCCTTTGGTGGACACGCAAAGCCGCAACATCACCATCCGAGCGACCTTCCCCAATCCCGATCGCAAGCTGCTGCCCGGCATGTTCGGCAACATAACGGTGGTGGTCGGCGAGCCGACGGAATACATCTCCCTGCCGCAGACAGCGGTTACCATCAATCCCTACGGCAATGTCGTCTACGTGGTGACCGATAAGGGCAACGGTGCGGATGGAAAGCCGCAGCTTGTCGCCAACCAGAAGTTCGTCACCACCGGACCGGCGCGAGGCGACCAGATCTCGGTGATCAAGGGTTTGAATGCAGGCGAAGTGGTGGTCACGTCAGGCCAGCTGAAACTCAACAACGGCTCGCCCGTCATCATCAACAACGACGTGCAGCCCTCGAACGATCCCAACGCGAACCCGGCAAACCCCAACTGAGGTGTGGCGATGAATATCACCGATATCTTCATCAAGCGCCCCGTCCTTGCTCTCGTGGTCAGCGCGTTGATTATCGTGATCGGCTATCAATCGTTCCGCTCGCTGACCGTGCGCCAGTATCCGCAGACCCAGAACGCCGTCGTCACCGTGACGACCACCTATCCCGGCGCGGCCCCGGACGTCATCGCCGGCTTCATCACGACGCCGCTCGAAAACGCCATCGCGCAGGCCAACGGCATCGATTACATGACCTCGACGAGCACCAGCGGCACCTCGACGATCACAGTCAACCTGCGGCTCAACTACAGTGCCGATGCGGCGATGACCGAAATCAACGCCAAGGTATCCTCCGTTCTCAATCAGCTGCCCACGGGTACGCAGCAGCCGATCATGACGGTTTCCATCGGCCAGTCGATCGACGCCATGTATATCGGCTTCCGCAGCGATGTCCTGGCCAGCAACCAGATCACCGACTATCTGACGCGCGTGGTCCAGCCGAAATTGCAGGCGGTCAACGGCGTTCAGACGGCCGAAATTCTCGGTGCGAGAACCTTCGCCTTGCGAGCCTGGCTGCAGCCGGACAAGCTCGCCGCCTATGGCTTGTCGGCCGGCGATGTCTGGACCGCGCTTAGCGCCAACAACTACATCTCCGGTATCGGCACCACGCGCGGACAGATGACGCAGACCGTACTGACGGCGCAGACCGATCTGCATTCGGCGGATGAATTCAAGGAAATGGTGGTCAAGCAGATCGGCAGCGCGATCGTGCGGCTGAAGGATGTGGCGACTGTTGCGCTCGGATCCCAGAACCCCGACGTGCAGATCGGTTTCGATGGGCAGGACGGCGTGTTCATGGGTATCCAGATTGCGCCGACGGCCAATCTGCTCGATGTGATCGCCGGCGTGCGCGCGGTGTTTCCGAGTATTCAAGAGCAATTACCGCAGGGGCTTGAAGGCTACATCGTCTACGACTCCAGCACCTTCGTCACGACGTCGATCGATGAGGTGGTGAAGAGCCTGGTCGAAGCTCTCCTGATCGTCATTTTTGTCGTGTTCGCTTTCCTCGGCTCGCCGCGGTCGGTCGCCATTCCCGTCGTCGCCATACCTCTGTCGCTCGTCGGCACTTTCGCGATGATGTTGCTCTTCGGCTTCTCCATCAATCTTCTGACGCTGCTCGCCCTGGTCCTGGCGATCGGCCTCGTCGTTGACGACGCCATCATCGTGGTCGAGAACGTCAACCGCCACATCGAAGAGGGATCGACGCCCATGAGGGCGGCGCTGGATGCGGCGCACGAACTGGTTGGGCCGATCCTTGCCATGACCGTGGTGCTGATCGCCGTCTACGTGCCGATCGGTTTCCAGGGCGGCCTGACGGGCGCATTGTTCACGGAGTTCGCCTTCACGCTGGTCGGTGCCGTTACCGTGTCGATGATCATTGCGCTGACGCTGACACCGATGATGTGCTCGCGCATCCTGAAGCCGCACCTGACCGATCGCAGTGGCTGGGAAGAGCGTATTTCCGACTTCATCGACCGCCGCTTCTCGGAAATCCACCGGCCCTATGTGCGCATGCTGCATGGCAGCCTGAACACAGTGCCGGTGGCGCTGGTTTTTGCGGTGATCGTGCTTGGCAGCATCTATTTCCTCTATACCAGCGCCAAGTCCGAGCTGGCTCCCAATGAAGACCAGGGCTTCCTGGCCGCGCAGGTGACCAACCCTCCCAATGCGACGCTTCAGCAAAAACTGCTGAATTCCGACCAGGTCACGAAGATCTTCCGCAGTTTCCCGGAGGCCGACAAGACCCTGCAGGTCGAGGTGCCGGGCACGTCCTTCGAGGGCATGGTGCTGAAGCCGTGGGACCAGCGCACGAGAACGGCCGATCAGCTGCAGCCGCTGGTACAGGCCGATCTGGCGAAGATCGCCGGCGGACAGTCCGTCGTCTTTCAGATACCGCCGCTGCCTGGCGCCAGCGGTTTGCCCGTGCAATTCGCCATCGGCAGCACCAGCGGCTTCGAACAGCTCAACGAGGTGTCCACGGCTTTCCTGCAGGAAGCGCAGAAGTCGGGCGAATTCATCTTCCTGACGAAGGATCTCTATGTCGACAATCCGCAATATTCGATCCACATCGACCGCAGCAAGGCTTCGGCTCTCGGCCTGTCCATGAACAATGTCGGTTCGGCGCTCGCCGCCATGCTGGGCGGCGGCTATGTCAACTATTTCAGCATCGACAACCGTTCGTATCAGGTCATTCCGCAGGTGGAGCAACGCTCACGTCAGACGATCGACCAGATCATGAACTATCCGATCGCAAACGTGAACAGCAACAAGATCCCCCTTTCGGCGATCGCCACCGCGAAACTCCAGGCTACACCACGCTCGGTCGCGCATTTTCAGCAATTGAATTCGGCCACCATCTCCGGCGTACCGGCACCGGGCGTGGCGGTCGGCGATGCCCTCAATACGCTGAAGTCGATCGCAGCGCGGACATTGCCGCAGGGCTACTCGGTCGACTACGGCGGGCAGTCGCGCCAGTACGTGCAGGAATCGAGCGGCATGGCGACCACTTTCGCGCTTGCCCTGATCATCGTGTTCCTTGCGCTTTCGGCGCAGTTCAACAGCTTCCGCGACCCGTTCATCATCCTCGTGTCCGTGCCGATGTCGATCGCAGGCGCGCTCGCCTTCATCAGCCTCGGCATCGGCGGCGCCAC
Source organism: Rhizobium sp. JAB6 (assembly GCF_003024605.1). Classification (GTDB taxonomy): domain Bacteria; phylum Pseudomonadota; class Alphaproteobacteria; order Rhizobiales; family Rhizobiaceae; genus Rhizobium. The sequence continues at coordinate 185,021 of NZ_PYJQ01000004.1, read as the reverse complement.
GATGAATATCTATACCCAGGTCGGCCTGGTGACGCTGATGGGACTGATCAGCAAGCATGGAATTCTGATCGTCGAGGTGGCGAATACGCTGCAGGCCCAAGGAAAGACCAAGCGCGAAGCCATCGAAGGCGCTTGCGCCATCCGCTTGCGGCCGATCCTGATGACGACGGGCGCCATGGTTCTCGGCGTCGTGCCGCTGATCCTGGCGACGGGAGCAGGAGCTGCCGCCCGCTTCAACATGGGCCTGGTGATCGCCACCGGTCTTGCGATCGGAACGCTGTTCACGCTCTTTGTCGTGCCTGCGGTTTACATGCTGCTCGCAGCCGACCATCATAAGAAGGATGCACCGGAAATAGAAGCAGAGCCGGCCCCTGAGCATTGAGTGGCGGTCCGGCAGTGCCGGCTTCGTTTGTGTAGGCGGATGGCATCGTCTCGCAGCTCACGGCGATGATGCCGGCTGACTCAGCATCGAGCGGCTCCAGTCGTCTATGAAGCGACGACGTTGCGCCTCGTCCTGCGCGGCAAGCAGTGCCGGACCGATGCGGATCGGCTGAACGAAGCTCAATTCGCCGAGGGTCGAAGGACCGTCGACCCCTTCCGGGATCTCGCCTTTCTCGGCGAAGAAGAAGGCCTTGCGCCGCGCCACGTCCTGGCCTCGCTTGGAGAGAAGATAATCGAGAAAGCGTCGCGCGAGGTCCGGCCGCTGCGATGTCTTCGGTACCAGCACGCCGCGGCTCAGGATCAGCGTATAGTCGCGCGGGATGACGACCTTCATATCCGGATTGGCTTTGGCCGCCGCATAGGAATAGGACCCGATCATGTTATAGGCGAGATAGATCCGCCCACTGGCGATTTCCTGAAGGATGGTTCCGGTGCAGCAGCTGACCTTCACGTCGGCGCGGCTCATGCTTTCGAGAAGGCGGCCATAGGTCGCGGTCGCTTGGCGCGCGTCGCTGAAGGCGAGGAGGTAGCCGACACCGGATGTTCTGATGTCGAATGTTCCGACACGGCCCCGATAATAATCACGCCTGCGCCGCAGGAGTTCGGCAAGCTCGGCGCGAGTGCGTGGAACCTGGCTCTCCGGCACGTAGCGCGCATTGTAGACGAAGACCGCCGGCTCGAAGGTGAAGCCGAAGACCTCGTCACGCCAATTGGCCCACTTGGGCACCTGGGCGGTTTCCGACGAATGATAGGCCAGGGCGCAGCCATTATTGGCCAGACTGACGAGCTGATCGAGCGAAGAGGAAAGCCATAGATCGCCGAGCGGTGTGTTCTGCTCGCAGGCGGCGCTCGCCCTCCGATACAACTCGTTCGTGACATAATCGGAATAGTCGACCGCAATATCCGGTGCCAGCTCCTGAAAATCCCGGATCAACGGCTCCATGGCCTGGAGATCGGCAGCGCCGTGGATCGATAAGCGGGCCGTCTCGCCATTGATCGCCGGGAAGAGCCTTGACGTGCCTTCAACGGCCATTGCCATGGCCGGTGCGAGAGCGAAGGCTGCAAACCCTGCCCAGTGCGCAAAGAAGAGCCGAGGTTTCATTTTCCCTCCCTGTGAATACGCGGAAGAGCGAGGATGACGGTGAAGCCGTGCGTATCACCCTTGGCGCGAAACTGCAGCGCACCCCCATGCGCAGCCGCAACTTCGGAGGCGATGGCAAAGCCAAGTCCAAGTCCCGCACTTCCCTTACCGGCTTTCGATGTCTGGAAACGCTGCGTGACGCGCGACCATTCTTCGGCGGGAATGCCAGGCCCGTCATCTTCGACCTCGACATGGGCAAGGGAGCCGGCATCCCGTACGCGCACCTCCAGCTTGGAAAGGGTCCCGTGGCGAAGCGCATTGTCAATGACGTTGACGATCGCCTCGCGCAGACTGACCGGATCGCCGACGACGGCAAGCTCGACATCGGCCTCCTCAAAGGAGACGACGATATCGGGATCGACGGTGATCGGCACGGCCACGCGAAAGGCCCGCCTGGCGATTTCGTTGAGGTCGAGGGGTTCGAGCTGCACGGACTCGGCACGATGAATGACCATGGCATGGCTCAGCAACTGGTTGGTCAGTCTTGCCAATTCGTCGGCACGCTGCTGCACGCGCCCGAGATGCTGCCTGTCCGCCTCGTCCAGCCTGCCGTTGTTCAAGAGATCGAGCTGCGCGTTGAGCGCGGTCAACGGCGTCCGGATCTGGTGTGCCGCATCCGCGATGAAGCGCTGCAACAGGACCACACGCTCGTTGAGGCGGCCCATGAAATGATTGATGGAGCCGACAAAGGGACGAAGCTCGCGCGGCACCGCTACCGAAAGCGGCGTCAGATCCTGCGGATCTCGCCGACGCAGCGCTCCGCCCAGTTGATCGACCGGGCGCAGCGCCTGGCGGATCGAGAGGATCATGACGACGAGTGCGAGAAAGCACATGATGACGATGGTAATCGCGGCTCCAAGCGTCAGCTCATGTGTGAGCCCCCGGCGCGCTTCGACGGTCTGGGCGAGGATCACATGCGCCCAGCCGGACGCCGCCGGATCCGAGAGGGCCCGCCCGACGACGGCGATACGCACGGCTTCACCCTTGTAGAGACCGGAGCTTAGGATCGGCTCGCGACGAACCGTGGCAAGGTCGATGTCCGTCTCCAGATCGCGGTGACCGGTGAGCGTCTTTCCGGACGGATCGAGGATGCGGTAGAAGATGCGATCGCGATCGGCAAGCCCGAGCATCTCGAATGCGGATGCCCGCAAATCGACAATGAGCTCCCCCTCCTGGACGGCAAGGCCATCGGCGATCTGCAGCGCAGCGCCGACCAGCAGGCGGTCATAGGCGTCGTCGGCCGCCGTGCGCGCCGAATACCAGCTTGTCGTCACCAGCACCGCCGCTCCGCCCATCAGCAGAACGCAGATGACGACCGTCAGTCGGCCAAAAAGCGAACGTTCAATCGTCATCGGAGACCAGCTGATAGCCGATGCCGTGCAGCGTGACGATGCGCGCCTTCGCCCCTTCAAGCTTCTTGCGCAGCCGTCCGACATAGAGCTCGATCGCATTGGCGCTGACGGCTTCGTCGAAGCCGTAAAGCTGATCGAGCAGCTCCTGCTTGCTGAACACGCGTCCCGGCCGCGAAGCAAAGATTTCCAGCAGCGTCATCTCCCTGCGCTTCAGCTGCACCTCGCGCTTGCCGACCTTCACCGAGCGGCTGGTGCGATCAAGCACGACGTCGCCGCAGGTGACGAGATTGGTCGCGTCACCGCTGCGCCTACGTAACAGCACCCGGGCGCGGGCTTCAAGCTCGCGAAAGTCGAAGGGCTTGACGAGATAATCGTCGGCACCGAGGTCTAGGGCGCCGACGCGATCATCGACCTCGGAGCGTGCGGTCAACATGAGAACCGGCGTGGTTACGCGGGCACGCCGCAATCCCTTGAGAATTTCGAAGCCGCTAAGACCGGGCAGCATCACGTCGAGGATGACGAGATCATAGTCCGTGAAGGCGAGAATCTCAGCCGCGGCGGCGCCATCGGTCTGCCAGTCGACTGTGTGGCCGGTCGTCTGGAAGCGCCGGCAGATGGCTTCGCCGACATCCTGCGTATCCTCAACGAGCAGAATGCGCATGGCGCTGGCCCGCCCCGACGCTTGTGAATTGCAGACGCAAAGTTCCTCCCTTTCGTCAGCGGTTCGGCTCTTGATGGAACGCCGAACCGCTTTCATATTGCCTTATGCCGCTTCCGGGTAAAGCCAAACGCTCTCCCGCGGTATCTCGGCCCAGACCGTGCCTGCCGCCATCAGTTTCGGGCCGAATGCCTTGGCCTTGAAGTCACCGTAGGACAGGCGGTATTCCCAGCGGTCGCCGAGGAACAGGCATGCCTCCAGCTGCATCTCGATGCGGCCGGGTGCCAGCTGGTCGTAAACGGCCACCTGCTCGACGCGAATGACGGCCTTGCCTTCACTTTCCGCTCCGTCCCCCATCATCACGCCATCGAGCTGCCAGTTGCTACCATGGATGCTGGCGATAGCGCCATCGCGTTTGATGCGCCCGGAGGCAACGTTGTTCGCACCGAGAAAATCGGCAACGTAGAAGCTCGAGGGCTTCGAATAGATATCCTGGGGCGGGCCTTCCTGCGCAACCTTCCCGTTGCGCAGGAGCAGGATATTGTCGGAAGCCGCCAGCGCTTCGGCCTGATCATGCGTGACGAGAACGCCGCAAATGCCGAGATCGAGAACGAGCTTGCGGATCCAGTAGCGGGCTTCTTCGCGCAGCTTAGCATCCAGGTTGGACAGCGGCTCGTCCATGAGCAGGATCTTCGGTTCGTAGACAAGCGCGCGGCAGATGGCGACACGCTGCTGCTGGCCGCCGGAAAGCTGATCCGGATAACGTTCGGCAAGGTGGCCGAGGCCGATCTTGCCGAGCGTGTCGAGGACGCGCTTTTCCGCATCGGTCTTGTTGACGCCCCTGAGCTTCAGGCCATAGGCGACATTTTCCGCGACGGAGCGGTGTGGCCACAGGGCATAGGATTGGAAGACCAGTCCGATATTGCGGTTTTCGGGCGCAACGGTCAGCCGCTTGTCGCCATCGAAGACCACCGAGCCGCCGATCTTGATCTGACCGACCTCGGGCTGTTCGAGACCGGCGATGCAGCGCAGCAAAGTCGTCTTGCCGCTGCCTGAGGCTCCCAGCAGCGAAACGATCGATCCGCGATTGGCGGTAAACGAGGCGCCCTGAAGGATATGCAGACCACCGAGGTACTTATGCACGTTTTGCACGATGAGATCAGTCATGGATCTTGGCTCCGAGACGAAGGGCGAGGGCAAGACCGCCGCCGGTAAGAAGGATGCTGACAAAGGCGAGGGCTGCGATCGTATCCATGGCGCCTGACTGGAGCTGCGCCATCATAAGCGAACCGATGACCTCGGTACCGGCGCTCATCAGATAGATGCCGGTGGCGTAGTCACGTAGAAACACGATCATAATCAGTGCCCAGGCGCCGACGAGACCCGGCCGGATGATCGGGATGACGATGTCGCGCCAGCTCCGGCCCATGGTGGCACCCGTGGTGCGCGCGGCCTCTTCCAGCTCGGGGCTGACCTGGATCAGCGTGCCCTGCAGCAGGCGTAGCCCATAGGAAAGGCCGACGATCACATAGGCGGCAAAGAGGCTGATCAGCGTCGTTCTGAGCGGAATGAGGAAGGGCACGAACAGGAACAGCCAGAAGAAGGCCAGGCCGATGATGAGGCTCGGCATGGCGCGCGGCAGCAGTACCATATAGTCGAGCACGGTATTGGAGAGGCCCCTGTGGCGGTGTCCCGCAAGCCCGATCAGAAGATAGATCGCGACCGCTGCCGCTCCACCGACGACCGAAAGGACGACGGTGTTGACGATGCCGCGAAACAGCGTCGGTACTTCCATGAGCGTTGCGAAATGGGCAATGGTCAGATGCGCCAGCGGATTGACACCCTGGCCCCAGGCATCGACGAAGGCACGCAGCACGATGCCGCCGATCGGCAATACCACCGAGACGAACAGCCAGAAGCCGATGAAGGAAAGGGCGATGATCTGGCCGGGCGGACCCAGTCGCATCACGGTTGTCCGCGGCCCCTTGCCTCCCAGGGCGGCATAGCGACGGCTATGGCGCAACAGGCGGCGCTGATACCAGACGAGCGGCAATGTGAGTAGCACGAGCAGGACGACGACGACGGCCATCAGCTGATAGGTTGGCACGCCGAACAGCGTCGTGAGCTTGTAGACATAGGTCGTCAGAACGATGATGCCGCTCGGATCGCCGAGAACGTAGGGGACGCCGAACATCTCGAAGCCGATCAGAAGGTTCAGCGCGGTGGCAAAGACCAGCGCCGGCAGGACCATGGGCAGCGTTACGTCCAGGCAGACCCGCCAGATCGGCGATCCCATCGAGCGTGCTGCCTCCTCCAGATCGGAGGGCAGGTTGCGCATGGCCGCCGAAACATAGAGATAGACGTGCGGCACATGGGCGAGGCCTGTGACGATAACGATCCCGGTCAGCGAGTAGAGGTTCCATGGCGCCGATCCGAAGAGGTCGCGCGACAGCATGGTGAGAAAGCCGGCCGGGCCGACGGCGACGGTGTAGCCGAAGGCAAGCACGATCGCCGAAATGAACATCGGCACAAGAACGACGACTTCGAGCGCCTTGCGGAACTTGACGTCCGTTCGTGTCAGCAGGAAGGAGAGCGCGGCGCCGAGCGGCACCGCAATCGCCACCATGCCGACTGCCATGATGACCGTGTTCCAGAGCGCGTCGTAGAACATTTCGTCGGTCAGGATATAGCGATAGGCCTCGATGGAAAGCTTGCTCTTCGGCGCGAAGAACGGCCCGTCGAGCAGGCTCTGGTAGATAATCAGGGCGATCGGCGCCAGCACGACGACGGCAAGCAGGCCGATGACGATACGCCTGAAGCCGAGGGCATTGGCTGGGTGCGGGATCGGGGTAAATGTTGGGCTCGCATGAGCCGCTGGTCGCCCGGCGTGAGACAGGGTCGATACAGGCGTCGACGGTGCCGACATCGGCGTGCCTCCTTCTCGATGGCTGTTGGTTCGGAGCATTCCCGCTTCCGTTCGGGCCGCGGGAATGCTCTCAGGCGGTGGGGCGTCGCGTCAGCTCTTCACCGAGGCGCGCCACTTCTTGAGGAAGTCGAGGCGCTTCATGGGATCCATGAATTCTAGGCGCGAATCATCGAGTGCGATGGGCTTGAGGTTGCCGCCGACCAGCTCGTTGATGGTGTTGATATTGTATCCCTGGTCGACATCCGTGCGCAGCGATGGCATGCCCTTCGAGGCAATGGCGTTCTGACCTTCCTGGGACAGCATGAAATCAAGGAAGAGCTGCGAGGCATTGGGGTGCGGCGCGTTCTTGATGACGGCGGCGACACGCGAGAAGGCCGGCGTATAATCCTGGCCGAAGGCAACGCCGAGATTGGAAGCGCTCTTGACCCAATCGAGCGCATAGGAGCCGATGAGGTTGAAGGCGATCACGTTCTCGCCCGAAACCACCGTTTCGCGCATGGAGCCGGTCGAGGAATAGGTCTTGCCCTTGGCCGTGCCGAAGGCCGAAACCAGATCCCAGTAATCGCTACGCTGTTTGGAATCATTCGTCTGGATCATGAAACCGACGCCGGACTTTTCCGGATCGAAGGTGGCGACCTTGCCGGCAACATTGGCCTTGCCGAGGAACTCGATCAGCGCCGCCCGCGTCCGCGGGACCTCGTCTTCCTTCAGGGCGACCTTATTATAGATCATGCCGATCGGCTCGAGCGTCGTGGCGTAGACCGTCTTGTCATAAACGGCCCAGCTTGGCAGCGCGCCGATTTCCGTCGAGGCATAGGAGGCGAGATAGCCGTCGGCGGCGAGCTTGACTGTCTGGTCCATCGCCGAGGTCCAGACGAGATCGCCTCCGACCTGGCCGGCCGCGGCTTCGGAAATGATGCGGTTATAGACGCCGTTGGTGCCGATATCGTTGTAATCAATGCGAATACCCGGATATTTCCTGGTGAAGGCATCGAGCAGGGCCTGGGCCTGCGACAGATCGGTTGCGGCATAGATGGCGATCACGCCTTCCTTCTTTGCGGCCGCGATCAGATCTTCGCTCGCCGCAAAGGCTATGCTGTTGATACCGATCGCTATTGCGGCTGCGATGCCGAGTTTTTTGAATAGCAGTGACATTTTGAATCCTCCCGTTGATTGCTGCATGATCTTGATCGCCGCTGGCCTGCCGAAATTTGAGACATGCACAAGCGGCGCGGCTTTCCTGATGGAAGGCCGGTGAATAGGATGTGATTGGCTGGTGATGACCGGCGGCGGATGCCGGATGATGGGCGCTAATCGAGGCCGAGCGCGGTTTTCATGATATATCCTCCTGATGGCTGGCCGGCTCATGAGCCGACCGTCTCTGTCCTCTACAGATTGCAGCCAAGGTGACATCGATTCCTGTCAGGGAACTGTCACGGCCGGGGAGGATGCAATAATGGAGCTCTTTCGTGCAGACGGACCCTCTTCAGGCCAGAGGCATACCTTTACGCCGGAATTGCCATATCGAGTTCCGCCTGACGTCCGAGATGCGTCATCCAGTCGACAAAGTCAGGCCGCCCCTTGATCTGCCGGCCATAATGACGGGCAAGTGCCGCGTTCAACTCCCCCTTCCGGCCGAGCTGTTCGTCTGCAAAACCGATCATCTGGGAGTTCGGCCAGGCCTGCGGGCGGATGACTGCCAGACGGGCAAACAGGCTCTCGCCGGATTCATCGGGGTTTGCCTGCGCCATCAATGACAGCATGGCAGCGGTGGAGCGCGATACGCCCATATGGCAATGCACCAGCAGGTGGCTCGACCCCTCCGGATCCTGTTGCGCCTGAAACTCGGAGCCGAATTTAAAGATCGCTTCGATATGTTCCGGCTTGGGCATGACCCGCCCTGGAGCCGTGGCGATGATATCGTGAAAACGAAGCGTCATGCGATGATGTCTGGCATAGGAATGGAAGACCTCGAGCTCGGGATATTCCGGATCGAGAAGAGAAAGCACATGGGTGACGTTTCGCACGCGCTGATCGGGCAGCTCCTCGATGCCGCAGACCGTGAGTTCGGGAGAAAGAAGCATGCCCATTGTCCTATCCTCAAATCAGCCGGCGATCCCGCCGTATCCGATACGATAAGTGTCATCGCTCTGAAGTGAAAGCGCTTTTGCTCCTTGCTGCTGCCATGCGGCATGGCAAGATGCCTGCCCGTGCTCCTTGATGGCCGCGCGTGACCGGTCGGCGAGCTCGCCTACGCCGCCGGCGTGACGGCGCAGACGGCCAGTTCGCGTCTCGAAAGCTGCTGGCCGGCGGGCGGCTGGTGGCGGAAACCGAAGGGGGCATCGTTTACCTTACTCCTCTTTGCAGAGGGCCGCATAAGGTGCTCGCCGCCGTCGCGCCCCGTTGATGCCACGCCAAAAGGCTGGAAGGTGCTGAAAGAGCACTTGGACATCCAGGAGCCGCCTTGTTGAGAGGTGTGCTCTGCTGCATTGACTTCATTTCCACAATGAAGGATTTTGGTAGGCCATATTATGGCATCCGAAGATCGAGGCCCAGAAATGAATGATAATGCGCATAGCGCCGCGATTCGCGTAGAGCGTCCGGCAAAGACGCTGCGTGAGCTTGCCCTCGACAAGGTGCGCGAGGCAATCGTCAGCGGCTATTTTCGCCCCGGTGACCGCTTGGTCGAACGTGATCTCTGCGCCCAGCTCGGCGTCAGCCGTACGATCGTGCGCGAGGTCCTGCGCCATCTCGAGTCCGAAGGTCTCGTTGCCAATCTTCCGAACAAAGGGCCGATCGTCGCGCAGCTCAATCACGACGAAGCCAAGCAGATCTACGAAATTCGCGCCGCACTCGAAGGTATGGCGGCGCGGCTCTGTGCCGAGCAGAACAATCCCGCGATTGCCGATGCCCTGGACAAATCGCTGGAAGATATAAAGCGGAGCTACCGCGAGAAGGACATGGCTGGCGTGCTGGCCCATACATCGTCCTTCTATCAGACGCTGTTCAGTATGGTCGACCGCCATGTGGCCTGGGGCGTGGTCAATCTTCTGACCGTGCGCATCAATCACCTGCGCTCCATGACGATCAAGACGGAGAATCGCGACGTCCAGGGTCCGGCGCAGATGGCGCGCATCGTGGACGCGATCCGGCGTGGCGACGGCGAGGGGGCTTATCAGGCGGCGATGGACCATGTCACCAGCGCAAGCGCCATCGCGCAGGCCGTGCTTTCGGGGCGGCAGCCGATCGATTGATTTCTCGCTAGGGCCACGAAGATGACAGCTTCCTCTTCCTTTCTCGGCTTTTCGGACCGCCTTGAGGATGGTCGCCGGCCGCGCGTCGTGATCTTCGGCGCTGGTCACGGCAGTACCTATCCCGGCAAGGACAGCAGCGGCTATGCCCTGTCGGCGGGAGCCATCCGCGCTGCCAGCCAGGGTGATGCAGCACTTGTCGAACATTGGGATTTCGATCTCGGCGGTCCGCTGTTCGCCGGGAAGCCTATCTCCTGCGTCGACGTGGGGAACATCGAGACCGTCATGCATGACAATGTCGGTAACCGGGAGCGGATCGAGGCGAAGACGCGGGAGGTCCTGGCATTGTCCGCCGTGCCGGTTCTGCTTGGCGGCGACTGTTCCGTGACGATCCCTTTCGTCGCCGGTTTTGCCGATGAGGAGCCTGTCTGGATCTTGCAGATCGACGCCCATATCGACTGGCGTGATGAGCTGCAGGGCGAGCGTTATGGTTATTCGAGCCCGATGCGCCGGGCAAGCGAGATGCCGCGTGTGGCCGGAATGGTGCAGGTGGGCTTGCGAAGCGTCGGCAGCGCCCGCCCTTCGGACGTTAAGGAAGCACAAGGCTATGGCAGCCGCTTTGTCGCTGCCCGTGAGATCCACGCTCAAGGAGTCGAGGCTGCCCTTCGGCATATTCCCGAGGGAGCTCGGGTCATCGTCACGCTGGATTGCGACAGCATCGATCCCAGCATCATGCCGGGTGTGGCGGCGCGGACACCCGGCGGCCTCACCTACACACAGGTCATCGACCTGATTGCCGGCCTCGGCAAGCGGGCAAAAATCGCGGGCTTCGATCTGGTGGAGCTCTATCCGCCCGCCGACATCGAGGGTCTTTCGGCCCTGACCGCCGCGCGCATCGTGGTCAATGCAATAGGCGCCATCGTTCGCCAGGGGTAAAGCCGGCGGATTTCCCCTGGAGGATGCGGGCCGGTTCATGATGCCGCACAATGTCGATGCGCGTCCTGCTTCATCAAATTGTCGTTTGGCTGACGATGCGGATTGACGTCCTTCCACTTTGAAGGTGCCGGCATACCATAATAAGGAATTCAAAAACGCAGCGGCCGTTGCTGATGTGCGCGGCTAACAAGCATGGCCTTCGCGATTGCTTCTCGCTGTCTATTCATAAGCTCCTAGTATTTAAAGCTTTTCTAGTGCCCGGCAGAACTTTTTCATCCGGTTGCTCAAAGCAGCTTGACAGTTTGGTATTATGGCATACCATCATACTTAATGTTAGATGAGAGCGAGCCATGAGCCTTCAGATCCGAAAAACCGTCCTGCAGATCGAAACGACGCTTGTCGAAGGGGGCAAGGCAGCGGCCACGCCGCTGAAGCTCTTCTCGGCATGTGCGATCGTTAAAAACCCCTGGGCCGGTCGCGGCTTCGTCGCGGATCTGAAGCCCGAGATTCATGCCGCCGCACCTGTTCTCGGTGAATTGCTCACCAAGATGATCATCGATGCGGTCGGATCGGGCGATGCGGTCGAGGCCTATGGCAAATCGGCGGTCGTCGGTCTGGATGGCGAGATCGAACATGCCTCCGCGCTGATCCATACCCTGCGGTTCGGCAATCACTATCGTCATGCCGTCGGCGCCAAATCCTATCTCGCTTTCTGCAACACGCGCGGACCGGCTAATGCGCCGATCATGATCCCGCTGATGGACAAGAATGACGAGGGCCGCCGTTCGCATTATCTGACGATCCAGACCTCGGTCCCCGATGCACCTGCCGCCGACGAGATCGTCGTGGCGCTCGGCGCCTCTGTCGGCGGACGGCCGCACCATCGCATCGGCGATCGCTATCAGGATCTGAAGGATCTGGGACAGGACGTCTCGAATCCGGCGGGCGTATAAGAGATCGGATTCTGGATGCCGGCGATGGAAACCATGGACCAGAAAAAAGCCGATCATCTGAATATGGGAGGCTTGCTCCGCAAGCACACGGCGCGTGGCACCGCCTATCATGACGTCGGCGAAGGCGAGCCGCTGGTTCTGATTCATGGCGTCGGCATGCGGCTTGAAGCCTGGGCGCCGCAGATCGCGGCCTTCTCCCGCAGTCATCGGATCGTTGCCGTCGATATGCCGGGGCATGGCGAAAGCGCAGCCCTGCCCTCCGGCAGCAAATTGGAAGCCTTCGTCGCCTGGTTTGGTGGCTTTCTTGATGAGATGGCGCTTGGCGAGGTCAATGTTGCCGGCCACTCGATGGGCGCGCTGATTGCCGGTGGGGCTGCTGCCACTTTCGGTGAGCGGATCAAGCGGGTCGCCTATCTCAACGGCGTCTATCGTCGCGACCGCGAGGCCAAGGCGGCCGTGCTTGCCCGTGCCGCGGCCATACCGCTTGTCGGCGTCGACAAGGAAGGCCCGCTGCTGCGCTGGTTTGGCGACGACGCGCAAAGCGCGGCGGCACGGGAGCTTACGCGCAACTGGCTGAGCCTTGTCGATCCGCAAGGCTATGCCACCGCCTATGCGGCTTTCGCCGGCGGCGACGAGACCTATGCAGATCGCTGGCCCGATGTCAGCGCGCCTGCACTGTTCCTGACCGGGTCAGACGATCCGAACTCGACACCGCTGATGGCGGAGCAGATGGCTACTGCTGCACCCAGAGGCTGGGCGCGGATCGTCGAGGGTCATCGCCACATGGTGAACCTGACGGCACCGGACATCGTCAACGAGCTGCTCACCGAGTGGCTTTCATGCGGGGAGGACGCAAGATGACGACGCAAGATTTCGGCCCAAGGGCGCTGCGCGACGCCTTCGGCGCATTCCCGACCGGTGTGACGGTCGTGACCGCGCGGGATCAAGCCGGCCTGCCCATTGGTTTTACGGCCAATTCCTTTACCTCGGTCTCGCTCGATCCACCGCTCCTTCTTGTCTGCCTTGCAAAGACCTCGCGCAATTTTGCGGCTATGACGAGTGCGAAGCACTTTGCCATCAATGTGCTGTCGGAGACGCAAAAGGCCGTTTCCAACACCTTTGCGCGGCCTGTCGAAGACAGGTTCGCCGCCGTCGAGTGGAATTCGGGTGCGGATGGCTGCCCGATCCTTGCCGATGTCGCCGCCTGGTTCGAATGCGCCATGAGCGAAGTGATCGAGGCCGGCGACCATGTTGTCCTGCTGGGGCGTATCGTTTCGTTCGACAATAGCGGCCGCAATGGGCTCGGCTATGCACGCGGCGGCTATTTCACGCCGATCCTGGCAAGCAAGGCGGTCTCTGCAGCTGCGGAAGGCAATATCGAGTTGGGCGCGGTCGTGGAGCGCGATGGCGAAATCCTGTTGCTTGGGGACGAGGTTCTTGCTCTTCCGAATTGCGTGGGCAGCGAAGGAAGCCCCGCCGACATTCTTGGCCATTACCTGCAGGCGCTGACCGGTCTTTCAGTCACGGTCGGCTTTCTCTACTCGGTCTATGAAGGCAAGAGCGACGGCAAGCATCATATCGTTTATCGCGCCTTTGCCTCGCCAGGTGAGCCGCGCGAGGGTAGGTTCCTCAAGCCGGATGCATTGAAGGCGGCGCATTTCAAGACCAGTTCGACGGCCGATATCGTCGCTCGCTTCGCGCTGGAAAGCCAGATCGGCAATTTCGGGGTCTATTTTGGCGACGAGACCTCCGGCATGGTGCGGCCGGTTTCCGGGAAGGCGGTGCAGGCATGAAATTCTCTCTCTTCGTTCATATGGAACGCCTCGATGCGAGCCAGACGCATAAGAGCCTCTATGAAGAATTCGTCGCGCTGTGCGAGATCGCTGACAAGGGCGGCATGCACGCGATCTGGACGGGCGAGCATCATGGGATGGATTTCACCATCGCGCCTAATCCCTTCGTGACCATCGCCGATCTGGCGCGGCGGACATCGCGGGCGAGGCTCGGCACGGGAACGGTGATCGCGCCCTTCTGGCATCCGATCAAGCTCGCCGGCGAAGCGGCCATGGCCGACATCATCTGCGACGGCAGGCTCGATATCGGCATCGCCCGCGGCGCCTATTCCTTCGAATATGAACGGCTGCTGCCGGGTCTCGACGCCTGGGGTGCCGGCCAGCGCATGCGCGAGCTGATCCCCGCCGTCAAAGGCATTTGGCAGGGGGACTACGCCCATGATGGCGAGTTCTTCAAATTCCCCTCGACGACCTCGGCGCCGAAGCCGCTGCAGCAGCCGAACCCGCCGATCTGGGTTGCGGCGCGCGATCCGAATTCGCATGAATTTGCCGTCGCTAATGGCTGCAATGTTCAGGTGACGCCGCTTTGGCAGGGCGATGACGAGGTCGAGGCGCTGATGGGCCGTTTCAACGATGCCTGCGCCAAGAACCCGCATATCGAGCGGCCGAAGATCATGCTCCTGCGCCATACCTATGTCGGCTCGTCCGAGGACGACATTGCTCGGGCCGCCCACGAGCTCAGCGTCTATTACAATTACTTTTTCGCCTGGTTCAAGAACGAGAAGCCGGTCCATCAGGGGCTGATCGAGCACATTTCCGAAGAAGATATTCGCGCCAATGCCATGCTGTCGGATGCGGTCATGCGCAGCAATAACGTCGTCGGAGACGCGTCGACTGTGATTGCCCGGTTAAAGACTTATGAGGCGATGGGCTACGACGAATATTCCTTCTGGATCGACACAGGCATGTCCTTCGAGCGCAAGAAGGCTTCGCTCGAACGCTTCATCGCCGAGGTCATGCCGGCATTTGCGGAGTAAACGCCATGCATCGCTTCCAGTATTATATCGACGGCGAGTTTCTGGAGGGGGAAGCCCGCTTCCAGAGTATCGATCCCGCGACCGGCGACGTCTGGGCAGACATGCCGGAAGCGCGGGAGGCCGATGTCGACCGCGCCGTCGATGCTGCCGAGAGGGCGCTTTACGATGGTCCCTGGGCGAAGATGACGGCGACGCAGCGCGGCAAGCTTCTGTACAGGCTCGCAGATCTCGTTGCGGCCAATGCGCAAAAACTGGCCGAACTGGAAACGCGCGACACCGGCAAGATCATCCGCGAAACTTCTGCGCAGATCGTCTATGTCGCCGACTATTATCGCTACTATGCCGGTATCGCCGACAAGATCGAGGGCTCCTATCTGCCGATCGACAAGCAGGACATGGATGTCTGGCTGCGCCGCGAGCCGGTCGGCGTCGTCGCCATGGTCGTGCCCTGGAACAGTCAGCTTTTCCTCTCGGCGGTCAAGATCGGCCCGGCGCTCGCCGCCGGCTGCACCACGGTCGTCAAGGCTTCGGAAGATGGGCCGGCGCCACTACTGGAATTCGCGCGTCTGGTTCATGAAGCCGGTTTTCCAGCCGGCGTCGTCAACATCATCACCGGGTTCGGCCCGTCCTGCGGCGCGGCCCTCGGGCGGCATCCGAAGGTCGCGCATATCGCCTTTACCGGCGGACCGGAGACGGCACGCCACGTTATCCGCAACTCGGCCGAGAACCTTGCCTCGACCTCCCTGGAATTAGGGGGCAAATCGCCCTTCATCGTCTTTGCCGATGCCGATCTCGAAAGTGCGGCCAATGCCCAAGTTGCCGGCATTTTCGCAGCGACGGGCCAAAGCTGCGTTGCCGGCTCCCGCCTGATCGTCGAAGCCGGCGTCAAGGACGCCTTCCTGTCGATCCTCAAGCGCAAGGCCGAAGCAATCCGCATCGGCTCACCGCTCGACATGGCAACCGAGGTCGGTCCCCTTGCCACCAAGAGACAACAGGATCATGTGGCCGCGCTCGTTGAGAAATCCATTGAAAGCGGGGCTAGGCTTGTGACGGGTGGCCAAAGGCCTGAAGGTGCGGGCTATTACTTCCCGCCGACGATCCTCGATTGCGATGGCGTCTCCTCGCCTTCATTGGCCGAGGAATTCTTCGGGCCGGTCCTGTCCGTGGTCTCCTTTGAGACGGAAGCCGAAGCTCTGAGATTGGCAAACGATACGCGCTACGGACTGGCATCCGGTGTGTTCACGCAGAACCTCACGCGCGCTCATCGCCTGATGAAGGGCATCCGCGCCGGTGTCGTCTGGGTCAACACCTATCGCGCCGTATCGCCGATCGCGCCGTTCGGCGGCTTCGGA
Organism: Rhizobium sp. JAB6; assembly: GCF_003024605.1. Classification (GTDB taxonomy): domain Bacteria; phylum Pseudomonadota; class Alphaproteobacteria; order Rhizobiales; family Rhizobiaceae; genus Rhizobium. The sequence goes on along the minus strand of NZ_PYJQ01000004.1, from coordinate 169,181 downwards.
CTTTCCGGTCATGGCAGGGAAGGCGGGCTTGCGGCGGCTCTCGACTATACCCGCACCAAGACCATTTGGCTGCGCACGTCGGATGATCCGATCCCCGATCCCTTCGTCATGAGGTGAGGCCGATGTTTTATGAGATCCGCACCTACCGGCTGAAGAACGGCACGATTCCGCAATATCTGAAGGCTGTCGAAGAGGAAGGAATTGCCATCCAGAAGGCGCATCTCGGCAATCTCGTCGGCTACTTCTTCTCGGAAATCGGTGTGATCAACGAGATCGTGCACATCTGGGCCTATTCGAGCCTCGACGATCGCGAGGCGCGGCGGGGGCGGCTGGCCGCCGACCCCGAGTGGGAGGCTTTCCTGCCCAAAATCCGCGACCTGATCGAACAAGCGGAAAACAAGATTATGAAGCCCGCCGGTTTCTCCCCCTTGGGATGAACGGGCGGCTGCGTAAGGCATGCCTCCAAAAACTGAAAAACAAGGACAAGGGAACATGAAAGCAAGAATTGCACTCGCGGCCTTTGCCGCAATGATGGCCGCATCCATGCCTGCCAAGGCCGATACCATGGTCTTCACGAGCTGGGGAGGAACGACGCAGGATGCGCAGAAGGTTGCCTGGGCGAACCCATTCACGGCAAAGACCGGCATCGGCGTCATGCAGGACGGCCCGACCGATTACGGCAAGCTGAAAGCGATGGTTGAAGCCGGCCAGGTCGGCTGGGACGTCGTCGATGTGGAGGGCGATTATGCCGCGCAAGCCGGCAAGGACGGCCTGCTCGAAAAGCTGGATTTCTCCGTCATCGACAAGTCCAGGCTCGACCCGCGTTTCGTCAGCGACTACTCGGTCGGTAGCTTCTATTATTCCTTCGTCATCGGCTGCAATGCCGATGCTGTCAGCGCCTGCCCGAAGACCTGGGCCGATCTCTTCGACACCAAGAAGTTTCCCGGCAAGCGTACCTTCTACAAATGGTCCGCGCCGGGCGTCATCGAAGCGGCATTGCTGGCCGACGGCGTTCCCGCCGACAAGCTCTATCCGCTCGATCTCGACCGCGCCTTCAAGAAACTCGATATGATCAAGTCGGATATCGTCTGGTGGTCGAGCGGCGCGCAGTCGCAGCAGCTGCTGGCATCCGCGGAGGCGCCCTTCGGCAGTCTCTGGAACGGCCGCATGACGGCGCTTGCCAATAGCGGCGTCAAGACGGAGACTTCCTGGAGCCAGAACATCACGGCGGCGGATTCCCTTGTCATCCCCAAGGGTGCGCCGAACCTGGAAACGGCGATGAAATTCATCGCGCTCGCGACCTCGGCGCAGCCTCAAGCCGATCTGGCGAAGGCCACCGGATATGCGCCCATCAATCTCGACTCCGCAAAGCTGATGGATCCCGACACGGCGAAGACTTTGCCGGATCAGCAGACGGCGAGCCAGGTCAATGCCGACATGAACTACTGGGCCGCAAACCGCGATGAGATCGGCAAGAGATGGTACGCCTGGCAGGCAAAATAGGCGCTGGAGATAACTAGGCCACCGCGGGTCTCGGCCCGCGGTGCGGCAATGCGAGGTGTGGCCCTTTCGGCAGCCATGGTTGCCGGCAGCGCCCCGGTGGGAAGGAATTGCCATGTCGACATATATGGACGTTGCGGACGAGGCAGCACCGGCGCGCAAGGCGGCGCAGCCCACGGGGTTTGCCCAGGTGGCGCCGGCTCTCGCCTTTGTAGCGATCTTTTTCATATTTCCCGTCATCGCGCTGCTGTTGCGCAGCGTGATGGAGCCGGCATTCGGGCTTGGCAATTATGCCGAGTTGCTGGGTTCTGCAACCTATCTGAAGATTTTCGCCAACACCTTCATCGTATCGGGCGTCGTCACCGTCATATCGCTTTTGATCGGCTTTCCCGTCGCCTGGACCCTGGCGATCATGCCTTCACGATGGGCTTCGCTGATCTTTGCGATCCTGCTTCTGTCGATGTGGACCAATCTGCTTGCGCGCACCTATGCCTGGATGGTGCTTTTGCAGCGCACGGGATTGATCAACAAGATACTGGTCGGCATGGGTTTGATCGACAAGCCGCTCGCGCTGGTCAACAATCTCACCGGCGTCACGATCGGCATGACCTATATCATGCTGCCTTTCATCATCCTGCCGCTTTACGGCGTGATCAGGAAGATCGACCCGGCCGTGCTGCAGGCGGCGGCACTCTGCGGTGCAAGCCGATCTCAGTGCCTCACCCGCGTCCTGTTGCCGCTCGCCGCCCCCGGCATGATGGCCGGTGCCTTGATGGTGTTTGTCATGTCGCTCGGTTACTATGTCACGCCCTCGCTCCTGGGCGGTACGGCCAACATGATGCTGGCCGAGCTCATTGCGCAGTTCGTGCAATCCCTGGTCAATTGGGGCATGGGCGGGGCTGCCGCCTTCGTCCTGCTCGCCGTCACTCTGATGCTCTATGCCGTGCAACTGAAGCTTTTCGGCGTGCAGAACGCGGGAGGGCGCTGAGATGCTGCTCAATTTCGATCGCCTCGGCTGGTGGAAATACGTGCTGCTCGTCATCACGGTCCTGACATCGGCCTTCCTTTTGATGCCGATCCTGTTCATTGCCGCCTTGTCGTTCGGCTCGTCTCAATGGCTGATCTTTCCGCCGCCGGGCTGGACGTGGCGCTGGTATGCGGAGCTGCTTTCCGATCCGCAATGGCTGGCTTCCGCCTGGACGAGCTTCAAGATCGCCGCGATCGTCACCGTGCTTTCGGTGCTCCTCGGCCTGGTGACCTCCTTCGGCCTCGTGCGCGGAAAGTTTCTGTTTCGCGACGCGCTGAAGGCGCTGTTCCTGACGCCGATGATCTTACCCGTCGTTGTCTTCGCCGTGGCGCTTTATGCCTTTTTTCTCAGGATCGGGCTTGGGGGCACCTTGATAGGCTTCGTCCTCTCTCACCTCGTCCTGGCGCTGCCCTTTTCCATCCTGTCGATCTCCGGCGCGCTCGAAGGCTTCGACAAGTCGATCGAGGATGCGGCCGTGCTTTGCGGCGCCTCTCCGCTCGAGGCGAAGATCAGGGTGACGCTGCCGGCGATCAGTCATGGGCTGTTTTCGGCCGCCGTCTTCTCGTTCCTGACGTCCTGGGACGAAGTGGTCGTGGCGATCTTCATGGCGAGCCCGACGCTGCAGACCTTACCCGTCAAGGTCTGGGCAACGCTCCGGCAGGACCTGACGCCAGTGGTCGCCGCTGCCTCCACGCTTCTCATTCTGTTGACGGTCATGTTGATGACGCTGGCCGCGATCATACGCAAGGTTCTGAGATCATGAGTGAATCCTTCCTGAAGATCCAAGGCATCCGCAAGGAATACGGCCCCGTGGTCGCGGTCCACGATGTCAATCTCGAGGTCAAGCGCGGCGAGTTTCTGACCTTCCTTGGCCCATCCGGCTCAGGCAAGAGCACGACGCTTTATATCCTCGCCGGCTTCGAGAGCCCGACCAAGGGCGATATCCTGCTGAACGGCGAGACGCTGCTGTCGACGCCGTCGCATAAGCGCAATATCGGCATGGTGTTCCAGCGCTACACGCTGTTTCCGCATCTGACCGTTGGAGAGAACATCGCTTTTCCGCTGAAGGTCCGCCGCAAGTCCAGGGCCGAGATCGACAGCCGGGTCAAGGAAATGCTGCGTCTCGTCCGCCTGGAAGGCTTCGAGGATCGCAAGCCGGCGCAGATGTCGGGCGGCCAGCAGCAGCGCGTCGCTCTTGCGCGGGCGCTTGCCTATGATCCGCCGGTGCTTTTGATGGACGAGCCGCTATCGGCGCTCGACAAGAAGCTACGTGAAGAGATCCAACATGAGATCCGTCGCATTCACCAGCAGACGGAAGTTACGATCCTCTACGTGACCCACGATCAGGAGGAGGCGCTGCGGCTCTCAGATCGCATCGCCGTTTTCTCCAAGGGCGTCATCGACCAGATCGGAACCGGCCCGGAACTCTACGCCAATCCCAAAACCCGCTTCGTCGCCGAGTTCATCGGCGATAGCGATTTCATCTCCTGTCATCTGCTTTCCTCGGACGATGGCCAGGCGACGATCTCGCTCGGCGACAAGACTGTTTTCGACAGCATTCCGGTGCACGGCCGTCCGACATCGGGCGGCAAAGCGGCATTGATGCTGCGGCCGGAGCGCATCCGGCTCGGACGCAAGGCGGGCGGCAGCAACGGCCTCAGCGCCACGGTCAACGATATCACCTTCCTCGGCAATAACGTGCATGTGACGACCCGGATCGCAGCCGGCGAGACCCTGTCCGTGCGGCTGCCCTTCGGCCATGAAGCGATCTCGGGCTTGAGCCGCGGCGACACTGTGCATCTGGAGTTCGATCCGGATGCTGCGCATGTCTTTTGCTGAGCGCGGAATCGGAGGGGATTCTGCCATTCGCCGCCTGCACAAAGGAAGGATGCTGCGCCTGAGCGAAAAGGATGCCGTTTCCATCCGGCGCGGCGATCGCGATGTCTGCCTATGCAAAATCTGTAACCGGCTTGCCGAGCGTGTGCACCAAGCGGTTCGCGCAGCCGAAGAGGGCTGAGGGCAGGGCGTCCGGAATTGCGTGAAAACAAAGATAGAGCGGTTTAGAGTTTCATCATCCCGCGGCGACTAAAACTCGGCAAACTCCATTCCGGCAATCTGCTTCTTGGGAACAAAACGCCTGCAAACGCGATTCATTCGCACCGGCAGCAATGATGATGCGCGGTGCCGGTTTCTGCTGGGAGGCGGTCATGAGCGAGTATCAGATGGATGACAAAAGCGAGGTTGTCGAACCGTCAAAGCCGAGGATATTTGAAATCCTGGGGCCTGGTCTGGTCACCGGCGCCTCGGACGACGATCCCAGCGGTATCGCGACCTATTCGCAGGCCGGAGCACAATTCGGTTACATCGCAAGTTGGACCCTGCTCCTGACCTATCCGCTGATGACTGCCGTGCAGATGATCAGCGCGCGCATCGGCCGGACCACGGGACGAGGTCTGGCGGGCAGCATGGCGAAGTGTTATCCCCCATGGGTGGGGATAAGCGTCACTTTTCCGCTCCTGATTGCCAATGTCATCAATCTCGGCGCCGATCTCGGTGCGATGGGTGATGCCGCACATTTGCTGCTGAGCGGCAGTTCGTTGATTTACGTTGCGGCCTTCGGCATCATTTGCATCCTTCTGCAGGTCCTTCTCAAATACAAACGTTATGTTGCCGTTCTGAAATGGCTGAGCTTGGCGCTTTTGTCCTACATCGCGACCCTGTTCGTGGTGCATATCGATTGGTCTGCCTTCACCCGCGGGCTGCTGCTGCCGACCTTCAAGGCTGATCCGAATTACTGGTCCATGATCGTCGCGATCTTCGGAACGACGATCAGCCCCTATCTGTTTTTCTGGCAGGCGTCCCAGGAGGCCGAAGACCTGAAGGAGAAGCCTGAGCAGGAACCACTCGTGAAACACCCTCAGGAAGCGAAAAGGGCGGACACTCGCATCACGCTGGATACCCTCATCGGCATGGCCGCATCCAACATTGTCGCGCTCGCGATCATCATGACGACAGCAGCCACGCTTAACAAGGCCGGCGCGACGAGTATCGAAAGTTCCGTCGATGCAGCGAAGGCGATCGAGCCGCTGGCCGGACAGTTTGCCAAGGTCGTTTTTGCCACAGGGATCATCGGAACAGGCCTTCTCGCTGTGCCCGTTCTCGCCGGGTCGGCCGCATATGCCGTCGGGGAGGCAGCGCGATGGAAAGTCGGGCTGTCGCGCGAGCCGAGCGAGGCAAAGGCTTTCTATACGACGGTGAGCCTGGCGACGGTGGTGGGCATGCTGCTGAATTTTACGCCCATCCCGCCGATGAAGGCCCTGTTCTGGAGCGCCGTCATCAACGGTGTCGTCGCAGTTCCCGTTATGGTGATCCTGATGTTGATCGCCACCAATCGCGACGTCATGAAGCAGTTTGTTATCCGAGGTTGGCTGAAAGCGCTTGGCTGGATTGCCTGTGCCACAATGTTAGCGGCCGTGATCGGCATGGCCGTAACCGCTTTTTTGTGAGGGCGATCGGGCGACGCAAATCGCCGTCTCGGCTGAAGATGGATTGGGCGGGTCGTCGGCAGGCACCTGCATGGATTCCTGTGGCGACCGAGTGCACTACCCGAGATGCCGGGTAGTGACAGGTTTATAATCGTCAGAGCGGTCTGACGTTTTCCGCCTTGCTCTTGCCTGTCTTCCGATCCTGGCCGAGATCGTAGGAAACGGACTGTCCCTCCCGAAGCACGTTGCCATATTGCAGGGCGGAGACGTGAACGAAAACATCAGGTCCGCCGCTTTCCGGCGTGATAAAGCCGAAGCCCTTGTCTGTGTTGAAAAACTTAACCGTGCCAGTTGGCATGACATCCCCATTTCTTTGCGTTTGATTGCCGCGGCAACCTAGCGGGCAACCGCCGTCAGATCAAGCAGATCTGCTGCAGCTACTTGCAAATGCCTCTGATCAGACCGCCGATCCAGCCTCACGCTGAATTAGGCTGAAGATTTCTTATGCGTCCAATCGCCCGGCTTGGCCGCGCGGCCTAAAGCAATTCCAGGAAAAGGGCCCAGCGGTTTTCCCGGAATTACGTGAAACAAAGAGCCGGAGCGGTTCAGAGATTCCGTGAAAAGCTGACCCCTCTAATTCCCATTCGGGTGGGGAACCAAGGCGGAGGAGGACGGTTTGGATTGTCACGGATCGGCCGGGTGCATGCGGACGAAATGCGTGGCCTTCTTGGAATGGCAAGGCATTGCCCGGCCCGAGAGGCCATCGAGGTCAGGAGGTGTAACGTGGAAATCTATCACCGATATCGCGAGAACGCCGTCGCGCCGGGTTCTATCGCCGTCAAGTTCTATCATTCCGGCGATCAGATCCGGGGATTCCTGCGCGAGGTCACGCCGCCCGGAGACGATGATACCATCTTTCCAGGTGAAGAGATGGAGCCCCACGCCGCTTTCCGGGCGGCCCGCAACAAAATGTCCGGTGACGTTATGCGGCCCATTTACGTCGAATTGTCGGAAGGCGTGAATTGGAATCCGGCATGGGGTCAGCTCGAATAAATGGGCTCAGTTGATTACGCAAGCCGGTGATGTGGCCCGGACTTCGGGATGTCGCGCCGGCGAGGCCGCAGCTTCGTGGCAGGCGCAGGACTCTCCTTTTGTGAGGCGAGTCCGAGACGCTCGTTTAACCGCCGCGCGTCGGCTGGCGCCCGTACCTTCGCATCATTGTCGAAATAGACGTAGACGTCGCGGCCAGGCTGTGGCTGTTTCAGCGGCTCCACGACACGGTTGGCCCTGGTCGGTTCGCGTCCGTGCGCCCAGTCGTCGATGCGTTCTGCCCAGACCTCCAGAGCCTCGTCGTCATATCCGCTGACATATAGCTCCTCCGAGCCGTGCAGGCGGCAATAGAAGAAATCTGCCGTGACATCCATGAGCAATGGCCATTCCACGGTATCTGCGCAGACGAGCCCGATCTGGTGTTCCCTCAAGAGTTCGATGAAGTCCGCGTTCACGAAGCTCTCGTTGCGAATTTCGAAGGCATGGCGGAGGGGTATCTTTTCTCCCGCCCGCAGCCAATCGCGGCCGTTCACCCGCTCGTCATGCCGCCTGGCCAGATGCGCGGCTTCATCTGTATCTTTCGGCAGCATTTTTATGAAAGCGGAAAATAGCGCCGGGTCGAAGCGCAGTCGTGGGGGGAATTGCCATAGGATGGGGCCGAGTTTTGCTCCCAGGCGCAGCACGCCGGATGCCATGAAATTGGCAAGCGGCACCTCGACATCGCGAAGCCGGCGCAGATGGGTTATGTAGCGGGAACCTTTGATCGCGAAGACGAAATCATCCGGCGTCGCATCCCGCCACCGCGCAAAAGTCTCGGGAGTTTGAAGGCTATAGAAAGTGCCATTGATTTCGATAGATGGGAATTGCGAGGAGGCGTAAGCGAGTTCGCCTTTCTGCGGCACGCCCTTCGGGTAGAAAACACCCCGCCAGGGAGCGTAAGTCCAGCCTGAAATACCGATGCGGATAGTTCCAGTTCTTTTCATGTTCCTGCTGCGCTCGCCTGCCGCGTAAGGGGCGATATAGAAAAGTCCAATGCCGGTCGATCCTTACGTGACGTTGATCGAAGGCAGGAACGACATGACTTCGCTGCGCCGCTTAGGCGGGAGGCTCTCGATCTCCTTTTTCCAGAAGGCTTCCGCTTCGAGGGGATCGGCCTCCCAGCTGTTTGTCGATAGGATGTTGTCATCCATCACCAGCAGTCTTTTGCCGCCAAGCCTCAGATATTCCTCGGCAAGCTCTTGAGCACTGTTCATCATGATTCTGCTCCTCGAATGATCCGCCTGCCGCCGGCGATCCACCTTGTGAATGCCGGTGACAAGCGGAGTTCGTGAAATTCAGATAGTGTTTTCACGTTTCATCAGCCGCCGTCACTGCGGGCAATTGCTGCTCGATGTGCTATCGCTCGACTGGCTGCTGCTTTGTGTATCAGTACCTTGCGCGGTATTCTTGCCGGTTTTCATGGCGTTGCAATCTTGCGACTGACCATTGGAATTCGGAGTACCAGTGGTTCCGGTCGTATTGCTCCCACCTCCATTTCCGCTGGGGGTCGCTCCGTTCTGCGAGTTGGCGCCAGCGCCGCTGCCGCTGCTTGAACCACTCGTGCCGGCTGCGCCGGAGCCCGATTGCTGCGCCATGGCTGCCGTCGCCATGCCGATCGAAAGGGCACATACTGCGATCATTTTCGTCAACATTGGTATTTCCTCTCTTTGACTTTGCCGCCTTCAAACTGGAAAACCGCAATGTTTGTTTCCGCATTTCTGGATTTTTCCTCTGTTGGGGCGGATCGGCTGCAATTGCCACAATGCCGGGAACAAGCCGTCCGTATGAAAGTTGAGCTCTTTTTTCGGAGACCCGATCATGTCTTCCTTTAAGGATCGTCCTATCATCGGCGACTTTCAGCAGCCCGGCGAGGCTCCGAGCGGCGATCCGTTTCTGGGCTGGATCGATAGCGAGCTCGCCGATAAGGGCTTCCTCGTCACCAGTACGGACGAACTCGTCACCTGGGCTCGCACCGGCTCCTTGATGTGGATGACCTTCGGGCTTGCCTGCTGCGCCATCGAGATGATGCAGATGTCGATGCCGCGCTACGATGTGGAACGCATCGGTGCCGCACCGCGGGGCAGTCCGAGGCAATCGGATCTGATGATTGTTGCAGGCACCCTTTGCAACAAGATGGCGCCGGCTCTGCGCAAGGTCTACGACCAGATGCCCGAACCGCGTTACGTCATTTCGATGGGATCATGCGCCAATGGCGGTGGCTATTACCATTATTCCTATTCGGTGGTGCGCGGATGCGATCGGATCATTCCAATCGATATCTATGTGCCTGGATGTCCGCCCACTGCGGAGGCCCTGCTGTACGGCGTTCTGCTTCTTCAGCGCAAGATTCGGCGCAACGGAACGATCGAACGATAGCAAGAATAAGCCTCTTTCGTTCCCTCCCGATCGTCGGGTTTCGACATGCCGCAATTATTTGGATTCTCATGGAACAAGCTTCAGGTGCAACCGTTCCCTTGGAAGATGCGAGGAGCATCTCGAACGCTCCGAAGCATCCTGAATATGAATCACCGCGCATAGCGAACAGCAAATCCGCACAAATCATCAGGGTCGTTTTATTGAAAACGCACTTCTGAGTGTGCCTACGTGCGTTGCGTTCGGCAGCAGCCGAGTCCCGGCATTGCGAGCCAATGCCGCGGGATACGCTATGCGCCGTTTCCCAGGGAGAAGGCTTGTGAGCGATATGTACCGAACGGCCGGTCTGCAAGATGAAATCGTTGAGCTTATTCCGGCTCTTCGCGCCTTTGCGCGTAGCTTTCACAGAAATGCCAATGACGCCGATGATCTGGTCCAGGAAACCTTGGCGAAAGCGCTGGCCAATCTCGATCAATTCGATCAAGGCACCAGGTTGAAGTCCTGGCTGTTCACGATCATGCGCAATACGTTCTGCACCAAATTCCGCATTACCAGGCGCGAAGCTCCCGGCGCCAACAAATGCGTTTCCGGCGACGGAGTGGCGCAGCCGTCACAGGAATGGACTATCCGGGCAAAAGAGCTTGAGGAGGCATGCAATCTGTTACCGGAGCATTATCGCTCCGTGCTCCAATACGTCGTCATCGAAGGGCGTTCCTACGATGCCGCCGCGGAAAGATTCGGTTGCGCGATCGGTACGGTGAAAAGCCGGATCAACCGAGCTCGCCAGCAATTGGCGGCGCGCCTCGGCGAAGACACTCATTGACGATCTCCTCATCCCAAGATCCTGCCTCCACCAGACTTCCGCTTGGTGCAGATCGCCATGTCGCCGCGAATGCCCGTCAGATGGAGGTTTCCGACCTAACGGAGAGCCCTCTGGAAAGCTGCTCTGTATCGGAGGATTTCAGGAACAAATGCCGATATTCAGTGTTCGATCCTGCGGGAGGCGGACATCCAGAAGATGTAGAGAGAGGCAGGAGAGGATTGGATGTACGATGTCATTGATGTGGAATTCACGACGCTCTGGACCAAGCCAGTTCGTCTTGCAGCCGGTAGCCCAGACGATCGGATGATCCGTGGGCCCGAAGAGGCAATCCATTTCCTGGCGAGACGATGGCCGTGCGAAAGAAGCTCCGCTTACGTCGATGCGAAGGCGAAATGCGCTGCAGCCGTCTTGCACAGGGTTCCGCTCGAAGCATCAAGGACTGCGTTCGTGACTGCCTGCCTCGATGCACGCCTTGTATTGGAGCAGGTATAGCCATGAAAATCGGCAGCGAGGACAGGAATTCCGAAGAGGACGCCTATGAGCTCGGCAGAAGGGCCTTCACGAAAGGGGCGAGCAGCGACAACAATCCGTTTCCGCAGGGCGATCGTCGGTGCGATGACTGGGCGCATGGTTTTATGGATGCCCAGAAGATTCGCAGCGATCAGCATCGCCCGGGCCACTCGCCGAACTGATCAAGCGGTGATCGCCAAGAGCGGAGAACAGATTCAGCGCCCGCTTTCCCGTTCGTTGATATCGATCTGACCTTTTTCCGCCAGGATCGGCAGGGCGATATTGTGTTGCGCCTCGTTCATCTCCTGGACCGTGACCAGCGTTCCTCCCTGTTCCAGCGCCGCCGCATAGGCTGTGCGCTGTTCTTCATGAAAGAAGATGCCCGTCAATGCGTCGAGAAAGCCCATATGATCCATCGGCGATGTGTCGGGCCGATTGCCGGGCGTCATGGTGATCGCGTCCTTCGGTATGCCGGCCTCCGTCAGTTCCTGGACCGCAGCTTCCGCATCATATTCATCGGCGAAGAAAGCGCTGAGCGCGAGGGAGCCGGGTTCGCTTTGACTGCTCATGAGGATTTCTCCTTTTGGATGTTCTATCGTTCTAACGAATGCCGGTAGCGCGGGTTCCCCGCCGCGGCAGGACGCCGCGCGAATGGAACAAACAGAAGGGCGGTTAGTTGATCGTTGGAGAATCTGGAACCATTGCGAGCCTCCAATGCTCGAGAGATTTGCTTCGGCCGGCGCAGGCCCTTCACTAGCGTATGAACATGCAGACGCAGAGACACTCGACGAACTGCACGACGATGCGCAATCATGCCGACGCTGCGACCTCTATCGCAACGCCACTCATCTTGTATTCGGCGAGGGACCTCGTACCGCCGAAATCGTACTCGTCGGCGAGCAGCCCGGCGACAAGGAGGATCAGGCTGCGCGGCCTTTCGTCGGGCCGGCGGGTCGCCTGCTGGATCAATGCCTTGATGAGGCGGGCGTGGATCGCGACCGCTGCTATGTCACCAACGCCGTCAAGCATTTCAAATATCGGATGCGCGGCAAGAAGCGTCTGCACGCGAGGCCGAATGCCGGCGAGATACAACGTTGCGCCTGGTGGCTTGGCGCGGAACTTGAGCTGCTGAAGCCGAAGCTGGTCGTCGCACTCGGCGCAACCGCAGTATCCTCCTTGCTCGGGACGAAGGTGAAGGTCATGCGTGATCGCGGACATATCCTGCATTCGCCCGCGAAGCTCGATGTTCTCGTTACCATCCATCCATCGGCCCTGTTGCGGATCAGAGAGGCCGACGAGAGGGAAAGAAACCGGGCCGCCTTCATCCATGATCTAAAAAAGATCGCGCGCTTTCTATAGCGCTGACCACCTTTTCATTGAACCGTCGAAGTCAGATTGAGCAGGACAGAAGCAAAGGTCATGTCATGGCTGACAATCAATCCACAACCTTGGAAACCAGGCCGGACCGGCCAGCACAGCAGGCTTCAGATGAAATCGAACGTCCGAAGGAGGCTCCGCAGGAAACAAAGCGTCCCTCCTTCGTTCGCCGTCATCCCTTCTGGATCCTGCTGGGTGTGGTCGCTCTCCTGGTTCTCATTGCCGCCGCATGGTTTGGCTGGAAAGTATATTTCTATCCCTACGAGACAACGGACGATGCCTTCGTCGACGCCCGCAGCTTCTCCGTTGCCGCCAAGGTCTCCGGCTATGTTTCCGAAGTGCCGGTGACCGACAACCAGCATGTCAAGGCCGGTGATGTCATCCTGCGGATCGAGCCTCGGGACTACCAGATCGCACTGGACCAGGCGAACGCGCAGGTAGAGGTCGCCAAGGCCTCCGTCGATAGCGCAAGCGCGCAGATCGAGGCGGCTGCCGCTTCCGTCGATGTGGCAAGGGCACAGTTGAACTCGGCCAATGCGGCCCTGCAATATGCACAGCAGGAGGCCAATCGCCAGCAGCAGCTCGTCAAATCCGGATCGGGTAGCGTACAGGCGGTACAGCAGGCAACGTCGACCTTGCAGCAGGATCAGGCAAGCCTTGCCCAGATGCAGGCGAACGTAGCGTCCGCGTTGAAGAACAAGGCCGTGGCCGAGGCGCAGAAATCGAGCGCGCTGGCAAGCCTCAAGCAGGCGCAGGCACAGGCGGAGGAAGCCCAGCAAAATCTCAACTATACGACGATAACCGCTGCGCAGCCCGGTCGCGTCGTTCGCCTCACCGGCGCAAAGGGCCAGTTCATCGATGCCGGTCAGGCGATCGCCACTTTCGTCCCCGATGAGGTCTGGATCACTGCGAATTTCAAGGAAACCCAGCTGACCGACATGCGTCCCGGCCAGCCGGTGGATGTGACGATCGACGCCTATCCGGATCATGCGCTGCATGGCAAGGTGGCCTCGGTACAGCCGGGCTCCGGCACCGCCTTTTCGCTTCTGCCGGCGGAGAACGCGACAGGCAACTACGTGAAGGTCACGCAGCGCGTCCCCGTCAAGATCGTGGTTGACAAATGGCCCGCCGATGTCCCCATCGGCCCCGGCATGTCCGTCGTGCCGACGGTCACGGTTAGACCGAGGAACTGAGATGAGCGGCGCAGCAACGGCAAACGGTGGCGCGGCTTCATCCGAGCGCGCCACGAATCCTTGGCTCATCGCCATCGTCGTGTCGCTCGCGACCTTCATGGAGGTACTGGATACCACGATCGCCAACGTGGCGCTGCGGTACATTTCCGGCGGCCTTGCCGTCAGTTCCGACGAGGCCTCCTGGGTGGTAACGACGTATCTCGTCTCGAATGCCATCGTGCTCGTTGCCAGCAGCTACTTTGCGGAACGCTTCGGCCGTCGGCGATTTTATCTCCTGTGCCTCGCAACATTCACCATCGCTTCCATCCTGTGCGGGTTGTCCTGGAACCTCGAGGCGCTACTGATCTTTCGGATGATCCAGGGTTTTGCCGGCGGCGGCATGGTGCCGACCTCGCAGGCGATCCTGGCGGACGCCTTCCCGCCGGCAAAGCGCGGTCAGGCTTTTGCGCTCTTCGGTGTTGCCGTGGTCGTCGCGCCGGTTATCGGGCCGACCCTGGGCGGCTATCTCTCAGACAATCTTTCCTGGCACTGGTGTTTCCTTATCAACGGCCCTGTCGGCGTCTTTGCCTTCATCCTCGTTTATGCCCTGCTCACGGAAACGCCGAAGACGAAGAAAATGCGCGAGGAATTTCGGCGCAAGGGCGTGCGCTTCGACATTGTCGGCTTCCTGCTGGTTGCGACCTTTCTGGGTTCACTGGAGCTTACGCTCGACCGGGGCCAGACCGATGATTGGTTCGGTTCCAACTTCATCATCCTCATGGCGGCCATTTGTCTGCTGTCGTTTCTTCTTGCCATTCCCTGGGTACTGACGAAGGCTAATCCGATCATCGACGGCTGGCTGCTCGGAACGCGGCAATTTGGTTCCTGTTTCATCGTCATGATGGCGATCGGCGCGATCCTGATCGCAACGACACAGTTCATTCCGGAGGTCGTGCAGCAGAACTACGGATATACCGCAACATGGGCGGGGCTGGCATTGTCGCCGGGCGGACTTGTCACCATGGTGATGATGTTCGTTGCCGGACGCGTCAATTCCATTGTTCAACCGAAGTATCTGATCGCCATCGGTGCGGCTATCATTGCCGTATCCATGTGGCAATTGACCAAGCTTTATCCCGGACTGAACTTCGGTTTCTTCGTGTGGTCGCGCCTGTATATAGGACTGGGTTTGCCCCTGATCTTCATTCCGATCACCTCGGCCTCCTATTATGGCCTGAGGCCGGAGCAGACCAATCAGGCCTCCGCCATGATCAATGCTGCCCGTAACATCGGCGGTTCGATCGGCGTCTGCATTGCGTCGAATGTGCTTGCTCATCGCGAGCAGTGGCATCAGAGCCGGCTCGTCGAGCACATCACGCCGTCGTCACCCGCCTATCACGATGCGCTGCAGACCATGACGCGCTATTTTGCCGAGAAGGGAGCGACGATGGCGGACGCGAAGGCGCAGGCGATTGCCTGGATCGGCCAGCAGGTGCAGACCCAGGCGAGCTTTCTGGCCTATATCGATGTGTTCCATGTGTTGATGCTCATCGTGCTTTGCGCCATTCCACTCGCCTTGATCCTCCGCAATGTCGATCTCAAGGAGGGCGGCGGCGGTGGCATGCATTGACCCTCGGCCCTAATAACATCCCGTCAGGGAACCATGAAATGCCGGAGATCGTTCCCTGATATTGGAGGGAAAATCATGGCTGCGCGTTCTTTCTGGAAAGGCTATCTCAAACTGTCGCTGGTGACGTGCCCGGTCGCGATGGCCCCGGCGACAAGCGACAATGAGAAGGTTCGCTTCCACACGCTCAATAGAAAGACGGGCAATCGCATCGTCAGCCACTACGTCGATTCCGTCACGGGCAAGGCAGTGGATGAGGACGATGAAGTGAAGGGCTATGAGCGCGGCGAGAATGACTATGTCATCCTTGAGGACGAGGAGCTCGATGCGGTCGGGCTCGAAAGCACCCGGACCATCGATATCGAGATGTTCGTGCCGCGCGACAGCATCGAGTGGATCTGGTTCGATACGCCGCATTATCTGACGCCCGACGATGCTGTCGGCGAAGAGGCTTACTGCGTCATCCGCGATGCGATGGCCGCCAGCCGCATGGTCGGCATATCCAGGCTCGTGATGTATCGCCGCGAACGTGCCGTCATGCTGGAGCCCAGGGACAAGGGGATCGTCCTCTGGACCCTGCGGTTCGGCGACGAGGTGCGCGATGAACGGAACTATTTTGGAAATATCGGATCGGAAACCGTGGACGGCAAGCTGATGAAGCTCGTGGGCGAGCTGATAGATGAACGAACGAAACCATGGGATCCGGAGATGGTTTCGGACCCGGTTCAGGAAAAGCTGCTCGATATCATCGCTGCCAAGAAAAAAGGGCGCAAGCGCCCCGCCAAGGCAAAGGTGGAGGAGGCCCCCGCGCCAAGCAACGTCATCAGCATCATGGATGCCCTTCGCAAGAGCCTTTCGCAGGAAAAGGGTGCAAGGAAGCGGTAGCCACTTTCCGGCTTCCGCCAGGAAGAGGTTTGTTCGTTATGACTTACGCTTGACCTTCGCGGATGGCTGTTGCAAGGGTTCGGCGGCTTTGCGGAAGTCCGCCCAGGGGTCCGAATGCAGCGCGGCAAGCCGCGTCGGCACGTTGAGCACGGTGAAATAGTCCGGACCTATCGCGGGGCTCAACTCCTCCCAGGATAAAGGCATCGACACCGCCGCGCCCGGCCGGGCGCGGGTGGAATAAGGCGCGACGGCAGTCGAGCCCCGTTGATTTCTCAGATAATCGATCAGAATCTTGCCATGCCGTTTCGACTTGGTGATGGTGGAAACATAGCGATCGGGGCTGTCGGCAGCCATGGCATCGGCTATACCCTTGGTAAAGGCTTTGACGGCGGGCCATTCGGCCTTGGCAGCCAGCGGGCAGACGATGTGCAGCCCTTTTCCGCCCGATGTCTTCACGAAAGGCACGAGGCCCGTTTGCCTTAACCGTTCCGCCGTTTCTTCCGCGGCGGCGATGACCCTGCTCCAGGCGACGTCCGGACCCGGATCCAGGTCCATGATGATCATGTCCGGCCTTTCCCAATTGCCGATCATCGATCCCCAGGGGTGGATTTCGAGGACAGCCGCCTGCACGAGGCCGATCAGGCCGTTCAGGTCATCGATGCTGACATAAGGTTCTTCGTCTTGCGGATCTTTCGCCAAGGCGATGTTCCGGTTCATGCCCTTCCATGCATGCTTCTGGAAGAAATGCTGGCCGGCGATACCGTTGGGACAGCGCACGAGCGCGAGCGGCCGCCCCGCGACGAAAGGCCCCATATAGCGCCAGACCTCAGTATAATAATCCGCAAGTCCCGCCTTCGTAACGCCCTCTTCGGGCCAATAAAGGCGATCGCCATGGGTCAAGGATACGCTGGCTCGCGCAGGCTTCTCAGTCGAAGACTTCCTCGTGGATCGTGGTATTTCGCGAACGATGTCGAGCGGATTTTTGTCCTCTCTCAATCCGCGGAAGGAGGCGTGGCGCAAATGGCCGTCTGCCGTCCAGGCGCGGAATTCGACTTCCGCAACCAGTTCGGGCCGCACGAAGCGGACACCGCGATGTTCTTCCGCAGTCAGCTTGGTCGCGAAAGGATTTTCCTTCGCCTGCAGACGGCCTAACCTTTTGAAGAGCTGCTCGGCGACAATGTGCGTGTAACCCGTGCCGACGCGGCCGACATGTTCAAGTTTGCCGTCTTCATAGACACCGAGCACCAGCGAGCCGATGGCCTTTCGCGACGTTGTCGAAGGAACCCAGCCGCCGATCACAAATTCCTGCCGGGACGAGCATTTCGATTTGACCCAGGTCTTACCGCGGCCGGGGCGATATGGATCATTGGCGATCTTCGATACGATCCCTTCCAGGCTCAGCCTGCAGGCATGCGACAACAGCAAGTCGCCATTTTCATCAAAATGACTGCTGAAGCGAAGGATCCCGGTTTCGGACGGGATGATCTTCCGCAGCAATTCCTTGCGGGCGATCAGCGGCGAGGCCTTCAGGTCATAACCGTCGAGATAGAGGAGATCGAAAGCATAGAAGACGAAACGGTCGCTGCGGCCCTCGCTGAGATCCGCTTGCAGGGCGGAGAAATCGGAAGCGCCCGCCGCCGGCTCGACGACCAACTCGCCGTCGATGATTGCGGTGCCGACGGGGAGATCCCGGAAGGCGCCGACAATCTCCTTGCCGAACTTGTGGCTCCAGTCGAGGCCGCTGCGCGTCAGCAGCTTGACGCGGCCCGCCTCGATGCGGACCTCGAGCCGATAGCCGTCGAATTTGATTTCGTGAAGCCACCGAGCGCCTGAAGGTGGCTTGGATACCAACGTCGCCAAAGCGGGTTCGACGAAGGATGGCAGAGCGGCCTTGCGGGCGCTCTTCAGGGAAGATGGATCAACCGGTGTCGCGTCCGTTTGCGTTTGGGGTCCGCCGGCTTCCTCCTTGCCGGCATCGGCTTTCTTTCCGGCGGTCCTGCGACGGATCTTCCCGGTCTTCGAGGACCATCCCGGCTTTTCGTTCTCGACTTCGTCCATGATGCGTCCCGTTTTTGCCGATTCCGGCCGTTCATCGAGAATATCGGGAGCGCCTTCCGGGCGGGCCGTCTCGTCTTCGCCTTTGATCAGCAGCCAGTTTTCCCGTTTCTCGCGTGGCTTTCCCGCCATGCGGATCAGATGCCACCGACCGCCGAGTTTCTTTCCATGAAGCTCGAATTCGAGATGTCCCTTTGCAAGGCCCTTATGGGGGTCGCCGAGCGGCGTCCATGAACCTTTGTCCCAGACGATGACAGTCCCGCCGCCATATTCACCCTTGGGGATCGTGCCTTCGAACCCCCCGTACTCCAGCGGGTGATCTTCGGTCTGCACCGCCAGCCGTTTTTCGCCGGCTATCAGGCTTGGCCCCTTGGTCACGGCCCAGCTCTTCAAAACGCCGTCCAATTCGAGGCGAAAATCGTAATGGAGCCGGCGCGCATCGTGCTTCTGGATGACGTAGCTGTTGCCGGATACTGCGATCTTTTTCTTGCCGGTTCGCCCTCGCGGCTCGGCTGTCTTGCTGAAGTCGCGTTTGCGGTTATACGTCTCCAGCGCCATTCTCAGCTCGCCTTGCGTTGCGGCCGCGACGAAGATTTTGCCGCCTTGCGGGAGGCCGCGCCCGATTTTCTGGCAGGTTGCCTCGCGCCGGCCTTATCTTGGCCACCCATGCCCGCGCTCTGGCGCAGAGCCTCCATGAGATCGGTCACCTTGGCGACCTTCGCCGGCTGGCGCTGCGGAATCTTCTTGCCCTCGATCTTGGCCTTTACCAGCTCTGCAAGCGCGGCCTCATAGCGATCGTCGAATTCGCTCGGATCGAATTTGCCTTTTTTGGTGGTAATGATGTGCTTGGCGAGATCGAGCATTTCGCCCTCGATTTTCATATCGGGCACATCTTCGAAGGCTTCTTTTGCCGAGCGAACCTCATAGTCGAAATTCAATACTGTCGCGATCAGCCCTTTGCCGTGAGCACGGATCATGACGGTCCGCAGGCGGCGAAACAGCACGGTTTGGGCAATAGCGGCAACCTGCTTCTTGCGCATTCCTTCACGTATCAGTGCGAAGGCCTCTTCGCTCGCAGAAGTGGAAGGGGCGAGATAATATGGCCGATCGAAATAGACGTCATCGATATCGCCGCATGCCATAAAGGCCTTGATCTGCAAGACCTTGTCGCTTTCCGGCACCGCTGCGGCAATTTCCTCGGGTTCAAGGACGATGTAATCGTCCTTGTTGAGTTCGTAGCCTTTGACCTGATCCTCGCGCGGCACCGGCTTTCCAGTCACGCCATCCATGAACTCCCGGCGAACGCGATTGCCGGTTGCGCGGTTCAGCGTGTGAAAGGAAATCCGCTCGGAAGTGGAAACTGCCGTATAGAGCGCAACTGCGCAACCGACCTCTCCGAACTTCAAATATCCTTTCCATTGCGCACGCGCACTCATCGGCGAACTCCATCTCGACGGGAGTCAAACGACATCCAGTGGTCATTGTTCCCTGTTGTCCTTGTTCTTGTTGAGGAAGCTGGCTTGAGTGCATGACGATTCCTTTGGGTCCGCTCTCCACCGCCCTTGCGCCGGGTGAAGGCCCGAACGACCCCTACACAGGCGTTCCAATCCTCGTGACGCCGTCGGAGCGGGCGGTTTCGCGGACACGTTGGCTTTTCATGTCGGCCTCCATCATTTATGACGGATTTATGACAACGCACGTTCGGAGCACCGAGAGTGAACTGGTTCCGTAAACTGATGCCCCGGGAAGATCGCTTTTTCGATTTGTTCGGCCGGCATTCCCGTACAATTGTCAGCGCCGCAGAAGCGCTGAACGAACTGCTGGGCGGCAAAGACACCGAGCAGCACTGCAAACGCATCGTCGAACTCGAGAACGAGGCCGATAATATCACGCGCGAAGTTCTGCTTGCCGTTCGGCGCAGTTTCATCACGCCTTTTGATCGTGGCGACATCAAGGATCTCATCATGTCGATGGACGATGCGATCGACATGATGCACAAGACGGTCAAGACAATCCGCCTGTTCGAGCAGAATAGCTTCGATCCCGGCATGCAGGAGATGGGCGGCGCGATCGTTCAGGCGGCAAAACTGGTGGCCGATGCAATTCCGCTTCTCGATCGCATGGGCGCCAATTCCTCCCGCCTCAGCGCGCTCACGGAAGAAATCGTTGGTGTCGAAGAGCGTTCCGACGAATTGCACGATCAGGGGCTGAAGGATCTCTTTCGCCGGCATGGCGCAACGAACCCCATGGGCTATATCATCGGCAGCGAGATCTATGGTGAGTTGGAGAAGGTCGTCGACCGGTTCGAAGATGTCGCCAATGAAATCAGCGGCATTGTGATCGAGAACGTCTGATGGAGGCCACGCTCGCTTTTCCGCTGCTGGCGGGTCTCATTGCGGTGGCATTGTTCTTCGACTTTTTGAACGGACTGCACGATGCTGCCAATTCCATTGCCACCATCGTCTCGACACGGGTTCTGCGGCCGCAATATGCCGTGCTATGGGCTGCATTCTTCAATTTTATCGCCTTCCTTTTCTTCGGGCTTCACGTTGCCGAAACCCTCGGCACCGGCATTATCGATCCCAACATCGTCACGCCGCAGGTCATCTTCGCCGCCCTGATGGGGGCGATTGTCTGGAACATCGTGACCTGGGTTTTCGGCATTCCATCAAGTTCATCCCATGCGCTGGTCGGCGGCCTTGTCGGCGCGGGCCTGGCTAAAATCGGCATGGGTGCCATTGTCTGGTCGGGCTTGCTGAAGACAGCCGGCGCCATCGTCATGTCTCCTCTGCTGGGCTTCATTCTCGCACTTTTCCTGGTGCTGTGCGTGACTTGGATATTCGTTCGCCAGACGCCCTTCGCCGTCGACAGCACCTTCCGCGTACTGCAATTCGTCTCCGCCTCCCTCTATTCCCTTGGTCATGGCGGAAACGACGCTCAGAAGACGATGGGAATCATCGCCGTTCTGCTCTATTCCCAGGGTCATACCGGAGCGCAGTTCCATGTACCCCTTTGGGTCGTATTGTCCTGTCAGTCGGCGATGGCGCTCGGGACGCTGTTTGGCGGCTGGCGGATCGTGCATACGATGGGTTCGAAGATCACCAGGCTCAATCCAATGCAGGGTTTCTGTGCCGAGACGGGCGGTGCTTTGACGCTGTTTGCCGCGACATGGCTCGGCATCCCGGTCTCAACCACCCATACGATCACGGGCGCTATCATCGGCGTCGGCGCAGCGCGGCGCGTCTCCGCGGTGCGCTGGGGATTGGCGGGTAATATTGTCATCGCTTGGGTAATAACCCTTCCGGCCGCGGCTGCCATCTCGGCGCTCGCCTATTGGATGACGAATTGGGCCGGATAGAATCGTGACTTCGGATTGAGGGCACGCCAGGTACGAATATTCTATAAACTAGTAGAAAAAGAACGACCTGTCTTTCTGAGCCGGAAGGTCACGTTAGCATTCTGTTCTGATCCGATGATGGAAACCATAGGACGCCGATAAGCCGACCGAGGAAGCAGGTTGCCGGCAGGCGCAATGAATGATCTCGATCTGGTCGGACAGGATCTGGGTGTCAGGAAGGCAGGAAGTCTTCCCTATCTGGGGCCGGCCGGCGGCGTTGCCATCGTCCTGATCGCCAATCGGGTCTTCCAGCTGCCGGCGTAGCCGCATCCGGTGGAAGACGAGGTTCATGCCTGCAAGTCCGGTCTGTCACCAGGCCGGACATGCTATTGATCAACCGATTGTTGAAGGTAACCGTCCGATCATTCGGGCGCGACGATGAGGGTGTCGTCGATCTCGGCGTCTTCAGATCGGCTGCGCTGCCGTGCCAATCGCAGAAGCGTGGCCACCAGCAGGATGGCCATCAGCCCGAGTTCGACGGCGATCGCTGTTACCCCGGCGGAGAGATAGGCGCTGGAATATTGCAGTACCTGGGCAAAGACCGCCCCCAGGATCGCCGGCCCGAGACCCAGCGACACTTGTTGCATGGTCGCGAGCATGGCGCTGCCGGCGCCGGCATGTTCATGCGGCACGTCCGCCAGCCCCAGCCGGTAGAAGCTGTTGACGATGAGCGCCTGGCCGAAGCCGATCAGCACGGTGGATGGAATGAGGTTGATGACGCCGGGTTGCGGCCAGACCGTTTCGAGCGTCACGATGAGCAGCGCAAGCCCTGTCATCTGGATCATGCAGCCCATCGCCAGTATGAGCTCGCGGCGTATGCTTGCAAGGCGAGGTGTCACAAAAGCGGCCGAGACGAAATAGGAGCCGCCGAGCGCAATCAAGGCATTGCCTGATTGCAGCGGTGTCAGCCCGGCGCCCGCCTGCAAGGTAAGAGCGAAGACGAACATGAAGCCGCTCCAGCAGGTGAAGAAGAGTATGGCGATCAGCCCTCCGAAGCGCATGCTGGAGATGCGTGTGAGCGAAGGCGGCAGGATCGGGAAGGCGCCGCGCGCCTCCTTGCCGCGTTCGATGCGCCAAAGAAGCGCCACCAGCGGCAGGATCGGCACGAAGCCGAGCAGGCAAAGCCAGTTCCAGTGGAGCGATGGGCCGAGCGCGGTCGGCAGCAGGACCGATAAAGTCAGAAGCGCCAGCGTGATCATGCCCGACCAGTCGACCGGAACCCTGCCTTGGCCACGCGTTTCTGGAACATGCCGCCACACGCTGAGCAGGATCAGGATGCAGACCGGCAGATTGATGAGGAAGATGCTGCGCCAGCCGGAGCCGGCAATATCGGCCGAGATGAGGAAGCCGCCAAGAACCTGGCCGACGATGAAGGCGATGCCGCCGATCGCGCTATAGAGCGAGACGGCGCGGGCGTGATCGCGCCCCGTCAGGCTGACATGGATGGTCGCCAGCACCTGCGGCACCATGAGTGCAGCCGCAATTCCCTGCAGAGCGCGCGCAACGATGAGGAAGGTGACTGAAGTCGCCACCCCGCATAGAAGGGAGGCGAGGCAGAACAATAGGACGGCCAGGCCAAACATGCGCCTGCGGCCGAAATTGTCGCCCATGCGCGCACCCATTGCCAGGCAGACGGCAAAGGCGACGCCATAGGCGGCGACGAAAAGTTCAAGTTCGGTCTCGCCGGCATGCAGCGAGGCGGAAATGGCGGCGAGGCCGACATTGATGATGGAGAAATCGAGCTGCAGCAGCAATTGGCCGGCCAGCAGGATCAGCAGGCCGAACTGGCCGAGCCGGATTGGTGCGGATGACATGGGGGACCTCAAAGTATTTCCAAAACTGAGTCCACAGCGTTCTACACTCATGTTAAACTGGTACAAGATACCTGTTTAGACTGGTATAAGAAGTGTCAGGCTGGAGAAGGAAAATGCACGGAACGCTCGATATGGTTCCCAATCAGGTGCTTTCGCGGGCACAGGAACTCGGCGAGATGTTGCGAAGACGGCGGGAAACCCTCGATCCGCAAAGATTGGGACTTGGTCGGGCAGGGCGGATTCGTACACCCGGATTGCGGCGGGAGGAAGTGGCGTCGCGAGCCGATATCGGCATTACCTGGTACACCAAGCTGGAGCAGGGTCGCCCGATCCGCGTGTCGCCGCGCGTGCTGCTCTCGGTCGCGCATGCTTTGGAATTCAACGACGTCGAGACGGAGCACCTGTTCAGATTGGCCAATCTGCCGGTCCCGCCCCGGCTCGAAAATCCGCGCGCCTGCGAGCCGCTGACCGAAGCCAGCCAGCGCATTCTCGATCATCTCTGTCCCTATCCCGCTCTTATACAGACGAAGCGCTACAATATACGAGGCTTCAACGAGGCCTATCGCCGCCTCGTCGGCGTCGATCTCGATGCCATTCCACCCGAGGACCGGAACTGCATCTATCTATCCCTCGTCAATCCTGCCTGGCGCGCAAGCCAGGCCGATCCCGACGAGATGCTGGCCAATATGGCAGCGCTGTTTCGTGCCTCCATGGCTGAGCATCTCGATGATCCAAGCTGGGAGCGGCAATTGGAACGCTATATGAGCGCTTCCGATCAGTTCCGGATCGTATGGGATCGCTATCAACTCAAAGGCATCGAGAATACCGTCAAGCGTTTCCGGCTGGCGGATGGCACGATCCTGCCGCTGCAATCCAACAATTGGTGGGCAAGACCCAGCAATGAGGACCGCATGATCGTCTACACGCCCGTCGACGAAGCCGGGGCGGAAAAGCTGAACGCGATGATGAAGCGGAGGAGGGCTTCCTGAGCGGTAGTGCTGGCAGATCGTGAAAGGAGGAACCCCATGCATGGCCAGTGCCGGCCTCGTCTCCTTCTTCCCGTGGGGGAGAAGGAGTTTCCCACGCCGATCCGGCTCATACGCGATTGCCCTGCTCGACCAAGGGGAGCGCCGAGTATATCCCCGATGGCGGATCAGCCCCCTTCAGATGCCGAGATCGAGCTGAGGCTGTGATCTCCCAGTATCGGCCTCTTCGTTCGTCAAAGACGAAAGCGTAATGCCGAGCAGCCGGATCGGTCGCGTGAACGGATGGACGGTGGCCAGAAGCCCCGACGCTGTCTCAAGAACGGCGCCGACGCCGACGACCGGCAAGGAGCTTGTCCGACTGCGCGTCGCCTGGGTGAAGTCCGAATATTTGATCTTCACGGTCACCGTCTTGGCGCTGAAGCCGCCTGTTTCGCAGTAGCGCCAAACCTTCTGCGCAAGTGGCTGGAGCTCCGCCGTCGCCCGCGCGAGATCGTCGATATCTACGGCGAACGTATCTTCCGCCCCGATGGATTTGCGGATCCGATCCGGTTTTACCGGGCGCTCGTCGATGCCACGGGCAATACCGTAGAAATAGGGACCCGCTTTTCCGAAATGCTCCTGGAGGAAGGCGAGCGATTTCGATTTCAGATCCAGCCCGGTTTCGATCCCGTATTTATGCATCCGCTCGGCGGTTGCCGGCCCGACGCCATGGAATTTCTTGACGGGAAGCATTTCGACGAAGGCCGGCCCGTTCTTCGGCGTGATGACAGCCTGGCCATTGGGCTTGTTGAGGTCGCTCGCCATCTTGGCGAGGAACTTGTTGTAGGAAATGCCGGCAGAGGCGTTGAGACCGGTGACCTGCTTGATCTTGGTCCGGATCTCCAGCGCGATCTCGGTGGCGATTTCCATACCCTTGAGGTTCCGGGTGACGTCGAGATAGGCTTCGTCAAGCGACAGCGGCTCGATCATCGAAGTATATTCGGCAAAGATCTCACGGATCTGCTGCGACACCGCCCTGTAGACGTCGAAGCGCGGCGGCACGAAAATCAGGTCGGGGCATTTCCGCTTCGCCGTGACCGAAGGCATCGCCGAATGAACGCCGAAGGCGCGGGCCTCGTAGCTTGCTGCCGCCACGACGCCGCGCGCCGCCGACCCGCCGACCGCAAGCGGCTTGCCGCGCAGCTCCGGATTGTCCCGCTGCTCGACCGATGCATAGAATGCATCCATATCGACATGGATGATCTTTCTGACCGGGTTCGAGCTCGTGTCGTTCATGGCGATTTCGGTCATCACGCTGCAGGTTCAGCATGGGCCTTTCGATTGTGGGCTGAAACAAATACAGAACATATCATTCCCGATGACGATATCAAACCGGCTCCCTTGCCGGGCCCGGGAGACGCGGGCAAATCGCTGTGGAACAGTCATCCGCAAGTGCCACCTTGAGATGTCTTCGAGGCTTCTTATCTCTTGTCCATCCCCCAATACGGAGCCTTAAGATGTGCCAAATCGCAACCGAACCCCTTTCCGACCTGCTGATGGAGATCCTTCCACCCGAACGCGATGAGGAATCGCGATCGGATGGAACTGCGTGCCTGTGCTGTCGAAGGCTGCGATCGGCGAGGAAGATGGATGAGGACGGCTGCGGCATATGTGACGAATGCCTGGCGCCATGACGGACGACGCGCCGCAGCTGCCGCCCGTCGAATTGTCGGATTTCGAACATGCGCTTGCGAAGCTGGCTGGCGGCTATTCGGAGGGGCGTGTTCAAAATCGCCCCTGGGGCGTGACGGTCAAACGATCGGCTGACGGGAAACGGATCTGGCTTTATGGCGAGGAGCTTGGCGGCACCGATGTCGTCAGCTTCAATCTCTATGTGCTCTCCGGAGCAAGCCTCGCCCTCAAGCCTTGCGAAATGTCTTCGTCCAAGGTCGTCGATTTCGTCCTGGGCTTCAGACCGGTTCAAGCCAAGCAGCCGGTATAAGCCTGCTCTGCTTCAGCGGGTGGAGAGCGGCGGCGGAGGCGGCTGCGTCGTGGAGCCGGGACCAAGCGAACGCTGGACCATCACGGTATCGGCCCAGCGGCCGTAGCGATAGGCAACGGCCGGCAGCAGGCCAACGCGAACGAAGCCGAAGCGCTCGTGCAAGGCCAGCGACGCGGCGTTGTCGGCGTCGATATAGCCGATCATCTGCCGGAAACCGGCCGCGGCGCAGGCGTCGATCAGCCCGCGCATCAGCAGGCTCCCGACGCCCTGACCCACATGGTCGTGATGAACATAGATCGAATGCTTAACGGTGTAGCGATAGGCCGGGCGCTTGCGGAACAGCACCACATAGGCATAGCCGACCACCTTCTCACCATCGATCGCAACGACATGCGGGAAGCGTTTGTCCTTCAAATTCTTGCGCCGTTCGCGCAGATCGTCCGGCTGCGGGGTGTCGCTATCATCAACCCCGGCTTCGACACCGCGGTGAATATGGCGGCGATAGATCGCCAGCATGGCATCCACATCGCTCTCCCGGGAGGGGCGAACGACGATTGCTTTATCCTGCTTCATGTCCGAACCTGAATTTCCAAGCCTATTCCGCGACGACGTAGGTATAGAGCCGGATCTTTCCGGATGCATCGACTTCGCGATAGAGCCCCTGGATTTCCACCTCGAAGCCGGGGAAGGTGTTGAAACAGGTTTCGAACATCTTGAGATAGTCGATCATCGGTTTTGCTCTTTCCGTCAGGCGCTCGCCCGGCACGATGGTTGCGATCCCCGGCGGATAGACGACGAAGGGTGTGGTTGCGATGCGGCCGGCAATGGCGTCTATCGGCAGATAGTCGACATCGTTGCGCACCAGGCAGCGCGCAGCATCGTGCGGCGACATGGCGATCGGCGGCAAGTGTTCGGCGGAAAACTGTTTCGTCTGCAGGGCGCTGACATCGGCCTGGCGGAAGAAATTGTGCATCTCAGCGCAGAGATCGCGCAGGCGCACGCCGGCATAGCGGCTCGGACGGCGGCGATAGAATTCCGGAATTGCTTCTTCTACCAGCGCATTATCGTCATGAAGCTTCTTGAAGGCGACGAGACCGCTGATCAGCGTGCCGGCCTTGCTGGCTTCGACACCCGGAGTGAGGAGGAAAAGCAGCGAATTGAGGTCGTTCTTTTCCGCAACGATACGGTTTTCGCGCAGGTATTGCGCGACGACGGGCGCCGGTATGCCGTGTTCGGTATATTTCCCCGTCCGGCGATCGAAGCCCGGCGTGAGCAAGGTAAGCTTGTTGGGGTCCGTCATGGCGAAACCCGGCTCCATGCCGGAAAAGCCATGCCATGCCGCATCGGGCGTCAGATGCCAGAAGGCGGGATTGGTGGCGAGCTGGTCGGTGGCGACGCTTTCCCATGGCACGTCGTGCACAGCGCCGGGGCTCGCCACATCCGGGATCGCCACCCGATCCGGCACGAAGGGCTCGAAGAACCAGCGGCGCTCCGCGCGATGTTCCTTCTCCTCGAATTCGCGGCGCACGGCGCGGATCTTCTTGCGCAGCTCGATGCCGAGGCGGATCGTATCGTCCCAGAGCACTTCGCCAGAGCGTCCCTTCATCATCTGCGCGCCGACGTCGAGCGAGGCGAAGAGCGGGTAGAAGGGCGAGGTCGAGGCGTGCTGCATGAAGCTTTCGTTGAAGCGACGGTGCTCCACGCGGCGCTTCTGGCCGGTAATGTGCCGGTCCTTCATGTGAATCTGCGAGGCCTGCGAGAAGCTCGCCAGCTGCTTGTGGGTGGATTGGGTGGCGAGGATGCCCGGCGCATCAGGGCCGAGGTCCGAAAGACCCATGGCAAAGCGCCCGGCATACAGCGGGTGAAATTTCATGAAGCCCGCCCACGCCTCGTCGAAGAGGATGTAGTCGCAGAGAGGGCCGATGCGCTTGAGGATCATCTCGGCATTGTGGATGGTGCCGTCATAGGTGCATTGCTCGACGACCGCGACGCGGAACGGCCGAGGTTTCTTGTAAGCCTCCGGATCCTTCACCAGCGGATGGGTGCGGATACGCTCGCGCAGCGCGTCCTCGTCCATTTCAGTGAAATCCATGGGACCGATCAGGCCATAGAGATTGCGTCTGGTCGGCAGATAGATCGGAATGCCGCCCGAGATCATCAGGGCGCCGTGATGGGCGGCCTTGTGGTTATTGCGGTCGAACAGCACCAGATCACCATCGGTGACGAGCGCCGAAAGCGCGACCTTGTTTGACGTGGAGGTGCCGTTCAGAACGAAATAGGTCTTTTCGGCCCCAAAGATCTTGGCGGCTTCCTTCTGCGCGGCAAGCGCGGGCCCCTCATGGGTCAAGAGGTCGCCCAGATCGAGCACGGAATTGTCGAGATCGTCGCGGAAGACCGCTTCGCCCAGATGCTCCATGAAGACCCGGCCGATGGGGCTGCGGCTATAGAATATGCCGCCATTGTGCCCCGGGCAGGTCCAGAGATGATTGCCCTCCTCGGCATAATCGACCAGCGCGCCAAAGAACGGCGTCTTCAGCGTCTCGGCATATTGCTTGAGGCGGCTGATGAGGCTTTTGGCGATGAAGGCAGGCGTTTCTTCCGACAGGAAGACGTAGCCGTCGATGAAATCGAGGACTTCGACGGGCACATCCTCGAAGCGCTTGCGGCGGATGAGCAGGATGATGGGGAATTCGAGGCCGCGCCGGCGCATGAGGTTGATGAGAGCAGCAGTTTTGCCTTCGAGCCCCTTCTTGCCCCAATCGACCAGCATGCAGCCGATCGCGGCATCGGTCTGCACGGCGATCTCGGCGTCTTCGAGATTGCGCGCCCGCACCACCTCGAAACCGGAGCGTTCGATCTCCTCGACGATCTGATTGTAGCGGGCGCCTTCCAGATCCTCATTGTCGAAGGTTGGCGTTGCGAACAGAAAGTTGAAACGTCTGAAATAATCCATATCGATACCCGCTCCTGATTTGGCATGAGGTGTCGACGCATTTCATGACATGGATGTGACAGAATAGAGGACGTCCGAAACACGGCCGATGGGCATCGCCAATCGGATCGCCGGTCCGCGGTTTCATGCTGGATGAGTAATGCTGAATCTATGGATTTTTGGCCGCTCAGTGAGCGGCCACGGTCCAGAAATAATAGGCAAGCGGGATGGCAAGAAGGTACATGCCGATGGAGACCTGCCGTGCTTCCCCCGACAGGACCTTGACGATGACGTAGAACAGCAGTCCGCCGGCGATACCGGTTCCAAAGCTGTTGGAGACCAAGGTCAGAAGGACCATCATCAGCGCGGAAAGACCGTCGGAGAAATTCTCCAGGTCGACGCGTTTCAATGCGCTGAACATCGACATGCCGACGAGGATCAGAGCGGGTGCGGTGGCAGCGGCCGGGATCATCAGCGCGATCGGGGTAAAGAGCAGAGTAAGGGCAAAAAGGGCTGCGGTTGCGAGCGAGGCGAAACCAGTACGTCCGCCGGCTTCCGCGCCGGTGGCACTTTCGACGAGCGCCGTGGCGGAGGGAATGCCGAGCAGGGGACTGATGGTGGCGGCAATCGAATCGACGAGGAACGGTTTGCCTAGATCCGCCATGTTGCCTTCCTCGTCGACCAGACCGGCCTTGGCGCCGACGGCGAGCGTCGTGCCCAGGGTCGAGAAGAACTCGGATGCGAAGAAGGCAAAGAGATAGGGGAAATAGTCTATCTTCAGCGCGCCGAGGAAATCGAGCTGGAGGCCGATCTCGGAGATACCATGCGGCGCTCCGAAGAATGTCTCAGGCACCTTGGTGACGCCGAGCGGAATGCCGAGCAGCGTGCTGCCTAGGATGGCCCAGAGGATCGGCCCCGGCACTTTGCGCCCGCGCAGAAAGACCGCGAGGAAGATGCCGAAGACGGCAATGATCGCCTGTCCGGAGTTGAACGAGCCGAGCATGAGAGCATGGCTCTTGACGTTTACGTCGACAAGTCCGGCATTCTTGAAGCCGAGCAGCGCGATGAACAATCCGATCGCCGCCCCCAGGCCAAGCTTGATCTGGGCCGGAACCATGCGAGCAATAACCTGGCGTACACCGAGGACAGTCAGCAAAACAAAGATGACGCTCGACCAGAAGGAGATGGCAAGGCCGGTCTGCCAGGGAATGTGCTCCACGGCCGCCATCGTCGGGCCTACCAGAACCGAGCCGCCGATGCCCGGCCCCACCACGAAAGGCATATTGGCATAGAGCGCCATGAATAGGGTTGCGCCGATAATGACGAGAATGGTTGCCGTCGTTGCGGCGGCGCGGTCGATACCTCCGGCGGAAAGCAGGGACGGAATCACGACGAGAAGATAGGCCGACGCCAGGAAGGACGTCATGCCGGCGATGATTTCCGTCTTCGCATTGGCCTTACGCTCGCCCATGCGAAAGTAAGTCTTCCAGCGCGGTTCGTATGTGTCGCCCGGCTGCCCGACATTCGTATCTGAGGTCATTGTGATATCTCCTAAGTCGGCAAACGCTGCCGTGCGGCGGGTGACCTCAATTTTGGCTGGCAGCCAGAAGCGGTCTGATGTCCTGGGTGGTTCCGTCGGTTAGCCCGAGATCGGTGACGTGCGGGCCGGGGTTGCAGGCAAGGCTTGCCCCGACGACTGCCTTGAAGGTGCGAATGGGCGGCATCCAGTCGGCAATCGCATCGGCTGCCGCGCGCAGTCTGGCGAAGTCGTCGGCCACGTTCTTCGCGGGTGCATCCGACAGCAGGCCGCAGACGGGCAGGGCGAGCAGTGCTGTAACCCTGCCGTCGGCGGCCGTTGCCATGCCGCCGCCGGCCTCGATAACGGCGTTGGCCGCCGCAGCCATATCCGCGGGATTGCGGCCGAAGACGGTGAGGTTATGGCTGTCATGCGATATCGTCGTCGCAAGCGCGCCGCGCCAATGGCCCCAGTCCTCCAGGATGCCGATGACGGGGATCGGTTCCTTCCTTCCATGGCGGTGGATGACGGCCATCAGGAGCATGTTGTCGGGAAGGACGAGTTTGCCATCTTCGACTTTGACGACTGCCTGTCCCCATTTTGTGAACCGCGGGGTCACGATGGTGTTGACGCGAGCCTCACTCATACCAGGCAGCTCGATCGCGAAATCGGCAGCAGAAAGCCTGCCGAGCTTTACGGTGTCGCGATAGGCATCCGAGGACACGCTCTTGCCGCTTCCAATAAGATTGCCATCTCTGGCAACTTCACGCCCAGATGCATAGACGCGGTCGACCACGATCCTTTCCAGATCGGAGAGAATGACGATATCGGCGCGGCGGCCGGGCGCGACCAACCCCAGATCATAACGGTTCAACCACATGGCGGCGTTGAGCGTGGCGGCGCGGATGGCATCGACCGGCTTCATTCCATAGCCGATGAGACGTCTCAGAACGGATGACATCGCTCCATCATTCACGAGCTCGTCGGGGAAGACGTCATCGGTGCAGATCGTCAATGTTTGTGGCAGATGCGGTAGCTTTTTCAGCACTTCGACAACGCCGGGCAGGACATAGTCGTGGGAACCGCGCAACTCGATCGTCAGGCCCGCCCGCAATTTCGCCAGCAAGTCCTCGCCCGAGGTGAGTTCGTGATCGGATTGGATGCCTGCGGCAACAAAGGCCTGCAACTCCGCGCCTTCGAGCCCGCGGGCATGGCCGCAGACGCGCTTGCCGCTCGCAAGTCCGGCTTCGACGACGCCGCGCATCGGTTCGCTGCGCTCAAGAACACCGCGCATGTTCATCACTTCGGCAACGCCGGAGATCTCCGGCCAGCTCAGCATGGTTGCCATTTCGCCGGAGCGGAATTCCGCACCGGCAACTTCCAGGCCGGGCGCCGAAGGCACGCAGGATGGCGCCAGGGTCAGGAAGCGCAGCGGCAATTGGCGTGTCTCTTCAAGCGCCCATCGAATACCGTCGAGGCCGGCGACGTTGCCGATTTCATGCGGGTCCCAGCAGACCGTCGTCGTCCCTTGGGGAACGACTGTTTCCGCGTATCGTCTCGGCGTTACCATCGAGCTTTCGACATGCATATGCGTGTCGATGAATCCGGGCGTGATGAATCGTCCTGAGGCATCGACGATCTGGCTTGCGTCCTTCCTAGTGCCGGAGGGATGAACGCTTGCGATCAAGGGGCCGACAAGGCCGATATCGGCCGGCCTTGTTTCCGAGGTTGCGACATCGACCAGCGTTCCACCGCTAATCAGCACATCGAAGGGTTCAAGCCCTAGCGCCGCTCGCACGGCGCGATCGCGCAGCTCGGACGAATGAATATCCTGGGGTTCATTCGGCATGTCTGCCTCCTTTGGCAAAGGCGGACGGGCCGGCGGTGGATTGCCGCACGACAAGTTCCGTCGGAAATATTCCGCTGGCCTCGGTCTCTCCGGCAACGAAGGCGAGGGCGTGGTTTGCCACGGCTTCAAGATCCTGCCGGACGGTCGTGAGCGGCGGAGAGACGATTTGAGCCCACATCAGATCATCGAAGCCTGTGAGCGATATGTCGTCCGGAATGCGGTAGCCTCTGTCTCCAGCCGCAATGGCAAAACCGATGGCGAGAGCATCATAGGCGGCGGCGCAGGCTGTAAAATGGCTTAGATCGAACTCGTGGCCGAGGGCGCTGCCGGCTTCGAAGGTTGCGTCGCTATATCGCAATGCCGGTTCGGCCCCGGCCTGGCGGAAGATCTCGCACATTCCGCCGACGCGCTCGCGCGCCACCAGCGAATTCTCCGGGCCGGCGAGGATAAGAATCCGGTCGTGACCAAGCTCCAGCAGGTGCCGGGCGATGAGGCGCCCACCCTCGCGATGATCGCTGGCTGCCACATTGCCTGTTGTGGCGGCGCTGTCGATCACGGCGACAGGTACGGGCACATCCGTGGGCTCAATCGTCGTGCCGCGCGTCGGTATCACGATCAGCGCATCGACGCCGCGGGCGATCATGGTCCTGATTTCGAAATCCTGCTGATGCGGATCGCCCTGACTATCGCCGATCAGAACAGCGAGGCCGCGTCGCTTGGCGGCGCGTTCGATCGCCTGGGCAAAGGCGGGAAACAAGGGCTGCCCGATATTCGGGACCAGCAGGCCTATCGTATTGCTCTTGCCGGTGCGCAGGGCACGCGCCGTATGGTCCGGCACATAGCCGCGCCTGTCTGCTTCCAGCCGGATTTGGGCAGCAAGGGTGGAGGACACCCGTCCCGTACCGCGCAGGGCGTTCGAGACCGTTGCCGTGGAGACACCCAGTTTGAGGGCAATTTCCCGAATCGAAGAGAGGCGTGTCTGGCTCATCCAAGAATGCGTTCCGATTTCCGTGATTAAACGATTAATCAATGCCGCGCGCTTTTGCAAGAGCGTCCTCTTGTTGAGGGAGAAAGCAAGCTTCTGCAATGCCGGTGCCTGCTGCAGTTGCGGATGATGAAGGGCGTTCAGCCCATCTGAATCGAAGTGTCAGACGGCAACCAGATGGCCGGGTGAGACGGTTCGATACTCGCGCGGCTGGGCCAGGTAATCGATCGGCCGGATTGGGCTTTTCAGCTCGTCGCTGGCACCTGCGCGCTTTTCGCGCCGCCGGTCGGGATCTGGCACCGGAACGGCGGCCATCAGCTTCTTCGTGTAATCGTGCTGAGGATTGCCGAAGACGTCGGCACGCGGGCCGATTTCGACGATTTCGCCGAGATACATGACCGCAACGCGGTGACTGACGCGCTCGACGACGGCCATGTCGTGGGAGATGAACAGAAAGGAAAGGTTGAGGCTCTGCTGCAGGTCGAGCATCAGGTTGATGACCTGGGCCTTGATCGACACGTCGAGCGCGGACACGCTTTCGTCGGCGACGATCACCTTCGGCTGCAGTGCCAGGGCGCGGGCGATGCAAATGCGCTGGCGCTGACCGCCGGAGAATTCGTGGGGGTAGCGGCCGGCCATATCGGGCGTCAGCCCGACCTTGCGGAGCATGTCGGCGACGATCTCTCTTGCCTCCTTGGCTGTTCCCGTCCTGTGTTCGAGATAGGGTTCGGCGATCGCCTGGCCGACGGTCATGCGCGGGTTGAGCGAAGCGAAGGGGTCCTGGAAGATCATCTGCACGGATTTGCGCATCGCGCGCATGTCGCACTTGCCGAGCGAGAGCACGTCGCGACCGTCGACGATGACGGAGCCGGATTGTGGCTCGATCAGCCGCATGATGGCGCGCCCCGTCGTCGATTTGCCGCAGCCGGATTCGCCGACAAGCGACAATGTTTCGCCGGCAAAGAGATCGAACGAGACATTTTCGACCGCATGCACGCGGCCTCTGAGCTTTCCGAAAAGGCCGGAATGGATGTCGAAGCGCTTGGTGAGGTTCTTCACCTGCAGAACCGGCTTTTCCTTTGCCACCGTATCCGGCACCTCGACCGGCGTGTCGGATTCTCCCGTTGCCGTATTGACGACGGGAAAGCGCAGCGGCCGGTCATAGGCCTGCATCGAACCGAGCACCGGCACAGCTGACAAAAGTGCGCGGGTATAGGGATGCTGGCCCCGATGAAAGATGTCGGCCGTAGCACCCGTCTCCACCTGCTCGCCGCGATACATGACGACGGTGCGATCGGCGATCTCCGCGACCACCCCCATGTCATGCGTGATGAACAGGACGGAGGTTCCTTCCTCCTCCTGCAGCATCTTGATGAGATCGAGGATCTGGCCCTGGATCGTGACATCGAGCGCTGTCGTCGGCTCGTCGGCGATCAGCAGTTTTGGCTTTGAGGCAAGCGCCATGGCGATCATGACGCGCTGGCGCATGCCGCCAGAAAAGCGGTGCGGATATTCGTCGAAGCGTGAGGCGGCCGAGGGAATGCGGACTTTCTCCAAAAGCCGGATCGTCTCGGCCTTGGCATCCGCCGCCGACATGTCCCTGTGGCAGAGCAAGGCCTCGGAAATCTGGTCGCCGATGGTGAAGAGCGGATTGAGTGACGTCATCGGCTCCTGGAAGATCATCGACACCTCGTTGCCGCGCACCTTGCGCATCTCATGCTCAGGAAGCGAAAGCAGGTTTCGGGGCCCCAGCATGATTCTGCCCTCGATGCGGCTTGAATCGCTCTGTAGCAACCGCATGACCGAGAGCGAAGTCACGCTCTTGCCCGAGCCGCTCTCGCCCACGATCGCCACCGTCTCGCCCGGCGCGACCGAAAAGGAAACATTGCGCACGACGGGCTTCCATGTTCCATCCACCAGAAATGAGGTGGTGAGGTTCTCGACGGAGAGGATGGTTTCGGCGGCCCCTGCGGCGGCCTTTGGCTGCGACATATTCATGCTCGTTCCCTCGTTGCGATCCCTGCCGCGGCTCAGTCCGGCCAGTTCAGCATGCCGTCGAAGCGATGCCGGCTGCGGTTTTCGATCGGTGTCATGATGATCTCGTTGGAGGCGCGCGCCTTGTCGAGTTCTTCGGCAAGCCGCGCCGCCACGATCGCCTCCTGACCCGGATGCAGGTTGCACGGGTCGAGATAGAAATAATGATGCTCCACTTCGTGGTCTCGGACGATGACGGGCGGGTTGCCGCGGGCAAGCGCTGCGGCGAGATCCCAGGCGCTGATATGCGCGTCGGGCGCAGAGATAATGACCCGCATGCGGTCGAGCGGATTGTTGGTGGGATCGGGCTCGATCAGTGCGGTGACGCCGGGGCGGCCGTCGAGAGTTCGTTTCCAGAGATTCAGATAGCCGGTCTCGCGTTCTCGGATGCCGGCATGGTCGCGCTTTTCCCAGGCCTCCAGCGCAGCCATGACGCCATAGATGCTTTCCTTGCCGACCTTCATGCCGCGGCCGATGCCCATGTTCTGCAGGAAGGCGTTGCGCACCAGTTCCTTCCTGCCCGCGACGATGCCGGATGTCGGGCCGCCGAGGAACTTATGGCCGGAATAAAGGGCAATGTCGGCGCCCTGCGCCAGAAAGAGCCTGAGGTCATATTCGGAAGCCGCATCGACGATAACGGGCACGCCCTTGGCATGAGCGATCTCGACGAATTCGGAAAGATGAAGCAGGCCGTAATCGACGACATGATGGGAGACGACATAGACGGCTGCCGCCGTCTTCTCGGTTATGGCGTTTTCCATATGGAAGCGATGTGTCGAGGTCGCCTGGCCGATCAGGATGACCTTGCCGCCGGCAAGGCGGATCGCCTGATCCACGGGAGCGCCATAACTCACGACATGGCCCATCTGCACGATGATTTCGTTCTTGTCCGGTACGGTATCAGGCAGTCTCTCTATAGCAAGGAGGTTGTTGCCGGTAATGGCGCCGGCAACCGCGAGGCTGATGCCGGAGGAGCAGGATGCCGTCACGAAACCCGCCTCGCCGCCCGTCAACCGCGCGATGACGGCGCTGGCCTTGCGCTGGAGGTCGTTGATTTCAACAAATTGCGGGAGGATCGCCGCCATTGCCGCAATCGCCTCGGGCACGACGATCGATGCGCCGAGGCTCGTCATGGTACCTGATACGTTGATGACGGGCCTCAGGCCGATCTTGCTGCGGATATCATCGGACATTCTATCCCTCCAAAGTGACGACCGGCTGCCGATTGTCATCGACAGCTATGCCATAGTAATGTAATAGCTTCTCGAAATCTCACGAGGAGCGTTGATTTGGACGCCAAGGCCCTACCCGCAACACCCCCTGAAGACGCCGATTCCATCGGGGAAGCGGAAACCAAAGGCGTGCGCCGTTCGCGCGTCAGCGGCATCGACCGCGCGCTGCAGGTGATCGACTACCTCTACGAAACGGGCGCACCGGCCGGCGCCTACGCGATTGCCAAGGCGATCAAGGCACCGCTTTCGACCGTCTATGTGATCATCGACGATCTGGTGGAAAAGAACATGCTCGGCCGCAATGCCGGTGGTACTGTTTGGCTCGGGGCGCGCCTTTACCATTATGGCCTCGCTTACGCCCGATCGCTCGATTTCATGAGCGTCGCCACCCGCGAAATGCACGATCTTTGCCGGCAGGCGAGCGAGACGGTGCAAGTCTGCGGCCGGGACGGCGATTCCATGCTGGTGCTGGCGATGGCGGACGGACCGAGCCATTTCCAGGTCGCTTCCCGTGTCGGAACCCGCGTGCCGCTCAACTGGACCGCCT
This sequence comes from Rhizobium sp. JAB6, assembly GCF_003024605.1. GTDB lineage: Bacteria > Pseudomonadota > Alphaproteobacteria > Rhizobiales > Rhizobiaceae > Rhizobium. The sequence continues at coordinate 131,985 of NZ_PYJQ01000004.1, read as the reverse complement.
CGGGCCGGCTTCTGGTCGGGCATTTGCCCGAAAAGGAAAGGATCGAGCTTTTCAAGCGCTGTGCCCGCACTTCGCCGACCGGACGGGCCGAGGTCGATGCCCGCGTGCTTTCCGATGCGGCGGGCAAGGCCTTTGAAGAGCGCTTGTCCATCCAGGTGGCGGAGTCCGATTATGCGGTTGCCTGCATCGCTTCGCCGGTCGTTGATCGGGATGGTCAATGTGTCGCGACCATTTCCATCGTGCTGCCCGAACAGAAAGTCGTTTCCGACGGCAACCATTATAGCGAACAGGTGCGCGCGGCCGCCGAGCGGATCGAAAAGCTGATGGGCTGGCGCAACCACTGAATTCGTCCTCCTTTGAGCAATTCCAGCAAAAGTGCGACGCGGTTTTGCGTCCGGAATTGCGCTAAAAACTAGTCGTTGAGCGATACGATCGCTTCGATCTCGACCGTAATATTGCCGGGCAGTGATCCGAAGCCGACGGCCGAACGGGCATGCTGGCCCGCCTCGCCGAAGACTTCAACGAAGAGGTCCGAGCAGCCGTTGATGACGCTTGGATGATCCTCGAAATGCGGCACGGCATTGACCATGCCAAGCAGCTTCACCACCCGCTTCACCCGGGAAAGATCGCCGAGCGCACCGTGCATGACGGCAAGCAGATTGATGCCCGTCAGCCGCGCATGCTGATAGGCCCGGTCGACGCCGACATCACCGCCGACCTTGCCGGAATGGAGATGGCCGTCTGCTTCCCGCGGTCCTTGGCCCGAAAGGTAGAGTACATTGCCTTCGCGGACATGGGTGACGAAGTTGGCGATTGGCGGCGGCGGCGGCGGAAGCTCGATCCCGAGCGCAGCCAGTCGCTGGTAAGGTGTTTGCGCTGCCGAAGGGGCCTGTGTTGGGGACGTGTTCACGTATGCTCCTGCTATGCGAGCCTGGTGTTTGATTAGCGCCACGAATAGCCGTGGCTGTGGCGAACGAGCTTGCGGGCGCGGGGCACGTAGCGGCTGGCTGTGACCGCCTCCGCGCCGATGATTGCATAACGCGGTTCGAACAGCTTCTGCAGGCGCGAGACGTCGCCATTGGAATCGGTCGCCTCGAGATCCGCGTCCACGAGATCGAAGATGGTGAAATCAGCCCGTTCGCCGATAGACAGCCGGTTGTCCATCGAAAGCTTGATGACCGAGGCGGGCGCATGAGTGACGGCGTCGACCACCTTATCGAAGGGCATGCCGACCGAGAGCAGCTTGGACATGGTGGTCGCCAGATCCCAAACCGGGAAGTTCATCGAATGCCCGTGCAGGTCGGTCGAGATCGAGTAGGGCAGCAGGCCGCGTCTGATCGCTGCTTCCGCGACCTTGAAAGAGAAGGACGCGCCTCCATGGCCGATATCGAGCCGGATGCCTTCGCCGGCGCAACGTTCGGCGAGATTGTAGAGGTCCTCGTCTTCCATGATGCTCGAACCCGCCTTGCCATTGAAGCAGTGCGTGACGACATCGCCCGGTCCGAGAATTTCGAGCACTTCGTCGTAGAGCGCGGGCGGCTCGCCGACATGCACCATCATCGGTACCTTCAGGATCTTTGCGATCTTCTTGCCGAGCTTGACGGGGGTGACCCCCCAGGAGCCGGTAATCACATGGCTGGCACGCACCTTGATGCCGACGATGTGTTCGCTGTTCTGAGCGTAGCATTCTAGGATGCGGTCGAGATCGATATCCTTGATATCGCGCAGTTCCGGAACGCGATTGCAGGCAACGAGGCCGATCGAGCCGAGATTGAGGAAGGCCTTGATGCGCTCTCTGGATGGTTCGATGATATATTCGCGAAAACCGTGAAAATTGGCTTCGCCGGCGGAGCCGGCATCGACCAGCGTCGTGACGCCGCGCTCGGCGCCGCATTCGGACGGGCGGATCGAGATATCCGTGCCGCCATGCCAGATATGAACATGCAGGTCGATCCAGCCGGGCGAAATCCACGCGCCCTTGCCGTCGACGCGTTCGACATTGCCGGCAGCGGTAAGCTGCGGGCCGAACGCGGTAATCTTGCCGTCGGCGCCGATGAGAATGTCGATGATGCCGGCCTGCGTATCGCTGCCGAAAGTCATGGGCTTCACATTGGTGAGGAGGAGCGGTTTGCCCGCTTTTTCACCGGTCATTTACAGGTCCTTTCGAAGTCTTGGATCGAGCATGTCCCGCAGGCCGTCGCCGACCATTTGCAGCGAGAGCACGGAGAGGATGATGGCAAAGCCTGGGAAGTAGGTCATCCAGTCGGCCTGGCCGATATATTGCCGGCCGGCGGCGATCATGGTGCCCCAGGTGGGGATTTCAGGGCTGACGCCGAGGCCGAGGAACGAGAGCCCGGCTTCGGCCAGCATGGCGCTGGCGAAGAGAAACGAGCCCTGCACCAGGATCGGCGACAGGAGGTTTCTAAGGACATGCCGCGTCATGATGTGGAATGTCGATATGCCCAGAGCCTTGGCCGCCTCCACGTAAGGGAGTTCGCGGATGACAAGGGTCGAGGCGCGGACGATGCGGGCCAGCCGCGGTGCGTACACGATCGATAGCGCGACGATGACCGTCGTCAGTGACGGACCGAGGGCTGCGACCAGCGCAATGGCGAGCAAAATGTCGGGAAATGCCATCATCGCGTCGATGAGGCGGGCGATCGGCGTGTCGAGCCTCTGGAAGAAACCGGCGAGCAGCCCGAGGGTAACGCCGATCGCGGCCGATAGGGCCACGACGGCGGCTCCGACGAGCAGCGACAATCGTCCTGCATAGATGGTGCGGGAGAAGATATCGCGGCCGAATTCATCGGTGCCGAACCAGTAGATCCCGCTTGGTGGCTTTAGCCGGTTGACGATCGAGAGCTTCGAAGGCGAGTAGGGGGCGATCCACGGGGCGAGGATGGCAAGCAGCACGAAGATCGCCAGTACGGTGAGGCCGGCGGCGACGGTCTTGCGCTTCAGGAGCCGGCGAAGGAACTTGCTTCGCTCGCTTTGCGCCTGTCTGGGTGTGTCGGTTGCGATATCGGCCATCAGTAGCGCACCCTCGGATCAACCAGCAGGTAGAGCATGTCGATCGCAAAATTGATCAGGACGTAGAGGCCGGCGATGACGAGCAGGGCCCCTTGGATCACCGGATAGTCGCGGCGCAGCACCGCCGAGACGACGAGGCTTCCGACACCCGGCAGACCGAAGACCGTTTCCGTGACGACGGCACCGGAAATCAGCACGGCGGCCGTCAGCCCGAGAACGGTCAAAATTGGAATAAGCGCGTTCTTCAGCGCATGTTTCAGGACGACGCGGCGTTCGATCAACCCCTTTGCGCGCGCGGTCCTGATATAGTCGTCTCCGAGCACGTCGAGCATCGATGCGCGAGTGAAACGCAGGATCAGCGCCGAGGAGACGAGACCGAGTGCTACGGCCGGCAGCGTCAGATGATACATGCGATCGAGGAAACCTGCGCCCGGTCCGCCATAGCCGGAAACCGGAAATATTCCCAGGCGCACTGCGAAGATCTGCATCAGGATGAGGCCAAGCCAGAAGCTTGGTATGCTCGCCGCCAGCATGCCGATCGCCATCGAAGCCTGATCGACGAACGATCCGCGCCGGTAAGCGGCATAGATGCCGATCGGCAATGCGATGATGCCTGCGATGAGAAGCGAGAAGAGTGTCAGGAAAAAGGTCGGCTCGGCGCGTTCGAAAAGCGCGGAGGAAACCGGGATGTTCAGGAAGATCGATTGGCCGAGATCGCCCTTCAGCAATTGCCCCACATAGAACGCGTATTGGATGAGGATAGACTGGTCGAGGCCTAGCCGGGTACGCAGCTCTGCGATATCCTGTGCGGTCGCATCCGGGCCGAGCATGACGGCGGCCGGATCGCCCGGGGTCACACGCACGATCACGAAGACGATCGTGACGACGAGAAACATCACGACGATCATGCCTGCAAGACGTTGAAGGATGTAGCGTATCATCGGGTCGGTTCCCAGCATGGTTCCGCTTCTTTTCCGGAACCACGCTATTTCTTTGTTCTCTCGCAATTCCGAACGGAAAACCGCGGCGCACTTTCCTGGAATTGCTCTAGGTCACACTGACAGGATCGGGAACGGGCGCCGGCCGCGGCCGGCGCCCGAATGCCTTGGGAGGCTTATTTCTTGATCGATGCGTTCCAGAAGTAGGGCCACGGCGCGGGGTCGACGCCCTGAAGCTTGGTGGAGATGGCCGCAACGGCGTTGAAATCGCCGATCTTCATCATGGGAGCTTCGTCATAGATGGTCTTCTGCACATTCGCCCAGAGCTCGATGCGCTTCTTGGGATCGACCTCTGTGTTGAACGCGTCGATCGCAGCCTTGCTCGTCGGCGTCGTCCACCGACCGGGCGAGCTTGGTGAGAGCGTGCCGATCAGCGCCGGCTCCGGCAGGAAAGGGCTGTGGCTGATATAGATGTCCCACAGTGCCTTGTCGGCACGGCGCTGGGTGAGCGTTGCCCAGTCCACAACTTGAAGGTCGACCGTGAAACCCGCCTGTTTCAAATATTCGGCCGCAACCTGCGCCATCTTGTAATGGAATTCATACTGGCGGCTGGTCAGGATACGGATCGGTTCGCCCTTGTAGCCTGCTGTCTTGGCGGCAGCAGCAGCGCCTTCCGGATCGGCGACGTTATAATTTCCTTTGACCCCGGCATCGGTGCTCCAGGTAAAGGGGGCAGGGTACATGTTGCCGTCGACGGTGTAGAAATTCGTGCTGCCGAAGGCGGCTGCCAGCATATCCTCCATGCTGAGCGCCTGCCGGATCGCCTTGCGGATCGCCACATTCTTGGTGATGCCCTCGGCGGTATTGAAGACGAAAACCGGATAGCCGAACGGCTTCAGGAGCAGGGGCTGGGTCGCCGAAGCGGACTTCAGCTTGTCGAAGGATTCGACCGGAAGACTGTCGATATAGTCGTACTGGCCGGAAATGGCGGCTTCCACGCGAGTATTGGCGTCGGGCACTGGGACGAAGCGGATTTCGTCGAGATATTGATGCCGGGCGCCCCCGTAACCATTGCTTTCGCCATCGCGCGGCTTGTAGCCGTCGAAACGCACCAGCTGGATATATTGGTCGGGCTTGCGCTCCTTCAGCATATAGGGGCCGGTGCCGATGAAATCGGTCATCGTATCCGCCTGCTTGCTGGCCGGAATGATGATGGCGGCCGAGTTGTTGAAGGCGAGCAGCGAGGTGAGCGGGGCATAAGGCTGCTTCAGCTTGATGATGACGGTCGCCGGATCCTGGGCGGCAATCGATTCGATGAAGCCGCCCGCCTGCTTGCCGCGCGACGCCAGCTTGACCCAGCGGTTGAGCGAGGCGACCACATCGTTGGCGGTCATGACGCTGCCGCCATGGAACTTGATACCGGTCCTGAGTTTGATCGTGTAGGTTTTGCCGTCGGCACTGATCTGCGGCAGGCTCTCGGCAAGGAGCGGCGTGACGTTCCAGCTCTTGTCGAAGGTGTAGAGCGTTTCGAAGATATGTTGGGTGACAATACCGACGAGATCGGCAGTGGAAGTCATGGGATCGAGCGTCGGCGGCTCGCCGATTGTCGCGACATTGATGACGCCACCTTTTTCCTGCGCCATCAACAGCGAAGGCGCGGCAATCAGGGCAGCCGCAATCAGGAATCCGAGTCTGAACCTCATCGATATTCTCCCAATTATGTTCCACAATTATGTTATATAGAATTTTATAACAGAATACAGGACGAGCGGAGGCTGTCAATGGCAGTAAAACCTGGGCGCATCAGCTTGAATGCGCATAGCTTCCGTCTTGCCGAAATACTTTGGCCGGAGCAGATTGCAGCGACAGAGGAGATAGTGCATGGCGCCTTACGATGCTTCCGGCCCCAGCGTGAACGGTATCGAACCTCGCTGGACGTCCAGTGCAAAGAGCGGAGTCGGCACGGCGCTTTCGCCGGCCTGCCGCATCTGGTTCACTCTCAGCCACGGTATTCTGAACGAAATCTATTATCCCCGCGTCGACAGCGCCTGCACCCGCGACATCGGATTGATCGTCACAGGGCCCGATGGTTACTTTTCGGAGGAAAAGCGCGATACGGAGAGCGTCGTGACGACGCTCGAGGATGGCGTCCCGGCCTATCGGTTGATCAACACTGCAATTGACGGTCGTTACCGGATCATCAAGCGCATCATCATCGACCCGATGCGCAGCAGCCTGCTTCAGCAGATATCGTTCGAGCCGCTGGAGGGGACGATCCACGATTATCGTCTCTACCTGCTTGCGGCTCCGCATCTGGTCAATGCCGGTTACGGCAATACGGGCTGGGTGGGAGACTATAAGGGCACGCCGATGCTCTTTGCCACGGGTACAGGCGGCATCTCGATGGCCCTTGCTGTCAGCGGAGGTTGGCGCACGGCCTCTGCCGGTTATGTCGGTATTTCCGACGGATGGCAGCAATTGCGAAAGGAGGCTCGGTTGGACCCGGTCTTCGCGCGTGCCGCCGACGGCAACGTCGCCCTGACCGGAGAGATCGATCTGATCGGCGGCAGCGACACCGTCACCGTATCGCTCGGATTCGGAAGCCATGCCAAAGAGGCCGGCTATAATGCTCTTGCCAGCTTGCAGGCCGGCTATGACAGCGCTGAGCGCAGCTATGTTGCCGACTGGCGGACATGGCAAGCCGGATTACTGGCTCTCGACGAACCGAGAGCGCCGCCGCCCGAAGTCAATCGCTATCGAATATCGACAGCCGTGCTGGCAACGCACCGGCCTCTCTCCTTCGAAGGGCCCGCCGTTGCCTCTCTTTCCATTCCATGGGGTTTTGCCAAGGGCGATGAAGACCTCGGGGGCTATCATCTGGTCTGGCCGCGCGATCTGGTCGAGACCGCCGGCGGCTTCCTGGCTGCGGGCGCCTCGCAGGATGCGCTGCGCATTCTGGCCTATCTGCGCGTCATCCAGGAAGAGGATGGCCATTGGCCGCAGAATTGCTGGCTGGACGGCGAGCCTTACTGGACCGGGATACAGATGGACGAATGCGCCTTCCCGATCCTGCTTGCCGATGCGTTGCGCCGCGAAGGGGTCCTCACGGGCGATCTGCTACTGTCCTACGTGCCGATGGTCGAAAGGGCAGCACGCTACGTCGTCGTCAACGGTCCCGTCACGGGTGAGGACCGCTGGGAGGAGGATGGCGGCTTTTCTCCCTTCACCTTGGCGGTTGAGATCGCCGCGCTACTGGCGGCGGCCGATATTCTGGAAATTGCCGGTCAGACGCACAATGCGGATTATCTGCGGCAGACTGCGGATGCCTGGAACGACCAGATCGAGCGCTGGACCTATGTCAGCAGCGATGCGGAAAGCGCCGCTCTCGGGATCAAGGGTTATTATGTCCGTATTGCGCCGCCTGAGATCGCCGACGGAAGCTCGCCGGCCGAGGGTTTCGTGCCGATCAAGAACAGGCCGCCCGCTGAATCGTTCCTGCCGACCGCCCGCGTCGTCAGTCCCGATGCCTTGGCGCTGGTGCGGTTCGGATTGCGTGCCGCCGACGATCCTCGCATCCTCGACACCGTCAGGGTTATCGATGCCCAGCTCAAATGCGACCTGCCGCAAGGTCCTTTATGGTATCGTTACACCGGCGATGGCTATGGCGAGCATGAAGACGGCGGCCCGTTCGACGGCACGGGCATCGGGCGTCCATGGCCCTTGCTTGCAGGCGAGCGCGCCCATTATGAGCTTGCGGCCGGCCGGCCGGAAGCGGCTCTTAGGTTGCTCAAGACACTCGAACAATCTGCCGGGGAGGGCGGGTTGCTGCCGGAGCAGGTGTGGGACCAGCCCGATGTTCCGGGGCAGGGGCTTGTCTTGGGAAAACCTTCCGGCAGCGCCATGCCGCTCGTCTGGGCTCATGCCGAGCATATCAAACTCCTGCGATCGCTGAGAGACGGAGCCGTTTTCGACATGCCGCCACAAGGTGTCGAGCGTTACGTGACAAACAAGATGACGGCGCGCTTCGTGCCGTGGCGTTTCAACAATAAGCTGTCGCAGCTTTCCGTCGGCAAGCGCCTGCGGATCGAGGTCATGGCGCGAGCGGTCATTCGCTGGAGTTTCGACGGTTGGGCCAGCGCCAGCGATACCGAAACGAGCCAGAACGGCTTCGGGATACATGTTGCCGAGCTTTCATGCGAACGCGTGCCTAAGGGCAGGTCGATTGCCTTTACCTTTTACTGGGCTGACACCGATCATTGGGAAGGAGAGGATTTCTCCGTCTCGATTGTGGAAGCGGCATAGTGCGATTGATGCCCGACGCGAATAGAAAGTGTGGACGAATATGAGTGCAATAGAGAGCCGCAAGACGAACATAAAACTGGAGAAAGCGGTGGCACCGGCTGCGATAGAAGAGCTTGTCGTCTTGGCAGTCGATCTCGGCGGTTCGCATGTAAAAATGCGCCTCAGCTCCGGCAGCGACCGCCGGGCAGCCGTCTCGGGGCCTGCAATGTCGGCAAAAGAGATGGTTCAGGCCGTCAAGGATCTGACGGGTGATTGGCGATACGACGTGATCGGCATGGGATATCCTGGACCTGTTTCGAACAACAGGCCAGCTATGGAACCGCACAATCTCGGAGGCGGCTGGCAGGATTTCGACTTTTCCGCCGCTTTCGGCAAGCCGGTCAAGCTTGTCAACGACGCCGTGATGCAGGCAATCGGCAACTATAAAGATGGCAATATGCTGTTTCTCGGTCTCGGCACCGGATTGGGTTCGGCGATGATTGCCAATCACGTCTGCCTGCCCATGGAGCTTGCCCACCTCCCCTACAAGAAGCGGGGTACTTTCGAAGACTTCATCGGCGAGCGCGGACTTAAAAAATACGGCAAGAAAAAGTGGCGCCAGTCGGTCGAGGATATCGTCGAAAGATTGAGAGCGGCCTTGCTGCCGCATGAAATCGTCATTGGCGGTGGCAATGCCGAAAAGCTCAAGGAACTGCCTCCCGCCTGCCGTATTGGCGAGAACGAAAATGCGTTTCTTGGGGGATTTCGCCTCTGGAAGGATGCGAACTTGAGCTTCTAGGCTGCGCAGGGAAGATAGCCGGCTCAAGGTTGGTGTTTCATCGAGGCCTTCTCGTGCTGAACAATGTCGGCAAATAGCTGCAGCGCGCCGCTTGGCTGCTCATCCTTTCGCGCGAGATAAAGCGGCGCCACGAGATTGGCGCCTGGGTCGAGCCTCAGATAGGCGATGCCGTTCGTTTCCAGCCGGGCGATCGATCCTGGAATGATGGAGATTCCGAGTCCAGCGGCGACCAGACTGAGCGTCGACAGCAACCGGGGAGCCTCATGCCGTATTTTGGGGCTGAAACCCGCGGCAAGGCAGGCGGCTATGATACTGTCATATAACCCCGGTCCCGAGGGACGGCGATAAAGGATGAAAGCTTCGTTTGCGAGCTCCGACAGTTGAATGCGCCGAGGCTTCTCTCCTTTCGGCATCGCAAGCGGATGACGATCTGGAAGAGCGACCAGCATCTCTTCATCGAGAATTCGGGAAATCACAAGGCCGCCCGACTGGGCAACGGGAGAGCGCACGAGCGCGACGTCGAGCAGGCCCGAATGCAGCATGGCGATCAGATCGGGCGTGCTGGCTTCCTCAAGCTTGAGCGCCACATCCGGCGATGTCTCGCCGAGCGAGCGGACGGCCGAGCTGAGCAGCGGATGAAAGGCGGCCGAACTGGTAAAGCCGATGGCGAGGCTTCCCTCCTCCCCGCGCGCATTGCGTCTCGTCGCCTCTATCGCAAGATCGACATCGTGGAGGATGGTCCTTGCCCTCTCCACGAAGGTTCGCCCGGCCTCGGTCAGCTCGACGCCTCTCGGCAGGCGTTTGAAGAGCGATGCACCGACGATCGCCTCCAGCTTGGCTATCTGCTGGCTGAGCGGCGGTTGCTGGATGCCCAGTCTTTCCGCGGCGCGGGTCATATGGCCCTCATCGGCAACGGTGACGGCATAGCGCAGATGTCGAAGTTCAATCATGGCATATCTCAAACATATGGATACTGATTGATCCATATATTGGACGCATGGGCGGTAAAAGCCTATTTTGACGCCTGCTCGACATAAACATATAGGCCACGACATGGATGCCATTTCTCATTCCAGTGCTGCTCAACGCGAGGGACCGACAGTCGCGGAGCTCTTTCACGGCTTTTTCAAGCTCGGTCTTATCGGTTTTGGCGGGGTCCTGCCGCTGGCACGCCGCATGGTGGTCGAGGATCGTAAGTGGCTGACCGGGGAGGAATTCACTGAACTTCTCGGGCTCTGTCAGTTCCTGCCGGGCGGCAATATCATCAACATGGCGGTTGCGATCGGCTCGAAGTTTCAGGGCGTGGCGGGGGCTTTTTCAGCTCTTTTCGGCCTGATTGTCGCGCCGACGGCGATCGTGATCGGCCTCGGCGTCGTGTATGACCATTTCAATAGTGATCCGCGCATCCAACACATGTTCGCAGGCCTTGCCGCGGCGGCGGCGGGTCTGCTGATTTCGATGGCCGTGAAGATCGTCCTGCCGCTGCGCCGCAAGCCGGTCACCCTGGTCATTGCGGCCGTTTGCTTTGCCGCGATCGCCATAGCCGGCTTGCCCTTGCTGCCGACCATGCTGGTTCTAGCACCCCTCAGCATTCTCGCCATCTGGAAGTTCGAAGCATGACTGCGACTTTGTTTGCTCTCACAATCATTTTCACCCAGCTTTCGCTGCTGGCTTTCGGCGGCGGCAATTCCATTCTCCCTGAAATGCACCGGCAGGTGGTTGACGTACAGCATTGGATGACGGCGCAGCAATTCGGTGCGCTGTTCGCCCTGGCGCAGGCGGCTCCCGGTCCGAATCTGATGGTCGTGCCCCTGGTCGGCTGGCATGTTGCCGGATGGGCGGGCGTGCTGGTCACTTCCGCGGCAAAGTTCGGGCCTTCTTCAGTCTTGACCTATCTGGTGCTTCATCTCTGGAACCGCTTCAAGGACAGGCCGTGGCGCAAGATCGTGCAGGCGGGATTGGTGCCGATGACCGCCGGGCTTGTCACCGCCAGTGCGGCTGTCATCACCGAGGCGTCGACCCAAGGGTGGATTCTGGCGGCAATCGCGGCCGCTGGCGCGCTTGTTCTTTCGACGACGCGCGTGCATCCGCTCATCGTTCTGGGCATTGGCGCATTGATCGGCTTGAGCGGCATCGGCCAGCTATGAGGCAGAAATCGTCCGACGGCAGATTTCGGTGCAGATACCCTTCAGATTGCCAGGGCCTATTTTTTCGAGCGGCGCGCTGCGGTCGTTCGAGTGGCTGCTGCCAAGAATAGGGAATTGCCGTCGAAACGGAGGAAAAATTGATCCGCCGCGACCCGCTTCCCTCTTGCAGGCCGAGCGTTTGTACTGCCGCAACATTTTTGTCGAAATGAACCCTCACGCATTTGTGACAGTTTCCATGATTCCGGGGATATCTTTGCGGCAAATCAGGACTAAAGTGTCGGCACTCGTTCTATCTCAAAGGCGCCCCGACTTTTGGAAGAGAATCCCATGCAGCAGCGGAAAAGCGTATCGGTTGAAGAACTTCCCGAGAATACGGCACTTGCAATATATGAGCTGATCGGCGGGACGTTCCGCAACTATTCCGAGGTCCTGTACATTCGCGTACCGGATGTGACCGATGACGGCAAGTCCATGGGCGGCATTGAAATTACCATCCGCAAGACGGCTTTTGCTGGATCGCTGCCTGCGGCTTCACCAAGGTAATAAACATCTCTCCTCGAACGAACTCCGAGCGTGTTCTGGCGGCGGTGTAACTTAATCTAGTTCCGGCTGTGCGATCCGCTGGGAGGAGATGGGGCGCGGGGCCGGCAACTTATTTGCGTCGATATATTCCCTCCTCCGCCTTCAGTTGCCGATTTTTAGATAGGACCAGCCATGTCTCTCACTATTGCCCAACGTCTCGATCGCCTGAAAGTCCGCACTGCCGAGCTTGCGTATTGGCGTGACCGGCAAAGCCTCGCGATCGACGGGTGGACCTTCGATGGGGAACCAATCGCACATCATCAGGATTGGCCGCGCCGCAACGGGACGGTTCGCTTCGCTGCCAAGGCAAAGGCGCCGCAGGACTGGCCGCTCGAACAGATCCGCCTGCAGCTCGATCTCGGCGGCGAGAGCCTGCTGACGCTGCGCTACCCTGATGGCGAAAAGGAGACTTTCGGACTCGACCCCCATCACCAGGAGTTTCCGATCAAGGGTAGGGATTTTCAGATCGCGACCGAAAGCGTCGCGCGCTTTCCGTTCGGCGAGCCGAACAGGGCGCCGAAGCTGAACAGGGCGCGCTTGATCTGGCTGGATGAAGCCGTCCACCGGCTGCATCTCCTGTTGCAGCAGATCGGCGAAGCGGCCGATATTCTTGACGGCCATGAAGTCGTGCCGCATCTGATTGACGCCGGCGAACGGGCGCTGCGCAGCCTCGATTGGCCGTCGGATACATCAGCCTATATCTCGCGCACCTCAGAGGCGGCGATGCAGCAGAAGATCTGGGAACTGCCGGAGCTTCAGGACAGTCCGGCCGGTCTCAGCGAAGCACAGAGTGCTTCGGCAACTGCTGCTTATGATCGCCTGCTGGCTCAGCTGAAGGAACTTCAGAAGCGTTTTCCGCAAAATGGCGAGCTGCTGCTGACTGGCCATGCCCATATCGATCTGGCCTGGCTTTGGCCCTATGGCGAAACGCGCCGCAAGATGCGCCGCACCTTCAACACCGCGCTTTCGCTGATGGAACGCTCCGACGATTTCCGCTTCAACCAATCGACCGCGCAATATTATGCGCAGATCGAGGAAGATGATCCGGAACTGCTCGAGCGGATCAAGAAGAAGGTGGCCGAAGGAAAATGGGAAACGGTCGGCGGCATGTGGGTCGAGCCCGACACCAATATGCCCACAGGCGAGAGCCTCGTGCGCCAGGTGCTTTATGGCCAGCGTTATTTCGAAAAGCATTTCGGTCTGCGTCACAGCGTCTGCTGGCTGCCCGACTGCTTCGGCTTCTCGGGCGCCCTGCCGCAGATCCTGCGGCTCGGGGGCATCGACAGTTTCTTCACGATCAAGGTGAACTGGAGCGAAAGCAATCGCATTCCGTCCGACCTGTTCTGGTGGAAGGGGCTCGACGGCAGCAAGGTTCTCACTCATACGTTCGATAATCCCATGGAAGGCTATAACGGCTTCGTGCAGCCGGATTGCTTCGTGCCGACCTGGAAGAATTTCCGTGGCAAGACGCAGCATGACACCTCGCTGCTCGCCGTCGGCTATGGCGATGGCGGCGGCGGTGTCACGCCGGAAATGGTGGAGCGCGAAGCGCAGCTGCGCGATTTTCCGGCAATTCCGAAGGCGCGTTGGGGCACGGTAAGGGAATACTATGAAAAGGCGCATCGCACCGCTGAGGAAAAGGAGCTTCCGGTCTGGGATGGAGAAATCTATCTCGAACTGCACCGCGCGACGCTGACGACGCAAAGCGGCGTCAAGCGCAGGCACCGCCAGGCCGAACGCGCCCTGATAACGGCGGAGACGATTGCCTCGCTCGCCCATCTGCTGGGTGCTGTCAAACCTAAAAGCCTAGAGGCGGATTGGCGCGTCGTTCTGAAGAACGAGTTTCACGATATCCTGCCCGGATCGAGTATTCGCGAGGTCTATGCCGATGCCGAACGGGAACTTGACGGCGTGATCGACAATGCCAAGGCGGAGTAGATCAGGTCCCTGACGACGCTGTGTGCCCATCTTCCGGCCGGCGGAGTCACGGATGCGCTTGTTGTCGTCAACCCCTCGCTTTCACCACGCCCGCTCACCGCAACGCTGCCTGATGGAACGGTTCTGGCCTCCGCCGATCCTGTCGCACCTCTTTCCGTCGCGGTCTTCGATCGCAAGGCGCTCAGGCCGGCCGGGCAACTGAAAGCCGATGCTCATCGCCTCGAAAACGAGCATTTGTCGGTTATCATCGGCGAGGATGGTGCCGTATCAAGCCTTGTTCATAAGGCAACGGGACGAGAAGCAGTCGAAGGGGCTGCCAACCAGCTCTGGGTCTATCCCGCCGACAAGCCGCGCAACTGGGATGCCTGGGACGTGGATGCCGATTATGCCGAGAAAGGCATTCGGCTGGATCGGCCCGAGAGCATCCGCCTGGTTGAGGAGGGACCGCATCGCGCCGCCATCCAGGTTGTCTATAGATATCGCAACTCGACCGTGACCCAGCTTTATGTTCTGACGGCCAATGCCCGCAGGCTGGATATCGAAACGACCATCGACTGGCACGACCGGCGAACGCTGCTGAGAACCCTCAATCCGGTCGCCGTGCGGTCGCGCAACGCCACTTTCGAATGCGCCTTCGGTGCCGTCGAGCGGCAGACGCATACCAACACCTCCTGGGAGCAGGCGATGTTCGAGGCGGCGGCGCATCGGTTCGTCGATCTCAGCGAACCGGGCTTCGGCGTTGCCCTGCTCAATAATGCCAAATACGGCCACAGCGCTCGCGGCAATGTCATCGGCATGAGCCTCGTGCGCTCACCGATCTATCCCGATCCGCTTGCCGACGAAGGCCAGCAGAGTTTTACATATGCGCTGATGCCGCATGAGGGCGCCTGGTATGACGGCGGCGTTCTATCGGAGGCAATCGATCTCAACCAGCCGCTGGTCAGCATGGAGGCAAGCGGTCTTGCCGCCGGCACCTTGTCCCCGCTTGGCATCGAAGGCACCCCAGTCGCCTTCTCCGGCCTAAAGCCGGCCGAGGAAGGAGAGGGCCTTATCCTCCGGCTTTACGAACCGGCCGGCCGGCGCGGCCGCCTGTCCCTGGCCTTACCGTCCGGATGGGAGGCTTCGGGCCCGCTGAACATCCTGGAAGAGGCGATCGAACGCACCGGCCCTGCCGACATCATGCCGTTTGAAATCCGGACCTGGAAGTTACAGCGGACCTGACGGCAAAGTTCGGTCTTGATGGGCCATCGCCTTGCTCCAAAGAGCCGCCTCGTCAGCGGCTCTCCAATATCCGCATCAGCCGGCCGCGATAGCTGTCGAGAATGACGGCCAGCACGATGACGGCGCCGATGACGATCGGCTTGATGTTGTCGTCGGCCCCCAAGAGCTGAAGCCCCGTGGACAGCACCTGCAGAATGCAGGCACCAACCAGCGTTCCGATGATCGAGCCCTTGCCGCCGGAGAGACTCGTGCCCCCGATGATGACGGCTGCGATCGCATTCAATTCATAGCCGATGCCCGCAACAGGGCTACCGACATTGAGGCGGAGCAGGTAGATCATGGCAGCAATGCCGGCGGTCAGTCCGGAAATGGTAAAGACCGCGATCTTGTATTTCTTCGGCTCGTGGCCGGAGAGGCGAACCGCCTCCTCATTCGTCCCGATTGCGAAGACGAAACGCCCGAACACCGTGTAGCGCAGCACGAACCAGCCGATGAGAACAACGACGATCGCGATCAGGAAGATTGACGGAAGAACGCCCCAGAAGATCAGATTGCCGAAATCGACGAAGGGCTGCGGCAGGCCTGTGATGGTGGAGTTGTCGCTGACAACGCGGGCAAGTCCGCTTGCGACGTTGAGCATGCCGAGCGTGACGATGAAGGATGGAAGTTTCCACTTCTCGCAGATCCATCCATTGACGGCACCCAGGATCGCGCCGGTACCCATCGAGGCGAGCGATGCGAGAGCGATCGCCTGCCAGGGAGAAAACCTCGGATCGATCATGATCGTCGCGCCGATGACGGTGCAAAGCGCCAGCAGCGATCCGACGGAAAGATCGATACCGCCCGTGAGGATGACGAAGGTCATACCGGCAGCAAGCACCGTGTTGATGGCGATCTGCACGAAGATCTTCAGGAAGTTCTCCGGCGTCGCGAAATAGGGCGCCGTCAGCGAGAAGAAGATCAAAATCAGCACGAGGGCGATGGCGACGCCGGCCTCTTTCATCGAGATCCGGATGAGCTTGTCCCAGACGCTGGCCTCTTTCGCCTCGATCGTCTTTTCAATGTTGCCGGACACGACTGTACTCCTTGTAAGCGAGCGAGAGGATCCTGCTCTCGTCAAATTGATCCCGGGGTATTTCGCCGGCTATCTTGCCGTCCGAGAAGACGATGATGCGATGGCAGATGCTCATGAGTTCCGGCAGGTCCGAAGACACGACGAGAACGCCTTTTTCCTCAGCGGCAAACTTCCACAGAAGCTCGTAGATTTCCGCCTTGGCACCGACATCGATGCCGCGCGTCGGCTCGTCGAAGATCAGCACCTTGGGGCCGCGAAATAGCCATTTGGCGATGACGACCTTCTGCTGGTTGCCGCCCGAAAATGTCCTGACAGCCTGATGGATGGACGGTGTCTTGATCCGCAATTCACGCACGAGGCGCTGCGAGGAATCGTCCTCCGCCTTGCGCAAGATCAATCCGTTACGGGAAATCTTGCCGAGATTGGTAATCGTGGTGTTTTGCGCACAGCTCATATCGAGCATGAGGCCTTGAATCTTGCGATCTTCGGTCGCGAGACACAGTCCGGCTGTTACGGCGTCCTTGGGTGAGGCAATCTCGACCGGTTTGCCATCTATGCGGATTTCGCCTGCAGCCTTGGCGTCGGCGCCGAATATGGCCCGGACCGCCTCCGTGCGGCCGCTGCCGACAAGCCCGGCAATGCCGACGATTTCCCCCTTTGCGACGGCAAACGACAGTTCCGGGCTATGGCTCGTCACTTTGAGGCCGGAGACGCCGAGCGCCTCGCCGGAGATGGTGCTGTCGCCGCGGAAGGCGTCGTGCTGGGCGAGTTCGCGCCCGACCATGAGTTCGACGATTTTCGGAATTCCAAGCCCTGCGAGCGGCCGCGTGATCACATGCTGTCCATCGCGCAGGATGGTGACATCGTCGCCCACCTCGAAGATCTCTTCGAGCCTGTGCGATATGTAAAGCGTGGTGACGCCGCGCGCCTTTAGCCGCTTGAGAATCTCGAAGAGACGATCAACTTCCTTGGAGGTCAAGGTCGCGGTCGGTTCATCGAGAACCAGAAGCTTGCTTTCGTTGGAGAGCGCCTTGGCGATTTCGAGAAGCTGAAGCTGGGCGACGCTCAAGCTGCTGGCAAGGGTCGTCGGCGCGACGTTGAGGCCGACTTCCGCCAGCAGTTCCGCCGCCCGAGCGTTCATTTGCCTGTAGTTCACCAGACCATATCGGCGCGGCAGATGCTCAAAGAGGAGGTTTTCGGCGACGGTGAGATTGGAAAGGGGATGCAGCTCCTGGTGAATGACCCGGATGCCGGCTTGGAACGCCTCGAGCGGAGAGGAGGGATGATAGGCTTTGCCGTCGAACAGAATGCGGCCGTCATCCGGCTTGAAGACGCCGCCAAGCAGATTGATCAGGGTCGATTTGCCGGCACCGTTTTCACCGAGAAGAATGTGACCCTTGCCGCGACCGATCTCTATGGAGACATCCTTCAGAGCCACGACGCCCGGGAAGCGCTTGCCTATTCCTTCCAGCTTCAGGATGGCATCGTCTGTTGTTTCTGGCACGTCCACCTCTGCGTGTTTCAACTCTGGCAATGGCGACCTTCTGCCTTGCGGCAACGTCCGGGCTTTTCTGAGCGACTATAAGATCGACCGCGAAGCGGATGCGCCGGCAAGCTGCCGGCGCATCCTCGCCCGTAAAGCCTTTGTTCTTCGGCTATTTGAGGTCCTTGGCGGTGACGAGCGTCACATCCGTTTTGACCCAGCCGGTGAATTTTTCGCCGGCATATTCGCGAAGGCCGTACTTGATGCCCATGGCCGCCATTTCCGCGCCATATTGTTCGACGGTGGCAAGCATCTTGCCATCCTTGATCAACGGCTTGACGGAGGGGATGTTGTCGAAGCCGACTACCTTGATCTTGCCCGCCTGGCCTGACGCATCGAGAGCCTTGACGACACCAAGGGCCATGGAGTCGTTCGCAGCCATGACGCCTTGAATATCCTTATATTTTGTCAGGAAATTCGTCATGACCGTGTTGGCTTCTTCGGTTTCCCAATGCGCGGTCTTGCTGTCGAGAAGCTGAAGCTTGCCGGCCTTGATGGAATCCATGAAGCCTTCCTTGCGCTCCTTGGCGTTGTCGGCCTCGGGATTGCCTTCCAGGATCACGACCTTTGCACCGGGTCCAAGATCCTTGGCCAGCGCATCGCCGGCAAGCTTGGCGCCGGCAGCGTTGTCAGGACCGAAGAAGGCGAGATCGATACCGGCTGCCTTCTTGGCATCGGCATCGAGCGGCACGTCGATATTGATGACCTTGACGCCGGCCTTCACTGCCTTGGCAAGCGGCGTGGCCATGGCCTTGGAATCGGCCGGTGCGACGACGATGATGTCGTATTTCTGCGTCACGAAATTCTCGACGGCGTCGACCTGAGCTGCGAAGTCCCGTTCGTCCTTCATGCCCACGGCCTTGAAGTCGAACTTGTCCTTGTTTTCGGCCGCATACTTGTCTGCGCCGGCCTTCATCTGCTTGAAGAACTCGTTGGACAGGGATTTCATGATCAGACCGACCTTCGGCTTGCCGGCCGCGAAGGCGGGCGACACCCCGCAGGACAGTGCAAGCACCAGAGTGCCGGCGAGTCCGAGTTTCAGTGCAGCGCGCCGCTGCGCGTTGATGAAGGCGGTTTCACGCTTGGTAGAATTGGACATTTCTCTCCTCTCGAACGGTCCTTGGCTCAGCTCCACCTGAGTTGTCCATGACAATGAACCGTTTCCACGCATATTGCGTAGCATGCCGCCGGAAATTGTCAAGGCGCGATCGGCATCGTCCGAAAACCTACTGAAATTTCAACTTTACCAAAGCTTCAAGAAAGGTATGATGAACCGTTTCCATTGGCCGAACATTTGTCCGCACAATGGAGGATCAGCTCGACAGGAAGCTTTTGACTAAGGCGGCGGAGACGATTAGCTGAGAGCCCGGATCAGCCGTCTCGGAAGATGAGATGAAGGGATATCGATAATCCATATGCCAAAGGTCGGAATTCGAGACGTTGCCAAGCTGGCGGGAGTTTCCACGGGAACCGTTTCAAGGGTTTTGAATGATCATCCTTCCGTGACGGATGAATTGAGGGTGCGGGTCAGGGGCATTATCGAGCAGCTCGGCTATATGCCCGACCCATCCGCCAGAAGCATGCGCAGCAAGGTGAGCCGTCTCATCGGCATCATCATTCCCGACCTGACCAATCCCTTTTTTTCGGAACTCGTCCAATCTGCGGAACAGGCGGCGGCAAGGCATGGCTATAACATCATCGTCATGACCTCCTTCGATCACGCGGATAAGGAAGCGGATCGGATCGGCCAGCTGACGAGCCGGAAGGTGGATGGCATCATCCTTGTTCCGAGCAATGATTTCCATACGCTCAAGCTGCCGAAGGGGCTGCCAATCGTCATCGTCGATCGCCTTCTGCCGGGATATTCCGGTATCGCGGCTAATCATCGCAGCGGCGTGCGCCTCGGTGTCGAGCATCTCGTGAAGCTTGGCCATCGCCGTATCGGCTTCATTTCCGGACCCAAAGACTCCATTCCTGCGAACGATCGTCTCAAGGGTTATCTCGATGCAATGGAGGCGGCAGGGGAGTTGACTGGCGGCAAGCAGAATGCGGTGCCGCTGATCGCAGAAGCTGCTTTCGACTATGAAAGCGGACGGTCTGCCGGAAACTATCTTCTCGCGCGCGCACGCCACGAGCGCCCGACCGCCATATTCGCAAGTTCCGACCAACAGGCGATTGGTTGCATGCGGGCAGCCCATGATTTGGGAATTCCGATCCCGGCTGCCCTCTCTATCGTCGGCTTTGACGGTATTCCGCTTGCAAGCATGACAATTCCACGCCTGACCACCGTGAAGCAGCCAATTCAGGAAATAGCTGCGGCCGCGGTAGCAGTCTTATTGAGCAGGGAGGGTGTCACGGGCAAGCCGCTCTTGTTGTCTTGCGAGATTTCAGAGGGCGAAACGACCTCGTCGCCGCAGCCGGATTGAAAGCGGGTGATGCCAGTGGTCGCAGCTGCCCTCATATCTGCATATTGATCAGCTTGTTTCAGCAGATCATATGCAGCAATATATGAGCTATTGTGTCGAAGCTGGCATATTGCTGGGAAGCTTATGCCGATCAAATACCGAGCGTGTTAAGCCAATCGCTGAAGGTGGATGTCTCCGTCATCTGCGGTAGGTGCTCTATCTTGCATTCGCCCGAATGCCTGCGGACCTCGCTTGGACTGTAGCCGAATTCATGTGTGAAGGCCCGGCTGAAGTTCGCCGCCGACTCGAAGCCGAGATTACTGGCTATATCTGCAATTTTCTGACCATTGCTAAGGTCGGCAAGGGCTGCGCGTGCAGCCAGAAGCCGTCTTCTGCGCACGTAGTTCAAAACACCGCCGGATGTCTGGAACAGCCCATAGAGTCTGGTTCGGGAGATTGCCAATTCACGGCTTAATGCTTCCGCGGTCAGGTCTGCTGAACCGAGATTGTTCTGGATAAAGCGACGAGCTTTCGTCATCAGACCGATCTCGGAGCTGCGATCGCCGGTCGTATGGTGGTCCACCAGTGGCGCAACGCTATGGAATATCATCTCTTCCAGCTGGTTGCGCACGCTGTGCAGGTCGTCCTTTGTCAGGCGGTTGAGGTTTGCTTCGAGGAAAGCGATGTAGTCAGCCAGCAGCTTGACGCGCGCACCCCCCAGGACAATGTTGTTGCTTGCTCCAGGCAGTCCGCCATGTTCGGCGAACAGATCGGAAGGCAGGATGAGCGCCACGGATTGCGCGCCTATGGTGCGGCCGTAAAACGGGCAGCCAAGTGCCCGAATTTCCATCATGCCGGGCTCGTTTTCGACCACGTGCCCATTGACGCTGGTCCATGTCTTGCCCGTGTGCAGAAAGGTGATTTGCCAATGATCTATGGCGCTGAAGCGTACTTTTTCTGCGGGGCGCTCATAACGGAAGGCAGGCGTTTGTTGCTGAATGAGAAGTGCCCCTTCCAAATTCCAGACGGTTTGACTTGCAGCAAATCCATCGTCGGCTTGGGTGCTTTCGGGAAGATAGGCATCGATCAGTGGCGCCATATGCTTCCGCCAAGCCGGGAATTGCTGGTTGGGAGCTTCATTGGCGGTGGAAAATGGCAGCGACACGAGTTCCGGCAGTTCTGCGGCGTTTTGGCAAAGCGGGCCTTCGGAAATGCGGGGCCACCGGCGCCTTTCGACAAGGGGCGGTTGGTCGGAGGCAGTCTCGGTTTTATCCCACATCATCGTAATAGCCTTTCGACGAAGCGTTCCAAATCGACTGGCGGTCGCCGCATATCCTAGCCACGAGCCGATGAAAGGGGCCGCAGCCTAGGGAGGCGACCGATGGTCGCCCAAAATGGTCCACGCGCGATAGGATAGACCATGTATATCTAAGATCTTCCCCGATCGTCGCAAAACAGCCCGAATCTCAGTCCATCCGAGCGTCCGCCGGATGGCGGACGGACCCAAGGGACGTGATTGCATCATGTCTTGATAAAATAATTCTGCCCTGTGATGCGCCTTGGCGGGTAACGCGAAGAAGTCTGTGGATGCCGGGGTCAAGCCCCTGTGCATCAATTGCATATCGCGCCAAGCTATAATCGCTGCAGGCAGCATTGTTTTATTTCTCCGCCCGAGGGCCGTAGGGAAATTAAGCAGATTTCGTTAATATTTTCAAGATATTTATAGAATTTGCTTAAATATTTTCCGCTCAAATACACAAGCAAAACTTATCAAGGAGAGTGAACTTATGAGTTTTTGGAAAAACTCTTGCAATCTAACTACCCGCAATCGAAAAATTGGTATTTCTCTTCCTGTAATTCTTGCGATCGCATTTTCGGCAGGTATGACCGCGAATGCAAACGCCGCCGATGGTGCGCATGGAAAGAATAAGACCATTCAACTGTATATGAAGAAATATCAAAAGAACGATGTCGTCTTCTACAGTGGAAGATCGCTTGCCAAGACGACCTCGGTTTCCGCTGAAGCCTACTTCAAAGGCTCTCCCTATATCTGCACGCCAAGCGGATTTGGAAAAACATCGCATTGCTACAATCGCGGTGCTTTCTAAGGTGAGCCAGCGACTGTCGGGCGGTGCGCCCGGCAAAAAATAGGGGCATTTCCCGGATGGCGGTTCGACGGAACAAGTGGGGACGCGTGCCGCCCGCTATCCAAGAAAAAGCCCCTATGTGAGTATTCGACTTCAACCGGGCAGATGTCTGCGAACATAATCGCCCGGTCGCAGTTTCAGAACTTCGTCATCATGTTTGATCGGATTATGACGGAACACATACCATTTTCCGCCTGATGCTCGTTTCTGATAGATGGTCCCAGCCTTCTCGCGATGCAGGAAGCAGGACACATTGGATGCTGCACTTTTCTTGCTGTACCAGACGGCGCTCATGCAGAGTTGACCGCGATCGGTCGCATACCAGGTGCCCTTTGCATAGGATTTTTGAGCGCCCGTGTGCGACCAGGCCGTAAATCGGCGGTGATGGCGAGAGAAGAAGCCAGCTCCGTCTTTCCATATCCAGGAGTGTCCTGCGTAGAGCTTTTTGAGCTCCTTTGCACTCATAGGCATGGCTTGGTGAGCCGCGTGCGCCGTCATTCGGTCGATATGACGATGTGTCGCCGCGTTCGCGGTGCCGACCAGCAGCATCGCGAACATGGTATTCAGGATTATGAAACGGAACCAGGACATCTATTTCTCCTCCATCTTTCATCATCGCCGTCAGTTCAGCAGAGGCGGTGTGGCGACTCGCCAATCCGGCCTGCCCAAACCATCCGGCCATGGATAGACTTCACGATCGTTGAAATAAACCACCGCTTGCAGGTTGGGGAATTCGGAATGCGGCTTGTTGGCTTCCTCGGCCCATGCGTGAACATAGGCTTCGTTGCCCTGGTAGCCCAATTCCGCGATCACGATCGGCTTCTTGAAGCGTTTCACACGGTCATAGCCGGGTTTAGTCGCTTCCACGAAGGTCGAATCCCGCCCGAGCTTGCGCAGATCGAACGGTTGGTAACCGAACACCGACAATCCGACGACATCGACGAATGAGTCACCGGGATAGTAGGCTTCGAGCCCCTCCTTGCCCATCGGCGACCACATGTACTTTGCCGTGGGAAGGCTCTTGCGGCAGACGTTGATTGCGTGCCTATAGGCTTTCACGTAGTCGTCCGCCTTCCAGTAGGCCCAAGTGAACTGTCCGTTCTTCTCGTCCATTTCATGAGCCCAGCGAATCGTGACGGGCGCTTTGAGCTTGGCGGCCGCGGAGCAGATCGCCGTCATGTTGGAATCGTAGTGACCCGCCAGAATTCCACTGAGGAGATCGGTTGGCGTGACCCGCCAGTCGCGGGCCCATGACCAGGGCTCGATCGTGATCAGCAGCGAGCGCCCGCGCTTGCGGGCATATTCGTCTGCCGTGCTCAGCGTCGATAGATCGACATCTTCCCAAGGCAGGAAGAGGTGCTCGATCTTCGGATTGGGGTCGTTGGAAAAGTCCCCGTTGGGATCATAGGCACCCCCCGGTAGCGATTGGGGAGTGATGATCGGCCTCTTGTCGTTGAAGAGAGGCCGGGTCTCGGCCTTTGCGTCCAGACCGTTGCTGGCAGCATATACGCCCCCGCAGAGGGCGCCAGCCGCAAGCAGAGCCGTCGTTAGTTTCGATAGGGTTTTCATCGCATTGCCTCCTTCCTCTATTCGGTCTTGCGGACGGTCAAAGAGGTCTTCAAGGCCTCCAGTCGTTGTGAGACCAGATCATCGGCGATGAGGTTTGTCGCCTCATCGGTTTTCTCGGTAATGGGATGGCGAAACACGAACCATGCTCCGCCAGCCTCGCGTTTCTGATAGATCGTTCCATCGAAGATGCGATGGATGAAGCAAGTCTTGGCCGTGAACTGGCCGTTTGCGGCATGCCAGGTTGCCTCCAGACACAGCCGGCCGTTGTCTGTCACAGCCCAGCGACCCTCAGCCCAGGATTGTCCGTCGCTTCCGTCGACCCAGGCTGAGAACCGACGGTCGGTATTCTGCATTCGGCCGGCGCCATCGGGCCAGCGCCAGCTCTTGTCGTGATAGAGCATGTAGAGTTCGGCTGCCGACATGGGCCTTGCACCCTCCGGCACCTTGGTCGTGGTCGCGGCTACGGCCGCATTGCCTGGGGTCGCAAGCCCGAGGACAATCGCGCATGCCAGCGACGCTGCGGCGGCCGGGGAGGTCTGTTTCCTTGCTGGTTTCATATTATTTCTCCCGTATTCGTGATTGGCGAGCCTTGGCACTCCTGCCCTCGCGGCTCGCTGCCGGTTCGCCCCCTGGCAATGTCGCGCAGCTTGGTTTGCGTGCTTGCCAACTTGCCTATGGCGGCGATTCGAGCGCCGATCTGGCGTGCATGGCTTGGTTCGGCCAACGCGCCGAGATCCTGTTAAGTTTCTAATAACTGCCGTCTCCATCTGCGTTCCGCCAAAGGGTTCCTCTATGAAGCTCAGTTGCCCGTGTCGTTCACGTGCCAGTGCGGATTGAGCACAATTCTGTGCAGTCCGCGACCGCCAATTCCTGCACCTGCCACTGAAAAGCGGTTGTCGAACAATACATAGCCATCGGTATCCCAAATCAGTGATTGTGCTCCGGCGCGGCCGTGCTCGGTGATGCCGACAAATGGCAGGGCAGTCAGAGCAATAAGGGCGCTGGCTAGCGCTGGCTGGTAAAAACGCTTGCTGGTGTTGAGCGTGTTTTCACGCGCATGCTGAACGATGATGACCAGCAGCAGCAAAGTGTAGATGGCGGCATTCATCGTGGCGAAGATATAGAAGCCGCTGCTCTCTTCCGCAGCACTGACGGATAGCACCGGCAGGATGGAGATAAGAGAGAGCATGGCATAAGGCGCAAGAACTCTGATTGGCAACGGATCGACGTCGGACGTACCCTTCGGAGTGACGCGGAAATCCACGAATGTTCCAGCCGTCCAATCGCGAATGGCAGCGAGAGCGCCCATGAGCGCCCATGGCCAGCGAGCAAACAGGAACAGCGTCATCTCCCAGCTCAAGATACTCGCATCGACTGGTCTGAACGTGTGCGTGCTGCGCCAGCGATAGGCAAACAGGATCAGCAGGAGAGATTGCGGCATGAAATGCAGCAGAAAGTCGGGATAGGAGACATTGACGAAGGTAGTTCCTCGGATAAGTGCGATGATCGGCATGATGAACATCAGCGCCATGAAGAGAGAAAACAGAGAATACCAGAGCTGCGAGAACAGGAACTGGATCTTCAGACGCAGCGGCAACCGTTTGATCAAGTTTGGCGAATACTGCAGCAGGATCATCATCAGGCTACGCGACCATTGAAACTCCTGGGTGATGAGGTCGGCAAACGTGCGCGGACCGTCGCCATGAGCAATGGCATCGAGCGCGTGAATGCCGCGCCAGCCATATGCATTCATCATTAGTGTGGTGGAGTGGTCTTCCGCCAGTTCAGGCCCCAGCCCGCCAATGCTCTCGAGGGCCTTGATGCGGACGGCATAGTGCGAGCCGATGCAAAGCGGCGACAGCCCATGATTGAACCCCACCTGAAGCGATCCATGCATGCTCGCTTCCGCATAGAGTCGGCCGCGAGCCGCCCAGCTCTCGTGGGCATTCTGGTCGCAAATGCTCGGGGCCGACACATAGCCGACCGCCGGATCGGCAAAGGGGCGGAGCATCTGGAAAAGATAGCCTTGCTCGGGCACATGGTCGGCATCGAGCTGCACCACGAAATCATAACCTTCATAGCCGTAGATATCGTAGAAGAAGGCGAGGTTGCCTTCCTTGCAGCGGGTGCGCCGCGGCCATGTCTGGCGGTGATAATCGTCCCGTCCCTTCCGGGTGGAAATCTGGACGCCATATTGCCTGCACCAATCCCGCGTCGAGGGCGAAGGATCTTCATCTGCGAGCCAGGTGTCGTGCGTGACCTCCTGCGCCAGCATGGCATCCAACGTTCGGGCGACAACCGAAAAGGGTTCCGATGGCGCTTTGGTCACCACCATGGCGATGCGGCTGCCGGCAGGAAGCCGCAATTCCCCGGTCGGCACTTCGGCGCGGAAGAAGACGATGATGAAATAGGCCGGAATGATGGTCACCCAGGCGAGCACCACGGTCACCAAAATCGATCCTATGGCGTCGACATGGTGCGCGGGTGCGAACCACCAGCTCCAGAAATAGCCGAGTGCGGCAAGCCACAGCGCGGCGCAAGCCGCGTATTCCGCGCGTTTGTGGCCTTGCAGCACCGGCGTCATCAAAGCCGGATCCTTCGTTACTTGAGCTCGTGTGCGGATCGATATCATCCCCGCATCTCCAACCCGAAGAAGGGAGCTGCAGTCCGGATGATCGTTTCGATGTCCGAATGTAGAGCGCGGAAGCCGAGTTTCTCGGCAGCAAGATCCGCGGCGGCATAAAGGGCGGGCGGATCACCCGGCCGCCGGCTATGCATGGCGATGGGAACCCGGCGGCCGCAAACGCGCTCGATCGCGCTGACGATCTCCTTGATCGACGTGCCGCGCCCGCTCCCTAAATTGACGGCGAGATTGTTTCCGCCGGCCAACAGATATTCGACCGCCAGGACATGCGCTCTGGCAAGATCCAGCACATGGATATAGTCGCGCACGCAGGTGCCGTCCGGCGTATCGTAATCCTCCCCATAAACTTCCAAGGTTTCGGTCCCGCCGGCCGCCGCCAGCAATGCACGGGGAATGAGATGCGTTTCGGGGTCATGCCATTCGCCGAGTTCCTGCTCTGGATCGGCGCCGGAAGCGTTGAAGTAGCGCAGCGCCACATAGGAAAGCCCGTAGGCCGCCGAATAATCGGCCAGCATATGTTCGGCAATCAGCTTGGTTCTGCCGTAGGGATTTATCGGTTGAGCCATTTCGCATTCGCGGATCGGCAGATGGGCGGGAATTCCGTAGATCGCGCAGCTCGATGAAAAGATCAGCTTATCCGTTTCCGTACGGCGGCACGCCTCCAGAACCGATAGCGTGCCGCTGACATTGTTGGCATAGTATTTCGCGGGGTTTTCAACGGACTCACCGACATAGGCCGAGGCGGCGAAATGTATGATTGCCGCGGGTCTATGCTCCTCGATCGTTCCGGTAAGATGGGATGTGTTGCGAATATCTCCTTCCACAAAGGGCCCCCAGCGTACGGAGGCGAGGTGGCCCGTCGAGAGATTGTCATAGACGACGGGCTCAAAGCCCTGGCGATGCAGGAGCTTCGCGGTATGGCTGCCGATGAAGCCGGCGCCGCCCACGACGAGTATTTTTTGCCTGCCCATCACGCAACCTCGAAAAGCTCGCTGCTCGGACGCACCAACTGGCGTTCGAAATACGCGATGGTGGACTTCAATCCATCCGCCAGGGCGACTGACGGTTCCCATCCCAGTTCTCGTTTCGCAACGGTGATGTCGGGACGCCGTTGGCGGGGATCGTCGATCGGTAAAGGCTTATGGACTATCTTCGACTTGGAGCCGGTGATCGCGATGACCTGTTCGGCCAGATCGCGCACGGTAAATTCCGCCGGATTGCCGAGATTGACAGGCGTATGGATGGTCGTTCGGTCGGCCATCAGGCGAATGAAGCCCTCGATCAGGTCGGCGACATAGCAGAAGGAGCGCGTCTGGGAGCCATCGCCATAGACGGTGATATCCTCGCCCTTGAGCGCCTGTACGATGAAATTGGAAACAACGCGGCCGTCGTCGGGGCGCATGCGCGGTCCATAGGTATTGAAGATGCGCGCAATCCTGATGTCGACGCCATGACGGGCATGAAAATCACGGAAAAGCGTTTCGGCGGAGCGCTTGCCTTCGTCGTAGCACGAGCGGGGGCCGAAGGAGTTGACGTTTCCCCAATAGTTTTCCGGCTGCGGATGCACGTGGGGGTCGCCATAGATCTCCGAGGTCGAGGCCTGGAAAATGCGCGCTTGATGATATGTGGCAAGCTCCAGCAAGTTGAGCGAGCCGAAAACGCACGTCTTCATCGTATGGATCGGATCGGCCTGATAGTGCGGCGGCGATGCCGGGCAGGCCAAGTTGTATATCTCGTCGACAGGCAGATCGAGTGAGGAGATGACGTCGTGGCGGATGAAACTGAACGTCTCGTAACGAAGCAGATGCCATAGATTGTCCATCCGTCCGGTCGAAAAATCATCCACACATATGACTTCGTGACCATCCTGCAGAAGTCGGTCACAAAGATGCGAGCCAAGGAATCCTGCGCCGCCTGCGACAAGGATTGCACGCCTCTTGGTATTGTTGAGTGATATACTTGTAGATTTGAACGCTATGCCCATCAAACCCTCCCGTAATTAGGCGCGTGCACGAGTATTCAGGGGAAGGCAAGCTGCCCTTCACCTGCGCCAGGTTTTTAAAACAAGGATTTATTGCTGCAATTTACGGTTATAATTTACAAATAATTAATAACGCTGTCGTTATCAGAGAATGCAGAAGCTTTGCATTCTGTCCATTTTTATCACCTGGAACATAAGTCCGAAGCTCAACTATTGTATGAAGAATTTCTGTATTGAAATATTGCTTTAGCTGGGATTGACCGTGTCTCTATTAGTTGTTTCGGTATATCGACGACTTTAGTTGCAGGGATGAGCAGGTCGATAGGTATAAGCGAGCTAACCGCGGTTCAACTCAAAAATCCGGTATCACGATGCGCCTCTTCGCTCCGCAAGGTCTTCGCGTTCAAGCTTTCTATGCCGGGACGGCTGCGATAAGGCCGTCAGCACTGGACGGCTAAAGAGTGTCGCCAGATCTGCCTCTTACGCTTTAGATCCTTGCTTTTGCATGCCGTTGCCGCAACGCCGCTGAGCGCCTTTGCACGGGATGCGTTAGGTCAGGCGCAAATCGAGGCGCGGATGCAGTTTTTTCAGGTTCGGTAGTGATTTCATCTGCCAGGGAATTTGCGAGGAGCCGCACACGGTGAGGTGAATATCTGGATGCTTCCGTGCTTCTATCGTCAGTTTGGCAAGCAGGTTGATGCCCGAAGAATTCAAGAATTGCAGACCGGTCAGATCGAAAGTCGCTTTTCCTCCACCCCCATGAAGAACCGTCCTGGCGAGATCATAGACCGGTGCATAGGCATCGGGACCAGCCAGGCGCATGGTGCCGTCAAAATATAAGACATTGCCTTCGGACCAGACGCGGAACGCTTCTTCTTTGATTTCCATACAGGGCCTCTCGCGGGTTCACGCCGATGAAATCGCCATGGCGGCATAGGTTTGGAGCGTGATCCACTTGTGGGGACCACCTTCATCGAATTGCCAGGCCAATTGAACCTGGTAGTCGCTCATCAATGTCAACAGTCCTAGCCCGGACGCATTGTCACCGGCAAGAACGCTTGCTTCGATCTGTTCTATGAGGAGGTCGCCGGGATCGCCAGCGGTGACCCTCAACAATAATTGCTGGAAGCGGACCATGGCTTCGCGGTCGATCAAATTCGCGGTCCGCATCCGGAAATAATGGCCATCCCTTAATGCCTCGATAAGGATCTCGCCCGGGGCACGGAATTTGATGGAATTTTCGATGAGTTCGTTGGTCAGGTAACCGATATCGTGCCGCACGGTCTTATATTGGCGCTCGGAGGAGCGGAAATCGAGCGCTATCGTCTCCGCGATAAAGTCCGAGGTCAAGGCCGAATGACGCCATGCCAGGTGAAGTGGCCCGTCATAGAGGCGGATTCGAAGAGCATTGGTGGGGTCGAACGAAACCAGACGTTCCTCGCCGAAAATTGCTGTCGTCATTTCCTCACCTGTGCCGCATTACCACAAGGGTGATATCGTCATGGATCTTATGGGTTCCGATATAGGCCATCAAATCGTCGAGTATGCCTTCGACGACTTCTTCCGCAGTTCCGCCATGCAGCCGTCGGGCATCCTCCAGAAGCCTATCGAAGCCGAACAACTCGCCCCTCGAATTCTCCGCTTCCGTGACCCCATCGGTATGCAGGACAACCATGTCGCCCTTTTCGAAGGGTATTTGCCGCGTGTCGATAAAGGGCGCGATATCAGGCTCAAGGCCGATGGGGAGGCCGAGGTCGCCTGTATCTATCCGCTCCACTTTGCCGTCCTGGCGAATAATGATCATGTCTTCGTGCTGACCGGATATCGTCAGCCTCTCGCCATCATAATCGAGAAACGACAAGGTAATATGCTTGTCTGTCCGGGTCCGTTCGATGTTCTTGAAGATGGCGCGGTTGAGATCGGTCAGGAATTTTGCGGGGTCCATCTCACCCGCCTCCAGCAGGGCGCGGGCGATTGATTGCACCATAAGCATGAGTACGCCGCTCTCAAGCCCGTGACCGGTCACGTCGCCGATGCCGATCTTCAGGTTGTTTCCGTTCTGCAGAACATCATAATAGTCGCCGCCGACTTCATCGGCCGGGCGCATGTAGGCGGCGATCTCCAGATTCTTGATCGCCGTCAGTTCTTTGGCCCGCGGCAGGACCATCAGCTGGATCTGCCTGGCGACGTTGAGTTCGGCAGCCAGCCGAAGGTTTTCATTCTTCAATTGACTATTGAGGGTGGAGATCTCTTCCTTGGCCGCCTCGATCTCCCTGGTCCGGTCGGAAACGAGCTTTTCGAGGTTTTCAGTGTGGAAGCTGATATCCTCCGCCATCCTGTTGAATGCGAGGCCGGCATCCGCCACTTCGTCCCTGGTCGAGATATCAACCCTGACCGAATAATCCTTCGCCTGTATGCGCTTGGCGGCGCTCGCCAGCGCGCTGATGCCGCTGGTGACGCGTTTCGAGGCGGCAAAGACCGCCGCCGTGACGATCATCAGGGACACCAGGACCGCCATGATCTGATAGAGCAGAATGCGGTTGGTCGCCCGCGATATCTCATCCTTGGCGGCGATGAGCGAGGCGTAGATCTCGCGCTCAGGCACCACGATCCCGAGCGACATGACCTCGCGCTTGACCGGTCCGTCCACCCAGAGATTGGTCGGGTGCAATTGCTTGACGACCGCGAGATAGGGAACGTCCTCTCCTTGTTCGCGGAGGCTGATGTGCTGGATCACACCATCGGCATCGAGCGGCAGTTTCGTGATGGCCTCTTGCGTGCTGTTGCGCAACGATCGGTCGAGACCGGTAACCCCCTTGGCGGCCGCGTCGTTGGCGGCGCGCAGGCCGATGATCTTCTCGCCGGCGGGATTGATTGCGACGACGTTTCCATTCGACATCGTCAGGAAGCCGAAGCCGGTTTGGGCAACTTTCACATGTTCAACGATTTCGGCAAGCTGCGTGAGTGTAATATCCGTGCCGGCCGCGCCGGCCACCTGATGCCGATCCGGCGTCCAGAGCGGATGGAAAAAGCTGACGATCAGCTTGCCGGTAATGGCGTCGGTATAGGGGGCCGTCTGGGTGATGTAATCGGCAACGGGGCGGGATGACGGGTCGGAGGCCCATTGCTGCCAGGATTCATAGAGGCCAGGAAAGAAGAATGTCCAAAAATCGGCGCTGTTGTGGCCCGGATAGAGGCGATCAAAGGTCTGCGCCTGCGTCGTATAGGGCGCAGTCCGGAAAATCGGGCGCTCCCTCGGGCCGATATAGTACATCTGCAGCTTCGATGCGCCGTTATGCAGCAGGGAAGGAGCAACCAGATCGAGCACCGCGCTCCATTCTATGTCGGCCTGTACCTGGGGGAGGGGATGGTGATCCTTATCGAGCAGGTAACCCCAGACGCTGATGACGGAGGGCGTGCCGGGCAGGTTCTGCGACCACCGGCCCGCCGGGTCGTAGGTCACCGTAACGGCGCCTGGAGACGCTCTGCTCATGGCAGCGCCGACATCGACGCTCCGCGCCGGATTGTCGATCTGTCCCTGCAGCACACCCGCCAGCGCCTTCACGTCGGAATGGACCTGATCGATCAGCAAACCGACCTCTGCGGCGGTCGAATCCGCATAGGAGCCGATATAATCCTGGCTCGCTTTCTCCAGGCCTTGTCCCACTTCCGTCGTGGCGTTGCGCGATAGCCGCTGAACGTTCCACAGCGCAAGACCACCGCTGACCATGAGGTCGAATAGGACCGCTCCCCCGACGACGAGCAGAAATTTAGCGCGAAATGAGCGCAGTCCGAGCCGTTGCTTAGCGATTGGCGCCCCCGTCATAACGGTTTCTGTCCCGAAGAAGCCCAAATCGGCCAGCCGGCATAGCCTCTTGGGTGGAGAGCGGCAAAAATATGATCGGCGAAACCTTGCTTGAATCGCTCGATAAATGCGGCCGAATCCCCTCTTCGGACCGCCATTTCATCGGCATAGACATTCTGCCATGCCGTGATGATGTCAGCAAAATCCTGGGGATCGCCGTCGAGATTCGTCACCATGAAGCTCTCCATCCGCACATCGGTAAAGCCGGCGTCCAGCAGCATGCGGCGGCCCTTGGGACCCATCTCGACATCCATATCGAAATGCGCGAACAGTTTCGCGACCTCGTTATAGGTCCATTGGATGCTTTCGGCTCTGGGCTCGCCAAGACAATGGGAGTTCTTCTCGTTGGTGATGTAGACCCTGCCACCCGGCTTGCATATGCGATAGAGTTCGCGAAGCAGAACATCCGGGCGGTCGAAGATCTGCAACGAGTGCCTGCAGGTCACGAAATCGAACTGGTCGCTCTCGAACAGCATCTGGGATGCATCGCCGTAGGTATATTCGATGTCGTGGACATCGAAGTCTTCTGCGACCTTGCGCGCATATTCCAGGCTGGGAATCGAATGGTCGAGGGCAACGATCCGCGCCGGCTTGAAATCCTTTCGCAGCAGCATGGCGAAATCACCGATGCCGCAGCAGATATCGGCGATGTGCAAGCCCTCGCGAAGGCCGTGCCGCGGCAATATCTCGCGCTCGTGCCGCCAGGTCATTTTCGTCTGGGTGCGGAGGATTGGGATGAAGCTCTGATTCTCCACGAATGTCTGGCCGGGATAGAAGGCGGAATCATAGATCTCGACGACGATGTTGGGTGACAGGTCGCTCAGATGACGAAACAGTCGCGACGCCCATGCGACGACGCTCGAAGCGACGACCGTCAGTTTGAGATCCGGCCTCGATCGCGTGGCATCGAGCAGGACATGCGTCAGGGCACGAAACGCCGTATTGTTCATGTGGATGACGCGCTTCAGATTGATGTAGCAGACGCCGTTTACCGTCTCGATACCATGGCGCAGCAGGGCGAGATCATCGGCAAGCTCCGAGACCGAATGCGGCCTGAGAACCCCGGCCAGCGAGAATTCCTGATTGTTGGCATCGAATTGCGCCGTGAAACGGCCAGAGGAGGGATTGCTCAATTGAGTAGCCTTTCGAGCGCGAGGTCCACCACGAAAGTCGTTATTTCCTTATCCCGAACGGACAGTTCGATATCGGCATCGTAATTGACGGCCAGGCCGAGAAGGATCGCATGCTCGGCACGCGCTGCGTCGTCGGTGATGACATCGAGATAGTTGGCAAGCGCCTGACCGTTTCTAATACGCTGAATGATTGCTTCATATGAATTGCGTTGCTCTGCCGAGCAGGGAAAGGCCAATTCGATCCGTTCGATCGAGCCGTTTCGATAGAAGCGGACGGTAAGGGCACCGCCGCTCTCTCTGGTGTGGAACGACATCTCGAAAAGCTCGTTCAGGGCTGCCGAAAGCAGATTGGCATGGCGGATGGGATCGTGGCGATCGTGGCTGACCATGCGAGCCACGTAAGCGGCGCATTGGTCGCAATGCGCCCAATCCGCCACCAAGGTTGCCATTTCCATCTCCAGTTCAAGCAATGGCTCGAAAGCCGCGTCCACTTGCATCTGTATGGTACCTTCTCGAGAAATCCCAAATAAAATATGCTTCAGAAACTCACGGACTGGCGTGAAATTTATCGAATGACGTGGCGGATGGGGTGCGTGCACCCTGCCTTATGAAATCATCAAGCTTGTCGGCGCCGAGCGGAGGGCTGATGCTGTAACCCTGCAGGCGGTCGCAGCCCTCCTGCTGAAGCCAGGCCGCCTGCTGCTGCGTCTCGACGCCCTCCGCGGTCACCCGCATACCCAGGCCATGGGCGAGGCTGATGACAGAGCGCACAATGGTCTGGCTTTTGCTGTCCTGCAAAAGATCCCTGATGAAATAGCGATCAATCTTGATCGTATCGAACGGAAAATTCTTGAGATAGCTGAGTGAGGAATATTCCGTGCCGAAATCATCGAGGGAAATCTGAATGCCGAGTACGTTCAGCGTGTTCAGCGTGTCAAGATTGTTGATCGTCCGCTCCAGAAGCACGCCTTCGGTGATTTCCAGCTCCAGGCGCTCGGCTGGAAATCCGACGACATCGAGCGTTTGAGAGATGCGATCGGTAAGGCCCGGCGTCAGGAACTCCGCCGGAGAAAGATTGACGGCAAGCGTATAGTGCTCCGGCCACGCCAAGGCCTCGCGGCAGGCTTCCTCCAGCATCCACTGGCCGATTTCACGCATGAGCCCGTCGGCTTCGGCCATAGGAATGAAGGCTGCCGGCGGAATGATCCCGAGTGTCGGGTGCCGCCAGCGCAGGAGCGCCTCGAAGCCGACGACATTGGACGGAGGCTCCACCAGCGGCTGATATTCAATGAAGAACTCATCAAGCTGCAACGCCACGCGCAGGCTCCGCCGCAGCAGTTCTCTTTGTTCGACTACGATCAGCATGGCCGGATCGAATGTCCGTGCCCGCCGCCGCCCTTCTTTCTTGGCGGCATAAAGGGCGACATCGGCCGCCTTCATCAGCTGTTCTCCCTCATTGCCGTCGCGCGGCGCGATCGCGATTCCCACGCTGACGCCGACGAAGAGAGAGATGCCGTTGATCGTGAACGGCTTTTTGAATTCGGCCAGCAGCGCCTCTGCCAGCCGTTCCGCCTCCACGGCCCGCTGCGGACCGACCTGGATGATGGCAAATTCATCGCCGGCGAGACGGTAGGCCGTTCCGCCGCGGCCGAGTGCTTTCGTGATTCTCTCCGCGGTGAGTTTCAGCACCATGTCGCCGGCGCCGTGGCCGAGCGTGTCGTTGACAGGCTTGAAATCATCGAGGTCGAGCTGCATCAGCGCCGGCCCAATCTTGCCGGTTACCGGAAGCAATTGCTCCAGCGCCGCGCTGAATTGGCGACGATTTGGCAGTCCGGTAAGGACATCGTGCGTTGCCTGATGGATGAGCCGCGCTTTTTCATTGTCTTCGGGCGAGAGGGCTTCATCTGCTCCCTGGGTTTCGACGATCAGGAGCCCCACTCGGATCCGGGAGACGAGCAAGTTACGTTGTCCCCGCTTCGGATCGGCGAGCTGGATCGTGCGGGGATCACCCGTATCGATGACGTGACGAACGAGTTCGGCGAGCGCGGGCGTTGCGAGCGCGGAATAGGCCTCCCACAATGACACCTCGCTGCGGGGTGTGAGACCTATATGCTCTTTAAATCGCTTGGAGGAATCGAGCAGTTTGAAATCGAGATCCCAAAGCGAGACCGTTGCCTCTAAACCGTTGTCGGATTCGGACCCATAGAGAGTTTGCTGCGGCCGATCCACTCGGTTTTCGGGCATAGGGCCTCGTCCTCCCCAAGCCGGCTGCGCAATCCGGCCATTGTGCAGTTTGAACTCGTCCGTTCGCATCGGAGCACGCGTATCAACGATGGCAATTAACCGAGCATGCACGCAAGTGATAACTTACCAGAACGCCGCAGCCATTTTAAGCGAATATATTACGAGATCTTCATATTTAGCAATAATTGCTAAGACATATGAAGACTAAATGTGCTGCCGCGGCGCAGTCTGTTTCATTTTGAATGCAGGACGATTGTATTGCCGCGGCCGAGGAATGGTGCTGGTTGTGATGTGCATCGGATGGTCCGATTGCATGATCGTTGATTCGCAGAACATGCGTGCCGTCAGAGCTTCCTCCCCGATGATCATCCCGACTTGCTACACGCCTGCCCTCGTCGTGACGCAGATCAGATCGCAATGCATTGATGCCCGTTTGGGATGAGGCAGCGGCGGAGATTGCTTCATCAAGCGGTTTGGTGTAGGGCCTTAACCTCCAACGTTCGCAGACGATCGCCATGTCGCGGTGTTGCTCCCAGAAAATGCCAGCCTCTTATTCCTTTTGATTGTCCATTAACTGCGCTCCGTCATCGGGCACATATCGAAGCATCATGGTTAAACAGACAAAGCCCTTTATCATTGAAATCAAAGCCTCCCGCCGGATGAAAGCAATATCAACTGGAGCATCGAGATCCATCTGGGGAGAGCTTGCCGCCGATCTGAAGCAGACCTTGGCTATGGAACAGGAGCCACAAGCAGGTTCGTTCCCGCAGGAGGTCCAGCACAAGGATGGCGCGGAGTGCCCGGATAGTGATTCAGCGACTCTCGTGGATCGTGATGAAGCGATGGCGCCGCAGCCCAGTTCGCGGCTTCTTGAAAAATGGCTGGCGAAGAAGGCGGAAAGGCCGAAGGCCGGTTCACAGGATGTGGTTGAAGCATTCCTTGCGCGGCTTGATCAGCAAAAGATGCTGCTTGCGGAATGTCAGTCGGACCCCGATGGTTTCAAGCGCTGGCGCTCGGCATGGTTTCGCAAGGTCCCCGGCGGCTTCGGCGTCAGCATCGGCCATGATCTGATCGATGCCGGTGATGGTCTGCGATATGTCATCGTCGATACGCTCGACGATCTCTCTCGTTTTCTCGATGACCTCGGTCACCACGCGCGAACCGACCTGGATTTCCGACGGGCGCTGGAAGCGAACCGCAGGCAGCGTGCCGCCCGCCTATCCTCACGCGCAACGTAATACATTCCGCGCCGGGGTTTTGGCTGGGAAAAGCAAAGGCTAACATGCTGGAAGGGCTTGCTGCGCAACGCCGCAAGCGGCCTCCCGGCTCACGCGCTTTTTCCGCGTGCCAGGTAAGCGGTAGAGCATCGTCCTGCTTCTACTGTGTTTTTTTGCGAGCGGCTTCCATCAAAGATGGAACGAAACGCCTTTTTGCGATGTTCCCCCATCAATCTTGCTGGTGACACTCCTTTGGGAGGAGATCGTGCCTCACCTGAGCGACACTATGCCGGTCGACGTGGGTTGGCTGGATATCGCCCTCCGTCTGCTGCTGGTGGTCGCAGCCGGATGCCTGATCGGGATCAACCGGGAAATGGGCGGTCATGCCGCCGGGTTTCGCACGACGATCCTGGTCGGACTTGCCGCATGCCTGTCGATGATCCAGGCCAATTTGCTTCTATCCACGCTGGGCAAAACGTCGCAATCATTCGCCTCGATGGATGTGCTGCGCTTTCCGCTTGGCGTGCTGACGGGTGTCGGCTTCATCGGCGGCGGCGCCATTCTCAAACGTGGCGACCTGATCACCGGCGTCACGACGGCGGCGACCTTGTGGTTCATGACGGCGGTCGGTCTGTGCATCGGTGGCGGTCAATTGATCGTGGGTTCGGCCGGGGCCATCATCGCCTTCATCGTGCTGTCGCCATTCAAACAATTCGACAGGCTGATCGCACGCCGGCAAAAGGCGCGTTTCGTATTCGAGCTGCCTCGCGATGGGGGTATTGCGATCGCCGATGCGCAAACAGCGCTGGAACCGCTCGGATATGCCTTCTCCTTTGTCGGCAAGACCACCGGGCCGAACGACGCGACCGCGCATATTTCCTACGAGGTGCGATGGCGGCAAGCGGGGATGGATGGCGGCGGTGCGCAACTGCTTGCGTCGCTTGAGGAGCATTACAAGGTGGTGTCCTTCGAAATGCTGACGACCGGAGCTTGATGCAGGCATGGAGGCCGGAACATTCCGGGGCGGCAAAGGTTAACCGCTCACGGAACAGGGAGAAAACCATGACTAAGATCACCGACAGGACAAACGCAAGGGGTTCTCCGCATCGTAGCGACACACGCACTATTCAGGCACTCGATCAGGCGGCCGGTGGGTCGGGTGATATCGGGCCCGGACAGCGGGTAGGAGAAGCCTCCCCAGAGCCCCGGCTCGAGAATGGTACTGACGATGCGCGCTGCGAAGACTCAGCCGAATATGATCTGTCGCGCAAACAGATGGCCGAGGACATTTCCGGAAAAATCTCGCATGTGCGGGCTTCCGGGTCAACGGAGACCAGCCGACGCACACGGTCCGAAGAGCGTTCCGCAGCGCCGTACATATCGACGCCGGAGAGAACAGACGTCGAAATTCGAACGGAAATCGAGAGCAAGCTGAAAGCCGATCAATTGCTTGACGAGACCAGCATCTTCGTGACCGTCGGCAATGGGCGCGTCGTTATTGATGGCTCAGTCGAAAATCACGAGGCCAAGCAGCGTGCGGAAACGATCTCCCGGCAGGCAAGCGGTATAATCGGGCATGACAGCAATCTTGCCATCCGCCCATCGGGACGGCGCTAGGCTTCCAGATGCGGATGCTGTTGCTCGTCATCTTCGGCCTGATGGTGGCGTCCGTTCTGGGGATTCTCGTCATCAAGCCGTTTACGTCAAGTAACGGCCGAGATAGCGGGGCCGTCAAGAATGGCCCTATCGAGCAGCCCGAACCCAAACCCTGACGGATCAGCATCATTTGCTGGGCTGTTGATTATTCTGCTGTTGCGTGTCGCCGGGCTTGATGACGGGGGTGTTGCCGACCTGCGGGGCTGGCTTTTCCATCTTGCTGTCGCCGACCGTCGGCGGTTTCAGCACGCCGCCGCAGTCGGACAGTTTCTGGCTGGGGTTGTTTGTTGCCGAGGGTGTCTGCCGGCCTTGCGCTTGCTTGCCGTCGGTCTGCCGGTTGGTTTCCTCCGCCTTGCATCGGTCATCATTCGGTTGCTGTGCGAAGGCAAAATTCCAGGACAGCGCAGCCGCCATCGTCGCGATCAACAGCAAACGGCTGCTTTCGGCCAGCTTTCCATTGCTGCGATGACGCGGCCGATCAGATCTCGATCGGGGCAACGGCGCGGGTGCCGGCAATTTCTTCGGCGTCACGGCATTGACGGGATTTATTGGCACTTTTTACCCTCCTCGAGCATTGGAGGGGCTGCAGACCGGATGGATAGGAAGCTCGCCTGCCGTTTCGTTGGCTATGGAGAGAAAGCGAAAAAATCTCCATATTCTTCAGCACCATCGCGTTCGCTTGGCACGATCTGCAACCTCGTAAGGGTAACGCCGGGCTGTGCCCATTGTTCCGGCGGCGCCGATCCGGCAGGCTCCTCAATGGAACCATCGCCGGGGTGTTTCGGTTAGGCCAATGTAGCGTTTGCAATAATGGAGGCTCGCCATGGCGTTCGATGAACAGAAGAAGCCCCGAGAAGAAACGAAGCCGCTATCGGCGACCGAAGCGCGGCAGGGCGTGCGGGGAACGCATCTATCCACTCTCCTCATTACGGCATTGGTGCTGGTGGCAATCGTATGGGCTGGCGTGGAAATCTGGGGTCGTTATATCGAACCAGGCAAATCCCAGAATTCGGCGCCGACGATAAGCTCCTCCAGCGGACAGCCGCAGGGGGGGACGATAGACAATACACCACCCGCCGGCCAAACGGCCCAGCCGGCTCCGACCGATCGTACGGAAAACAATCAGCAGGGCACGAAGAGCACACCGGCCCAGCCGAACCGCGACGGAACGCAGAACTAGGGGCGGCTTTCAAAATTTCGGATAACCGCAGGGTTAACGCACCGTCGGCAGCTAAGCAATTCCAGGTAAAGTTCGTAGCGGGCTTTTCCGTCCGGAATTGCGTAAAAACAAGAGATCGAGCATTTTCGCGGTTCGAAGAAAAGCGAAAGGCTCTAGG
The DNA here is from genome assembly GCF_003024605.1 of Rhizobium sp. JAB6. Taxonomy (GTDB): domain Bacteria; phylum Pseudomonadota; class Alphaproteobacteria; order Rhizobiales; family Rhizobiaceae; genus Rhizobium. The sequence goes on along the minus strand of NZ_PYJQ01000004.1, from coordinate 92,233 downwards.
CTCCCGGCGCGAACAGGCCTCTGGAGAAGAGTGGCCGATGGCGGTCGACTATCCGGCGCGGCGGGCGCCGGATGGCGTTCTTTCCTCGGTTTCCTGATCGTCGTCATCCGCCCGGTGCTTGGCGGTAGGTTTTCGGAATCTCGCGAGTATTTCTTCACCATCTGCCGATGCTCGCGTCCTCTCCATGATTTCGCGCTCCTTGACTGCCTGCTCCCAATGATGCTGGCTGCAGCCCCAAGGGCGTCCGGCTGCTTCCCAAATGGCGTAAGCCCGCCTGCTGATCCACTCGAACCGTTCATCCGCCATCTTTTTCTCCTTCGTAGATGCTCCGAACAACTGAGGGCGAGCGATAGTTCCATGGGGAACAATAGTGATTCTGATGTGTTCCACCTTAAATTCAGAAGGTCACAGGCACATGAATCCGCGACGATGAAAGGAGGTCCGAATGGCTTTGACGTTGATCAGCAAGGCCTTTGCCGAGGGAACGCCGATACCGCGCAAATATGCGCTGGAGGGCGAAAACATATTCCCGCCACTTGCCTGGGGTGGGGCGCCTGAGAAAACCCAAAGCTTTGCATTGATCATCGAGGATCCAGATGCGCCGAGCGGAACATTCCGCCACTGCGGGATCGCCAATATTCCGGCGCAATGGAGCGGCCTTGTCGAAAGCGTGGACACGATGCAGGAGCAGGCGCTGCGCTTTTACAAGAATGATTTCGGCAATGCCCGCTATGACGGTCCAACGCCTCCTGCAGGCGATCCAGCCCACCGGTATATCTTCCGGCTTGCTGCCCTTGACGTACCGAGGGTGACGCTTCCCGAAGCCGCCGGGGTGGAAGCAATGTGGCAGAAAGTGAAGAAACACACGCTTGCAGAAGCAAGCCTTACCGGCAAATACCAGGCGTAAGGCGCTATTTGCAAGCAGACATGATCGGCGGTTGCTGCCGCCGAAGGATGGTTGCAATGAGCACGAGAGACCGAGACGGTCCGCGCAAACCCGAGCCGCGCACGTTTTCCGCGCAAGAGGTGCGCCAGGGCGAAATCATCCTGAGGCGGCGCTGGCAGCGCCTGATATTCATCGGCGGGCTTGCGGCGATGGCGCTCGTGATCCTGCTGGCGCGCTTTGCCGGATAGGCCGGCGAAATTTCAATGCAGCCCGAAGGAGATGTCGTCATGCCAGCCAAGTCGAAATCGCAGCAAATGGCTGCCGGTGCGGCGCTCGCCGCCAAACGCGGCGAAAGAAAGAAGAGCGAATTGAAGGGTGCGTCGAAGAGCATGGTCGAGTCCATGAGCGAGAAGGAGCTTCACGACATGGCCTCGACCAAACAAAAGGGAAAGCCGCAGCACGCGTCCAAATCCTGAGGTTCGGGGACGTTCAAGGCGGTATTTCCGGCGGAAACGGGATGTCGGTCCGGCTCTATCGCTTCCACCGCCAATTTGAGACTTCCGGCATATCCTCGCCATGCTGCCGGACATAGTCATGATGCCTGATGAGTTTTGCCTTTAGGCCATCCACGACCTCCGGTACCTTCTCCCACAGGCCGGGAATACGGTTGATCGCCTCCAAAGCGAGATGATAGCGATCCAGCTCATTCAGCACGGTCATATCGAATGGCGTGGTCGTCGTGCCCTCTTCGATAAAGCCGCGAACATGGATGTTGTCGTGGTTGGTCCGCCGGTAGGTCAAGCGGTGGATCAGGTAGGGATAGCCGTGATAGGCAAAGATCACCGGCTTGTCGGCGGTGAAGATCTGGTCGAAGGACTTATGATCGAGGCCGTGCGGATGCTGTTGCGGGTCCTGCAGCGCCAGGAGATCGACCACGTTGACCGTGCGGATCTTGAGATCGGGGATCGCCTCGTGCAGCAGCATGACGGCGGCGAGCGTTTCCATGGTGGGGACATCGCCTGCGCAGGCCATCACCACGTCGGGTGCGATCGTATTGTCTTCGTAGCTCGCCCAATCCCAGATGCCCACGCCGGCCTTACAATGGGCGGCGGCTTCGTCGATGCTGAGCCATTGCGATTCCGGCTGCTTGCCGGCCACGATGACATTGATCCGGTCATAGGTCCTGAGGCAATGATTGCCGACCCACAGCAGTGTATTGGCGTCCGGCGGCAGATAGATGCGCACGATATCGGCCTTCTTGTTGGCAACGAGATCGACGAAGCCCGGATCCTGGTGGGAAAAGCCATTGTGATCCTGCCGCCAAACATGCGAGGTCAAAAGATAGTTCAGCGACGAGATCGGTTTGCGCCATGGCAACTCGCGTGAAACCTTCAGCCATTTGGCGTGCTGGTTGAACATGGAATCGATGATATGAATGAAGGCTTCATAGCACGAAAAAAGCCCGTGCCGCCCCGTAAGCAGATACCCTTCCAGCCAGCCCTGGCATAGATGCTCGCTGAGCACCTCCATCACTCGTCCGTCGCGGGAGAGGTGGACGTCATAATCTTCGATCTCCTCCATCCAGACCCGGTTCGTGGCTTCAAAGACGCTGCCGAGCCGGTTCGATTCCGTTTCGTCGGGACCGAAGATGCGGAAATTCTGCTTGGCATCATTAAGCTTCAGCGTGTCGCGCAAGTAGTGCCCCAGGACCTCGGTGGATTGCACCTGCTTGCTGCCGCGCTCGCCGATCTCTATGGCATAATCCTCAATGGAGGGAACCAGAAGCTCCTGGCGCAGCAGGCCGCCATTGGCATGCGGATTGGCGCTCATACGCCTTTTGCCGCGGGGCGCAAGCGCCTGCAGATCCTCCTTCAGCCGCCCGCTATGATCGAAAAGGTCATCCGGATCATAGCTGCGCATCCAGTCTTCCAGGATCTTGCGGTGCGCCTCGTCGCCGCGGCAATTGGCGACCGGCACCTGATGCGCTCGCCAGAAACCTTCGACTTTCTTGCCATCGACTTGCTTGGGGCCGGTCCAGCCTTTCGGGCTTCGCAGCACGATCATGGGCCAGCGTGGCACCCCTTCGGGCGAAGTCTTTTGACGTGCGGTTTTCTGTATGTCACGGATGCGGTCGAAGACGCGGTCGATTGTATCGGCCATCGCCTGATGCATGGCGCTCGGCTCATGCCCTTCGACAAAGAAGGGTTCATAGCCGTAGCCCCCGAAGAGATTGCGGAGATCCTCGTCGCTGGCTCGGCCGAGGATTGTCGGATTGGCGATCTTATAGCCGTTGAGGTGGAGGATCGGCAGCACCGCACCGTCGCGCGCCGGATTGAGGAACTTATTGGAATGCCAGCTCGCCGCCAGCGGTCCGGATTCGGCTTCACCATCGCCGACGACGCAGGCGACGATCAGATCGGGATTGTCGAAGGCGGCACCATAGGCATGCACCAGCGCATAGCCGAGTTCGCCGCCCTCATGGATGGAGCCGGGCGTCTCCGGTGCGGCGTGGCTCGGAATGCCGCCGGGGAAGGAAAACTGTTTGAACAGCCTTTGCATCCCTTCCGCCGTCTCGGCGATATCCGGATAAATCTCGCTATAGGTGCCCTCCAGATAGGTATTGGCGACCATGCCGGGACCGCCGTGACCAGGGCCGCATATATAGATGACGTTGAGATCGCGCGTCTTGATGACGCGGTTGAGATGCGCATAGATGAAGTTCAATCCGGGCGTCGTGCCCCAGTGGCCGAGCAGTCTCGGCTTGATATGCTCGGGCTTCAGCGGTTCGCGCAGGAGCGGATTGTCCATGAGATAGATCTGGCCGACCGACAGATAGTTGGCCGCTTTCCAGTAGCGGTCGATGAGGGAAAGTTCTTCGGGCGAAAGCGGTGTGGTAACGGCATTCATCTGCGTCTCCTCGTTTTCGTCAAGCGATGAGGGCAACGGCCTCTTCGGCGATTACCCGTTCCTCGTCGGTGGGAATCACGAATAGCTTCACGCGGCTGGAGGCCGTGTTGATCGAGCTCAAATTGCGCATGTTCGCGTCTTCGTCGATCTCGATACCCAGCCATCGCAACCTTTGTGTAATGCGAGTCCTGATCTGCGGCTGGTTCTCGCCGATGCCGGCGGTGAAGACGATGGCGCCGAGGCCACCGAGTGTCGCGCATAGTCGCCCGATTTCGCCTGATATGCGCAGGCAGAACAGATCTATGGCCTCGGCCGCTTCCGGGCGCTCGTCATCGAGCAGAACCCGCGTGTCGCCGCTAATACCGGAGACGCCGAGCAGCCCGCATCGATGGTAGAGGAAATCCTCGATCCTTTCGGCCTGCGGCATTCCCGTCCTCATGAGGTAGAGCAGGGCGCCCGGATCCAGCCAGCCGGGACGCGTCGCCATGGGGATGCCGTCCAGCGCCGAAAAACCCATGCTCGTGTCGCGGCTGATGCCGTTTTCCATCGCGCACAGGCTGGCACCGCTGCCGAGATGGCAGGCGACGACCTTGCTCTTCGCCGCTTCCGGATCGATCTCTCGAAGCTTGGCGGCGATGTATTTGTAGGAGAGCCCATGAAAGCCGTAGCGGCGTACGCCGTCGTCATGCAGGGCGCGCGGTATCGCCAGCCGCCGCACGACATCGGCTTGCGACGAATGGAAGGCGGTGTCGAAGGAGGCTGCCTGCCGGACCTCCGGCCGCAACGTTCGCATCGACCGAATGGCGCGCAGGGCCTGCGGCTGGTGCAGGGGCGCAAGGGGTATGAGCGTCTCGATCCGCTCGATCGCAGCATCATCCAGGAGGGTCGCCTCTTGAAAGGTCATGCCGCCGTGAACGACACGATGGGCAACTGCCTGGAGCTTGCCGGGAAGGTGGGCCAGCACATGGTCCAGCGTTTCGGAGATGACGGACATGAACTGCGCGCTGCTATCGCCCCTGATCGCCTTCTCATATCGATCATGGCCGATGGAATAGCGAAGCATCAATGGGCTTTGATCGAAATCGATCTTGCCGCGGCCGACATTCTCCGGCCCCTTTGCCGTCAGCTCGAAGACCCCGATCTTCAAGGTCGAGGATCCGGCATTGAATGTCAGCAAGACATCGTCGGTCATGTCAGCCTCGAAAGAAGAGTGTTGACTACCGAAAGCTAGCGCACTCCAACCCGGAGGCAACCGGGCATAGGGCTGTATGCGGCTCTTTCTCGCAAAAGGCGGCCGTCAGTCGGCGGCTAGCCAGGGGTTGCGTGCCGAGAAATGCCCGGTCGTTTGTGGGATCGAGGTGCCGGTGTCAAATTTCCATCACGTCTTCGAACGCTTCGGGGAAGCTTTCCCGAGCCACTTTCTCGTTGATCACAAGCATGGCTTCATAGGAGAGCGGATCAAAATCCTTGTGGGCTGGCATCACCTCGCGCCCAAAGAGGAGGTTCAGCCGCGCGGCATCGAGATTGCCGCGCTCGAAAGGTTCTGCTCCGAAATAATGCCAGAGCGCGTGGAGGAATGCGGCATCGATCAGATGTTCCTGCGATCCGGGCCGCGCACGTCGCGGCAGTTTCTTGATCGGCGTCACGCCCTTGGGATTTGCGCGGCGAATGGTGAATTGTACGCCTGTACCCGGCATGCCGGAAGGAAAGCCGCGGTGTTTCGTCATGTCGGGAAGCTTGCCCATGGCTGCTGCTCCTCTCCTGTAAGCGATCGGGTCATGCCTTTTCCGATGTCAGGCAAGCCGATGCGATGGAGAAGGCTGTGTGGAGACCTACTTTGTCGTGATTTCCCTTCCCCAGTCAATTGCAAGACCGGGCTTTCATTTCGCCGAAGGGACGCGACGCTCGGTTCGACGATGGAGGGAGTTCCGTGTTTGAAGGTAAAGGCTATTGCTCGCGAGCAAGCGGAGCCACTTGTCGAGGGGAACCCTGCACCGAAAAATTCAACTGCACGTCAAGCAAATGATATATGAGTGCGGCAAGCGCGACAGAAAAGACAGAGCCTAGAATGAAACGAAGAAATGTCGGCCACAGGTAAACCATTAGGATCAGTGCCAGCCGTGCCAACATCGAAAGCCAATCGACAAGCGTGGGCGTCTTCCGCTTATACATGATGTTTCCCTAGAGGGCCTGGCGGCATCGTTCGCCACCATCCCCGTTCCCTCGGAGCCCAAACCTGCTGAAGGTTCTTTCGTGTCGACAGCGGTGGTCTCGTCAGCAGGATGGGCGATTGGTCGCTGTCGGCATCGGAAGACAACATGAATATCGTGCAGGTTTCGTGGAGATGGGAAGCAGGCTTGGTGGAACGATTCCCGACGCTCGTCGGAACTGTTATCCGTTTTACTTTTACGTAAACTTCGTTAGGTTTCGCAGGGAGGACGCTATTCGCTTGAGGGAGAACGGGTGAGCGATCGTGCGGATGTGGTCATCATTGGAGCAGGCCTGTCAGGCCTTGTCGCCGCTTGTGAGCTGATAGAGCGCGGGAAACGGGTGATCCTTGTGGATCAGGAGCCACGCGCTAGTCTCGGGGGGCAAGCCTTCTGGTCTCTCGGCGGGCTGTTCATGATCGATACGCCGGAACAACGGCGCATGCGCATTCGCGACAGTGTCGATCTCGCCCGTCAGGATTGGCTTGGCGCGGCAGCCTTCGACCGGCCGGAGGACTTCTGGCCGCGTGCCTGGGCCGAGGCCTATCTCAATTTCGCCGCCGGCGAGATGCGCAGCTGGTTGCATGGGCTTGGCATGCGCTGGTTTCCCGTGGTCGGCTGGGCAGAACGCGGCGGTGGCCTTGCCGACGGGCACGGCAATTCCGTGCCGCGCTTCCATGTGACCTGGGGCACGGGTCCCGGCGTTCTGGATCCATTCGTAAAAAGGGTTGTGGCAGCAGAGAGGGAGGGGAAGGTCGAACTGTTATTTCGTCGGCGCGTGACACGGCTGATCGGCGATGACAAAGGCATTACCGGCGTGGAGGGTGAGATCCTGGCGGAGGACAATATCCGCCGCGGGCAGCGATCGAACCGGGATGTCGTCGGCGACTTCCGCATCGAAGGAGCCGTGATCGTGGCGAGCGGCGGCATCGGCGGCAATCAGGAGCTGGTTCGCCGTGTATGGCCGGTCGAGCGTCTCGGCTCGCCTCCTGCACGGATGCTGAGCGGCGTGCCCCATCATGTCGACGGTCTGATGATCGGGCATGCCGAGGCTGCCGGCGCGCGGCCGATCAATGGCGACCGCATGTGGCACTATACGGAAGGCATTGAGAATTGGGACCCGATCTGGCCGAACCATGGCATTCGCATCCTGCCGGGGCCGTCCTCGCTCTGGTTCGACGCCGACGGCAATCGCATGCCCGCACCTTGCCTGCCTGGCTTCGACGGCCTTGCGACGTTGCAGCATATCTGCAAGCTCGGTCATAGCTACAGCTGGTTCGTGACCACACAGAAGATCGTCAAGAAGGAGTTTGCCCTTTCGGGTTCCGAACAGAACCCGGATCTTACCGGACGCCATATCGGGCTTCTTCTGCGCAGCCGCCTTGGCCGACTGGCTGCCCCGCCCGTGGAAGCTTTCAAGGCGAAAGGCAGGGATTTCGTCGTTGCCGAAACGCTGGATGAACTGGTCGCGGGCATGAACCGCATCGCCGACCGTCCGCTCGACCTTGCCCATCTGCGCAGGCAGATCGAAGCCCGCGACCGTGAATTGGACAACCCCTTTGCCAAGGACGCGCAGATCGTCGCCTTGCGACAGGCGCGCGGCTATCTCGGTGACCGCTTCATGCGTACGGCTCGGCCGCATCGCATATTGGACGCAAAGGCAGGCCCATTGATCGCCGTGCGCCTCCATATTCTTACCCGCAAAATTCTTACCCGCAAATCTCTGGGCGGGCTCGAAGCCGATCTGAATAGCCAGGCGCTCGGGCGGAGCGGTGCGCTCATACCGGGATTGTATGCCTGCGGCGAGGCGGCAGGTTTCGGCGGCGGCGGATATCACGGCTGCAGTGCGTTGGAGGGCACATTCCTGGGAGGGTGCATTTTTTCCGGCCGCAATGCGGGGCGAGCGGCATAAGGCATCGAAACGGGCGCTCCGACGGGAAGGGTGTCCGACGACACTGCGAGGGCATGCAGTCTCGCCGGACGCTGCAGTAGCCGGCTCGGGGGTGGCATCCAAGCCGATAGCGGATATCCTAGCAGCTACCGGAGGTTTATTTAACCTGCCCGAATGGATGGCTACGGGCTTCGTCGGATATGGGCGATGCCAGAAAGCTGAATGCGATCCTCGATCGGCACCCCCGCATGTCAGGCGCTGTCATTCTTGCCGAACCAGAAGTCGAGCTCGCGTATGCGGCGCTTGTCATAGGGCTGGTCCGGCGATTTGATCTGCCAGCTGTCATCATCGGCAAGGCCGGTCCACTTGGGCGCGCCGCCCTGTTTCTGGACGGACTGCCGCCAGCGATACTGGGCATAGATTTCCATGATCTTGCCGGCATACTGACTGGCAAGATCGCCATTGCCGGTGATGATCACCAGGTTTTCGTCGTTCACGCCGCTCGCCTTCGGGCCCATATTGTGGGAGCCGGTCATGACGACGGGATTGGGGCCGAATGGATCGATGATGACCACCTTGCTGTGAACCATGGCGTGCGCCGTCGGCAGCTTCAGAACTTCCTTCTGCCAATAGGCGAAACGGCCGGGGATCGCGGCGGGCAGGACGACGTCGGCATTGGCGTCGATCCGTTCACCTCTGTTGAACAGCACGACAGGGTTCTTTGCCGTGCCCGGATTCTGGTTGACCACGCCCTGGATATAGAGATCGGGCTTGAACGAAGGGCTCGAAGGAGAGGCAAGCTCGATGATGTCGTTGAGAAGCGTACCGCGAGGGCCCGGATTGAACATGGCGAACAGGATGCCCTGCTGGGCGCCGCGGATCAGCTCGCCTGCCTGTTCGAGATCGAGCCCTTCGCGCATTGGCGTGAACCAGACCGTTGTATTTTTCGCTTTCGGCGTTGTTCTGGGCTCGGCATTGCTTTCATAGAGGGCGGGCGGAGAATCGTTGCCGTCGGCGGCAAGCGTCTTCCACTGGTCAAGGTAGAATTGCGCGACGGCCGGGTTATCGATCAGAAGCGCATTGTTGGCCTGCGTGCAAAGGCCGGTCATCGTCCAATTCGTGCTGCCGGTCCAGATGGCCTGCGGCGATTTGTCGGCGGCGCAGATGACGAGGAACTTATTGTGCGCCAATGCCCGCGGCGCGCTCATGCGATCCCTGACATCGCAGGAAGACAGTTCGGACCGGGCGTTTTCGTTTTCGTCCTCGCCCTTTTTCTTGACGCTGCCATTGCCGAGCACGATGTGAGCCCGTTTCTTGAAGCCCTGCAGCAGGGGAATGAGCTCCGGATCGTCCAGCTCGAACAGGGCGGCATAGATATGGCCGCCATTCGACCTGATATCATTGAGGAGCGATACCAACTTGTCGCGGATCGGCCCTGCAAGGAAATGGCGGATCGGATCTTCCGGGTTGGCGATCGCCTTCTTGAGTTTGGTGCTGGGAGCCTCTTCGGGCAATAGGCGGGCAAGCCATTGGCTGGCAACGATGCCTCGGTTGAAATAGCAGCTGACATGGCCGCTGGTCTCGACCCCGATCGGCATGGCATCGCTCCAGTCCGATACATGATCGGGCGATTCCTGCAATGCCGTCTCGGAGCCGATCATGGCAGAGACCTTGTAGGCGACGACATCACCCGGATTGACGGCGAAATCGGACCAGAGATATTTCTGGATCGGCCATTCGGTCGTCGGCTTGCGCGTGCCTTCCGCGACGGCCGGCCCGTCGGCGAAGCCGACCCAGCTTGCGACGATCTCCTCATGAAAGCCGTCGGCATCGACATCGGAGACCGTATTCGGGCTTTGCGGGCTTCCGGCCGCCCGCTTGATCTTCCGCCGCAGGGCAAAGCCACGGCACTGGTCGATGAAGCCGCTGCGCCAGGCGATAAGAGCGCTATCGACACCGGGATGCACGATCAGACTTATGTTCATTCTCCCTCTCCCTGGATGGTTGCTTCTGTTCCCGTGACTGCGACCGCGCATGAGATTTGCGCCGCTAATCCGACTGCCGCGGGACCTGGTCGGGCTTGTCAGGCGAGCGGCGCGCCTGCTTGGTCGTCCAGCCGGTCGAGTGGCTCTATCGGAGTTTGCGTCATGGCCGTGACGATCTCATGAATTGCTTTGCGCATCCTAAGGGTGGACGCAATACCCGTCAGCCTGCATGTCTCCGCCCTGCAGCAATTCCCGCATCAGCTCTCCGGGAGGCCAGCGCCAGCGCGTGGCCATCGCCCGTACCCTCGTGGTCGAACCTGACGGCGTTTCGCTGGAACTGAACCGCTTTCATCGCGCTGATGCCGAAGGGCTGCAGGAAGCAGGCATTGCCTTGCGTTTGAGCCTGCCGCTGCCGGAAAAGCTCGCCGTCCTATGGCAGGGCGGCCGAGGCCCGCTATCCACGATCCGACGCTGCCTTAGGGAGGAGCATTGAAGGCGATGGTTATCGTCGCAGGGGGCGGATAATCTTCTATTGCTTCCTGATCCGGCATATCACGGTGCCGTTCCCCGTTTCGGCTTTTTTGTTTGGGTCGATGCAGGTCAAGGCACCCGGTTCGCAATCCTCGCGGAATTCGTAGGGTCCGTTGGGACCCTGAGCCACTAGGTTGGGACTTTGGCGCGGGCAATCCACGGCTTCCATCCCGCGTTGCTCGCATGCGCAAAGGGCAAGCCCGATCGAAAGGAGACCAAGAAATCTGTTCATCATCTGCCTTCGATTACAGGATCGTATGACGAATGCAAACCTATGCGTATCTTGGGCTATGTGCGAAGCGAGGTGAATAGGCCATACGGTCCCTCGCTTCCCTGATTTTCATAGCACCCATAAAACGCGGCTAATCTCATATTATGACTGGGCGAAACTCTACGGGGCCTGAAAGCCTCGCGAAATTGCCCATCAGTGCTCGACACCTCGAAAAATTCATATTATGTCATATGACATAGAGAAATATGAGGGAGAGACGCTCCGTGTATTTAGGTACGCAGGTCGAAGCGCGGGACGACGACGATTACCGCGTTTTCGCGCAGTTGGGGGTGAAGCATATTTGCGCGGACCCGCCAGGAAAGTCGGAAAGCTGGACCCTCTCCGAACTTGAGCGCTTCCGCGACAAGATGGAGAGTTTCGGACTTATCCTGGACATGATCCAGCTCCCCTTGCCGTCTCAACCGATCGAGAAAGCAACCTACCCCGATATTCTGCTTGCCGGACCGGATCGCGATCGCCAGATCGATGCGGTCTGCAAGCTCATCGAAGATGTGGCGGCTGCCGGCATTCCCGCGGCGAAATACAACCTCAACCTCATCGGCATTCCACGCACGCCGGAGGAGCCCGGGCGCGGCGGTTCGATGAATGCGAGCTTCCGTTGGGATAAGGCGGATCATCAGGCCGCTCCCGGCCTTGCCGGCGTCCTGTCGGAAGACGAGAATTGGGAGCGCATCGATTATTTTCTGAAGCGCGTCGTTCCCGTGGCGGAGAGCAATCGCGTCCGCCTCGCCTGCCACCCGCACGATCCCTATACGCCGCCGGGCTACCGCGGCGTAACCCGCGTCCTTGGCACTGTGGAAGGCTTGAAGAAATTCGTGCTGATGCGCGAAAGTCCCTATCACGGCCTTAATTTCTGCCAGGGATCGGTTGGCGAGATGCTCGACAATCCGCGCGAGGAGATCGGCGACATCATCCGCTGGTTCGGCACGCGGGGAAAACTCTTCAACGTTCATTTCCGCAACATTCGCGGCGGCAAGCTCTCTTTCATGGAGACCTTTCCGGACGAGGGCGACATGGACATGGTCCGCTCCGCAAAGATCTACAAGGAAGTCGGATATCAATACATGCTGATGCCCGATCACGTGCCGACCATTAGCGGCCGGGACCCGACCGGCGTGGCCTTCGCCTTCTGCTACGGCTACATCGCCGCCCTCGTTCAGTCGCTCGAAGGCGCCTGAGAACCGTTGCCATACCAACCGACGATAGGATGCCGGATGGACCCGATTGAACTGAAAAAGGCGGTTGGCAGCGGTCTGCTGTCCTTCCCTGTTACCCATTTCGACAGCGATCTTAAATTCGATGAGGCGAAATACCGTCGCCATGTGGAATGGCTGGCAGGCTATGATGCCGCAGCCCTTTTTGCAGCTGGCGGAACCGGTGAATTCTTCTCCCTCAATCCCGCAGAAATCCAACAGGTCGTGCGCGCCGCAAAGGCATCCGCCGGCACTACGCCCATCATCTCGGGAACAGGCTACGGCACGTCGCTCGCCATCGAGATCGCCAAGGCAGCCGAAAAGGCCGGAGCCGATGGTCTATTGCTGTTGCCGCCTTACCTGATGTTTGCGGAACAGGCCGGCCTGATCGCCCATGTCAAGGCGGTCTGCCAATCGGTCGGGATCGGCGTCATCGTCTACAACCGCGACAATGCGGTGCTCAGCGCCGATAGCATCGCGCGGCTTGCAGACGAGTGTCCCAACCTCATCGGCTGCAAGGATGGGGTCGGCGATGTCGACAAGGTGATCGAGATCACCACCACCCTCAAGGATCGCCTCGTATATGTCGGCGGCATGCCGACTCATGAAGTCTATGCTCAGGCCTATTTCGCTGCCGGTGTGACGACCTATTCCTCCGCCGTCTTCAATTTCATTCCCGCACTTGCCCAGCGTTTCTACGGCGCGCTGCGGAGCGGAGACCAGGCAACGGTGGATGAAATCCTGACCGGCTTCTTCTTCCCGTTCGTCGCCCTGCGCAACCGGAAGAAGGGGTATGCGGTCTCGATCATCAAGGCCGGCCTGCGCGTGCTTGGCGAGGATCCCGGCCCCGTGCGCCCGCCGCTGACCGATCTGACGCCTGAGGAACTGACGGCACTCGCCAAGATCATCGAGACGGCCAAGGCTGCCTGAACCACAAGGCGAACGGTACGCTCGCACCGTTCGATTGCTGTTTCCGTCGATCCGGGCGCGAAGTGGCATGAGATCGTCATTCCCTGACGAAAACAAGATCGCGGCCATCTCCTAACGATGCTCGTTGCCCTCGCAGGAAACTCGCGGCCGAAGCGGAACGGCTGCCATAAAGCTGCCGCCCTATGGTCAGTGCCTTGCCGCGTTATGACCTCACAGAAAACGTTTGACTGCCACATTGACGCCGGATCGTTCCTCAACCCTGATCGACGGCGATATCCACACGATATGCCAGCCTTCGCTCTACGCCATCAAAGAGGTGTTTCCCCCGAACGACTGAAGAGGAATTGAGATGATTCGTCATATCCCTGCTGCATCGTTGACAGCTGCAATCTTGAGCCTGATGGTTCTCGGCAATCAAGCCTTCGCACAGCAAGCCACACAGGAGCAGCCACCCGCGCAAGCACAGCAGCCCGACAGCAATGCTACGGCTGCACCCGTCAGCGACCAGAAAATAGAGGCTTTTGCCGTCGCTTATCTCCAGGTGGACAAGATCAGGCAGGAATATTCGGCCAAGATCGGCGCAACGCAGGATCCGACTGCGAAGCAACAGCTGCAGACGGAGGCCAGCAAGCAGATGGTGCAGGCCGTTCAGACCTCGCCGGGCATGTCGGTGAACGAATATAACGCCATTCTGACGGCCGCAAAGAAGGATCCTGCACTTGTGAAGAAGGTCCAGGACAAGATTCAGAAAGCTGCGCCGGCGCAGCAATAGGCGACGCGCGATCTTCAGGTGAATTGATCTTATGCCGCCGTGCTAAGCGCTTAAATCTTGGCACGGCGGCTGATGATCGACGATCTGGTGTGGAAGTTTGCGCCCGTTGCCATCAAGTCTCAATGAATGAAATACAGGTAGAATAATGATATGACGCGGCCTCGCGGCCGCGCCACCTTATCCGAGCTCGTGTGTGCCCGCCTAATTGTGAGGGATCTCCGAGGGTGAGTTGAGCGGGCAGCCCTTATGCCGCGTTCGCGATCGCGGTTGCGAAATCACGATAGCTGTGCGGTGGACGACCCAAAATCGCGGTCAGGCGTTCGATGTCGCCGGTCTCGGGGATCATGCCGTCGCTGACGTAGCGTTCCGCCATCAGGCGCATCTCATAGGCGGTCCACTTGGGCATGAAGCTCGCCATGTTCTGCTCGAACCCGCTCGGATCGTCGCCGCCGTAGACAACCGGACGGCCGAGCAGGTCCGACCAGATCTTGGCCGCATCCGCGCCGGTCAGCGTGTCGGGACCAACGAGGTTGATCGTCTCGATCGGCAGCTTGCCGGGAGCCTGGTCGCGGCGGATCAGTTCTATGGCGGCAACCTCGGCGATGTCGCGAGCATCCACCATGGCAACACCCTTGCTGCCGATCGGCATCGGATAGATGCCGTGATTGAGGATCACGTCCTTGATCATCAGCTCATTGTCGATGAAGTAGGTCGGTCGCAGGATGGTGGCGCTGAAGCCCATCTGCACGAGCATGCGCTCGGCGCCGAACTTGACTGCAAAATGCGGGACATTCACCGCCTGATCGGCTTCGAACACGGAGAGATAGACGACGCGTTCGACGCCTGCTTCGCGAGCGATATTGAGTGTGATGATCGCCTGGGTGAATTCATCGCCGGTAACGGCATTCAGCAGAAACAGCGTGCTGACGCCTTGAAAGGCGTTGCGCAGGGCGTCGATGTCGAGCAGGTCGCCCTGGGCGACTTCGACGCCGGCCGGGACATTGGCCTTCGAGGGATCGCGGGTCAGCACGCGGACCTTTGCGCCGCGCTTGACAAGTTGATCGACGACGTGGTGGCCGACACGGCCGGTGGCGCCAGTAACGAGAATGGTCATTGTGGTTACTCCGTTTGGGATGTTCAGTTGACAGTCATCAATTTATTGATCCACATTGATCCCGATAGACGCTCTATTTGGACTCACTGTCTCACTGATGGAACACATGGACCTGCTAGCTCTCGCCGATTTCAATCTGGTCGCCCGCCATGGCGGGTTCGGTCGGGCCGCGCGCGCAGCCGGCCGCCCGAAGGCGACCTTGTCCCGGCGCGTGGCCGAGCTGGAGGCAAGTCTCGACCTGCGCCTGTTCGAGCGCGGCGCACGGACGCTGAAGCTGACGGAGGAGGGGCGCGCACTCTTCGAGCGAACGGGCGCACTGTTGACCGAGCTCGACGAAACGGCGAAGGCGATCGCTTCAGGTGGACATAGCCCCCGCGGCCGGTTGCGGATCAGCGCACCCTTGCTGTTCTCGCAGACGGCTTTGGGAAAGCTTGCAGCGGGGTTCGTCCGGAAATATCCCGAAGTTCGGCTTGAGATCACGACGGAAGACCGGGCCGTCGACATGATCGAGGAAGCCTATGATGTGGTCATTCGCGTGAATCCGGAGCCGGATGAAAGTCTTGTCGGGCGCGTCTTCCTGCACGACCGGCTTGTCGTCGTGGCAAGTCCCGACCTGCCGCGTCCGGCAGGCGGCGATGCCGTTCCCGCCGTCACACGTGGAGCGATGAATCAAGCTGAATCGTGGGAGGTCACGACTTCAGCGGGAAAATTGCGATTCGCGGCAAGGCCAGTTCTGAGTGTCTCCTCCTTCATCATGGTTCGCGATGCCGTTCGCGCCGGCGTGGGCGCAGCGCGTCTACCGCTATCGCTCGCCATCCCCGATCTATCCGCCGGCAGGCTCGTCAGTTGGGGCGAGGTGGAAGGATTTCAGACCGCTCTTTGGGCGCTATACCCGACACGGCGGCTGCTGAGCGCCCGCGTGTCTGCATTTCTGGACTATCTTAAGGAAGCTTTTCCTCGGGGAATGCCTGAGGAGCTTGCGGCCTATATGGAATGAGGCGTAGGCCGAATCATGAAGGGGGAGTATGGCCCGGTGTCTATCTGACAGAACGCCGATCTCCAGGCGAAAGGACGTTGACCCGGACCGGAGCTATCTCGATCGCTGCAGCGCGAACGAGCACTTCGATTGCTCCGTGCCGTGGCAAGCGAGGGCGCTTCCGATGGCCGCCGTATCTGCAGTTCGAAAGCGCCCCTCGATTATCGGAGCAGACGCTGTGATCCTGCTCGTCAGCTTTGAGTGAGCGCAGTCTGCTTGCCGCCTCGTGCTGCCATCACGATGGTTCCCGCAAGGCAGGCAACTCCGAGGAACGACATAACGCCCAGCGGTCCCTGCAAGTCGATCAATACGCCGCCGAGGACTGCTCCGCTGGAAATAGCGACCTGGAAAGCGGTCAGCAGCAGTGCTCCAGCACTTTCAGCTTCGTCGGGAGCGGCACGCGTGATGTAGCTCTGGATGGAGACGGGAAAGGCGCCGAAGGCGAAGCCCCAAATGGCCACTCCGACAATCGCGGCGAGTTCGGATGCGCCCACGGTTACGAAGATAGCGGCGGCAACGGCGATCAGGCTCGATGAGAAGATGGTGCCAACAGCAGAGCTGCGCTCCGCGATCATGCCGCCGACGATATTGCCGAAGAAACCGCTGACGCCGTAGGCAAGGAGCACCAGCGATACCATCTCGACGTTGAGATGGGCGATACCTTCCAGATAGGGACGGATATAGGTGAAGCCGGCAAAATGGCCTGCGACGATGAGAAGTGTCGTGATCAGACCCACCCGGATCTTGGGCCGCGTCAGAACGGCGCCGAGCGTGGACAAGCCTGCGTGGCCTGCCGGTGGCAGCGACGGTACAGTGACGGCCTGGGCAATAAATGCAAGCACGCCGACAGCGCCGGCCAGGACGAAGGAAGCCCTCCATCCCAGGGTCGATCCTACATAGGAGCCGAGCGGTGCTGCCGTGACTGTCGCGACGGAAACGCCGGTAAAGATCATCGCCATTGCCCGAGGGAGATGTTCAATCGGGACCAGCCGCATTGCAAGCGCGCCGGCCATCGCCCAGAAGCCGCCGAGCCCTACGCCCAGCAGAACTCGCGATACGAGGAGTGAAATCAAATTGTCGGCGGTTGCCGCCAGGGCGCAGGAGAGGATCAGAAGAGCAGTCAGACCAAACAGCACACGGCGTCGGTCGAATCTTCGAGTGGCTATGACGATACCCGGGCCGGCAAATGCAGCGACGACGGCCGTTGCAGTCACAGTTTGGCCGGTCTCCCCTGCAGAGAGGCCAAGATCGGAAGAGATTGGGGTCAGCAGGCTGGCCGGCAGAAATTCCGCCGTAACGAGCCCGAACACGCCGAGCGCCAGGGCGACAACGGCATCCCACCTGGGTCTGCTGGATGTCTCTGCCGTCCGCTGATTGTGAGGAGATGGATTGGGCCTGAAATCACTCTCTGCCATGGCGCGCGTCCTATATTAAGATGTCTTGGCGTGTTGTTGATGCCGTCGAGCAAAAGGTAATCGTGACACTCTGTACTTTCCATGCTAGGAAATCCGAGATGCTTGACTATTCGTCCAAAGACAATGCCGGTGAGACCCATGATGCTCTGAGCGAGATGCTGAGAGGCTTGCGGCTCGATGGTGTTGAATATGGGCGCTGTCGACTCTCGGAGCCGTGGGCGACCTATTTTGCGCCGCAGCCGTCGGCGAGATTGCATTTCATTTCATCCGGATCTGCCTGGCTTCAGGCGCCGTCAGGCGACTGGCTTCCGTTGGGACCGGGCGATGCTGCGCTTCTGCCGCGTGGCAACGCACATGTGATCGCAAGCGAGCCGGGCGTGCCGCCCGTGCCTTTCGAGCAATTTGACCGCAAGGAAGTCTGCCGGGATGTCTTCGATCTCCAGTGCTCCGATGCCTGTGGGGGAACGGTGGCTTTAACGGCGGCGATGCGCTTCAATATCGACAATCTTCATCCGTTGCTGCGGCTGATGCCCGACACCATGCTCACCAGCGATCTGGCCAGGAACGAGCCGGCCATTCCGCATCTGCTCGATGCCATGACGCGCGAAGGGCAGATGGATCGGGTCGGCGCGGGCGGCATACTCGCAAGGCTTGCGGATGTGCTGACCGCAACATTGATCAGGACCTGGGTCGAACATGGCTGCGGCGATACCACCGGCTGGATTGCCGCGGTTCGCAGCCCAGAGATCGGCCGGGTGCTGGCTGCAATTCATCTCGAGCCGGACCGCGACTGGAGTTTGGCGGCACTTGCAAACCTGATGGGCGTCTCACGCTCGGGCTTTGCGGAGCGCTTCCTGAAAGTCGTGGGTGAAACGCCGGCACGCTACGTTGCCAGGGTGCGCATGCATCAGGCTCTTCAATGGCTGCGCAATGGAATGCGCGTCTCCGTGGTTGCACGGAGATTGGGCTACGACGCGGAAGCATCGTTCAGCCGTGCCTTCAAGCGTATTATCGGTGCTCCACCCAGCCAGTTCCGCAAGGGCAGCGGAGCTGAGACGAATTCACTCCCTGTGGATTGAAGCTCCCACCATCGAGAGTGGCCGGCCCCGCAGAGGTATGTCTCCCTGCGGCATGGCCGCCGCAGCCTGCCCGATGAGCATCGCTGTTGCCGCCAATGTCGCCTTCCGGGAAGGCAGCTCGAATGCAGATCGCATAGATGCATTCCCAATTGACCGGAACGCGCCGGGATCGTCGCTCCGCGTCTCGATCGAATGAACCCATTCGGGGGCCGCTTCAACGCCGGGCGCGAATGGCACTTTCGTTCGAGCCTAAGCAGACATTGGGATTGTTGGCCTTCGGTCGACGTTTTGTGGAGGTTTGATGGAGGAGGGCGGAGGAATGTTGACGCGCGGGCTCTGTTTGACGTTTCTTTCCGGTAAAGGAGCTTTGGATGGAAAATGCACTGATACTGATTGTCGAAGACGAGCCGGAGATTTCCGATATTCTCGAACGCTATTTCGAGCGCGAGGGATTTCGGGTGCTGACGGCCTCGGATGGCGAGATCGGGCTTTCCCATCACCAGCGGCTGCGGCCGGATCTCGTGGTTCTCGACGTCAAACTGCCGAAGCTTGATGGCCACGCGGTGCTTTCTACCATTCGCCAAAGGAGTAATACGCCTGTCATCATGGTCACGGCGCTCGCCGACGACCTCGACAAGCTGCATGGGCTGCGTTCCGGCGCCGACGATTATGTGGTGAAGCCGTTCAACCCTGTCGAAGTGGTCGCCCGGGCGCGTGCCGTCTTGAGGCGGACGACGGGAAGTGCTGCGAATAAGGTGCTGCGGGTCGGCAGGCTTGCGATCGATCCGATCGCGCACATGGCGGTGGTGGAGGACGGCGAAAGCCGCATTCCGTTGAACCTGACCCGCACCGAGTTCCGCATCCTCGAATATATGGCCGGCTTTCCGAACAGGGCCTTCGAACGCGGCGAGATCGTCGATGCCTGCCTTCCCGAAGGCGATGCGCTCGACCGCACTGTGGACAGCCACATGAGCAAGCTTCGCCGCAAGCTCGATGCCGCGGGTGTCGGCGATCTTCTCAACGGCGTGCGGGGAGTGGGTTACCGCCTTGGCGACTTCGGTTAGCAACAGCCTCAACAGGCAAATCATCTGGTCGACGACAATCGTCGCCTTCGTCGCCCTGTCGGTGATGTTTTTCGGATTCCTGATCTACGGCTATGTCTACGAATGGCTGTTCAAGGACGCCGCTCCGCCGGACGATTGGGCCGTCAGCGATTTCGTCGTGCTTGGCATCAACGTGGCGATCGGCCAAGCCGTCGGCGCCTATGTTGGATGGCGTCTCGCCAGGCGCCTGGTCAAGCCCTTGACGGCCGTGACGGAAGCTGCCCGTCTCATCGCGGATGGGGATTTTGCCGGCCGGGCGACGGGCGAAGGCAATTTCGGCGAAGCGGACCGCCTGATCAACGACTTCAACCGTATGGCGGAGGAGCTGCAAAGGGCGGAAAAGGAGCTCCAATATTCGAATTCGGCCATCGCACACGAATTGCGCACGCCACTGACAATCCTGCGCGGCCGCATGCAGGGACTGGCGGACGGGGTCTTCGAGCCGAGCCAGGAGGTATTCCGTGGATTGATCGGGCATATCGATGCGCTGACCCGCATCGTCGACGATCTGAAGACGCTTTCGCTGATGAATGCCGGGCGCATGGAGCTGCAGCAATCGCGTTTCGACGTGGGAGAAGAAATCGCAGATATCATCGATTCCGTGAAGCCGTCGCTTACCGGCCTCGCCGTTAGGGTCGAAACCGACTTGCAGAAGATGGCTGTGATTGCCGACCGTGCACGAGTCCGGCAGGCGATGCTTGCACTCATCGACAATGTCGCACGCTATGCTCCAGGCTCGACGCTGCGTGTAGCCTCGCAGGAGGCCAGCAGCCTGTGCGTCATCATGGTCTCGGATGATGGCCCCGGCATGACGGCTGCGGAAAGCGAACGCGCCTTCGAGCGGTTCTGGAGAGCCGACGATGCGAGAACGCGAAGAGGCGGCGGGTCAGGCCTCGGCCTTTCGGTCGTAAAGGCGATCGCCGAGGCGCATGGCGGCCACGCCACCATCGACAGCCGCAAGGGTGGCGGTACGACCGTCGTGCTGACCATCCCGCGCTGCTGAGATCGTGTGGAGGGCGGCAAACGGCCTGTTCCGACAGGCGGGGGCATTCTCATGCGCTGAGAATCCGCCGCAGCACCTCCATCAATTCGGTTGTGCCTCGACGGATTTCGCCCACATCCCTTTCAACGTCTATTCGGCCAGCATTATGAGCCGCATAGAGCTCGACCAATAGTCCCGCATAGTCTTCGGAAAGGCCTGCCCGCATGAGTGCGGCCTGCCAATCTGTCTCAGGGAGCGGTTGGGCAGCGACATCGCGACCGGTCAGCGAGCCGATGGCCGCCGCAACGTCGCTCGGGGTATAGCGCCGAGGACCTTCGGCATGAACAATCCTCAAAGCGGCGTCCTGCTTTTCCAGGAGCAGCTCGGCGGCGATCGAGCCCACGTCGAAAGCGGAGATAGTCGGAAGAAGCTTGGTCAGCGGATGGTAGAAGCTCGGCAATCGGCCGCTCTCTGCCGCTACCTTTGCCAGACGCGCCCAGTTTTCCATGTGCTCGGCCGATCGCAGCAGGATAAGGCGTTCGGTCTCCAGCTGACGCAGCCGCGCTTCAAGGGCGTGGAAGATCAGCGTGACGCCGGTGCCGGAGCTATGCTGCGCGCCATAATCGGAAATGGCGAGAATGGTTCGCGGTTTGGCGGCTGACAGGGCCTCGCCGAGGCAATCGAGCAGTCGTCTCATGCCGGAATAGGCCTCGGCGGCGCGAACATCGACCGGGCAGATGATCTGGACGGCGCTCGCCCCTTCGAATGCGGCCGTCAGCGCCCGATGGTCATGCACATCGGCAATGGCGATCTCGCAGCCGAGTTCTAAAAAGGCCTGCGCTTTCGAACCATCGCGCAGAATTGCGCGAACTGGAACGCCGGACTTGCGCAGCTCGGCGATGGTCGTGCGGCCGACCTTGCCGGTGGCGCCCAGAATTGCGTGCATTGCATCTTCTCCTGTCGATCCTGCCTGCAGCCTAGCCATGTGTGCCCATCGGATCGCGCAGTTTCGGACGGCCAATTGCAGGTTTGGACGACAATCGAAATCAGGAATGCATTCGGCTCAGCATGCCGGGGGTGAGGCCGAGGACGCGCCGCATCCAATGCGTCATGTGGCTCTGATGGGCAAACCCCGTCGCCGCAGCGATCTCGGCGAGCGGCATGTCAGTGGAGAGAATGAGCAATCTGGCACGGTCTACCCGGCGCGTCAGCACATAGCGATGAACCGGCATGCCGAAAGTGGCGCGAAAGAGCGGCTTCAAATGCGAGATGCTCAAGCCTGCCGTGGCAGCGAGATCGGCAAGAGACAGCGACTGATCGATATGGGTCTCGATAAAATCCACCAAGCGTCGCTGATGGCGGCTTGTCAATGTGGCGCCTCTCGCGACAGCCCCGAGAGACGTTTGCTTGTCGCCTTCCACCAGACGGATCGCCAGCGCCAACCCCAGCGCTTCCGCATAGGTCCTGTCCGATGGAACGGATGACTCGATTTCGGCCTTGACGGCCCAGGCGATCGATTCGATCCGGGAATCCCGAAGCTGGAATTTTGGTGCCAGGGATACCGTATCCGGATTTCGGCCGAGCGCTTCCGCGGCGGATTGAAGGAGTTCGTGCTGGATATTCAGGCGCAGAATGGTGCAGTCTCCGTCATCCTCCCACCAGCCGTCGAGTCCGGCTGGAACGATATCGATATCACCATGCGCCTGACGACGGCGATATTGACGGCCGTCGCACTCACAAAGAGCATTCACGGCGCGTCCGAAATGAATGCCGAGCCGATGCGTCTGTGATCCCGGCACATGGGTGCGGCCAGCCTGAATGCGAAGAAAGTTCGCTTCCAGGCCCTTCCAGCCGCGATCCTTGCTGGAGAGGAGAGTCGTAGCGGCATTGTTGAACTGGTCCATGACTATGCGCTTCCGCCAAATCCACCGTCCGAGTAGACGGCGATTTCGATCCGGAGAATATAGGTGGAACGGCATATCCGGTCGAGCTGTCTTCGCAAACATGTATCCATCATGCCAACGGCAGGTCCGTAGCTGTCATGTCGCATCGAGGTAAGGCTTCAGGGGCATATCGTCGTGCCGCGGCACCGTCTGCCGTTCGATCATATGGTGGATGACCGGTGGCCCGTCGCCGCGATGCAGCCTGTTCAGCTGTTCGGCGACCTCGACATCGGCATGCGTCTGGCGCTGGCTGTGGCGGACATAGTCGATCCAGGTCGGCAGATGGTAGCTTTCCGTCCAGGTGTTGGGCTTTTCCAGATCGCGCAACAGCGACCACTGCTTGGCGCCGTCGCGGATTCTCATCCGGCGGCGCTTTGCCATGACGGCCAGAAACTCCTCCACGTCCTCCTGCTCGATGTCGTAATCCACCATGACCAGGATCGGACCGCTTCTGGGACGCAGGTCGAGCTGCAATTGCGGTTCGCTGAAGCTGTTCGTCGGATCGAGATTGAGGGATTCGAAGTCCGGCTGGCGCAACAGAAGGCCAAGCAGACCGCCAATGGCGAGCGCGGCGCTTGCGATGAGGAGAGCGCCGGTGACTCCATGGGCATCGGCCAGTTCGCCCCAGAGCCAGCTTCCGACAGCCATGCCGCCGAACGTGGCGGTCTGATAGAGAGACAAAGCACGGCCGACCACCCAGCGCGGCGTCGAAAGCTGAACCGTGACGTTGAATAGCGAAAAGGCCTGCACCCAGGCGACGCCGGCCGGCATGAGCAGAAGGCAGCTCAGCCATACCTGATGGCTGAGCGCCAGGAAGAAGCAGCTGGCGGCCAGCGTGAAGAAGGCACCCCGGATCACCCATTCGTTGCTCAGCACATCGCGGATACGGCCGATCAGCATCGCGCCGCAGATGGCGCCGAAACCGAAGAAGCCGAGCATGATGCCGTAGGTGATTGCGGTGCCGTGTACATGATCGCGTGCAACAAGAGGCAGCAGGGCCAGAATGACGATCGCCGTCAGGCCGAAGACGAAGCTGCGGCACATTACCTTCAGCAGGTTCGGCGACATCTGGACGTAGCGAAATCCGGCCGACATCGCGCTGCCGAAAGACTCCCGCGGCAGCGTGTTGCGCACGGGAGCCTTCTTCCAGCGCCATAGGGTGAAGATGAGGGCGAAATAGCAGAAGACGTTGAAGAGAAATGCGAAGGCGGCGCCCGCAGCCGCGACGATGACACCGCCGATTGCCGGTCCGATGCTGCGCATGAGGTTATAACTCATGCTGTTGAGCGCCACGGCGCCCGGCAGATGCTCGCGCGGCACGACATCGCCCATGGAGGCTTGCCATGACGGATTATGCAGCGCGCCGCCGCAGCCGATCAGGAAGGTGAAGCAGAGCAGCAGCCAGGGCGTCAGGGCATTGCTGTAGGACAGTACCGCCAGCGTCGCCGATACGCTGAGCATCAGCGTCTGCGCGATCAGCATGATCCGTCTCCGGTCGTAATTGTCGGCGAGCGCCCCGGCAGCGAGCGAAAAGATCATGACGGGCAGCGTGGTGGAGGATTGAACCAGTGCGACCATGCCATGCGAGGTAGCAAGGCTGGTCATCAGCCAGGCAGCCCCAACGCCTTCGACCAATCCGCCGAGATTGGAGATGAGTGTTGCCGACCAGAGAGAACGGAATGTCTTGGACTGAAATGCGACGAGCGGGGAGGTTCTCTTGGGCATGTCGGCTTTTCTTCGCAGAATTGTCTTGCTCGACGGCAAAGCGAACTACGCTCAAAGCATAGGTACCGCCGAGTCGGTATCAACCCTATCGTGATTTGCTAACTTCCGAAACGATTTTGGAATAATATTCTCGTCAATGACGGCGGAATTGAGCTCCGGTCGAGGCGTTTGTAGTTGGGCAGGCGCCCCTTTTGAACCGCGACGTCCTGGGTCGCTTGGCTCAATCCAGCGGGTCTAGAAGGATGGCACGGAAGTCGTTGACGTTTGTGCCGGTCGGTCCCGTGACGAACAGGTCGTCGATCGCGGCGAAGGCCGACCAGCTGTCGTTGCGCTCCAGGAATGCGGCCGCATCCTTCTTTCGATCGGCAAGCCGTGAAACGGTGGTGCCGTCGGCAAAGGCGCCGGCATTGTCCTGCGAGCCGTCGATACCGTCAGTATCGGCGGCAAGCGCCGAAATGCCTTTCTCGCCGGAAATGGCGCAGGCAAAGGACAGAAGGAACTCGCTGTTGCGGCCACCCTTGCCCTTGCCTTTCATCGTGACGGTCGTTTCTCCACCTGAAAGCAGAAGAATGGGCCCTTGGGCGGCCATACGCCGCTGCGAGATCGTGGTCACGATGGCTGCGTGCTGGCGACCGACGTCCGATGCTTCGCCCTCAATGGCATCCGACAGCACGATAGTCTCGACGCCGGCCTTGAGGGCGACATCGGCGGCGGCATGCAGCGCAATGGCGGCCGAAGCAACGAGCTTTATCTCATTGCGGGCGAAACGAGGGTCTGACGGCAGCGGCGGCTCGTCCTTGCCGTCCTGAAGATGACGCATCACCGCGTCCGGCAAATCGAGCTGATAGCGGCCTATGATTTCAAGCGCATCCGCGCGTGTGGCCGCATCGGCGATAGTCGGGCCGGAGGCGACAAGCGCAGGATTGTCGCCGGGAATATCGGAAACGACGAGCGAGACGACCTTCGCAGGATGGGCAAGGGCCGCCAGCCGCCCGCCCTTGATGCGTGAAACCTGCTTGCGCACGGCATTCATGGCGCTGATCGGTGCACCGGAGGCAAGCAAGGCCCGATTGACGGCGATCTCGTCGGCAAGCGTGAGATCGCCGGCCGGCGCCGGCAGTAAAGCCGAGCCGCCGCCGCAGACGAGCGCGACAACCAGATCATCCTCGGTAAGATCGCTTACCGCTGCCATCAACCGCTCCGCTGCGAGCAATCCGCTTTCGTCCGGCACCGGATGGGCGGCTTCGAGAACCTCGATGCGCTCGCAAGGAACGACATAGCCGTAACGGGTAACAATGACGCCGGACAGCGGCGCGTCCCAGAGACGCTCGAAGGCGCGGGCCATCTGCGCAGCTCCCTTGCCGGCGCCGACCACCACCGTCCGGCCTTTTGGCTTTTCCGGCAGATGGGCGGCTAGCGCCTTGTCCGGATCGGCGGCCGCAACGGCTGCATAGAAGAGCTTTTCCAGAAAGGCGCGGGGATCGGCAATGCTCGGCATCGGGGCTCTCACTCGTTATGCAACGGGATGGTTCGCCATGCGTTCCAGCGCCTTGACGAGGCCGGAATGGTCGAGCCCACTATCGCCATTGGCGGCGCATTGGTTGAAGAGTTCCTGCGTCGCGGCGGTGTTCGGCAGCGACACGCCCAGCGCCTTGGCTCCCTGCAGCGCAAGGTTCAAGTCCTTCTGATGCAGCGAGATGCGGAAGCCGGGTTCGAAGGTGCGCTTGATCATGCGCTCGCCGTGGACTTCGAGGATGCGCGACGAAGCAAAACCGCCCATCAGGGCCGAGCGCACGCGGGCGGGATCGGCACCGGCCTTGGAGGCGAAGACAAGCGCCTCGGACACGGCCTCGATCGTCAATGCGACGATGATCTGGTTGGCGACCTTGGTGACCTGGCCATCGCCGCAATCGCCCACGAGCGTGATGTTCTTGCCCATCAGCTGGAAGAACGGCAGCGCCCGCGCGAAGCTGGCTTCAGAACCGCCGGCCATGATGGAGAGCGAGGCGCTCTTGGCACCGACTTCGCCACCGGAGACGGGTGCATCGATATATTCGGCACCGGTCTCGCGAATTCTTCTGGCGAATTCCTTGGTCTCGATCGGCGAGATCGAGCTCATGTCGATGACGAGTTTGCCGTTGGACAAGCCGTAGGCAACGCCGTTCTCGCCGAAGAGCACGTCCTTGACCTCGGGCGTATCCGGCAGCATCAGGATGATGGTGTCCACGGTTTCGGCGAGCGCCTCCGGCGTCTCGACGAATTGCAGGCCGTTGTCGAGCAGCTCCTGGCGCGGCGGAATGGAAAACTTGGACGTGACGACGATGTGGCCGGCCTTTTGCAGGTGGCGCGCCATGGGCGTTCCCATGATGCCGAGGCCGATGAATCCGATATGTGCCATGCTGTTTAGCTCCTGAGATTGAGAATGGCGGCGCTTTCGGCGTGGCGGCCAGCTGCGGCAAACCAGCCGAGCCCGGCCGCGGTCGTGGTGCGCGGCTTGTATTCGCAGCCGATCCAGCCGTCGTAGCCGAGCACATCGAGCGCTTCGAAGATGAAGGGATAGGCGATCTCGCCGGTACCCGGCTCATTGCGACCGGGATTGTCGGCAAGCTGTACGTGGGCAATCTGCGCCTGGTGCTTCTTGAAGGTGCCGATCAGTTCGCCCTCGGTACGCTGCTGGTGATAGAGGTCGTACTGAATGAACAGGTTGTCGCTGCCGACTTCGGCGATGATCGAAGCGGCCTGGTCCGGCGTGTTGAGATAGAAGCCGGGAATGTCGAAGCGGTTGATCGGTTCGATCAGCAGGCGGATTCCGTGCTTGCCGAGCTCTTCCGCCGCATATTTGAGGTTGACGACGAAGGTGGTCCGCAGCACCTCATCGGGCACGCCGGCCGGAATAATGCCCGAGAGGCAATTGATCTGGCGGCAGCCGAGCGCCGTCGCATAGTCGATCGCGGAAGTGACGCCGCGGCGGAACTCGTCGATACGATCCGGCAGGATCGCGATCCCCCGCTCGCCGCCGGCCCAGTTGCCGGCGGGCAGATTGTGCAGCACCTGGGTAAGGCCGTGACGATCGAGTTCGGCGCGCAGCGCCTCTTTCGCAAAATCATAGGGAAAGAGATATTCGACACCTTCGAAACCCGCCTTGGCGGCGAGTGCGAAGCGATCCAGAAACGGCGCTTCGGTGAAGAGCATGGTGAGATTGGCCGCAAATTTCGGCATAGTATTCCTCCTTCAATCAAGCAAGGCGAGGATCGCGGTCGGAGCATCTTCGCCGCGTTCGGCAAGCTCCTCGAACTCGGCGACGGCATTGATGTCGGCACCCATTGCGATATTGGTGACCCGCTCCAGAATGAACTCGATGACGACGGGAACCTGATGCTCCGCCATCAGCTGCTTTGCTGTCGTGAACGCCTCCTGGAATTCGTTCGGGCTGCGCACGCGGATCGCCTTGCAGCCAAGGCCTTCGGCGACGGCGACATGGTCGACGCCATAGCCAGGTTCGGCATCACCGGATGAGTTGATGTTTTCAAAGGCAAGGCTGACCTCAAAATCCATGTTGAAGCCGCGCTGGGCCTGGCGGATGAGGCCGAGATAGGAATTGTTGACGACCACATGCAGGTAAGGAAGCTTGTGCTGCGCCCCGACGGCCAACTCCTCGATGAGGAACTGGAAGTCGTAGTCGCCGGATAGTGCGACGATCGTGCGGTTGGGATCGGCGGCGCGCACGCCAAGCGCTGCCGGCAGGGTCCAGCCGAGTGGGCCGGCCTGGCCGCAATTGATCCAGTTGCGGGGCTTGTAGACGTGCAGGAACTGCGCGCCGGCGATCTGGCTGAGCCCGATGGTCGAGACATAGCAGGTGTCGCGATCGAAAGCCTTGTTCATCTCTTCGTAAACGCGCTGCGGCTTCAGCGGCGTCTGGTCGAAATGCGTCTTGCGCAGCATGGTGCGCTTGCGCTCGCGGCATTCTTCCGCCCAAGACGACCAGTCGCGCAGCTTGCCTTCCGTCTTCCATTCCGTCGCGACGTCGAGGAAGAGCTTCAGTGCGGCACCGGCATCGGAGACGATGCCGAAATCCGGGGCGAAGACACGGCCGATCTGGGTCGGTTCGATATCGACATGCACGAAGGTCCGGCCCTCGGTGTAGGTCGAGATATTGCCGGTGTGGCGATTGGCCCAGCGATTGCCGATACCGAGGACGAAGTCGGAGGCAAGCAGCGTCGCATTGCCGTAGCGATGCGAGGTCTGCAGCCCGCACATGCCGGCCATCAGCGGATGGTCGTCCGGGATCGTACCCCAACCCATCAGCGTCGGGATGACCGGTACACCTGTGATTTCGGCGAATTCGACCAGCAGGTCGGAAGCATCGGCATTGATGATGCCGCCGCCGGCGACGATCAGCGGCCGCTCGGCCGCGTTCAGCATTGCAAGCGCCTTTTCCGCCTGTGCCCGCGTGGCGGAAGGCTTGTAGGGGGCAAGCGACGCATAGGTGTCGATATCGAACTCGATTTCGGCGAGCTGGACGTCAATGGGCAGATCGATGAGGACCGGGCCAGGGCGACCCGAGCGCATCGTATGGAACGCCTTCTGGAAAACGTAAGGAACGAGCGCCGGCTCCATGACGGTCACGGCCCATTTGGTGACCGCGGCCGCAATCTTTGCAATATCGACAGCCTGGAAATCCTCCTTGTCGAGCCGGGCGCGCGGCGCCTGGCCGGTAATGCAGAGGATCGGGATCGAGTCGGCCGAGGCCGAATAGAGCCCGGTGATCATGTCGGTGCCGGCAGGTCCAGACGTTCCGATGCACACACCGATATTGCCGGCGCGGGCGCGGGTATAGCCCTCGGCCATATGGCTTGCGCCCTCGACATGGCGGGCGAGCACATGGCGGATCGAGCCGCGCGCTTTCATTGCCGAATAGAAGGGGTTGATCGCAGCGCCGGGAACGCCGAAGGCGCAATTGACGCCTTCCTTCTCCAGAACCAGCACTGCGGCATCGACTGCGCGCATCTTCGCCATGGGAATTTCCTCCGTTTCTGCATCGAAGGTATCGCATGGGTGAACAAGCGCAATCTAAAAATGGAAATCAATCCCATCATATGGAAATAAACATTTTCAACGAATCTGGAACAATCGCAGCGAAGCGGATATGTCATGAAGCCCAAGCGGGTCGCGCCAACTGCGCGGCGCGCCTTCAGTCAAAAGTGAGCGTCATGGCGGAAAATCGGGAAAAGACGAGGGGCAGGCCGGGCCGCAAACCGGCCGAGAATGCGGCCGCTTCGTCCGTGCAGGTGCTCGATCGCAGTTTGAAACTGCTGGAGCTGGTGGCCGAAGCCGACGGCGCGGTTTTGACAGATCTCGCCGACAGATCGGCTATGGCCCCTTCCACTGTTCACCGGCTGCTCACCTCTCTCGCCCAGCACGGCATGGTGGCGCATGACGATGAGACCGGTGCCTGGACGATCGGCGTGAAAGCCTTCGAGATCGGAACGGCCTATTTGCGCTTCCGCAAGCTCGGCACGATCAGTCGGCCTTTTCTCAAGCAGTTGATGGAGGCGTCCGGAGAGACGGCCAACATCGCCATCGAAGACGATGGCGATGTTGTCTTCATCTCCCAGGCGGAAAGCCATGCACCGATGCGCGCCTTCTTCCGCCCCGGCCGCCGTGGGCCGATCCATGCTTCGGGTATCGGCAAGGCGATCCTTTCCACCTGGGCGGACAGCCGGATAGAGGCTTTGCTCGGGCGGCGTTCATTGCAGCATTTCACCGATAAAACCCGCAATACGCTGCCCATGTTGCTTGCGGATATGGCCGAGATCCGGTCACGCGGCTGGTCGATCGACAATGAGGAACATACGCTGGGCATGCGATGCGTGGCGGCGCCGATCTTCGATGAATATGGCGAGGCTATTGCCGGCATTTCGATTTCAGGCCCGGCCGTGCGGTTGCCGAATGAAAAGATCGCGGCGTTTGGGCCGGTTGTGCGGGCGGCAGCGGAAGAATTAACGAAGGCCATGGGGGGGCACTCGAAGCGGAGCTGAATGCCTTCGCCGCCGTCTCCTGTCCAGAGACGACGGCGAAGGCGGTCCCCCACATTTATCGGTCAAGCAAGCTGCAGTTGTTCGCGTGCGACCGTGCCCGCCTTCTTGCTCTTGGTCTTCATGGCCTTGCCGGCGACATAGACTTCGGCAACGCAGCGGTCATCACCCATGGTCTGCAGGATAAAGAGTTCCTCGGCCAGCGATGTGGCAGTGCGCATGCGGAATCCCATGGCCGACTTGGCGGCGGAATCAAGGACGACGATATCGGCATCCGCGCCGGCCTGCAGCGAGCCGATCTGCCTTTCGAGACCGAGCGCCAGCGCGTTGCCGCGCGTCATGCGATAGAAGGAGTTGAACGGCGTCAGCCGCTGCCCCTGCAGATGCAGCACCTTGTAGGCCTCGTCCATCGTTTCCAGCATGGAGAAGCTGGTGCCAGCACCGACATCGGTTGCGACCGACCAGCGCGCGCCGAGCTTGTCGAATTGTGCTGCGTTGAAGAGCCCCGAGCCGAGGAAGAGATTCGAGGTGGGGCAGAAGACGCCGACAGCGCCGGTCTCCGCCAGCACGGCAACCTCCCGCTCGCTCATATGGATGCAATGGCCGAGCAGCATGCGATCGTTGAGCAGGCCGTACCGGGCATAGATATCCGTATAGTCCTTGGCCTCCGGGTAGAGGGAGGTGGCAAAGGCGATCTCGTCCCGATTTTCCGAAAGATGCGTCTGGACATAGCAGTCCGGGTGTTCGGTAACGAGCGCCTTGCTCATCTCCATCTGCTCGGGCGTCGAGGTGATGGCAAAGCGCGGGCTGATGGCATAATGCGCGCGTCCGCGGCCGTGCCATTTCGCAATCAGTCGCTTCGTTTCTTCATAGCCGCGCTGTGGCGTATCGCGCAGCGCATCAGGCGCATTGCGATCCATCATCACCTTGCCGCCGATCATGCACATACCGCGGGCTTCCGCTGCCGCGAAATAGGCATCGACGCTTTCCGGATGCACCGAGCAATAGGCGACGGCCGTCGTCGTGCCGTTCGACAGGAGCTCGTCCATGAAGCGATCCGCGACTTCGGCTGCATGGGCGGCGCGGGCGAATTTCTGCTCCTCGACGAAAATATAGGTGTTCAGCCATTCGAGCAGCTGCGCGCCATAGGAGGCGATCGCCTGCGTCTGCGGGAAATGCAGGTGCGTGTCGATAAAGCCCGGCAGGATCAGGTTCGGGCGGTGATCCGCGATCCTGATGCCGGCATCGGCCAGCTTGCGAATGTCGTTATAGAAGCCGATATCAACGATCTTGCCATCGCGCACGAAGACCGCGCCATCCTCGATATAGCGATAGGACGCGGTATCGTCGATGCCTTGCGGCTCGGCAAGGAAGGTCAGCACGCGACCGCGGATCAGGATTTCACTCATTGGGTCTTCTCCCCATTGGTGGCGCTTTCGTACCAGGAGACGAGCAGGCGGCGCTCCTCATCGGTAATATGCGAGGCGTTGGCTGGCGGCATGGCTTGGCTGCGGCCTGCCTGCAGGTAGATTTCGCGCGCGTGGGCGGCGATATCGCGATCGGTCTCGAAGATCACGCCCTTCGGCGGAGCGGCGATCCCCTCCCAGCTCGGCTCCTTCGCATGGCACATCGAGCAGCGACCCATCACGGTATCGCGGACCTTTGGGAAATTTTGCGCCGTGACGAAGGGCTGCTGGATTGCGGAGATCTTCGTCGCCGGTTCCCCCGTCAGGACCTTCGGCACTGTGGAGAGCCACATGATGATGATGAACAGGACGACGGTGACTAGCCACGTCCAGGTCGGGTTGCCGGCATTGGCGTGGCGGGTGTTGAACCAGTGGCGGATCGTGACGCCCATCAGGAAGACGAGCGAGGCGATGATCCAGTTGAACTGCGTGCCGAAAGCCAGCGGATAGTGGTTCGACAGCATCAGGAACAGCACCGGCAGCGTCAGGTAATTGTTGTGGGTGGAGCGTTGCTTGGCGATGCGGCCGTATTTCGCATCTGGCGTACGCCCGGCAAGAAGGTCGGCGACAACGATCTTTTGGTTCGGAATGATGATGAAGAAGACGTTGGCCGACATGATCGTCGCGGTGAAGGCGCCGAGATGCAGGAAAGCGGCGCGACCGGTAAAGAGATGGGTATAGCCCCAGGCCACCGCGACCAGAATGAAATAGAGCGCCACCATCAGCCGCGTATTGTCGTTGCCGAAGGCCGATTTGCAGATCACGTCGTATAGGAGCCAGCCGCCGGCGATCGAGCAGAGCGAAATGGCGATTGCGACGGGTTTGGAGACGTCAAGCACGGCCGGGTCGATCATGTAGAGGTCAGCGCCGGCGTAATAGACGAGACAGAGCATGCCGAAGCCCGACAGCCAGGTGACATAGCTTTCCCATTTGAACCAGACGAGGTGGTCCGGCATGTTGGCCGGCGCCACCAGATACTTCTGGATATGGTAGAAGCCGCCGCCATGGACCTGCCACTCCTCGCCATAGGCTCCAGGCGGCAGGGCGGGGTGCTTTTTCAGACCGAGGTCCAGGGCTACGAAATAGAATGACGAGCCAATCCAGGCAATGGCGGTAATGACGTGCAGCCAGCGGACGGCAAAAGTCAGCCAGTCCCAGGCGATGGCATATTCGTACATGGGAACTCCTCCCGATCTCTACGGGAGTGTTTGCCATCGGCTGATTTTCCCGAAAATCCCAGTTAATCCGCCAACACTTTCAAAAAAATCTATAAGATACCCCCTGCTTTGTTCCGTGTGCCGATGTGGTAGAAAGGTGCCATGTCCTATCTTGATAATGTCCGTGTCTTCGTTCGCGTGGTCGAACTCGGTACTCTCTCGGCGGCAGGCCGCGACCAGCGCGTCACGCCCGCGGTTGCGAGCAACCGCATCAAGGAGCTTGAGCGTCACCTCGGCGTGCGCCTCTTCAACCGCACGACGCGTAAGCTCTCGCCGACCGAACATGGCCGCGTCTTCTATGAAAAGGCGGTGAAGATCATCGAGGCCGTCAATGAGGCGGAAGCGGCGATCGCCGATCTCTCGCGCAATCCGAAGGGTTCGCTGAGGATCACGGCGCCGCTCGGTATCGGCCGGCGGCTGATCGCATCGGGTATTCCGGAGTTTCACGACAAATATCCGGATATCGAAGTACGCTTGCGCCTGTCGGACCACAATGTCGACATTCTTGCCGAAGGCGTCGATGTAGCCTTCAAGCTCGGCGTGCTGGAAGATTCCAATCTGCGCATGCGCGGCATTCTCAATTGCGAGCGCGTGCTGTGTGCATCGCCGGCCTATCTCGCGCAGCGCGGCGTGCCGGCGACTGCCGATGCCCTGATTGCCGACAAACACGACTGTCTTCTGCTGCGCTATCCGGGGTCGAAAGAATATTACTGGACGCTGATGACGGCGGAAGGTACCCGCAAATTCGAAGTCGCTGGTCCCTACGACAGTGACGACGGCGATGTGCTGACTCAATGGGCACTGGAAGATCGCGGCATTATCAACAAGCCGGTGTTCGAGGTGAAGGCCTATCTGAGGGAAGGGCGGCTCGTCGAGATTCTGAAGGAGAGCCCACCGGCCCCGGTTCAGCTCGCGGCCATCTATCCGCACAAGCGTTTCCAGGACCCGAAAGTGCGGCTGATGATCGATTTTATGGCGGAGCGCTGTCAGCGGCTCATCGGCAAGCTGCTTGAAGATGAGGCTGCCGCTTCGTGATCTGAAGGCCGCAGGTTGATCTTTGCTTGATTTCAAGCCAGCGAAATCATATATGACTACCAGTAGTCATGCAAGGAAAAGCCATGAAGGAAATCCAGCTCAAGGATGCGAAGGCGACGCTTTCCGCTGTGGTCGATCAAGCCGTGGCCGGTGAGCCGACCGTTATTACCCGCCATGGCCGAAAGGAAGCAGTGCTGGTTTCCTTCGAAGAATGGCAGCGGGTTTCCAGGGTGCCTGATTTCGCCGATCTGCTTTTGGCTTTCCCCGGCGAGCCGGCCGATATTTCCGAACGATCACGAAAGCCCGCACGTTCATTGCGTGAAAACGGCTTCTGATCTTGTACCTTCTGGACACCAATATCGTATCGGCCGATGCGTCGACCAAACGCCACGTCGGCGTTGACGCATTCACGGCCTGGCTGCGTGCGAATAGTGACCGGATTTATCTTTCGGCCATCACCATCGCCGAAATCGAGGCCGGTATCGCCCGAGCGGTCAGGATTGGGGCGACGACGAAAGCGGAACACCTGCGGCGCTGGCTTGCGGCGGTCGAACATTTCTACGCCGGCCGTATCCTGCCGTTCGGCATTGAGGAGGCGAGACACGCGGGCCTGATGCTTGACAGGGCGCGCGCTCACGATCCCGGCTTTGAAGACATTGCCATTGCCGCGACCGCCGCTGCGCACGGCTTCACTGTTTTGACGGCCAATGACCGCCATTTCACACCGCTTGGCGTGCCGTTCGCCAATCCCCTCAAGCAGTTGCCCGTTATCCGATAGCAGGTTTTGTCGTGGCCGACTGTGCTGCAGCCGTCCAAGTCAATGCAGCCGTCATGATCTCGGCGGCGGCGAGCGTTGCGATGACGGTCGGGCGTTTGTCTTTCACTGCCGTTCCGCCGATCGGACATATCAGGCGTTCGAAAAGCTCCGTCTGGCCGGTTTCGCGCGACAGCCAGTTGCGGAAGGTGGCGCGCTTCGTCTTGGAGCCGATCATGCCGACATAGGCTGCGTCCATGCGCTTGAGCGCCTCGGCCGCAATCAGGAAATCGAGCGCATGGTCATGAGTTAATATCACGAAGCTGCTGCCGGCCGGCGCGTCCCGCACCACGGCTTCCGGCATGGCCGTTAGGCAGGTTTCGACGCGCGGCACGGTGCTGGCAACGAGTTCTTCCTCTCGTGTATCGACAAGCACCACGCGCAACGGCGCTAGCGAAAGTGCCATGGCGAGGGCATCGCCGACATGGCCGGCGCCGAAAACATAGACATGTGGGCGTGCGGCCATCTCGCGATCGCTCCAGGCTATGAGATCATTCGCAAGTCTTTGGTTGAGGGCGGTGAAGGCAAGTCCAACACGGCCGCCGCAGCACTGGCCGATCTCCGGGCCGAGCGGCACGTTCATCGGCTCGGCTGCGAGACCCGAACGCAAGGCGCGTCGCGCCTGGTCGATCGCCATATATTCGAGCTGCCCGCCGCCGATCGTTGCAAAAATCGCTCGTTCCGACACCAGCATCCAGGCGTCGGTATCGCGCGGCGCGGAGCCCGCGACGCCAGTCACCTCCACCAGGATCGAGGCCGGCTCGCGGCGCAGAAAATCCCGGATATCTTCACGGGCGGCAGACATTGCCTCACTCCTTTTTTGCGGCCTTGAGACGCTCGATCGCCATCAGCACCCGTTCGGGTGTCGCCGGCGCGTCGAGACGCGGGCAGATCTTGTGATCGGCCACGCTCGCCACCGCGTCTGAAAGGGCATGCAGCACGGACAGGCCGAGCGGCAGCGGCGGCTCTCCCACAGCCTTCGAGCGATGGATCGTCGGCTCATAGGCCTCCGACCAGTCTGTTAGGGCTACATTGAAAATCTTCGGGCGGTCGGATGCAAGCGGGATCTTGTAGGTCGAGGGCGCATGGGTGCGCAGGCGGCCCTTCGCATCCCACCAAAGCTCTTCCGTCGTCAGCCATCCCATGCCCTGGATGAAGCCGCCCTCGACCTGGCCGATATCGATCGCCTGGTTCAGCGAGCGGCCGGTATCGTGCAGGATATCCGTGCGCTCGACGACATATTCCCCCGTCAGCGTGTCGACGGAGACCTCCGAGCAGGCAGCGCCATAGGCATAGTAGTAGAAGGCATGGCCGCGGCCCGCCTTGCGGTCCCAGTGGATCTTCGGCGTTTTGTAGAAGCCGGCGGCCGAAAGCTGGACGCGGGCCATATAGGCTTTCTTGATGAGCTCCGGGAAGGACATCTCGATATTGCCGATCCGTACGCGGTTCGGCAGGAACACCACCTGCTCGCGAGGCACCTGATGGCTTTCGGCGGCAAAGGCGATTAGCCGGTCCTTGATCTGCCGGGCCGCATTCTGCGCCGCCATGCCGTTCAAATCCGCGCCCGAGGAGGCCGCGGTCGGCGAGGTGTTCGGCACCTTGGTTGTCGTTGTTGCCGTGATCTTCACCCGGTCGAGATCGATCTGGAATTCTTCGGCTACGACCTGCGCCACCTTCAGATGCAGGCCTTGTCCCATTTCGGTGCCGCCATGATTCATGTGCACGGAACCGTCGCTGTAGACATGCACAAGCGCGCCGGCCTGGTTCGATTCCGTCTTGGTGAAGGAAATGCCGAATTTGACCGGGGTCAGCGCAATGCCGCGCTTGACGATGCGGTTCCTTGCGTTGAACTCGGCAATTGCCTTTCGACGGCCGGCATAGTCGGCGCTTTCCTCCAGTTCCGCAACGATGCGCTGGATGATGCAGTCCTCGACCTTCTGGTGGTAGGGGGTCAGGTTGCGCTCGCCGTCGACTCCCATTGCGTCGTAGAAATTCAGCTTCCGGATATCGAGCGGGTCCTTGCCGACGGCGAAGGCTACCTCGTCGATAACGCGTTCAGCACCGACCATGCCCTGCGGCCCGCCGAAGCCGCGAAAGGCGGTGTTGGAGACGGTATTGGTATAGAGCGGCGCCGACTTTGCAAGCACATGCGGGAAGAAATAGGCGTTGTCGCAATGGAACAGTGCGCGATCGCCGACCGGGCCTGAGAGATCGGCAGAGAAACCCGCTCTCAGCGCGAAAGTATAGCCCACGGCAAGGATGCGGCCCTCATCGTCGAAGCCGACATCATAGTCGATGGCAAAGTCATGCCGCTTGCCGGTCGCCACCATATCCTCGTCGCGGTCGAGCCGGATTTTGACGGCGCGCTTCAGCTTCTTGGCGGCGATCGCTGCAATCGCCGCACACTGGTTTGCCTGGGTTTCCTTGCCGCCGAAGCCGCCGCCCATGCGGCGAACCTCGACGGTGACAGCATTGCTCGGGACGCCGAGCGCGTGGGCGACCATATGCTGCGTCTCGCTCGGACCCTGCGTGGAGCAATAGACGACAACCTCGTCGTCCTCGCCGGGAACGGCAAGCGAGACTTGACCTTCGAGATAGAAATGATCCTGACCGCCAAGCCGCATGCGGCCTTTCACACGACGCGGAGCACTTTTGAGGGCCGCTTCCGCATCGCCGCGCTTCAGCGTCAACGGCGTGACCACCTGTCTATGGGTGGAAACATCGAGATCCCATATGTCGATATCGGCAGGCAATTCCTCGTACTCGATGTCTGCCAGCCTCGCGGCACGCCGCGCCTGTTCGCGTGTTTCGGCGATCACACAGAAGATCGGCTGGCCGTGAAACTCGACCTTGCCGGCGGCAAGCACCGGATCGTCGTTCATGTAGGAGGGCGAGATATCGTTGACGCCGGGCACGTCCTCATGGGTCAGCACGGCAACGACGCCGGGGGCGGCGCGGACGGCTGACAGATCGACGGATTTCAGGATGGCGTGGGCGACGGTCGACAGGCCAAGACCGGCGTGAAGCGTGCCCGCGGGTTCGGTGATGTCGTCGATGTAGACGGCCGTACCTGAGACATGCTTATGCGCGGAGTCATGGCGAGGGCTGGTATGAACGCCGCCAACGATGGTTTCGGCCTTGATGTCCGAAGCGTGTTTGTTCATGGCCTATGCAGCCTCATATCTGGACACCTGAGCCGGTGCCGCACTGGATGTCGTTTCCAGGTAGAAACGCAATAAAAGATTCTTCGCTGTCAGCGCCCGATATTCCGCGGTTGCCCGCATATCGGTCAGCGGCGTGTAATCCTCGGCGTATCTCTCCATCGCCGCTTCGACGGTCGCTTCGTTCCAGGGCTTGCCGAGCAGGGATTTTTCGACGGCGAAAGCCCGCTTCGGCGTTGCGGCCATGCCGCCATAGGCGATCCGGATTTCTGCGACCCTGCCGTCGGCGGCAAGTGCGAGACGGAAGGCGCCGAGTGTTGCGGTGATATCCTCGTCCCGCCGCTTCGTCACCTTGTAGACCGCGAATTTTTCGTCCGCTGCCGGAAGCGGAATATGCACGGTTTCGATGAATTCCCCCGGCTGGCGGTCCTGCTTGCCATAGGCGATGAAGAAGTCCTCGAGTGCTATCGTGCGGCGGGTTTGGCCCTTGCGCAGGGTCAGCGATGCCCCGAGTGCGATCAAGGGCGGCGGCATGTCGCCGATCGGCGAGCCGTTGGCGATGTTGCCGCCGATCGTGCCCATGTTGCGCACCTGCTGGCCGCCGATGCGCGTGATCAGCGGCCCGAGTGCCGGGATGTGCTGCGACAGAGTCGCGATCGCCTCCGAATAGGTGACGCCGGCGCCGATGGTCATGATATTGTCTTTAATGGCGATCGACTTCAATTCCTGCAGCCCGGCAATGAAGACGACCGGCGTAATGTCGCGCATATGCTTGGTGACCCAAAGGCCGACATCGGTGGAACCGGCAATCACGGTCGCAGTCGGCGAGGCTTGGAGAACATCAGCGAAATCGTCGAGATCAGCCGGCACGATCAGGCGATGGCGCCCGTCTCCGATTTCGACGCGCGCACCATCGGCAAGAGTCTTCAGCCGCGTGACCATGGTTTCGCGCTCGGCAAGCAGGGGATCGTTCTGCGTGCCGCCATAATTGGAAATAGCGCGGGCCGCACGCAGGATCGGCTCGTAGCCGGTGCAGCGACAGAGATTGCCCTGCAGTGTCGTTTCGATCTGCTGATCCGTTGGGTTCGGCGTCTGCATCCATAGCCCATAGAGCGACATCACGAAGCCAGGCGTGCAGAAGCCGCATTGCGATCCATGGAAATCGACCATCGCCTGCTGCACCGGGTGCAGCCGGCCGTCGCTGGCTGCCAGATGCTCGACGGTAACGACATGACAGCCATCGAGAGAACCGAGGAAGCGAATGCAGGAGTTGACGCCTTCATAGACGAGTTCGCCCGCCGGCGTCAGGCGTCCCACAAGTACCGAGCAGGCGCCGCAGTCTCCCTCGGCGCAGCCTTCCTTGGTGCCTTTCAGCGAGCGGGAAAGCCGCAGCCAGTCGAGCAGGCTCTGGTCCGGCGCGATGTCTTTGAGCGCAACGTCGTCGCCGTTCAAGATGAAGCGCAGTTCGGAGCGGATTCTTGCAGCGGTCATCAGTCAGCTCCCGCGATAGGTGGAGTAGCTGTAGGGCGAGAGGAGCAGCGGTACATGGTAATGTGCATTCTCGTCGGCAAGGCCGAAGCGGACCGGGATGATATCCAGAAACATCGGGCCATCGGTCGGGCGGCCGAGATAATCGCCCGCATGGAAGCGCAGCTCGTAGATGCCGGCCTTCATGGCATCGCCAGACAGGAGCGGTGCGTCGCAGCGGCCGTCATCATTGGTTTGAGTGGATTTCAGGAGGCGCAGTTCATCGCCATCGATCCGATAGAGATCGATGCGCAAGCCCTCGGCGGGCTTGCCGCGCGCCGTATCCAGCACGTGGGCCGTGAGCCGGCCGGCTCCTGGCGAATGAGGCTGCATGCTTTTCTCCCGAACCTAGCACTTCTGTCTCCACTATCCGCCAGGTCCATACCTCTGAAAAGCGGCGGCAACCTTCGAGACTTTCAAATTTTCCGAGGGGAATGGCGCGCGCGATTTACGGTTAGAAATTTGCGACGGAAAACGTTTGGAGGAACGTTTCATGCGCTATCGACGCAACATACCTGGACATGGCCGACACTTTTGCGGTTCACCGACACGATGAAGCAGGCATCGGCATAGAAAACTGCCCGATTGATGAAGCGGCAGCGAGAGCTGTCGGCAAGCTTATGCCCCAAGCCTATGCGCCCGGCTTCTGCCGGCGATGTCGGGCACAAAATAACGTGCACCATGCCAGCCGACCCCACAGCGAGAGACAGGCCTTAGGGATAACATCTGTAAGAATTATTTTACGGAAAGATAGGGCATGTCGGTTGGCGGAGTGTGGTTGTGCTCCGGACGCACCCGCTTGTCCGCGCTGCAGGCCACGCATCGAATTTCACAGACCCATTGCCAGTCGAGGCAGCGATGACTTCTAGGGAAATGAAAAAGGGAGACCAGGGATGAAAATGATCGAGATTCAGCCGCTGACCAGAGCCGCATTCGCCGCCTTTGGCGATGTGATCGAAATGGAGGACGCGCACAGCTATCCCATCAACGCCGGCAAATGCGTTCGTTATCACGACCTCGCAAAGGTCGAAGCGACCGGTGAGGAGGCAAAAACGATGATCAGCTGGCTGCGCGGCGAACCCTATGCGCTGCCGCTGGAGTTGAAGATGGTCGAACGGCATCCCCTCGGCAGCCAGGCCTTCGTTCCGCTGTCCAATCATCCGTTCCTCGTCGTTGCGGCGCGGGAAACGGATAAAGGACCAAGCGACCCCGTGGCCTTCCGCACCAGGCCCGGGCAAGGCGTCAACATCTGGCGCAATGTCTGGCACGGTATTCTGACGCCCCTCGACGGCGTCTCCGACTTCATCGTGGTCGATCGCGGCGGAAAGGGCGTCAATCTCGAGGAGCATTTCTATGAGGAGGTGTTCCTGATCCGCTGATCGGATTGGAAGCGATTGGGGTATTGGAAGGGGCGCTGCCATCGCAACGCCCTTATTTGCTGGCGTAAGTTCCTGTTTCAACTGGTCAAGTGCCAAAAGGCGGGGTCATCTAAGCGAATGACCCCGCCTAGCATTTATATCCGCCGTCAGTCCGCAAAGAAGGCGAAGCGCACGACGAAAAGGGCGGCGACGATCTGCGTTGCCGGGTGCAGCATCGACCAGCGGCCGGTGAGGACCTTCACGGCGACATAGGTGATGAAGCCGAAGGCTAGGCCGTTGGCGATCGAATAGGTGAAGGGCATGGCAAGTGCCGTGATTGCGGCTGGCGCCGCTTCGGTCAGGTCATCCCATTCGATCTCCGTCAGTTCACGCATCATCAGGCCGGCGACATAGAGCAGGGCCGGAGCCGTCGCATAGGCAGGAACGGAAGCCGCGAGCGGCGAGAAGAAGAGGGCAGCTATGAAGAGGGCTGCGATAGTGATCGCGGTCAGGCCCGTGCGGCCGCCGGCCTGAACGCCGGAAGCGCTTTCCACGAAGGCCGTCGTGCTGCTGGTGCCCATCAGCGAGCCCGCAACGATGGCGGCGCTATCGGCAAGCAGCGCCCTACTCAACCGGTTCGGCTTCCCGTCCTGGATCAGGTTCGCGCGCTTGGCGATACCGATCAGCGTTCCAGTGGCATCGAAGACCTCGACGAGTACGAAGACGAGAATGATATGAACCAGGCCGCCGTGGAGAGCGCCGACAATGTCGAGCTGCAAAAAGGTTGGCATGATGGACGGCGGTGCGGAAACGATGCCGTGAAACTGGCTGACGCCGAAGATCCACGAGAGAATGGTGACGGCAAGAATACCGATGAGGATCGAACCTCTTACCTTCAGTGCATCGAGAACGGCGATGACGAAGAAGCCGAAGATTGCGAGAAGTGGGCCGGTCTGCTTCAGGTCGCCGAGGCCGACGAGCGTCGCCTTGTTGGCGACGACGATGCCGGCGCTCTTAAGCGCTATGATCGCCAGGAAAAGGCCGATACCGGCAGCAATCGCGCTTCGAAGCGAGTGGGGAATGCCGGCGATCAGCCAGCTGCGCACGCCGGTCACCGTCAGTAGCACGAAGATGGAACCCGAAATGAAGACTGCGCCGAGCGCCTGCTGCCAGGTGAAGCCGAGGGCGGCAACGACAGTGAAGGCGAAGAAGGCATTGAGCCCCATGCCGGGTGCCATGCCGATCGGCCAATTGGCAACGAGGCCCATGACCATGGAACCCAGCGCGGCTGCGAGACAGGTGGCGACGAAGATCGCATTGCGATCCATGCCAGTCGTCGACAGAATGTCGGGATTGACGAAGATGATATAGGACATCGTCAGAAACGTCGTCACGCCGGCAATGAGCTCGGTGCGTACGGACGTGCCGTGCTCACTTAATTTGAAAAGTCGTTCAAGCATTGTTCCTCCCTAAGCGTTCCCGACGCTCGTCAAATCATGGGGCTTTCCCCGCATCTCCTCCAGATACGGGTGGCGAGAAGCGGCGTTCAGCGCTTCGTGGCGAGGGGGGATTGTGCGCTGTTAATGGCTTGACGCGCTAGAGCCGGATTTCCCCGCAATTCGCGAAAGACATTCTAATTTTTCAAGCTATTTCCGCGCGAATTCTTCTGAGCTCGGAGCCGTGATCGGGTGGTCGAAGCCATTCCCTTCATCCTGCACAATCGCTCGATGCAGCTCAGCAGGAAGATATGCGTAATATTTACAGCGACAAGGTGACAAAGCCAAACTATTTCCGTCCGATGGCGAAACCGTGAAGGCCGCCCCGACGGCGGCTATGAAGGATTGCGCTACGGCCGAAGCCGGAGAAGGCCAGCCGCGAAGGCCCTCATCCTCTGGTGCCGGCCCCCGGCCGTTGCTTCCCCGGTAATCGAACTCGTCGCGGCCTGCGCCGCCCTCTCCAAGGGGGCGGGACGAAGATGCCGCAGGAGGGATTGGAGAAAGGGTCCGCCGGCTGAAAGGCCATCCGCATCTTGACTTATCCATAACTCCTTGGCTATGAATTACATTCAATAGCTGAAGAGTTATGAATTGCCATGGCAAACGCTCACGATCCGATTTTCAGGGCTCTCGCCGATCCGACGCGGCGGGCGATCTTCGAGCGGTT
Source organism: Rhizobium sp. JAB6 (assembly GCF_003024605.1). Classification (GTDB taxonomy): domain Bacteria; phylum Pseudomonadota; class Alphaproteobacteria; order Rhizobiales; family Rhizobiaceae; genus Rhizobium. Next base: position 49,466 of record NZ_PYJQ01000004.1, on the reverse strand, counting down.
GTGCCGCAATGGCGATCAGACCGTCGTCGCGCTCACCGCTTATGCCGGCGTGTCCCAGCCGGGTGTTTCGAAGCATCTCGCCGTTTTGAAACAGGCGGGGCTGGTGCGTGACCGGCACGAAGGCCGCGTGACCCATTATAGCGTGCGGCGAAACGCTCTTGAGCCGCTGGTTGATTGGACAAACCAAATGGTGGGCTTCTGGGAAAGCAAGCTCGACGATCTCGAAGACTTGCTCGGCAGGATGGATCAATGAAGGAAGGATCGCGTCAAATGGGCGCTGTGGTGGTCGAGCGCGAAATTGCCCATCCGCCCGAACGGATTTGGCGTGCCCTCACTGAGCCGCATTTGATGGCGGAATGGCTGATGAAGAACGACTTCGTTCTCGCCTTGGGACACAGGTTTACTCTTCGCGGCGACTGGGGCGGTGTCTTGGATTGCGAGGTGCTCGTCATCGAGCCGAACAGCAGGCTGTCCTATAGATGGAATTTCGCACATGATGACCCGGCTTTCGATCTGAAGAGCGTCGTGACCTTCACGTTGACGCCCACGGAGAAGGGAACGCGTCTGCGCGTGGAACAGCTCGGCTTCAGGCCGGATCAGAAGCAGGCCTATGGAGGCGCCAAAGCGGGATGGCGGCAGTTCCTCGAAAAGCTTGAACAGGTGCTGACGGGTGCAAGTTGAGACCATTGTCGGCAAGCCGCGGATGCGATCATGTGTGCACCGCCCCCAGGCTTGCTTTCATCTGGCCCTTTATCCCGTTCGACGCTGTGTCAGGCGTCAAGTACAGAATTAGAGATGGATGAGATCATGATTACCGATATCGAGGACTTCTTTACGCAGGGATGTGGACGCTGCGAACGCTTTGCGACGGCGGACTGTTCGACCAGGCGATGGATAGACGGTCTAAACGAACTGCGTCGGATCTGTTTGGAGGCGGGGCTCGCCGAGACGGTGAAATGGGCCCATCCATGCTACATGCATGAGGGCCGCAACATCGTCATCATCGGCGCCTTTCGCGGCGATTTTCGCCTCACTTTCTTCAACGCGGCGCTGATGAAGGACCCCGAGGGCGTGCTTGAAAAGCAAGGGCAGAATACCCGATATCCCGATATGATCCGCTTCGTGGATAATGCCGCCGTGGCGAAGATGGAGCCTGTCATCCGAGCCTATCTGAAGGAGGCAACGGAATATGCGGCGGCCGGCATCAAGCCTGCCAAAGAGGTGGGCGAGATCGACTTGCCGGAAGAACTGATCGAGGCGCTGGATTCCGATCCCGAGTTGGCGGAGGCTTTTCACGATCTGACGCCAGGACGAAAGAAAAGCTATGTGATCAACCTCGGTTCCGTGAAGAAGTCCGAAACGCGGACCGCTCGGATTGCCAAGTTTCGCAATCATATTCTCGCCGGAAAGGGCGCGCTGGAGCGCTAGCCGACGGTTGATGTCTCCTGTTTCTCGATCGTCTCGTCCACCGATGAGATCGAGCACCTACGCAATCTCAAATCAGTTCGGCTTTGGATAATACCACGCATAGCCAAAATGATAGCGATCCGGCTCCCTGCCGTAGTAATACGGAAGGGCGATGTCCTGTTGCGGCGGCAACTGCGCCGTCGTCCCGAATTTCGACGCGAACCATAGCTGCAGCGCGTCCGGCATGGTGGATTGATGCCCGTCCCGCTCGTTCCAGACCAGCAAGACCGGTCCATCTCCTATGACCTGCCGGCTGAGATCCGACGCGGGATATTCCGTCGATATGACCGGTGTGTGCGGCATGTTCACCCGGAGATTGCCGGCCTTGAGCCAGGTCGTCGCCACCACCGCCGAGGGTTGTTTTCCCTCTGCGGTGACGACTTTGTCCACAAAGGTGGCATAGGGCGTATTCAGATGCTCGTAGGAATGGAAAAACCGCGCGAAAAGAACACTTCCCGCTATGATCAGAGGCAGCGCAATCATCATGATGATGGGCAGGTAAAGGAGTTTTTTGATATCGGCCTGGCTTTGAGGCCCCGCTGCATCGAGCTTGAGACAGAAATAGGCCGGCAGCAGAAACAGGAAGGGGAGCAGCCAGCGGTCGCGAAACTCCGTAAGCGTGATCACCAGTATCAACACCACCAAGATCGCGATGGTGCTTAAAAGTATTCTGCCGACGAAATCGCTCCATTCGCTTCTGGCCCGCAGCGCTCGCAGGAGTGATTGGCGGAAGAACAGAAGAAAGATCACGCTCGTGGGAGCAATGATTGCCACGCTCGTCTTGACCAGCTCCAGAAGTCCGAAACCGATATCGGAAAGCTTTCCGCCGTCGCCTTGCTCCGACATGGTGTGGACCGTCGTTGTCAGGACCCGATCCATGTTGGACACCATCCATATCGCGTGTGGCAGGAACACCAGAACGGCGATTGCGAGCGTCAGCAGAAGGCGCCAGTCCATGAGCCTTTTTCGTCCGACCGGATGAAAGAAGGTCGCGGCGAGGACGCTGCCGATTACCAGAGCGAAATTGTACTTCGTCAGCATGCCGAGGCCGGCCCAGAGGCCGATCTGCGCATAGGAGATGACGGTCGGGCGGCGAATGGTCACGACGATGAAGTAGATCAACATGAGCACCGCAAGCAGGGTGCCGACGGTATGCGTCAGGTCTCTCTGCGCCTGCCAGAACATCTGTGGCATCGTCAAGAGCGATAGCGTTCCGACCGCCGCCAGGCCCTTATCGGTCACGAGCAATCGCAGAAGCTTGTAATAGGCGAGATAGACCAGGAAAAGCAGAAGATTCTTGACGATGACGAGGGATGCCACGCTCGTGCCGAAAATTTCGAAGATGCCGTATTGAATCCAGTTGTAGAGCGGCGGCTGGGCGTCATACCCCCAGGCGAGCCATTGGCCGACGAGAAACTGCTGCGCTTCGTCGATCCGCAGCGAGTTCGAGATGGCAATGCGAATGGCTGCCTGCACGATGAAATATATCGCCAGGCTTCCCGGTACCCACCAATATTCTGAGGATGATCTGCTGCCTATTGATGCAGTCTGCTGGCGGGCACCCGCAAAACTGTCTTTTCTGAGAAGATTCATCCGATTCTCCGTGCGATTGCCAAGATCGTTGCACGGCCATCCCATAGATGTCGCGACGGCACAATCGTTTTCAGCAGGATTTCAAGAGTTGCCGGTCGAGGGGAGATGTTATTCCTCAGATATCCTCCCTTGAGCAGCCGGGTCGTTAAGCATCCTCGTCATTTGTCGCCTTCTGCATTTCAACACCATGCCCGTCGAATCCGCATGGTCAAGGGAGCATGAATGCCAAACCTGGCGTCAACAACCGTTTTCCAAATGTTGCCGTAATCCGCTTGAAATCGGTTGTCAAACATACCGAATGTATGTATATAGAATTCATAGCTCGGGCGAGGGGCATTTTCAAGCTCCAAGTCCGGTCGCCATCCGACACCCTGTGTCGGTAGCTGCAGCCCGTCGTTCCAATCCGATGGGGCTGCCCGCCCCGATCGGTTGACCTCCGATCAAGATGAGAAGGATTCGGCTTTCCCTCCGAATCCTTCTCTTTTTTAACTGCATGACTTTTCAGTAATTTGGTGAAGCGCATCTGTTGATGATGCGGGGCGGCAAGTATGGATGTTGCCGGCGTTCCACTGGTGGCTGGCGCGGGCGGGAAATCGGTTACGGTACGATGTTCATTATCCTTGGGAGCTTGCGCTCGGGTCTATTGCGCTTTGGGTCGGGTTTACGGCGTACGGGGCGTCGTCGAGATCGGGGCCGCTGCGTGGGCTTGTATTATAAGCTGACCGATCGTCTATGCGTGTCCTATCGCAAGCACAGGCAAGCGCCATTATTCGCCGTCGTGATGAATGTTCCAATCAATCCCATTTTACCGCAGCGCGGCCGCTCGTCAGATCCTGGACGTTGTCAGAAACCCGCTCGACGAGCGAGGCGGCTATGGTCACACTGAGCACGGCTCCGGATTCGGTGAAACGCTCTTCCAGAATCTGCACGCCGGCCTCCGCGTGGAGCTTCGCTTTCACCAGAGCGAGATATGAAAACTGCACGTCGATGGTTGCCGCGATGGTGGGGAGTATTTCTTTCTTCTCAGCGCCTTGCAGACATAGTGCGGCGGTGCCGCCATAAGCGCGGATCAGCCCGCCAGCGCCCAAAAGAGTGCCGCCGAACCAGCGTGTCACGATGACGGCGATCTTATCCAATTCGAAGCCGTCGATAGCCTGGAGGATCGGCTTGCCAGCCGTACCGCTCGGCTCGCCATCATCGCTGAAGCGATAGTTCTGTCCGATACGCCAGGCCCAGCAATTGTGATTGGCATCCATGGCAGAGTGCTGTGCGACGAACGTCTTTGCCGCCTCGGTATCGGCAATTGGAGCGGCCGTCGCAACGAACCGGCTTCGCTTGATTTCCTGACTGGCGGTGGCGATCGAAACAAGCTCAAACATATGGCCTCTTAGCCAATTTCGTGCACCCTGCGAAGAGGCAGTTGTCGCCGTTCCTAAAGAGATGCGGTGGAGAGTCGTGGGGATGAAAATGAATTCAATGAGGATAGCTGCGGAGAGTATCCAAAGCTTCAATGATGTAGCCGAAGCACGTTGAGCCTGCTCGGGCGGGGAAAGCTCTGCCTCATTGGCATGAGGCAGAGCAGAGAGCCTTATCGGCGCCTCGTGCGAAACTTTGTTGGGGGCGCAAGTATTCGCACGCACATAGCCTACAACGGCTAGCTGAAACGTAGCTGAGGCCCTGAAGCCGGATGAATTCAGGTCTATCGAACTGAAATCCGAATTCGCCTTGAAATCAAGGCAGTAGAGCGGAAGGCCGTCTGAAGGCTATCCACACTTTTTTGCATTTTGCTCTAACTGCGCGTCTCACGCACCCGCAGCCGACGAGCCGGTCGAGGTCCGGCCGCGCCGTCGATTCCTCGGCGGCGCGATGTAACTTCGTGACTACTTTGCCGCAGCCCTCGACATACCGGCCTGCAGGTCCGCCTCATCCGCGACGATGGAGGCAGCCTCATTCTGCAGGATATCCTTTGCGTTCTTGCGGGCCTTTTCGATGGCGATATCGGCGCTCAGGCTGCGCTCATTGGCCTGCAGCCCGTCATCCTCGCCGGTATCGATGCCGTCATTCACCTGTCCGCGTGCCTTGAGGCGGTTTGCCTGGGCGGCCAGCTCGCTGCGGCGCTCGGCTTCGTTGAGAGAGATGACCTTCTTGTCGCGCTGCTCCTTGAGCGTCATGACGTCTTCCACGAAGCGCTGGTATTCCGGATCGTCCTTCACCCGCGCGTCATGGCGGCTTTGCAATTGCGGCAGCAGCGCCTGGACATTACCCCAAGTTTTGTAATTCGCAGGCTTCACCTGCGTCCAGGGCAGCGCGTTGTCGTAGCTCGACTCGCCGAAGGTCTTGAGATCGGAAAGTCCCGGCAGGCTGATATCCGGCGTCACACCGCGCAGCTGTGTCGTACCGCCATTGACGCGGAAGAATTGAGCGACCGTCAATTTCAGCTCGCCGAATTTCGGTTTCTGATTATGGGCGACCTGATCGAGATTGACCACGGTTTGCACCGTGCCCTTGCCGAAGCTCGGTTCCCCGATAATCACGCCGCGGCCGTAATCCTGGATCGCTGCGGCAAAGATCTCGGAGGCCGATGCCGAGCCGCGATTGATGAGCACGCCGACCGGACCGGTCCAGGCCGGAGCGGCAAGATCATCGCTCTCGACCTCCACTTCGCCGCCGGCATCGCGCTGCTGGACGACCGGACCCTTGCCGACGAACAGACCGGTCAGGTCGATCGCTTCCGACAGTGAGCCGCCGCCATTGTTGCGCAGGTCGATCAGCACCCCATCGACTTTTTCCTGCTTCAATTCGCCGAGAAGCTTGGCGACGTCGCGGCTGGCGCTGCGGTAATCCTTGTCGCCCTTGCGCCGCGCTTCGAAATCTTCATAGAAAGCAGGCAGAGTGATCACGCCGATCCTGCGCGTCGCATTGCCGTCCTTTACCGACAGGATCGTCTGCTTGGCGGCTTGCTTGTCGAGGCTGATCTTGTCACGGACGAGGCTGATGACGTGATGCTTGCCATCCGGCCCGGCATCGGCGGGCAAAATGTCAAGGCGCACGACCGAACCCTTGGCGCCGCGGATCATCTGTACGATTTCATCGAGCCGCGTGCCGACGACTTCCTTGATGGGGCCGCTCTCGCCTTGACCGACACCGATGATGCGATCGCCAACCGCAAGCTTGCCGGACAATTGTGCCGGACCCCCGGCGACCAGTTCGCGGATCGTCGTATAATCGTCCCTTTCTTGCAGCACCGCGCCGATACCGACCAGCGAGAGCTTCATCGAAATATCGAATTCCGCCGAGGCGGTCGCGCCGAAATAGTCGGTATGCGGATCGACGGACGTCGTATAGGCGTCCATGAACGTCTGGAAGACATCGTCACTCTTGTATTTATAGGCGCGCTCCAGGGAATTTTCGTAGCGCTTGTCGAGCGTATCGCGAATGGCGGCATCATCCTTGCCCGCAAGCTTGAGGCGCAGCCAGTCGTTCTTGACGCGCTTGCGCCAGAGATCATTGCTTTCCGCTTCCGTTTGCGGCCATGGCTCCTTGTCCCGCACCAGCGAGTAGTCTTCCTTGACCGTGAAATCGAACTTCTGGCTGAGCAGGCTGCGCGCATAGCTCATGCGATCGACGACGCGCTGCTCGTAAACGTTGAAAATGGAAAATGGGATATTCAGGTCTTCCTGATTGATGGAGTCATCGATCTTGGTGCTGCCCACCATGAACTTGTCGATATCGCTCTGCAGGAAGATGACACGATCCGGATCAAGGGATTTGATGAAGCGATTCATGATCCTGGCGGAGAGAACGTCATCCAGCGGAACGGGCTTATAGTGGAAGCGCTGCAGAAATTGCGCCGTCAAATGAGCGGCCTGCGCCTGCTGCGGCAGCGGTGTCAAAACTGGCGGTGAACCGGCTTCCAGAGCATATGCCGATGAGGCAAATGTCAGGAACAGGCAGAGGAAACCATATTTCGTACGCATCAAGTCTGGGCCCGATTCTCAACGTTAAATGTTCAATCTATAATCTAGGTGGAACAATTATGGTTTTTTGGCAACCAGACAGATGCTTTCCTTCGGGAAAGATTCTCGAAACATTTGGGTTGCGCGAGTGCGAAGACCGTCAACTCCTCCGCAAAGACAAAGTTGAATCTCGCTGATTCGACCTTGAGATGCCACAGAACATGCTACGCGAAACGTTCCTCGGCTATGCCCAGGTGCGTCAGGCGGTATCATCTTCGGATCTTACGGGTCGGAGTACCCTTTCTTAGGTCTCGCGGCGGGCAATGTGCGGCAAGGGGAGGGATTACGAAAGCAGTGTCTCCCCGGCGTGTCTTATCGCGGTAGGCGCAGGCCGTCAGGCTGGAAAGTTTCGCCTCGGTAACGCGAGCGCTTCTTCTCGCCTTGCTCGGACTGCGTGACATATGGATTGGAAATGACAGCCGGAATATGGCTTCAATGAATTATGGAAGAAGACCCGGAGGGAAACCAGGTCTTCTCCCGTCTCTGATCGGAGGTCTAGTTCAGATCAGATTAGAAGGTGCGCTCGAAGCGGAGCCTGCCTGCCCACTGATCCTGGTTGATGGAGTCCCAGTTGGTGTAGGAAATTTCCGGCTGAATCAGGAGGTTCTTGACCGGATGCCACTTGACGTTCGTGGTTGCGGCGAAGGTCTTGTTGTCCGTGTAGGCGAGCTGCAGGTTCCACTTCAGCTTGTCGTTGACGGGAACGCCAACGCCACCCCAAACAGCCCAGTCACCCCAGCTCTGGCCGATCGAATCGCCAGGCGCATACTTGTTGAGCTTGTCGCCATCGGTGTTCCAGCCGCCCATCACGAAGACCGAGAAGACGCCGAAGTCGGCATCGACACGAGCCTTGATGGCGCCTTCTTCAACGATCGAGTCGTAGCCGCCAACGAGCTTGAAGCTCCATGCACCAGACTTGAAGCCAGCACCGGCAACAACATCAGGAGCGTAGTGGTTGTGGCTGTCTTCGCCGTTTGCGCCGGTGGCGCCAGGGCCGGAGTTGCTGTCTTCGACCGAGATCACAGCCGTGAAGCCGTTGCCGGCGTCGTAGTTGTAGGTGATCTGGTTCAGTTCATACGGGCCGTCAGCGATCACGTCGTCGTTGATGACGTCGCCGGCATAACCGGTGAAGACGTTGAACTGCGAGTCTTCCTTACCAATGGTGAAGCCGCCGAGGCTGATGCTGGCGTGCAGCAGGTTGGTCGCCGTGGCATTGCCTTCCTGCCAGTCCCAACGCAGTTCGGTGTTGGTCTTCAGCGGGCCGTATTCGGTGTCCGTTGCCGTCTGGAACTGCAGCTCAGCACGAGTGTGCCAGAGAGTGCCAAAATGAGTGTTCGGGTTGTAGGCGTCGTACCACTGACCTTCGGTACGAACCTTACCACCGATCTTGAGGCAGGTTTCCGTGCCCGGGATGAAGAAGTAACCGGCACCGTAAGCGTCGCAGATGCGAACGTATTCCAGCGGCTCGGGCTCAGCAGCAACAATAGCGTCGGCCGCGTGAGCACCGGAAACTGCTGCAAGCGCAGCAGCGGAGCCGAGAAGAAGGCTCTTGATATTCATTTTTTCTCCAATCGTTTGCCGGATCGGAACGCAGTCGGAGGTTATCCGCCACGTCCATCAATTCGGGGTCCCTCTTACCGAAAGCTCAAAAACTTTCGTGCAGGCACGCTAGCGAGGCTAATGGCGTACCGGAATAGAATAGTTCGAAGTTGTTATGTATTTTGTCTTCATAAATCCGTCACAGGTGCAAAAATACACCATAAACTAATGTAAACTTAGTACTTTTACAAAGTATATTAGCGGGACTTACTTAATAAACATACCATATGTATATTATCTTTGTACAAGATTTCGCAAAATAATAAGTTTTACATAGAAATATACTGTAGGGCGCATAGGTGCGCCGGGCGGCAAACGCAAATTTTGACGCGCCTTACTCAAGGTCCTTGGGGCTTGCCGGAGGAAGAGTCGGATTTACGACCCGTCGGTCTACCGGTGATGACGCGAAGGCGCTGCGCTCAAAGCCGAACTCGGCCCGCACCCCACTTGCGAACGTGGTAATGCTTCGTCAGTCCTGCCGCCCGGCAGCCGACTGGATTGAAGGGGCCGGCGCAGCCATGGAATACGCCCGGGCGACGGTGTTGACGGAATCGATCAAGACGGTGAGAGGCGGCGGCCTTTGAGGGTGCGATAGCACCGTAGAGGCTTCAAACCGCGTCCAAAACGCCGCATCTATCAGCAATAGCAGTTGGGACTGCATAAGGAGGCGGCTCCAAGATGCCGAAGCTTTGAAGCCGCCGAAGCGGGTCTGTTTGCGTTCAATGCGCTTCCGCAGGGATCAGCGGCACTTCAGAGCCATTGGCGTCGTAGAGTTTGCCGTTCAGGAAATAATCGCCGTCATGCAGGCCGGCAATATCCTGGTAATGGATCAGGCGTTCCGTTCCCGCAACGAAGACCGATTGCTGATCCGAGTTTCCGGTCGTGAGGTGATTGAACAGGAGGTTCAGCGTGATCGCCATCAAGGCCGCCGAACTGATACCCGAGTGGAAGATGGTGATGACCCATGCGGGAAAGTGCTCGTAGAAGCCCGGCGAGGCGATCGGGATCATGCCGAAGCCGATCGAGGTCGCCACGATGATGAGATTCATGTTGTTCTCGTAGTCGACCTTGGCGAGTGTGCGGATACCACTTGCCGCAACCGTCCCAAAGAGGACGAGCCCCGCCCCGCCGAGGACGGAACTCGGCACCGCCGCGACGATGCGGCCGACGATCGGCAGCAAGCCGAGGGCGACGAGAAAAAGGCCGCCGGTCGCCACGACAAATCGGCTCTTGATGCCGGTCACGGCCACAAGGCCGACATTCTGGGCAAAGGCACTCTGGGTGAAGGAGCCGACGACCGGGGCGAGGATGCTGGAAAGCATATCGGCGCGCAAGCCGTCGCCGAGCCGGCGCGCGTCAACCTTGGTGCCGACGATCTCGCCGACGGCGAGGATATCCGCCGAGGTTTCGACCAGCGTCACCATGATGACGATGCACATCGAGATGATTGCCGCCGTATCGAATACAGGATAGCCGAAATGGAAGATCTGCGGTAGGGCGACAAGTGGTCCGTTCATCACCCGCGAGAAATCGGCAATGCCGGCTGCATAGGCGATCCCCGTGCCGATGATGATGGCGAGCAGGATCGATAATCTCGATATTGCGGCACTTCCCAGCTTGCTGAGCAGCAGCACGATCATGAGCGTCGCGGCGGCAAGCAGAATATTGGCCTGGCTGCCGAAATCCGGCGCGCTCCTGTTGCCGCCCATGGCCCAGCCCGCCGCAACCGGCATGAGCGTGAGCCCGATGGTCGTGATGACAATGCCGGTGACGATAGGCGGAAAGAAGCGTGTGACGCGTGAAAAGACGGGCGTGATGATGAGCCCGATAAGCGATGCCGCAATAACCGCTCCGAATACCGCCTGTATGCCACCATGTCCGGTAATGGCAATCATCGTTGCGACCCCGGAAAAGGATACGCCTTGCACGAGGGGAAGGCGGCTGCCGAAAAAGGGTATCCCCATCGTCTGCAGGATGGTCGCAAGACCGCCGGCAAACAGCGATGCGGTCACGAGCAGACCGACGTCGGCCGGCGTGAGGCCTGAGGCCTGGCCAATGATCAATGGAACGGCGACGATGCCGCCATACATGGTCAGAACATGCTGAAGCCCATAGGCCAGATTGGCGCCGATGCTGAGTTTTTCATCTTCGGGGGATAGGCGTGCGGTATTTTCCTCTGCTGCTTCTGCCAAGGTAATCTCCTCCATACCTTTGCGTTTCTCGTTTCCTCCAAACGAGCGTCGCACGTTACGGGGTGAGCCGCCGCAAGACTTTATAGAAAAATGCGAAACACCTTATCGGAAGGCGTGCCGGAGATGGTAGCATGACATCTCACACCCAAACCCATGAGGAGATGTCTTGAGGTCATCGCATCCGTATACGCACAAATCATGTATGATCTTCAAAAGGCCAGGCATTGTCTTGCGCGAAAATGGATATTTGATCTCCAACTTGCGCACCTCTTGCACAGTCTTCCTGATATTCTGAGCGTCACCGATTTGACGCGCTGCGGCGGGGGAAATACTCAATGACCGACAATACGATCTATGTGTACCAGTCGATCGCTCGCGCGGTTCGTGATCACGATGTCGGGACGATGTTCGGTCTCATGGGGGATGCCAATCTCTTCATGATCGACCATTATGTGCGCGGATGCGGCGGCCGTTTCGTGCCGGCAGCGCACGAGGGAAGTTCGGTCCTGATGGCGCTTGCCTATGCCCACGTCGCGGGCAGGGTGGGTGTGGCGAGCGTAACCCACGGTCCGGCTTTGACCAATTGCGTCACGGCGCTCACCGAAGGTGTGCGCGGCTCCATCCCGATGGTGCTCCTGGCGGGTGACACGCCGGTTGTCAACCCGCACCACCTGCAAAGCATCGATCAGCGCGAGGTGGTCAAGGCCACCGGCGCCGGGTTCGAGCAGATGCGCTCACCGGAAACCGCAACCCGGGATGTCGCCCGCGCTTTCTACCGAGCCCGCGTCGAGCGGCGTCCGATCGTCTTGAATATGCCCGCCGATTTCATGTGGTGCGAACAGGCTCACGAGCGGGCTGTCTTCGAAGTCTTCGACGCTCCCGGCTATGTGCCCGAGGGCGATGCGCTGGACAGGGCCATCGGCATGATCGCTTCGGCAAAGCGTCCGCTCATTCTCGCGGGCGGCGGGGCTTGCAGCGCGCGCGATCAGCTGATCCGGCTGGCGGATCGGCTGGAGGCGCCGCTTGCAACGACCTTGAAAGCCAAGGGCCTCTTCGGCGGTCATCCCTATAATATGGACATATTCGGCACGCTCAGCACACCCGCCGCCTATGAGCTGATCGCCAGGACGGATTGCCTGATCTGCTTTGGAGCGGGACTGCATGACTTCACCACCGACAGGGGCAAGCTCCCGAAGGGCAAGCGCGTTGTCCAGATCGATATGGATGCGCGCGCCATCGGCAGGAACATTCATCCGGATGCGGCTTTGGTGGCCGATGCGGGATTGACGGCAGACAATTTCGTTCATTGGCTGGATATGGCGGAAATTCCGCCCAGCGGCTTCACGCGTGAACTGGATATTCCCTCGCTCACCACCCATCCACCCGATCAGCGCGGCAAGACGAATGCGGGATATGTAAACTACATCTGGGCGCTCGAGGAGCTGGAAAAAGCCCTGCCGAAGAACAGAGTGCTTGTGACCGACGGCGGACGTTTCATGACCGAGGTCTGGTGCCGGATTTCGGTCGGCGATCCCAGCAGTTTCGTCGTGACGGCAAATTTCGGCTCGATCGGTCTTGGATTGCAGGAAGCGATCGGCGCAAGCGTTGCCGCGCCGGATCGGCCGGTCGTGCTTTTCACCGGGGACGGCGGTTTCATGATGAGCGGCGTCAACGAGTTCAATACCGCCGTGCGTCTGGGGCAGGACCTGATCGTCATCGTCTGCAATGATTCCGCCTATGGGGCGGAACATATCCAGTTTCGCGATCGGAAGATGGACCCGGGTCTCACCCAGTTCGACTGGCCTTCGTTTGCCGAGGTCGCTACCGCGCTCGGCGGCCACGGTATTGCGGTCAACTCGGCCGATCAGCTTGAAGGCGCTCTGGACGCCATCAGGAATCGCAATCGCCCGGTGCTGATCGAGCTGCGCCTCGATCCCAACGACGTGCCGCGCATGCGCATCTGACGATCTCCTGCGAGAGCGCGTCCTGCAAGCGGCTTTCAAGCATCAACGTACCGATATCAAGCCGGCGATCCCTAGAAGAGCCGGTCGCTTCACGGCCGAAGGGCTGCTTTGGCCGTTCGATGCTTGCTTTTGATTTGCCGCAATCGAATAGTCTTCTGCGAGCGGATTTATCTCCGATACGGCCGATCTTACCGTGGAGTTTGGCGGACTGGCGGAAGTTTCGGGGTGTGTCTTGTCTTCGATGAGATATGGAATTTCGATGAAATCGAACGGTTTCGATGTTAAATTTTCCCAGCCTCCGCTGCGGCGGCGATTCAGCAGGCGAGGCTTCATGAGAGGCTTGATTCCCATCTATCGATATCTGCTTGCGCTACTCGCTTTATCGGGTATCGCGGTTTCATATTTCGCCATCATACCCGCCGCGCATGTTTCCCGGCTGACGATGACGGTGAATTTCTTCAGCTATTTCACCATTCAGTCCAATCTCCTGCTTGCTGCGATACTGCTTTGCGCGCAGATCGTGCCGCGCTCGTCGATCGGTCAATGGGCGAGCAGGCCGTCAATCCGAGGCGCCCTCCTTATCTACGTGGGGATTGCGGGCATCGTTTATGTCTTCATGCTAAGGGACGTTTGGCACCCCCGCGGCTGGCAATTGTTCGGTGACCAGATACTCCATTATTGTGTTCCGGTGCTGTATGCCTTGGATTGGGTTTTTCTGAGCGAGCGCGGCAAGCTTTCCTGGCGCGATATGCTCTGGTGGCTGGCTTTTCCCGCAGCCTATTCCGTTTATACGCTTGCGCATGGGTATGTCTCCCGCTTCTATCCATATCCGTTCCTGGATGTCCGCGATATCGGCCTTGAAGCCGTCCTGCTGAACATGGCGCTGCTGGCCACAGCCTTTCTGGTTTTGGGAGGGGCGCTGACTTTTCTCGACTGGGTCAGCACCCGGCAACGGGTCTTTCGGCGCGCATAGGCTGCAGGAACAGGCAATGTTGTTCCGCGGACAAATTCGTCACGGAGCAATATGCCGCCGCAGGCGGCTCTCCCGTCCCCTCATTCGGCCAGCTGCGTAACGGTGGCCGTGCTGGATGCTCGTGCGCCGGAAAGGCTAGCCTGGCCGAGCGCTATGACGACGACGGCTGCGATGGTTGCCGCGACTGAAACCCAGAAGCCGTTGGCGGGGCCGAAACTATCCACCACCCAGCCGGAGACGAAGGCGCCGAGTGCCATGCCGATACCGATGCCGGTCATGACCCAGGTCACGCCCTCCGTCAGCATGGCCTCCGGCACGCGGCGTTCGATCAGCCCGAAGGCGGTGATGAAGGTCGGGGAAATGGCGACGCCGCTGAGGAAAACGGCAAAGGCGAGCAGTGCGACCGAGGTGCTGGCAGCAAGAAGCGGCAGGGAGGTGATGGTAAGGACCGTGACGGCCACCAGTAGCTGACGCTGCAGCCGCATTTTAAGATTCAGCGCTCCGATGATGAGGCCGACGACGAAGGAACCGAGCGCATAGACGCCGATGACGATGCTTGCGGCACTCGGTTCACCAAGTTGCTTGGTGATGGCGACGGCACTGACTTCCGCAGTTGCGAAGGTGGCTCCCACGAAGATCAGGGCGAGCGTGATGATCTGGACCGGTCGCAGCCGGATCGCCGAGTGTTGCGGCGCTGCGGCATCGACAGCACGAACCTTGGGCTCCGTCGATCGTTGCATCAGGAAGGCTGCCGATCCGAGTGCGAGGAAGATAGTGCTGGCGACCATTCCGGCTTCCGGGAATAGCGAGACGGCTAGTCCGACGGAAAGGGACGCACCGGTGATGTAGACGAGCTCGTCGGCTGCCGATTCGAATGCGAAGGCCGTGTTCAACTCGGGCCGGTCGCGAAAGATTTCCGTCCAGCGCGCGCGTACCAGGGCAGGTATGCTCGGCATGACGGCCGCGAAAAAGGCCGAGGCAAATAGCGTCCAGGCTGGCCACATCTGATTTGCGGCGACAACGAGAACGATGAAGGCGGCGACCGAAACGATGGTGGCCGGCACGACGACGGCACTTTGGCCGAGCCGGTCGACGAAGCGCGATATCTGCGGCGAGACGAAAGCATTGGTCAGCGCGAAGGTGGCTGACACCGCGCCGGCCAGCCAATATTCACCGCGTGTCTGCGACAGCATGGCGACGATGCCGATCGGCGCCATGGCAAGCGGAAGTCGGGCAAAGAAGGCGGCGGCTGAAAAGCCCTTGGCACCGGGCGCTCGGAAAATCTCTCTATAAGGATTGGACATCGGAACATTCCCTGGATTGGACGAATGGCATGCGCATACGCAGCGTATGTAAATGAATAATTGCATACGTCTCGTATGTCAACTAATATACGCGGTGTATGCGAATTAATGTGAAGGGCCGATGGAGACACAATGCGCAAACCTCGCAGTGAAATGATTGCCGAAACGCGAGCCAAGCTGCTGGCCGCCGGCCGCAGGGCGTTCGGCAGCGTCGGCTATGCCGACGCCTCGATGGACGATTTTACGGCGGAGGCCGGGCTGACGCGAGGGGCTCTCTATCATCACTTCGGCGACAAGAAGGGGCTGCTGCAGGCCGTGGTCAACGAGATCGATGCCGAAATGACCGCAAGGCTCTGTCAGATCTCATCCCAGGCACCGTCACGCTGGCAGGCATTCGTCGATGAGAATGTCGGTTACGTCGAGATGGCGCTGGAGCCGGAAATTCAGCGCATCATGTTTCGTGACGGTCCGGCCGTGCTCGGCGATCCCTCCGGATGGCCGAGCGCCAACGGCTGTATCGCCACGATCAGGGAAAGCCTTCGCTGTCTTCGCGAAGAAGGTATCATCGTCGACATAGACCCGGAAGCCGGCGCTCGCCTCATCAATGCGGCAAGCAGCTGCGCCGCGCAATGGATCGCCAATTCCGAGGATCCAGAGGCGACGTCGAAACGGGCGGTCGGCGCTTTTCGTACGTTTCTCGAAGCGTTGCGTATCGAGAAAGACTGAGCCGAGGGGCGTGCCGCCGTGCACGAGGGCGGCAGGTCGGTTATCGTATGTCGCCGGTGGCCTTTGATCAGGTCTTTGCGGCCTTGACGAAGGTTGGATCGAATGTCTTCTCGAAGGGTACGTCGGCATTGGCGAGCTCGGGATCGAGCGTCTTCAAGACTCCCATCATGGACTTATAGCCTTCCATCGTCACCATGCCATCCGGCGAGTACATTTCCTTGGAATTCTTGAAGGCCTGCATATAGAGGTCGCGATTGCCGAGCAGATATTCCTCCGGCACGGCGCCGGCGACATCCTCCGGGCTTGCCGTCGCGATCCACTTCAATGCCTTCATGAAGGCATTGACCGTCCGTTGCGTGGTGATCGGGTTTTCCTTGGCAAACTCGCGCTTGATGTAGACGGTTGCAGCCGGGTTCGGGCCGCCGAAGAGCGCACGGGTACCGGCTTCGGTGCGGGTATCCAGAAGGACCGTGATGTCGCCGTCATATTGCAGTTGCGCGATGACGGGATCGAGATGGGAAAGGCCGTCGATCTGTCCGCTCTTGACCGCGGCAACTGCGCCCGCCCCGCCGCCGACGCCGATCAGCGATGCATCGTCGGTCTTCAGCCCGTTCTTCAGCATGGCATATTGGAACATGAGCGCCGTCGAGGAGCCTGGCGCGGTTACGCCGATCCTGCGGCCCTTCATATCGGCCATCGACTTGATTTCGGCGGCGAGATCCTTGCGCACGGCAATGACGATGCCGGGGAAGCGGCCGAGGTTGCAGATCGCGACGATATCCTGCCCCTTGTTCTGCATGCGGATCGTATGTTCATAAGCGCCGGCGACGACATCAAGGGAGCCGCCGATCAGGCCTTCCAGCGATTTCGAACCGCCGGCGAAATCATTGATGGTGACATTGAGGCCCTCTTCCTTGAAGAAGCCCTTCCGCTCGGCGATCGTCAGCGGCAGGTAATAGAGCAGCGGCTTGCCGCCGACGCCGATCAGGAGATCGGGCTTTTCCGGCTTCGCGTCCTGCGCCATCGCCGGCAGAATGCCGGCAAGCGATGCGCCGATACCGAAGCTTGCCGTCCCGATCAGAAATGTCCTGCGTTCCATGTCCTTGTTCCTCCATTTCGCTATTCTCAATGTGCTATTGGCCGCGCCAGGCAAGCAGCCGTCGTTCGACCATCGTCATCACCCAGTCCACGAGCAGGACAAAGGCGGTTAAAACGACCATACCGGCGAAGACTCCAGTCACGTCGAAGACGCCCTCCGCCTGCTGGATGAGATAGCCGAGCCCGGCGGCCGAGCCCAGATATTCGCCGACGACGGCGCCGACGACCGCAAAACCCACCGAGGTATGCAGGCTGGAAAACACCCAGGAGAGCGCAGACGGCATATAGACATGGCGCAGCAATTGCCGCTCGTTCATGCCGAGCATACGGGCGTTGGACAGCACGGGCTGGCTGACTTCCTTGACACCCTGATAGACATTGAAAAAGACGATGAAGAAGACGAGCGTGATGCCGAGCGCGACCTTCGACCAGATGCCGAGGCCGAACCACAGCGCGAAGATTGGGGCGAGCACGACGCGGGGCAGTGCATTCGCCGCCTTCACGTAAGGGTCGAAGACAGCGGCGATGAGAGGCCGGCGGGCGAACCAAAAGCCGAAGACGATGCCGCCGAAGGCGCCGAGCAGGAAGGCCAGGATCGATTCCGATAGCGTGATCCAGAGATGATACCAGATCGAGCCGGAAGCAAACCATTGAACGACCCGCTGCGCCACCTTGAGCGGATCGGCAAAGAAGAAGGATATGGTCTTTGGATTGCCGAAGAGGCTGGTGTTGGTCGCCAGATGCCAGAGAGCCAGAATGACCAGTGCCACCAGGATTTGCAGCAGGAGAAGGAGAGAGCGGTTCATGCGATCTCTCCGCTGCTCTGGCGGTAGGCTGTCATCACCTCATCGCGCAGCGCCTGCCAGATATCACGATGCAGGCGGTTGAATACGGGATCGTGGCGTATCTCGCCGATGTCGCGCGGCCGCTCCAGAGGAACTTTGAAATCGCCGATGATGCGGGATTTCGGACCGGCGGACATGATGACGACACGGTCGGCAAGGGCAATCGCCTCATCGAGATCGTGCGTGACGAACATGACGGCCTTGCGGTCCTCGGACCAGAGTTTCAGCAGCAGGTCGCCCATGATCAGGCGAGTCTGCGCATCGAGCGGCCCGAAGGGTTCGTCCATCAGCAACAGTTTGGGATTGCGGATGAGCACCTGGGCGAGACCGACCCGCTTGCGCTGGCCGCCTGAGAGCATGCGCGGGAAACGATCGGCAAATGCGGCAAGGCCGACGCGTCCCAGCCACTCGCGCGCAATCCGTCTTGTCTCGGCTTTATCCCTTCCCGCAATCTCTAGTCCGATCGCGACATTCTCGAGAACCGTTTTCCACGGCATCAGCGAATCCTGCTGGAAGAGATAGCCTGCCTGTTTATTGATGGACTTCAGCGGCTGGCCGAAGACTTCGACCGTGCCGGATGCCGGCGTCAAAAGCCCCGCCGTCGCATTGAGAAGGGTGGATTTGCCGCAGCCGGTCGGCCCGACGATAGCCACGAACTCATGCGCTCCTACCTCCAGATTGGTTGCCGCCACGGCATCGAACCGTGCCTTGCCGGCCATTTCAAACGAAATCGCCACCTGCTTCAGGCTGACCGCCCTAACAGCCTCCATCGTCATACTCTGCTTTCCTCCCCGATATCCGTCCACTTCCGGCGGGCATCAGGCATTGTCATGTCCCGCCAACAGATCAAAGCAAGCCCCACCCGTCAATATGCGGATTGGCAAAGCTTCGGTCTGCCACCGGGAAAGTACGCGAAAGCCCCGGCAGTTGCCGCCGGGGCTTGGCAAATTTCGTTGGGATCGAGCGGTCAGGCTGCACGCCGCCGGTGCCGGCCCTCTTGAATTTCCTCGACGATCTTATCGACGAAGGCCGGAAGATCATCGGGCGATCGGGACGTGATGATGCCTTCATCGGCCACGACCTTTTCGTCCTTCCAGGTCGCACCGGCATTTTTGACATCCGTCTTGATGGACCAGTAGGAGGTTGCCTGGCGTCCTCGCAACGCGTCGGCCTCGACGAGCAGCCAGGGCGCGTGGCATATGGCGGCGACCACCTTGCCGGAATTCAGGAACTCGCGGACGACGCGCATGGCATCCTCTTCGACACGCAGCTTGTCGGGATTGATCTGACCACCCGGCAGCACCAGCGCGTCGAACTGGTTCACGTCGACGTCCTTGGCCATGAGATCGACGTCGACGCTGTCGCCCCAATCGGTCTTATCCCAGCTCTTGATGCTGTCCTTCTTGATGGAGGCAACCTTGACGTCGGCGCCACGCTTCCTGAGTTCGTCGAGCGGAACGCGAAGTTCCGAACGCTCGTAGCCATCCGTCGCCAGAATGAGGATATGTGCGGAATTGATGGAAGGCATGATCTATCCTTTCGCTGCATCGTTGATCGGAATGCCCGTTTCCAAACCCCGGCGGCAGGCAATCGTTCCCCGGTTTCCGCGGGAACCGCGGCGAGGTCCGGCGGTTATGATGGCATCGATAGGGAGAGATCGTATGGAACAGGCAATCCAATTCGAGCGATCCGGCTGGGTCCCCAATAACCAGCGATTTCCGGTCATCGTCTATCGTCAGGTGCTTGACGGGCCTAACAGGGCGGAGGCTTTCGAACGGCTCTTTCAGACCAATGGGTGGGGCGGCCTCTGGCGAAACGGCATCTATTCCTTTCACCATTTTCATTCGACGGCCCACGAAATATTGGGTATCGCGGCAGGTCAGGCCCGGCTGATGATCGGCGGACCCACCGGCAAGGAAATCACGGTCGAGGCCGGGGACGCCCTGCTGCTACCGGCCGGAACCGGCCATTGCCGGCTGGAGGCGAGCAACGACCTGCTCGTGATCGGCGGCTATCCGCCAGGGCAAGAGGCCGATCTCTGCCGGGAAATGCCTACGGCCGAGCAGCAGGCCATGATCGAAAAGCTTGGCGTGCCCGCAAGGGATCCGCTGAAAGGAGAGGCCGGTGGCCTCCTCTCCCTCTGGCATGGCCATGCGTAGCGCGGATGAAATAGAGCGTCACCAGATGCCCGGCAGCAAGCGGAACCGCACGCGCCTGGAATAGTCGGCATAGCCTTCGAGCTCGCTGTGAAGCAGCGCATCTTCCCAGCTCGTGCGCAGGATCAGCACGGCGCTCGCCCAGGCGGCAGGAACTAAGGCCCACCAGGAGCCGAGTGCCAATGCCAGCCCCGCAAATACCAAGATCGCGCTGACATAGCCGGGATGGCGTACGAAGGCGTAGGGGCCGTTACTGATGACGTGCTGGCCGCGTTCGCGCTGGAGGCGCACGCCGGGTTCGAAGAAGCGATTGACGCCCTGGGCCCATGTGCCGAGCGCGATGCCCGCCGCGAGCAGAACATAACCGAGGATCACGATGGAGATTGGCATCGCCGACCATTCCATCCGGCCGGCATCCAGGGCGCCGAGCGGTATTTCGGCAACCATCCCAAGCAAGATGAGCGAGACCAGGATGAGATCCCAGCGCTTGGTGCCGGTTTGGAAGCGGCTGCGCGCTTGGAAGATGACCGGGTTGACGCGCCACATGATCAGAAACGCCATTCCATAGCTCACCAGCAGAAACGTGACGAAGATCCATCCGGGCCGCCAGTCGAGGCGACCGGCGGGCAAAAAGATAAGTAGGAGCAGCGCCAGCGGCAGGCCCACTGCATAGGATATGGCCTTCCTGCGGGACATCGGCGCCGGATCGGTAACAATCATGCATTTGCTCCTCGAAAGACAAACCTGCCGTGCTCTTCTGTGTATTTAATGCCGTATCGATGATGGAAGTGGACGGATCGGGCAATTCGATGCCTTGACACGCGATAGCCCGAGTTTAGACCGGCCATATCCTTACGCTCCTTCCCCCGGAGATCCCATGAAATTTCTGGCATCCTTTTCCGCCTTCGTCGGCAAGACCTTTTCCATATGGGTCATCCTGTTTGCCGTCCTCGGATTTTTCCTGCCCGATGTCTTCAAGCAGCTTGCACCCTGGATCGTCACCCTTCTCGGCATCATCATGTTCGGCATGGGCCTGACCATATCCGTTGACGATTTTCGCGAGCTGGCACGTCGTCCCTATGAAGTCGCGATTGGCGTCATCGCACATTTCGGCATCATGCCCGCGCTGGCACTTTTGCTGACCAAGATCATTCCGATGCCGCCGGAAGTCGCCGCCGGCGTCATTCTGGTTGGCTGCTGCCCCGGCGGCACCTCGAGCAATGTCATGACCTATCTTGCGCGGGGCGACGTGGCGTTGTCGGTCGCCTGCACGAGCGTGACGACGCTGGCTGCGCCCATCGTCACGCCGTTCCTGGTGTGGATGTTTGCGAGCCAATATCTGCCTGTCAATGCCTGGTCGATGTTCATCAGCATCGTCCAGGTCATCATCGTGCCGCTGCTGCTTGGCTTTATCGCGCAGAAGGCTGTGCCCGGCCTGGTCCGCGCGGCAATTCCGGCTCTGCCTCTCGTTAGCGTCATCGGCATCGTACTGATCGTTGCGGCTGTGGTCGGGGCTTCGAGGGCTGCCATCGTGCAGTCGGGCCTGCTGATCTTCGCCGTCGTCATGCTGCATAATGGTCTCGGCTACCTCTTCGGCTATTATGCGTCGAAGGTGCTCGGGCTAAATTTCTACAAGCGCAAGGCGCTGGCGATCGAAGTGGGCATGCAGAATTCAGGCCTGGGTGCCGCGCTGGCCACGGCCTATTTCTCGCCGATCGCCGCGGTTCCGAGCGCGATCTTCTCTGTCTGGCACAATATTTCCGGCGCCACCCTGGCAAACTGGTTTGCCTCGCGCCA
Organism: Rhizobium sp. JAB6; assembly: GCF_003024605.1. Classification (GTDB taxonomy): domain Bacteria; phylum Pseudomonadota; class Alphaproteobacteria; order Rhizobiales; family Rhizobiaceae; genus Rhizobium. The sequence continues at coordinate 27,736 of NZ_PYJQ01000004.1, read as the reverse complement.
AGACGCAGACGCGCCGCCGCGCCCCTGAAATATCGGCGCTGCAGGAAGGCGCGGTTTCCACCGGCGCCGTTCCGACCGAAGTGCTCGCGCCAAGAGATCGCCGCTCAGCCTATATCCCTGGCAAGAGCACAATAGACGGGCTGATCCGCAGCGTTGACAAGCCGGGTCACAGTGAGCGCAATCGGCGGCAGCCGCGACCCGGGGCCAAGATGGATTGTTGCGCCATCGGTGCGGAGGAGATTCAGCTGCGCCGCCAGATCTGGTTCGTCCAGTCCGTCGAAAATACCGCGGCCGCTGATCTTCAAGGCGGCCTCCTTCGCGGCCCACAGGCGATAACAGATCTCCAGCGCCGCTGCACTGTCGAGGGCAGCGAGAGCGGCCGCCTCTTTCGTCGAAAAATGATCGGAGGCAAAAGCTGCCGGATCGAAGCCGTTGGAATCTTCGATCTCGATGTCCACGCCGACGGCACCATCGGCCGCAAAGCCTGCCAGCAGCATATCGGCGCGATGCGAAAGCGAAACGCCCAGCTCGTGATACGGAGGCCTTAGCGCCGGCCGGCCGCTCGGCCGGCGACAAATGGAAAGATCGTTTCGACGTGCGGCACTTCTCAAGGCTAATTGCGCGGCCTTGTCACGCTCTTCTTGTCCGCCCGGCATCGGGCGGACAAGGACGGCGATCGCATCAGCAACCGTCAGGACGACCTCGAATAGAGGGGCGGTCATGCCGCGTTCACGCAGCGGCGGAGGGCAGAGCCTCTTTCTGAGTGACGGGAGCCGGCTGCTGCTCGGTTTGAACCGCCTGGGCGGGAGCACCGACCCATGATGTCCCCTGCGGGATGGCCTCACCCTTCATGACTAGGGTCAGCAATCCGATCTCGGCGAAATCGCCGACATGGGCCTCGTAAAGCACGGTGCTGCCCGAGCCGATGGAGACGCCGTCGCCGATCGTGATGCGGCCGACCTTCATGATGCGGTCTTCATAGAGATGGGTTTGCGGGCAGGAGCCCATATTGAGAACCGCGTGGTTGCCGATATGGGTGCAGTCGAATTCGCAGATATCGGTGCTGTTGATCCACGCGCCCTGACCGATCTTGGCGCCGAAGGGGCGGAGCAGCCAGGGCAGGAAGGGCGTGCCGCGCAGATAGTCGAGCAGCATCTTGCTGGCAAGACCGCCGTAAAACACGGCAACGGCCTCGGTGCGCATGGCCCACCATGACCACATTGGCCGGTTCATCGGCTTGTAGGTGCCAATCAGCGTCCATTTGAACGCGACGGCGACGAGATAGAGGATGCCGGAGGTCGCAAGGCCTGCAGCCATCAGCGTCCAGAAAAGGCTGCCCCAGGCGCCATTGTCGATTTCATTGGCCATCATATCGGACATGGCGAGGGCCATGACGATAAGGATGGCGGTCGGCAGCGACGTGTGCATGGCCTCGAATAGGATGCGCACAAGGCGCATGCGGAGCGGCGGCGCATAGGTGGTGTTCGCAGCCGCCTGCAGCCTCTCGCGCGTTGGGAACTGAAAGGCGGGGCTGCCGCACCAGGTTTCACCCGACTTGACGTGCAGGGAGTCGGGCAGGCGCGTTTTGATACCGACCAGCGAATCGCTCTCGATCACCGCGCCCTGCGAGATAACGGAGGAATTGCCGAAGAAGCAGCGATCGCCGGTCTTCAGGCGTTTGAGTATCATCCAGCCGTTCTGGATCTCCTCGTCGCCGAAGATGGTCTCGTCGCCGATGAAGTTGTCGCGGCCCATTTCGATCAGATCGTAGCGACCGGCGAAATTTGCCGAGATTTCCGTGCCCTTGCCGATCTTGGCCCCCATCAGGCGGTACCAATTGCGCATGAAGACGGTGGCGTAAAGCGAATTCAGGGTTTCCAGCATCGCTTCGGTTGTCAGGCCGACGACCCATTTGCGGAAATAGAGATTGCCGAAGATGGAATAGCGGCCCGGCACGACGCGCGGCAACAGCACCCATCTGAGCGCCACGACGACGGCCATGGACACGACGATCAGCAGGAAGGCGGCCGGCCAGGAGAGCGCGGCGATCATTCCCCAGGACAAAGCCTCGTCGGAGCCGGGCGCGTAAATCTGCTGCACGGCGGAGAACAGATAGAAGGCCGGGAAGATCGGCAGCAGGCCGACGACGAGGCTGAGATTGTAGGCAACGAAATAGGCTGCGAACTGGAAGACGCGGCCGACGGTGCCAAGCTCCGGATGAGCGGGCATGTCTTCGTGCTCGGCATGCCCGGTCTGGCGGGCGGGTGAGCCGTCCCAGCGCGTATGGGCTTCGACATGCGTGCCGGCGGCAATCGCCGTCAGGTCGCCGATGACGGCGCCGTCATCGATCTTGACATTGTGGCCGATGACGGAGCCATTGCCGATCTGCACGCCTTCGCCGATATCGATCGTGCCGACATGGATCTCATTGCCGATGACTTCGACATTGGCGAGCTTGATCTTGACACCGAGGCTGGATCTTGCGCCGATGCGCACGAGGTCGATCGCGCCTTCCTCGAACTCGTCGATCATCGCATCCTTGCCGACCTTGGCGCCGAGTGCGCGCATATAGACGCGGATGAGCGGCGAACCTTTCAGGAATTTCGGAGCGGTGAGCTGGACGATGCGCTGCATCAGCCAGATGCGGAAATAATAGCTGCCCCAGAGCGGGTAGACGCCGGGCCGCGTGCGGCCGATCACAAGCCATTTGAGGGCGATGACGATCAGCTTCTCGCCGAGATTGAGAGCGAGATAGACGCCGCCGAGAATGAGGATTTCATTCCAGAGCGATGCACCGTCGTTGATCAGCAGGATCGAGGCGAGCAGAAGGCCGATCCATTGCAGTGTTGCGATCGCGACGATGAAGGGCAATACCAAGGCCTGCGCGAGACCGCAAAGGATGCGCCGGCGCAACGGCACCGGGTCGAAATTCTTGCGCTCCTGTCCCGAGGTGCTCTCCACGCGCTGCTCCAGGATAGCCGCAATGCCGCGCAGAGTGCGGCCGGCATAGACGTCTCGCAGCGCGATGCTGGCGAGCAGCGGGATCTTGCGCACTTCGGAAACAAAGCGGGCCGCCAGCATGGAATGGCCACCGAGTTCGGTGAAGAAATCCGCTTCGAAGCCGATGGAGCGCAGTCGAAGCGCCTCGGTCGCGGCCTTCAGCAGCTGTGCTTCCGTCCATGTGCGGGGCGGCTCCTGCGCCTGCGTCGGCTGATCGGCCACCAGCGGAATGGCGGCAAGCGTCTTGCGGTCGATCTTGCCGGAAGGAAGCCGTGGCAGGGAGACATGGCTATGCCAGGCGGCGGGCACCATATAGGGCGGCAGCTTGGCTGCAAGCACGGCGCGCGCCTTGTCGCGATCGAAGCTGCTGCCCGTGGTAACGACGTGGGCGACCAGCATGTCCTCGCCATCCGGCGGGCGGTGCACGACGACGGACGCGGCCTTCACGTCCGGAAGCTCACCGACGACGGTTTCGATCTCGCCCAGCTCGATGCGATAGCCGCGAATCTTGACCTGGTCGTCGATGCGACCGAGGAAATGGAGCTGCCCTTCCTCGTCCATCAGCACCGCGTCGCCGCTGCGGTAAAGCACCGGATCGTCATGGCCTGCGAAGGGATTGGCGATGAACTTCGCGGCGCTCAGCTGCGGCAGGTTTCTGTATCCTGCGGCTACACCCGGTCCGCCGATCAGCAGCTCGCCGGTATCGCCTCGCGGAACTAGTTGAAGGTTCTCGTCAACGACATAGGCCGTCGTGTTGGCGATCGGGCAGCCGATCGTGATCGGCCGCGACGGATCGAGTTCAGCATAGGTAGCCACCACCGTCGTCTCGGTTGGGCCGTAGGTGTTGATCAAACGCCGGCCGGCTTTGGAGAAGCGGCTGACGATCGCCGGAGGGCAGGCTTCGCCGCCGACGATGATGACGCGCAGGCTGTCGACATCGCGTTCCAGCATGGTGAGCAGGGTCGGCACGGTGTCGATGACCGTGATCTTTTCGGCTTCCAGCACGTCGGCGAGCCTGTCGAGCTCGGCCATGACGGCAGATGTCGCAACCTTCAGGGTCGCGCCGACCAGATAGGGGATGAATATTTCCTCGAGCGAAAGGTCGAAGGCAACCGAAGCCTGCTGAAGAACGACGTCCGATTCGACCATGCCGAGGACGTCGTTGCCGGCTCGCAGATAATGGCAGATGTTCCGGTGGGTGATGACGATGCCCTTCGGCTTGCCCGTGGAGCCGGAGGTGTAGATGGCGTAGGCGGGATCGTTCTGCGTGGCGACGCGAGGCGCAATGCCATCACCGACTTCTGCGAGCAATGCCTTGAGGACCAGGGTCTGGCCCTCGAATTCGGGTGCGAGGGCTGCCTTTTCGTCATGCGTCAGCAGCCATTTCGCGCCGCAATCGGCGAGGCTGACCGCCACGCGGTCGGCAGGGGCGGACGCATCGAAGGGAATATAAGCAGCTCCGGCCTTGAGAATCGCCAGAAGCGCGACATGCAGCTCAAGGGAGCGCTGGAACCACAGGCCAACGAAATCGCCGGGACCAATGCCGCGACGGCTGAGCGCACGTGCCGCCTCATCGGAAAGCCGGTCAAGTTCGGCATAGGTCATTGCCTGGTCGGTTCCGATCAGGGTCAGTGCCGTTTTGTCGGGACTGCGAGCAACCGTTGCCTTGAATATGTCCACCAGGGTTTCATTGCGGACGAACTCAGGCCGAATGCCGCCTGAGGAAGCCGAGAGGCTGGCATTGGGGGTAATCGACGAAATCTGGATAGTCATTGTAACTTCTGCGGAACGAAACTCGGCACAATCAGCGTGCCATCTGCCATGCTTATACACCTTTCAATTTGCAGCTCTCTTACGCGCATTGTCAGGGAATTGTAATGTTGAGAAAGCTATGCTTGGTTCGCTGCGGGCGAACCCTGCGTGCCATCTCGAAAGAAGGATTGATATCGTTGTGCATATTCGGGCGAAGAGCCGGCTGGCCCCGCTGGCTGTCCGTTCTCTTGGTGGCGGCTCTGCTAAGCTCGCCAGGCATGGAAGCATTAGCTCGTACACATAGCAGTGTTCTGGTCGAAGATGCAGGCAGCTTGCGGCCGCTGCGCGACATCTATGCGGTCGTTGCGCGCGAAATGCCGGGAAAGGTGCTGCGTATCAAGCGGGTCCGCCGGGCCGGACGTCAGGCCTATGCCGTGCGCGTGTTGAAGCCGGATGGCAAACGTGGTGATATAGTGCTCGACGGCGCAACGCTTGCCGTGATCGAGAGACGCTGAGAATGCGCATTCTGGTTGCTGAGGATGAGCCCAGTATTGTGGCGGATATGCGCCGCTGCCTGGAGGATCAGCATTATGTCGTCTCGACCGTGAGCAACGGGGAGGAGGCTTGGTATCGCGGCGATATCGAGCATTTCGATCTTGTCATCCTCGATCTCGGACTTCCGAAGCTTGATGGCCTGACGGTGCTGCGGCGCTGGCGCGCGGAAAAACGCGGCATGCCTGTCATCATATTGACGGCGCGAGACGGCTGGCGTGACAAGGTCGACGGCATGGATGCAGGGGCCGACGATTATCTGACAAAGCCCTTCCGCATGGAGGAGCTTCTGGCCCGCGTGCGCGCCCTGATGCGCCGTGCGGCAGGACAATCCTCACCGATCCTTTCCAATGGCGTGCTGGAGCTCGACACCCGCCAGCGCACGGTTTCGTTTCGCGGGCAGCCGGTCCAGGTGACCGCGCTCGAATACAGGCTTCTTGCCTATCTGATGCACAATGCCGGCACCGTGCTTTCCCGAACGCAGATCGCCGACAGCATCTATGACGAGGAGACGGAGCTTCTGTCGAACGCGCTTGAGGTCGTCGTCGCGCGCCTGCGCCGCAAGTTCGACGGCACCGTCATCGAGACCCGGCGCGGCCAGGGCTATATCATTCCGCGCGAGGCGCCGCCGTCATGACGCCGTTTTCGCTGCGAGGACGGTTGCTGCTGGGGTCTGCGGTGGCAATCATCGTCGCGACCTTTCTCGCCGGCGTCGGCATCAATGCCATTTCCGGGCTGGCCGTCAGGGCGCTTGCCCTCTCGGAGATCGATGAGGAATTGCGCGTTCTTCTGGCCGCAGTCGATATCAATTCCTCCAATCAGCTCTTTCTGGACGACACGCCGACGGATTCCCGTTTCGGCATCCCTAACGGGGGCTTCTATTGGCAGGTCGGCCGCAACGGCAATGTGGAACTGCGCTCGCAATCGCTCTGGGAGCAGAACCTGCCCTGGCTTCGGTCCCGCCCTCGCGATGCCGGACGGGCGACGGATATGAAAGGGCCGAACGGCAGCCATCTCCTTGCCGTCGAGCGTACCATTTCCATCCCCTCGGCGACAGGCGATCAGATGGTCGATATCCTGATGGCGCTGGACAATCGCGAGCTGGCGCCGGCGCGCTGGCGCTTCTTCTACGCCATGGCGCCATCCCTTGGCGTGCTTTCCGCCGCTCTCATCGTGGCCGTCATCGCTTTCCTGCGATACGGGCTGCGGCCGCTCAACGATCTGCGCGCGGCATTGATGGCGGTGCAGGAGCGATCCGCACGCAAGATCACAGGCCAGTTTCCGCGAGAAGTCCAACCTCTCGTGGACGATCTCAACGGGCTGCTCGCATCGCGCGAAACGCAATTGACACAGGCGCGTGCGCGCGCCGGCGATCTGGCACATGGTCTGAAGACGCCGCTCGCGGCACTGGAAGCGACAGCACGCCTTCTGTCGGAAGAGGGCATGTCGGAGCGGGCCGCGGCCATCCAGACGGAGGTCAGCCGTATGGAGGCGCAGATCAAGCGAACGCTTGCGCAAACCCGCGCCAGCCTTGCGGCCGCCCACACCGTCGGCGTCATGGACGCCAGCGCCGATCTCCACAAGATCATCTCGGTCATGCGGCGCCTGTCGAGCGAGCGCAAGATCGATTTCGAGCTCGTGGCGCCGCCCGAGATGTGGCTGGCAATCGATGAGGCGGATTTTGCCGATATCACCGGCAATCTGATCGACAATGCCAGGAAGTGGACGGCCGGCAAGGTGAAGGTTCACCTGTCGCAGTTGCCCGAGCTCGAGGGTGTGGAACTGTGCATCGAGGATGACGGTCCGGGGCTACCGGAGGACGCGGAGATGGCCTTCATCCGCCGCGGCAGGCGGCTGGACGAAAGCATCGCCGGAACCGGTTTCGGCCTGGCGATTGCCAAGGATCTGGTCGAAGCCTATGACGGCAAGCTGACGCTCGACCGCTCAAGCCTTGGCGGTTTGTCCGTCACGGTCAACCTGCCGGCGCGCTTGGTAAAGGACAGACAGGCAGCGCTGGAAAATTAGGCCTGCCGCATTTCCGGCGTCGGATTCTCAGCTTGCGATCGCCTTGATATATCTCTGTGCCGAGCGCTCCACCACGTGGTTGCCGTCTTGCTCAACCGTTCGGCCCGGAAATGCGCCGTAGATCTTCTCGAACCGATAGGGTCGAACCGCTTCCGATATCGTTGTGACCGTCTCGATGTCGAGCGGAACGAGGTTCGGGTAGCTGCGCATCAAGCTCACGAATTTGCGGTCCATGGTCACCTGCATCGTGTCGCCGACGAAGAGGGCGCCGCGCCCGTCTTCCAGCCAAGGGCAATGGAGCACGCAACTTCCAGCGAAATGGCCGCCGCATCGGATCATGGTTGCCCGGCCGATCGATAGCGTCGCGCCCGTCCATGGATGCAGGGCAGCATCCGGCCTTTGCACCCATTCGCCATCGTCGGAATGGATATGGATCGGCACGCCCCCACCGGCCGCACTCCACTCGACCATCGACGAATAGAAGTGCGGATGGGAGATCGCCATCGCGCTCAAGCCGCCCATTGTAGCAATCCGTGTTTTGCTGGCCTCGTCGATGAGGCTGAGGCAATCCCAAAGGATGTTGCCATCCGGCCCTTCGATCAGAAAGGCGCGTTGGCCGATGCCGAAGTGGGGCGAGATCTGCAGGCTGTGAACGCCTTTCCATTCCTTGTTCCAGATCACGCTATGCGTCTGGCCGAGGCTTGCCATGTCGGTCCATTCCTGCCCCGATCGGGGTACGAATTGGCGCTCATCCTCACAGATCGGGCAGGCTCTCGGCGGTGCGTCGCTCTCGCTGAACTGCGTACCGCATGTGATGCAGACAAAATGCGTCATCTCGAATTCCTCACCAAGCCATCGTCTCAACGCGCACGGGGCCTGCCGCAGGCTGAGGTGGGCTTTGTGTTATATTGGGCGGATCTACCCTGGATCAAAGGGAAAAGGCGAGGTTATTTTGCCGTGGAAAGAAACCGTCGCTTTTGGACTGGCCTTCTTCGTCTCGGCGGCTGTTCGTCGCCGCGAAATAATCGTATTGGTCGATGTATTGCGCTGATTTTAAATGCAAAAAATATTACAATAACAGTTTTATGACAATCCGGCCTTGCAAAAGGTGCAAAGACGAAGAAACATAGTCGGCTAAGGAATGTTACCATCTGCGATCTTGATTCCCGGCGTTTGTGCCGGGAGGATCGCAGGCATATGGAGGACCATTATGGCGCTTATTCTCGGCCTCGTCGCTCTGGCCGGCCACATCGCCCTTCTGCTCTGGGGCACGCGCATGGTCCAGACCGGTATTCAACGCGCCTTCGGACCTGATCTGCGGTCTTTTCTCGGCCGGGCACTCAGCAATCGCACCAGGGCGTTTTTTGCCGGGATCGGGGTCACCGCCATTCTGCAGAGCAGCACGGCAACCGGCCTGATGGCCTCCGGCTTCGCGGCCGGCGGCCTGGTGGATCTCGTGCCGGCGCTTGCCGTCATGCTGGGAGCCAATGTCGGCACGACCCTGATCGTCCAGGTGCTGTCTTTCAATGTCGCAGCGGCCTCCCCGGCGCTGATCCTGATTGGCGTGCTGATGTTTCGCCGAATCGGGAATTCACGTGTGCACGATCTCGGACGCGTAATGATCGGGCTCGGCTTCATGCTTCTGGCGCTGCATCAGCTTCTCGACCTGATGACGCAGTATGAAGGGTCGACGGCGCTCGCCTACGTTCTCGACGCGATCGCCGCAACACCGGTGCTGAGCCTGCTCCTTGCCGCTATTCTGACATGGGCCGCCCATTCCAGTGTGGCCGTGGTGCTGCTCATCATGTCTCTCGCGAGCAAGGGCCTTGTCGATGTCGAGCAGGCTTTTGCGCTCGTTCTCGGCGCCAACCTCGGAACCGCGATCAACCCGCTCATCGAAGGGCAAACGGGCGCCGATCTATCGGTAAAAAGGCTGCCCATCGGCAATATGCTGACGCGCATTGTCGGCGTCATTGCGCTCATCGGCTTCCTCGAACCGGTCACGCGCCTGTCGGCGCTGGTCGATAGCGATAGCGCCCGCGCCGTCGCCAATTTTCATACAGCCTTCAATGCCGTTCTGGCCGTGGTGTTCATGCCGCTATTGCGGCCCTATGCCGATCTGCTGACCAAATTCCTGCCGCGGAAGATCGATGAGGCCGATCCGAGGCGTCCCCGATATCTCGATCCGGCTGCCAAGGAGACACCGGTCGTCGCGCTTGGCGCGGCAGCACGGGAGGCATTGAGATTGGTCGATGTCCTTTCCGAAATGCTCGCGGGCGCCAAGGCTGCCCTATCGGATACGGATCGTAAGGCGCTTACGCGATTGCGGTCGCTGGACAACATCCTCGACAGCCTGAATACGGCCGTAAAGACCTATCTCACCTCGATCGATCCCGATGAACTCGGCGAGGCCGACAGACGCCGCCTGAACGAGATCCTGCTGTTCTCGATGAATATGGAACATGCCGGCGACGTCCTCGATCAGAACCTCTTGCCGCATCTAGCCAAACGTCTGCGCCGGGGTCTGAATTTCTCGAAGGAGGGCCAGCTTGAATTGGGTCGGCTGTTCGATCGATTGCAATCGAACCTGCAGACGACAGCGGCCTTGTTCATGACCCAGAACGAGAGCGCCGCTCGCTTGCTGGCGGAGGAGAAGGTTATATTTCGCAAAGCGGAACGCGAGGGTACGGAAGCTCATTTCCAACGCCTGCGGCAAGGCGGGATCGATACCGCCGAGACCAGTTCGCTTCACCTCGACCTGCTGCGCGATCTCAAGCAGATCAACTCCCACCTCGTCGCCGCTGCCGCCTATCCCGTTCTGGAGGAGCGCGGCGAGCTCCTGCAAAGCCGCACGCCAAGCCCCGTTCCGCAGACCGCAGCGGCGGCGCATGAGTAAAGACCGTCACGTTCGTATGGCTGGCAGCCGCGCCGGAATGTGCGACGGCCGAGATGTGGTCAACTCGGCCTCGGCTGGTCGCGTTTTCCCGAGCTTATCTGGTGCGATAGTCTCCCGGCTTGATGGCCGTTGGAGGCTCTCGCTACACGCTCTGAGGCTCAAGGAGCGCCTTTTTCAGCTGATGAATATGCGCAGCGCCAATCCCGCAGCAGCCGCCGACCATCGTCGCGCCGGCATCGACCCATGAACAGGCGAAGCGCGAATAGGCGTCGTCGTTCAGATCTTGCCGGGTCGCGTGAAGGCCTTCATTGGCGGCCGACTCGCCTTGTTCGCCTTCGAAGGCATTGGCATAGACGCCGATCTGCAGATTGTGGCCGCTCTGCTTGAAAATTTCCGCTGCCGTATCGACGGCCTTTCGCATGACTTCCGGCTTGCTGCAATTGAACAGGAGCGCGTCGGCGCCGGATGACGCGGCCCAGCGAGCCGCATCCTCGACGGCTTCGCCGGAGCGGAGCTTGGGTGAGGCGCCATCCCTTTGCGCGGCGTCATCCGCCAGCGTGAAGGAAATCCAGTACGGCTTGCCGGTTTCGGCAACGGCAGCCCGAACCGCTTCCCCTTCCGCGATCAGGCTGAGGGTCTCGCCGAGCCAGACATCGACGTAGGGACCGAGGCTTTCGACCAGAACCTTGAGATAGTCCTGGACGCGTGACGGATCGAAATTTTGCGGCTCGTAGGAGCCGAAGATCGGAGGCAGCGACCCTGCGACAAGGACTTTTCGATCCATGCACGCATTGGCGGCGTCGCGCGCCAGCCGTCCCGAAAGCGCGATGAGATCGGCCCCCTCCTTCCAGAACCGCTCTTCGCCGATGTGGAAGGGCACGAGCGCGTAGCTGTTGGTCGTAACGACATCGGCGCCGGCAGCGATGAATTCGTCATGCACCTGGCGGACAATCTCCGGCGAATTCATCAGCGCCAGCGCCGACCATTCCGGCTGCTTCAATTCCGCGCCGAGACGCAACAGTTCGCGGCTCATGCCGCCGTCGAGGATCAAGGGTTTGCTCATGAATGGGATCTCCAGAATGGCTCGGATCTGCGGAGAGGCTTGATCTCTCCTTCGTGCCTTGGTTAGCGCCGCACCGGCACCTGTGCTTCCAGGAAACGGAAGCTTCGCGCGATGATGGCTGTGATGATGAGATAGAAGACGGTGACGACAACAAGCGGTTCGTAGACCAGCAACGTGTCCTGACGGACCTTGGTGGCAACGGCGTAGAGGTCCATGACGGTGACGGTGAAGGCGAGCGGCGTCGCCTTCAGCTGCATGACGATTTCGCCGCCGATCGTCGGCAGTGCGATACGAATGGCGCGCGGCAGCCAGATGCGCCGCGTCAGCGTGAGGGGCCGCATGCCGAAGGCACGGCCGGCTTCCAACTCGCCCTTTGGAACGGCAAGCAACGCTCCGCGCAAAACCTCCGCTTCATAGGCTGCGTAGTTCAGCGTGAAGCTGACGGCGGCGAAGAAGAAACCTTCGCGCAGGATGGGCCAGAACAGGCTCTGACGGATCCCGGGGATCATCGGTAAAAGAGAGCCGACACCATAGTAAAGCAGCCAGAGCTGTATCAGCAGCGGTGTGCCCCGAAAGAAGGTGCAGTAGCCGCGCGCAAGGACGCGTAGGAGCGGGCCGCCGCTGACCTGGGCGAAGGCGAGGCCAATAGCGATGACGAAGCCGAAGACTACGGAGATCGCAAGCAGCGACACCGTCTGCACGGCTCCGGTCAGCAGAAGCGGCCAATAGGCGGATATCCATGAGAAGGTCATGCCAACACTCCTCAGGCAAGCTTCGGCTGGCCGCGCCGTACACGCTGCTCCAACAGGTTGAACAAAGCGTTGGAAACGAGTGTGAGGGCGAGATAGATGAGGGCGGATGCCAGGAAAAAGATGAAGTAATGCTTGGTGCTCGCACCGGCGAGACGCGTGGCGAGAGCCAGTTCCTGATAGCCGACCACCGCGACGAGGGCGCTATCCTTGGTGACTGACATCCACAGATTGGCAAGACCAGGCAACGCGTTCGGCAGCAAGGCGGGCAGGATGATACGGCGGAAGCGCAGCTGCGGCCCCATGCCGAATGCCTTTGCCGCCTCGATCTGGCCGACGGGGATCGCCAGGATCGCGCCGCGCAACACTTCCGTCATATAGGCGCCCTGCACGAAACCGAGCACGGCGACCGCGACGGCGAAGCCGTTCAACTCGAAGACAGGCAGATTGAGCGCGGCGAGCAGCTGATTGAGGCCATCCATGCCCGCGTAATAGAGGCCGACAATCAGGATCAGCTCGGGAACGGCGCGCACTGTGGTCGTATAGAGTTCGAGCAGTAGCCAGAGCGGCCTGATGCCCGAAAGCTTGCCCAATGCTCCGCCTGTGCCGAGCAACAGGCCTATCAGAAAAGCGCCGGCGGAGATGGCGACCGTGGAGGCAGCCCCGGTCAAGAGCACGCCACCCCATCCCGGAGGATAGGGGGAGAGCAGGTCCAGAATGCCTTGTGAGGAGGTCGCCATCGTCGCGATTGTTTACTTGGCGCCGTAGATATCGAAGCTGAAATACTTCTTGGTGATTTCGTCGTATTTGCCGCTGGCGCGCACCGCGGCGATAGCCGTATTGAGCTTTGCCTTCAGCTCGGTGTCTTCCTTGCGAAGGCCGCCGGAAACGCCGGCTCCGAGGACTTCCTTGTCGTCGGCGACATCTCCCATCTTGGCGCAGCAATCCTTGCCGCTATCGCTCTTGAGGAAGGCATCAAGCGCAAGCGAATCGCCGAAGACATAGTCGATGCGGCCTGCGGCGAGATCCTGAAACGCCTCGTCGAGGGTCTGGTAGGTCTTCTCATCCGCGACCTTGGCGAAGTACTTCTTGTAATATTCCGACTGGATGGTCGATACCTGAATGCCGATGGTCTTGCCCTTGACGTCGTCTGCCGTTGCGCCGGTTTTCTGATCCTTCGGGCCGATCAGCGTGCTGGGCGTGTTATAATATTTGTCGGTGAAATCGATGATCTTCGAACGTTCGGCGGTATTCGACATCGACGACCAGATCACATCGAACTTCTTGCTCTGAAGCGCTGGAATGAGGCCATCCCAGGAAAGCTCGACGATCGAGCATTTCTCTTTCATCTGCTCGCAGACGGCGTCCATCATGTCGATTTCCCAGCCCTGCCATTTGCCGGAGGCATCCTTGGCGAAGAAGGGCGGATAGGATTCGTTCATGATGCCGAAACGAACTTCGGCCTGCGCCGTCATCGAAGAGAGCGCAAGCGCAAGTCCGGCGAATAAAGTGGAAACCAGTCTCATATAAAGGATTCTCCTAATGGTGTTGTCTGCGAATTGGATGTGGATCAGGCCGTCAGCATGCCGGTAAATTCCCGGCAGCGGGTGCTGATCGGGGCGTCGAAGATCTGCCGGGGCGGCCCTTCCTCCTCGATCCGTCCCTGATGCAGGAAGAGGACATGGTTCGAGACGTCGCGGGCAAAGCGCATCTCGTGGGTGACCAGCAGCATGGTCCGGCCCTCCTCGGCGAGGTCACGGATGACCTTGAGGACTTCGCCGACCAGTTCGGGATCGAGCGCCGATGTGGGCTCATCGAAAAGCATCACGGCCGGATCGATGCAAAGCGCGCGGGCAATTGCCGCTCTTTGCTGCTGACCGCCGGAGAGAAAGGCCGGATAGGCATCGCGCTTGTCGTAAAGCCCGACTTTATTGAGAAGAGCCTCCGCCTTCTCGATCGCCTCGCGACGCGGGATGCCGAGGACATGCACCGGCGCTTCGATGATATTTTCGAGAACGGTCATGTGGGCCCAGAGGTTGAAGCTCTGGAATACCATGCCCAGCCCGCTGCGGATGCGTTCGATCTGGCGCCAGCTTTTCGGCTGCATCTGTCCGTGGCGCCCGCGCTTCAAGGCGACTTCCTCGCCGTTGACGGTGATGCGCCCGCGATCGGGCATCTCAAGCAGGTTTATGCAGCGCAGGAACGTGCTTTTCCCGGAGCCGGACGAGCCGATGATGGAAATCACGTCCCCTTGATTGGCGGTGGTTGAAACGCCCTTGAGGACCTGATGTGACCCAAAGCTCTTGTGGAGATCTTTCACACAAAGAGCCTGGGAGGACAGCTCTGCCATATAGAATTCCGATGCAAAACAATTTGCGGAGAATATCGCGAAGGAGAGCGGAGTTTGCGCGCAATTTCCGATTATTTTGCATAAAAAAAGCAAAAATGTATTTCTTGTGCATGTTTTATGATGGAATAGAGATGTCGTGACCTGATTTCATCGGCGCCTAAAGGAATGGGAAATGGAAAATCTGGATCGTTTTGATCGCGATATTCTCGATATCGTTCAGCGCAATTGCCAGCTCACCGCCGAAACGATCGCCGAGGAGGTCGGCCTTTCGACGTCAGCGGTGCAGCGCCGCCTGAAACGGCTGCGTGAGGACGGCATTATCAAGGCGGAAATCGCTATGGTCGATCGCAAGGCGACGGGAACACCGATGGTATTCATCGTCGGCATGGAGATCGAGCGGGACAATTACGATGCGCTTGCGAAATTCCGTCTTTGGGCGGAAAAGCAGGATCATATCCAGCAGGTCTACTATGTCACGGGCGCCGTCGATCTCATCGCGATCGTCACGGCGCGGGATGTCGAGCACTATGATGATATCGCTGCCGTGATCATGGCGGAGAATCCGCAGATCCGGCGCATGCATACGAATGTGGTGCTGCGCGACGTCAAGCTTGGATTGTTCGTGCCGCTGGCAAGCGGTGACGATGCAGGCTGATCGACGCCGAGCGCGCAGCGCCGAGGCTTCACCCTTGGCGCGAGGTCCAGAGCATTTCCGCTTTTCTTCGAATCGCGAAAACGCTCTATGTTCTTGTTTCTTTACGCATTCCGGACGGAAAACCGCCGCGCACTTTTCCTGGAAATGCTCCAAAGGCCGTGTCAGGCGGATTGCTCGATCACAAGCACGCCGTAGCCTTGAAGCTCGCTTCGTCCCGATATCGCCTTGCCCGTCAGCAGATCGATCCCTTCGGGCAGATCGATGATTTTCGCTTCATGCTCGGTATTGAGCACGAACAGCAGCTTCCTGCCGTTGCCCTCGCGCAATGACACTTCGACGCCGGCAGGCAGATCCTGTACCAGTGGCGCGGCAACGCCGTTGCTGACGAGAATCGCCCCGATGACCTCCGCAAGCGGCGCGGTGAGATAGGTGCCGAGATAATAGACCTGCCCATCGCCATGCCGGCGGCGCGTCATCATCGGTGTGCCTTCCAGGAAGCGGTCGGACCAGCGCCCGACGATCTCGGTGTCGGCGGTCGTCTCCAGCTTCTCGTAAAGGTGCCCGGCCTCGAGCTGGCGGTTGCCGATCGTATAGGCGTATTTGCGCGAGGCCGAGGATGCCGGCGGACGCGGGGATGGTTGATGGCTGCCGATGCCGCCCTCGCGGAAGCCGGTAAACAGCCCGTCCGCGCCCGGGGCGGAGACGGGGCCGAATTCGTAAACGCTGACGCCGGAAAGCTTGGAAAGTGCCGTACCCGGCGCCTGGGTGCGGATGATGTGGTTGTTGTTGTCGCGGGTGCCGGTCATCGCCGACAGGATGAGCGTGCCGCCGTCGGCAACGAATTTCTCCACCGCTGCCGACCATTCCTCCTTCCACATGACCCAATGGGGAACATAGAGCGCCTTGACGCGCGACAGATCGTCTTCCGGATGGATGAAGCCGCAGGCAATGCCGGCCTGATAGCATGCGCGGTGCAGATGGGCGGCATCCTGCATCGGGCTTGGCAGGCCGATCGCATAGGTCTTATAGGCTTCCTGATTGTCGAAATCCGCGCCAGCAATGGCAATATCCATGCGGACGGTGGTGCCGAGCAGCTTGCCCTCGATCTTGCGGATGTCGGAGGCGAATTGTTTGGCCTCCTCGTAACGGCGGCGCGGAACGTCGTCGTGGTCGATAATGCCGTTCCAGTAGATTTCGGCGCCGAAATGCGCCGGCCGCCAGCGGAAGAACATCAGGCCGTCAGCGCCGCGCGATACCGAAGTCATCGCCATGCGGCGCATTTCGCCGGGCTCCGGCACGGATGAGGAAAAACCTGGCTGGCTGCCGAGGCCGGAGGCCTGTTCCGGAACGATGAAGTTGCCGGAATAGGCGCGGCATTGGTCGAGATGGAAGGCCTGCGTGATCGCATGGCCGCCGCCGCGGCGCATCTCGTCATAGAGGAACGGGTAGATGTCGAAGCCGAGGAAATCGAGATCCTGGCCGAACTGGCCGCGAAAATCGATGTCGGCAAGGTTGCCGAGATTATGGAAGATGAACCATGCGGGATTGGTCGCCCGCAGGATTTCCACCTGATCGTGCTGGAAGAGAGCGGTCGCGAAGGCGAGAAAGCGATGATAGTCCTGCACGTGACCGGGGCTGGAGAAGGAGGGGTTCATCGGCTTCGGGAAGACGATCTGATCGAAGGTCTGATAGGCCGTCGCCCAGAAATCGCCGCCCCAGGCAAAGTTCAGGGCTTCGATCGCGCCGTATTTGGCGCGGCAGAACTTCTGGAACTCGGTCAGCGCCGATGGCGAATAGCTTTCGGAAGTCGTCGTATTGAGCTCGTTATCCGTCTGCCAGCCGATCACGTGCGGATTGTCGCGGTAGTGCTCGGCCATCGCGCGGGTAATACGCTGGCTATGGCGGCGCAGCACCGGGCTTGTCGTGTCGCAATGCTGGCGCGATCCATGGCTTGCCTGCCTGCCATTGGCATCGACGCGAAGGACTTCTGGGTACTTCGCCGTCAGCCAGCGCGGCGGCGTTGCCGTCGGCGTGCAGAGAATGGTCTTGATGCCGTGCTTGGCTAGGCTGGCAATTGCCTTATCGAAAAGTGAGAAGTCGAAATGGTCTTCATGCGGCTCCATGATATGCCAGGCGAATTCCGCCATGCGAACGGTGTTGAACCCGGCAGCCGCCATGCGTTCGGCATCGCGGTCCCAATAGCTCTCGTCGACATGTTCGGGATAATGAGGAACGCCGACCATGAAGCCGTTGAGATTGAGCGTCCGCCAGACCGAGAGCGGCTTTCTTTCCAAAACTTTCATGAGGTCACAAGCTTTCTTTACAGAGAGGCAATAATGGGTTTCGGCCGGCTGAGGGTTCTGCCATCGGGGCCGAAGAGGTAGAGGGCGGAGCTGGCGGCGGACAGTTTGACCTGCTCGCCGGCCGAAAACCCGGTCGCGTTGCCGAGCTGAACGGTGAAATTGCGTGTGCCGCTCTCCGAGCCGATCGTGGCAAGCGGACCCGCATCGACGTAGAGAATGGTTTCGCGGCCGAGCTGCTCGACGAGGCGGACCTTGCCGTCGAAGGATATGGCGGTGTCTTCGGCGGAGGAGCCGATCTTCAGCGATTCCGGACGGATTCCCAGGGTCAGGCTTGCCCGCGCTTTAAGATCGCCGACATCGGCCACGGGAACCCGAACCGTCGCGCCGCCACCTTCGAGCGCGACTTCAGCGATGCCGTCACGAAGCGAAACGAGCTCTGCTGTGACGAAGTTGATCCGCGGCGCGCCGAGGAAGCCGGCGACGAACTGATTTGCCGGATTGTGGTAGAGATTGAGCGGCGCGCCTTCCTGTTCGATGATGCCCTTGTTGAACACGACGATGCGGCTCGCCATGGTCATCGCCTCGACCTGATCGTGCGTCACATAGATCATCGTCGAGCCGAGCTGCTGATGCAGCGTCGAGAGCTCGACGCGCATTTGCGTGCGCAGCGCTGCATCGAGATTGGAGAGCGGTTCGTCGAAGAGGAAGACCTCGGGCGAACGGGTGATGGCGCGGCCGATCGCGACGCGCTGGCGCTGGCCGCCCGAAAGCTGCTTCGGGCGCTTGTCGAGCTGGTCGGATATTCTGAGGATTTCGGCAGCGCGCTTGACGGCAGCGTCGATCTCGGTTTGCGGGCGCTTTGCCATCTTCAGGCCGAAGCCCATGTTTTCGGCGACCGTCATGTGCGGATAAAGCGCATAGGACTGGAAGACCATGGCAATGCCACGATCGCCCGGCTCTTCGCGCGTGACGTTGCGGCCGTTGATCCAGATATCACCCGAGCTGATATTCTCAAGCCCGGCAATCGTCTTTAGCGTGGTGGACTTGCCGCAGCCCGACGGGCCGACCATGACGATGAACTCGCCCCTGTCGACGGAAAGATTGACCGAATGCAGGGCGTGGTAGCTGCCATAATATTTGTCGATATCGATCAGCTGTACGTGGCTCATGAATGGTACTCCAAATCGTCTCAAGCGGGCGGAACGGGTCAGCCCTTGACGGCGCCCATGGTCAGGCCCGCGATGAAATGCTTTTGCATCAGGAAGAACATCAGGACCGGCGGTACGGCGACGAACAGTGTAGCTGCCGCCACGATGTTCCAGGCGGATGTCCATTCGCCCCTGAGGTTGTTCAGGCCCGCCGTCACCGGTTTGACGACGTCGCTCTGCGTCAGCACGATCGCCCAGAAATAATCGTTCCAGACGAAGGTGAAGATCAGGATCGCAAGCGCTGCAAGCGCCGGCCGCATCAAAGGTATGACGACGTGGCGCATCGTCTGCCAGGGGGAGGCGCCTTCCGCACGCGCGGCCTGGAACAATTCGTCCGGCAGAGCCGCGATGAAATTGCGCATGAACAGGGTCGCAAAGCCGGTCTGGAAGGCAACATGGAAGATGATCAGCGCGAAATAGGTGTCGTAGAGACCAAACTTGACCATGAGATCACGCACGGGGATCATCATGATCTGCGCAGGCAGGAAGTTGCCGCCGACGAAGAGCGAGAAGAGCAGGGCATTGCCGCGAAAATTATAGCGGGCGAGCACGTAGCCGGTCAGCGTCGAGAAAACGAGGACCAGCAGCACCGAAGGCAGCGTGATGATGAGGCTGTTGATGAAATAGCCCCACATGTTCGTCTGCTGGAAGACCGATGTGAAGTTCTCGATGAGATTGAAGTGCTCGGGCCAGGTCCAGTATTTGCCGGCCATGATTTCATCGGCCGTCTTGGATGCGGTCAGTATGACCGCAAAGAGCGGCAGCAGCCAGAGGATGAGGATCAGACCGACGAAGCTGGCATAAAGGCCGCGGAGCACCGGCTTTTCTTCAGGGATCGGGCGAGGATACATCAGCGTGTCTCCCGTTCCATGCGCACCATGACGCGCAAATACCAGGTGATGAAAACGATCATGATTGCAAAGAGGACGGTGGCGATCGCCGCGCCATAGCCGAAACGATAGGAGAAGATCGACTGTTCGTACATCTGGTAGGCCAGAACTTCCGAGGAGCCGAAGGGGCCGCCCGATGTCATCACCGCGATCATGTCGAAGGATCGCAAGGCGCCGACGACCGTTACGGCAAGGGCGATGAAACCCACCTGGCGCAATTGCGGCAACACGACGTGCCAGAGCATGTTAAAGCCGCGGGCGCCATCGACACGTCCGGCCCCTATGAGATCGGAACTCAGATTGTTCAGGCCCGCAAGAAAGAGCACCATGCAAAAGGCGATCTGCGGCCAGAGCGCGGCGGCGACGACGGCGAAGGTGACGAAATGCTCGTCGGCGAGTAGGGCAGGCGCCGTAGCTCCGAAGAGACTGAAGATGAGCGCAAGAAGCCCGTAATTCGGATCATAGACCCAGCCGAACACGACGCCGACCGTGACCGTGGCGAGCACCAGCGGAATGAAGAAAAGCGACTTCAAGACCCGCATGCCGGCGATCTGCTGGTTGACGAGCAGCGCCAGCGCCAGTCCAAGCGGCGGCGCCGCCATGAACATGACGAGCCAGATGATGTTGTTCTTCAGCGAGACGTAGAATTGCGGATCGGCAAAGAGTTCGGAATAGTTCGCCAATCCCACCCAGCTCTTCTGCCCGACGCCATCCCAATCGAAGAACGAAATCCAGATCGACTCCAGCGAGGAAGCGATGATGATCGTTCCGAACAGGATGCATCCCGGCACAATGAAGAGGACGGGCGTCAGCCAGTTCCTGTGTTTTTTCCACATGGCTCAGACTTCTTCGTTCGATAATTCCAGGCACTTCGGCGAGCGCGGGCTTTTGAAGCGAGTCGCGGCGGGTTGCGGGCTTAAAGCCGATGCCCGCCGCGCCCTGGTCCGGGAGGACTATTTGAAAATGCGCGCCCGCGTCTTTTCGAGCCGCGCCAGGATCTGGTCGCGACGCTCGGGCTTGACCGTGAATTCCTGGAAGCCCTTCATGCCGTCCTGCGCCATGTCCGGGTCGGTGTCACGGTCATAATATTGCGACGTACCCTTCACGCTCTTGAGCGATTCCACGGCGATATTGACCAAGGGGTCCTTGCTCGGCGGGCAATCGTTGCGCGGCGGTATCGTGCCTTCGGCTTCGAGGAATGCCCCGAGATTGTCAGGCTGATAGAAGTAGGCCAGAAAATCGCGCGCACCTTGGCGGTTCTTCGCCTTGGCAGGGATATGCACCGAGTTGACCGAGAAATCCTCATAGCGTTCCACGCCGGGAACGATTTCCGGGAAAGGAGCAAAGGCGATCTGGCCCTCGTCGCCTGCCGGGAAGGCAGACTTGATGAAGCCACCAAGATCCATCATCGCCGCCTTCTTCTGCGCGAGAGCCGCAGCCGCCTGCTCCCAACCGAAGGACGGTCCGCTCGCGGAGAAGAAATTGGCCTTGATGAGCTCTTCCCATTTATCGAAGACCGGCTTCAGCATCGGGTCGGTATAGGGGAGCTTGCCTTCCATAAGGGCGAGGTGCTTGTCGAGACCGTTGATGCGCAGGTTCATGTGATCAAACCAGCCGCCGGTCGGCCACAGTTCCTTTGTGCCCATGCTGATCGGAGTCATGCCGGCGGACTTCGCCGCCTCGCCGAATTTCAGGAAGTCGTCCCAGTTCTTCGGCACCGTCCAGCCCTTCTCGGCGAAAACGTCCTTGCGATAGAAAAGGCCCCAGAGAATGCCGCCAAGCGGCAGACCGTACTGCTTGCCGTTGACGGTAACGGCCGTCATGGTAGCGCCGAGCTTATCGCTATAGCCTTCCTTGGCGAACAGGTCGGAAATGTCGTCGAACAGCCCGCGGTCGACGAAAGCCTTCATGCGGTTGCCGGAGAACCAGAAGCAGACATCAGGAGCGCCGACGACGAGATAGCTGCGGATGGCCGTCTTGTGGGTCTCGTGATCCATATTATTGATGGTGACTTTCGTCCCCGTCTTCTTGGTAAAATCAGCGGCGATTCGGTCGAGGACGGCCCGCTGGCCGGCATTGCCGATATCAGAAATGATCGTCACCTCGCCGCCATTGGCGATTGCCGGGCGATAGAGCGCCGTCGCCGCCAGGGCAGCGCCCGTGCCGATCATGAACTGGCGCCGAGACGCCTTGATTGCATTGACGAGTGAAAGTTCGTTCTTCGATGCCATCTATTTCCTCCCGAGACACATCAAATCCAGGCCCGCCCACAGATGTGGGCAGCCGCTAACCTTCAGAAATGACGCAATAAACCGGCATTTCCGCTTGTGCTGACACAAACAGACATTCCTCCATTGCCATGTGCTATTGCATACCGTATCTTCCGAGAAGCAACAATAGTTAATTTACAAAATTAATTTAAGGATCATTGTGCGCGGCAATCCTGGTACCTCCCGAGCCCTTAACCGGCGGCTCATCCTCAACCTGCTGCGAAACCGCGGGCCGATGCCGCGCGCCGAAATCGCCACCGTGACGGGCCTGAGCCCGGCGGCGGTGACTTTCGTGGTGACCGAACTGATCGAAGAAGGCTTAGTTCTCGAGGGAAAAGCGCAGGCCGGTGCTGCGGGACGGCGACCGGTGCCTGTCGATATCAATTATGACGGCCATCTGGCGGTCGGTTTCAAGCTTCGCCACGATAGCATCGATTGTGTCCTGACCGATCTCGCCACGACGCCGATTGCCTCCTTCGATATGCCTGTGCCGGACACGCGGCCGGAAACGATGGTTGAGGCCATCGCGGCGGCAATCCCGAAGCTTCTGGCCGATGCCGGCCGCACCGGATCGCCCGTCATGGGAGTGGGCGTTTCCATCCCGGGTGAGGTGGACGCCGTCAAAGGCATCTGCATTCAGAGCCCGCGCTTTGGCTGGCGCAATCTTGCCTTTCCCGAACTGCTGCGTGAACGGGTCCATGTCCCGGTCTGGATCGATGACGACATCAGCGCCTTCACCGTCGCGCAGCGGCTGTTCGGCGCGGGCCGCAACTACAGCAATTTTGCGACGATCGCGGTTGGTACCGGTGTCGGGTCCTCGCTTGTCATGGGGGGAGAGATCTATCACGGAAGCCATGGCCTGGCAGGAAAGCTCGGTCACCTCATCACGGTTCCAGGTGGCCGGCTATGCGAATGCGGGAGACGGGGCTGCCTTCAGGCCCATACAGCCGAGGCTGCCATGATCGAGGAGTGGGGCCGGCGCAGAGGCAAAAAGGCCAATCGCGACGAATTCGCCGCCGCGATCGAGGGCGGCGATCCGGCGGCTCTTCAGGTCATGACGGAAGCGGGGGAATTGATCGGGCGTCATCTGGCTGATCTGGTGAACCTGTTCGATCCCGAGGTCCTTATCGCCGGCGGCGAAGCCATGCAGTTCGGTGAAGCGATTCTCGAGCCGATACGGCGCTCGATGGCGAAATATGTCTTCTTGAATACGCCGGAATTGCTTCCCGATTGGGTCCCCGGTTCGTGGGCGCGGGGGGCGGCCGCCCTTGCGACCCAGCATTTCTTTGATCTGGATGTCGAATGATGCCGCTGCGCGTCCTGACGCATGGCGAGTGGACTGTTTATTGCGCAACAGGGATCATCGATGGCGGGGCCCCGTCTGCGTGATGATTACATCCATCGGAATGTCGTGAGCGAGCGGATGAATGGTGTCGATCCTCTGCGATTCAAAGCCGACGCCGATGACCAAAGGCTTGTGCTCGAGAGTGGCGAGGGTTCTATCGAAAAATCCGCCGCCATAACCAAGACGGAAGCAACGGGGATCGAAGCCGACCAATGGCGCGATGACGATATCAGGAACGGCTTCCTGGCCTTCCGCGGGCACGGGAATGTTCCAGACCCCGCGTTCAAGCCTTTTCCCTATTTTCCAGGATCGGAATATCAGCGGGGCCGCCTTTGCCGTGACCACGGGTAACAGGCAATCCGCGCCGCGCGCCGTCGCAGTCGCCATCCATCCTCGAAGATCCGGCTCTCCCAGGAATGGCCAAAACAGACTGATATGCTTGCCGTTGACATCGGCGACGACCTGATCGAGATGATCGGCGATCGAGCGCGTATGATCTTCTCGCTCGGCGAATGGCAGCGCCTTCCGGTCATCGATCAACCGTTGCCGCTGTATCTTTCGCCACGCGAAAATATCCGAAATCCGGCTCTCGTCCGGTGAGATGCCGCTATAGGCCGGATCGACTTCGTGCAGCATGCAGGCGGGCGACGCATATTCGCGGATTTCTTCGTCGGATTCATATGGATCTGATTTTGTCATTCGTTCCAATACTCCCGTTGCAGCTCGATACCGAAACATGCTTGAGCTGCGAGAATGATTTTTATATAGGGAATGATAGGGCAGCTTAATTCCTGAATCGAGATCTTTTCATTGGACCTTTCATCGATCGAAATATTTCTGGCGGTCGCGAGCGATCGCAGTGTGACCAAGGCTGCGAAAGCCGTAGGACGCGTGCCGTCGAATGTGACGACGCGTATCCAGCAGCTGGAGGACGATCTCGGCGTCCGGCTTTTCAGCCGTGACGGCAAGAAGATGACGCTCACGAAAGAAGGCGAGACGTTTCAGGTCTATGCCAATCGACTTGCCGCGCTTGCTCTGGAGGCACGTCAGGCGGTGAGGCCTCTGCGCCCAACGGGCACTTTGCGTCTGGGCACGATGGAAAGCACGGCGGCAAGCCGGCTGCCCGCAGCACTCAGCCGGTTCAATCACATGTGGCCGGATGTTTCGCTCCAGCTGACGCTCGGCGCTTCCCGCGATCTCGCCCGCGATGTTCTGGGCGATGTGTTGGACTGCGCGTTGATCGCCCGGCCGCCCCAAGCAATGCTGGATGAGGATCCGGATTTTGCGGCTGAGCTCAAGCAGCTCGAGGCCAAACCGGTATTTGTCGAGGATTTGCTGCTCCTGCTGCCGTCCGGGCACCCGTCGATCCGATCGGCCGCCGATTTGCGGGTCGGATCGATTGCCGCTCTGGAGCCCGGATGCACCTATCGCAGGATTGCGGAAGGCTGGGCATGCAGGTCGAGCGCTTTGCCGACGACCGAACTTGGCTCCTATCATGCCATTCTGGCGAGTGTAGCGACCGGCAACGCGGCCGGCGTCATGCCAAAATCGGTTCTCGATCTCATGCACTGGCCGGCAATGTCGGCGACGCATCAGCTTGCCGTCGTCGATACGATTCTGATCTCCCGCAAGAATGATCGCCCAAGCTCATTCGATGCGTTTCATGAAGTCCTCGGCGCCACCAAGGGCAAAAGCGTGCCGCTATTGCCGAACTAGCCGGCGTTCTGCCGTTCATCCTCGAAATATCCTTCCTTAAAACTGGTTTCATCATGCAGCATTCAGAGCCCCACAAGGCTGGTTCCGGCCGGTTCCGCCTGTTTTCCCCGATCCTCGCCGGCGCCACCTTGCGCGAACGGCTGATCGCGTGCCTTGGCGCCTTGATCGGCATCGGCCTGACCGGGGTCATCAGCGGTTATCTCTTCGGGCAGGGGCCGCATCTTCCGCTGATCGTCGCGCCGATGGGAGCGTCCGCGGTCCTGCTTTTCGCGGTCCCGGCAAGCCCGCTCGCCCAGCCTTGGTCGATCATCGGCGGCAATACCATTTCTGCCCTGATGGGCATCATTGCCGCCTACCTCATCCACGATCCGATCATCGCGATCGGGGTCGGCGTCTCGCTCGCAATCGGGGCGATGTCCTTTACGCGATGCCTGCATCCGCCGGGCGGCGCTGCTGCCCTGACTGCCGTTCTCGGCGGCCCGGTTGTCGCTGGCTGGGGTTTCCTGTTTCCCTTCGTGCCGGTTGCCTTGAACTCCTGCATACTGGTCGGCCTTGGCCTGGTGTTTCACAAGCTCTCCAGGCGCAATTATCCGCATGTCGTCGCAAAGCCGGCCGAGAATACTCATCAGACGCGCGACCTGCCGCCGCCCTTGCGGGTGGGTTTTCGCGAGGAAGACGTCGATGCCGCTCTGGGCGTGCTTGACGAGACCTTCGATATCGATCGCGCAGACCTCAGCCGCCTCCTGCGGCAGGTCGAATTGCAGGCAGCGGTGCGATCGCACGGAGACATAAGCTGCGCCGATATCATGTCGCGCGACGTCATCGCCATTGGCGAGGATGCAGAGCCGGAACACGCACGGCATCTTCTGCTCAAACACAATATTCGCACGTTGCCGGTGAAGGATCGGGAAGGCCGCCTGATCGGGACGGTCGGCCTGCGCGAGCTCTCGGGAGGGCTGGACACCATCGGGCACGCCGTATCGAAACCGGCCGTTGCCGATGCTGCCGATCCCGCCTTGTCGTTGTTGCCCGTTCTGACGGACGGGCGCACGCATGCAGTCATCGTCGTCGATGCGGACTGGCGCGTCCTCGGTCTGATATCGCAGACGGATCTTTTGAGCGCCATGGCGAGGCTCCTGCCGACGAAGAATATTCCGGCGCAGGCGGTCGCGTGAATTCGGCGGCAGGGTTCCGATACGCCGCCGTTTGGCGATGACGGGCTAGTCGATCCTCGCAAGGCTTGCGGCGAGATCGGACAGCAGGTCCTCTTCAGCTTCGAGGCCGACGGAAACCCTGAGCAACCCGTCACCGATGCCCGCCGCGTGGCGGGCTTCGGCACCCATGCCGACATGGGTCATGCTTGCCGGATGAGCAACGAGGCTTTCGACGCCGCCAAGCGACTCGGCGAGAGTGAAGATTTTCAGCGCCGCTACGAAGTCGCGTACTGCTTCAATCCCGCCATTGAGCTCGAAGCTCAGCATGGCGCCGAAACCAGATTGCTGCCGCGCCGCAAGCTCATGACCCGGATGGGTTGGCAGACCGGGATAATGGACGGCCCTGACCTGCGGATGCCGGGCGAGAAACTGCGCGACGGCCATGGCCGTCGTCTGCTGTCGTTCGATCCGTGCAAAGAGGCTTCGTATGCCGCGCAGGGTAAGATATGAATCGAACGGCGAACCGGTAACCCCGATCATGTTCGCCCACGCCTGCAACTCCTCCACATCTTTGGAGTTTGCCGCAACGACTGCGCCGCCGACGACGTCGGAATGGCCGTTCAGATATTTGGTCGTCGAATGGATCACGAAATCGGCTCCAAGGGCGATCGGCCGCTGAAGCGCCGGCGACAGAAAGGTATTGTCGACCACGAGACGGGCCTGCGCCGATTTCGCCTTTCGGGAAGCGGCCTCGATGTCGACGACGCGCATGAGGGGATTGCTGGGAGTTTCCACCAAAACCAGAGCGCCGCCGCGATCAAGCGCTGCTGCCAGGGCCTCGCTGCTGCCTTGATCGACAAACTCGACCTCGAAGTGACCCTTGTCCCGCAAAGCAGCCAGGAGGCGATATGTCCCGCCATAGCAGTCATGCGGTGCGATCACCCGATCCCCCGGCTTCAGAAGACCGAGAATAAGGTTGATGGCAGCCATTCCCGACGAAGTCACCACCGCGCCGGCCCCGCCCTCCAGTTTTGCAAGCGTATCGGCAAGCAGGTCGCGCGTGGGATTGGAGGTTCTCGAATATTCGTAAGTCTGCGCCTGCTCGAACTGCCGAAATGCAAAATTGCTCGACAGATAGAGCGGCGGGGTGACGGCGCCATAAGCCTTATCGCCCGCGATCCCGTTTGCAGCCGCAATCGTTCTGAAGTCCTTGTTGATCGACACGAGGGAATTGCCTTTCACGAATTGAATTTGGCGTTCGCAGGAATACGCGTCGCCAAGAGAAATTGATCGGTTTGCCGGCTGGCCGTGGGCTTGGCGTCAGATGCGTCGGCAAAGATCACCGCTTCCGGCTGATTATAATTTTCAATTGGAGAATGACAATGACGTTTCATTCTCTCTTCTGACTAAACAGTCCATAGCCAGGAGGGGAGACCAGTTTGCTCCGACGATCTAATGCTTGCTGATGAAGTTTATGAGCACGACCGCGTTATTGTGCTGACTGTCTTTCGCGCCATAAAGAAGCGTTGCAGTCGTTTGCCCGATCTGCTCCTTAAGCTCTTCCACTGCCATCGAGTTCTTCTTGAGTTCATCCTGGTAGCGCCGGCGGAACTCATCCCATTTTTTCGGATCGTGGCCGAACCAGCGTCGCAACTCCGCGCTCGGGGCGACGTCCTTCACCCAGGCGTCGATATGGGCGTCGTTCTTGCTGACGCCGCGAGGCCATAGACGATCGACCAGGATGCGCTTGCCGTCGTCGTTGTCCGCAGGCTCGTAAATTCGCTTGATGCGTAGAGGCATATCCATTG
>NZ_PYJQ01000003.1 GCF_003024605.1 Rhizobium sp. JAB6 | reverse complement strand
TCGGAGCAGCAGCTCGACGCCTCAGCATGCCAGCCGGAATTCATCCAGAAGACGATATCGCGCGTCTGATCTCCGTCTTACAGTTGAAGGATTGGAAACATCGGCCCGGTGATTCAAGCACCCATACACCTACCAAGGCTTCGAGAATATTCCGCCGCTGCTGGCTGGCTCGACAAGGCGGTGCCGGATTCCTGATCCCCCGATTTCTCGCCGTGTTTCGTTCAGGCCAGCTCATTGGCAGACGACCGTCATAGGATTTATCCCGCGAAGTTGCAGCCCCGGAACAAAGCTTTCGCATGGCCGTTCGTTCTTGTGATGAATGGAAGAGAGAAGGCCATGCCGCGGCAATCAATCGAGCACACGGACACACAGGAACGCAACGCCACCGGCATCGCCAATCAACATTACACCCGAAATTGGAAGGAGGAATAACTCATGGATCATAGCAACCACATACGGCTGACCGAAGAAGAACTCACACAAGCCAATTTGGAAGGCGCATCCATCTATGGTGCCGACGATCACAAGATTGGAACCGTTGACCACGTGCATGGCGCCGGCAGCGGCAGCAGCGTCGTGATAGACGTCGGCGGCTTCCTCGGTATCGGCGCAAAGCCGGTGTCCGTTCGAGTGACCGATCTCGATTTCATGCGCGACGAAAGCGGCGAAATCCATGGCGTGACTTCTTGGACAAAGGACCAGCTGAAGGCAATGCCCGAGCATCGCGATTAAACACCGGAAGGGAGCTTCCGCATGTGCGGCAGGCTCCCCTTGCTAAAGCTCGCGCGGCACTCTCCCGGCCGGTCGAGCAATGACATGCTCACATGCGGTGCCTCAGCGTGTCCGTTGTCGTTTTCAACGGAAAGACAAGGGTAGCGCACAGTAAACCCACCATACCACCCAGTGCCGTCTCCCACAGCCGCGCGGCGAGAAGAGTATAGGAATGCTCTCCTGTTGCCGCCAACGTCACAACCAGCGCGTAAGCGTAAGCGCCGCATGCGATGTCATATCGTTCCGGCAGCGCCATTGCATAGATCACCATGGCGAGCCCAGCGGCCGCCCAGATGGCGAGCGGATAGTCGATCGCGGCAGGCAGCATTGCCAGGGCGATGGGCACGCCGACCGCTGTGCCGATGATACGCCGGCGCACACGATCCCTCGTTCCCGACATCGATCCCGCCACGACATAGGCACCTGCCGTGACGGCCCAGATCGACTCCGCGAGGCCGAGCATGGCGCTCAGGACTACAAGTGCGAGAGCAGCGGTGGCGGCCTGAAGTCCCATGGCCAGTTCGGGCGAAATCCTGCCTGGCAGAACAGCCGGTACTGCCATCGGAGCTGCTGGATGTTCGGATGGCCCGCTTAGTACCCTAGGTATGATAGAGGCGAGCGCGGCAATCGCTCCGGATATCAGGATCAGACCAACGTCATCTTCGGTGAGCCCTGCGCCGTAGGCAAGAAGCTGACCGATGAAGAACTGAGAGCCTATGCCCGCTCCTGTTATTCCAAATCGTCGAAGATAGCCGACGAGAAACGCCCCCAGCACCAGCACTATCTCGGAAACTGTCGTCGAAGCCTCGCCTTGCCCTCCCGGGTACTGGATTGGCCCCTGGGGTCATTGCCGCAACACGCCCTATCACGGACGTTTGCCGAACGGCGCCTGGCAGTAGACCTACCGGCTTCGACCGATATGGCCGACCCGATTGCGGTCGGCCGATACCCTCAATTGACATCCACAGAGAACGATCATGACCCCTATCCGCTATGCGGGGCGCCGGCGTGCGCCCTGGTATCTGCGCGCCGGCGTCGCAATCGCAGCCCTGCTCGCCGTATCATCCGTGCTCTCGCTCGTCCTGGCCTTCGATACCGAAGGCCAGGAACAGGCCGCCGGTTCATTCTACCTTGCCGATCCTCAAGCGATCGATGGGCGTCCGGGGACGATCATAAGATCCGAACCGATGCCATTTTCACCGCAAGGCACGAATGCCTATCGAATCCTCTATCGATCGAGGGGCCTGCATGGCGAGGCGATCGCGGTTTCCGGCGTCCTTATAGTGCCGCAGGAGGGCGATAACCAGAGCCGACCGATCGTTGCCTGGGCGCATCCAACGACCGGCGTTGCGACCCAATGCGCGCCGTCGTTGCGCAACTCCGTCTTCCGCCAGGTCCAGGGTCTGAACCGGATGCTTTCGGAGGGCTTCGCGGTCGTTGCCACCGATTATCCCGGCCTCGGAGGCCCCGGCGTCCATCCCTATCTGATCGGCGACAGCGAAGGTCGCGCGGTTCTCGACTCCGTTCGCGCCGCAGGACATCTGCTCGGCCAGGAGAGGCCGAGATTTGCAGTGTGGGGCCATTCTCAGGGCGGCCAGGCGGCACTCTATACCGGACTGCTTGCCCGCCCCTACGCGCCGGATCTCGATCTCGTGGGTGTTGCAGCGGCTGCTCCGGCAACCGACCTTCGCACGCTGATGAAGGATGACTTTGCGACGAGCGGCGGCAAAGGCCTCACGGCACTGACCCTTTGGTCCTGGTCGCGCGTCTTCGACATCCCGCTGGACTCCCTGGTCGTTCCGGCAGCTCTGCCGGCGATGGACCGTCTCGCGAACGGCTGCATCGAAACCATCTTCGATCTCCTCGCAAGACGCATGGAGGAGCGGCCGCTCGGCAAGACCTTCCTGACGATTTCGGATCCGACGGCCGCCGAACCATGGAACAGGCTCCTTGCGCAGAACTCTCCCCCGCCGGTACCGCCTGCTTATCCCGTCTTCATTGCGCAAGGAATGAACGACGATATCGTCCGTCCGGAGGTTACGGCTTCCTACGCCCGCCGGCTGTGCGTGAACGGCACCAAGGTGACCTTCCTGACCATCCCCAAGGTTGGCCACGGCTTCATTGCCCGGGACACTGCTGATCAGGCGGTCGATTGGATGGCGGATCGGTTTGTTGGTCGCCACCCTCAGAGCGATTGCGTTGCCAGAGAGCCGGTCGCGGAAACCTTGCAACATGATGGGGTCGAACAGCCATGACATCGTTGCTGCTCGGAGCCATGGTCTTCGCCATTCTGGTCGCTGCGGTTCTATGCGGCATCGTCGTTCGCGACCGCCTGCCCGCTCACCATCTCAGCCTTGAGTCCAAGGAGGCGATCCGGTTGGCAACGGCCGTTGTGGGAACGCTCTCCGCCTTGGCGCTCAGCTTGTTGATCGCCTCGGCGAAAACCACTTTCGACAATGCGTATTCCGAGATGGAGGCGACCGCGGGGCACGTCCTGCTGCTCGACCGTCTGCTCGCCCACTATGGTCCAGACACCTACGCCGATCGCAAGCGGCTGCGCGAATTGGTGCAACAGCGTCTTGACGGCCGGTGGTCCACCTCCTCGCAAGACGACGATTCGAAGGAAAGTACCCCGGCCTACCGCGACATCGAAGCCGTGCAAGACGATTTGCGACGATTGGTACCCGCCGACCAGGCACAAAACCTCGTGCGAACCCGAGCCCTTGAGGTCAGCGGCATGATCGCGGAAGGGCATTGGTTGAAGATCGATTCCGGCTCTGAAGGATTGCCATGGCCATTCTTCGTGGTCATGATCTCTTGGCTTGCGCTTCTATTCGCAACATTCGGCCTTCAGGCACCCCCGAACAAAACAGTCCTGACTGTCATACTTGTTTCGGCCTTGTCCGTTGCGGGCGCGGTCTTCGTCATTTCCGACATGGCAAACCCCTACGCCGGCATCATAAGGGTCTCCCTCGAGCCGCTGCAGATAGCGATGGATCGTCTTGGACGGGCGTGAGGAAATTGAGTTTACCGTCGGTGGTCGATTGAGATCCTCCGAATCGGGCGTCGCCCGCCCCTGCACGAGAGCAAGAATGACGCAACTGCAGTGCTCTTGACGCAATGTGAACACCTAATGCAGGTTTTCTAGTCATGAAGTCAACCTGGCCCGGTTGCGCTCACCTACCGCTATCATGTTTTGCTTAGGCCAAGTCATGGACCATTTCTTGGGGGAATTGCGGAAGGCTTAAAGGAGCGTGGGCCGTGATGGAGTGACGGTGTGAGACCTGAGCCGCTATTTCCATATTGGTCCGGCGAAACTCTCTTGATGACTTCATGTCCTCAATCGCTTCTCAGCTCCCGCGGGCGTATCGAGCGGGCGGCATGCCCACGTATCGCGCAAAGGCGACGCTGAATGTGCTTGCTGATCCGTAACCCACACGTTCGGCCACTTGATCCATCCCCAATTCGCGGCCGCGCAATAGCTGTTTTGCGAGAGCCATGCGCCAAGCCAACAAATATTCCATGGGTGCCAGGCCGACGACGCGGCTGAAGCGCGCAAAGAAAGCCGATCTGGACAGAGCCGCTTCCGTTGCAAGTTCCACCACTGTCCAAGGATGGGCAGGACGTGCATGCATCGCATGAAGTGCTGCCGCCAGGCGTTCATCGGCAAGGCCGCGGCTCAAGCTCGACGTGACGACCGTCTCCGCGCCGGATCGCAATGCCTCTATCAACAATACCTCCAGCAGCCGCTCCAGCACGAGCTCGCGCGCCGGCCGCCGCTCGCGGGTTTCCTCGCCTACAAGCTGCATCAGCGTAGCGAGGCGGGGCTCATCGCGAACGATAACCACATCAGGCAAGAGGGAAACAAGCAAGGCTGCATCCGGCGCGCCGAAGCTGCAATGGCCTATGCGCATACGCAGATCCGCCGGCCCTTCGAGGCGGCCGACACGGAAATGGCCGCCACTCAACTGTGTCGGAACCATAGCGGATAGATCGGCCGGTGCATCGACGCTCTCGTTGACAAGGTCGCGCATGGCCGGCGCGAGCACGAAGTCGCCGGCCTGAAGGATGAAAGGTTGACGTCCTCCGAACGTTACGCGGCAACGCCCCTCAAGGATTGCGCAATAGAATGGTTCGCCCGTGGCCTCCCGATGAATTCGCCAGGAGCCGGCGCATTCCACCAGCTTCGAAAAACGTGCGGTCGGCTGCAGCAATGTGACGATTTCGGCAAGGGGATCGATTGGCATAGTTAGGACTATCGCTAAAGAAATGGAGACTGCAGCATATATAAAGTCTCTCATCCGGTCACTATCATGGCATCGTTCCCTTTGTTTGGAGAAGTTCATGCCAACGATATTGATCACTGGTTGTTCGTCCGGCTTTGGCCTGGAGACTGCGAAACTGTTTCTTGAACGAGGGTGGGACGTGATCGCGACAATGCGCACGCCCAACCCTGCGCTGCTCCCGGTTTCCGAACGGCTGCGTATTCTCTCGCTCGACGTCACCGATGCTGCCAGCATCGCGGAAGCCGTGAAGAGCGCCGGTCGGATAGATGTATTGGTCAACAATGCCGGTTTCGGGGCGCCGGCACCAATCGAGCTGACCGCGCCGGAGACGGTGCAGTCGCTGTTCCAGACAAATACGATCGGCACATTGGCGATGATTCAGGCCGTATTGCCCCAGATGCGTCGACGACGCGCCGGGATCATCGTCAACGTGACCTCCACGGTGACCGTCAAACCTCTGCCGGTGATTGGAATCTACCGGGCGAGCAAGGCAGCGGTGAACGCCTTCACCGAGTCCTTGTCAATGGAGATGGAGCCGTTTGGCGTGCGGGTGCATATCGTCTTGCCAGGCCGCTCGCCGGAAACGCGTTTTGGGGAGAATGCGCGTCCGCATTTGCGTGGCTTGGACAATTCGGATTATGCCCCACTGATCCAGCAATTTGTAAGGGCGGTGCAGGACGACACCGGTCCCGTGACCCACGCACGGGACGTAGCGGAGGCGGTCTGGCGGGCAGCCACGGATGCATCCGCTCCGCTGCGAATTCCAGGCGGTCAGGATGCCGAGCTTTGGATGGCCGAGGCCGGTTTGTAACGGGAAAAGGCGGCGACCGAAATGCTGTCGCCGTTCTGACTCCAACCATGCATTGAGGAGAGCTGCTTCAATGCATGGTGGCGGTATGCGAAATGCCATCGAGCGTCGCCAAAAGCTTTTCGAACTCGCTTAGAACATGATTGAACTCTGCAACCTGCATAT
The DNA here is from genome assembly GCF_003024605.1 of Rhizobium sp. JAB6. Taxonomy (GTDB): domain Bacteria; phylum Pseudomonadota; class Alphaproteobacteria; order Rhizobiales; family Rhizobiaceae; genus Rhizobium. The sequence continues at coordinate 55,295 of NZ_PYJQ01000003.1, read as the reverse complement.
CGGCGATCTCGGGCATCGCGGAGGAAACGCGCGCGATGAGCCTGTCCATCAATACGAAATGGTCGGCCGGCACATTTCCGAGTAGCGCTCGTTGCATCTTCAGCTCATTGAGGATGCGAACCATAAGTGCTCCTCGGTCCGCCCTGCTCAAGAAGAAACCTTTTAGCTGAGCTTGCTGGATTTCCGTTATCAGCATGGCCGTCATCTCTGTCTCCAATTTCAAACTTGGCCGGGCTACTGCAACCACTGCATTTCAAACGTCGAATTTGTCGGCTAACCAGCTCGGCGTAGTCCGCAACGCCCGCTTCGCCGACGGTTCGGATGATCATTTCCCGCTCGCAATACGATCAGCACCGGGAAGGGTATCCGGGGGGCTGCAGGGGCGCCGCGGCCCTTCCCAGGGTTGATAGGTATTGTCTTCCGGTCGATACGATTGGTAGCGCGCGGCGCACCAGGCTGCTGCCTGCGCATTTTTCTTCGTCTCGACGGGCCGATCTGCGTCAGCGATAATCTGTTGGAACGGCGAAGAGCACTCTCGGATCTCCCCGCCATAAGATCGATAGCTATTGGTTGTCGGATTGAAGGAGCGGTAGCGTTGCGCACACCACGCGAGGTGCTCATCGGACAGCTCTGGCCGAGGTGCGGGACGTTGCGGTACCGGGGGATCCTCGACCGCCTTTGACGTGCTCGCCGACGCTTCGATCACATAGCTGGAATAGCGCGGCGGAATGCGTTCGTAGTGCTGCCGGCGGAGATCGACTTTCACCGGCTTCGCCGTCCATAGGTCATGTGCTGCAAGCTCCTTGAAGGCGTGAGGCTCGGAATCCGCCACAACACGGGACGCAACAGAGGCAACGGCGACACAGATCCCGACTGAACTGACGATTGCGAAGGCGAGGGATGCGAGCGCATTCATCTTCCCGTCCCCCGCTATCGGACCAGTGGAACGCGGGCGGCAATACGGGTGCGCCGGCCGCCGGCTGCGAAAAGCCTGGCCCCAATACCGGGGATCGTGAACAGAATGGCCATCAGGGACATGGCCGGCCCCGGGACTTTTCTGCTGAATGGACCATGTTCTTTCTCCCCGTCCTGGTGATATCGCGCCCGAGCGCTTCTCCCTTCTTCTATGAAGGGAGGCTTCGTGATCGCTGGCGAAGCAACGAACCGGCGGGCATGTCGTTCCACGACAGGGACTTCAGTCTGAGGCCTACCGCCTTTGGTCCTAAACCCATTTCAATGTCTACTGCCGGCGCTACCTGCGAATGGAAGCCCATACGCTGGGGCATGCTCTGGAGATTAAGGCAGATGGCGCGATCCAACCGGCGGGAGGCCGGACGCAGACGCCTCGCGATGCGATTGCCACAGATGCGAAACCTGATTATGGAAGCGAGCGATCGCTGGCAGCTCGAACTTTTCGAGGCTTACCAAATAGCAGTCGAAACACGAGACGCTCTTCGGCGACAGCCGTTCAATTCAGATCTGGCGCGGGAGTGCGATGAGACTTGTTCCGAGATCGAACAGCATATCGTACGCGCGATGTCGTGTCGCGATCCATTTCAATTGTGAGAGAACGCCCGCTCGTTGGCGTCCATACTATTCTGGCCTCGGCTCGCACCTCGAAAGGTTGTTAGTCGGCATGCGTCACATGATCCCGTATGACACCAGAACCAAGCAAATATCCCCTGACGGAACTACACGTCTCGCGGTCTCTGCCAGACCTCATTAAGCGTCATGATGGCTCGGTGGAACTGCATTCTCGCCGAGCGCTGGCGCGAAGAAACTTCCCGGATGCGCTTTTATTCGGGTCAGAACGCCCTGTGGTTTCTGATGTCGCTTTCGATACGTGCGACGCAACCCTCTACTTTTGCCAGCAGAATTTCGAAATCGATCGGTTTGGTCAAATAATCGGCCGCCCCTGCCCGCAAGCCTGTGACAATATTTTGCTTGTCGGTCATTGCGGTCAGGAAAATGAACGGCACGTTGGAGAGCTCCGGATAGTTGATCTGAATTTCCGCGAGCAGCTGATGACCATCCATTTCCGGCATGGTGATATCGCAAATAACGATATCGGGCCATTTGGTCACAAGGAGTTCCAGCCCTTCACGGCCATTTGCGGCCTCCAACGTCGCAAAGCCGGCCTCGGCCAGCTCCTCGATGATCAAACCTCTGATTTCCGCCTCGTCATCAATGCAAAGAATGGTGGTCATTAGCTTGCCCTTTTGGCGATCACGCTATGTTCGCAAGATCTGCTGATATCTGCGGATTCTTCCGGGATATCGGGAGTTTAACGATAAAGGAGGTCCCTCTCCCTTTCTGGGTGTCGATCTCGATCGATCCCCCGTGCAAATCGATGATCTTTTTCACCAAATACAGACCAAGACCGGTGCCGGGAATTCCGCTGGAGGTCCGTGCGCGAAAATATCGCTGGAAGATCTTGGGCACGTCTTCTGCGTCGATGCCGACGCCGTGATCCTGCACGACGATTACCACATGATCGCCTTCCTGCCGACCGGCGACGCTGATCTCGGGGTGGCCTGGGGCATATTTGGTCGCGTTGGACAGTAAATTGGAAAAAACCTGCTCAAGCGCAAATTTGTCGGCTTCGATGTGATCGGGCAGGCCTTCAAGATCCATCCTGATGTGATGGTATCTGCTGATCGTACCTTCGCGATGGCAGCAGGATTCAAGCATCGATCTCAGAGCGCATCGATCGTAACGAATTTCGATTGCCCCATTATCCATCCGGCCGGCGGCAAGGATACTTTCCATCAAATTGACAATTCTCACCACGGATGAGCGTATCTGTTCCGCTTTTTCTCGGACAAACTGAGAGGAAATATCTCCCTTTGCCCGCAGCAGGCGTTGTGCGGCTCCATCAATGATGGCCAAAGGCGTGCGAAATTCATGGGATGCGAGCGCAACGAACTGGCGCTGCAGCTCATTGATGTTGCGCTCCTGCTGCAGGAGGCGTTCGAGCTCGCGCGCCTGCTCCTCGACCTCCTTCGTTCTCAAGGCGACCGTCGCTTCGAGCGTCTCCTTGTGCCGTACAAGGATCTCGGCGTTCCGGACGCTCTCGGAGATATCTTCATGGGTGGCAACGTAACGTCCGTCGGCCATCGAGCTATGGGTAATACGAATCACTCGCCCATCCTGAAGGGTGACATTCTGGCTCGCTCTTCCGCCCCTTTGCGCGGCCAATCCGACGACATCAAAATATGTGGCCCTATGAACGGGCCCACTGCCCACGTGCGAACGATAGTCCAGTATGGTTTGGAGCGGCGTGCCGGCGACGGTCAAATCCTCGCGCAAGCCGTACATATTCGCGTAAGCGGCATTGCACAAAATCAACCGCTTATCGGCTGAAAACATGCAAAGCCCATGCGGCATGTTGTCGAGCGCGATATCGAGTAGGCCATCTGTCTGGCCAATAGCCCATTGTTCTACATCCATTATGGCCCAACCTTCCCATCTCCTCAGGTTAAAATAGATTTATAATACTAATTTTGCGTTGCAGACCGCCCGCCGCCACACCGGCGGTAATTCGATCGAGCGAATGTAAAATTGCGATAGTGACTGCAAGGAGACGCTAACAATCTGGTTGTAGAATTGACTGTTCTGTATTGCGAACGAAACATCCTCCTGGCGATTGGAGATGGAACTGCACAAGAACGAGGTTTCGGCCAACAAACTGGATATTGATTTGAAAATCCAGCAAAGCGCATCGACGTCCCTGCCTATAGGAGAGGTGGAGCAGCTCCTTAACGGTCGTACGCGAGACATACGGCTGAAGGGTGAGCTTCTTCGCCTCTTTCAGGAGCGCTCCTGGCCGCGAACCGCCAAGATCATCCGCTCATGGATGGTTTGGGTAACGTTCATAGACCTGCTTACGTTGGGACTGAACGCGATCCTGCTTCCGAGACCGGTCGCACTCTCCATGCTCGCGCCCGCTTTCCTTTTACCTCCGGCGGCTTTGGGTACGGCCTTTTTCTGGAGAAAACCAGGCGTGCCCAGACTTCAGATAGCCATCCTTCTAGCCGGCTTGTTCTTCATCCTCCTCTCCGTGGCGCTGGTCGGCGTAACCGCCGGAGGCGAATTTTACGAGCGGCATTTGAACATCATGTTGTTCGTGGCCATTTCCGCGATCATTATCTTCGCCATCCCGCTGCCGGCGACGGCGATCATTGCCGCGATCGCTCTGGGCCTTTATCTCTTCTTCCAAATCCACAATCCGAGCATCACTGTCGGAAGCGTGGAGGCGGCAACCTTGTTTTTCACTGCCGGCATCATCGCGACGATAGTGTCGCGGCGCACCATGACGATCCTTGCGCAAAAGGCCTTTCTTCTCGAGCTCCGGGACCGAAGTCGCGTAGCGGAACTGGCTGGGGCGAACGCACGCCTCGAGCTCCTGGCAAGAACCGATCCGCTCACCGGCATCGCCAACCGGCGCTGGATGATGGAACTCCTCAATCGCCTTTGGGACGCAGGGGCCGAAACGGGGGGTATTGCCCTATTGATGTGCGACATCGATCATTTCAAGGCCCTGAACGACAGCCTCGGCCATGGCGAGGGCGATCGCTGCCTCGTAAAGGTCGCCGGCATCATTCAGAGCAACTTGAGAGGAAGCCACGATCATGCGGCGCGCTACGGGGGCGAGGAATTCCTGGTCGTCCTTCCCGGCGTTGCAGAAGAGGAAGCAATTGAGGTCGCCAAACAGATCCGAGAAAGCGTGGAGATCGCATCCCTTCCGAATCCCGCTTCACGGGTATCGCCCTATGTCACGGTCAGCATCGGTGTGAGCCACGTAGAAAATATCCAAAATGCCACGCCGGAACAGCTTCAAAGCCAGGCGGATCAGGCACTTTATCGCGCTAAGGAATCGGGCCGAAATCGCGTGGTGCCCTATGGTGTTGATTTGCACTGAGGGGCTGAAAAAATCTCCCTGGGATCTCGATCCTCTTTCACCACGCTATGAAGAAGGCGGATCACCGGCTTCTTGGTCATGCCAAGGAAAGCAGCAAAAATTAAAGGAAGAAAACTCAACCCCGAGATATGCTGTTGTTACCGGCATGCGCAGACAAATATCAATCTCTAGTCTGCGGAGTACGCAGCTTCTGAAGTGGTGGACACGCATCTGCAGCATGGAGAGCGAAAGCATGGACGTCGACAAAGTGATTGCATTGGTTTCCGCAGCGGGGATCGAGCTGACGGATAGACGCCGAACCAAATCGGATGATGGCTGGTCTCTCAGCTTCGCCAACGGCACCGAGCTCACGATCGGTGACGACGGCAAGATCAACGCCTCGGGCAAAGGTGCGGATACGGTACTTGATCTCCTTGACCTGAGGGCAAACGGCACCCCGAAATCAAAGACGCGGCGACCACGCAACGCACGTCCCTTTCACTTTGGCGGATCGTAGCCGTCGGTAAGCGTACGCAGGAAGGCGACCACATCATCGATCTCGGCTGGAGAGAGCGCTCGGGCCTCCCCCCGCTTGCGATCGAAGGGCGGATCCATATTGATGTTAGCCTTGGCTGTCCCCGGCAGATCATCATACTTGTCCACGCTTCCGTCGGGTTTGCGTGGGTACCAATGTTCCGGCCTTGTCTCCCGCTCAACATAAAAGCGTACGGCATCCTGTAGGGAATGAATGCTGCCATTGTGAAAGAAGGTCTTGCGCAGTGCGACGTTGCGCAGGGTCGGCGTGCGGAAGAGCCCGCAATAGTCTTCACGCCCGCTGAAATCGGTCCGCAAAGGACCGCAAAGGCCGAGATCGTAGAATGCCGGATCCTTGTTGGCGGGGATCTCGCGGTTGCGGGGCACACCAATGGCGATCAGACCATAGTCCGTGAATTGCGGCGGCGTACCGTCGTTCCCACGCTGGCTCACATGGCAGGACGCGCAATTGCCTTTGTCCGGTGCATCGAACAATTCAAGGCCTTTTGCCTCCTGAGGCGTGAGCACCGCCTTGCCGGCCAAGACGGCATCATATTTGCTCGAGTAGGGGTAAAAGGTCCGATAGTCCTGCTGGAAAACTTCCAAAGCCTCGAGCACGGTACGAAAGGCAACAGCCGGGTCGGTGGCGGCCCTTGGTCCGGCGATACCTGCGATCGCCTTTCCATAGCCTGCCTCGAGCACATGGCGGCCGACCTCCGCCTCGGTTCTGTTGCCCATCTCGAAGGCGGAAAATAGTGGGATCTTGGCTTGCTCGCGGCCACGGTCGGCCCGGCCGTCCCAGGTGAGGCCACCGGTCGGACCGTTGTCGATACTTTCATCTGCCTCATCCTCGGATTCGAAGAAATGCTCCGTAAAGGGTGGGACGACCTGTAAATATTTGAGCGAGGGAACCGCTCGCAGGCCCGGCTGATGCAGATCGCCGCCACCGAGTTGAACCGAACGATCATTCGCCGGGCCGAAGCCGTGCTCGGGATCGTGGCAGGAGGAACAGGCCATCTTGCCGGAGGCCGAGAGCGATGGATCGAAGAAGAGAGCTTTACCCAGTGCTGTCAGAGCCGATGTCTGTCGTCGCACCTCCGCGCGCGACAGTGCTTCGCCCATGGCGGCCGACGTGATCATCAACAGTATTGCGAGGAACGCGCTAATCCCGAGCCATTGTCCTCGAGGCGGCTTCAAATGCATCGCCATAGTCGCTGCCCCTTACTGCAATGGCTCATCTCATACAGGGATATCGTTAGCCGCGTTTCAAGACCATTTCAATTAGCGCTTGCCTTGGATACCTGCCGGAATATGTTGCCTAATCGAAGTGGAGGCGCATCCACTGAACCCCGTGGAGGATAATCCAAAATGAAGTCGATCACTGCTACCGCCATCTGCGCGTTAAGTCTTTCCGTGGCCGTCTTTGGCCCGGCCGCCGCCGCAAGTTCCGGCGCAAATGCCGGGTCGAACGGGAGGATCGCCGGTGACCTGAAACTCATCGACACAGTCGTGGTGATCTATGCGGAAAACCGCAGTTTCGACAATCTCTATGGCAATTTCCCGGGCGCAAACGGAGTTTCAAAAGCGTCGGCGGCCGCCCGCATCCAGCGCGACCGCGATGGCAAGCCGCTAAAAGAATTGCCGCCGATCTGGGACGGCCTCACCGCCAAGGGCGTGACGCCGCCCGTAACGCAGGCAGAGACCGAGCATCTTCCCAATCGGCCATTTCATGTCGACGATCCCAAAGGGTTCAACCTCGGGCTGGATACGATCACGCACGATCTCTGGCACCGTTACTATCAGAACCAGATGCAGATCGATGGCGGCCGGAACGACAAGTTTGTCGCTTATGCAGATTCAGGTGCACTGCCAATGGGTCTGTGGGATGGCTCAAAAACGCCGATGTGGAAGGTGGCCGAGAAATACGTGCTGGCCGATAACTTCTTCATGGGCGCGTTCGGCGGCTCGTTCTTCAACCATCAATGGCTGATCTGCGCCTGTGCGCCGTATTATCCGAATGCCGACACCAGTGCCGCCAAACCTTCCATCGCGGTCGTCGAGGCGGATGGCGTGACACTGAAGACCGCGCCCAACTCGCCGAAGTCTGCAATCGATGGCATTCCAAAATTTGTCGGCGACGGCAATCTCACGCCCGATTTCTATGCGGTCAACACCATGCAACCCCCTTATCAACCAAGCGGCAATGGGCCAGCGGCAGATGGCGACAAGGCGCTTGCCGATCCGAACAAGCCGACGACGTTGCCGCCGCAGACGGAGCCCACCATCGGCGACTTGCTTAGCCTCAAGCACGTGACCTGGGCCTGGTACGGGGGCGCCTGGCAGGATGTGCTCGACAACGGAAACAAGCAGCCGGCGCCGAATTTCCAGTATCATCATCAGCCGTTCAACTATTATGCGAATTTCGCTCCCGGCACGGCCGCCCGGACCGAACATCTGAGAGATGGAGGTCTGGCGGGTACCGAGTTCATCAAGGCGATCGACGCCGGCACGCTGCCTCAGGTCTCGTTCTATAAACCGCAGGGCAACCTCAATGAACATTCCGGCTATGCCAACATCGAAGCCGGCGACGCCCATCTCGCCGATGTGATCGCGCATCTTGAGAAGAGCCCGCAATGGCCACATATGCTCGTCGTTGTCACCTATGACGAAAACGGCGGCCTTTGGGATCATGTCGCACCGCCCAAGGGTGATCGTTGGGGTCCCGGTTCCCGCATTCCCGCCATCATCGTCTCGCCCTATGCGCGGCATGGCTATGTCGATCACACACCAATGGATACGACCTCGATCCTGCGTTTCATCACTCGCCGTTTCGAGCTGCCGACGCTACATGGCATCACCGTTCGAGACGCAGCCGTCGCTGCCCACAAGCAAAAGCCGCTGGGCGACCTGACCAGTGCACTTGTTCTGAAGGACAAGTAGGGACTGGCACCTGCATGGCCAAACGTTGCGACGGGGCTCCAGGCGTCGAAAAACTGCTTCGCCTGGGGCTGGCGATCGGCCAGCATTGCTTGTAAGAACCCGCGTCTTGGCGCTCGGCGAGAGATCGGAAGCGGAGATACGAGATTGGCCCGGCTGGAAGGCTCGTTCTCGAAGCCGGGATTTTCGCGATCACGGCGGTGAGTCTCAATCACCTCGGTTCGCCAATGCGGGCGATCGCGCTGTTCCTCGTCGCCGCAGCCAATCGGATTGTCCTTGCGCTTATTCCATGATCGACCCCGAATAAAATCTAACTGGCGTTGTCGGCAGATCAGGCTTTCATTTTGCCAAGCTTTATGACGGTAGGATGCTTCAGACGGCGCCAGCTTCGATAAAGCCGAATGTCCCACGCCAGAACATGGAGTGGGAAAACCGCGAGGGTAAGAATCGCCGGGTAGCCGAAAGCCCTGCGGCCAGCGTGAAACGCGCTACTTCCATTCCCCATCCAGCCCTGCGCTGGATGAGGATTTCACGAGGGTTTCACTTCGGCGTAACATCAAAGCCGAACCACTTCTGCGACAGCTTAGCGATTGTGCCGTCCGCCTTGGCTGCGGCGATCGCATCGTTGAACATCGCCTTCAGCTCCGGGTCGCTCTTGCGCAGACCGACGGAACTGCCCCGGCCGAGCATGCCGCCCTGGAAGCGTGGGCCGGCGACGATCATGTCCTCATTGCCCGGTTTTGCCGCCGCGGTCGAAAGATAAGCCATGGAGGCCATGATGAGGTCGACGCGGCCGGCCTTTAGATCGAGATCATGCTGCTCGGTCGTCTTGTATTCGCGGATATCGGCGACGCCCTTCAGGTATTTATCGAGGAAGGTCGCAGCGATCGATGCTGTCTGCACGCCGATCGTCTTGCCCTTGAGCATGGGTTCAAGCTCCTTCACCGCCTTGGCAGCGCCGGCTTCATCCGTTGCGAGCGAGAAGACTTCGCCCTTCAAAGGCAGATTGGCGAGCGGGGAGTCCTTCAATGTCGCAAAAGTCTGTCCCGTCGTGCCGTAGGAATCGCTGAAGGCAATGACTTCTTCGCGCTTGGCAGTCGCTGACATGCCGGAAATGATAGCATCGAACTTGCCGGCATTCAGCGCCGGGATCATGCCGTCAAAAGGCTGGATCACCGTCGTGCATTCGACCTTCATGTGAGCGCAGAAATATTTGATCAGCTCGATTTCGTAGCCGTCGAGGCTACCATCGGCCTTGGTGAAATTCCACGGACGGAATGCTCCCTCCGTCGCGATCGTCACATGTGTCCATTTCTTCTCCTCGGCGCGCACAGCTGTCGAAACGGCCAAGGTGGCGATCATCATGAACGCCGTCAAAATTGCAGTCATGTATTTCATGCTCTCGTTCCCCTCTTGATTGAGCGTGATGCGTCATTGGCTGATGAACTGGCGGAAGCGTTCCGATTGCGAGTTCGAAAAGACGTCCTGGGGCTTGCCGTCTTCCTCGACGACGCCCTTGTGCAGGAAGACGACGCGGCTGGAGACGTCGCGCGCAAATCCCATTTCATGCGTGACGATCAGCATGGTGCGTCCTTCCTCGGCAAGCGAACGCATGACGCGCAGCACTTCGCCGACAAGCTCGGGGTCGAGCGCGGACGTCGGCTCGTCGAAAAGCATAACCTTCGGGTGCATGGCGAGCGCGCGCGCAATGGCGGCCCGCTGCTGCTGGCCTCCGGACAGGTGGACAGGATAGAAATTGCGCTTATCGGCAATGCCGACCTTGGCGAGCAGGGCCTCGGCCTCGTCTATGCATTCGGCGCGGGAGCGCCGCTGCACGTGGATCGGCGCCTCGATAAGGTTTTCGAGGATCGTCTTGTGAGACCAGAGGTTGAAGCTCTGGAACACCATTCCGAGCTGCGAACGCATCCGGTCGACCTGCTTTCCATCCGCCGCCCGGTGCGCGCCTCGTGCATTGCGCTGCATGCGGATCGTTTCGCCGGCGACGGTTACCTCGCCGGAATCCGGTGTTTCCAGCAGATTGATGCAGCGCAGGAACGTCGATTTTCCCGATCCGGACGAGCCGAGAATGGAGACGACGTCGCCTTCGAGCGCATCGAGGGAGATGCCCTTGAGGACCTCGACGGGCCCGAAGCTCTTGTGCATGTCGCGCACGCTCAGTGCGATGGGCGCAGCCGTCATTGTGGTTCTCCTGCGGGCGTCGTGATCGCGGCACTCTCACGGGTGACGGGAAGAGGAGCGCGCAAATGCGGGCTCAGCCTGTATTCGGCAAATTGAATGAGGCGCGTGAGCACGAAATTGATGGCGAGGTAAATGGCTCCGGAGACCACGAAAACCTCGATTGCCCTATAGGTCTCCGAGATGATCTTAGCGGCGACGCCCGTCACCTCCATCAGCGTGATGATCGAGGCAAGCGACGTCGCTTTCACCATCGATATCATTTCGTTGCCATAGCCGGGCAAGGCCTGGCGGATCGCCAGCGGCAATATGATCCGCCGAAACACGAGAAAGCGATGCATGCCGCAAGCGCGAGCAGCCTCGATCTGACCATGCGGTACCGAGAGCAGGCCGCCGCGAATGATTTCACTGGCATAGGCCGCGGTATTCAAGGTCAGCGCCAGAACCGCGCACCAATAGGGATCGCGGAGAAACGGCCAAACGATGCTATGCCGTATGGCGGGAAACTGACCAAGGCCGTAATAGATGAGGAATATCTGCACCAAAAGAGGCGTGCCGCGGAAGACAAAGACATAAAGGCGCGCGAACCAATCCAGCACGACGATGCCGGAAAGCCGGGCAAGCGCCAGCAGTAACGCCAGAATGGCCCCGAGGCAGATCGACGTCAGGGCTAGCTCGATCGTCAGTGGAATTGCGGCGATCAGGCTCAAAAACGTCTCTTCAAGAAACTGCCAGTCCATCAGCGCCTCCTCACGCCGCGCGACAGACGCCGCTCGGCTTGCTGGAGAACGAGGCTCGAAAGCGTCGAAATCATCAGATAGATCGCGCCGGCGATCAGGTAGAAATCGAATGGAAGCCCGGTCGATCCCGCGCCGACCTGAGCCTGACGCAGGAGTTCGGCAACGCCGGTGATCGACACCAGCGCCGACTCCTTCAAGACGACCTGCCAGACATTGCCGAGACCGGGAAGCGCATGACGCAGGGTCAGCGGCGCGATGATCCGCCGCAGGCGAAGCCAGCGTGACATGCCGCACGCGATGGCAGCCTCGATCTCCCCTGGGTGAACTGCCTTGAACCCGCCTCGCAGCACCTCGGTAAACTGGGCACCTGATGTGACCCCCACCGCGAGGGAGCCGGCCAGAAAGCCCGGAAAGCCGAGGAAACCTTCCGCGCCGAAAAGCTTGCCGACCGCCGTGACCACGGCACTGCCACCGAAATAGAAGAGATAGATGACCAGCAGATCGGGGATGCCGCGCAGCACCGTCGTATAGGCATCGGCCGTAGCGCGAGCAAAGCCGTTGCCGGCAATCTTGGCCCATGCCCCGAGCGTTCCGATAGAGGCCCCGACGGCATAGCCGGCGATGGCAACCAGAATGGTCATCCACGCTCCGGCAAGAAGGGCATGTCCCCAGCCCTCCGGCCCAAAGCCAGCAAGCTCGAATAAACTTGGCTGGTTCATGATGGAGCCCCGGGAGAGCGGACTTTTGCGGCAAGTGCCATTGTCTAGCCTCAGCTATAGGTGACGCGGTGAAAGAACGCTCAATTGGCGTCGAAGGTCGGCGTCAGATCGATCTTGCTCCACTTTTCCGAGAGTTGCTTGATCGTGCCATCCTTGGCGGCCTGCCTGATGGCATCATCGAATTTGGCCTTCAGATCGGTTTCGCCCTTGCGCATGCCGAGCGCGACTTCGGTTGCCAGCATCGCGCCCTTCACCAGCGGACCCGACATCATCAGATCATCGTTGCCAGGCTTGCCGAGCACGGAGGTTTCATAAACGCCGCTGTCGAAACCCGCATCGATGCGCCCGGCCTTCAGATCGAGGTCACGTTCTCCGGAATTCTTGTAGGCGCGCACGGTGACATCGGATCCGAAATAGGCTTTGATCAACTGCTCCTGGCTGGTCGATTGGACCACGCCGACGGTCTTCCCTTTCAACGCCTTGCCGATTTCTGCCATCACAGGATCGGCCTTAGCCTTGTCGTTCAGATTCAGTCGCTCGCCGGTCATCGGCAGGGGAGAGACCGGGCCATCCTTCAGAAGCAGGAAGCTTGCGACGCCGCTCGCATAGGGCACTGTGAAATCAACCACCTGCTTGCGCTTCTCGTTGATGCCGAGCGTCATCACGAGATCGAACTTGCCGGCATTCAGGCTCGGGATCATCGCGTTCCATTCGCCGGCAATCAGTTCGCAATCGACCTTGGCGCGCTTGCAGAGGTCGTTGATGAGATCGACATCGAAGCCGGCAAGCTTGCCGCTGGAATCCATGAAGTTCCAGGGTGGGAAGGCACCTTCAATGCCGACTTTGACATGCGTCCAGTCCTTGGCGCCGGCGGCAAGGGGGGCCAGGAAGGCAATGGCGCCGAACACGGCAGCAAACAGATTTCTATTCTTCATTCTCAGTTCCCTCTTTTCGGCCTCGAAGTGCCGTTTGTTTAATTGGAGATATGGCTGCGTCAGTCCTCCAGGGCGGCGCGCAATGCCGTATTGGCTTGCCTCAGCGCGTGGGCGACGCGATTTCTCACCTGACGGGCATGGACGGCGTAGAAAGCGGTCTCTGACGATGTCACCGGCAGCGTGGCCAGCGCCCGAAGCCCCTCCAGCGACGGCCAGGCCGGGTGCGGCAGGGCGGAATCATGATGGAAGCGTTCGCCGCTCGTATAGTTCAGCGGCACGAGATGGCGGCTGGCGCGCATGAGCGAGGCATTGATGCGAGCTACCTTGGCGGCAGACAGGTCCTTCGCCCCCACTATGGCTTTCGCGTTGATGCGTAACTCGTCGATTGCGTTTGCAAGAACCGAAATGTCGATACGCCCCGCGAGCTCCGTCTGCAGCTGGGCGACCTGTTTGCCGAGGGCATCCGCATAAATAGTATAGTCCAATGGCAGGATCGGCGAGGTCAGCAGGCGCCAAAGTATCTCCAGCACGATCTGTGTATCCCGGCGGAGATTGGCGGGATCGATATGTTCCGCGGTGTCATGCGGCGTGTGCCACCACCAACCGAGCGCCGTCAGCATTTTGACAGGTCCAGGCGGCTGATGACTGAGGCTTCCGAACATGGAGGGGATGCCGACACCCCAGAAGGATTGATCCGCTGCTCTGCCGTGACGTCTGCCGGCATGCCTTTGCCCGGTCAGCCGCTGGATTACCTCGGCCGCCAAAGGCTTCAACTCATCGATGACGCCGGAATTGGTGAGGATAGTCGCCCCCTCGCCCCCGGTGGAATCGACGTTGACGTGCGCCACGCAACGACGATCGAGGTCATCAAAATATTCATCGGCATACCAAGCCGAACCGGAGTAGCGTCCGTGCGAATGGCCGGACCAGAAGCAGATACGCAGGCCGCGTTGCCACTCACTTGCCTGAAGGGCAAGCAAGCGGGCCGCCTCCAGCATGGTCGCATTGGCGCCGCCATTGTCCATGACACCGAAGTGCCAGGTGTCATGATGGCCTGAAAACAGCACGAATGGCTCATCCTCACTCGCCGGCTGAAGCTCGGCGACAAGAAGCGGTGTCTTGCGCCACCCGGTGTCGACCTCTGCCGTAAGCGTTGCGCGCACTTTTTCACCCCGGGCAAGCCGTTCGCGCAGGCGCATGCCGTCTTCGCTGGCAATGGTGCAGATGACCGTCTTCGGAAGTTTGGTCCGCGTATGCTGCGACGGGCTGCCCCAGACCGGCGACACGCACATTTCGTAGAGATGCTCGTTCGGACTCACATGAAGCGCGCCGAGAGCGCCGGCCGCGCTCGCAATTGCGGCGACTTCCTCGGTGGCAATTCCGTCGACCAGAACGATCTTGCCGGCCACATCCTTGCCGACGAAATCGGCTTCCGTCCCTTCGCCGACATAGGCGAGGTCGCCGCTTGTACCTCCTGACCCGCTCGAAACCGACATCGAATGAGTAATGCAACGAAGACTTTCGCCTTCGATCTCAACCTTGGCCGCACCGGGCAGGCTGATAAAGGCATCATGCGACAGCAGCTGTGTGCGATACCCGTAGCTGTTCATCTGCGCCTGAAGATAATGGAAGCTCTCCAGTTCCTCCGGCGTTCCCGACAATTTCACCCGGCGGGCGAACTCGCGGAGGTGCGCCATCAGATGTTCACGATCTGGCTGCAGGGCCAAGTCAGGCATGGGCCTTCTCCGGCAGCGGCGGCTCGACGTCATCCGGGATCGGGTTGACGAAAGGCATTCCTTCAAGGCGAGCCTTGTGATCGGCCTTGGCGGCCTCGATCAAGCCGGGATTGCGGATGAGATCGGCGGCCGTACTGGCCATTACCTTGGCGGCATGCTCGGTTCCCTTGTGAGCAGCCGGCAGCTTGCCTTGAGCGACCAGTTGCCAGGAATGACCGGGCGTGCCGATGGCATAGGTTGCCCCGCGCATCTGCACGGTCGGCACTACCCAGCTCACTGTTCCGACATCGGTGGAGCCGACCAGCGTGCCATCGCCGGCGTTCAGCGGGAAAACCTCCTCGCAAAGCGGTTGGTCCTTCTTCGGTTTCAGTGCGAACCGACCATAGGAGGCTGCGATATCCTCTGCATTGAAGGTCTGCTGGAACTTGCGGGCCATCTCCCGGTCCGCATCATCGAACTGCGGAGGACCGAGCCGCTGCAAATGGGAGAACATGCATTCTTCGAGCGGCGTGTTGCCGACGAGATTGGCATCGCCGCTGATGATCTCACTGCGAACGGTCGTCTCGGTCATCAGGGCCGCACCTTCCGCGACCTTTTTGACGCGGGCGACTAGGGACAGGAGCTCCGGCAAGGTTCTCGCGCGGACGAGATAACGCACCGTGGCACGCGCCTGCACGACGTTCGGCGCCGCGCCACCGGCATCGGTGATGGCATAGTGAATGCGCGCGGTCGAAGGCATGTGTTCGCGCATGTAGTTGACGCCGACATTCATCAACTCCACCGCATCGAGAGCGCTGCGGCCAAGATGCGGTGTGGCGGAGGCATGCGAGGCGCGGCCTGAGAAATGGAAGTTGATTTCATTGCAGGCAAGCGAGATCGGAGTGTTGACGCCGGCGAAGGCTGCCGGATGCCAGGAGATCGCGA
The DNA here is from genome assembly GCF_003024605.1 of Rhizobium sp. JAB6. Taxonomy (GTDB): domain Bacteria; phylum Pseudomonadota; class Alphaproteobacteria; order Rhizobiales; family Rhizobiaceae; genus Rhizobium. The sequence goes on along the minus strand of NZ_PYJQ01000003.1, from coordinate 39,674 downwards.
TATCCACATCGTCGAAAATACCGGCGCGGACCATGAAACCTTTCGACGAGCCACCTTCCTCGGCGGGGCAACCGTAATAGCGCACCCGCCCTGTCAAGCCGTTCTCCGCAAGAAAATCCTTGACGGCGGCGGCAGCGAGCATCGACCCGGCACCGAGCATGTTATGACCGCAGCCGTGACCATTGCCGCCGTCGACCAGGGGCCGCTCCTCGGCAATGCCCGCCTCCTGACTCAGCCCCGGCAGGGCATCGAACTCGCCAAGGATCGCGATGACCGGACCGCCCTCGCCTGCTTCTCCCATGACTGCCGTCGGCAAACCGGCAATGCCGCGCTTGACGCGAAAACCTTCATTTTCCAGCAGGCGGGCATGCTCTTCGGCAGATTGATACTCCAGGTAATTCGTCTCCGGAATGTCCCAGATCCGGTCGCTCAACTCGAAAAACGCCGTGCGTTTTCTCTCGACAATTTCCCAAACGGCATCCGAGTTTTGCATGGATTTACAACACGCCTCATATAATGGTAATCAAATTGGCGCCAATTTATGATCCAATTGACATCACCGCGCAAGAGATAAGCGTGAATATTTTTTCAGCACCGATATCGCGCTCGTTGTGAGCCAAAGGAGAGCTATGATAGTCATCGCCGAAACCCGGAGGCTGGAGAGAACTGCATGAATTCGCTGGAAGCCGAAGCGACAGCGCAAGAGCCGCAAACGCCCGACGTGACCGAGCTTATCCTGCAGGATATTCTTGCCGGTCGCCTCCCACCCGGAACCTGGCTGAAGCAGATCGATCTCGAACGGCGGTATAATTGTACGCGGCCTGAAGTTCGACGGGCTCTCGACAGACTGGTGCAGAAGCGCCTGGTGGAGCATATTCCCAATCGTGGCTATCACGTCCATGAGCAGGACGGGCGCCGCGCTCAAGAGGTAAGCGACATTCGCGTCATTCTTGAAGTCGCCGTCAGCGACCGTATCATTGCGAATGCGAGCACGGCAGATATCGCGAAGTTGCGAACTCTTGCTCTACGCTTCGATGATTTGGTGCTGAACGGCACCATGCTTGAACTTTACGAAGCCAACCTCGCCTTTCACCGCCATTTGCTTGCCCTTGCCGGCAATCAGGAACTCGTGGAACTGATCACGGAAATTCGGCAGCGAACGTCCTCCGCGCCGGTATCGCAATGGCGGACACGCGCCCGCATTGAGCAATCCGGTCGTGAACATCAGCAAATGGTGGACGCGATAGAAAGGCGAGACGTAAGCCACCTCATGGAACTGACGCGCAAGCACATTCTTCAGGCTTGACCGTTTATGAATTGTCCGCGTGGATTGGTTGCTCCTGAGGGGAACGGTCGCCAATCATTTCCTTCTCTTCTTCGGGAGAGAAGGACCGGAAATATCCGCGCCAAACAAGACTCCAAACACGCTATCTCCGCTCGAGACGGCTCGCCGATCTACAACTGTAGCTGCCCTGGAAAGAGCCAGAGATCAGAGCCAGTTCAACGAGAGACAGATGGTGCAGGCAATCGTAAACCACGCAACAACAATCGCTGCAAACAGGATGAACTCGATCCTCATATTTCCATGAGGTTCCTTGAAATCCAGAACAATGCCCCTGGATCGGCGGAGCTTACTTTTTTCGCGGCTCGGCCCACCGTGGCTCGTATTCTTCCAAGCAAACCAGACCTCTTGAAGTTTCCAAGTGCAAGCCGGCATCGGTTGGATGATGATCGGTTCCTTCTGAAGGATGGAGCTAGCAGTGACCATGCGCGTCACTGACAAGCCCGCCCAGATGTGCATTTGAGAGCGCCGCGCATTCGGTCTTCAAGACGGAAAGTAGAGCCTCTTGTGCCGCCTTTATCAGGAACACGGCCTGCGGTGTATCGAGATCGCTGGCGATCTGATCGGCATACTGCATCATTTTAACAAGCGCCAAGATCTCGCAATGACGCTCATGACCTTCACAATCCATCACTCTTAAAACCCCACCAAAATGATCCGAAGGCGAGATTGGCATATTCCGATCGACGAAGTGCGTTGCAAAAGCGTTGCACACGCAATGCATGTGTCAATCAGCCTCCGATATACGGTAAAGTTGTGGGTAGAGTTTGCGCCACAGCGGAGTTGCATTGAAGGACCAGACCATCACGGGTGCCGGTGATGGTCTCTCTGCCATTGCACGCATCAGCTCCATAGCATCCTGGCGCTTCTGGTCAGTCCACGCAGTGGCGACGAGAGCCCTCACCTGCCCTGTGTCTATGCTGCTGGTTTCGGCAATACGCCTCCAGGTCCGGTCCTTGAAAAATAGACGCCGGGCTGCTTGGGAGAGCCGCAGAGCCTCTCCTCCATCGATGACGCCTTGGTCAATTGCGGCCTCGATCGTCGCATCAACATTGACCAGCGGGACTGACAAAGGCGGATAAGCTAGCTCCGCTGGGCCATGAAGGAGGGCGACATCCGCATCCTCCATGCGGCGTCCGGAAGCATAATCGTCGAAGATCCTGCCAACGCCGACCATGCCGTAAGCCTGGCATTCTACCGCGCGGAGCGCTCCCATGCTGGCCGCGCCAAACACCGCAACACCTTTGGATAGGGCAAAGAGCAGTTCCTTGTGCCAGACCGGCGCGACGAACTCAAACTGGCCGTCGATAAGGCCGATGGCAGTCGCACCATGCTCAAGAGCTCTGACGACGTCGCCCTGACACGCGGGCGGCCGTATGACCATCGTGTCGTCTGCGAAAGCGTCGGCATCGGGCAGGCTCGGGCCGACAAAGATCACTTTCATAAGAGGCTCGCCGAGAATGCGCGACTGCCAAAGCGAATTCGGCGATTCCCATCCGGATGTTCGAGTTGCGGCGCGAAAACCTTCGCGACCGATGCCGGCAGCCATTCAGGTGCCAGCTCGATTGCATAAAGCTGGTCGATACCGCGTCCCGACAGAGCCCCGACAAGATGATCGAGCGCGTCTTGCGCAGACCCAGCGGCGGTCGGCGGTAGTTCGTCGAGGCTCGTCATATATCGAGCGCGGAACGACTGCAGGTGGGCTGGATCGGCGCGACGGGAGAACAGCTCGGGAATAAGATCATCCCTTGCGCCGGCAATGAATGTCATCCGAGATTGTACAGCCTCCGAGACTGCTCGCGCGACGGCGACATTCGGGGACAAGGATGCGCCTGCCCCCATGGTCAAGTCGACATATCTCAGCAACCTGTCATCACCTTTCGGCCGCAGCAAGGCAACGACGGAGGCAACGGCTAGATCGCTCGTCACATCGAAAAGGGCGAGATCGAAATCGGCAGAGAAGATCTTCTCCAGCATCGCGCCAATATGGTTATCTTCGATACTGGATGGATCTATCCGGCGCGCATATCGGCGCGCCGGGCGGACAACGCTCCAGAGGACGCAGGCATCCCGCTCCAGCCTCTCCAGCAACCCGTGCAGGACCGCCTCGTGCCAAGTGTTGCCTGACGCCAATCCGTCCGATGATATCCAAAAGCGCGGGCTGATCTGGGTTCGGTCAAGATGAATGGCATCGAAAGGCAGGAATATTGAGGCATTCTTCACCAAATCGCGGGCTTGGGACCATCTGATCTCTTCGATAGCCTCTATCGGCTGAGCACCGACAGCCAGCAGGCCATTTAAACAATCCGTTGCATGGCCACATGAGGTAAGATCGTCTCGACTTGCCATCAGCGTTGAACAGTAAGGCTGAGTGGCCACCGAACGCTCGACGGCTTCCATCACCGCGGATGTTTTCGCGGAAATGTCGTCCAGACCTTTACCCTGGGCAATAACGATCGCCCGGGAATTCGGGGCATAAGCACACCAAACGGGAATACCTATTCGATCGAGCTCGGTCTGGCGTCCGACACGGGTTATGCCAAGTCGCCCCAGATGAGGCGAAACCCTTGAAAGAGTTTCCGCCGGAGGGCACGCTCTAAAGCTGTTTGACACCGATTAACGAGCACCTAGCCTTCAAGGAGGCCGGACGCCATGCTCTCAGCTGATATCAACGCTACAGCAAAATCGATATTTTTCTGCACTCTGATCCCTTTCGCGCGCCAGGATTCTGCCGTCGCCAACTCGCCCGTCAAGGGTTGCATGTACCGAACGACGGTCCCCTGTTGGAGATCTGCCAGCCAAAGCCCGTCTTCACCATCAATGCCGATCAAAACTGCGCCCGCCAAAATCTCATCCTTTCAAAAACCGGCCTTCAACAGGCCTTCCCTGTAACGCTCTGTCTGCCATTTCTCTTTGAGCGGGACCATGGCAAGCCACGCATCGAGATCGAAATTTGGGTTATCGCGCAAGGTGCGCAGTCGATACGTCTTCGCCTTGGCAAGGTTACCCAACATTGCCCAACTTGCAGCCGCGAGCCTGCTTGCCGGTCTTGGATCTCTCATCATGTCCAGATAGGTTAGTCCTTGTGTATATTCCCCAAGGAGATAGCTGGCTCCTGCTGCGGTCCAATAATAGTAGTCCGGCGCAAGCGGATTGAGATCAAGGGCGGTGACAACCTTCTCCAATGCCGCTTTCGGATTAGCACCATGGGTGAGACTGTCGGCATGACTACAAATGACGTCCGCGTAGTGCGGGCTAAGCTGCTCGGCATTCGACAAAGCCTCGAGGCTACCGTCGATATTTCCGCGATAGAGCCGAGCAACCCCAATTTCCTTGAATCCTCCGGCAAACCGACTGTCGTCGCGGATTGCATCCGCCGCCATTTTTTCCGCCTGATTCAACAGGTCGCTATCGCCTCGGGCGGTCAGAACCCATTCCATCGTTAGGGTTCTGGCGATACCCGCAAGTGCCGCCGCAAAGTGCCGCTCGTGTTCGAGAGCTTCCCTGAAATGCTTGCGTGCACGGCGGACATTCTGAAGGCCCAGACGGGACAGGCATTGCACGCCTTCAAGGTAGGCAAAATAGGCCTGAGGCTTGCAGCTGAAATCGGAAACAATGCCGTGGAAAGCACCAACACGCTCGATGATGGAGTTCTGGATCGCAGTGGCAATCGCGTTGCGATGCTCCGTTATGGCGGCGTTATCCAGCTTTACGCGCGTTGCCCAGATAATTTCATCGCGCGGCATGAAAATCAGCTGAGCGAAAAGGCTGTCGCCCGTCCTCTTCGTATCCAGCGCGTAGACCACATTATGTTGCCTTAGAAGGCTGGACTTATTGTTTGAGGAGCGGATCTGCTCGGCCGTATAGGGAGCAACCACGGATACGCTTCGGTCGACACAAAGGCTGATCGTGAGGTCTTCGATGACCGCATTGGCAACCGAGCCGGCTCGCTCTGATTCCTCCAGCGTCTCGGGAGGAAGCAGAGCGATACGCGGCACTCCGCCGTCTCCGGAGAGCGGAATCGTGTCTTCAGCCGGATGGCTTGAATTCGGATCCTTGGTTTCGCCAATCACCTGAATGTAAGAGGTGATTTTCTCGCCAAGCGCGCTCCGGACTTCATCATCGGAGTGATCCCGGTCCAGCAGAAGCATGGCTGCGCGCTTCAATTCACCGCGATATTGAGGTGACGAGGGTTCATTCAGTATCTTGAAGAATTCAGTTCGCAGCTCTCCTGCGAGCCGTGCGCGGACGTCGCGCACCCAGATGGCCACAGCTGTAGAGCCGCTGCCGTAAACGGGTAGAAAATTCTTGGCAACCGCATCGCTAAGAGCGCCAAGCTTGGCGACGCCGGACGTATTTTCGATAGTATCCAGATCGCAACGCAGCGCATCGAAGTTCAACGCGATGTTCGCAGCAACGCCGCCGATCAGCGGCTTGGGAGATTTAGACGTCGCAGTCGCCAAACGCAGCAGGGTCGATCTCAAGTTGACGCCCGCTGCCTGAAGATTGCTGGACCAGAGAAATGCTGCCAACTCTTTGCGTGGTATCGATCGCCGGCAATCATAGAGGTAGGCAAGCGTGACCAGCGCCTGTTTTGGCACGTTCACACGATCGCCCTTCTCATCGTAAAGGGCGCAGCTGCCGAAAGTCGTTAAATGAAATGTCATTTTACCAGATCAGCGCTCACTGCGGGGTTCACTTGATTGCACAAAGGCGAGGATCTTTGCCCGCAACCGCTTGTCAACGATCCACGATAAGGCTGTTCTCAGAACGGCCTTATGATGCTTCGCAAATCGAAAACCGGCTAACGCCTCCCTGGAAGGAAGGGCCTCACCCGATTCGCTTTCGAAGAAAAACATGATTGGGGCATCGAGAATTTCTGCAATATGCAGAAGGCGACTGGCGCTGATTTTTTCAAAGCCGCATTCGTATTTCTCAAGCTCCTGAGGCCTTATATGAAGCTTCTCGGCCAGTACATCCGGCGTAATTGACAATTGGTCCCGGCGCAGCCGGATGCGCAATCCAAGTTCGACATCGATTGCGTCCGGTGTTTTGCCCATAAGACACCATCAGAAGAAAAACTGCCGTCATGTTCGCAGGTTTCCCTCGAATTCACAATCTTCCAGCAAGGCATTCAAGATCAATTTACACAGCGTGAATTGCTTCCAAGCCGCTATATTATGCAGCAAATTCGGACGCCTCCATGGCATCGCGGAGCAGGACGTCGAGGATGCGATATTTCTCAGGGAATGCCTGTTCCCGGCTTTCCGAACGGCCTCATCTTCAAACACTCAGGTGAATGGACGTCTGCTCCGGCATCGAAATCCGGCGCAGGCAGTCGCGCCGCGACCTAGCGCACGTCTATCTCACGATCGAGCAGATGACATCTGGCCTGCGGTTGGCAGCCAACTTACGGATGTTATCGGCTATGTCGCCTACGTCGTTCTGCAATGAAGCTATACTACTTTTACAAGAACATTGCCCCAATTTCAGCAGGATAGTTGAGACATCCATCACTCGGAAGTGTAACGACTTCACCCAATGCTTATAAGGCTTTGATCATATACATGGCGTCGTTCACTATACTCGCAGGAGATAATCGAATTTTAAGCGGATGCCGCCATGCTGATGGCGCGCAGGTGGGAAGCACTATGATCTCTCGTCGGAAAACCGCTCAAATTCAGAAACACGGCCAGCGGTCAGACGCAGAGCAACGCACCTTGGTGAATGACCGGAAAATATCGCCACATTGCATAAAACGGGCATTGTCGACCCCGGCGATCTGGCCAGCGTTTCAGCCGTTGGTGGATATGCAAAGCAGGGCACTCATCGGATTTGAAGTACTGGCGCGCTGGACCGATTCCCAAATGGGCATCATTTCGCCATCGGAGTTTATCCCTATTGCCGAAGCAAACGACCTGATCGATGCTTTGACGAAAAAGATCGTCTCCGAAGCCTGTGAGCAGGCAAATCTCTGGTCGGGAAATTTCGTGCTTGCGATCAATATCTCCGCCGTGCAATTCCGGGATCCGAACTTCTTCGAATTCATCCGCGGCATTGTTCAGGCGACTGGCTTTCCACTAAATCGAATCCATATTGAGATAACGGAAAGCGTTCTGCTTGAAGATGATGAGACCGTACGGTCGACGATCGCTCTGCTGAAATCTGCCGGTATAGGTCTTGCGCTTGACGATTTCGGAACGGGCTTTGCCAGTCTTACCCGATTGCACGCCTTTCCTTTCGACAAACTCAAGATTGACATGAGTTTCGTGCGCTCAATGCAACACGACAACGATAGCCGCAAGATCGTCGCCTCGGTGATCGGGTTAGGCCAAAGCCTTGGTATGGTCGTCGTTGCTGAGGGCGTCGAGACCGAGGAACAGGCGGCGATTCTCCGCCGGTTGGGATGCGATGTCGGACAAGGCTGGCTGTTCGGCAAACCGTTGAATGGGGCTGAAACGGCGCAGTGGCTGACCTGCCATAAACAGCAATCGCTGTCTCCACGTGCCGGGAATGTTTCACTGCTCCAACGCGTTCACCAACTGGACGCTTTGTACAGAGCAGCACCGATGGGCCTATGTTTTCTCGACATGGAATTGCGCTATGTCAGCGTCAACAATCGCTTTGCGGAAATGTTTGGCCTCTGTCCGGATGACTTGATCGGGCAGGAGGTGAACAGCTTCGTGCCTGACCATGACGCGCCTCGCGTCGACAGCGATCTGCGCCGTGTCCTCGCCGGCGAGACCATTGTCGTCAACGAATACCAGCCTGCCGGTAGCGAAAAAGCTTTCCTTGTCATCAATCAGCCTGTCGAGGACGATGGAGGCGAGCAGATCGGTATTTCGGTTACCGCGATCGACATTACCGATCGCAAGGCGATCGAAACCGCGCTTAAGGAAACCGAGGATCATGCCCGGCAGTCGATCGAACTCAGTGCAACTATTCCTTGGTCGAGCGACGCCAAAGGTGTTGTCAATTTCATGGGACCGACACTCGACGGAATGGCTGATAACACCGTTGATCGTATTGCGGACTGGTATCGCCGCATGCATCCGGACGACCGTCTCCGGGTTCGGCAGGAATGGCTTGCATGGTTGCCATCGGGCAAGCCTTTTGAAACGATGTTCCGCATGAGGCTTCACGACGATGCCTGGAGATGGATGCTCAGTCGTGCAAAGCCGCATCGCGATGCCGAAGGCAAGATCGTCAAGTGGTACGGCGTCATCACCGCGGTTACGGCTGAAGAGGGGTTCGAACCCAAAATTGGCCAGTTCCGAACTTCGCTACAGAAGTGGCGGGCGAAGTCGCCGACCGGTAATATGATTGCACCGTGGCGTCCCTCGACAGTGAAGCATGAACTCGATCTGGCGGATTTCGGAAAAGGAAGCGCAGCATCCATCATAGGCCAGGAAGACGTTTTGCCGACGGAATTGTTGGTATCCATGCTCATGCGAATGTTCGAGTCCGCGCCTATCGCGATGTCGATCACGACGAGTGACACGAAAACATCCAGCTATGTTAAGGTCAACGAAGCCTATCTTCGGCTGACCGGCCTGAAGTGGGATGACATCAAGGGCAAAAGGCTCACTTCCGAGGGTGCGGCGATTGACAATCCGGCCCGGGACCGCCGTCACCGGCTGCTTGAAGAAGAAGGCGCCTATGAGTTGGAAGAGGTGGATATCACCTATGCCGACGGCACGATTATTCCGACGCTGATTTCTGCCCAGCGCACCGTAATCGACGGAGTTTCTTTCGATGTCGAGATCATCATCGATGTTTCCGCCCGCGTCAGGCAGCAACGTGAGATCGAGAACGCGCTTAAGACCTCGGCGCGCACCGACGCGCTTTCAGGCCTTCCCAACAGGGCCTGTTTCGATGAAGTCCTCGCCGAGGCGGTCGCTCGCAACCTGCTGAATGATCGCAAGCTCGCCCTCGCATATATCGACCTGAATGATTTTAAGATCGTGAACGATACGATCGGGCATGCGGCTGGCGACGAGGTGCTAAGAACGATCGCCAACAGACTGCGCGAAAATTTTCGCGCCACGGACTTCATTGCAAGGATCGGGGGGGATGAGTTTGTCGTACTGCTCGACATCGACCGGAAGCTCGCCGGCGATTTGCAATCGCATCTCCAGGAGACGATGGAACGCATCTTCAAACCGATACCCATCGACGGGCAAGTGACGTTCACCGGCGCTGCGGTAGGCGTTACGTTCCTGCGGGCAGATGACACCGTGCAATCCTATGTCAAACGCGCGGATGAATATATGTATATCGCTAAGACCACCGGCGAGCGGGTAGCGGTGGTCTGTTTCGGCCAGATTCTCGATCCGTCTACTCTCTCGAGACACACAGCGAAACAAACGCGGCTGTCATAATACTTCACCGGCAAGATGCTGCCCAGCAAACATCTGCCGGGTGCGAAGCAGCATAGCGCACGCCTGCATCGGCTCTGACCGCTTTTTGCAGGCACAGCTGCAGGCGATGATCTCAACTCAGCTGCGCGATAGCCCGCCATGTACCGGAAGCGGGTTTCTGAAAGAAATCGAACGGCCGGCCGCTATTGCACAATCAACGCTCTTGATGAGAATCGAACGTCGGGCCCTGTCATTTCTGATCGGAAATATTACCGCTCTTTCAGAGGCGATTTCTATTCGAATGGACTATTCTCCAGCCGGACACGTCCGCTGGCCGGCCCGAGAGATGAATATCCGCGAGGGCTTCGGCTTGCCGATAATCCACATCGGCGCAAGATGGCGCCCGCTGTCGCGGACGCCATCTTCGAATTGCTGTGTTTTTAAAGCCGGTTCATGCGATATCGCTGACGCTCGGCTTCGATCTGTTCAGGCGTGTAGGGTTCGGCGGACTCGTCGAAGCGGGTCCAGCCCTGTTCCGCATAAAGTGCCCGGCGGGATGCTATGTCGACGGGCCGCGACCGGTTGAGGATTGCTTGAGCTTGCGGCAGCTTTGCCTCGTCGATCCTTGCGGTCACAACCGAACCTCCACGGCGGATGCCTTCCGCATAGACATGCGCCTCCTCTTCCGGGACGCCTTCGCTGATCATCGCTCCAACGATACCTCCAACCGCACCGCCGGCGACAGCCCCGGCTACCGCTCCCGCAGCAGTGGCCGCGAGCCAGCCCGCAGCGACAACAGGGCCGACGCCGGGGATGGCCATCATGCCGAGGCCGGTCAATAGGCCGCCGGCACCGCCGGCCACGGCTCCTACGCCAGCGCCTGTTCCCGCCCCCTCGGCTGCATAGGTACCCTGCCCTTCGACCTCGACACCATTTGCCTTGTTTGTAACGATGCTAATGTCGTCAGATGGGATGCCTGCATCCTCGAGAGCTTTCACCGCCGCCTTGGCGTCGTCATAACTGTCATAAAGTCCGCTGATGGTGCGCATATCGCGTCTCCTTGTTCTCAATTCGTTGTTCTCAGTTCGTTACTTGGCCATGGTGACGTTGCCCTGGAAGTCCAGAGACACGCCTGTGTCCTTGCCGTCCTTTTTGGCTGTCGCTCGCCAAACGCCCTGATCATCCAGCTTGAGACCTGTGACGTCGGTGTAGCCGGCGGCTTCGATACGGGATTTGGCCTGGTCTTCTGTGAAGCTGTTCTTGCCAGCGACTGGCGCTCCCGGGTTCTGACCGGTGTTGACTGCCGGAGTTGTCTGGGTGGTGGACGGTGTCTGGCTCTGGGCCAAGGCTGCCGTCGCCGAAAGAAGAACTGCGGCGGCGAAGATGGATTTCTTCATGGAAGTTTCCTCCTGTTGCAGTAATCGAACACGAGAAAGTGCAATTTGTTCCGCATCTTATGGCGACAGCTGCACTTACGAGGGAGGTGCGCCAAGTTAAAAGGACGGCCGGATCAGTTCCACGGCGCTCGCGAAAGAAAGATTAATCAGCGCGGGCCATGGAACACGTAGATCGACTGGACCGCCCGGAAGCCGTTTACGCAGCCAGAAGTGCTAAATAATGCAGCGCGGTCCGCCCTCATCCCCGCGCCGGCGTCAGTCGTGCATGCTCCGTTCGCGATATTTCATCCTCAAGAAATCTTCAGTTCGCCGATCGGATTTTCACGATCCTACCGTTTCCTGCCGACGCCGATCTGCGACCGATCCGCAGCGACGAAACACCGTCCGAATCGCAGGTCGCTCGATGCCACCGCCCCGTAACGATCGCTCCCGTATCGCGTTTGCGAACATAAGTCGGCTTATGTTTCTGCCTGATCGAAATCGACGATCTGCTGCTATGGCCATGGTCTTAATGTCTCGTGAAGTCAGCGAAAATTGCCTACCCCGTCGACCAATCGGGGAACAAAATCTCTCGAGCGCGGTTGCAATCTTGTAAGTTCATCCTTGGAGGATTTCAAAATGGGTCGAGGTATTCTGCTCTGGCTTCTTGGTATTCCGCTGCCGATCGTCATTCTTCTCGTTCTTTTCATGCGGTAGGAGGGTTCCATGTCCTCTGTCGAAGACGCTCCTGCTGGAGCCACTCCTATCGAATCCTCGAAGCCCGCGATTGTCTGGGGGCCAATCATAGGCGGTGCTCTTGCTGCGACTGGCACTGCCCTTATTCTTCTGCTGCTCGGCTCAGGCGTCGGCCTGACGATGGTGTCTCCCTGGTCTGGCCAAAGCAGCTCGGCGGCTACCCTCGGCATCACCGCCGCCATCTGGCTGGTGGTCGTTCAATGGTTGTCCTCGGCTATCGGCGGTTATCTAACTGGCCGACTGCGCACCAAATGGGTTGAAGTCCACTCCGATGAGGTCTTTTTCCGCGACACCGCGCATGGCTTTCTAAGCTGGGCACTGGCGACCGTGTTCGTAGCGGGATTTCTCGCCTCTTCGTTGACCTCTCTGGCAGGAACGACGGTGAATGCCACGACGCAGGTGGCGAAGACGGCTGCGAGTGCTGCTGCCTCCGCGGGACAGGCAGGCGATCAGGACTCGACAGCCTATTTCACCGATGCGCTGCTCAGGCCCGCGAAGGCGGCAACCTCCGCCCAATCCGACGATCGCGCGGCGGCGGCAAAGGAGATCACCGCTATTCTCCTGCAAGGTGCCGCTACAGGGCAGATTTCGGACGCAGACAAGTCCTATGTTGCGACCGTGGTTTCCGCGCGCACCGGCCTTTCCGAAGCGGATGCCCGCAACCGCGTCGATTCGGTGCTCAAGCAGATCGACGATGCAAAGACAGCAGCGAAAGCGGCGGCTGATAAAGCTAGAAAGACAGCTGCGACAACCGCTCTGATCGGATCGCTGTCGCTGTTGGTCGGCGCATTTATTGCTTCTGCAGCCGCAGCGCTTGCCGGTCGTCAGCGGGATGAAGAGGAAGACTTTACTGTTGGAGCAGCTCGGACGCGTCGATGATCGATGCGTCCGGCGATCGCCGAACAGAAGGGCTCGATTTTCATTCCCGAGCCCTTTCAGGCATCAAAGGCACATCAGGGCGTGAGCGTGCCAGGCGGCGGCGTTCATGTGCCTGATCCCATATTGAAACGTCATCCCACAGGAGCTGATGGCTTTACATGCCAAAGCGTTCAAGGCGAGGCGTGAGATCCGCTTTTATGTGGGAGAACAGGAGATGCGAGCAACCCTCCCGAGCCTCTGCGCCGCTTTCATAGCAAGCATGTATTTTCGAAGTTATTTCGGAATCGTCGGTCCCCCGCTTTCTCAAGAGCTCAAGCTCGATCCAGCAGAGTTCGGCTACCTCGCCTCGGCCTTTTTTACATCTTTTTCCCTCCTGCAGATACCCGTCGGGCTCGCATTCGACCGATGGGGCGTTCGCTGGCCAATGTGCTTGATGATGACCGCGGGAGCGGGCGGCTCGGCAATGGTCGCAAGTGCAATGACCTTCTGGTGGTCGGCCCTCGGCCAGCTTCTGATCGGTGTCGGGTGTGCGCCGGTCTTTATGGGAGTGCTCTATTTTCTCGGCGTGTCGGAACCTCCGGAGCGCGCTGGGCGCCTTGCTACGATCGTGAGTTCCGTAGGATCCGTGGGAGCGCTTCTTTCAGCGTCGCCTTTATCGTGGTTCAGTGAACGGTTCGGATGGCGGTCGGCATGCTGGTCGGCAGCCCTATTGATGTTCCTCAGCGCGCTGGCGATCGGCTTTGTTCTACGCGCCAAGGCACCGGCTGAAACGGCAAGTGAAAAAGATGGTGGGCGATGGAAGCCCGCATCTCTACTCTACCTTCTGCCGATTTGTTTTACCCTTTCGCTGGGCGGTACATTTCGCAACGCTTGGGCGAGCCCCTATCTCACCGGAGTATTCGGAACCGGCACAAACGTCGGGGCGGCGCTCACCGCAGTCAGCATCTTCGCGATAGCGACGTCGTTCGCACTGCCCGTCGTCCTTACCAGATGTACCGGCCGCGCAGTGGTGATCGCGGCGCTGGCCGCCGGGGTTGCATGCGCACTCGTTCTGAGCGCCTCTCCAGGCAACGGGCTCGCAACCGCCTGCGCGGGGCTGGCAGTCCTCTACGCCATCGGAAATATTCATCCGATCGTAATGACGGAGGCTCAGGCATTTTTGCCTTCAGGCTTGCGCGGCGTCGGTCTGGGCGCGCTGAACACTCTCGTCTTTCTAGGTGTGTCGGTCTCATCCTCCGTCTTCGGGGCCATTGCCAATGTCGGGCTGCCGCCGGAGAGTACTTACCGGCTGATATTCGCTTCCACAGCGTTGATGCTTGGATTCGCATTAGCGATTTACGCTATTTTCGGTCAGGTGACCCGCCCCGCTCCAGGAATCTCGAAAGCCAGCGAGTAGGCCCACATCACATAAGGCGCGAAGCGCCCTTGGCTCAATCAGAACGAGAAGCTAACAAATCGACGTAGCCGGCAAGCTTTCTTCGCCTGAAACCGGATGGGAGGGCATCGACATCGTGTCCTCACAAGATACACGCGGTAACGCTGGCGCGACAGGAATCGCCGTGCGATCCGCCAATCCGGCGAGACCTTGCGTCCGGCCGGATTGGCTTGCGGAGTCTCATTTACCCCATCATCTGCTTGCATTATCAGGCATGATAGCGGTCGCGTCGTTTGGAATTATTCAGTCAGCGGATTCGCGCTCCTAGGGGAACTTCATCCTAAAATGGCGTGATCCGATCGAAGCTGACAGTTAGACTCGGCTCCATGCCCGAAGTGATCAGATTGCGGATGATAAACATGTCGCTGATGCTGCCCAAGGTATTGTAAGCGAAGGCACGAAGGCGACTGCGGATCCTCCCTCTTTCATGATAAAACCGGGAGCGCCGTTGATTTCCGCGTTGCACCGCTCATCGCGCGCCTACCCCACCGCCATGAGATAAGCCAGATAAAGATGATCGCCGACCCACGGACTGAGCTCATGAACACGGAAGCATTCTTCGCCAAAATCCGGACCTATACCCATCTGTCAGAAAAAGCCGTGCTGGCCTGGTCATCACTCCTGAGGCCGAGGCGCTACAGCAAGGACGAGCCCTTCATTCGCGCGGGCGACGTACCGACGACCTACGCCTTCGTCGTCGAAGGCCTGCTGTGCCAGCACTATGTCGGCCGTGACGGCGACCTGATCATTAAAACCTTCTTTCCTGAGAACCGCATTGCCGCTTCCGTCAGCGCGACCTTGCTCGGTGAGCCCAGCCTGTTCACGATCACGGCCATCGAGCCCAGCACCGTTCTCGAATATGACTTCGCGGCTTTCAAGTCGCTCGTCAGCGACTTCCCCGACATTGCCGCCTTTTACATCAGCTATATGGAACGCCATTGGATCATCGAGAAAGAGCCGGGCGAGATTGCATTTCGGCACGACGACGCGATGCAGCGCTATATCGATTTCATCCGCGGGGAGCCGGAACTGCATAAGCGCTTGAAGCAGCATCACATCGCCGCATGGTTGGGCATCACCCCGGAAAGCCTCAGCCGGCTGCGAAAGACAATCGCCATCACAAGGCCCGACAGAGGCTGACGCGATTTCTTACCAAATATCAATTCTTTCGCGACGGGATTGCTGCATTTCTGTCGGGCAAGCAATCACCGTGACGGTCACGGCGAGGCATCAACCGTCGGATATCGACCTCGGATCAGGCCATATCCCGCGCGCAAAGGAACCTAAAATGACCAAGATGATTTTTGTGAACCTGCCGGTGACGGATCTGGCCCGGGCCAAGGCCTTCTACGAGGCCCTGGGATTTGCCAATAACGCGCGGTTCAGCGACGATAACTCGGCCTGTATGGCGGTGAGCGAGACGATCAACGTCATGCTTCTAACCCGTGAAAAGTGGAGCGGTTTCACCAGCCGTCCGATCCCGCCGGCAACGTCCAGCGAAGTGATGCTGGCCATTTCCTGCGATAGCCGCGAGGCCGTCGACCAAATGAATGATACCGCCGCCGCACATGGCGGGCAAGCTGACATCAATCCGAAACAGGATCTCGGCTTCCTCTACAACCGCAATCTCGCCGATCCGGACGGACATGTCTGGGAGGCAGTATGGGTAGATCCGGGCGCAATGCCGGCCGGTGGCTGATCTCGTATGGGCGCGCGGTATCCGCCTCAAAGTACCGCCGCCACCTTCACTGTGGGCTGCGCCGAGCGCGTCTGAGAACGCGTGAAGACGTTCCTATAGCCATGGCACAGCCTCAACCCTTCAGGCAGGCGTCAGTCAATTCGGGCATCCCATCGAGAAACGATAGGAGGCCAAATGTACAAACTCGACGCCGCCATTACCGGATGGATCAACAGCCTAGCCGGAAACAGCCTTCTCGACCATGTCGTGATCACCATCTCCAACGTCGGTGTCCCATTGCTCATTCTGGCCGTCGCCGCCCAATGGTGGACCGGCTCCGAGCGGACAAAAACGCGCCATATCCTCATCGCTGCCGGCCTGACCTTTTTGATTGGGTTGGGAATTAACCAGATAATTTTGCTTTTTGATCAGCGCATCCGCCCTTATGATGCTGGGATTACACGCCTTCTGATCTCGCCCAGCAGCGATCCCTCATTTCCATCCGATCATGCGACGGCGAGCTTTGCGATTGCCGCAGCCTTCCTGATCCACAATCTGCCGAGACGCGGTCTCTTTTTCCTTCTGGCCGCAATTCTCGTGTCCTTCTCGCGCGTTTATATCGGCACGCACTACGTCAGCGACGTCATCGGCGGCGCGCTGACGGCAACCGTCGCGGCAATCATCGTCAAAACCCTCTACAGGCCGGAAACACGCGTCGACCGCTTTATCACGGGCATTCTCTAATCCTAGATTCCGCAGGAGGAATTGGGGCGACGATAGCACGCCCCAATCCATCAAGCAGTCGCCTGAAGGTTTGCCTATGACTGAAGTCTGTCTTCTTTGGCACCCATCCGCGGGGCAGTTTAGTTAAACCTCCGGCAGATCAGATGGAACAACTTACCCTGACGGCGATTTCTCAGTTATGGCCAATACGCGCTGTTACTTTGCGATCTCGATCATTTGGACGTTATGGTATCCGACGGTCGCCGCCGCGATAACCGCACAAGATGTGAATACCGCTTCCATTTCGTCCATACAGATCGAAGCGCCAAGCGCCAAGCCCGAGAATCCTGACGCGGTGATCGTAAAGCTCCAGATTCTGCTAGATCGAGCCGGCGCTTCACCGGGCGCGATCGACGGCTTTCGCGGCGAGAACCTCAACAAGGCAATTGCGGGGTTTGAAGCTTTGCAAGGACTTCCCGTTGATGGAAAACCCGATCCCGCCGTGATCGGGCGGCTCGATGACCAAATCCCGGTCGTTCAGAGTTATTCCATAACGGCGGACGACGGAAAGGACCTTGTACCGAGCATTCCCAAGGACTACGCTCTGCAGGCAAAGATGCAGCATCTTGGTTATACGAGCATTGCCGAGAAATTGGCCGAACGTTTCCATATGAGCGTTGCCCTCCTCAAGGCGCTCAATCCGACCGCTTCCTTCACTCCCGGTGAAACAATCTCGACTGCGGTGCCTGGTGCCCCAAAGAGCGGCGTGGTCAAACGGATCGAGGTCCATAGAAAATTGGGCCAGGTATTTGCATTTGCAGAAGACGGGTCTTTGTTGGCGGTCTACCCGGCCACGATCGGCAGCGAGGAATCACCGTCTCCCTCCGGCAAGCACAAGGTCAAAGGTGTCGCGCGATTGCCGACATACACCTACAATCCGAAGATCAACTTTCAGCAAGGTCATAACAAGAAAATATTAAAGCTGCCGAGCGGGCCGAATAATCCCGTCGGCACAGTCTGGATTGATTTGACAGAACCCACTTACGGAATCCACGGAACGCCGGATCCAGAACTCATCGGCAAGGTCGGCTCTCATGGGTGCGTCCGCCTGACAAACTGGGATGTAGAAGAGCTCGCGGGAATGGTGAAGCCGGGCGTAATTGTCGAATTCGTCGACTGAACGTCAGCCGGCATCCTCGTTGCCAAGTATGGTTAGCGACAACGGCGGTGCGCGAGAGCTTGGCCAGCGAATCTCGCTTCGGGATTGAGTGAGACAGCACCCTAAACCGAAGGCCAATGGCGGCCGAGATCTGTTTCATTTGAAGGTTTCTGCTATATTTGAAGCGTTTGGGGGCTGTGCAACGGGGATATGAACCGATGAATAGCAAGGATCGCGATTCTTTTCTAAGCTCCCGGCGAAACCTCAAGATGGCACGTTCACCCGAAGCCTATATTCGTGGAACAACGAAGTTGTTTTATGAGTGGCTGGACCGATGTGCACAGTCCATCCCAAACGGACCTCCCATATGGATTTGCGGCGATTGTCATATGGGCAACCTCGGCGCCCTGGCGGACGGCGATGGTGACGTTGCTATTCAGATCCGCGATTTTGATCAAACAGTCATTGGCAATCCTGCACATGACCTCATTCGCCTTGGCCTTTCGCTTGCCTCGACTGCCCGTGGTTCAGACCTGCCCGGCGTCACAACTGCGAGGATGCTGGACGCGCTTGTTGGCGGATACGAGACCGCGTGTGTGGAAGATACCGCAAGCACTCCGCGCCTCCGGCCGCCCAAGGACATTAAAAAACTCGTGAAGCACTCCCTTCACCGGCGGTGGAAAAACCTAGCAATGGAGAACTTTCAAACCAAACGCCCTCTCCTTCCCCGCAACAAGCGGCTCTGGCCGCTGCACAGGGATGAGCGGCGCGCGGTGATGGCACTTTGCAAGGACGAGGAATTAGAGAGAGTGGTAGCCTCATCTCAGGGATCGACGACCTTCGATCCAAAGGTTCTCGACGCTGCCTACTGGATCAAAGGCTGCAGTTCCCTTGGCCACCTTCGATGCGCGGTTTTGGTTCGAAATGGCAAGCGCGGACCGGTTTCGTTGCTGGATATCAAGGAGGCGGTGGCCGCTGCCGCTCCGTCGGCTGCCGGCGCAGAAATGCCCCAGGACCATGCCGAGCGGGTCCTGACCGGAGCCAAAGCGCTGTCGCCCAATCTTGGCGACCGCATGGTGGCGTCGAAGGTCATGGGAACGGCCGTATTCATTCGCGAGATTACGCCGCAGGACATGAAAATTGAGGTCAACCGTCTTGCTGGAGATGAGATCCAGGCGATCGCGCATTATCTCGGGGGAGTGGTGGGACACGCGCATGGTCGACAGATGGATAGGCAGGTATGGCGATCTTGGGCGACCGGGCTTGCTCGCGCGCGGAAAAAACACGCAGACACGCCCTCATGGCTTTGGTCGAGTGTGATCGATCTCCTGTCCATCCACGACAAGGCTTATCTCGAGCATTGCCGGCAATTTGCGTTGGGGCATCACTGACAGCTCTGACGATCCGACGATGAGCGCTTCCCTCATCACCAGTCGCGCCTGCCCCGCAAAGGACTTCGATGAGATCATCGAAGGCGTCCTCACCAAGTCCGGTTGGTGGCGCGGCACGTCTCGAAACGAGCGGAATACAGCGCCACGGAACCTTCATCCGGAATGACGCTTAACGTGGATGGGAAGAGTGAAGCCGCAGTTTACGCTTTCGCCCTTTCCAAAAAAAGGGAAGACAGGTGTCACTGGCCGATAAGACAAAAACCGCATTGGATGAATTGCGCATGCTGATGTTGGGTGCGCAAATCCTACTCGGCTTTCAATTCCACGCGCCGTTTCAGGAGACTTTCACCGAATTGAGCTTCCTCGAGAAAGTCGTGGAAGTGATCGTCCTTTGCATCATGGTCCTGATCATTGCACTCCTGATTACACCGAGTGCGCACCATAGGATTGTAGGGCGCGGAGAAGCGACGCCTGAGTTCAACAAATTCGTCACGCGGACGTCTCTTTCCACGCTTGCTCCATTCGCCGTCGCACTCGGTTTAGATATCGGCGTTGCCATAAGCCGGGGCCTGGGGGCGACGACTGGGATTGCGGTTGGATCCCTCGCGGGCCTCGTGGCGGCCGGCTTGTGGTACGGGCCGTTCCTTCGCGCCCGCAACGGAGATATCAATATGACGACTTCAGACGAAAAAACGCCCACCGCCGCCAAGATCGATTATGTGTTGACGGAAGCCCGTGTTGTGCTGCCCGGCGCACAGGCCTTGCTGGGCTTCCAGCTTGCAATTGTACTCACGCACGGCTTTGCAGAACTCGGCGTCCCGGCAAAAATGCTTCATTGCATCGCGCTGGGTTCGGTCACTTTTGCGATCATCCTCCTGGTGACACCTCCGGCGTATCATCGTATCGTTTACGATGGCGCACCGGTCGCGGAGTTCTACCAAATTGCGAGCCGCTTCCTGCTTGCTGCAACGATCTTTCTGGCGCTGGGTTTGGCGGCCGATATAGATGTCGTGATAGGCAAGGCTATCGGAAATCATATCCTTGCCAATGTAACGGCCGCGATCGCTCTTCTCGTATTGATCGGATTGTGGCACCTCTGGCCATGGTGGAAACGGCTTCGTCAGAGCCGACGTTCAGCCGGATGACGACACTTTAGCGGCGTCCGGGACGTCGCGAGCGGGCTGCGCGCAAAGGAGATCATCAAGACGGCTGGTCGACGCGCTGAAGTTCGAAGAAGTAGATCCGTGCGTCGCCTCTGATCGTCATCGCGCCCATGAGCCGCAGTTCATCGAGCCGGCGAAAATAGTCGATGATCGGTTGATGGTCATAGACCATCGCGGCGCTTTCGACACCCTCAAATGCCAGGGTTTTCACCGCTGCGACCGGCCCCTTCGCTCGAAGCCGGCGCTGAAGATAGGAAAGCAGGTTTCTCGCCATCCGAGTCCGGCCGAGCCGATCGAAACGCAGCGCCCAGTGAAGCGGTATCCATTTCGGATCAATGGCCGTGAGCCGGTGTTCGCCTGAGCGAAACAGCAGGGCATCGGCGCGCATATCGGTCATGAAGCGCTTGCCGTACCAGCCGAGATTTTCGAGCACGCCGTCAAACGGATGGTTCGCCGGTATGCCGCGCCCCTTCCACAAGCCGACGAGCTCGCGCGGCGCGATCGGCGGCAGGTGCTGAAATTGCTCAAGCACTGTCTGCTGGTCGTTCACTGGCTCGCTTGTCCTTTTGCTTGCGCTCTTTGGCTCTGGCGTCGCGCCGGGCGTTGCGCAGCTCTTCAAGCGTCGGTATCCACCAGCCGCGATAGCGTTCGCCTTGCCCCGGAGGTGCGCGCGCCGGCCACGTCGTCACCAATTCTTCCAGCGTGCCGCGCCGCCACGATATCCAGACATAATCCTCACCATCCGCAGCGGCAAAGTAGAAAGCGGCAACCGTCGTCGGATCCGCGAGTTCGCCGTCGGTCCTGGTAAAGAAAACGACCCCTACATGCGTGCCGATCGCACGGTCGAAGGGCGGCGGATCGTCGGCCGGAACAGGATATCGCGTCCGCCGGCGCTCCCTCATCCTCCCCTTGGACAGCTCCTCTTCCTCCGTCCCTTTAATTGCCTCGCGCCTTGCGCGCCGAGCATCCGGCTCGCTGCGCTTGGCGGCCGCCTCTATGACCGGCCAGCGTTGGCGCAGTTCTGCAAACGAGCGGTACGGCACCGTCCAGAGGCGGCGGTCGGCATCCCAGCGGGCAAGCGGAATCCCACGGATTTCATCGATAACGGCGCGAGAGTAGGGTGTTCGGATCTGGAGCGTCGCGGGCGCCGCCTCCAGGTATCGGCTTTCAATTGGCTCGAAGGCATAGGCATCCCTGCCCTTGTCGTCGGCGAACCTGTCCGCTTC
This sequence comes from Rhizobium sp. JAB6, assembly GCF_003024605.1. Lineage (GTDB taxonomy): Bacteria > Pseudomonadota > Alphaproteobacteria > Rhizobiales > Rhizobiaceae > Rhizobium. The sequence continues at coordinate 18,186 of NZ_PYJQ01000003.1, read as the reverse complement.
GGCCTCCATCTCGGCCAACCAGCGGCCAATGCGTTTTTGGGCGGTGCGGCCGGGCACGAACCAGGCATTGTGCCGGTCGCTCCACCGAGCACGCGGGAACGCCTGCCGAAAGCGCTCAACCGTTATACGGTCGTGCGGCAGATCGGCGGTTGCCCCCTCGCGCGCGGGTGGCTCGGTCGTGTCCTGTGTTGCTTCGGCCATCTGACTCGCCTGAAGATCGTCCTGTGGGATTACGCTGCACGTCGTGTTTTCCCGAGGCGCTTGATCGCCTGCTCCAGCGGTCGCTCGCCGTCACAATAATCCTGCCAGGCCGAGCTCTTGGCAAGCAGCGCCGGTACCGTTCGGATCGTAAATCGTTTCGGGTCGAGATCGGCCTTTACCTGCGTCCATGTGAGGGGCATCGAGACCGTGGCACCCGGACGTGCGCGCGGCGACAAGGGAGCGACGGCGGTCGCCATGCGATCGTTGCGCAGATAATCGAGGAAGATCCGGCCGCCCCGAAGGCTCTTGGTCATCTTGATGAGGTAGAGATCGGGATTGTCGCGCGCCATATCCTGACAGAGATCGTGTGCAAAACCTTTTGCCTCGGCCCAGGTCAGAGCCTTGCGCTTGTTGACGGCAAGCGGAGTGACGACATGCAGACCCTTGCCGCCCGTGGTCTTGCAGAAACTGACGAGACCGAGCTCCTCGAGCCGGTCGCGCATCTCGCGCGCCGCGGCAACAACGCTCGCAAACGGCACATCGGGCCCGGGATCGAGATCGAACACCAGACGTCCAGGCACTTCCGGTTTGCCCGGCTGGCAATTCCATGGATGCAGTTCGATACCGCCGATCTGGGCAATAGCGGCCAACCCCTCGATCCGGTCGATCTGCAGGTATGGCTTCTTGTCGCCGAACACTTTCACCAGTTCGAGAAGATTGGAGGTGCCGGGCATCGCATGCCGCTGGAAGAACTGCTCTCCCTCGATACCATCCGGTGCGCGAATGATCGAACATGGCCGGCCCTTAATATGCTCGATGAGCCAGGCGCCGACAGCTTCATGATAGCGCGCCAGCTTTTCCTTCGTGACAGGCTCTCCGTCACCGGCGTCCGGCCACAACGGCTTGTCAGGATTGGAAATGAGAACTCCCATGACTTCGGCCTTCGCACCTTTGCGACGGACAAGCTTATGTGTGGCGGCTGCGACAGGTTCAGCGGTCTCGGTCTTGCCCGGCGATGCCGGCTTTTCGGCCTCGACCTCCTTTGCCGGCTTGTCCTCGCGCAAACCCTTGAAAGCGGCCTGCCGGACGAGACCGTCCGCGGTCCAGCCCTCGAATTCGATTTCGGCGACAAGCTCCGGCTTTGTCCAGACCACTTCCCCCTGCTTCTTCGGAGCACCACCTGTAAACGGCGATTTCGCCGTCTCCAGTGCCTTCAGTCTCGGAAGCAGCGTCTCCACTTTCTTGGCGCCATAGCCGGTGCCGACGCGTCCGACATAGACAAACTGGCTCCCACGGTGGACACCGACCAGCAACGAGCGGAACTTGCCGTTGGTCTTGGCATAACCACCGATCACCACTTCATGGCCCGCCCGGCACTTCGATTTCACCCAGCTTTCGGTGCGGCCCGACTGATAGGGTGCATCCATCTGCTTGGAGACGATGCCTTCGAGCGACAGCTTGCAGGCGGAGCGGAGTACCGCATCGCCGCCGGTTTCGAAATGTTCGACATAGCGGATGCGGGGATCGTCATTCGCCTCGGCCAGAAGATTTTGCAGCCGTTCCTTCCGCTCGACCAGGGGCATCGAGCGCAAGTCCTCGCCGCCATCGAACAGCAGATCGAACGCGAAATAAACGAGGTCATCCGTTTTGCCTTCCGACAGAGCTGCCTGCAGCGCGGCAAAATCCGGTGCGCCGTGCTCATCGAGCGCGCAGATCTCGCCATCGATAATGCAGTCGGGAAGTTCGGACGCCGACTTGGCGATCTCGGGATATTTTCCGGTCCAGTCGAGGCCCTTGCGCGTCTTCAGCGTTACCGCGCTGTCGACAACGCGCATCTGGATGCGGTAGCCATCGAACTTGATTTCATGCAGCCAATCATTGCCAGCGGGTGGTCGAGCAACTCTTTCACACAGTTGCGGATCGACGAAGTCAGGCAGATCGGCGGGGTTGGAGGTCGCGACATCCTTGCGCGGCCGCTTTTTGCGCTCGTCGGCTGCGAGGCCGTGCTTGCTGTCCCAGACCGCATCTGCCTCCACATCTGCATTCGCCATCATGAAGGGCCGTGGTTTGCGGCCCGTGCCCTCTGCGATTTGCTGCATGCTGCGGCCAGAGGCAACCGAGATAGCATTCTCCTCCAGAACGGCGGCGCCGTTCTCCTCCACCGAATAGTCATCATGATGCTTGATCAGCAGCCAGTTGGTTCGCTTGCCGCCGTCCCGATCCTTGCGCATCCGGACCAGGACGAAACTGCCATGCAGGCGCTTGCCGTCCAGCGTGAACTTGAAGTCACCCTTTCTCAACGCTTCCTCGGGCGAGGCGCTGCCTTCCGGCTCCCAATAGCCGCGGTCCCAGAGCATCACCGTGCCGCCGCCATACTGGCCCTTGGGGATTGTACCTTCGAAATCGCCGTAGTCGAGCGGGTGGTCCTCCACTTCGACGGCCAGCCGCTTGTCGCGCGGATCCAGCGATGGTCCCTTCGTCACCGCCCAGGACTTGAAGACGCCGTTAAGTTCCAGGCGGAGATCATAATGCAGCCGTGTGGCATCATGCTTTTGAATGACGAAACGCCGGCGGTTCGAGGGTTTGACATGCGTCTCCCCGCTCGGTTCGCTGGTTTTCTGGAAGTCGCGCTTGGCACGGTATTTCGAAAGAGTGTCGGCCATGCTCAGCGGCTCCATATACGCAGCGCGCCGGCATCTGCGAGACTGCGCCGGACGGTCGCGGCCAGGCTGGAGGCGATATCCGCCGAGACCTCGATCTCGCCTGCAAGCGGTGCGTCGCGGCGCGCTCCCTCTCCGTGCGAGGCATCTCCTCCCGAGGGCGTCGAACCCGCAGTGTTTCGGTCGCCTGCCGATTGAACGAAAATGTCCGGCCTGGAAATTCCATGCTGCTGAACCAGATGCTCGATGGCAAGATCTGCTGCCTGACGTGTTTGAAATGTGGCGCTGATCGTCGTGGTGCTGTCGTCCGCCATTGCTGTCTCCTGCTGATGGGGTTCACAGCAACAGAACGCTTTTTAGCCCTTGTAGTTTCCCTAGATCCTTGCATACGCCGCCAGGGGTGCCGCTTTGGCGCGGGGAACGGAGGCAGGCATGTTTGATCGGGCCGAAGCGCCGGATAGACAAGGCCGCCGCGAGGCGGGTTGAGCACTGCGCTTAGCGAGGTTCTCGCGTGCTGTTTTCTCGTCCGAATTCGCCATGCCCGCTGCCGTCCTACGCGTCCAATCGCGAGTATAATTTCACGTTGGAACATTAAAACGATAAGTATTACAACATTCAGTTGTCACAATATTTTGCGATATTCGGTCTATACTTGCATAATCAATAACATATGGATAACCTACGCGGCATTCGTGCCTTTGAAGAGGGTCTGAAAATGAGTGTAGATAGCCTTGGGAACAACGTATCCGCCATTCCGCAGAGCACTACGCGTGCCCGGGTCGAAATCGCAATGTTGGAAATGGTAGAGAATTTGCAGCAGGAAGGGTTTTCGATCGAGGAAATCGCCTTAGCTTTGGCCGACGCTTCGGAGGACTATGTTATTCTCCTCGCCAACGAAAAGGTCTCCACCCACTGAATATAGGCGATTTCGGTGTCGAGGCGCGCTGAAGGGCCGTCGCCGCCCTCCATCATGCAATTGCCGCGCATTTGCCAGATCTAGGAGGCTTGGAATGCCTGGGCTTTGAGAACCGACTTGCGATTGCGCAAGTAGGGGATCACCTCAGAGGCGGGCATGGCCTTTCCAAAAAGATATCCTTGGCCGATATCGCAGCCTTCACGCAGAAAATATGCAAGCTGCGTGTAGTTCTCGATGCCTTCGACCGTGGTTTTTACATCGAGCCCTCGGCTCATAAGGAGGAGCGCCTGCAGGATCTTTTCATGGCGTTCGTCGGAGATGCGAGCGGGATCTACGAAACTCTTGTCGATTTTGATCTTGTCGAACTGATATCGAGCCAGTTGCGCAAGGCTTGAGTAGCCGGTGCCGAAGTCGTCGAGAGCAATCTGAATGCCGGCGCAATGAAGGTCGTCGACCACCGATGCGGCAAGATTGGGATCGCGGATCAAAGCATTCTCGGTGATCTCCACTTCCAGTCTGGAAGGGGAGAAGCCAACTTCTTTTAAAACCTTGAGAATCCGCGTCGCAAGCAATCTGTCGTCCATCTGGATTGCCGAGACGTTAAAGGAGAGCGATATCTGATCCGGCCACAGCTTTGCATCCTCGCAGGCCGTTCGCAATAGCTGCTGAAACAGCTCCGTCATCAGGCCGGTCTCCTCGGCGATGGGAATGAATATCTGCGGCGATATCTGTTCGCCATTGTCCAAAGTCCATCTGGCGAGAGCTTCGAACCCACAAACCTCGCCGGAGCGAAGGTCAATAAGAGGCTGGTAAAATGACCTGATCCGACATTCAGCAATTGCCCTGCGAAGCTCATCCTCAAGCCTTGCACGGTCGGTCACTTTGCGCTGCATCTCCTCCGAAAATTGCAAGGCGTTGCTTGCTCCGACTGCTTTGGCCTCGTAGAGCGCGATGTCCGAACGATGGCAGACGTCCTCCAAAGCGAGCCCCTGTTCAGGCCACCTGGCATAGCCGACGCTTGCACCCACCTGGCACGATATTGCGCCCACCTGTATTGGCTGGCTGATGGCCTGGATCAGCAATCTTGCGAATTTTTCATCCTTTTGCGCCGCCAATCCCCTTGCAATAACGAGAAACTCATCGCCCCCCAGACGAAAGACGCTCGCGGGATCGGCGAATTGGGACAGACGCTTCGAGACTTCCTGCAGAAGCCGATCGCCACCTTGATGGCCGACCAAATCATTGACTTTCTTGAAACCGTCGAGATCGAGGGAGAAGACCGTCGCAGTGGAAGGTTCTTGACTATCCGCATCGGTTGATTGCGCAAGCTCGAATTTCTCGAGCGCATATCTGTTGGGCAGGCGGGTAAGATGGTCATGCGTTGCGATCCAGTGCGCCTGCTTTGCAAGCTCCTCTTGCCTCTGCATCTCCTTGCGCAGCTCAAGAATTCGTAACAGTGAATAGCTCGAGCTCACTGCCCCCACGACGATCAAATTCAGGAAGACAAAATCGACGGACGCATCGGATATGTTTCTCAAGCCGTAAAATATGGAGACATGCCAAACATAGCCGACAATCCAAAGCACGACCGCACCGCATAGTAGGGCAGCGAGCTGCTTTCCTGCCTTACTTTCAAAAAATGCGTGCATGCTCCCTCCACGCCATTGCATCCGCAAACCCTCGAGCCTCTCGTTCAAGCAGCTCCATTTCGGCTCAAAGCACGACACATACAGTGACCAGTTCTATAGAATGGGTTTATACTCCTAATAATTGCTTACTCGGCATTGGACCCCAAAACGGCAGCCCGGATCGACGGAGCCGAACCGGGCCGTCGAGGGCGGGCGCATGGCGTCAAGCAGCCGAACGCGGAGAATCCACGCCCTCACCTTCCTTGCAGCCATGCGATTGCCCGCCGGCTGGAAGAAGGTGAGAAATAGGTAAAGTCGATGTGGGCGATAATGACTAGCTGAGCTCTCTTTGTTCGCGTGCGTCGAGATTTCACTCGAGCCAAGAACTTCCTCCCGGAACATTCCAACTGGCAGGGCGTTGACCGCGACAAGGAGAAAGCCCATGGCCCAATGGTGGAGTAAGCCTGTCATAGTCGAAACCCGGAAGACGGGAGACCGTTTGACAATCTCTAGCGCGGAGCGCGCGGCGGAATTCATGTTGAACGAGTGGCCAACTCTTGAAGATGGCCAAGCCTATCACACCGCGATGAAAGCACTTCTGGCCGTTCAGCAGGGCAAAATGGAAGCGGACGAAGCCAGAGAGGCATTTCTTGCAGCGCTGAAGGAAGGCGACATATATATCTTCGAGGAGTGAGGTCATACCATCCACCGGATGTGCAATGCCGGTGGTTCAAGCGGAGACCTCTCACAGGCGTAGGTTTATTATAGAGGAGCCGGCCGCGCCGGCCCTTCGCGTTGATGTTTCATCTCATCGACGTCTATTCCACGGGCACGCGGCAAGACGCCCGATCGCCGAGGAAAAGAGGACGGAAACTGTCTGATATCCGTCCTCCGCCGATGCCTTTCTTTGCGTACCAATCCAGCAGAAGTCTGATCAACGACCGCTTCGCCCGCAAAGGCTAAGAATAGATGCCGGTTGGAAGCTGCCCCCACGTCGGCGCTGCTAATCGCAGCGCCGCATGGTTCTGGTGACCTCGTCGCCATTTTCATCGGTGTGAGTGACAGTCCTTGTCATGCAACGGCCGCGATCGTTATAGCGATGGTATCGATCACGCTCGCGAACCGATCCGATGGCAATGCCCCGGTCGCTTAGCGCAACATACGGGTGGTGATGGCGGTGGTGACGATAGCCTTGATCATAGGAAGGCCCGTCGACGATGACCTCTTCTGCTGCCGCAGCCGCAGGTAAACCAGCACAGATGGTGATGGCCGCACAGGCAATCATTATTTTTCGCATTTCGTATACCTCCTTAATTTCCCTCAAGATCAACTGGCAAAGTGGAATAATGTTCCAGCCCGCTTGCCTGATGGTGGAAGGGTGAGGCTTGAACCTCCTTCGACCGTTAATGAGACAGCGTATTCTCATTCGTTAACACAAGCCCATCGCCGCCACTTGCCGGCTAAATTCCTTCGCGCTAAATTACACAAGACCTAGTTGCATCTGTCGGCCAAGGTCGCCGGACCGATGACCGCTAACCCCGCTGGTCCTATCGCTGACATGATTTGGAATCATCGCATTATCCGTGTCACCGTCGGCCTTTTGCTGCTGGCGCTTGCAATTGTCGTCTCGCTACCGGCAATCACGGGCTATACAAGCCGGGATGGCACCGTCAATGCGCGCCTGGCTCTCCTCAATGCTCCTATCGACGGTGTGATTTCGGGCGAGCCAGCAAAGGTTGGCGTTCCTGTCAAAGCCGGCGACAATCTCGCCGAAATCAGCAATCCTCGCGTGAGCCGCGCAGTTCTGGCCTCCCTTGAGGCGGAGCGCAATACCGCCCTTGATCGAGTGGCAGCGCTGAAAAAGGAACGCGACGATCTCACGCAGCTTCGCGACCAACTGGGAAATCGCCTGGAAATCTTCAAGCAGGCTACGATTTCAAACCTTGAACGCGAAGTCGAGATTTTGCGGAAGAGGGTCGAGGTTTCGCAGGCGCAAGATCTCGCCGCGCAGGTCGATTTCGATCGCCGGAAGGAGCTGGAATCCAAGGGGATACTCACCCAGCGAATGGTGGATGCCGCACGCGCCACCGGCGCGGCGACCGGGGGCGAGGTCGAAGTGAGCAACCTGACCGTCGATCAATTGCAACAACGGCTGAACGCCGTTCGACAGGGCATTTTCGTATTCGGAGATGGACAGAACGACGTACCCTACTTCCGCCAACGTCAGGATGAGGTGATCGTCCACATCAGCGACCTGAATTCCCGGATCGCCGAAAATGAAGCTCGCGCCGCCGAAGTCGAAAAGCAGCTCACGGAAGAAGGCATTCGCGTGAGCAGTCTCGAATCGGCGTCCGTAACCGCGCCATTCGAGGGCGTTGTTTGGAGCAGAAGCATCGTCAATGGCTCTAACGTCGTGCTCAACAATCAGCTCATGCGAATTCTCGATTGCCGAGAGCTGTTCGTCGACATCCTTGTCCCCGAAGTCGACTATGACGAGATCTATCCCGGCCTGGCCGCGCAGGTTCGGCTGCTGGGGCGTAGCGATGTTTTCAAAGGTTCGGTCGTTTCCGTAAAGGGCAGCTCTGCAGCTACGGAAACCGATTCATTTGCGGCGAGCCTGCCCTTTACATCACAACGCAATGCCCACATCAGGGTTCGTCTGCAATCTTCCTTCATGAACAGCGACTTCGAAAATTTCTGCCAAGTGGGACGTTCGGTCCAGGTCCGCTTTCCAAGGCATGGACTCGGTTTTTCGAATTGGGTCAGGAACCTGTGGTTCAGTATCTTCTAGCCCTCGCTCCGACCTTTCTCGTGGTGGCCTTCTTTTTCTTGGGACCATTCAATTGGTCGCGCCATCATAGCTGGACGAGGACACTTACCTGCGGGTTCGTCGCGGCCGTCGCATTGCGCTACATGATTTGGCGGTTCACGCAAACCGTCCTTCCTTATCCCTACGATGGTGCCAATTTCTACTGGGTCTGGCTCGTCTTTATCGTCGAACTTCTCGCATTTTCCGACGTTGTGCTGTTCCTCATCCTCATGAGCCGCTACGTCGACCGCAGCCTCGAGACGGATGAGCTTGGCAATATCTTTTTTTCGCGTGACGAGCGCGAACTGCCGACGGTGGATGTCTTCATTCCCACCTACAATGAGCCGCTCGACGTCCTGGAGCGAACAATTGTCGGCGCACTCTCACTCGATTACCCGGCAGAAAAGCTCAAGGTTTATGTCCTCGACGACCAGCGCCGCGACTGGCTAAAAACCTTTTGTGAAGAGAAGAACGCTATTCATGTCACGCGCAGCAACAACGTTCACGCCAAAGCCGGCAACATGAATAATGGTCTGCAAGTCAGCTCGGGCGAATTCATTGCCGTCTTCGATGCCGATTTCGTCCCCTACCGGCACTTTCTTCGTCGTACACTGCCCTTCTTCTCCGACGAAAGCATCGGTATCGTCCAGACACCGCAGCACTTTTTTAATGCCGATCCCGTTCAGACGAACCTGGGGCTGGAGAACATATGGCCTGACGAGCAGCGTCTGTTTTTTGACGAGATCGCGCCCAGCCGCGACGGATGGGACGTCAGCTTCTGCTGTGGCTCGTGCTCGATCGCTCGGCGCAAGGCGATCGACGCGATCAGCGGCTTCCCGACGGAGTCGATCACCGAGGATCTGCTCACCACGCTCTCCATGCTCAACAAAGGCTATAAGACGCGCTACTTGAACGAGCGCCTGTCGATGGGACTCGCCGCGGAAAATCTCACCGCCTATTTCGTTCAGCGAGAACGCTGGTGCCAGGGTGGCATTCAGACGCTTTACTTGCACAATGGTCCGCTGCTCGGCCCAGGACTGTCTTTGTTTCAGCGGATCCTGTTCCTGCCGGTTTCATGGATAGTCCAATATCTGGTTCGCCTGATGATCCTGGTCATTCCGATCGCCTATCTCTGGTTCGGACTTTTGCCGCTTTATTTCACTGACATCGCTGACTACGTCTCATACCAGGTTCCGTTGCTGGCGGCCTATTTCCTTCTCATGCTTTGGATAACGCCAACGCGATATCTGCCCATTATCTCAAGTGCCGTTGGGACCTTTGCGACTTTCCGAATGCTGCCGACCGTGTTGTCGAGCCTGATCAGACCATTCGGCAAGCCGTTTAGGGTGACGCCGAAAGGCAGCGGCAATCAAGCAAAACAATTCGACAAATATACGTTTGCCTGGATCGCAACCTTGATCACGATAACGGCGCTCGGACTGCTCATCGATATCGTCCCCGAGACAACACAGATCCAGGCGCAATTTTCGCCGATCGCCGCTTTCTGGGCCGGCATCAACATCGTCGTCTTAGTCATCGCCTCCCTCATTTGCTTCGAGAAACCGCAACGATTGTTTCACGCGTTCAAATTGGACGAACCGGCCTCGGTGGATGACATTCCCGGCCGGTTGGTCAGTTTGGCGCTCGATAAGGCCGTGGTCGCGGTTGCGGTGGATTCACGCTTCGAATCCAAATCGGTCTTGCTGCATCTTCACGGCTTTGCACCCTTCGAAGCCGAACTGAAGCAGGTCACTCAGCGACGCAGAAGCGTGAGCCGGGGAGGCGATCGGCAAGCCTATTATCTCCACCTTCATTTCGACCTTACTGGCGCCATCCGAGATCAAATGATTGTAAAGCTCTATACGGGAGACTATTCGCAAGACATTCGCGACCTCGACAAGGTCGCCGTATCCGTCAATCTTCTGCTGCGTTCCTTCGGCCGGACACGCACATTCTAGCGAGATAACGGTATTTGATCAGGCGACTCCCCGATAGCTTGCGCCGCAAAAGGAAGAGCACAGAAAAGTGCGATGCCAAGGAGAACAATCGGCTTCGACTTGCAGATGGCCGCGATGATTCAATCATTCTGACGCTGAAGATGCAGATCGGACATGCACCGGCCCGCAGGCCCAGGCACTCGCCGATCCGGGTGATTCCTACTTTTTCACGCTAGGTTGCATGCTCGGGATCATTTCCTGAGGGGAGAATACACAATGGACTCCATCGCCATCTGCCTTTAGACCCGAATGAGAATGCGGGCTGACGCACGCCGGAACACATAAGCAGCTTCCCTATGAGACTTGATGCCATTGACCTTCGAATACTGGATGCGATTCAACGAGATGGCCGCATCACCAAGCTCGCGCTCGCCGAGAAAGTTGGTCTGTCGCCCACGCCCTGTTGGCTACGCCTTCGCAAGCTTGAAAAAGCGGGGATCATCACGGGCTATCATGCCCGCGTGGCGCTCCGTCGTCTCGCGCCGGTCGCAAGCGTCATGGTGGAACTGACACTGGCAAATCATCGGCAGAGCGACTTCGATCGTTTCGAGCGGGCGGTAGCGGCCATTCCCGAGATCGTGGCCTGCTGGGCCGTCGGCGGTGGCGTCGACTATATCTTGAAGATCATGGCCGCCAATATCGACGCCTATCAGCGCCTGATCGACAATCTCCTCAATCGCGACCTCGGCATCGAGCGCTATTTCACCTATATCGTGACCAAGACCGTGAAGGAGGAGGCGGTACTGCCGGTCACCAGCCTTCTTTCCCCGGATGCGCCTGACAGTGAATAGACAAACTCTCTAGCGCCGCGCTTCTCTTTAGATCCTTTCTCTCTGTCGAGCGCCAGCAATGGACAATCTCTCACGTCATTTCGTGACAGCATCGGCTATCTGGAAGGAGAGACTCGACCATGACTGCGCTCCATGCCCGCGCCACCCATCATGAAGCCCTTTCGCGGCTGAACGACCGCCATTTGCTGCGAAACCTTTCTTATGTCGCCAGCCGCTGGGTTGCTGGCAAGGCCAATCAGAGTTTCGCGGTCACCGACCCCGCATCCTCCGCAACGCTTGCCTGGGTCGCCAGCCTCGACCAGAGAGAAGCCTTCGAGGCTATCGACGCTGCATCTGGTGCCTTTTCCGCCTGGCGTTCACTGCTGCCGCAGCAACGGTCATCGATCCTGCGCAAATGGCATGATTTGATGATCGATGCGCGCGAGGATCTGGCGCTGATCATGACGCTGGAACAAGGTAAGCCCTTGGCTGAATCGCTTGGTGAGATCGACTATGCCGCGGGCTTCATCGAGTGGTATGCCGAGGAAGCCAAGCGCATCAACGTCGAAAGCGTCACCAGCCATCTTCCGGATAGCGAAATGCTCGTCCGCAGGGAGGCCCTCGGCGTTGTCGGGATCGTCACGCCCTGGAATTTTCCCGCCGCCATGATCACGCGCAAGGCGGCTGCAGCGCTCGCCGCCGGCTGCACCATTGTTGCCCATCCGTCGTCCGAAACGCCGCTATCGGCGCTGGCGCTGGCCGAACTCGGCGAACGGGCCGGCCTTCCTGCCGGAGTTTTCAACGTATTGACCGGCGATGCCGCAACCATCGTCGGTGCCTTCTGCGACGACCCTCGGGTAAGAGCTTTGAGTTTCACCGGCTCGGCCGGGATCGGCAAACTTATCGCCGGCCAGTGTGCCGCAAGCATGAAGCGGCTCGTCATGGAGCTTGGTGGCCATGCGCCGCTGATCATCTTCGACGACGCCGATCTCGAGCGCGCGGTCGACATCGCCGTCAATGCCAAATTCGCGACCTCCGGCCAGGATTGCCTGGCCGCCAACCGGATCTTCGTTCAGCGTCCGATCATGGACGCCTTTGTCGCTGCATTCGCTAAGCGTATCGAAGCCCTCAAGGTTGGAAACGGACTGGACGGTACCGTCGATATCGGCCCCCTCATGCACGAACGTGCCGTGGCCAAGGTTGAGGAACAGGTCACGGACGCCTTGCGCCACGGTGCAAGGCTGGTCACCGGCGGCAAACGGCACCCGGCCGGGACGCTTTTCTTTCAGCCGACTTTGCTCGTCGAGCCCTCGCCGGATGCGCTGATCATGCACGAAGAAACCTTCGGACCGGTTGCCGTCGTGACCGCTTTCGACAGCGAAGACGAGGTCATCGCCCGCGCCAACGACACCGACTACGGCCTTGTCGCCTATGTCGTGACGGCGAACGGCGCGCGGCAGATGCGGCTCGGCAGGGCGCTCGAATACGGCATGGTCGCCATCAACCGCGTGAAGATCACCGGCGGCCCGATCCCATTTGGCGGCTGGAAACAGTCGGGCCTCGGCCGCGAAGGCTCCCGCCACGGCATCGAGGCCTTCACCGAGCTCAAATATCTCTGCGTCGACACGACAGCCTGACGCTTCCGATACAAAGAAGGAACCACACTATGCTGGACAAGCGCAACGAACTGAACGCCTGGGACCGAGACCATTTCTTCCATCCCTCGACCCATATGGGAATGCATGCGCGCGGCGAGACCCCGACCCGCGTTATCGCCGGCGCCGAAGGCGTCTACATCACCGATACCACCGGCAAGAAGAGCCTCGACGCCTTTGCCGGCCTTTACTGCGTCAACGTCGGTTATGGCCGTCAGAAAATTGCCGATGCGATAGCGGAGCAGGCAAAGAACCTCGCCTATTACCACGCCTATGTCGGACACGGCACGGAAGCCTCGATTACGCTGTCCAAGATGATCATCGACCGGGCACCCGAAGGCATGAGCCGCGTCTATTTCGGCCTTTCCGGTTCCGATGCCAATGAGACCAACATCAAGCTCATCTGGTACTACAACAATATTCTCGGCCGTCCGGAAAAGAAGAAGATCATCTCCCGTTGGCGCGGCTATCATGGCTCCGGCGTCATGACCGGCAGCCTCACCGGCCTCGAACTCTTCCACAAGGCCTTCGACCTGCCGCGCGCGCCGATCCTCCATACCGAAGCTCCCTATTTCTTCCGCCGCGCCGACCGGTCGATGAACGAAGAACAATTTGCGCAGCATTGCGCCGATAAACTCGAGGAAATGATCCTCGCCGAAGGCCCGGAAACGATCGCTGCCTTCATCGGCGAGCCGATCCTCGGCACCGGCGGCATCGTCCCGCCACCGAAAACTTACTGGCAGAAGATCCAGGCCGTCCTTAACAAATACGACGTCCTGCTCGTCGCCGACGAGGTGGTCACCGGCTTCGGTCGTCTCGGCACGATGTTCGGCTCCGATCATTACGGCATGAAGCCGGACCTGATTACCATCGCCAAGGGCTTGACCTCGGCCTATGCGCCGCTTTCGGGCAGCATCGTCTCCGACAAGATGTGGCAGGTGCTCGTGCAGGGATCCGATCAGCTCGGCGCCATCGGCCATGGCTGGACCTATTCCGCGCATCCGATCTGCGCCGCCGCCGGTATCGCCAATCTTGAATTGGTCGACGAACTCGGCATCGTTGAAAATGCAGGCTCGACCGGCGCCTATTTCCGCTCCGAACTAACCAAGGCGGTGGGCGGCCACAGGCATGTCGGCGAGGTTCGTGGCGACGGCCTGATGGCAGCCATCGAATTCGTCGAGGACAAGGATGATTGCAAATTCTTCGATCCCGCGCAGAAGATCGGCCCACAGGTGGCAGCGGCGCTGCTCGAGCGCGGTGTCATCGGCCGGGCCATGCCGCAGGGAGACATTCTCGGCTTCGCGCCACCGCTGTGCCTGACGCGCGAGGAAGCCGATACCGTCGTCAAGGCGGCTGCCGGCGCGATCGAAAGCGTGCTTTCGGGCCGTTGATCCGATCCCGAAGAGACAACCCTACACATCCTACGCCAATGGCGCGGCCTGTTGTTGACAATAGGCCGCGCCATTGCATCCGGTCGTCGCCATCCGGCGCCGAATGGTGTACATGGATCTCGATAATTGTACCGGATCAATCCATGCATCGTCATGATTCAACGCACCAGGACAATGGCGCCTGGAAACCCGTCCTCCAGCATCGCAAGGGCGTGACCAAGCACAAGCTGCTCACCGACAAGATCATCGCCGACATCGATGACGGCGTCCTGCCGGTGCATGCGCAGATGCCGACGCATCGCGATCTCGCCCATGCGCTCGGCATTTCGGTCCAGACCGTGAGCCTGAGTTACAAGGAGGCGGAGCGCCGCGGCTATCTGCGCGGCGAGGTCGGGCGCGGCACCTTCGTGCGCAGCCGTGTGACCGAACGCGCCGACAGCTTCATGCTCGATCGAGATCCAAGCGGCAGCGCCGATCTTTCCATCATCCGCGCTGTTTATACCGAGGCGCATGAGCGATCGGCCCGTGAACTCATGCAGGCGCTTGCCGAAAGCGACAATAGCAGTTTCATGCGGCCTTGCCGGCCGATCGCCGGCCTCGATGCCCATCGTGCCGCGGCACAGGCCTGGCTCGCCGGCTTATCGGTCACAACCGATCCGGATCGCATCCTCATCACGAATGGCGCCGCTCACGGCCTCTTCCTTGCCGTCGCCTCGGTCGTTCGACCCGGCGAAGTGGTTTTGACCGAGAACCTGACCGACCACGGCATCATCGGCCTTGCCAACGTTCTCGGTTTCACGCTTCGCGGTCTTCCGACCGATCGCGAGGGTATCCTGCCGGACGCCTTCGAGGCCGCCTGCGCCGTCGGCGATGTCTCGGCACTGGTCATCGTTTCCTCGCTCGGCAATCCTACCAGCCACGTCATGGGTGCGGAACGCCGCCACGCGATCGCTGACATAGCCCGGCGGCATGGTATCTTCGTCATCGAGGATGAGGTCTATAAGCCGATGCTGCGGGCTCCCCTTCCCTCCATGCCGGATCTCATCCCGGAACTCGGTTTCTTCGTGACCAGCTTCACCAAATCCGTAATGACGGGCTTGCGCATCGGTTATCTCGTCGTGCCGGCCCATTATTCGATCCGCGCTGCTTCGATCCTGCGCGTGACCGGATGGAGTGCCACCAATGTCGTTGCCGAAATGGCGTCGCGCTGGGTTCTGGATGGGACGGCGCAAGCCCTGCTTGCCGTCCAGCGAAGCGAGGCCGAGGCCCGGCAGGCAATCGTCTCCGATGTGCTGGCGCCGTTCGTCGCCGGCAGCCATCCCCTGTCGCTTTGCGCCTGGCTTTCCGTTCCGGAACGTTGGACGGAGGAAGGTCTTGTGCGCGCGCTTGCCCGCAAGGGCGTCGCGGTCACGCCGTCCGAACCGTTCATTGCGGGAGGGGAGCGTCCGACCGGCGGCATCCGCATCTGCCTGGGCGGCCGCCTATCCCATTCCGCCCTTCGCTCGGCGCTGGAAACCGTTCGCGGCACCTTCGAGCAACTGCCTCCCGTTTTCGACGTGGGAACGATCGTTTAATCGCAGCGGGAGGCATCAATTTCAACACAGCACCCGATCAAAGAATGGAATGCAGAAACTCTTTCGTGCGGTCTTCCTTTGGCGCGCTGAAAATCTCTTCCGGCTTGCCCTGTTCGCAGATGCGGCCCTTGTCAAAGAAGCAGACGCGGTCGGACACTTCCCGGGCAAAGCGCATTTCGTGCGTGACCAGCAGCATCGTCAGATCATGCTCATGGGCAAGGTCACGAATGACGCCGAGCACTTCGCCGACGAGCTGCGGATCGAGTGCGGATGTCGGCTCGTCGAACAGCAGGACTCTTGGACGCATGGCAAGCGCACGGGCGATCGCGACCCGCTGCTGCTGACCGCCGGAAAGCTGGCTCGGATAATGATCCTTCTTCTCCGAAAGCCCGACCATCCGCAAGAGATCGACGGCACGGCACTCGGCTTCCGCCCGGCCAAGCCCGAGCACCCGTGTCGGCGCTTCAACGACGTTGCGCAGCACGGTCATGTGCGGAAACAGGTTGAAGCTCTGGAAGACCATGCCGACATGGGTGCGGATCTGGCGCAGATGCGCCTCGCTGGCAAGAAACCGGCCTCGCCCATTGTCCTGATGATAGGACATGCCGGCGAGATGCAAGGTTCCTTCCTGGAATGGCTCGAGCGTCATCAGGATGCGCAGGACCGTCGATTTTCCGGAGCCGGAAGGGCCGATCAACGTCACCTTCTCGCCCGGCGCCACATCGAAGCAGAAATTGTCGAGCACGGTCAGGTGGCCGTAGCGCTTGGTCACATCTTGAAAGCGGATCAAAGGTTGCGTCATCTCAAAGCAATTCCGTTTTTCGGCAACGTCTTTTCGAGCCAATGAATGGCTGCCGAGCAGACGAGCGTGAGGATGAGAAAGATCAGGCCGACGAGGGAAAGCGGCACGAGATATTCGAATGTTCGATCCCCGATGAGATTGGCAAGGTTGAGCATGTCGACCACTGTGACGACCGAAAGCACCGGCGTCTCCTTGAGCATGGAGACGAGGTAGTTGCCCATCGCCGGAATGATACGGGGGATCGCCTGCGGGATGATGATATCCCAATAGGTGCGGCCGCGACCCAGATTGAGCGCCGTCGCAGCCTCCCATTGTCCGCGCGGCACGGCATCCAGACCCCCACGATAGACCTCCGAGGTATAGGCCGAATATTGCAGCCCAAGGGCCAGCGCACCCGTCAGGAAGGCCGGGAGCGTGATGCCGTAGATCGGCAGAACGTAGTAGAGGAAGAAGAGCTGGACGAGCAGCGGCGTATCGCGCAGAAACTCGATGACGAAGGCCGTCGGCCAGGAGATCGCGACGAAGCGGCTGCGCCTGAGCAAGGCGAAGACGAGGCCGAGAAAGAGCGCGATCGCAAAGCCGGCGGCTGCCGCCTCCAGCGTCACGATCAGGCCGATGCCGAGGATCGGCAGGATCGACAATGCGAAGGAGAGCGTCGTCGTCGTATCCCAGGTGAAGCCATACATCATGCCGGTGCCCTCCCCGGGAAGGCAGCACCACGGCGAAGGACCGTCTCCAACCAGCGCATGAAGGCAACAAGGATAAGCGCCATGATGAAATATCCAATCAGCGTCAGCGAGTAGATCGTCACGCTGTCGAGCGTGATGTTGCGCAATTGCTGCGCCTGGAAGGTGAGATCGCTGATCGAGATCAGCGAGACCAGTGCCGTATCCTTCAGGTTCTGAACGGCAAGATTGCCGAAAGCCGGCATCATTTCGACCACGGCCTGCGGCAGGACGATATGGAAAAGCGTCTGTCCCTGCTTGAAATTCAGGGCGCGTGCCGCCTCATGCTGGTTATCTGGAACCGCCTGCAGCGCGCCGCGCACGACTTCCGCGCCATAGGCACCGATATTGAGCGCCAGGCCGGCAATGCCCGTCGTGATCGGATCGAAGGAGATCCCGATCAGCGGCAGTGCGTAATAAAGCCAGAAAAGCTGCACCAGAAGCGACGTACCGCGAAAGATCTCGATATAGACGATCGCGATTGCGGACAGCAGGCGTCCTCCGGCAAAGCGCCCAAGGCCGGCCGCAAAGGCGAGAATGGCACCAAGAAACATGGAGGCGATGGCGATGAGCGCCGTCACCTCGGCGCCCTTCAGCAATGCGGGCAGATAGTGTGTCCAGCTCATTGTTAGGTCACCTCCGTTTCAGGATGGGAGGGGCCGACCGACCTGGCGATCATCCGCAGACGTCGCCAGATCGTTCCCGATTATCGATAGGCTCACTTGCCCGCACAAAGGTCTTCGGTGCTCTTGGTGCGCGCGGCCTCGACGCTTTCTGCGCTGAGACCATAGGACATCAGGATCTTCTTGTAGTCCTCGGTCTTCTTGAAGGCTTCGAGAGCGGTATTGAAGGCCTTGTAGAGCTCCTTGTCCTCGGGCCGGAAATCGAAACCGCCGTAGCTTCTGACGGATTTCCCGTTGATGACCGGATCGGTGAACGGCTCCGCATGCTCGACATTCGTGCTGCCCTGAACGAGCTTGGCGACGGTCAGCTCGGTTGCCGCATAGGCGTCGGCACGGCCGGTCTGGATCGTGGAGAGCGCATCAGCATTGGCCTGA
>NZ_PYJQ01000002.1 GCF_003024605.1 Rhizobium sp. JAB6 | reverse complement strand
ATGATGCCGATCTGGGGCACGTATAACGCGCCGGCAATGCCGGCCATCATGGCCGATACCACGAAGACGAAGAGCTTCATGTGTTCGACCCGATAGCCTAAGAAGCGCGTGCGGCTCTCGGCGTCGCGCACGCCCACAAGCACCTTGCCGAATTTCGAGCGGACGATGGCCGAAGACAGCATCAATGCCAGCGCCAGGAACACGGCCGTGATGGCGAAGAGTACGGCACGCGTGCCATCGGCCTGAATGTTGAAGCCGAGAATGTCCTTGAAATCCGTCAGGCCGTTATTGCCGCCGAAACCCATGTCGTTGCGGAAGAAGGCAAGCAGCAGCGCATAGGTCATCGCCTGCGTGATGATCGACAGATAGACGCCGTTGACGCGCGAACGGAAGGCAAACCAGCCGAACACAAAGGCGAGCAGGCCGGGTGCTACCAAGACCATGAGCATGGCGAACCAGAACTGATCGAAACCGTACCAGAACCATGGCAGTTCCTTCCAGTTCAGGAAGACCATAAAGTCCGGCAGGATCGGATTGCCGTAGGTGCCGCGCGAGCCGATCTGGCGCATCAGATACATGCCCATCGCATAGCCGCCAAGCGCGAAGAAGGCGCCGTGGCCGAGCGAAAGAATGCCGCAATAGCCCCAGACGAGATCGAGCGCCAAGGCGAGCAACGCATAGGTCAGGTATTTGCCGAACAGCGACATCAGATAGGTCGGCACATGTAGTGCGCTCGTTTCGGGCAACAGCAGGTTTGACAGCGGCACGAGCACGGCGACGGCAAGCAGGATGGCAATCGCGATGCTGATACGGCGGTCGAGCGAGCGAAGAAGAAAGGCCGTGATCATGCTTCCACCGCCCTTCCCTTGAGGGCGAAGAGCCCGCGCGGACGTTTCTGGATGAAGAGGATGATGAGGACGAGGACAAGGATCTTGCCAAGCACCGCCCCCGCGTAGGGCTCGAGAAACTTGTTGAGGATGCCAAGCGAGAAGGCGCCGACGAGCGTCCCCCAGAGATTGCCGACACCGCCGAACACCACGACCATGAAACTGTCGATGATGTAGCTCTGGCCGAGGTTCGGCGAGACGTTGTCGATCTGCGAGAGCGCCACACCCGCCATGCCCGCAATGCCAGACCCCACCGCAAAGGTGAAGGCGTCGATCCAGGAGGTGCGGATCCCCATCGAAGACGCCATGCGCCGGTTCTGCGTCACCGCCCGCATTTGCAACCCGAAGGCCGAGCGCTTGAGGAGAAGCAGGAACGCCACGAACACACCGAGCGCAAAGACGATGATCCAGAGCCGGTTCCAGGTGATCGAGAGATAGCCGAGGTCGAAGGAACCCGACATCCAGGAGGGATTGCCGACCTCCTGATTGGTGGGCCCGAAGATCGAGCGAACCGCTTGCTGCAGGATCAGCGAAATGCCCCAGGTGGCGAGCAGCGTTTCCAGCGGCCGGCCATAGAGGAAGCGGATGACGCCGCGCTCGATGACGAGGCCGACGGCGCCGGTGACGACGAAAGCGACCGGCAGGGCAATCGCCAACGACCAATCGAACAATTGGGGATAGGAGGTGCGGATGATGCTTTGAACGACGAAGGTCGAGTAGGCGCCGAGCATCACCATCTCGCCATGGGCCATGTTGATGATGCCCATGACGCCGAAGGTAATGGCAAGGCCGATAGCGGCGAGCAACAGCACCGAGCCGAGCGACAGGCCGTACCAAACGTTCTGCACCGCATCCCAGAATTTCAACTGCTCCTGGATGCCGGCAATGGCGGCAGCCACATCGGGCTTCAGGCTATCGTCGACGGAAACCGACGAGAGAATGCCGATGGCATCGCGGCCGCCTTCGGCCTTGATCGTCTCGATCGCCGCCTTCCTGTCTTCAACCGAACGGCCCGAGCCAAGCACGGCAACCGCTCTTGCGCGTTCAAGCACACCGCGAATGTCGGCGTCCTTCTCGCTCCGCAGCGCCGTCTCGACGGCGTCAAGCGAATCCGCGCTCGGCGCCTTCAGAATGGATTGCGCCGCCTCCAAGCGCGTCGCGCGATCCGGGCTCATCAGCGTCAGGCCGCCGAGAGCCGCGCGAACCGCACGCCGCAGACTATTGTTGATCTTGATCTTGGCGAGATTGTCCCTGGCTTCCTGACCGGTCGCCTGCCCGGTGAGCGGGTCCACCAGGTCCATCATGTCGCCCGAAGATTTGGCGATGAACACCTGATTATCGGATTTCCTGACATAAAGATCGCCATCCGAAAAGGCCTGCAATGCCGGTACGACTTTCGGATCGCCTGTCTTCGCAAGGGTTTGGACGATATCGCCAGCCTTCTGGAAATTGGCCCGACCGAGCGAATTGATGAGGCCATGGGCATCTTCCTGGGCACGAAGGCTTGTCGCCGTCAGCGTGAGCATCAGGCAAAAGCAGGCGGCCAGCGGCACGGCCATGCGGTAAATGAATTTGTCGAACATTGCGCTAGTCCCCTCACGCTGCCGCGGCCAGAAAAGCCTGCCCGCGGCGATCTTGCGCCGGCTGATATCAGGAGCCCTTGCCGCCGCACTTGCCTGTCGTGACGTTGAAGTTGCCGCAGTTCATCGGCATGCGCCAATCCGAGATCAGGTCCTTGCTGTCGGGCAGGTAGTCGGACCATTCCTTGCCGACCACCGCAGGGGTCTGCGACACCACGTCGAACTGGCCGTTTTCCTGCACCTCGCCGATCAGGACCGGCTTGGTGATGTAGTGGTTCGGCATCATGGTGGCATAGCCGCCCGTCAGGTTCGGTACCGAGACGCCGACGAGCGCGTCGATCACCTTGTCCGGATCGGTCGTGCCGGCCTTCTCGACGGCCTTCACCCACATGTTGAAGCCGATATAGGCAGCTTCCATCGGGTCGTTGGTCACACGCTTGTCGTTCTTGGTGTAGGCGTGCCATTCCTTGATGAAGGCGGCGTTGGCCGGTGTGTCGACAGACTGGAAGTAGTTCCAGGCGGCGAGATGGCCGACAAGCGGCTTGGTATCGACGCCGGCAAGTTCTTCTTCGCCGACTGAGAAGGCGACGACCGGGATATCCTCGGCCTTCACACCCTGGTTGCCCAGTTCCTTGTAGAAGGGAACATTGGCGTCGCCGTTGATGGTGGAGACGACGGCGGTCTTCTTGCCGGCCGCGCCAAAGGCCTTGATCTTGGAGACTTCCGTCTGCCAGTCGGAGAAGCCGAACGGCGTGTAGTTGATGATGATGTCTTCGTCCTTGACGCCCTTGGATTTCAGATAGGCTTCGAGGATCTTGTTGGTCGTGCGCGGATAGACATAGTCGGTGCCTTCAAGCACCCAGCGCTGCACGCCTTCGTTCTTCATCAGGTAGTCGACGGCAGGGATTGCCTGCTGGTTCGGGGCTGCACCCGTATAGAAGACGTTGCGCTCGGACTCCTCGCCTTCGAACTGCACCGGATAGAAAAGGATCGAATTCAGTTCCTTGAAGACGGGCAGCACCGACTTGCGCGACACCGAGGTCCAGCAGCCGAACACGGCCGAGACCTTATCCTTTTGAATGAGTTCGCGCGCCTTTTCGGCAAAGAGCGGCCAGTCGGAGGCTGGGTCGACGACGACGGGCTCGAGCTTCTTGCCGAGAACGCCACCCTTCTTGTTCTGCTCGTCGATGAGCATCAGCATGGCATCCTTGAGCGTCGTTTCCGAGATCGCCATGGTGCCGGATAGCGAATGCAGGACGCCGACCTTGATGGTGTCGTCGGCTGCGAAAGCGCCGTTGAATGCCGTCGTGGACATGATGGCGCCGAGCAGCGCGCCGGAGACGAGAGTCTTGAAATTCATCCGTGGTTCCCCTCTTTTTGTCTGCTGCAACGGCCGGTAAACAAGGATTGGCCGCTGGCTTCCGCGACTATCCGGCGCGCCTTTAGGAAACCACATACGTAAAATGACGTAGACGCCGGGGCGAAATGTGCAGCTCTGGGCACTCTCATGCCCTTAAGCGCGATATCGATCCATGTTACGACATCTGCCGACTGCCATGGTGACGATGGCGGGACTGCTGAAAGGTAAGCATGGCTGCGCGGCAACGCATCATTCCGGTAAGACGTGAATATAACCGCTGGGTCGCGAACCAGACGCTGGAAGACTACGCCCTGCGTTTCACCGCCAAGAGCGCGCGGCAATTTTCCTCGCAGCGTATCTCGCAAACCGCGATCGGTGCCATTTCCTTCCTGGCGCTGGAGGCGATCGGCGGCACGATCACCCTCTCCTACGGCACGACCAACGCCTTCTACGCCATCGTCGTCGCAAGCCTCGCCATGCTCGCCGTCGGCCTGCCGATCAGTCGCTATGCCATCCGCCACGGCGTCGACATCGATCTTCTGACGCGCGGCGCAAGCTTCGGCTATATCGGCTCGACCGTCACCTCGCTGATCTATGCCAGCTTCACCTTCATGCTGTTTGCGATCGAAGCCTCGATCATGTCCGGGGCGCTGGAGCTGACGCTCGGCATACCCGTATGGATCGGCTACATCCTGAGCGCCGTCATGGTGATCCCGCTCGTCACCCATGGTGTGCGCCTCATCAGCCGGTTCCAACTGCTGACACAGCCCTTCTGGATCGTTCTCAACATCCTGCCCTTCATCTTCATCGCCTTTGCCGACTGGGGAAAATTCGATCTCTGGCGGGCCTTTGCCGGCATCCATCATCCCGCAAGCGCGCCCGGTACCGCTGCTCCCTTCGATCTGCTGGAGTTCGGCGCCGCTTCCGCCGTCATTCTGGCGCTGATGTCGCAGATCGGCGAACAGGCCGACTTCCTGCGCTTCCTGCCGCCGGACGGCCACCGCAAATGGCGCCATCGCCTGGCCGTATTTCTGGCCGGACCCGGATGGGTCATCATCGGCGCACCGAAGCTGCTCGCCGGCTCCTTCCTCGTCGTTCTGACACTGACCTCCGGCGTGCCTGTGGGTCGCGCCGCCGATCCGGCACAGATGTACCTGACCGCCTTCGGCTACATGATCCCCTGGCACAATGCGGCGCTGCTATTGATGGCCACCTTCGTGATGATCTCCCAGCTGAAGATCAACGTCATGAACGCCTATGCTGGCTCGCTCGCCTGGTCGAACTTCTTTTCGCGGCTGACGCACAGCCATCCCGGCCGCGTCATCTGGCTCGTCTTCAACGTCGCCATCGCGCTCCTGTTGATGGAACTCGGCATCTACCGGCTGCTGGAGGAGACGCTCGGCATTTTCTCCATTATCGCCATGGCCTGGCTCTGCACCGTCTCCGCCGATCTCTTCATCAACAAATCGCTGGGATTTGCGCCTCCCGGTATCGAGTTCAAACGCGCGCATCTCTATGACATCAATCCGGTCGGGCTCGGCGCCATGGCGCTTTCGGCCACCATCGCTCTCATCGCGCATTTCGGCGCCTTCGGATCGATCGCGGCATCGCTTGCGCCCTATGTCACCCTGATCGTGGCATTCATCGCCTCGCCTGCCATCGCCTGGGCAACCAAGGGAAAATACTATCTCGCCCGCAAGCCGCGGCAGAGCTGGAAGAACCTGACCACTATCGCCTGCTCGGTCTGTGAGCATCCGTTCGAGCCGGAGGACATGGCCTGGTGCCCGGCCTATGCCGCGCCGATCTGCTCACTTTGCTGTTCGCTCGACAGCCGCTGCCACGACATGTGCAAGCCGAAGGCCCGGCTCAATACGCAGGTCGCCACCGTCGCAAAGACCCTGCTGCCCGAAAGCATCGTCGCAAAGCTCGCGACACGGCTCGGCCGTTATGGCATCGCCGTTGTCTTAGCGCTGACCGCCATGGGCGCGATCCTGGCGATGATCGCGCATCAGGTCGGTGCCGCCTCCCCCGAGACCGCATCCGTGGTCAACCGCACCATCCTGATCGTCTTCTTCGTCTTTGCCGTGATCGCCGGCGTCGCCTGTTGGTTCTATGTGCTTGCCCATGACAGCCGCGTGGTCGCCGAAGAGGAATCGTCGCGCCAGAACACGCTGCTCTTGAAGGAAATCGCCGCTCACAAGAAGACCGACGCTGCCCTGCAGGGGGCCAAGGAGGCGGCAGAGGCGGCAAACCGCGCCAAGAGCCGCTATGTCGTAGGCTTGAGCCACGAATTGCGTACGCCGCTCAACGCCGTGCTCGGCTATGCGCAAATCCTGGAGCGCGACGAGACCATTCCGGCGCCACGGCAAGCCTCGCTGAAGGTCATCCGTCGGAGCGCCGAGCATCTTTCCGGTCTGATCGACGGCCTGCTCGATATTTCCAAGATCGAGGCCGGCCGCCTGCAGGTCTATTCCAACGAGATCAACATCCAGGATTTTCTCGACCAAATCGTCGACATGTTCCATCCGCAGGCGCAGGCCAAGGGGTTGACTTTCGTCCACGAGCGCGCCGCAGCCTTGCCCGATTATGTCCGCACCGACGAGAAGCGGCTGCGCCAGATTCTCGTCAATCTGCTCTCCAATGCCATCAAATTCACCGATGCCGGAACCGTCCGCTTCGAGGTGGGCTACAGAAACCAGGTCGCAACGTTCACCGTTTCCGACACCGGCCGCGGCATCGCGGCAAAGGACATCACCCGTATCTACGAGCCCTTCCAGCGCGGCGAAGCCGACAGCATCAGGCCGATGCCCGGTCTCGGCCTCGGCCTTACCATCACGCAACTGCTGACGAACACACTCGGCGGGGAGATTTCCGTCACGAGCGAGAAGGACGTGGGCTCGACATTCAAAGTGCGCCTGATGCTGTCGGCCGTGATCCGACCGATGAAGCCGCCGGCGCAGGAGCAACGCATCGTCGGCTACGAAGGACCGCGCCGCACCATCGTCGTCGTCGACGACAATGAGGATCATCGCGAGTTGATGCGCGAGATCCTGTCGCCGCTCGATTTCATCGTGCTCACTGCCGCCGGCGGGCCGGACTGCCTGACGCTGATCGAGGGCATCAAGCCCGATCTGTTCCTGGTCGATATCTCCATGCCCGGCATGAATGGATGGCAGCTCGTCTCGCGGCTCAGGGAAAACGGCCAGACGGCGCCGATTCTGATGCTTTCGGCCAATATCGGCGACGCCGCCGCCGCGACTGATAGTGACGACAGTCATAACGACGCTATCTCCAAACCGGTCGACATCCGCCAGCTTCGCGACAAGCTCGCGCTGCATCTCGGGCTGAAATGGATCTATTCCGATGCCTCAACCCCTGCCGCGCCAAAGCCGCCCCCACCACTTAAAAGCCCCGGTATCGAGCATGTCCGCGAGTTGCTGCGGCTTGGCGAGATCGGTTACGTCAGGGGCATCGAGGCAAAGCTTGCGGATCTTGCCAAACTTGAAGAAAACAAGCCGTTCATCGACGCCTTGCGCGCCCATGTCCAGGCTTTCGATCTCGACGGTTTCCTGAACGTGCTTCGCAGCTTCGACACTGAAAAGGTAGAACAGATTGGCTGAGCCTGCCCTTCCCCGCGACATAGTCTTGCTGGTGGACGATTCACCGGAGGCGCTCGGCTTCCTGACCGACGCGCTCGAGCAATCCGGCTTCTCCGTGCTGATCGCCACATCGGGACCGGCGGCGCTCAACATCGTCGAGCGCATTACGCCCGATCTCATCCTGCTTGATGCCGTCATGCCTGTCATGGATGGTTTCGAAACTTGCCGGCGGCTGAAAGCCAATGCGGGCATCGCCCAGATTCCGGTCGTCTTCATGACCGGGCTCACCGAAACCGAGCATGTGGTGCATGCGCTGGAATCCGGTGGTGTCGATTATCTCACCAAGCCGATCAATATCGACGAACTGCGCGCCCGCATCCGCGTCCATCTGCGCAATGCGCGCTCGGCTCAAAGCGCCAGGGTGGCGCTCGATGCCGCAGGCCGTCATCTCCTGGCCGTCAAGGGCAATGGTGCCATCCATTGGTCGACGCCGCAGGCCACCCGCCTGATCAATGCCGCGACCGGCAGTGACGACGGCCTTGAGCTCGCCTCCAGGCACATCGCCGCCTTCATGCTGGAACGCGAGCGGCTCGGCCCTGCACGCGACAATCTTCTTTCGCTGAACAATGGCGGCCAAGCGGCGCTGCAATTCACCTTTCTCGGCGCCATCGGAGCCGACGAATATCTCTTTCGCCTGACGGCCACCAGCCAGCGTGCCGACGACGAAGCCTTGCGCCGGCATTTTGCGCTGACGCAGCGCGAATCCGAAGTATTGCTATGGCTCGCCAAGGGCAAATCCAACCGTGATATCGGCGAAATCCTCGGCCTTTCGGCCCGCACCGTGAATAAGCATCTGGAGCAGATCTATGTGAAACTCGGCGTCGAAAACCGGGCATCAGCGGCTGTCAGGGCCGCGCACGTCCTGCACGAAGCTTAAGGGAGTGGCCGCCAACTCATTCCTCGTTGAAAAAACGCTGGAGGGAGTTTGCAAGATCGACGGGATTTTCCTCCGCGACATGGTGGCCGCTTTCGATACCGTGGCCGGTGACATTCACCGCCCATGACCGCCAGATTTCTCTCGGATCACCGAAGAAATCCTCCAGATCGTCTCTCGTCGACCAAAGGCAAAGCAACGGGCATGTGACCCGCTTACCGGCAAGGCGGTCCTGCAATTCATCTTCCCGATCCACGGTCAATCCCGCCCGGTAATCCTCGATCATGCCATGGATCACCGCCGGATCGTGGATCGCCGCCAACAAGTCGTCATAGGCCTCTTTCCCCATGAGATCGGGGCGGATGCGGCTGTACCACGCCTGGGGGTCGGCATTGATCGCCTGCTCGGGCTTTTCCTTTTGCGCGAAGAAGAACCAATGATACCAGTCGCGCGCGAAACGCCAATCCATCCGCTCGAGATGCTCGATGATCGGAATGCTGTCGATCACGGAGACCTTGGTGACGATCTCGGGATGATCGAGCGCAAGACGGAATGCCACATAGCTGCCCCGGTCATGGCCTGCCACGCCAAAGGTACGATGTCCCAAAGCCTGCATCAGCGCCACACAGTCCAGCGCTTTTGCCCGTTTCGAAGAATAACGGCTGTCTTCGCTGTCAATAGGTTGGAAAGACTTTCCAAATCCCCTGAGGTCGGGACATACAATCGTGAAGTGAGGAGACAAGAGGTCGGCGACACGGCCCCATGTCATATGCGTTCGCGGATGGCCGTGGAGCAGCAGCAATGGCGGCCCGGAGCCGCCGTGGCGAACGCGCAAGAGGCCGGGACCAACGTCGATGTAATCCAATGCCATTCCGCTGAACAAATCGGGCTCCTTCGAATATTCGCTCGTTCGTACTTACGTTTGCGGCACCGGATTGTTCCGGCTTTGCTCGTCACGCCAATTTCCCGCGGAAACTCCAGCTCCGTCGAACGGAATCCCCCATATCGAGGCGAGGCCCGCATTCGGAATTCCTGCGTAGATGCATAGTGAAACAGACACGTCACGAACCCAGCAAGACAAGGGAGCGGCCTTGCCGAGTTCGTGACGCGCCTCAGGAGGTAGCTCACCAGCAAGCTGTATGAGCTGGAGGGGCCGGCGTTATCTCCCCTCGGGCTGTCAAACCGCAATGCGTGGAAATTGTTCCTAAGCGAGATGATTATCGAAGTCTCGTTTGCTGCTTTCCGGGAACGGCATGTTACTCCCGCGATCGCGGAGCAACGCTCTGCCTATTGACCTTTTGAAAGTTGGGCGGCGGACCGGGAGGTCTGCAAGCAATCGCCGCTTCCCCGCAGGAAGCGGGAGACCACGGTTCAGCCTCGCGAGAGGTGCGATGCTATCACTTCCCAATTGGCGGGTTTGGTGAAGATTGGCGTGGAGCGGAAAAATGCCGGTATCACGCTCTTGTCGTAGCCGGTGACAAACGCGAAGGGGATGTGCTTCATTTTCAGGAAGGCCGCCACCGGAAAGATCGCCTGCCCACGCAGATTAATGTCGAGAAGTGCTGCATCGAGACCGCCGCAGGCGCCTTCGATGGCATCAAATGCATCCCGGACTGTACTGACCGGTCCGACAATTTCAGCGCCCAGCCGCGCCAAGGTGTCCGCGGCGTCCACCGCGATGATTTCCTCATCTTCCACGACAAGGAAACGACGCCCTCCGATGATCGGGCTTGAGAAATGCGTCTTGGCCGCGATCAAGCAGAGAGCCTCCAGTTTCTCGGGAATGACCACACCTCGGCGATACATTCGCAATATATATCGAGCGAATTCGTCACGCTGATCATTTTGCAAAGTGAACCAGGGTTCGGAGCTTACGCGCTCAAATACGTCTTGGACGATCTTGAGATCTTCCGATCCCAAAATCCCGTGTGACAAGGCAAGCGATAACACGAGCACGTTTCCTTGTGCCGGAGGCATTCACGCACGAATGTTGTTTCATGTCCCTCTGATTGAATCAACGCTTAAATAAGAATCGAATGAACTTTATATCGCGAAGCGATCCATCGCCGTGTTTACAGTGCTCTCGGCTTGCTTCCGATCCTCGAAATGGCAGACGCAAATCCCCCTCGATCATACCACTTGCGCCAGGCACAAATGAGATTGCAGCGGCGAAAGCTCACATCCCAGGATAGGCGCTACCGCCCGCTTTTTCATGCCAAAGCGACCGCGTGAGTTCAGAACTACTGGAGCGGAGATTGCAAATCGACAGCGCCCTGCTCGCTTTCCTGAGAGGCGAAATCATATCGCAACCTCAATCCAGACCGGCGCATGGTCGCTGGTATGCGGCAACCCACGAATTGAGGTATCGACGCCCGCGCCCATCAAGCCGTTCGCCAGGGAGGGGCTGAGCAGGAAGTGATCGATGCGGAGCCCCGCGTTGCGCTGGAAAGCGTTCCGGAAATACTTCCAGAACGTATAGATACGCTGATCGGGAAAGAGCTCCCGGATCGCATCGGTCCATCCCTGCGCAACCAAATCCGCGAAAGCTCTTCTTACCTCCGGCCGAAACAGCGCGTCGTCGCGCCAGCGCTCGGGCGCATAGACATCGAGGTCCGTGGGCATGACGTTGAAGTCCCCGATAAGCGCGGCCGGCACGCCAAGATCGAGAAGCTCTCGCCCATAATCCTGCAGGCGTGTGAACCAACGAAGCTTATAGTCGAATTTCGGGCCGGGTGCCGGATTGCCATTGGGCAGATAAAGACAACCGACGACAATGCCGCCAATTGCCGCTTCGATGTAGCGGCTGTGCTGATCATCCGGATCTCCAGGCAAGCCGCGGCGTGTTTCGATCGGGTCGATATCGCGCGCCAGAATTGCAACGCCGTTCCAGCTCTTTTGCCCATGCCAAATAGCCCCATAACCGGCTTTTTCCAGTGCGCGGCGTGGAAACTTCTCGTCGGGAGCCTTCAGTTCCTGCAGACACACGATATTGGGCTGAGATTCCGCGAGCCACTCGAGCAGGATTTCGAGCCGGCCATTGATACCATTGATATTGTAGGAGGCGATCTTCATCATGGCTCGGCGCTTCGGAGCTTTCCCGCAATTGCAGCAAGGAAAACGCAGTCCAGGCCTAAAAGATGCAAGCGCAATAGCAATGGATCAACCGCATCCATAACAATCTCGGCTAGGAGATCCCGAGCGGCGCCCATGACAATGCCCAGGCACGCAAGCCATCCTCGGCCTCCATTCGAAAATTTCGTCAGATATTCGAAAGCTCCCCGGAACATTTGACCTTCTACGAAGTTCATGAAGTCGGCTTTATCCGCGACTGGGGAGAGGGACATGCGGAGATCTCGTTATCTAAGTGTGGTTTTTGGCGCCTCTTTTTCTGGAGTTGCCGTTCTTGCCGTCGGCGCCATTTCCGATCCGTTGCCGCCTGACACGACGTACAGGCCGCTACCGACGATGCCCTTTTCACAGGCCCGGGCGATCGACGAGGCTCAACAGCCCGCTGTCATGGAACGGCAGCGCATGCTGCTCGAACGGCGCTACGATCTTACGGACAAGCCGATGCCTGACGTCAAGATGTCTGGTGGCATGAAGCCGGTGCAAGACGGCGTTCGCGTCAAGCTCCCCGCGAACATCAGTTGGGATCAACTCGCAGCCATGAAGCCATCGGAGATCAGGGAGCGAAACCTGCTGCCGGAGGGGTTCCTGCCCTTGCCTCATGTCAAGCAGGCGGCCGGCGGCCAGGTTTTCCCAAATCGCGAAATCGATGAAATCCACGCTCAGGAGATGCGCGATCTGCGCCGTTTCGACGTCGATTTCGATCTTCCGGACAATTTCACGCCGGAGTTTCCGCCACCGATCTTCCTGACCACACATCCCGAACTCGGAGACGTCTCGCGAGGCCAGTTGCTAACGATCAAGAACTTCTACGAAATCATGAACGGCGTCATCACGCCGGTCCAGATGGAAGGACTTCGGCTGCTTCTGACCCCATTTCCGCAGGAGGAATTCAACCAGACCGAGGATCGCAAGGTTGCGGATCAGAGCACCGGCGTCGCCTGCCTCGACTGTCATTCCAATTTTCACACGAATGCTGCCTTTCATCTGACGCCCGACGTCCGGCCCCAGGCCGATCGGTTTCGCCTCGACACCACTAGCTTGCGTGGCCTCTTCAACCAGCAGATCCACGGATCCAAACGATCGCTGCGCTCAGTCGAAGACTTCAGCGAATTCGAGCAGCGAACGGCCTACTTCAACGGCGATCATGTGAGCGCGACACGCAAAGGCGTCAATCTCCCCGACCGACCCAATCAGGTCGCGATGATGGCTCAGATGCAGAACATCATCGATTTTCCGCCGGCACCCAAACTCGATCCGTTCGGACGGCTGGATCCGGCGCTCGCCACACCGCAGGAACTGTCCGGCGAGCGGATATTCATGGGCAAGGGAAGATGCGCCGAGTGTCATGTGCCGCAGACAGCGTTCATGGACAACAATATGCACGACCTGAAGCTTGAACGCTTCTACAAGATCGGCCAGGTTTTCAACGATTTCGTCACGCTGCCCGATGGTCCCATCAAGACCTTCACCTTGCGCGGCATCAAGGATTCTCCACCCTACCTTCATGATGGCCGCTTGCTGACGCTTGCCGATACCGTCGAGTTCTTCAATCTCGTCCTGGGAGTGAAGCTGACGGAGCAGGAAAAGAAGGATCTCGTCGCCTATATGCTGACGCTGTGAGGACAAAGGAGAAGCGCATGTGCCGTCATGTTATCGTTGCTCTCAGCGCACTGCTGTTGCTTTCGGGCACGGCCGCCGCCCAGATCGGCAATCCAGCGGGAATGGGTGTCGACACGAGAATGGCAAAGCCGGGCGTTCCGGCTCCCAACCAGACCAACAATCAAGACCGGCTGTTCGCCCAGCTTGCAGCCGCAGGTGGGCTGGCCGAAGTGGAGTTGGGCCGTATGGCGGGCCAGAAGGCCAGCGCCGATGCCGCAAAGCAATTTGCCGACAGGATGGTTCAGGACCATAGCGTTGCCAACGGGAAGCTCAAAAATCTCGCCGATGCCGCAAAGATCCCGCTGCCGACAGAACTTGATGCCGACCATCAGGTGGTCCGCGACCGCCTGGACAAGCTGAGCGGCGAAGCTTTCGACAGAGCCTATATTGCGGCGCAGATCGTCGATCATCAGAAGACCGCGCAACTTCTGGCATGGGAAATTTCCTTCGGCGAGGATGCAGAAATGCAGCGTCTGGCCGGATCGATGCTACCGACCGTGCTCGATCATCTCCGTCAAGCACAGGAGATCAATGCCGCTCTGACCGGGGCCGGCATCCGATTTCTTCCGGAAGCCATGGCGGCAAACGCGCACCAGCCCTAGCACGCGATCAGCTAGCGCTCTGCACTCTCGGCTCGAAGCGACGCTGTGCATCCCCGTATGCCTGGATTGAAGGAGGACGCAAGCCGGCATATGGAAGCATGCCGGCCCGTCAGCTACATGTTCGCGAGCTTGTTCACGGCGGACGATATGCTTCGTCCGCAACCGCATGATCAGGCGACCTTCTCTTCAGCTTCGATCAGCTTGGATATCTTGGCATCCGGTGAACCATTGCCGATGGCAATCCGACGCGGCTTCATCGCTTCGGGAAGCTCTCGTTTCAAGGCTATCGTCAGAAGCCCATTCTTGAGCGATGCGGTCTCGACCTTCACGTGGTCTGCCAGCTCGAAGCGGCGCTCGAAACCCTGCGCACCGATGCCGCGGTGCAGATATTCGCCCTCTTCGGGCTCCTTGGCCTTCGTCCCTTTCACGACAAGAACGTTACGGTCCTGCGTGATATCGAGTTCGCGGTCGGCAAAGCCGGCGACCGCCATCGAGATGCGGTAATCATCTTCACCGAACCTGACGATGTCATAGGGCGGCCAGCTATCGATGGCGTGCAGGCGCTGAGCATTGTTGAGAAGATTGAAGACGCGGTCGAAGCCGATGCTCGACCGGTAGAGGGGAGCGAAGTCGAATTCGTTTCTCATAACCATATCCTCCGTAAAGCAACATGGGAGATAGAGGCGCAGCCTAAGCTGAACCTCCGGTATGCCAGCCCCCTTTGGGCAGCCGGCCTATTTCGATCTGGTTCTGCATTTTCCGGCCTTCAAGAGGTGTGTGCGGAAAAATTTCGGCACTGAAGCGCAGGGGTACAAGCGCTCATTGAAGCTTGAACTCACCGTCGACATTGCGCCATTCGTTCGGGCCAACCAGACGGCGATGGGAATAGCGAACGGAATGCAGCGGACCATCGAGATTGGCCTGCCAGAAATCAAGGAACTTGTGCATTTCTGGAAAGTCCGGCGCCAGATCGTAATCCTGCCAGACATAGGTCTGCAACACGGATTCGAAATCGGGAATATGATAGAGGATATGTGCGGTCGTCAGTCCGTAGCCGTTCAGCTGGCGTTCCAGATCGGATGAAAATCGCATGTCTCATCTCCATTTCACGTCAGTTTAAAGATCGCGCGGATTTTTGCACCAACCCACGCTCTTCTTCAACGCGGAAGAGCAGTTTTCCGTTCCTTTTCAGTTTGTTAGCAGCCATCCCGCCCGGCTGCTAATTTTTTCTTTTCTCCCTCTTGAAATCGCAAAATCGCAAAAATAAATCTTCCCGCGCGAGCGCTCGATGGAGGCTCGCGCACCCGCCCGGACCGGTCATCCGATCCGGCCAGGGGAACAACGTCATCTTTTTTGTCCAACGGAGGAAAACATGTCGTTCCGACCGCTTCATGATCGCATTCTCGTCCGCCGCATCGAGTCCCAGGAAAGGACCAAGGGCGGCATCATCATTCCCGATACCGCCAAGGAAAAGCCGCAGGAAGGCGAAGTCATCGCCGTCGGTCCCGGTGCGCGCAACGAGGCGGGCCAAATTCAGCCCCTCGATGTCAAGGTTGGCGATCGCATTCTCTTCGGAAAATGGTCGGGCACGGAGATCAAGATCAACGGTGAAGACCTGCTGATCATGAAGGAAAGCGATGTCATGGGAATTATCGACGCCCAGAGCGAGCAGAAGCAAGCCGCCTGAGGCATCCGCGATCAGAAACCATCAGTCAGATAGCTGCCTATTGAGGAGTTAAAGAAATGGCTGCGAAAGAAGTCAAGTTCCACAGCGACGCCCGTGAACGCATGCTGCGAGGGGTCGATGTACTGGCGAATGCTGTGAAGGTTACGCTTGGGCCCAAGGGTCGTAACGTCGTGATCGACAAGTCCTTCGGCGCTCCGCGCATCACCAAGGACGGCGTTTCCGTCGCCAAGGAAATCGAACTGGAAGACAAGTTCGAAAACATGGGCGCCCAGATGCTGCGTGAGGTCGCCTCGAAGACGAACGATCTCGCCGGTGATGGCACCACCACCGCAACCGTTCTCGCGCAAGCGATCGTCAAGGAAGGCGCCAAGGCAGTCGCCTCCGGCATGAACCCGATGGACCTGAAGCGCGGCATCGATATCGCCGTCGATGCTGTGGTCAAGGAACTGAAGATCAACGCCCGCAAGATCACCAGCAATTCCGAGATCGCCCAGGTCGGCACGATTTCCGCCAATGGTGACGCCGAGATCGGCCGCTATCTTGCCGAGGCAATGGAAAAAGTTGGCAATGAAGGCGTCATCACGGTTGAAGAAGCCAAGACCGCCGAAACCGAACTCGAAGTCGTCGAAGGCATGCAGTTCGACCGCGGCTATCTCAGCCCCTACTTCGTAACCAATGCCGACAAGATGCGCGTGGAATTCGAGGACCCCTATATCCTGATCCACGAAAAGAAGCTCTCGAACCTGCAGGCCATGCTTCCGGTTCTCGAAGCCGTCGTTCAGACCGGCAAGCCGCTTCTCATCATCGCTGAAGACGTCGAAGGCGAAGCTCTTGCCACCCTCGTCGTCAACAAGCTGCGCGGCGGCCTCAAGATCGCTGCCGTCAAGGCTCCGGGTTTCGGCGACCGCCGCAAGGCCATGCTGGAAGACATCGCCATCCTCACCGGCGGCACCGTCATTTCCGAAGATCTCGGCATCAAGCTCGAGT
This sequence comes from Rhizobium sp. JAB6, assembly GCF_003024605.1. Classification (GTDB taxonomy): domain Bacteria; phylum Pseudomonadota; class Alphaproteobacteria; order Rhizobiales; family Rhizobiaceae; genus Rhizobium. The sequence continues at coordinate 19,565 of NZ_PYJQ01000002.1, read as the reverse complement.
CCGTCACCCTCGACATGCTCGGTCGCGCCAAGAAGGTTTCGATCGAGAAGGAAAATACCACCATCATCGACGGCGTCGGCTCAAAGTCCGATATCGATGGCCGCGTTGCGCAGATCAAGACTCAGATCGAAGAAACCACCTCCGACTACGACCGCGAAAAGCTGCAGGAACGTCTTGCCAAGCTCGCTGGCGGCGTCGCCGTCATCCGCGTCGGCGGCTCGACGGAAGTCGAAGTGAAGGAAAAGAAGGACCGGGTTGACGATGCGCTGCATGCGACCCGAGCCGCGGTCGAGGAAGGCATCCTGCCTGGCGGCGGTGTGGCCCTTCTGCGCGCCATCAAGGCACTCGATGGGCTCTCCACACAAAACGATGACCAGCGTGTCGGCGTGGACATCGTGCGCCGCGCCATCGAAGCCCCCGTTCGTCAGATCGCGGAAAATGCCGGTGCCGAGGGCTCGATCATCGTCGGCAAGCTCAGGGAAAAGAGTGACTTCTCGTTCGGCTGGAACGCACAGACCGGCGAATATGGCGATCTCTATGCCCAGGGCGTGATCGATCCTGCCAAGGTCGTGCGCACGGCTCTTCAGGACGCCGCCTCCGTTGCCGGCCTCTTGGTCACGACGGAAGCCATGATTGCGGAAAAGCCGAAGAAGGAAACGGCACCTGCAATGCCGGCCGGTGCAGGAATGGACTTCTAACAAGTAGCGGCGCCCGCCCGCCTAATAATGGGGCGGGCTCCTGCAGCGGAGATCACCATGGTTCAGACGATCATCAAACGGTCCAATGCGCCGCTGGATGCGCGTGATCTGGAACTTTGCCAGCGCGTGTTTGATGAGATCCGGGCAGCAGCGGATATCCCGCGCCAATCGGAAGAAGGCGAACGCATCGCCGCTATCGTGATAGAATTATACCGCCAGGGCGTCAGGAATCCGGAGCAGCTGAAAATATTGGTTCAGGGTGCGCGCGGCATGCCCATGGAGGCGGAGAAACGAGCTGAAACTCCATAATGTGGCAAGAGCTCACCGACCAGACATCGATGGAGTCAGATATGAGAAAGGAAACCGACGATATCACAGTAAGTCACCAATCCACTGCAATCAACTCAGCGCATTTGTTGTATCCTGCGCGACATTTTGCTCATCCGCGCGATGTTCTGACGGCAGAGCACATCGCCAAGGATCACAAGCGCGCCATACTCGCGTCCTGGGCTTCTGACATATTTGCGATCGAATCGATGCCGGGCTTCCGGCGCGTTCCAGGTGCGGACCATATCGTCTCCTATGACGATATCATTGCCGCCCTGAAGTCCTTGGATGACTGCCAGGACATGCTATCGCCGCGCTCTACGGCAGCAGATAAACTCCATCGTCATAAATCACGGCTGCGCCATTTTGCCGACCGTTTCGTTTCCAGCGGCCTACGAAAGGAAGGGCGCCGCGGTCGGATATTAGAAGTCTAGACTTCCACCCTTGTAAACGCGTGCCTGTTTAGGACGCGGTCACGATTTTTGCCGTCCATTCTTTGCTCTTATGAGGAGGTTTTGCCGATGAAGATCGCCCAGATTGCGCCGCTCGCCGAAAGCGTTCCGCCGAAGCTTTATGGGGGTACCGAGCGCATCGTTTCCTATCTTACCGAAGAACTTGTCGCGCAGGGTCACGACGTCACGCTTTTTGCCAGTGGCGATTCCGTTACCGATGCGCGCCTCATTGCTTGCTCGAACGTTGCCCTTCGGCTCAATCCCGCCGTTAAGGATCACCTTCCACACCAAGTACTGATGCTGGAGGAAATCCGCAGGCGAGCAGACGAATTCGATGTCCTGCACTTCCATATCGATCTTCTGCATTTTCCATTGATCAGGGAGTTTGCCGACCGTACCGTGACGACGCTGCACGGGCGGCTCGATCTGCCGGATCTGAAACCCTTCTATAGCGCTTTTCCCGATATTCCGCTGGTTTCGATCTCCAACCACCAGCGCCTTCCGATGCCGCCGGTAAATTGGGTCGGAACGGTTCATCACGGTCTTCCAAAGGATATCCTTCCATTCACGGCGGCGCCGAAGGGCAACTATGTGGCCTTCCTGGGACGAATATCCCCCGAGAAACGCCCGGATCGCGCGATCCGCATCGCGGCCAAGGCTGGTATGCCGCTGAAGATCGCCGCCAAGATCGACAATGCGGATAAGGCTTACTGGGACACCGTGATCGCACCCATGGTCAAGAGCCATTCAAATGTCGAATTTATCGGCGAGATCAACGAGGATCAGAAAGCAACCTTTCTTGGCAATGCCGGAGCGCTGCTCTTCCCGATCGACTGGCCTGAACCCTTCGGGCTTGTGATGATTGAAGCCATGGCCTGCGGGACGCCGGTTATCGCCTTCCGCTGCGGGTCGGTTCCAGAGATCATTGATGAGGGGATTTCGGGCGTGATCGTCGACAATGTCACGGAAGCTGCCGAAAATATCGAATGGGCGCTCCGGCTTGATCGACGGAAGGTAAGGGCCGCGTTCGAAAAGCGCTTCACGGCGGAACGCATGGCGCGGGATTATCTTGCCATTTATCGGCAATTGCCGGGCACGCGGACAAAGACAGCTCCCCTTCGCCGCGCTCATGGGCAGCCGCTTGATCTGCAGGTCGTGGCGTAGCCGGTTGGGGGCATGATGATGATAGCTCCTGTTGAAAATACATTGAGCCATTCCATCACCGGATCCGCGGGGCAAACCGCCCAGTTCTTCATTCCTGCCACGGCGTCGCTGCAGGAGCGTCGACCCCGCACCCTGAAGCACGGCGATACCTTTGCCGTGCTCGACCACAACGGCGACGTCCTTTCAGGACCGGGCAGTCCCGAAGGCCTGTTTCATCGCGATACGCGCTATCTGTCGCATCTTTATTTGACGATCAACGACAAGCGGCCGATGCTGCTTTCATCGACGCTGCGCGATGACAATGCAACTCTCACCTGTGATCTCACCAACCCTGACCTGTTGGATGAAAAGGGAAGATTGATCGTCGGCCACGACATGATCCATCTCCGCCGATCGCGATTTCTCTGGAATGGGCGGTCCTACGAGCGGCTCGTGCTCAGGAATTACGATGATCGCGCATTGCGAGTTCGCGTTAAATTGGCCTTCGCAGCTGACTTTGCCGATCTCTTCGAGGTGCGAGGCACATCCCGAGCAAAAAAGGGCCGCCATCTTGCTCCGGTCATGAATGAAGGCGCCGTGGTGCTTTCCTATATCGGGCTGGATGACCGCAAGCGGTCCACGCGTCTTTCGTTCGACCCCATACCGACTGAGGTTGAGTGTGATCACGTAACCTACGATCTCGATTTGGCACCGCGGGTGAGCAGATCATTGTTCATCACTGTTGCCTGCGATGAAGCGGAGGCGCAGAGTTGCGTTCATCGTAGCTTTTTCCTTGCCCTGCGGGACGCCCGGCGTGCTCTGCGCACCTCATCATCCCGGGCTACCTCCATCGTGACATCGAACGAGATTTTCAACGAGGTTGCGCGACGCAGCATATCGGATCTTTACACCCTGATTACCGACAAGCCGGAAGGTCCCTACCCTTATGCCGGGATTCCGTGGTTCAGTACGGTCTTTGGCCGCGACGCTCTCATCACCGCGTTTGAGACATTGTGGCTGGATCCGGAGATCGCCCGGGGCGTTCTCGGTCATCTTGCGGCGAACCAGGCCGATCACATCGATCCGGCCTGCGATGCCGAGCCGGGCAAAATTCTGCACGAGGTTCGCTACGGCGAAATGGCCGAGCTTGGAGAAGTTCCCTTCCGCCGCTACTACGGCAGTATCGATTCTACCCCGCTTTTCGTGCTTCTTGCCGGCGCCTACCTGAAAAGAACCGGCGACCTGGCCACGATCTCAAATCTTCTTCCCCACATCGAAGCGGCCCTGGCGTGGATAGACGATTATGGCGACCGTGATGGCGACGGCTTCGTCGAATATGGCAGGCAAACAGACGACGGCTTGATCAACCAGGCTTGGAAAGACAGCCACGACGCCGTCTTTCACGCCGATGGAACGCTTGCTTCGGGACCCATCGCAATTGCAGAGGTCCAGGCCTATGTCTACGGCGCATGGCAAGCGGCGGCCGACATATTTCGTCTGCTTGATCGCCCGGAAAAGGCAACCAGGCTTCTTGCCCGTGCAGAAGCATTGCGCCGGGCCTTTGACATCAGCTTCTTCGACGAGGATTTAGGCACCTATATATTGGCGCTCGATGGAGACAAGCGTCCCTGCAGGGTACGTTCATCGAATGCGGGTCATGCTCTGTTTGCGGGGATCGCCTATCCGGAGCGCGCGGCCTCGGTCGTGCGAACGCTGATGAGTGCGCCATCCTTTTGCGGATGGGGTATCCGCACCATTGCGTCCGAGGAAGCACGCTACAATCCGATGAGCTATCACAACGGCTCCGTCTGGCCGCACGATAACGCGCTGATCGCCAGCGGTTTTGCCCGCTATGGCTACAGGGCCGAGACCGCGCGTATATTCGAGGGATTATTCGCAGCCGCCACCTATATCGATCTGCGGCGGCTTCCCGAACTCTTTTGCGGTCTCTCGCGTCAACGGGCGCAAGGGCCGACCTTCTACCCCGTTGCCTGCTCGCCGCAGGCCTGGGCTGCGGCAGCGCTGCTTTTCCTGCTGCAAGCTTGTCTCGGTCTGGAATTCGATCCAGGCAATTCCCAGCTCAGCTTCTCGCGGCCGCAATTGCCCGCAACCTTCGATGAGGTCGTCCTGCGTCGCCTTCAAGTCGGCAGTGGCTCGGCCGATATCGCGATACGCCGTTCGGGCCGTCAGGTTGTGGTCGATGTGATTGACCGAACAGGCAATATCGGGGTTCTTACAATCGTGTAAGTGCATGTGACGAAAGGCGATTATGGCCGGAACAACGTTACGGCCATGTTCCTTCAGAGGTGGGAATCTTCCTCGCGGCGAAGTGGCGGACTGGAAGGCTGTCCGGCGGTCTGCACGCCGCGCTGGAGTCTTATGAATTGCACCGAGCGTGGTGGAAATCGAACCACGCGGCCCCTATCGTGAGCGTTCGGGTCGGTGACGATGGGAGCCGGCTGATCGATATACCGGGCATCCCAACCCCGCTACAATTCAGTACGCACACGCCATAATTCCGGGAAAAGCTCCACCTCCAGCATCCGCTTCAGATACGAAATACCGGCTGTTCCACCTGTCCCGCGCTTGAAGCCGATCACGCGCTCGACGGTGGTAACATGGTTGAAACGCCACCGCCGGAAATAGTCCTCGAAGTCGACCAGTTTCTCGCCAACCTCATAGGCTTCCCAATATTGCGACGGATCGCGATAAACCGTCACCCAAACGGCCATGACCCCCTCGTCGAATTGCCATGCCTGACGCAAGTCCCGCTTCAGCACTTCCTGCGGGACGGGCAGGCCGGTACGCGCCAGCCGGCGCAAGACTTCATCATAGAGCGAGGGCCGCGCAAGTTCGGCCTCCAGTTTCTCCATAATGTCCGGCCGATGTTCGTGCGGCTTCAACATTGCGAGATTCCGGTTTCCGGCCGCATATTCGATCAGCCGGTATTGCCACGACTGGAAGCCGGACGACTGGCCGAGATCATCGCGGAAGCGCGTATATTCCGATGGCGTCATCGTCCTCAAGACATCCCATGCGGAATTCAGCTGCTCGAAAATCCGGGCCACACGCGATAGCATTTTCAACGCTTCCTGCGTCCGATCGGCCGCGATCATCTTCCTGGCAGCCTGGATTTCGTACAGCGCGAGTTTCATCCACAATTCGGACGTCTGATGCTGGATGATGAAGAGCATCTCGTCATGAGCCGATGAGAGTGGAAGCTGTGCCGTCAGAATCCGATCGATCTGCAAATAGTCGCCATAGGACATGCGCTGCCGGAAATCCATCTCGGCGCCATCTTTCGAAGGATCATAGGTCATTCTGGCTTTCCTCCTCCCAGACATGAAACTCGGGAGGATCTCCCGATATGAAGCGAAACGTCGCTGCCGGTGCCATTGTACAATTTTGTTCGTGAATCGGCAGGCGCGACCTTGCTTCTAGCATAGCGCGGCGAATACCGTGCAGGTTTTGCGAGGTGATTAAGCTCACCCTTGTCCGCAATTTGAACTCAGGCCCGCGCCAACGCCGCTTCCATCCATATCACCCGCTCCAGTAGCCCTTCGCGACGTAGACTCCTACAGCTTTAGCTATGCTCGCCTGCTAATCACTTTTAAGCGCGAGATTTCGGATTAAATTTGATACCTGTCACGAGCGCGCAGATTGCCAATATTGCGATCACGCAAGCGAATACAAAACTGGCGAGGCTCGAACTTGCAACGACGGTCAGCAGGCCGACGCCGATAACGGGAACCGAGTTGCCGAGGAACATCGCGACGTAGAAGCTGGAGACGATCTCCGCTCGTTGCTCGTCAGGTGCAATTTTGTTGACCACCTGAAGGCTGCCACGATAGCCAAGCGCGGCAGCGCAGCCGCTAAGTGCGGTTCCCGCAAGCAAGATCAAGATCGAGCCTAACGTCTGCGCCATAACGAGCAGCGCAACACTCGGCAGAAGCAGCACCAGCCCGCTCAGCATGGCAATGCGGCTTTCGAAATGCCGCGTGGCGATCGTCATAAGGGCTGCGATCAGGAACAGCTCGAAGACGACGGCGCCGCCGACCGCGATGTTGGTCTGGTGCAGGCTTTCGGCAAGGATGGTTGGAAGGAGTGCGGCGTAAAAGCCGATGACCGCGAAAGTGGCAAAGGCGGTAACGGCCGGCGCGATAAAGGAAAACCGCAGCTCCGCCGGAATGCCGAGCCGCGGCCGTAACGAGAGCGTCCGCCAGCTCCCATGCGGCGTCTTCACCGTTTCCGGTGTGCGTGTGAGCAGCACGCCGACAATCGCCAGGATGGCCAGATAGACCAGGAAGGAAAGATGCAGCGGCCAAGGCGCATACTGGGCCAGGACACCCGACAGCAAAGGCCCGAGAGCTATTCCGATGAAATTGGCAGTCGAGGTCATGAGGGTGGCGCGGGACTTCTGCTCGGCCGTATCCAGTTCCGCAAGCCATGCCGCCGCGGTACCGGAGGCAAGTCCGACGCCGAAGCCGCTTAACATTCGTGCCCAGAACAGCCAGCCCGTGCTGAAAGCAGCCAGGAAAATCAGCGTGCTGAGGCCTGCCAATCCAAGGCTTGCGATCCCCACAGGCTTGCGGCCGATCTCGTCGGACAATCGCCCGAATATGAGAAGAGCGACGAAATTGCCGACGACGTAAACGGCATAGACCAGGGTGAGCATGAATTCGGAAAAGCCGAAGGCATGCCGATAGAGGGCGTAAAGGGGCGTAACAAGCGTACTGCCCATAAATATGACTGCCATCATAGCGGCGACCACCACAAAGGCGGCATCATCGCGCAAATTCGTCCTGAGTTTTTGATCAACACTCGCGACCATCGCAAGCCTCTTCATTAACCTTTGCAGCGAGGAGGAAATATCTAGCAAAGAGCGACACACCGGTTACACAGTGGCCCCTCACCGTATCGGTTCGGCACGTTCAAACCCATTGCGGCCTCCGGAGTTCCTTCCGAAATCCAGGACGCCTGTTTAGCGCCGCGGCCGAAAATCGACGGACAATGACGATGTCTGAGCCGACTGCCTTCTTGCCTCGCAACCCAAGCAGGCGAAGCCCCGGCAAGACTTCGCCGTCATGAGACAAGAGACGTCAGGCTGGCCGCAAGAGCGAGAGGCTTCGGGCTTCAAGTTTCAAGATTTTCTTGTCGACCACGCCTCGATCCTGCTCATCCGGATCGGATGTCGACAACTCCAAGGCCCAGCGTTTGTCGTCCGGCAAGGTAAAGCCGACATCTGCATCAAGAGGGTTGAACAGGATCAGAACATCATCCCAGCCCTCTTCGAACGGCTGCTTGCGCGACAGGCGCAAGCCGATCGCCGTATTCGCCTCATCGTCCCATTGCTCGTCCGTCTGCTCGCCGCCACTTGGATTGAGCCAGGTGACGATCAGACCGTCGCGCCAATTTTCCCGCTTGAGGATGGAATGCGCCTGACGCAGGGCGATCAGGCGTTTGGCGAACGTATAAAGCGCTTCGGCGCTGCCATATCGATCGTCCCAATGCAGCCAGCTAAGTTCGTTGTCCTGACAGTAGCCATTGTTGTTGCCCATCTGGCTGCGGCCGGATTCGTCACCCGCCAGCAGCATCGGCGTACCATGCGAGAGAAAGAGGGTCGCGAGAAAATTGCGCTTCTGGCGCTCCCGAACGATATTGATGGCTTCATCGTCGGTCGGGCCTTCCGCGCCGTAATTGTAGCTGCGGTTGTCATTGTGGCCGTCGTTGTTGTCTTCGCCATTGGCTTCATTATGCTTCTCGTTATAGGAGACGAGATCATTGAGCGTGAAGCCGTCGTGGGCCGCGATGAAATTGACGCTCGCCCACGGGCGGCGGCCGCGAAGATCATAGACGTCGCCCGACCCTAAAATGCGGGCGGCAAAATCTCGTGTCATGCCGGGTGTGCCCTTCCAGTAATCCCGTACCGTATCGCGATATTTGTCGTTCCATTCCGCCCAGCCTGGCGGAAATCCCCCCACCTGGTAACCGCCTGGGCCGATGTCCCATGGCTCGCCGACAAGTTTGACCTTGGCAAGCACCGGATCCTGGCCGACCGCGTCGAAGAAGCCGCTGCGCTGGTCGAAACCCTGGGGCTCGCGGCCCAGAATGGTGCCGAGATCGAAACGAAAACCGTCGACATGCATTTCTTCGACCCAATATCGAAGCGAGTCCGTCACCATTTGCAGCACGCGCGGATGCGACGTGTTGATCGTGTTACCGGTGCCGGTGTCGTTGATGTAGTAGCGGGGCTGGTCCGGCAGGGTGCGGTAATAGGAGAAATTGTCGATACCCTTGAATGAAAGGGTTGGACCGAGTTCATTGCCCTCCGCGGTATGATTGTAGACGACATCGAGGATGACCTCGATACCGGCGTCGTGGAAGGCACGCACCATGTCGCGAAAGCCTTCAAGGCCTTTCGGGCCGTAATAACGAGTTGCCGGAGCGAAGAAGGCAAGGCTGTTGTAGCCCCAATAATTGCTCAAGCCCTTGTCGAGCAAGTGACTGTCGTCGAGAAAGAAATGGATGGGAAGGAGCTCGATAGAGGTTATGCCGAGGCTCTTGACGTAATCGACGACCGCCGCGTGCCCCAGACCGTCAAAGGTGCCGCGCAGCGGCTCCGGGATGGCCGGATGCAGCATCGTCATTCCCTTGACATGCGCCTCATAGAAAATGGTCTCGGGCCATGCGACGCCCGGCCTTTTATCGGGTGCTTCGTTCTTGAGGTCGACGACACGGCATTTCGGCATCTGCCCGGCGCTGTCGGTCTCGTCGAAGGAGAGGTCCTTTTGCTCGTCATCCAGAACATAGGCGAACTGTGCTTGCGACCATTCGATGTTGCCCACGAGCTCGCGGGCATAGGGATCGACGAGCAATTTGTTCGCATTGAAACGATGGCCTTTCAGCGGATCGAACGGGCCGTGCACACGGTAGCCATATAAGGCACCCGGCCTCAATCCGGGAACATAGCCATGCCAGATCTCATGAGTATTTTCCGGGAGAGCGATCCGCTCGATCTCGTGCTTTCCGCTGTCGTCGAAAAGGCAGAGCTCCACCTTTTCCGCATAGGCGCTGAAAAGTGCGAAATTGACACCGCCTCCATCGTAGTTCGCTCCCAGGCGCGTGTAATCGCCAGGCTCGATCGCATGCTTCTTGCCGCGTTCCGTCATGAAATCCTCGTAATCATTGGTGCGCAGCAGAAACACCGAATCGAAGCGCTTTGTTCCGGGCTTGGGTTGGAGTCCCATGAATCTGCGCCGGGATGGTCACTTATCTCCCGCGAGAAGGGAGACGGGATGATCGGCAAACAGCTGCGCTGCCAGAAGATTGCTGGCCGATGACGGCTGATCTGTCAGGAGATCGTATAGCGACATGTTGAGCTCTCGCGGCATTATGACAGCAGTATCCTTCCAGAAATCCGATGAGGGCATATCGACCAGATGCGGCACGATCGTAACCGCTATTTTCCGCTCGTAAACGCGCGCGAAGGCCAGGAGATTGGACGCTCGTGCCCCGCTGGTTTCCAAGGGCACATATTTTCCCTCAAGGAAAAGAGAGGGATGTTGATTGCGATAGCGCAGCACCTTTCGGATGATTTGCCGTTTCAAGGAAGCCGCATCCGATGCAAGGGGACCGGCTGCTCCCTTATCAATCCACAGATAGTCGACCGGTCTTCGATTGTCGGGATCGACCAGGCTGAAATCGAGACCCTCGGTACCCTGATAGATATCGGGAATGCCGGGAGCCGTGAGCTTGATCAGCAACTGCGATAGGCTGTTGCGGAAACCGAACTGCATGAAAGGGCCCAGCGTCCGGTCAAAATCACGGATGAACTCCCGATTATCTTTCGAAAGCAAGGCAGCGGCATAGGCCTGGACTGCATCCTCATATGCTGGATTTTCATCCATCCAGTCCGTCCGGAGCTTGGCTTCCCGGATGGCTTTCAAGACATAGGCGCAAAACCGCTCTTTTAGCGCATTCCAATCGGTTCCTTCGATATCCTGCGGCCAGATGCCGGCAAGCGCCTGGTAAAGCATCCATTCGATATTGGGCTCGGGCGCAGGGCCATCGGCAAGGCCGGAACGAAAACGAGAATTCATGTTGCCCCACCGCTCGACACCAGCAACCCAGGCATCAGGATCCTGCGTCAGGCCGTAGAGGCGGGCGCGGGCGTCCTCCCCCCGCTTGGTATCGTGCGTCGATGTCGAGGAAAGGCCGCGGCGTTGTCGCTCAAATCGATCGGTCATGAATTGGTGAAAGGCCGCCACCGAGCCCGGCGGCACATGGGGCTCGCCTCCGACCTCGTTCAATGCGATCAGGCGGTTGTACCGATAAAACAGTGTGTCCTCGACTGCCTTTGCCATGATCGGGCCACTGAGCTGCTGAAATCTGGCTCGAAACTCCAGAGTTTCGGCCGCAGAAACATCCCCTTTCAAAAGATCGCCGAGTGCCTCAAGGGCATCGATGGCCGGCAATCGGCTTCTTGCCTTCTCGCAGGCACGCTCGATGACGGCCACGTCTTCAGACGATACGGCTCCCCGATAGCCGTAGGTGCGGTAAACCGGAAAGGCGACTAGCAGTTCGCGAAGCGCTGACGATATTTCCTGCGGGTCGAAATCAGGAAAAATCGAACATGCCAGACTCGTCAGACGTTTCATCTCGCCGGCAAAATTGCGCTCGATCATCAGCAGCTTCGCCCTGCGCAAGCCTGTGGCAAAGTCGGCCTCCTCCTCGCTGACGGATCTGTAGGCTTCATCCAGCTTGCGTAATCCCTCCTCATTGACGAAGAGATCCGCCACGGCGGCGATGAATTCGTAGCCGGTCGTTCCCGACACCGGCCAATCCGCCGGCAGCGTCTCGCCGCGGGCAAGGATTTTCTCGACGACGATGAACGTGTCCGGGCCGACGGCTTGCCGCAAATGTTCGAGATAGCTCTTCGGATCGGCCAGTCCGTCGATATGGTCGACGCGTAATCCTTCGACCTGCCCGGAACGAACCAATTCGATGATCAGCCGATGCGTGTCGTTGAAGACCCGCGCGTCCTCCACCCGCATCCCGACCAGGCCGGCCACCTCGAAGAAGCGCCGATAGCTGAGGTTTTCGGCGGCATCTTTCCAATAGAGCAATTGCCAGTGCTGCTCGCCGAGAAGCTTTCTCATCGCGGCCGCATCCATCGAAAATGCGCGCAGCCGCTCCGCATCCGTTCCTATGTCCGCCGCCAGCCGCCCGGCACTTTCAATCGAAAGCGGAAGCAGATTGTCGAAATAAGCCAAATAGACGCCGCCATCCGTGGGCTCGTAATGGAGATGAAACTCCGCTGCAGCCAGGCATTCCTCGAACGGCCGCCCGAGCACCGGCAAGGTGAGCTTGCGGCGCCAGTCGATATCGAAATGACCGGCATAGGGGCTGCTTGAGCCACGCTGCAACACGTCACGCCACCAGGCGTTTTCCACGGAGGCAGCCATATGGTTGGGCACGATGTCGAGGATTAAGCCCAGCTTCGCCTGCTGCAACGCCGAGCAGAAAGCATCGAACCCGGCGCGACCGCCGAGCACCGGGTCGATCTCGTTCGCATCCGTGACATCATAGCCATGCGTCGATCCCTTCCCGGCTGTAAAGATCGGCGAGGCATAGACGTGGCTGATGCCGAGATCCTTCAGATAGGGAACCAGTTTCGTTGCCCTGTCAAAGGTGACATCTCCACGAAACTGCAGCCGATAGGTAGAGGTTAAGGCGGTCATGGCTTCCTCGCTGTGTCAGGGGCTCTTACGAACGGAACTGAAAGAGATCTGTTCCCACCTCAGGAACTGTTCTGGCCAAAATGAGTTGGATGCAGGAAAGTTTCAGCGTCATCGGGGACAGGGTGTCATGCAGCACAGCTTCGCATTTGGACCACAGATCAACGAGAATGCGGTCCTGTTTCGTTTATGGGCGCCCTTGTCGGAGCACGTGCTCGTCCGTATCGAGCAGCGTGGGGAATGGGCCATGCGGCCAAGGCAGGACGGGTGGCATGTCGCCGAAGTCAACGATGCGCAGATCGGCGATCGCTATAAATTCGTGCTGGCCGACGGGTTCGCCGTGCCGGATCCTGCCTCACGCTTTCAACCCGAAGACGTTCACGGCCCGAGCGAGCTGATCGATCCAATGTTCGAATGGCGAACACTGGGATGGAAGGGACGGCGCTGGGAGGAAATCGTCATCTACGAACTGCATGTCGGCGCCTTTACGGAAGCCGGCACGTTCCTGTCGGCCATCGAAAAGCTCGACCATTTGCAGCGCCTGGGCATAACGGCCATCCAACTCATGCCGCTTGCGGATTTTCGGGGTCGCTATGGGTGGGGTTACGACGGTGTTTTACCCTATGCGCCGGACAGCAGCTACGGCCGTCCCGAACATCTCAAAATGCTCGTCGATGCAGCCCACGAGCATGGCATCTGCGTCTTTCTGGATGTGGTCTATAATCATTTCGGTCCTGACGGGAACTATCTGCCACGCTACGCGCCGATCTTTGGCGACCGGCACGAAAGCGTCTGGGGCAAAGGCCTGAACTACGATGGCGAGGACAGTCGTTTCGTCCGCGATTTCGTCATCGAAAATGCAATCTACTGGCTGAGCGAGTTTCGGATCGATGGCTTGCGGCTCGATGCCGTTCACGCGATGAAGGACGATAGCGATCCGCATATCCTTCTCGAACTTGCCGAGCGCGTCAGGAGCGCGTTTCCTGAACGCCAAATCCATCTGATCGTCGAGAATGAGGATAATGAATCGGCTCTCCTGGCTCGCGGCGAAGACGGCAAGCCGCGCCATTTTACCGCACAGTGGAATGATGACATCCACCACGCCCTTCATGTGGCGGCCACAGGCGAGACCTTCGGCTACTATCAAGATTATGCCGATTGGCGGCCACGTCTGAGCCGCGCGCTTGCCGAAGGCTTCGCCTTTCAAGGGGAGCACATGGAATATCGAGGCGAGTCGAGGGGATCGCCGAGCGTTGGCTTGCCGCCATCGGCCTTCATCTCCTTCATCCAGAACCATGACCAGATCGGCAATCGGGCACGCGGCGATCGCATGATTTCCTCCCACCCGATCGAGGCGATAAAGGCCATTGCAGCCATATATCTCCTCTCGCCGCAGACCCCCATGCTGTTCATGGGCGAGGAATGGGGTGCAGCAGATCCCTTTCCCTTCTTTTGCGACTTCGACGAGGAGCTCAACGCCAAGATAAGGCGTGGCCGAAAGGAGGAGCTGAAGCGACTGCCCGGCTTTGAAGGGGAGGATGCGTCCGACCCGACAGCCGAAGCCACTTTCCGCAGCGCCAAATTGCGCTGGGACAAAATGAATGAGAACCCGGCAATCGGCGACTATTACGGGCAGCTGCTAAAACTCAGACATCAAATGGTCGTGCCGCTTCTTGCCGACGCGCGTGGTTGCCTGGCCACCTACGATCAGGACGCCTCGCTCATCCGGGTTCGCTGGCAAATGGCATCCGCAAGCCTTCATTTGGCGGCCAATCTGTCCAACACACCTGTTGTTTTGAAAAATCCCATCGAGGGACAAGCATTTTTTTCGTCGGACAGCATGGCAAACAACTCGATCGGGCCGTGGGGGGTCGTCTGGAGTCTGTCGTGAGCCATTTTCGCAAAGCCGGGGGACGAGTTTCCCCTGTCCTTTCGGCAATCCGATCCCAATCAAGTCTCTAAGCTTAACCTTCTAGGCGCTGCGCTTTTTCCAGGGCATCGACGATTACTTTGTCGGTAAATGGCTTGTCGATTATTCCGACTGCTCCTTCGAGGCCGTATCCAACCCGCTCGGGGCTGCCGGTCACAAAAATCACTTTTATCCTGAACCGATCCGTCAATCGGCGCGCGAGCCCTGCTCCGCTATGGCCGTCGGCCAAGCCGAGATCCACGAAAGCCACCTCTGCCTTTGACGCATAGGCCAAGGCCTGCTCCGTCGTCCTAAAAGAGCCCACGACTTCATGGCCGGCTTCGATGGCGATACGCTCCAGTTCGAGTGCCACCAAGGGCTCGTCTTCGACAATCATAATCTTCATCACAATCTCCTCATGCAATAAGAGATAGATCAAATTTGAAGAAAGACGATGTTCGCTACCGGACAATTCCGTCGAACATGCAGCGGCGACGGTATCGTCAACCCTCCAATAAAGATCTTCAGGGTTGCTCACCTCCCATCATCGCCTCTCCATCGTCAAAGAGAAACATCGCTGTTGAAAGAGGGGGAAGATCGAGGAGAAGAGACTGACGGCGCCCATGAGCGGGAAAGTCATCAGTAAGACGATCGCCCGAGCCGATACCTGCTCCGCCATAAACGACATCGTCGGTATCGAGTATCCGTCGCCAGAGGCCGGAAAAAGGGACGCCTACCCTGTATCCGCCGCGGAAGACCGGAGTGAAATTCGAGACGACCAGAATGGCCGTCCCCCTCCCGGCATCGAAGCGCAGCATTCCGAAAACCGACTGTTCGGCATCATCCGAAACCGCCCACTCAAAGCCATCCGGCACGGTATCGCCATGCTGAAGGCAGGGAAAATGCCTGTAGATCCGGTTGAGGTCGCGCACCAGCCGTTGCAGCCCAACATGGGACGGTTCATCGAGGAGATCCCATTCAACGGAACTATCGTGGCTCCATTCCGACCATTGACCGATCTCACCTCCCATAAAGAGAAGCTTCTTACCCGGGTGCCCCCACATGAAGCCGAAAAGAGCACGTAGGTTGGCCATCTTCTGCCACTGATCGCCAGGCATCTTGGCAAGCATGGAACCCTTTCCATGCACAACTTCGTCATGTGAAAACGGCAGGATGAAGCGCTCGCTATAGGCATAGATCATGCCGAAGGTCATCGAGCCATGATGATACTTTCGAAACACCGGATCGTCGGACATGTAATGGAGCGTGTCGTGCATCCATCCCATGTTCCACTTCATGTCGAAGCCGAGCCCGCCTTCCGCAGCCGGTCTGGTGATATTCGGAAAAGCGGTCGACTCCTCGGCGATCATCAGCGCATGCGGGCAGCGTTCGTGAACGATGCTGTTCAGATGCTTGAAGAACTCGATGGCCTCCAGGTTTTCGCGCCCGCCATAGCGGTTCGGGATCCACTCGCCTTCCGGGCGGCTATAGTCGCGATAGAGCATGGAGGCGACGGCATCGACGCGCAATCCGTCCACATGATAGCGGTCGAGCCATTCGAGCGCGCTCGCAATCAGGAAGCCTTTGACCTCGTTGCGGCCAAGATTATAGATCAGCGTGTTCCAGTCGCGATGGAAGCCTTCGCGCGGATCTTCATGCTCATAAAGCGCGGTGCCGTCAAAACGCGCCAGTCCCCACACATCCGTCGGAAAATGCGCCGGCACCCAATCCAGAATGACACCGACCCCTTCCTGGTGGCAGCGGTCGACGAAATATGCGAAATCTTCGGGCGTGCCGTGGCGCCCGGTCGGCGCAAACAGGCCGAGTGGCTGATATCCCCATGATCCGCCAAAAGGATGCTCCATGATCGGCAGGAGTTCGATATGGGTGAAACCCATTTCGCTGACATAGGGAATGAGCCGCTGCGAGAGTTCGATCCAATCGAGCGCGCGGCCGCCATCTTCCATCTCGCGCAGCCAAGAGCCGGCATGAACCTCGTAAATCGAAAGCGCCTTGGCGAAATGATCGGCGTTCCGGCAATTGTCCATCCAGGCATGATCGTTCCAATCGAAGGGTTCGGACGAAGCCACCACGGACGCCGTCGATGGCGCCGGCTCCGCCGCCCGCGCGACCGGATCGGCCTTTTGCGGAAGCAGGTTGCCGAAGCGATCGACAATCTCGAACTTATAGCGTTCGCCGACTGTGATATGCGGGATGAATATCTCCCAGACACCTGCCTGTGGCCGAAGCCTCATCGGATGGCGGCGTCCATCCCAGGCGTTGAAGTCGCCGACGACGGATACGCGGCTTGCATTCGGCGCCCAAACCGCAAAGCGCACGCCCGCGACGTCGTCAACCGTCATGGGATTGGCGCCGAGAGCCTCGCTCAGGTTGTAATGCGTGCCTTGCGAGATCAGATGGAGATCCAGATCGCCGAGCAACGGCGCAAAGCTGTAGGGGTCCGCCGTCACCTGGACTGCATCGGGCCATTGAATTCTCAGATAATAGGCGTTGCGTTCGGCAAGTGTGGCGCCAAACAAGCCGGCCGGATGGATAAGATCGGCCAAAGCCAGAACGCGATCGCTGTCTCGGTTGAGGATTTCAACGCGCAAAGCCCCCGGAAGATAGGCTCTGACGCTGTAGCGGCCGTCCACACCTTGGTGCATGCCGAGGATCGAAAAGGGGTCTCCATGCCGCCCCTCCACCAGGGCATGCACGGAACCCGCATCCACTCCGCTGATAATGTCGGCAACATCGCTCATGAACGGCTCTCCGAAAGTCGGGCTATGATGCCAGCAAGTCCGTCCAGCGGGATCGGAAGCCATTTCGGACGGTTTCGTGCCTCGTATGCGATCTCATAGGCAGCCTTCTCCAGAAGAAAGATGTCGATGATCCGCCGCACCTCGGCAGGCGTTTTGGGCAAATCGGGCGAAGCCGCCAGCGCTTCGATATAGGACGTCAGAAAAACGCGCTCCGCATTTTCTGCGAAGCGCCGGATCACCTCTCGGCGGCGGGCATCATGATGATCCGAAATGGCGTCGTTTTCGAGCATGGCGGTTGCTGAGAGATAGTCGAGCGACCGCAGCAGGCCGGCAGCATCGCGCAACGGGCTCGTCTTGGCGCGGCGCTCGGCAAGATTGCGCGCCGGCTCGCCTTCGAAATCGATGATAACGGCATCGCCCTCTGTCACCAGGATCTGACCAAGATGGAAATCACCATGCGCACGCGTCAACAATGTGCCCTTCGCCTCGTCCGCAAGCTTGCTGGCAAGCGCAAGGATCCTATCGCGTTCGGCAAGCAGCAAAGCTATTTGTTCTGCGATCTCCGGCTCGACACTCTCTTCGAGGTCGGTCAGCTTGGAAAAGGCATAGGTGATCTCGCCCGTTATGGTTTTGCGAATGTCGGCGATATCGCGTGCATCCGCCCGGCGTGGCGAGAAAGCTTCGTTATCGGTCGGCTGCGCCAGCAAGACATGCAGTTCTCCGAGGCGTTCGCCGACCATGGAAATGAAATGCAGAAGTGGCCGCAGTTGCTCATCACCCGTCTCGACTGCGGCTTCGGTGAGAACGATTTCGTCAGCGGTGCGACGTAGGTTGGACAGCATCCAGTTCCAGGCATCACCCTGATTGCGGATCGCTCCCTGGACGATGATAAGCGTCGATCGGCGGCCTTCGCCATCAGTCCGCGCCACCTCGCCCAGAAGGGGTGCGGTATGCTCATAACCGTGCTCCGTCAAATAGCGTGTCATTTCGACTTCGGGATGGATGCCGACGAAGACATGGCGGATCAACTTGATCATCGCCAAGTCACCGACGAGCAGGGAGCTGTTGGATTGTTCGGCCGAAAGCCAGCGGATCGGCATATCCTCGGTCAACGCCAGACCATCGAGCCTGTCGGTGCCGATGAATTCGATCATGCCGGTGCGCCCGCTGACCGTCGAGCGGTCGCACAGGCCTTGAAGAATGCCGCGCGCCATCATCTCGACGGCAAATCCATCGGTCAGGAGTCCTACCCGCCTGCCCTGCCGGATGCGGGCAAGGGAAAGCTGCTGGGCGAGCACATTGGGCGCCGTGTCGTCCCACTCGGCTGCGAGCGGCAATTGATAGCTCTCCACATGGTCCGGCAACACAACCTCGATCTCTCCGAGCACGATACCGTCGGCAAAGGGTATCGGTGTCGCGGAAACAAGCCTTGCCTCCTGCAGAGCCTGGTCCTTGGCTCCGAACCAGCGGCGCTTCGAAAGATAGGCCGGTAGGATATCCCTGCTCAGCACCGCAGCGTGATGCGGCAGCTCGGCAAGCTCCGTCAGACTGCGCCGGATAACGATCGTCACCAGATCGACAAGTTGCTCGGGCGGTGCTTTGCGCCAGGCTGGGCCGTCAGCCTCGGCATTGAGCTGGAACCAGAAGAAACCGTAGGGAGGCAATGTGAGCAGGTAGGTGAGCTGCCCGATCGGCGGAAACGGCGACATGCCCGTCAACTCGACCGGGACCCGCCCTTCGAACTGCTGCAGATCGAGCTCCACGGCCTGGGGAACGCGCGAGAGGTTTGCAACGCACAGGATGACCTGCTCACCATATTCGCGCAGGTAGGCGAGAATCCGCCGGTTGGCCGGCGTCAGAAACCGCATCGTACCCCGCCCGAAGGCGCTGTGGCGGCCCCTCAGCGCCAGCATTCGCCGTGTCCAATTCAATAGGGAATGCGCGTCCGATACCTGCGCCTCGACGTTCAATGCTTCATAACCGTAGAGGGGATCGGCAACCGGCGGCAATACCAGGCGTGCCGGATCTGCGCGCGAAAAACCTCCGTTGCGGTCGGGGGACCATTGCATCGGGGTGCGAACCCCGTCGCGGTCGCCGAGATAAATATTGTCTCCCATGCCGATCTCATCGCCGTAATAGACGATGGGTGTTCCCGGCATGGACAGCAGCAACGCATTCATGAGCTCGATTCGGCGGCGGTCGCGCTCCATCAATGGCGCCAGCCGACGTCGGATGCCAAGGTTGATGCGGGCGCGCTTATCGGAGGCATAGGTCTCCCACAAATAGTCGCGTTCAGCGTCGGTGACCATTTCGAGCGTCAGCTCGTCGTGATTTCGGAGGAAGATCGCCCATTGGCAGATCTCGGGAATTTCCGGCGTCTGCCGTATGATGTCGGTGATCGGGAAGCGGTCCTCCTTGGCAATTGCCATGTACATGCGCGGCATGAGGGGAAAATGGAACGCCATATGGCATTCGTCGCCGTCGCCGAAATATTCTCGCGTGTCCTCTGGCCACTGGTTTGCCTCGGCAAGGAGCAG
>NZ_PYJQ01000011.1 GCF_003024605.1 Rhizobium sp. JAB6 | reverse complement strand
GAAACTTCGTCGCCAGCAGCGCCGCCGCCCTCGTCAGTGATCGGGCTTATAGACCCTACCTCCGAACCAAGTCAACACTCCAGCTGTAAAAATTCTGACATTTTTGTAACCCACTGAAACATAACAATGTTTTGTAAGCACGCCAGAAATTACGGAGAGTTTTTCTATGAGAGGCCGCAATTTCGGGATTTATTTTGCGCCGACTGTCGGAATCGTCCTGATCGGTGCTCCCAAAGAGCTACTTGCGCCTTGTTGCAGGCATCGGAGCCGCCTCTCATTGCCAGCCGGACACCCGCGACCTAATAGACATCGAGAGATTGAAGAGAGCGGATATGGTGCTTCTCGATAAAAGGTGGCAGAGGCCGCGTCGAACTGCCAAGCGCCAGCTTTCGCCCATAAACATATGCGGAGCCAGCCGGCGTGATATATAGAATGCCTTCATTGCCGGAGCTACCGGTCTCTCATGTGCTTGCCGATATCGGTGCAGCACTCTCCGGGGAGCGGCGTGCCGTGCTTTCTGCGGCGCCCGGCGCCGGCAAGACGACGCTGGTGCCGCTTTATCTCTTAGGGCAGGAGTGGCGCGGCGATGGCAGGATCATTCTTCTGGAACCGCGGCGGCTGGCGGCAAGGGCCGCTGCTGCCCGTATGGCCTCGCTGCTGAACGAGCAGGTCGGCGATACCGTCGGCTACCGCATGCGGCTCGATAACCGCATCTCCGCCAAGACCCGCATCGAGGTGGTGACGGAGGGCGTGTTCGCGCGGATGATCCTCGACGACCCGGAACTTTCCGGCATCTCCACCGTCATCTTCGACGAATTCCACGAGCGCTCGCTGGATGCGGATTTCGGTCTGGCGCTGGCGCTCGACGTGCAATCGGCATTGCGAGAGGATCTGCGCATCCTCGTGATGTCGGCGACGCTGGATGTCGAGCGTGTCGCTGAACTCCTCGACCATCCGCCCGTGATCGAGAGCATGGGCCGCAGTTTTCCGATCGATATCCGCCATCAGGATCGCCCGGCGGGAGAGCGGATCGAGGATACGGTGACGCGGGCGATTCTCAATGCGCATGCGGGCGAACAGGGTTCCATCCTCGCCTTCCTGCCCGGTCAGGCGGAAATCACCCGCACGGTGGAGCGGCTGGAAGGCCGGTTCGGGCCGGAGACGATGATTGCGCCGCTCTATGGCAATCTCAGCCAGAAGGAACAGGATGCGGCGATAAGGCCCGCTGCCCAAGGCACGCGCAAGATCGTGCTTGCCACCTCGATCGCCGAAACTTCCATCACCATCGATGGCGTCCGCATCGTCATCGATAGCGGCCTGCAGCGCCTGCCTGTCTTCGAGGCTTCGACCGGCATTACACGGCTCGAAACGGTGCGCGTGTCGCGTGCCTCGGCCGATCAGCGCGCCGGCCGCGCCGGGCGAACCGAGCCGGGCATCGTCATCCGCCTGTGGCACCCGGGCCAGACGGCGGCGCTTCCAACCTTTACGCCGCCGCAGATCCTTACCAGCGACCTTTCGGGCCTGGCGCTCGATCTTGCCCATTGGGGCGTGCAGGATCCGGCAACGCTTTCTTTCGTCGACCAGCCACCTGCGACGACGCTCTCCGAGGCACGGACCTTACTGCGGCAGCTGGGAGCGCTCGACGCGGAAAACGGGCTGACGACGCGCGGCCGGCTGATGCGCGAGCTCGCTCTACCTCCACGGCTGGCAGCCATGGTGATCTCGGCTGGCGAATTCGGCCAGGCGCGCGAGGCCGCGCTGCTTGCTGTGCTGCTGACGGAACAGGGGCTTGGCGGCCAGAGCATCGATCTGGAAGACCGGTTGCGGCGCTTCAAGACTGAGAAAGGCGAACGAGCCGATGCGGCGCGCCGGCTGGCGGCGCGTCTCGCTCAGGCTGCCGGCGGCAATGGCGGTTCCGCCGCTTCCATTCCGCCGCCTGCCGGGGCGCTGCTGCTGCATGCCTTTCCCGATCGAATCGCGCTGCAGCGCGGCGGCCGGGGACGATTCGTCATGGCCAATGGGCGCGGTGCGGAACTGACGGAGACCGAGCGGCTGGCGGGATCGCAGATGCTCGTCATCGCCGACCTGACCGGCCGTGCGGCGCAGGCGCGCATTCTCGCAGCCGCAGAGATTTCCCGCGCCGGTGTCGAAGAACATTTGCCGGGCGAGATCCGCACCGAAGAGCAGAGCTTTTTCGACAAAGAGAGCCGTCAGGTGCGCGCACGACGAGCGACGCGGCTCGGCGCCATCATCTTCGAGGAAACACCCCTGCCGCGGCCCACCGGCGAACAGGCCACCAAGGCGCTCGCCGACGGCATTCGCGAACTCGGGATCGGTGTTCTGCCTTTCTCCAAGGAAGCGATGCAGCTGCGAGACAGGATCGGCTTCTTATACAGGACGATCGGCGAACCCTGGCCCGACATGAGCGACGAGGCGCTGCTTGCAAGGCTCGATGAATGGTTCACGCCGTTTCAGCCCGACGCACGCGGCATTTCCGATATCTCGGCCGGCGGGCTCTCCAACGGGCTCATGTCTCTCGTGCCGCATGAGCTGCAGCGCGATCTCGCCCGGATGGCGCCGACGCATTTCGAGGCGCCGACCGGTCAGCGCCATCCTATACAATATGACGGCGAGGAGCCGCTGCTCACCATTCGCGTGCAGGAGCTCTTCGGGCTGAAGCAGCATCCGGCGATCGGTGGCGGCCGGTTGCCGCTGGTGCTGGAATTGACATCGCCGGCACATCGCCCGATCCAGACGACGCGCGACCTGCCGGGCTTCTGGGCCGGCTCCTGGAAGGATGTGCGCGCAGACATGCGCGGGCGTTACCCAAGGCATCCCTGGCCGGAAGATCCGGCCGAAGCCTTGCCGACCACACGCGCCAAGCCGAGGGGGACCTGACGATGGCACGCTTCTTCCGGGGACTGGAAAAACTCTCCGAGGCCGAGATGAAGGCGCAGGAGGGCCACCATACCAGCCGGCGGCTGAGGCTGCAGACGCTGGTGCGCCTGCGCTGGCTTGCGGTCGGCGGCCAGACGGTGACGGTCATGATCGTCGCCTTCTGGCTGAAATTTCCCATGCCGCTCCTGCCCTGCTGCGTGCTGATCGCCTGCCTTGCCTGGATCAACTTCTTCCTGACGCTGCGCTATCCGCCCACCCACCGGCTGGAACCGCCGGCGGCCTTTGCGCTGCTCGGTCTCGACCTTCTACAGCTCTGCGGGCTGCTGCTGATCACCGGCGGTCTTGCCAACCCTTTCTCGGCACTGGTCTGCGTGCCGGTCATCATCTCCTTCGCCTCGCAGCCGATCCGCTACAGCATGCCGCTGATCCTGCTGGCGATGATCTGCATTACCGGCCTTGCCTTCTCTCCCTTCCCGCTCCCCTGGTACGAGGGCGTCTCTATCAATGTGCACAGCGTCATGCAGCTTGGCGTCTGGTGCTCCATCGCCTCCACCATGGCCTTTGCCGCCTTCTATGCCTATCGCGTCTCCATGGAGGCCTCGCAGCTTGCCGACGCGCTCTCGGCAACTGAACTGGTGCTGCAGCGGGAAAAGCACCTGTCGCAGCTCGACGGGCTGGCGGCAGCGGCGGCACACGAGCTCGGCACGCCGCTTGCGACGATCAGCGTCGTCGCCAAGGAAATGGAACGCGAACTCAGGGGGGATGACCGCTTCCGCGAGGACGTGGCGCTCTTGCGCAGCCAGAGCGAGCGCTGCCGCGACATCCTGCGACGCCTCACGACGCTCTCCTCCGAGGACGAGGCGCATATGCGGCGGCTGACGCTGTCCTCGATGATGGAAGAGATCATTGCGCCGCATCGCGAATTCGGGATCAACCTGGAATTCATCGAGAAGAACCCACGAGCGGGCGAGCCTGTTCTGTCGCGCAATGCCGGCATCATGTACGGCCTCGGCAACCTCATCGAAAATGCGGTCGACTATGCCCGCAAGACTGTGACCGTCACGGTGGACTATACCGCCGAAACTCTGACTATTATCATCGAGGACGATGGCAGCGGGTACTCGCCGGAAATACTGGCGCGCATCGGTGAACCCTATGTCACCTCCCGCCAGCGGGACGATACCGCAGGCGGCCTCGGCCTCGGGCTCTTCATTGCCAAGACGCTGCTGGAACGCTCGGGCGCCACACTTTCCTTCGGCAATCGCGATCCGGAAACGCCGGGAGCACGCGTCCGCGTCGAATGGCCGCGCGTATTAATCGACAGTAATTCGACAAAATGATTTTCGCGGCTTAAAACTGCCATCGTCAAAATCGGTTGAATATGCAGGCGAATGGTCGCCGGGATTGAAGATAAAATGACGGATAGAGAAAGCGCTGCCCCGCAGGTCGGGGCCAAGGATGCCGAGGCCCATATCGGCCCGGATGCCACATTGCTGATCGTCGATGACGATGGTCCCTTTCTGCGCCGGCTGGCGCGGGCAATGGAGGCACGCGGCTTTGCGGTCGAGACGGCGGAATCCGTGGCGGAAGGCGTTGCCAGATCCAAGGCGAACCCGCCGAAATACGCCGTGGTCGATCTTCGTCTCGGGGACGGCAACGGGCTCGACGTGATCGAAGCCATCCGCCAGCGGCGCGACGACACGCACATCGTGGTGCTGACGGGCTATGGCAACATCGCGACCGCCGTGACCGCCGTCAAGCTCGGCGCGCTCGACTATCTCGCCAAGCCTGCCGATGCCGACGACGTTTATGCGGCGCTGACGCAGCGTCCCGGCGAGAAGGCCGAGGTGCCCGAAAATCCGATGTCGGCGGATCGCGTGCGCTGGGAGCATATCCAGCGCGTCTATGAAATGTGCGAGCGCAATGTTTCCGAAACCGCCCGGCGGCTCAACATGCATCGTCGCACTTTGCAGCGCATCCTTGCCAAGCGGGCGCCGAAATAAACCTACTCGGCGGCGAAGGACTTCCCCGTTGCCCATTCGGCCAATAGCAGGCGCTGAGCGGCGGCACGCGAGAAATTGAGCGTCACGGACTTGCGCGTCGCCGGCTGCAGCCGATGTTCCGGCGCCTCGCGCAGCATGTGGGCACCGTAGCCGTCCGACAGAAATAGCCCGCAATCCTCCGGGAAGATATCCAGCGGCACATCCTTGTGTGTCGCGAAGAACATCCGGTCGCAATGCTGCCGGTATTCCGGCCACTTGCGATCGACGCGGAAATCCTCGATCGAAGTCTTGATTTCGATGATCCAGATCTCGCCCTTCTCCGAAAGGCTGATGAGATCGGCGCGGCGCCCGCTGGCGAGCGGCAACTCGGGCAGGACTGCGTGGCGCATGTCGTGCAGTAATAGTTGCACGCCCTTGCGTACAAGCATGGCCCGCTCCGACTGACGGCCATCTATTAACGGATTGTTATTGTAAACGTTCAAAATCGTCATGAATTGTCTCGGGGACAGGCCAAGCGTTGTTGCAAAAAAACCATGTCCTTCTAATTTGCGCGCCGGCCCTATTTTTGTAGGGCGAGAGCCGCTTGCAAAGCCAAGTTTAATGGAAAATAAACCGTAGACAAAGATGGTTGATAGCCATCCGCTCCCCGCCACGAAATTTCGAGAGACTTTCATGCGCATACGCAATGCTATGACCGCACTCGGCCTTGTCGCAATGCTTGTATCGGCTGGCTACGCCACCACTGCAGCAGCAGCGCCGGCCGCCACCGCAAATTCGGCTACCGAGACCATCAAGACTTTCGATGGCGATTATGGTGTGACGACCGACAACGGCTTTCAGCTGCCGGCGATCCCGATCCAGAAGGTGAAGCCGCAGTTCCGCCGTCAGATCGTCCAATACAAGACGGATGAAGCCGAAGGCACGATCATCGTCAATACGCGCGAGCGTCATCTCTATTACATCCTCGGCAATGGCGAAGCGATGCGTTACGGCATCGGCGTCGGCAAGCAGGGCTTCTCCTGGTCCGGCACCGCCTATATTGCCTGGAAGCAGGAATGGCCGAATTGGCATCCGCCGAAGGAAATGGCTGTTCGCCGTCCGGAAATCGCCAAGTATGTCGATGGCGGCATGAACCCGGGCCTTTCCAACCCGCTCGGCGCGCGCGCCATGTATCTCTACAACGAAAAGGGCCAGGACACGCTGTTCCGCCTGCACGGCACGCCGGAATGGGCTTCGATCGGCACCGCCGCCTCCTCGGGCTGCATCCGCCTGATCAACCAGGACGTCATCGATCTTTACAGCCGCGTTCTTCCGGGCCGCAGCACCAAGGTTATCGTGATCCAGTAATCACGGGATATTCGGATTGAAAGGCCGCCGGATCGGTATCCGGCGGCTTTTTGTTTGAGGGACTTGGGATCGATCCCGACCGTCACACCCGCCCTCGTCCTTCGAGGCTTCGCCTTTGGCAGCGCGCCTCAGGATGAGGGCTGACCTTTTTCCTGGCCGCAAGACCCCTTCCACCTCATCCTGAGGCGCCTTGCCGTCAAAACGTCAGCCGGACGGCACGGCCTCGAAGGATCGAGGTGGCCCTGACGGAGAGAAGGAGATTATCCCGCCTGCTTTGCCTTCAGTTCGATGCGGCGGCGATGCAGGACCGGTTCGGTATAGCCGCTCGGCTGCTCGCGTCCCTTGAGGACGAGATCGAGGGCCGCTTGAAAGGCGACGGAGCCTTCGAAATTGCCCGACATGGGGATGTAATTGGGATCGCCGGCATTCTGCCGGTCAACCACGGCGGCCATGCGCTTCATCGTTTCGACAATCTGCGCCTCGCTGATGACCTTGTGGTGCAGCCAGTTCGCCATATGCTGCGCCGAGATGCGCAGGGTGGCGCGATCTTCCATCAGGCCGACATTGTTGATGTCCGGTACCTTCGAGCAGCCGACGCCCTGATCGACCCAGCGCACGACGTAGCCGAGGATACCCTGGCTGTTGTTGTCGATCTCGCGCTGGATTTCCTCCGGCGTCCAATTCGGCCGCGAAGCGACCGGCACGGAGAGGATATCGGAGAGCTTGGCGCGAGCGCGGCTCTTCAGGCTCTTCTGCACCTCGGCGACGTTGACGCGATGATAATGGGTGGCGTGCAAAGTCGCGGCCGTCGGCGACGGCACCCAGGCGGTGTTGGCGCCGGCCTTGGGATGCGCGATCTTCTGCTCCAGCATGGCGGCCATGAGATCCGGCATCGCCCACATGCCCTTGCCGATCTGGGCATGGCCCGACAGGCCGCATTCCAGGCCGATATCGACGTTCCAGTTCTCATAAGCGGCGATCCAGGGGGCCTGCTTCATGTCGCCCTTGCGGATCATCGGGCCGGCTTCCATCGAGGTATGGATCTCGTCGCCGGTGCGGTCGAGGAAGCCGGTATTGATGAAGACGACGCGTTCACGGGCGGCGCGGATGGCTTCCTTGAGGTTGACCGTGGTGCGGCGCTCCTCGTCCATGATGCCCATCTTCATGGTATTTCTGGGCATGCCGAGCAGGTCTTCGACGCGCGTGAAGATATCGACGGCGAAGGCGACCTCTTCGGGGCCGTGCATCTTCGGCTTGACGACATACATCGAGCCGGTGCGTGAATTCTTACGGCGGCCATTCGGACCGATGTCATAGAGCGCGATCAGGCCGGTGATGGCGGCATCCATGATGCCCTCCGGCACCTCGTTGCCGTCACGGTCGAGAATGGCCGGATTGGTCATCAGGTGGCCGACATTGCGCACCAGCATCAGAGAGCGGCAATGCAGATCGAAGGTGCTGCCGTCCGGCGCGGTGTAGGCGACATCAGGATTGAGCCGGCGCGTAAACGTCTTGCCGCCCTTGGCGACTTCCTCGGTCAGATCGCCCTTCATCAGGCCGAGCCAGTTGCGATAGACCTCCGCCTTGTCCTCGGCATCGACAGCTGCGATCGAATCCTCGCAATCCATGATCGTCGTGATTGCCGATTCCAGGCGGACATCGGAAATGCCTGCCGGGTCGGTCTTGCCGATGGCCGTGCTCGTGTCGACGACGATTTCGATATGGATGCCGTTCTGCTTCAGCAGGATATGCGTGGGGGCAGCGGCACCGCCGAGATAGCCGGCGAAATGGCTGCCATCGGCGAGCTTTACAGCGCCGTCCTTGGTCGCGATCGCCAAAGCGCCATCCTTCACGGCAAAACCGGTAACATCCTTCCAGCTCGCGCCATCAAGCGGCACGGTGGAATCAAGAAAATCCCGGACCCAGGCGATGACCTTCTCGCCGCGCTTGGGATTGTAGCCCTTGTCTTTTTCGGCACCATCGGTCTCGGGAATGGCATCGGTGCCGTAGAGGGCGTCGTAGAGCGATCCCCAGCGGGCATTGGCCGCGTTCAGGGCATAGCGGGCATTCATGACGGGAACGACGAGCTGCGGGCCGGCGATATGAGAGATTTCCGGATCGACATCGGCGGTCGAAATCGTAAAAGCCGGGCCTTCGGGCACAATGTAACCGATCTCGCGCAGGAAGGCTTCGTAGGCGGCCAGATCGACGGGGGCGCCGTTCTTGCGATACCAGTCGTCCAGTGCTGTCTGCATGCGGTCCCGCTTGGCGAGAAGCTCACGATTTCTCGGCGCGAGATCGTGGACGATTTTGGAAAAACCGGCAAAGAAGGCTTCGGCATCGACGCCCGAACCGGGTAGCGCCTCCTCGACGAGGAAATCGTAAAGGACCTGTTCGATCTGAAGCCCGTGTTTCTCAATGCGGCTCATGCCATATACTCCTCAAGGCCGTTCTACGGCTCAATTTTTACATGTTGCCACTTTGCTCACGGTTTCACTTCTGTCAATTTGGCAATGGTTCGAAAGATTTATGCCATAGGAGAAATAATTAGTCCGTGGCGATGCGAGGACGGCCGCTGGCGGTCGCCACGAACCGGGCCTCGATCAGCTTGCGACTGCCTTCCACCTCCGGCGCATCCACCTGCTCGTCCATCGCTACGACGAGATCGACGGCGCCATTCAGCCTTGCCTGCGCCATTGCAGCTTCGACCGCCCGCGCGCGGGCATCGGCGAAACTGCGGCTCTCGTCGGTAAAGCGCAGGCTCTCGCCGGCGCCGTTCAGAACATAGATGCCATCCTCCGGCATGGTGACGAAGACGATGGCACTGGCCCGCACTTGGCCGACCACTGCACCGACGGCATTCGCCACATCCGAATCACCAGGGATGGCGCTCTCGGTCGCCAGCATCTCCGCGATCGCAGGATAATAGACCGGGGCGGAAGCGCCGAGGCCGACCAGCGGCCGATCGAGCGAGATGGCAAAACGGGCGATCCCCGGCGCGCGGCGAAGGGCACGATCGATGGAGATGGATTTCGCCGGGTTCAGATCGGCCACGCCGTCCTCGGCCAAGCAGGCGGCAAGGATGACGTCGGCCGACTGGCGGGTGAGGCGATCGACGATCTTCTGCGCCAGTTCCTCGATGGATTCGGCGATGGGACGGCCGGAACCGTCCCTCAGCCGCATCGCCAGCGCCAATCCCGATCGGGCAGCCTCAGTATTCCACTGGCTCTGTCGGCCGAGCGCATGCATGGCATCCGAAGGCGTCAGGCCGCTCAGATGCACGAGACCGCGCGCCACCAATCGATCCAGCGTTGCCTTCTGCGAAGTCATCGTCAAAAGCTTGTCGAGCGCAACGGGGACGGGGCCGATGCGATCGAACAGCGCCTGCTCCGGGCCGCTGAGGCCGCTTGCAAGATGGTCGGGTACGCCGGTGCGGAGCGCAAAGCGCCCGGCATTGCGGGCAAGATGCGTCGCTCGCAGCTGCTGCTCCAATACTTCAAGCACGACAGCTCCATGCATGTGAGCGGCGAGACTGAGCGGCAGCAAGCGGCGCGGACCGAGTTCGAAGGCGGCGACGAGGCCGCGGTCATTGATCTTCACTTCCGAATCGCCGCCGAGACCATAGGTGCGCATGGCGACGGCCTCGACCATGGTGCGATAGCCTCCGACCACGGCGCCATCGGCATCGAGCCGCGGCCGGCCATCCTCCATGACGGCGACATCGGTCGTGGTGCCGCCGATATCGGAAACGACCGCATTGTCGAGACCGGTAAGATAACGCGCGCCGACGAGACTTGCGGCCGGACCCGAAAGGATCGTTTCGATCGGCCGGAGCTTCGCCTCGTCGGCTGAAATCAAGGCGCCATCGCCGCGCACCACCATCATCGGAGCGGAAATGCCACGCGTCGCCAGAAACCCTTCGCAGGCACCGACGAGACGATCGATCATCGACACGAGCCGGGCATTGAGCAGCGTCGTCAGGGCGCGGCGCGGCCCGCCCAATTTGGACGAGAGTTCATGGCTGCAGGTGACGGGCAGATGCGAGATCTCGCGAATACAGTCACGCACCTTGATCTCATGAGCCGGATTCCGCACGGCGAAATAGCCGGCAACGGCGAAGGACGACACCGATTTCGCCAATTCCGGCAACGCATCGAGCAACGCCGCCAGATCGAGCGGGCTTTCGTTGCCATGAACATTATGGCCGCCGGGAAGATAGAGCACCGGATCGGATCCCAGTGCTTCCGCAAGACCGTCACGCTTGAGATCCTCGGGGCCAAAGCCGATCATGATCAGACCGGCACGGCCGCCCTGCCCTTCCACCAGCGCATTGGTGGCAAGCGTCGTAGACAGCGACACGAGACCGATGGCTGAGACGGGAATCTCGGCTTTAGCAATCACGGCGTCGACGGCGCCGGCGATGCCGACGGCCAGATCATGCCGCGTGGTCAATGATTTCGCCTTAGCGATCACGCCATCGGTTTCATGGAAGAGAACGGCATCGGTGTAGGTTCCACCGGTGTCGATGCCGAGCAGGAAATGAGACGTCACGACAATATCCAGCCTTGAATGCACTGTGATGTCGTTATTGCACCCTTCCGGGCCGGGCCGCTAGCTGGCAAGCGGCAAAAACAGTCCTATCGCCTCTTCACCCGCATCGGCAGACCTCCGCGGGGCTGCGTCGTCAGCTTCTGCACCGGCCAGGGGTTGGTATCCTCCGTCAGGTCGAAGCGGAAGCGGCGCATCATAACGGCTAGGGCAATGACCGCTTCCTGCAGCGCGAAGGTCGCGCCGATGCAGACGCGCGGACCGGCGCCGAAAGGCAGATACTGGAAGCGGTTGATCTTGCCGCGATTTTCCGGAAGGAAGCGCTCCGGCATGAACGCGCGCGGCTTTTCCCAATAGAGTTCGTGGCGATGCAGCGTCCAGGGCATGATCAGGACGGTGATGCCCTTCTCCATCGTCACGCGCTCACCTTTGGCGCCCGTCCATTCGTCATCGGCGATGGCGGCGCGGTTGATCGACGGCGCTGGCGGATAGAGGCGCATCGCCTCCTCGAAAGCGGCGCGGACATGCGGCATGAGATCGAGCCAGGCGACCGGCTCTGCATCGGTTGCGAGCACGCGGTCGACTTCCTCTTCCATGGCCTGGCGAATATGTGGGCTATTGGCGACGCAATAGAGCGTCCAGGCAAGCGCACGGGCCGTCGTCTCATGACCGGCGCCGATGAAGGTGAGGATATTGTCCTCGATCTCCTCCATCGTCAGGCCGTCGGGACCGGCCTTTTCGAGAAGCAGCGTCAGAAAATCATCCGGGGCACTGGCGCGATCCCGGCGCATCTTTTCCAGGCGCTGATCCATCGTGTTGCGCACGATGCCGCGAAATTTGTCGAGCACGCGCTGGCCGCCGATGCGGGTGATGCGCGGCACCCAGGCAGGGGCGCGCAAAAGATCCATGGGATCGACTCTACCCATGCGATGCAGGAGCTCATTGACCTCATCAGCGAAATGCTCGCCTTCGGTGGCGATCTCGCCGGAAAACAAGGTCTCCGCCAGAATGGCGAAGGTCAGTTCGGCCATGTCGGTAGCGATATCGAACACCGCGCCCTTCTCGCCAACCCCCTCGTATTTCTGCACATAGTCCAGGCTCTGGCTCAGCATCTGGCCGGCAAAGCCCTGAGCATGGCGCGGCGTGAACACCGGTGCGACCGCCTTGCGCGAACGTTTCCAGACAGCCCCTTCCGCCGTCAGCAGACCATCACGCAGGATCGGCCGCAGCACGAGCTGGCGAATATCGGACATGCGGTAATTGGCGGCATTGTCGACCAGAACATGCTTGATCAGGCCGGGATCGTTGACGATCAGCGTCCGCTCGTTGAAGAACTTGGTCTTGATCCAGGGCAGCGTATAGGAGGGCTCACCCCAGAGTTCGAGCGGATTGCGCAGGATCGTGCGGATGATCGTCAAGCGCGATGGCGGCACGGTGCGCGGGATGGGCGCCGGCGGGGAGAAGGCTTCCGGAATCATGTCCATGATCAACTCTCCTCGAAATCGGCATTGCTCGAATGAAGGCGGCGGAGCGGCGCACCCGTCCGATATGGGGAACGCCGCCTGCGAAATCCAGACGATAAAACGCCGCGCTGCGCGCTTATAAAAGCGACTTCAGGTCGCTCAGCTTATCATTGATGAGCCAGCCGTAGTAATTTTCTTCCGGCCAGACCGGCTGCGAAGAGCCGCGATTCTTGGCGGCAAGGGCAGCGGCACGCTTGCGGGAGTTGCCGAGATTGTAGAGCGTCGCGGTGATGCCCGGATTGCCGGAGATATCCATGCCGGCAATCGAGCGATAGTCGTCGATCGACTTGCGGATCGAGGCCGCGACGAAGGCGAGCGACAGGTCCGGGTCCATGATCGCCTTGTAGACGCCGCCCGCATCCTTTTCATTGAGCTTCGGGATGCCCGAGGTGCGGCTGACCAGATCGGAGAGCTCCAGCGCCGTCAGCGGATTGACCTGACCGAGGCCGAAGGTCTGGCCGGCATAGAAGGGCTGGAAGAAGACTGCGCTGAAGCGATTGTCGGGATAGGATTTGCCGCCGACCGTCTTGCCGCGGAAATCGTCTTCCCAAACGTCTTCCCGGCAAGTCCAGAGGCTGTAGGAATCGCCCTTGCCCTTGCAGGCATCGAATTGCGGCCGGGCCACGAAATCATCGACATTTTCGCCATTGTAGGCAAAGCGGAAGCTCTGGCCGGCATAGGAGGCAGCCTTGACGTAATAGGACTGCAGACCGTCATAGGCATCGACATTGTAGGTATGCTCGCCGACGAGCGCGCCGATGATGTGGATCGGATCGATACCGTAGGCCCGCGCCGTCGACTTGATCTTCGACATCAGCTTGGTGTCGGTCGCCAGCAGTTCACGGACCTTCTGGTATTTGCGTTCGAAGGTCGAATTCGTGCCGCGCGTACGCCGGACGGAGGCACCGGGGACCGGCGGCTGCTCGGCATTGCGGTTGCCCGGGGGCACCGCGGTCGCTGCGTCCGCGTAGGCTGGGATCCAGGAGAAGCTGGCGACCGCCAGAAGAAGAGTGATCAGTATGCGTCGCAAGATGGCTGTCCTGTCGAAGTTTCAACCGATGTTTCCGTGCGGCTGCCTGACGGATAATCTTGGCCGAATAAAGCCATCCGACACAAAGAAACGAGTCTCTAGAGCGGATGATTTTAGGTCTGTCGACCTAAAATCTGAATCCGCTCTAGCATCAAAAAAGTAGAGCGTGATGTCGCCCGAAAACCGCATACACTTTTCGGCATCACGCTTTAACTAAAAAGTTAACGGCCTGTTGTCGAGTGTCTACTGTTTAGATCGCCTTCACCTGCCTGTTACAGGATGAAGCGCGACAGGTCCGTGTTGCTTGCGAGATCGCCGACATGCTCGCGGACATAGGCGGCATCGATGGTGATCGATACGCCGGCGCGATCCGAGGCGTTGTAGGAGATCTCGTCGAGGACCCGCTCCATGACCGTCTGCAGGCGGCGGGCGCCGATATTCTCGACGGTGGAATTCAGATGCACTGCGACGTCGGCCAGAGCATCGATCGCGTCATCGGTGAAGTCGAGCTTCAGGTCTTCCGTTTCCATCAGCGCCTTGTACTGGCGGATGAGGCTTGCCTGCGGCTCGGTGAGGATGCGGCGGAAATCCTCCTTGGTCAGCGGACGGAGCTCGACGCGGATCGGCAGGCGGCCCTGCAACTCCGGCAGAAGATCCGAAGGCTTCGAGACATGAAAGGCGCCGGAAGCGATGAAGAGGATATGGTCGGTCTTGACCGGACCATACTTCGTCGAAACCGTCGTGCCTTCGACCAGCGGCAGCAGGTCGCGCTGTACGCCTTCGCGGGAGACGCCAGCCCCCATGCCGCCGTCGCGGGCGGCGATCTTGTCGATCTCATCGAGGAAGACGATGCCGTCATTTTCGGCGGATTGCACGGCTTCGCGCTGAATCGCCTCGTTGTCGATCAGCTTGTCGGACTCGTCGCGGATCAGTTCCTTGTAGGAATCCTTGACCGTCGTGCGCACCTTCTTGGTACGGCCGCCCATGGCCTTGCCGAACATTTCGGAGAGATTGAGCACGCCGATATTGGCGCCGGGCATGCCGGGGATTTCGAAGCCACCGGGCATGCCGGAGCCGGTATCGGCCACTTCGATCTCGATTTCCTTATCGTCGAGCTGGCCGTCACGCAGCTTCTTGCGGAAGCTGTCGCGCGTTGCCGGCGAGGCGGTGGCGCCGACCAGCGCATCGAGCACGCGCTCTTCGGCGCTCATATGCGCCTTGGCCTGTACCTCGGCGCGCTTCTTTTCGCGCACCAGGCCGATGCCGACTTCGACGAGATCGCGGACGATCTGTTCGACATCACGGCCGACATAGCCAACCTCGGTAAACTTGGTGGCCTCGACCTTGATGAAGGGCGCGCCGGCAAGCTTGGCGAGGCGGCGGGAGATTTCCGTCTTACCGACACCGGTCGGGCC
The DNA here is from genome assembly GCF_003024605.1 of Rhizobium sp. JAB6. Classification (GTDB taxonomy): domain Bacteria; phylum Pseudomonadota; class Alphaproteobacteria; order Rhizobiales; family Rhizobiaceae; genus Rhizobium. The sequence continues at coordinate 184,966 of NZ_PYJQ01000011.1, read as the reverse complement.
GATCATCAGAATATTCTTGGGCATGACTTCGTCGCGCAGCTCAGGCTCGAGCTGCTGGCGGCGCCAGCGGTTGCGCAGCGCAATCGCCACGGCGCGCTTGGCCTCATGCTGGCCGACAATATAGCGATCGAGCTCGGAAACGATCTCGCGGGGGGAAAAAGTGGTCATTTCGTATGTTCCCTGTCAGGGCTGGAAACTATCAAGAGAGGAACGTCTTAGACTTCGGCATCGAGCGTTTCGACGACCACATTGTGGTTCGTGTAGACGCAGATGTCGGCAGCAATATCGAGAGCGCGGCGGGCGACGTCTTCAGCTGACCTGTCGCTGTCCATTAGCGCGCGTGCGGCGGCGAGGGCGAAATTGCCGCCGGAGCCGATCGCCATGGCGCCATGTTCGGGCTCAAGCACATCGCCGTTGCCGGTGATGGCGAGCGTTACTTGTTTGTCGGCAACCAGCATCATGGCTTCGAGGTTGCGCAGATATTTGTCGGTACGCCAGTCCTTGGCGAGCTCGACGGCGGCGCGCATCAGCTGGCCGGGATATTGTTCGAGCTTCTTTTCAAGGCGTTCCAGGAGGGTGAAGGCATCGGCGGTGGCGCCGGCGAAACCGGCGATGACATCGCCCTTGCCGATGCGGCGAACCTTGCGCGCATTGCCCTTCATCACGGTCTGGCCAAGGCTCACCTGGCCATCACCAGCCATCACCACCTTGCCACCCTTGCGAATAGTCACGATTGTCGTCATTTAACACCTGTTTGCCCCCATTTCGGCGGGCCTTCTGCCGGGCCGCTTATCGGCCCCGTCAGCACCTATGTAAGAGGGGTTTTTGCGATTGCAAATGGCAACCGCGCCCGAATAATCGCCGCGAGCCGGCTAAACGCATAGGCCCCCGCGCGTAACTTCTGGATATTTCCCGATCCGCCTGATAAGGAACGGCCGTATTCCGATGGAGCAGCCCATGGCAGAGACCGCAGCGAGCCGCACGGCAAGCATTTCCCGCAAGACCAACGAGACTTCGGTCTCCGTTTCCGTCAACATCGACGGCAGCGGAAAATCGACGATTTCGACGGGAGTCGGCTTCTTCGACCATATGCTGGAACAGCTGTCGCGACATTCGCTGATCGACATGGAAATCGACACCAAGGGCGACCTGCATGTCGACGATCATCATGCCGTCGAGGATACCGGCATCGCGATCGGCCAGGCGATCGCCAAGGCGCTGGGCGACCGGCGCGGCATCACCCGCTATGCCTCGATCGATCTCGCCATGGACGAGACGATGACGAAAGCGGCCGTCGATCTGTCCGGTCGGCCCTTTCTCGTCTGGAACGTGTCGTTCAGCGCGCCGAAGATCGGCACCTTCGATACCGAACTGGTGCGCGAATTCTTCCAGGCCTTAGCGCAGAATGCCGGCATCACCTTGCATATCCTCAATCATTATGGCGCCAACAATCACCATATAGCCGAGACATGCTTCAAGGCCGTTGCGCGCGCATTGCGCACCGCAACCGAGATCGATCCGCGGCAGGCAGGCCGAGTGCCCTCGACGAAAGGCACGCTCGCCTGACCCCGTTCTGGGAATTGAGGAAATGGCAAGCTATCTGATTTTGACGCCGCCCGGAGCGCCGAACCGATCCGGAATCTCGAACCGGTATCGCGACGAGACGCGATTCATCCGTGACGGTTTCTCGTGGGCGGCGTTCCTGTTTCCGACGTTCTGGATGCTTTTTCATCGCCTCTGGCTGCATGCCGTCGCCGCCTTTCTGCTGCAGGGCATTGCGCTGGAGCTGATACGGCAGCCGGGCTTTTTCGTTGCCGGAGCAGCCATCTGGCTGGGGGTTCATCTTCTGTCGGGACTTGAGGGGCCGGATGCGGTCGGCCAGCGGCTGATCAACCGCGGCTGGGAAATCGAAAACCTCGTTTCTGCGCGCGATCTCGCAACCGCGGAAGAGATCCATTTCTCCCAGGTCGAGCAGGAGCCGGAAGGGGATATCCCTTCCAACAACTGGAATATTCCGGCCACCAACAAAAATAGCAGCCCCCCGGGCCCGAGCTTCGGCCTTCCCGGCTATGACGGAGGACGCTGACCGTGCGCGTCGCGATTATCGATTATGGTTCCGGCAATTTGCGCTCGGCCACCAAGGCCTTCGAGCGAGCGGCCCGTGAAGCGGGGATCGACGCCGAGATCGACCTGACTGACGATGCCGAGCGTGTCGCCACGGCGGACCGCATCGTGCTTCCCGGCGTCGGCGCCTATGCCGATTGCCGCCGGGGCCTCAGTGCCGTGCCCGGCATGGCGGAAGCCATCATCGATGTTGTGGAACACAAGGGCCGCCCCTTCCTCGGCATCTGTGTCGGCATGCAGCTGATGTCGTCGCGCGGGCTGGAGAAGACGATCACGCAAGGTTTCGGCTGGATCAAGGGCGACGTCAAGGAAATGACGCCCAGCGATCCCAACCTGAAAATCCCGCAGATCGGCTGGAATACGCTGGATATCCGCCACCCGCACGCTCTCTTCGATGGGATAGAGACCGGACCTGACGGCTTGCATGCCTATTTCGTCCATTCCTACCATCTGGCCGCCGACCATGGTGACGATGTGATCGCGACGACGAACTACGGCGGGCCGATGACGGCCTTCGTAGGCCGCGACAACATCGTCGGCGCGCAGTTCCATCCGGAAAAGAGCCAGAAACTCGGCCTTGCCCTGATCGCCAATTTTCTGCGCTGGAAGCCGTAAGGCTCGCGCTCCAAGGACAGACATCATGATTCTTTTTCCCGCTATCGACCTAAAAGACGGCCAATGCGTGCGCCTCAAGCTCGGCGACATGGAGCAGGCGACCGTCTACAACCCCGATCCCGCTGCCCAGGCCAAGGCCTTTGAAGATCAGGGCTTCGAATGGCTGCATGTCGTCGATCTCAACGGCGCCTTCGCCGGCGAGACCGTCAACGGTGCCGCCGTCGATGCGATTCTCAAGGCGACGAAGAATCCGGTGCAGCTCGGCGGCGGTATCCGCACGCTCGCCCATATCGAAAACTGGCTGTCGCGCGGCCTCGCCCGCGTCATCCTCGGCACGGTTGCCGTGCGCGATCCAGCGCTCGTCGTCGAAGCCTGCAGATGTTTTCCGGGCCACATCGCCGTCGGGATCGATGCCAAGGGCGGCAAGGTGGCGGTCGAGGGCTGGGCCGAGGCTTCTGAACTCGGCGTCATCGAACTCGCAAAGAAATTCGAAGGCGTCGGCGTTGCCGCGATCATCTATACCGATATCGACCGCGACGGCATCTTAACCGGGATCAACTGGGACTCGACCTTGGAACTGGCCGATGCCGTTTCCATACCCGTCATCGCCTCCGGCGGCCTTGCCTCACTGGACGACATCAAGCGCATGATCCAGCCGGATGCCCGCAGACTGGAAGGTGCGATTTCCGGCCGCGCGCTCTATGATGGCCGGATCGATCCGACAGAGGCACTGGCCCTGATCAAGCAGGCCAAGGAGGCAGCGCAATGACCCTGAAAGCCCGCGTCATCCCCTGCCTCGACGTCAAGGACGGCCGCGTCGTCAAGGGCGTCAATTTCGTCAATCTCGTCGATGCCGGCGATCCCGTCGAGGCCGCCAAGGCCTATGACGCAGCCGGCGCCGACGAACTCTGCTTCCTCGATATCACCGCTTCCTCCGACAATCGCGACACGATCTTCGACGTGGTCGCCCGCACCGCCGAACAATGCTTCATGCCGGTTACGGTCGGCGGCGGCGTGCGCACGATCGCCGATATCCGCAAGCTTCTGCTCTGCGGCGCCGACAAGGTCTCGATCAATTCGGCGGCGGTCAACAATCCCGATTTCGTGGCCGAGGCAGCCGATAAATTCGGCAACCAGTGCATCGTCGTTTCTATCGATGCCAAGCGGCGCCGGACGGAAGCGCCGGGCGGCGACAATCTGAGCGCCTGGGAGATCTATACCCATGGCGGCCGCAACGCGACCGGCATCGATGCGGTCGATTTTGCCCGCAAGATGGTCGAGCGCGGTGCCGGCGAACTGCTCGTCACCTCCATGGATCGCGACGGCACCAAGGTCGGCTACGATCTGGAGCTGACGCGAGCGATCGCCGATGCCGTGCGCGTGCCCGTCATCGCCTCGGGCGGCGTCGGCGATCTCGACGATCTCGTCGCCGGCGTCAAGGAAGGCCATGCGACGGCGGTACTCGCCGCCTCCATCTTTCACTTCGGCACCTATTCGGTGGGCGAGGCAAAGCGCTACATGGCCGAGCGCGGTATCCCCATGCGGCTGGATTAGGAGACGGCGATGAGCGGATTTACCCTTTCCGACCTCGAACGAATCGTCGAGGAGCGCTCCAAGGCCTCGCCAAACGAATCCTGGACGGCGAAGCTTTTTGCCGCCGGCCAGCCGAAAGCGGCAAAGAAACTGGGCGAAGAAGCGATCGAAGCCGTGATGGCAGCGATCGTCAACGATCGCGACAATCTTACCTATGAGGCCGCCGATCTGCTATATCATCTTATGGTCGTATTGAAGATTGCCGGCATTCCGGTAGAGAATGTCATGGGTGAGCTCGAAAGGCGCACCGCCCAATCCGGCCTTCAGGAGAAGGCCAGCCGGTAAGAACGCGATGACAATAGCGACCAAGAGCCACCCAGCGCCCGAAACGCTCGATATTTTCCAGGCGAAAGCCTATTCGCCCTATTATTTCTTCTCCTCGGAAGAGTGGGCGAAATTCCGCGCCGACACGCCGCTGACGCTGACCGCCGATGAAGTGACGCGGCTGCGCTCGATGGGGGACCCGATCGACCTCGATGAAGTCCGACGCATCTATCTGTCGCTGTCGCGGCTATTGTCCTCGCATGTGGAATCCTCACAGATCCTGTTCGAGCAGCGCAACCGCTTCCTCAGCCTCTCCGATATCGCCAAGACGCCGTTCGTCATCGGCATCGCCGGCTCCGTCGCTGTCGGCAAATCCACGACCGCCCGTATCCTGAAGGAATTGCTGGGCCGCTGGCCGTCGAGTCCGAAGGTCGATCTCGTCACTACGGACGGCTTTCTCTATCCGAATGCCGAATTGCAGCGTCGAAACCTGATGCAGCGCAAGGGCTTTCCGGAAAGCTACGATACGGCTGCGCTGCTGCGCTTTCTCTCGGCGATCAAGGCCGGCCAGCCGAATGTGCAGGCACCCTCCTATTCGCACCTCGTCTATGACGTGCTGCCGAACGAATTCAAGACGGTCGATCGCCCGGACATCCTGATCTTCGAAGGCATCAACGTATTGCAATCGCGGCATTTGCCGGCCGACGGCAAGATCGTGCCGATGGTTTCGGATTTCTTCGACTTCTCGATTTATATCGATGCCGACGAGGAACTGATCCACAACTGGTACGTCGCCCGCTTCATGCGGCTGCGTGAGACGGCGTTCCGCGACCCCAACTCCTTCTTCCATCGCTACGCCTCGATCAGCGAGGAAGAGGCGCTGGCGATCGCCGAGGGGCTCTGGAAGAACATCAATCTGAAGAACCTGCGTCAGAACATCCTGCCGACGCGGCCGCGCGCCGACCTCATCCTGCAGAAGGGCAAGAATCATCTGATCGAGCAGGTGGCGCTGAGAAAGCTCTGAGGCTCAGGGCTGGACGCGCCTGAGCGTCAGATTGATCCGGCCGCCGTTCTTCAAGAGCGTCGATGTCGCCGGATAGATGCGATCGACGCCGTGGTAGCACAGCCTGCCCTCGCCGCCGAGAACGACGATATCGCCGCTCGCAAGCTTGAAGGATAGCGTGCGGTCATTGCGGTTTAGGCCGCCGACCCGAAAGAGGCAGGTGTTTCCCAGCGAGACCGATAGCACCGGCGCCTTGAGATCCTGTTCGTCTCGATCCTGATGCAGGCCCATGCGGGCATCGTCGCTGTAGAAATTGACGAGACAGGCCTCGGGCGGCTTTTCATAGCCTGCTATACCGCGCCACAAATCCAGCAACGGCGATGGTATTGCAGGCCATGGACGGCCGGTGACCGGGTGCGTCGGCTGATAGCGATAGCCGCGCTCCTTGTCCGTCACCCAGCCGAGCGAACCGCAATTGGTCATCCGCACCGACATTTCCTTGCCGGTGCCCGGCATGACCGGTGTGTAGAGCGGCGCCTCGGCCACGATGCCGCGGATCGCATCGACCAAGGCTTCCTGGGCGGGGCGGTCGAGATATCCGGGCAGATGACGAATTCCGTTGGGGAGCAGCATCGATATTCCCTTTGAGCAACGCTGGTCAGGTCAGTGCGCCATTGCCGCGCCTTCATGCATGGCCCTCACCCCAACCCTCTCCCCGCAAGCGGGGCGAGGGGGCCTATCTTGCTCCGTACCAACCCGTCACGAGCAGAGAGCTTGGCTGTTTAGCGCTATGGTCCCTTCTCCCCACGTTGCGGGGAGAAGGTTAGGATGAGGGGCCAGGCACATAGGTGCGGCAAAATCAAAATCGCCTGACCATCATCATCTTGACTCAACCGAACCGAAACCGCAGCCCGAAAACCAAACCTAGTCGCCGCCGACCTTGCCGCGCATCTTCTTGACCTCGGAGCGCCCGGATTTCTCCTTCAGCCGGCGCTCGATCGATCCCTTTGTAGGCTTGGTCTTCCGGCGCGGCGGCGGCGGCGGAGCGGCGGCTTCGAGGATCAGTTCCTTCAGGCGCTCGCGCGCATCCTCGCGATTGCGATCCTGGCTGCGGAAACGGCTGGCCTCGATCATCAGAACGCCATCCTTGGACACACGTCGGCCGGCAAGCCTGATTGCATTCGCCTTGACACGGTCGGTCAGCGACGGGGAATTCTGGACATTGAAGAAAAGCTGGACTGCGGTCGCGACCTTGTTGACGTTCTGACCGCCGGGACCGCCCGCCAGAACGAATTGTTCCGTCAGCTCCCAGCCGGCAATCGTGATCCGGTCGTTGATGTAAAGCGCTTCGCTGGCCATGATTTTCTCCGCGCCTGTCTATCCCACATCGATGCGCAGTTGAAAACCACTGCCGGATAAAATGAAACCCGGCGAACTGGCCGCCGGGTTTCACGTGAGTCATTCCCGCTCTGGATGATTATTCTGCAGCGACCGGCACCCCCGGGGCCGCATCGCGGACGTTGCCGTCCACATGGTCCTCGAACTTCGCGAAATTGGTGACGAACATCTGAACCAGCTTCTTGGCCTGCGCATCATAGGCCTCGCCATCGGCCCAGGTGGAGCGTGGGTCGAGGATGGCGCTGTCGACGCCTTCAACGGCGACCGGGACTGCGAAGCCGAAATTCGGATCGATGCGGAATTCGACATTGTCGAGATCGCCCTTCAGGGCGGCCGCGAGCAGCGCACGCGTCGCCTTGATCGGCATGCGGCTTCCCTTGCTGTAGGCGCCGCCGGTCCAGCCGGTGTTGACCAGCCAGCAGCGGGCGCCGTGGCGGGCGATCAGCTCCTTGAGCAGATTGCCGTATTCCGTCGGATGGCGCGGCATGAAGGGAGCGCCGAAGCAGGTCGAGAAGGTGGCTTCCGGCTCGACGACGCCCTTTTCCGTGCCGGCGACCTTGGCGGTATAACCGGACAGGAAGTGGTACATGGCCTGATCCGGCGTCAGCTTCGCGATCGGCGGCATGACGCCGAAAGCGTCTGCCGTCAGCATGATGATCGTCTCCGGATGACCGGTGATGCCGGATTCCGATGCGTTCGGGATGAAATGCAGCGGATAGGCGCTGCGGGTGTTTTCCGTCAGCGAGCCATCGTCGAGATCCGGCCGGCCGTGTTCGTCGAGCACGACATTTTCCAGGACGGTGCCGAAACGGCGCGTCGTGGCGTAGATTTCCGGCTCGGCCTCGGCCGAAAGACGGATGGTCTTGGCGTAGCAGCCGCCTTCGAAGTTGAAGATGCCGTTCTCGCCCCAGCCGTGCTCGTCGTCGCCGATGAGCGTCCGGGTCGGATCGGCCGACAGCGTCGTCTTGCCCGTGCCCGACAGGCCGAAGAAGATCGCGGCATCGCCTTCAGGCCCGACATTGGCCGAACAATGCATCGGCATGACGCCGCGCTCCGGCAGCATGTAGTTCAGCGCCGTGAACACCGATTTCTTCATCTCGCCGGCATAGGAGGTGCCGCCGATCAGGACGATGCCATTGACGAAATCGCAGGCGATCACCGTTTCGGTGCGGCAGCCGTGGCGCTCCGGATCGGCGCGGAAGCTCGGCAAATCAATGATCGTCAGCTGCGGCACGAAACTTTCCAGCGCCGCACGATCGGGGCGGATCAGCAGATTGCGGATGAACAGCGAGTGCCAGGCGAATTCGGTGACGACACGGGTCGGCAGAGCGTATTCGGCATCGGCGCCGCCGATCAGATCCTGCACGAACAGGTCCTTGCCGCGGGCATGGGCCAGCATATCCTCATGCAATAGCTCGAAATGCTCGGGCGACATCGGCTTGTTGTTGTCCCACCAGATCTGGTCTTCGGTGGTGGCGTTACGCACCACGAACTTGTCCTTCGGGGAACGACCGGTGTGCTGGCCGGTCAAGGCCCTGAGTGCGCCATCGGCGGTCAGATCGGCTTCTCGGCGGCGAATCGCCTCTTCGTAAAGATGAGCTTCCATGAGGTTGTAACGTACACTGGCAGCGGCTCCGAGGCCGATCGATCCCAGTTCAGTCGCGGGATTGCGAACGCCGAATTGCTCCATCACATTTTCCTCTACAAAGGGGCTTGGCCGTTAGAATTGTCTAAAGCGTAGAGGGGTCCTTTTAAAAGGACAAGACCCAAACACAAAATATTTAATGATATCAGTTATTTAATCGATTTAAATAAATTTTCATAATTTTAAATCGTTTGAATAGAGGGAGGCGGGACCTCACGTCACACAACTCCTGCGCAAGGGTTTCTCCTCACCGCAATCCTCCCCTTTATCTTTGCCACAATTTGTTCCACCTTTATCCCCATAAGCGCGCCAGGTTACCGCCGACCGAACTGGCAGACCGCCTGGGCTGGATTCCAAATCCGGGAGATGCGCACTGATGACGGAGACGAACACCATGTTGACAATCGCGCTCGTTGACGACGACCGCAATATCCTGACTTCCGTTTCCATTGCCTTGGAAGCAGAGGGATATAAGGTAGAGACCTATACGGACGGAGCCTCGGCGCTGGACGGCCTGCTGGCACGGCCGCCGCAACTGGCGATCTTCGATATCAAGATGCCCCGCATGGACGGCATGGAGCTCTTGCGCCGCCTGCGGCAGAAATCCGATCTGCCCGTGATCTTCCTCACCTCGAAGGATGAAGAGATCGACGAGCTGTTCGGCTTAAAGATGGGTGCCGACGACTTCATCACCAAGCCGTTCTCGCAGCGCCTGCTGGTCGAACGCGTCAAGGCTGTTCTCCGCCGCGCCTCCGCCCGTGATGCCGCAAATGCTGCCGGCGGCGCAGCCGCCCCCAAGCCGGGCGCTGCGCAGCAGGCCCGCTCGCTGGAACGCGGACAGCTCGTCATGGACCAGGAACGCCATACCTGCACCTGGAAGGGCGAGCCCGTGACGCTCACCGTCACCGAGTTCCTCATCCTGCATTCGCTCGCCCAGCGCCCGGGCGTAGTCAAGAGCCGCGACGCGCTGATGGATGCAGCCTATGACGAGCAGGTCTATGTCGACGACCGCACGATCGACAGCCACATCAAGCGGCTGCGCAAGAAATTCAAGATGGTCGATCTCGATTTTGATATGATCGAGACGCTGTATGGCGTCGGCTACCGGTTCCGCGAAGCTGCATAAGAGTTAACTGGACCATACGGCGCGCGATGGAATAAGAGCATGCGGACGGGATCGGCGGTCCCGTTCTTCGAAAGGGCCGTTGGCTTGGCACAGCTGGTGCAGGACAGAGATATAGACGACTCGGAAAGCCCGAGCGGCGCTCGAATCGCGCGCCGGCGCTGGACGCATCCCTTCGTGCTGATCCGCCGTATCTTCGGCAATGCCGTGTTCTCAAGCCTGACGCGGCGCATCCTGTTCTTCAATCTGGCCGCGCTCGTCGTCCTCGTCGGCGGCATTCTCTACCTCAACCAGTTCCGCGAAGGCCTGATCGACGCCCGCGTCGAGAGCCTGCTGACGCAAGGCGAGATCATCGCCGGTGCCGTCTCGGCTTCGGCATCGGTCGACACCAACTCCATCACCATCGATCCGCAGAAGCTGCTGGAGCTGCAGGCCGGCCAGAGCATCACCCCTGTTCCGAACGACGAAGATCTGGAATTCCCGATCGATCCTGAAAAGGTGGCGCCGGTGCTGACGCGGCTGATCTCGCCGACGCGCACCCGGGCCCGCATTTTTGACGCCGATGCGAACCTGCTGCTCGACAGCCGTCATCTCTATTCGCGCGGCCAGGTGCTGCGCTACGATCTGCCGCCCGTCGAAGACGAGAAGCAGAGCTGGTCCGACTGGTTCAGCGGCCTGCTCAACAAGATGCTGCAGCCGGGAAATCTCCCCGTCTATAAGGAAGCGCCCGGCGGTGACGGCTCCATCTATCCAGAGGTCATGAATGCGCTGACCGGTGTGCGCGGCGCCGTTGTCCGCACCACGGAGAAGGGCGAGCTGATCGTTTCGGTCGCCGTGCCGATCCAGCGCTTCCGCGCCGTTCTCGGTGTCTTGCTGCTCTCCACGCAGGCCGGCGATATCGATAAGATCGTTCACGCCGAGCGCCTCGCCATCATGCGGGTCTTCGGCGTGGCGACGCTGGTCAACGTCGTGCTGTCGCTACTTTTATCCTCCACCATCGCCAATCCGCTGCGCCGGCTTTCGGCTGCGGCGATCCGCGTGCGGCGCGGCGGGGCGAAGGAGCGCGAGGAAATCCCGGACTTTTCCGCCCGCCAGGACGAGATCGGCAATCTGTCTATCGCGCTGCGCGACATGACATCGGCGCTCTACGATCGCATCGATGCGATCGAGAGTTTTGCCGCCGACGTCAGCCACGAGCTGAAAAACCCGCTGACGTCTCTGCGCAGCGCCGTCGAAACGCTGCCGCTCGCCAAGAGCGACGATTCCAAGAAGCGGTTGATGGACGTGATCCAGCACGACGTTCGCCGCCTCGACCGCCTGATCAGCGACATCTCCGACGCATCGCGCCTCGATGCGGAGCTTGCACGCTCGGATGCGAAGTCGCTCGATCTGGAAGTATTGCTGCGCGACATGATCGATATTTCCAGACAGGTCGGGCACAGCAAGAAGGCCGTCGAGATCGATTATATCGTCGACCGCAAGCCGGGCAATAAAGCGAACTTCTCCATCGACGGCCATGACCTGCGCATCGGCCAGATCGTCACCAATCTCATCGAAAACGCACGATCCTTCGTCCCGGCGGAAACCGGCAAGATCACCGTGCGGCTGACGCGGACGCGGACGCGTTGCGTCATCTATATCGAAGATAACGGCCCGGGCATTCAGGCCGAAAATATCGACCGCATCTTCGAACGCTTCTACACCGACCGGCCCGAATCCGAAGGTTTCGGACAGAATTCCGGCCTCGGCCTTTCGATCAGCCGGCAGATCGCCGAAGCGCATGGCGGCTCGCTGCGCGCCGAGAATATCGTCGATACCGACGGCTCGACACTGCTTGGTGCCCGCTTCATTCTGTCGCTGCCGGCCAAGACGCAGGCGTGAGCGCACCGATGACCGGTGAGGCGATCAATATCCACGCAACGGCCATCGTCATCGGCAAGACCGGCCTGCTGTTTCTCGGCCCCTCCGGCAGCGGCAAATCCACCCTCGCCTTTTCCTGCCTTGCCGCCGCCAAGCCGTTTGGACTGACAGCAAACCTCGTGGCCGACGACCGGGTGCTGATCAGCGAGCAAAACGGCTCCATCGTCGCGAAATGCCCGCCCTCGATCGCGGGTCTCATGGAAATCCGCTACACTGGCATCGTCCGGATGCCTTACATCTCCGAGGGCGAAATGCACTTCGCCGTCCGCCCTGTCGATCCGGCGACGGCAGAAAGGATGCCACCGGAGGACGAGCAGATCGACATCACGGCGTCCATACGGTTGCCGGTGATCCGGCTGGCCGCAACCTCCGCGAATCCGCTCGCCATAATAATGGCGAAAATCGGCGCGAGTTTGGATGAATCGGCCATTTAGGTCCGCATGGGCGCGCAATCCTGTATTTTAAGCTTGCACTTCGTCTTTTCATCGCCAAGATGTCCCCCCACGGTGGACGACATTGCTGCATTGCGATATGGGCCATCTGTTTGCGTATGCGATGGGAGCAGTAATATCATGATTGGACTTGTGCTTGTCACTCATGGCAAGCTGGCTGAAGAGTTTCGGCATGCTGTCGAGCATGTCGTTGGTCCGCAGAAGTTCATAGAAACGGTATGCATTGGTCCCGAAGACGACATGGACAAGCGGCGGCAGGATATCCTGCAGGCCGTTGCCGGTGCCGACGACGGGCACGGCGTCGTCATCCTCACCGATATGTTCGGCGGCACCCCTTCCAATCTCGCAATCTCCGTCATGAATAGCGGCCACACCGAGGTCATCGCCGGCGTCAATCTGCCGATGCTGATCAAGCTCGCGGGTGTGCGCGGCGACAACAACATGGAAAGGGCTCTGGTGGAGGCGTCAGAGGCCGGGCGCAAATATATCAACGTGGCCAGTCGTGTGCTCAGTGGCAAATAACGAGGCAAACACCGCCCCCATGACCGAGCTTTCCCGGGAACTCCTGATCATCAACAAGCGGGGCCTGCATGCCCGTGCCTCGGCGAAATTCGTGCAGACCGTCGAAGCCTACGACGCCGCGATCACCGTTTCGAAGGACGGCACCACGGTCGGCGGAACTTCGATCATGGGCCTGATGATGCTGGCAGCCAGCCCCGGCTGCAGCGTGCTGGTCACGGCAAGCGGCAACCAGGCCGCCGAGGCGCTCGAAGCGCTCGACCAGTTGGTCTCCAACAAGTTCGGCGAGGAAATATAGGCTTTTCCGCCTCCGCCGCGTGGATATAAAGACATAAAGACTTCTTTATATCATTATTGATTTCCGCCCTGAAGCCTGATACACGGCATCATCCACGCGCTTGTCAGCGTGCAATTCTTGTTGCATTCGGCCGAGGCGTCTGCCCGCGGCGCGGCTGCATCGTTCAGGCTGGAGACCTTCATGAGCACTGAAAAGGACTACATCGTCGCGGATATCGGCCTTGCCGACTATGGTCGCAAGGAAATCGCAATCGCCGAAACCGAGATGCCGGGCCTGATGGCCTGCCGCGCCGAATTCGGCGAAGCGCAGCCGCTCAAGGGCGCCCGCATCACCGGTTCGCTGCACATGACGATCCAGACGGCCGTTCTCATCGAGACGCTGGTCGCCCTCGGCGCTCAGGTGCGCTGGGCCTCCTGCAACATCTTCTCGACGCAGGATCATGCCGCCGCCGCCATCGCCGCATCCGGCGTTCCGGTCTTCGCCGTCAAGGGGGAGAGCCTCGAGGACTACTGGACCTACACCGACAAGATCTTCCAGTGGGCCGATGGCGGTCTTTCCAACATGATCCTGGACGATGGCGGCGATGCCACCATGTACATCCTGCTCGGCGCCCGTGCGGAAGCCGGTGAGGACGTGCTCTCCAACCCGCATTCGGAAGAAGAGGAAATCCTCTTCGCGCAGATCAAGAAGCGCCTGCAGGCAACGCCCGGCTGGTTCACCAAGCAGCGGGACGCCATCAAGGGCGTGACCGAAGAGACCACCACGGGCGTCAACCGCCTCTACCAGCTCAGCCAGAAGGGCCTGCTACCCTTCCCGGCCATCAACGTCAACGACAGCGTCACCAAGTCGAAGTTCGACAACAAGTACGGCTGCAAGGAATCGCTGGTCGACGGTATCCGCCGCGCCACCGACGTCATGATGGCCGGCAAGGTCGCCGTCGTCTGCGGCTATGGCGATGTCGGCAAGGGTTCCGCCGCTTCGCTCTCCGGCGCCGGTGCCCGCGTCAAGGTCACGGAAGTCGACCCGATCTGTGCCCTGCAGGCTGCCATGGACGGCTATGAAGTCGTTCAGCTCGAGGACGTCGTTTCCACCGCCGATATCTTCATCACCACGACCGGCAACAAGGACGTCATCCGCATCGATCACATGCGTGCGATGAAGGACATGGCGATCGTCGGCAATATCGGCCACTTCGACAATGAAATCCAAGTTGCCGCGCTGCGAAACCTGAAGTGGACGAACATCAAGCCGCAGGTCGACATGGTCGAGTTCGCCAAGGGCAACCGCATCATCCTGCTGTCGGAAGGTCGCCTCCTGAACCTCGGCAACGCCACCGGCCATCCGTCCTTCGTCATGTCGGCGTCCTTCACCAACCAGACGCTGGCGCAGATCGAGCTTTTCACCAAGCCCGGCCAGTACAAGAACGAAGTCTACGTTCTGCCGAAGCACCTCGACGAGAAGGTCGCCCGCCTGCATCTCGCCAAGCTCGGCGTGAAGCTGACGGAGCTTTCCAGCGAGCAGGCTGCGTATATCGGCGTGACGCCGCAGGGTCCGTTCAAGTCCGACCACTACAGATACTGATTACTAAAACAGTATCCACAACATCTTGTAGCCCTGGCATTGACAAATGCCGGGGCTTATTTTTTAGCCAGCTCCCTTCCCCCGGATTCTCCTAGGCAGTATTGTTTTTACACTTGATTCGTGACGAACCGGGCATGCCCGGAGCCATGAAAATGGGATGTCTTGTCAGGATGCGGCACATTATAGGACGGAGACAGACCTCTTATGATTGAAGGGGAAGACAACCTGCATCAGCCAGCGTTCCGCCGCGCGGCGGCGCTGTTGCTGCAGGGCAGTGCATATCGGCCTTCGACAGGAGCGAAGCAGGGCAAGGGCCGGCTCGCCCGTCTCAGCCGCCTGTTGAGGCTCAGCGTTTTCGGTGGTCTGTTGAGCGGTTTGGCCGGGCCGGTTCTCGCGCAGGGCAATGACGCCGCGCAAACGAGCATGCGCCTCTTCACCTCCTCGGAAATGGCCGTCTTCTCCGTCATCATCGGCGTGATTTCCGCCGCGCTTCTGTCGACCATGTGGATGGTCCGGCAGCGCGGCAACATGGAAAGCGAAAGCCGCGAAATCCGCACGGCCCTTTCGGATGCCAACCAGCGCATTTCGCAGTATCAGGCGCTGATTGCCGACAAAAACCGCCGGATCATCATCTGGGATGGCCAGAATGCACGGCCGGAACTCCTGGGGCAGCTGCCGGTCGAGACCGGGGCGCCGCAGGACAACGAATTCCTCGCCTTCGGGCGCTGGCTGAAATCCTGGTCGGCCGGCGAGCTCGACAAGGCGATCGACAAGCTGCGCGGTAGCGGCCAGAGCTTCGACATGGTGGTCGAGACCAACCGTGAGGAAATCCTGGAAGCGCAGGGCCGCATTTCCGGCGGGCGCGCCTTCGTCCGCTTCATTGCGCTCAACAATCTGCGCGCCGAACTCGCCGAGCTGAAGATCGAACGCGACCGGCTGATGACCTCGATCTCCGCATTCCAGAATCTGCTCGACGCCATCGACCTGCCGGTCTGGCAGCGGGACGCGGAAGGCAAGCTTACCTGGGTCAATCAGGCCTACGGCGAGGCTGTGGAAGCGGTGTCGGCCGATGAAGCCGTGCGCGAGGGACGGGAATTTCTGACGACCGTGACCCGCGAACGCATCCGCGCGGCGGCCACGCCGGAGTCGCCGTTCCACGACAAGATTTCCACCGTCGTACACGGCAATCGCACCTTCTTCGACGTTGTCGACGTCAAATCGCCGAACGGCTCCGCCGGCATCGCGATCGATATTTCCGAAGCGGAAGCGGTTCGCGCCGAGCTTGCCCGCACGCTGAAGAGCCACGCCGAAACCCTCGATCATCTGGCGACACCGGTTGCGATTTTCGATGGCGACAGACGGCTGCAATTCTACAATCAAGCCTTTGTCCAACTCTGGGAACTCGATATCGCTTTCCTTGAGAAGCGCCCCGACAATAGCGAGCTGCTGGATCGGCTGCGCGGCGCCAAGAAGCTGCCGGAGCAGCTGAACTGGAAGACATGGAAGGACGACGTCCTTTCCGTCTATCGCGCGCTCGACACGCAGACGGATCTCTGGCATCTGCCCAACGGCCAGATCCTCAAGGTTTTCGCGACCGCGCATCCGCAGGGCGGCGCCACCTGGGTATTCGAGAACCTGACCGAGCAGGTCAATCTCGAAACGCGCTACAACACGCTGGTCAAGGTCCAGGGCGAAACCATCGACCATCTTTCCGAAGGCGTCGCCGTTTTCGGCCCCGATGGCCGCATCAGGCTATCGAACCCCGCCTTCCGCATTCTCTGGAACATCACCGAGGCACAGGCGAAGCCCGGAACGCATATCCAGGCTCTGGCCGAGGCTTGCGCGCCTTCGTACGACCGGCCGGACGGCTGGAAGCGGTTCGCCGAGCAGATCACCAGTTTCGACGACGAGCGGCCCTCATCGCAGGGCACATTGGAGCTCTATTCCAATCTCGTGCTCGACTATGCCGTCATCCCTCTGCCGAATGCGCAGACCATGCTGACCTTCGTCAACAAGACCGACAGCGTGCGCGCCGAGCGCGCGCTGACCGAAAAGAACGAAGCGCTGCTGAAGGCGGACGAGCTGAAGAACGATTTCGTCCAGCACGTCTCCTACGAGCTGCGTTCGCCCTTGACTAATATCATCGGCTTCACCGACCTGCTGAAAACGCCGGGCATCGGCTCGCTGAACGAGCGGCAGGCCGAATATATCGACCATATCTCCACCTCATCCTCGGTGCTGCTGACGCTGGTCAACGATATTCTCGATCTCGCAACGCTGGATGCCGGCATCATGCGCCTGAACTATTCCGAAATCGTGCTTAGCGAACTGCTCGACGAGGTATCGATGCAGATCGCCGACCGGCTTCAGGAAAGCGGCGTGATGCTTGAAATCACCGTGCCGGCGCATCTCGGCTCCATCGTCGCCGATCAGCAGCGGCTGAAGCAGATCCTGCTCAAGCTTCTGACCAATGCCGCCAATTTCGCGCCGGAGGGATCGACGATCTCGCTGAAATGCGGGCGCGAAGGCACGGATTTCGTCTTCTCGGTTGCCGACAAGGGTCCCGGCATCCCGGAGGATTTGATCAACACGGTGTTCAACCGCTTTGCCTCCGGCGGCAAGGGCGGCAAGCGCAGCGGTGCCGGCCTCGGTCTTTCCATCGTCGAAAGCTTCGTCAGCCTGCATGAAGGCCAGGTTTCGATCGAAAGCCAGCCGGGCAAGGGAACGACGGTCACCTGCCGGATTCCTTCGGCCGAACTGCCCCACTCCGTCGCAGCAGAATGACAGCCTCGGAGAGCAGCATTTCCCTTTTCCTCGCAGATGACGCCGCCACGGCTCAGCTCGGCGAAGATCTGGCGCTGGCCTTGAAGGCCGGCGACTGTCTGGCACTATCAGGCGATCTCGGCGCAGGGAAATCCTCGCTCGCCCGCGCGCTGCTGCGCGCCATGGCCGACGATGCCGAACTGGACGTGCCGAGCCCGACCTTTACCCTCGTGCAATCCTACGAGCTGCGCATCCCGGTCTCGCATTTCGATCTCTATCGCCTCGGCGACCCCAGCGAACTGACGGAACTCGGCTTCGACGAAGCCCTGCAGACCGGCATCTGCCTGGTCGAGTGGCCCGAAATGGCCGAAGGCGAGCTGCCGGGAGAGCGCATCGATCTCAAGCTCACGCATGAGGGCGAAGGACGGCGCGCCGTCCTTACAGCGCCGGCCAAGCAGATGACACGCATGGAGCGTGTGCTTGCTATCCGCGCCTTTCTCGATGCGCACGGCTATCGCGGCGCGCACAGGCGCTTCCTGACGGGCGATGCCTCGCTTCGGGCCTACGAATCCGTCCACCCGAAGGATAGCAGCGGCCGCATAATCCTGATGGACTGGCCGGGCCTGCCCGAAGGACCGCCCGTGCTGGATGGGAAACCCTATCCAAAGGTCGCGCATCTTGCCTGGGACACTTATCCCTTCGTGGCGATCGCCAACATCCTGCGCGAAAAGGGCTTTGCCGCTCCGCAGATCTTTGCCGCCGATTACGACCAGGGCATCCTTCTGATCGAAGATCTCGGCACCGACGGCGTGCTCGATGCTCAGGGAAAACCGATTGCCGAGCGCTATCGCGAAAGCGTCGCCTGCCTTGCGCATCTGCACAGCCTTTCGATTCCCCGCAATATTCCAGTCACCCCCGAGCACATCCATCACATTCCGGATTTCGACCGGACCGCCATGAAGATGGAAGCGCGGCTGCTGCTCGACTGGCATCTGCCCTGGAAGCGCGGCACGCCGGCAAGCGACGAGGAGCGGGCCGACTATCTGGCCATCTGGGACAAGCTGATCGATCAGCTTGAAGATGCGGAAAAGAACCTGCTTTTGCGCGATATGCATTCGCCTAACATCATCTGGCGGGCGGCGGAAAAGGGCATAAAGCGGATCGGCCTCATCGACTTCCAGGACGCGATGATCGGTCCGACCTCCTACGATGTAGCCTCGCTGGTGCAGGATGCGCGGGTGACGATCGAGCGCGATCTGCATGACCGGCTCTTGGCCGACTATCTCGCCCTTCGTCACGCCCAGGGCGGCTTTGACGAGGCGAAATTCCTGAAGAGCTGGGCGATCATGTCGGCGCAGCGCAATTGCAAGCTGGCCGGCCTCTGGGTGCGGCTCTTACAGCGCGACGGCAAACCGGGCTATCTCAAGCACATGCCGCGCACGCTCGCCTATCTCGCCATCGCCTTCGAGCATGAAGCACTCGCACCCTTGCGCGAATGGTGCGAGAAGGCCGGGATTGGCCTGATATAAGGGCCAGAGACCCGGCGACGGCTTTCCGGCCTTGTGCTATGGAAAGAAAATATGAATCGAAAGTTCGAGACGAAATGACCATCAAGCAAGCCATGGTATTGGCCGCGGGGCTCGGAACCCGCATGCGGCCGATCACCGACACTATCCCGAAGCCACTGGTGAAGATCGCCGGCAAGCCGATGATCGACTATACGCTGGATGCCTTGGTGCAGGCCGGTGTAGAGCGAGCCGTCGTCAACGTCCATCACCATGCCGACCAGATGGAAGCGCATCTGCGCGGCTATCGTGGCCTTGAAATCCTGATCTCCGACGAGCGGGATGCGTTGATGAACAATGGCGGCGGGTTGGCAAAGGGATTGAAGCTTCTAGGCCGGGATCCCGTCTTCGTTATGAATTCGGACCTTTTCTGGATTGGGGAAAGAGAAGATCAACCAACGAATCTCGAGCGCTTAGCCGGATTCTTCGATGCTATACGCATGGATTTCGGTATGCTTTGCGTCGCGCTGGATAAGACGACAGGCCATAACGGCAAGAATGATTTCAGCATGGCAGAAGACGGCCGCCTGTCGCGCTATAGCGTCGCCACCGGTAATGGTGTTGTCTATGCCGGGACGCTGGTCATCAATCCTTCGTTTCTCGATGACGCGCCAGACGACGCCTTCAACATCAATACCTATTACGACAGGGCCATCGCCAAGGGTCGGCTCTATGGCACGATGCTCGACGGCCACTGGCTGACTGTCGGCACGCCGGAGGCGGTCGGCGAAGCGGAGGAAACGATCCGGAATTTCCGGGCGTTTGCGTGAGCCTATGGCAGGCGGACACCGGCAGCGCATTCTGACAATTCCGGCGGGCCTGCCCTTCCTGAAGACCCTTGCGACAGCGCTCTGCGACGGTCGGCTCACCGAGCATTTCCGCCATGATCCGGCCGACCCGCTGTCGCTTGCCAAGGTCAGCATCTTTCTGCCGACGCGGCGCGCGGCGCGCGTGCTGCGTTCGGAATTCGTCGATCTGCTCGGCGGCCGCTCCGCTATCCTGCCGGTCATTCGCCCGCTCGGCGAAACCGACGACGACAGCGGTTATTTCGAAGAAACCCTGCCGGGAACGGCCGATCTGGCGCAGCCGCTCGCCAACACGGCACGGCTCCTGGAACTGGCGCGGCTGATCCTTGCCTGGCGCAACAAGCTACCGCAGATCGTGCGCGACATTCACTCCGATTCGCCGCTGGTGGCGCCGGCAAGCCCGGCTGACGCCATATGGCTCGCGCGCAATCTCGCCGAACTCATCGATTCGCTGGAGACGGAGGACCGCGAATGGAGCGAGCTTGCCAATCTCAGCGCGGAGGATCATGCGCTCTGGTGGCAGCTGACGGCGGAATTCCTGGCGATTGCCAGCGCCTTCTGGCCGGCGCGCCTTGCGGAACTCGGCAAATCATCACCCGCCCGCAACCGCAATGCCATCCTGCGCGCAGAAGCGCAGCGCATGGCCACGATGCGGCATCCCGGGCCTGTCATTATTGCCGGTTCGACCGGCTCGGTGCCGGCAACAGCGGAGCTGATTGCAGCGGTCGCCTCTTTGCCGCAAGGCGTAATCGTGCTGCCCGGCCTCGATCTTGCGATGCCGGAGGAGGATTGGCAGCTCGTGGCGCCGGAGACATCCATCGGTGAAAGAGCCGATCCGACCAGCCGCAGCCACCCGCAATATGGTCTTTCGCTGCTGCTGAAGCGGTTGCGGGTCACCCGGCGCGATGTCGAACCCATCGCGGATGCGGCTGAAACCATGCAGATGCGGGCGCAGATCCTGTCGCGCGCGCTGGCGCCGGCCAAGGCGACGAGCGGCTGGGGAAGCTGGCGCAAGACGCTTCCTCCCGATGCGATCGCGAATGCGTTTGCCGACGTCGCGCTCATCGAGGCTGCCAACGAGCGCGAGGAGGCGACCGCCATCGCCATCGCCCTGCGGCTGGCGCTGGAGAAACCAGGACGTAATGGCGGCGAAAGCCAGGCGGCCTTGATCACGCCCGACCGCAATCTGGCGCGGCGCGTGACCGCCGAGCTTGCCCGCTTCGGCATCACCGCCGACGATTCGGCCGGAACGCCGCTGAACGCCACGCCCCAGGGCACGCTGCTGCAATTGCTGCTTGAAGCAACCCTTCGCCCTGGAGATCCCGTTGCCGTCGTCGCGCTGCTGAAACATCCCCTTGCCTTGTTCGGCCTGCCGGCGGAGACACACCAGCCGGGCGTCGATGCGCTGGAGATCCTGGCACTCCGAGGCGGTGTCGACAACATCGAGATCGGCAGGCTGGAAGGCCTGCTCCACGACCGCGTGACGGAACAGGCCGATGACCGGCACGCGCCGCAATGGCGCAAAGCGTTGCCGCCCGAGGCCATCGAGCACGCGCGGACTCTGGCCCAGCGAGTGACTGCGGCATGCGAACCGCTGGTATCGGCGCTTTCCCTGCCCGCGTCAGAGGGTTTCCTCACACTTTCGGATTGGGCCGAGCGTACAGGCCGCGCCCTCGAAGCCGTGGCCGTCGACGAGCGCAGCAGTCTGGCGGGCCTCTGGTCCGGCGAGGCCGGGGATACGCTTGCCAGCCTCCTTCGGGATGTCATCGAAACCGAAGGTCAGCTTGAGGCCGACGGCGTGCAATGGATCGACATCATGGCGGCACTCTCAGTGGGCCAGGCGGTGAAGCCGCGGGCGCTCAGCCATCCCCGCCTCTTCATTTTCGGTACGCTCGAAGCACGCCTGCAGAGCGTCGATACGCTGATCCTCGGCGGGTTGAACGAAGGCTCCTGGCCCGGGCAAACCGCGAATAATCCCTTCATTTCCCGCAGCATGAAAACGGAGATCGGCCTGGAACCGCCGGAGCGCCGCATCGGCCAGCTCGCGCATGATTTCGAAATGGCGAACGGGGCGCGTGATCTCATCTATTCCCGCGCGCTGCGCCAGGGCTCGACGCCGACGGTCGCGTCACGCTGGCTGCAGCGGCTGATCGCGCTGGGCGGCAAGGAATTGGAAGAGGCCATGAAGGCGCGTGGCGATCAATATCGCCATTGGGCCGCGATGATCGACGAGGGCGAAAACCAGGCGCCGGCGCTGCGCCCGGCACCGAAGCCGCCCGTAGAACTGCAGCCGAAAAGCTATTCCTTCAGCGAGGTGGGGCGGCTGCGGCGCGATCCCTATGCGATCTATGCCCGGCGCGTGCTGCGGCTCGATCCGGTCGACCCGTTCAACCGCGATCCCGGCCCGGCCGAGCGCGGCACGCTCTATCACAAGATCATCGATCGCTTCGTCCGCGAAGGGCATATGGCCGGCACGCCCGAGGCGGCGCTGGCCATGGATCACATCATTGCTGAGCTTTTCGATGTCGAGCGGCTGCCCGTTCACATCGACAGTGTCTGGCGGCCACGCTTTCGCGAAGTGGCGCGCGCTTTCCTTGCCTGGGAAGCGCAAAGGCGGCCCGAAGTGCGTAAAACGGCAACGGAAGTGCCGGCCAGCGTCGAGATCGAACCGATCGGCATTCGGTTGACCGGCGTTGCCGACCGCATCGACATCAAGAACGACAAGGGCGCCGATCTCATTGATTACAAGACCGGCTACAACCCCTCGCCGCCGCAGGCGCGCGCACTGCTCGATCCGCAGCTGGCGCTGGAAGCCTACGCGCTGAAGGCCGGCGCCTTCCGCAATATCGGCGCGCTGATCCCCGAGAACCTGCTTTATGTCCGGCTGCGGCCCGGCGACCGCTTCAAGGTCGACCAGGTCAACAACGAACATTCCGGCCGCGCGGGCAAGACGGAAACGAAGTCGGCTATGGATCTCGCGCAGGAATCGATGGATCAGCTGGTGAAATTCGTCTCGCTGCTGCAGTCGGGCGAGAAAGGGTTTTCGTCGCGGCTCATCCCGGCGCAGCAGTTCGAGTATGGCGGCGATTACGATCATCTGGCCCGCGTCTCGGAATGGTCGACGGCGGAGATTGAGCAGGAAGGCGACGGCGATGAGTGATTTTTCCGCCGAGGGCTTCGCCAATCTGCCCGAAGGCGACGATCCGGGCATCTGGATCAGCTGGACGACGATTCAGCAATCGATCGCCTCCGACCCCGAACGCTCGGCCTGGGTTTCGGCCAATGCCGGCTCCGGTAAGACGCATGTGCTGACGCAGCGTGTCATCCGTCTGCTTCTGGCAGGCGCGCGACCCTCCTCCATCCTTTGCCTCACCTATACCAAGGCCGCAGCGTCTGAAATGTCGAACCGTGTGTTCGACCGGCTTGCCGCATGGGCGACGATGCCGGACGAGGAGCTGAAGACACGCATTGCGGATATCGAGGGCAAGGAGCCTGACGTCTTCAAGCTCGCCGAGGCGCGGCGGCTCTTTGCCAAGGCACTGGAAACGCCGGGCGGGCTGAAGATCCAGACCATCCACGCCTTTTGCGAGGCCTTGCTGCATCAATTTCCGCTCGAAGCAAACGTCGCCGGCCACTTCTCCGTTCTCGACGATCGAGCCGCCGAAGTCCTACTCGAGGATGCACGTCGCGCATTGCTGACGGCAACGACGCCACGTGGCGATGCCGAACTGGCGCGAGCTTTCGACTATGTGCTCGATCTCGGCGACGAATCCGGGCTCGAGACACTGCTCGGCGATATCGTCGCCAACCGCAACGCCATCCGCCGTTTCACAGAAGCAGCCGAGCGCAAAGGCGGCATCGAAACGGCACTGCTCGCCCGGCTCGGCCTTATGCCCGGTGAGACGGAAACGAGCATTGCCGAGCAATATTGGCCGCTGCCCGGCCTCTCAGGCGCAACGCTGGAGCTTTATCTCACGCTTGCGGACGAGAAGGGCGGCGCCAAGGCTCAGGAAGTCGCTTATGCGCTGCGCCTTGCCAAGCGCGAGGCAGATCCGCTTGCCCGCGTCGAAATCCTCGAAAAGGCCATGCTGACCGCCAGGGGCGAACCGAAATCGGACAGCCAGTTCTTAGTCAAGGCCATGCTCACCGATGCGCCGGCCCTCGCCGAAGCGGTCGCGGAGGCACGCGCCCACGTCGTTGCCAGCCGCGACCGGCTGAGGCTGATGCGGATGTATCGCGCCACCCATGCCGCTCTCGTTCTCGCCGATCGCCTGAACCGCGACTATGAGGAGCTGAAGAAGCGGCGCAGCCAGCTCGATTTCGAGGATCTCATTACCCGCACGGCCGATCTTCTGACCAAGAAGGATGTCGGACCGTGGATCCACTACAAGCTGGATCAGGGCATCGATCACATTCTCGTCGATGAGGCGCAGGATACGAGCCCGATTCAGTGGAGCGTCATTCAGTCGCTGGCGGAGGACTTCTTCTCCGGCGACAGCGCCCGGCCGACGCTACGCACGATCTTTGCCGTCGGTGACGAGAAGCAATCGATCTATTCGTTCCAGGGCGCCCGTCCCGAACGGTTTTCCGAGGAGAGCGACCGCACGCGGCGGCGCGTGGCGGCGAGCGGCCAGCAATTCTCGTCGATCCGCCTGCCCCTCTCCTTCCGCTCGACTGCCGATGTGCTCGGCGCCGTCGACCATGTCTTTACCAGTGCGGAGAATGCCCGAGGCCTCAGTGCCGTCAACGAGCCTGTCGTGCATCGCTCCAGCCGCATCGGCCATCCCGGCGCCGTCGATCTCTGGGACATGATCGCGCCGGAGCCGGCCGCCAAGGAAGAGGACTGGACGGCGCCCTTCGATTCGACGCCTGAAAGCGCGCCCGCCGCCATTCTGGCGCGACGGATGGCGCATACGATCGGCAATCTTATCGGCCGGGAAACGATCATCGAGAAGGGAAAGGCCCGCTTCATCGAGGCCGGCGACATTCTCGTACTGGTGCGCAAACGCGACAGCTTCGTCAACGCGCTGACCCGCGCCCTGAAGCGGCGCGGCAATATTCCCGTTGCCGGCGCCGATCGTCTGGTGCTGACGAGCCATATCGCCATTCAGGATCTTCTCGCACTCGGCCGCTTCCTGCTGCTGCCGGAAGACGATCTTTCGCTCTGCGCGCTCATGAAGAGCCCGCTGTTCGACCTCAGCGAAGAGGATGTCTTTGCGATTGCCGCCTACCGCGACGATGAGGAAAGCGTCTGGAGCCACCTGCAGAGATTTGCCGCAGACGGCCATGAACGCTTCAGTCAGACGGTCGGACGGCTGAGAACCTTCCTTGCCTTGTCGAAGAGCCTTCCTGTCCATGATTTTTATGCGCGCGTGCTCGGAAGCTTCGGCGGCAGGCGGCAATTCCTGGCGCGCCTCGGCACAGAAGTCAGCGATATCCTCGACGAATTCCTGACCTTCACGCTCGATCACGAGACGAGCGGCCTGCCCGGCCTGCAATCCTTCATCTCGACGCTGGAGCTGGAAGCGCCGACTGTCAAGCGCGAACAGGACAAGGGCCGCAACGAGGTGCGGATCATGACCGTGCACGCCTCGAAGGGACTGGAAGCGCCGATCGTCTTTCTCGTCGATGGCGGCGGCAAGGCCTTCACCCATACGCACCTGCCAAAGCTGCGGCTGATCGAAACCGGCAGAGACGAAATTCCGCTGCCGGTCTGGGTGCCGGTCTCGGCGCTTGCCAATTCGCTGACGCAGGCCGATACAGCACGGCTGCAGGCGCTGGCGGAGGAGGAGTATCGCCGGCTGCTGTATGTGGGCATGACGCGCGCCGCCGACCGGCTGATCATCTGTGGCTATCGTGGCGTCCGCGAAAATGCCGATACCTGGCACGCGATGATTTCCGCGGCGCTGCGCGGGCATGAACTATATTGCACGCAGAAGACCTTCACCGGCCCGGATGGCGACTGGCAAGGCTTGAGCTGGCGGATTGCCCAGGTCCAGCTCGAATTCGAGACTGCGAGAGAGCATGAGAAACGCTCGGAACGGGCTGGCCTGCCTGCCGGCCTCAAACGCCCGCTGCCGCCGCAAAGAAGCCTGCCACGGCCGCTGAGCCCCTCCGGCGTCGGCACCGTCATCGACGAGGAAGCCGACGATCTGCTTGTCACCTCGGCGCTTTTCGGCGAGAAGGCCAAATCCGACCGCGCCCTGCAGAAGGGCCGCTTCATTCACCGCATGCTGCAGACCTTGCCTGACATCGCGGCCGAAGAGCGGGCCGATGCCGCCCGGCGCTATGCCGATCGGGCCGCGCGCTTCTGGCCGCAGGCCGAGCAAGAGGCACTGGTGAAGTCGGTCATGGCGCTGCTCTCGCATCCGGATCTGCAAGGCACGTTCAGCACCCATGCGCAGGCGGAAGTCTCGATCATGGGCACACTGAAGCTCGGCAGCCAGTCCTATGCCGTCTCCGGCCGCATCGACCGGCTGGCTGACCTGGACGATCGCGTCGTCATTCTCGACTACAAGACGAATCGCGTGCCGCCCGGCCAGGAAAGCAACATCCCCTTCGCTCACAAAGCGCAGCTTGCCATCTATCGCGAGATCCTCTCGCCGCTCTATCCGGGAAAGCGCATCGACTGCATGCTCGTCTATACCGAAAATGCTTCGATCTACACGCTGTCTGAGAGGGCGCTTGCATTGGCGCTTGCGAAGCTCGAGACAAAGTGAAATACCAGATATTGAAATCTGGGCACCGCACCATCACATATCTAGCAACCCGCAATCCTGGTAAGGAGCAGCCTATGGCTACCGTTAAAGTCGATACCTCCAACTTCGCCACCGAAGTGCTGCAGTCTGCAGAGCCTGTGGTCGTTGATTTCTGGGCCGAATGGTGCGGTCCGTGCAAGATGATCGCCCCGGCTCTGGAAGAGCTTGCCGTGCAGTTCGAAGGCAAGGTCAAGGTTGCCAAGCTCAACATCGACGAAAATCCGGAACTGGCCGCCCAGTTCGGCGTTCGCTCGATCCCGACGCTCGCCATGTTCAAGGCCGGCGAAGTCGCTGATATCAAGGTCGGCGCCGCTCCCAAGACGGCCCTGCAGAGCTGGATCTCCAGCGCAGCTTGATCGGTATCGATCGTCTGGAACAAGACCCCGCTTCGGCGGGGTTTTTTGTTGATACGAAGAGAGCGCGCCATTCCTCGCGCTTCGAGGCTTCGCAGCTCAGCAACCATGTTGTGTTTGCGCTTGCCCATGGGCCGCCCCGATCCTCCGACAGGCTCAGGATGAGCGGAGCGAGTTGCGAGCCAGGTAAGGGAGTCAATCACAGTGAGGAGGCCATCATGGCCGTCTCGAACGACTGGGGCGGTTGGTTAGCCAGCCGACCAGCATCACCGCGGCGGCGTGCCGTTATCCGCAAGGACATCGCCGACCAGATAGAGGGAGCCGCCGATCAGGATGCGCGGGGCGGGAACATTCGGCGCGGCCAGAGCCTTGATTGCATCCAGCGCCTCAACGACGCTGGACATGGGCTCGGCGACAAGACCGGCATCATAAGCGGCATTGGCGAGAATGACGGGATCGACCATGGCTTCGCTGCCCCGGATCGGCACGCAATAGACTTTCTCCGCAAGACCGGCAAAAGCCTTGAAATAGCCGATCGGATCCTTGGTGTTGATCATGCCCGTGATCAGGAACAGGGGCCGTGGCTGACGCTCCTCGAAATTCGCCATGGCCTCGGCGATGACCTCGCCCGCACCGGGGTTGTGACCGCCATCGACCCAGATCTCCGAGCGCTCGGGGGCGTGCGGCACCAAATTCCCTTCGATCAGCCGCTGCAGGCGCCCCGGCCACTCGACCGAGGTCATCGCCTTCTCCATCATCGTTTCGGTGACGACGAAACCGGCGGCCTTGACCGCCCGGATTGCGGCGGCGGCATTGCCATATTGGTGGCGGCCCGGCAGGCGCGGCAGCGGCAGGTCGGCGAGACCGAACTCGTCCTGATAGACCAGCTTGCCGTATTCCTCATGGGCGGAAAAATCCTGGCCAAAGACGGCCGTCGGGCAGCGAAGCCGCTCGGCCGTCGATATCAGCACGTCGAGAGCGGCGTCATAATCCTGATGACCGATGACAACAGGCCGACCGGCTTTCATGATGCCGGCCTTTTCGGCGGCGATCAGCTCGACGCGGTCGCCGAGATAGGGTTGGTGATCGAGCGAAATCGGCATGACAACCGAGACGGCCGGGTCGGAAATGACATTGGTGGCATCGAAGCGGCCGCCGAGACCCACCTCGATGACGGCGGCGTCGGCAGGATGCTCGGCAAAGAGGAGGAAGGTAGCGGCCGTCAGAATTTCGAAGACGGTAATCTTTTGTCCGTCATTGGCCTTGGCGATGCGCCTCAGTGCATCGGCAAATACGGCATCGTCGACGAACCTGCCGCGGCCGCCCTCAACGCCGATGCGATAGCGCTCATGCCAATTGACGAGATGCGGCGAGCTGTGGACATGCACGCTATAGCCGCCAGCTTCCAGGAGGGCACGGCAGAAGGCCGTCACCGACCCCTTGCCGTTGGTGCCGGCGACATGGATCACCGGCGGCAATTTCTGGTGGGGGTTGCCGAGAGCGTCGAGCAGCCTGGTTATTCTCTCCAGAGAAAGATCGAAGCCCTTGGGGTGCAACTCCATGAGCTTCTCGATCTCGCGTGCTGCCTCGCTCATTGCGGACTGATTCATAGACGTCATCCCGCACCTCCGCCTGCCGGCAATCGATGATGTCAGGCGCTCGCTGCTATCGCCAGTGCGGCGCCGTTCTTGCTCTTCACCGACACGTCGTTTGCCGGCGCCTTGGTCAGGATCTTCAGAAGCGTCGCCAGGGTGTCCGGAATGTCGTGACGCTTGACGACCATGTCCACCATACCGTGTTCCAGCAGATATTCCGCCGTCTGGAAGCCATCGGGAAGCTTTTCGCGCAGGGTCTGTTCGATCACGCGCTTGCCGGCGAAGCCGATTTCGGCGCCGGGTTCGGCAAGATGAATGTCGCCCAGCATGGCGTAGGAGGCCGTGACGCCGCCGGTCGTCGGATTGGTCAGAACCACCACATAGGGCTGGCCTGCTTCCTTCAGCATGTCCACGGCAACCGTCGTGCGCGGCAGCTGCATCAGCGACAGGATACCTTCCTGCATGCGGGCACCGCCGGAAGCCGGGAACATGACCAGCGGGCACTTTTCAGCAATGGCGCGCTCGAAAGCCTTTACGATGGCTTCGCCGGCAGCCATGCCGAGCGAACCGCCGATGAAGTTGAATTCATGCACGACGGCCACGAGCTTCAGACCGCGAACCTTGCCGATGCCGGCAAGGATCGTATCCTCCTGCTCGGTCTTCAGACGGCTATCCTTCAGGCGATCGATGTATTTCTTCGAATCGCGGAATTTCAACGGATCCTGCGCGACCTTCGGCTGCGGCAGGGCTTCGTATTCGCCATTGTCGAAAAGATCGGCGAGGCGGGCCTTTGCCGGCATCTTCATATGGAAGCCCGATGCGGGGATGACCCATTTGTTGTCTTCCAGATCCTTATGGAAGACCATTTCGCCCGTTTCCGGGCATTTGATCCAGAGATTCTCCGGAACCTCGCGACGGCCCAGCATGGAATTGATCCGCGGGCGGACGTAGTTCGTGATCCAGTTCAATTCGAAACTCCTAATCGACCGAATGTATCGATAACCCAGTCGTCACCAAATGCCCATAGGGCTTTTTCCTCAATCCGCAGGGGATTGAGGAGAGGCCTATATGGGAAAACTATTCGGCGGCAACAAGGCGGGCGGAACGGGTGCCTGTCGACAGGCCGCGCACCAGGGTCGCCACGGCCTGGATGGTATCTGATGTCGCCCTGCCATCCTTGGTGAGGCTGGTGGCGATCTGGTTGACGATCGCGGTGCCGACAACGACGCCGTCGGCGGCAGCGCCGATCAGCTTGGCGTGCTCTGCAGTCTTGACGCCGAAGCCGACGCAGACCGGAAGCTCCGTGTGCTGCTTGATGCGCTTGACGGCGCCCGAAACCAGCGACGGGTCCGGAAGGGCCGAACCGGTGATGCCGTTCATGGAGACGTAGTAGACGAAACCCGTGGTGTTCTTCAGAACCGTCGGCAGGCGCTTGTCGTCGGTGGTCGGCGTTGCCAGGCGAATGAAGTTGATGCCCTTGCGGATCGCCGGAATGCAAAGCTCGTCATCCATTTCCGGCGGCAGATCGACGACGATCAGGCCGTCGATGCCGGCGGCCAGCGCATCGTCCAGGAAGTTTTCGACGCCGTAGATGTAGATCGGATTGTAATAGCCCATCATCACGATCGGCGTATCGGCATCGACCTTGCGGAAATCGGCGGCGAGCTGCAGCGTCTTCTTCAGCGTCTGGCCGGCCTTCAGGGCGCGTTGGCCGGCAAGCTGGATCGCCGGGCCGTCGGCCATGGGATCGGAAAAGGGCATGCCGAGCTCGATGACATCCGCGCCGGCTTCCGGCAGCGCCTTCATGATGCCGAGCGAGGTTTCGTAGTCGGGGTCGCCGCCCATGAAATAGGTGACGAGTGCCGGGCGGCCTTCAGCCTTCAAAGCGGCGAAGCGTTTGTCCATACGTGCGGTCATGGCGTCTAACTCACATTCCCAGAATCTTGCCGACGGTGAAGATGTCCTTGTCGCCGCGGCCGGAGAGGTTCATCAGGATGATCTCGTCCTTGCCCATCTTCGGGGCGCGCTTGATCACTTCGGCAAGCGCATGGCTCGGCTCGAGCGCCGGAATGATGCCTTCGAGACGCGTCAGCATCTGGAAGGCTTCCAGCGCCTCATGGTCCATGATCGGCACATATTCGGCGCGGCCGATATCGTTCAGCCAGGAATGCTCCGGGCCGATGCCGGGATAATCAAGACCGGCCGAGATGGAATGGCCTTCCTTGATCTGGCCATCGCCGTCCTGAAGCAGATAGGTGCGGTTGCCATGCAGCACGCCGGGCGAACCGGCGGTGATCGAGGCGCAATGCTCGTCACCCTGCAAGCCCTTGCCGCCGGCTTCGACGCCGACGATCTTGACGCCCTCGTCATCGAGGAAGGGATGGAAGATGCCGATGGCATTCGAGCCACCGCCGACCGCCGCAACCACGAGATCGGGCAGGCGGCCTTCGGCCTCCAGGATCTGCGCCCGGGCTTCGGTGCCGATTACGGCCTGGAAATCGCGGACCATTTCCGGATAGGGATGCGGACCGGCAGCCGTGCCGATAAGGTAGTAGGTGTCTTCGACATTGGTGACCCAGTCGCGCAGCGCTTCGTTCATGGCATCCTTCAGCGTGCCGCTGCCGGCCGTTACCGGAATGACTTCGGCGCCCAAGAGCTTCATGCGGAAGACATTCGGCGCCTGGCGCTCGACATCGGTTGCGCCCATGTAGACGACGCAAGGCAGGCCGAAGCGGGCGGCAACGGTCGCCGATGCCACGCCATGCTGGCCGGCGCCGGTTTCGGCGATGATGCGGGTCTTGCCCATGCGCTTGGCGAGCAGGATCTGACCGATGCAGTTGTTGATCTTGTGCGAGCCCGTGTGGTTCAGCTCTTCGCGCTTGAAATAGATCTTCGCGCCGCCAAGTTCAGCCGTCAGGCGCTCGGCAAAATAAAGGGGGCTCGGGCGGCCGATATAATGGGTGCCGAGAGCCTTCAGCTCCGCCTGGAAGGCCGGATCATCCTTCGCCTTGTTCCATTCCTCCTGCAGATCCAGGATCAGCGGCATCAGCGTTTCGGCTACGAAACGGCCGCCATAAATGCCGAAACGGCCGTCCTCATCGGGGCCGGAGCGGAAGGAATTGGGTTTGGGCGTCTGGTTCACTTTCTACTCCCTGCTGCCGGTTCCGGCAGGCATGCTTCTGCAAAAGCGTCGAAAAACTGGTCGATCTTGCCGAGATCCTTCACGCCCGGCGCGCTTTCCAGCGCGGAGGAAAGATCGATGCCGCTGGCCCTGGTGGAAGCCAGCGCCTCGGCGACATTGTCCTTGTTGACGCCGCCGGACAGCATGTAATCCACCCGATCGTCGAGCCAGCTCATCAGGCTCCAATCGAAGGATACGCCGTTTCCGCCCGGCAGCACAGAGCCGGCCGGCGGCTTGGCATCGAAGAGGAAACGGTCGGCAATGCCGATATAGGATTCCACCCGCTTCAGGTCATCGGCCTCGCGCACCGACATGGCCTTCATGACCGGCACGTTATGGACTGCCTTGATGGTCAGCACACGCTCCGGGCTCTCATTGCCATGGAGCTGCAGCATGTCGGGCTTCACCAGCGCCATAATCTCGTCGAGATCGTCATTCGTCGGATCGACCGTGACGGCAACGACCTTCGCCTTGCCGCGTGCGCGCTCCGCCAACTGGCCGGCGAGATCCGGCTCGATATAGCGCGGGCTTTTCTCAAAGAAGATGAAGCCGATATGGGTGGCGCCGCGCTCAAGCGCGCGATCCACCGCTTCCGGCGTCTTCAGGCCACAAATTTTGACATCGGGGTTCATGGCAGCGGAGTGACATGAAAA
This sequence comes from Rhizobium sp. JAB6, assembly GCF_003024605.1. GTDB lineage: Bacteria > Pseudomonadota > Alphaproteobacteria > Rhizobiales > Rhizobiaceae > Rhizobium. Next base: position 152,757 of record NZ_PYJQ01000011.1, on the reverse strand, counting down.
TTGGAAAGAGTCGAGCCTAAAGGCGAGGTTGGCGGGATTTTTGAGTGCAGCGCACCGTGTTTGAACGCATCAATCAAAATCGATCGCGTGCAGCTGGCTGCCGTGGCGCTTCAGCCAAGCCTTGGCCTCGTCCATGTCGGGGCAGAGCTTGCGGCAGAGCGCCCAGAAGCGTGGGCCATGGTTCATTTCCCGCAAATGCGCGACCTCATGGGCGGCGAGGTAATCGATGACGAGCGGCGGCGCCATGACGATGCGCCAGGAGAAACTCAGGTTCCCCTGCGAAGAGCAGGAACCCCAGCGGCTGCGGGTATCCTTCATGGTGATCGAGGTGACGGTGGCGCGGATGGCCTTGGCATGCACCGCCACATATCGTTCGAGATCGGCGCGCGCCTCCTTCTTGAGGAAAGTGGCGATGCGGCGGCCGGCATGTTCCGGCAGGCCGCTGACGCGCAGAACAGGCATGCCTTCGACGGTGACGGCTTCGGTGAGACCGCGCAGGGTGCCGGTATGTTCGATGCGATGGCGTACCCCGCGCAAGAGGATTTCGCTGCCGCTGCGCAGGCTGCCGTCGACGGAGAATTTCGCGAGCTTGGTCAAAAGCCAGCCCTGATGCCGGTCGAGGAAGGCGTTGACCTCGCGTGCCGCCAACCCACGTGGAATGGTCATCTTCAGCGACCTGCCGCCGGGCTCGATCCTAAGCGTGATGCGGGTCGCGCGCTCATGCTGGCGGATCGTCAGCGGCATCAGCCGGCCGGCGAGATCGAGCGTACGCGTTTCCGGCGCGGCCAGCTTGGCCGGCAGTTTGCGGGATCTGGAGAGCAGCGGAAACATGAGGGCAGTTTTATATGATTCGCGGGGATTTCTGGCAAAGAAAAACCGGCATCGATGGATGCCGGTTTTGACCTCGTGACGGAACTTCCGTCACGGTGTCTGGAATTCGGTCGGCGAGCCGCCATTACCATCGCGCTTGACGTTGTTGCGCTCGCGCATGAAACGGTCGAACTCTTCCTGATCCTTGGCGCGGCGCAGTTCGCGGGCGTAGGCGTCGAACTCGGCGCGCATTTCATCCAGCTTGCGCCGTTCCTCTTCCAGGCGCTCAAGCTCGGCCTTGCGCCAGTCGTCGAAGGCGACGTTGCCGGTGGAGGAATAGGAGTGGCGATGACGATTGCGATAACGTCCGCAGCCAGCAAACATGCCGTCGGTCCTTTCATTCACATCCCGTTTGAATTCCCGCAAACGTTCTCCGAAGAGAATATAAGCGAGCATGGCAAAGCCCAGCGGCCAAAAGACCACGAAGCCAAGCACCATCAGGGCAATAGTAGCCGGAGTCCAATCCGGGCGAAGCAATGCAGATTGGTTCATTGTCAGGTATCCTCGCACGGCGCATTGCCCCCCGCTCGACAGTGATCGATGGAAAGGTTTCTGCGCGGTTTTTAAAGCTCTACCTGCATCTCAGCGCGTTCCAAGGACGCGCGGCGCGGTAAACGGCCCGATCTTCTGCGGTACCGCTGGAATCGAGATGGTAACCGCTTCGTGAGGCTTCAATGGTGCCTCCCGGCTGAATCCGACAACTATCTGAATTTTCCGAAATAATTCAACAAAAGCTAATAGTTTGCGCGCCAGGCTTTCCATTGATCTCCACCCAGCTCTATCTGATTTTACTTACTTCAGGCGGATTTTCCGCCCTTGATGACCCGCTTGACCACCGGCCGGCCGGTGCGGGCGTGCTCGCGGGTGAAGGCCAGGATGCGTGGCGCGATCTCGCGGCGGAAGCGCGAGCCATTGAAGACGCCGTAGTGGCCGACATCCGGCTGCAGATAATGCATGCGCATATGGTCGGGGATGTTGGTGCAGATGGTTTGCGCCGCATGCGTCTGGCCGACGCCGGAAATATCGTCGTTTTCGCCTTCAACGGTCAAAAGCGCGATATTGCGGATGGCAGAGGGATCGACGCGCTCGCCGCGATGCATGAGTTCGCCCTTGGGCAGTGCATGCTTGATGAAGACCTGGTCGACCGTCTGCAGATAGAATTCCGCCGTCAGGTCCATGACCGCCAGATATTCGTCATAGAAATCGCGATGCTTCTCGGCCGGCTCGCCGTCGTTCTTGACGAGGTGCACGAAGAAATCCTTATGGGCGATCATATGCCGGTCGAGGTTCATGGACATGAAGCCGGACAGCTGCAGGAAGCCCGGATAGACCGGACGCATGAAACCCGGCTGCGGCCAGGGCACGTTCATGACGACATTGTCGGCGAACCATTCCAGCGGCTTTTCCTTGGCGAGCTGGTTGACGGCGGTCGGATTGATGCGGGTATCGATCGGGCCGCCCATCAGCGTCATGGATGAGGGCGCCAGGCGATCGCCAGCCGCTTCCATGACGGCGGCGGCGGCCAGAACCGGTACGGACGGCTGGCAGACTGCCACGACATGCGTGTCCGGCCCGAGATGATGCAGCATTTCGATGACGTAATCGATATAGTCCTCAAGATCGAAGGTGCCTTCGGTCATCGGCACCATGCGGGCATCGATCCAGTCGGTGATGTAGACGTCGGCGCCCGGCAGCAGGGCTTCGACCGTGCCGCGCAGCAGCGTGGCATAGTGGCCAGACATCGGCGCGACGATCAGGATACGGGGATCGGCGCTGTGGCCGGCGGGCAGGCTGCGCTCGAAATGGATGAGATCGCAGAAAGGCTTTTTCCAGACGATCTTTTCATGCACGGAAACCGTCTTGCCCTCGATCTGCGTCTGGTGAAGGCCGAATTCCGGCTTGCCATAGCGCCGGGTGGTGCGCTCGAAAACCTCGAGGCTTGCCGTCAAGGTGCGGCCGAATACGGTATGAGAGAGGGGATTAAGAGGATTGGCATAGGCTAGGCGCATCATGTCTGCCGCGGCGCGAAAAGGGGCGAGAGCGGCATGATTGAGTTCGTAAAACTGATAAAACATGGGGCTTTACCTTTCGTGATGCGGTAAGCGAACGCGCAAATCACCTAAATCATTGAAGCGCACGCGTCTTGCGTGTCGCTGCCTTCACGGCGGCGCTCCTCCAGTCGCGCTGTGCAGCAGGATAGTGAGGGCTCCTCGAGCACGATCCTCATCCTTCCTTAATCCAACCTAGCAGTTTCTGCTGCAGAGCAACATAACTACAATTGGTTCTTATCGATAAAAAACGCCGGAGAATCGCTTCCCCGGCATCAACAATGATCTCAGAAAGTTAAAGTTCCTGAGATTCGCACGCCTTACGCGTCGGCCAGGAAGGTCTGGCGCTGCGTGCCCAGGCCTTCTATGCCCAGCTCGACGACGTCGCCCGGCTTCAGGTACTGCGGCGGCTTCAGGCCCATGCCGACGCCCGGAGGCGTGCCGGTGGAGATGACATCGCCCGGGTGCAGCGACATGAACTGGCTGAGATAGGAGACGAGATAGGCAACGCCATAGACCATGGTCCTGGTCGAGCCGTTCTGCATCATCTTGCCGTTGACCTTGAGCCACATGCCGAGATTCTGCGGATCGGCGATCTCCTCCTTGGTGACGAGCCAGGGGCCGATCGGGCCGAAGGTGTCGCAGGACTTGCCCTTGGTCCATTGTCCCGAGCGCTCGGTCTGGAAGGCGCGCTCGGAAACGTCGTGGGAGACGCAGTAACCGGCGACATAGTCGAGAGCGTCGGCTTCGCTGACATATTTCGCCGTCTTGCCGATGACGACGCCGAGCTCGACTTCCCAATCGGTCTTTTCAGAGCCACGCGGGATCAGCACATTGTCGTTCGGGCCGACGATGGCCGAGCTTGCCTTCATGAAGATGATCGGCTCCGGGGGCACGGTGGCGCCGGTTTCGGCAGCGTGATCGGAGAAGTTCAAGCCGATGCAGATGAACTTGCCGGTGCCGGCAACGCAGGCGCCGAGGCGGCCTTCCGCCAGCTCGGGCAGGCTCTTGGGATCGAGAGCCGCGATCTTTGCCAGACCCGCGGGTGAAATGGTCTCGCCGCCGATATCAGCGACACGGGCCGAGAGATCGCGGATCTTGCCGTCGCTATCGAGAAGCGCCGGCTTTTCCTTGCCGGCTTCGCCAACACGCAACAGTTTCATGGATTTTCCTTCCCTGCATTTTCAAAGAGGAGATTGCCTTTGCGACAAAATTGCTGGGTCCACATATGAACGAGTTATTCACCAGTGTCACTATTCGATTTTGCTGAGCCTTTAGGGCTCGGCCCTCCGTGCCGTAAAAACAGCTTTCTAACCCTGTGACAACGATCGTGCGATTTCCATGATGACATCGAAAGCGGTGTGGATATCATCGGCCGTCGCCTCGAACTGGCCGGCCTGAAAGCGGATGACCAACCGACCGCCGACGCGAGTCTGCGTTAAATAGATGCGGCCATCGTTGTTAATGGCATTGAGCAGCCGCTGGGTATGGCTTTCCTGATCGACGCCCTCAGGCGCCTTGTGGTCGAAGGAAAACAGCGACAGGAATGGCTCGGTGACGATTTCGAAATCCGGCTCTGCGGCGAGGCGCTTCGCCAGATTCTGCGACCAGGAAACATGATTGCGGATCATCGTGCGCAACCCTTCCAGGCCGTGATAGCGCAAGAGGAACCAGAGCTTCAGCGCGCGGAAGCGGCGTCCGAGCGGCACCGACCATTCCGAATAATTGATGATGCCGTCATGGCCATGGGTGCGCAGATATTCCGGCTGGATCGCCAGCGTGCGCACCAGCGTCTCCGGCTCGCGAACGAACTGGACGGAGCAATCGAACTGCGCGCCGAGCCATTTATGCGGATTGAAGACGATGGAATCGGCTCGCTCGACACCTTGCCAAAGCACGCGGAATTCCGGGCAGATCATCGCCGAGCCCGCCCAGGCGGCATCGACATGCACGTAGAGCCCATGTTCATGGGCCATTTCGACAATGGCCGCGATATCGTCGCAGGCGCCGACGCTGGTACCGCCGACGCAGGCAATGACACCGGCGGGCAAAAGCCCGGCCGCGCGGTCGCGCTCTATGGCCGCGGCAAGCGCCTTCGAGTCCATGGCCTTGTTGGGACCGCCAGAGGGAATGCGCACCAGATTTTTCTCGCCGACGCCCGCTATCCAGATGGCGCGGTCGATCGAGGTGTGGACCTGATCGGTCGAATAGATGCGCACTGCCTTATTGGCAGCAAGCCCGCTTTTGTTGCCCTGCCAGTCCAGAGCTCTTTCGCGCATCACCAGCACTGCCGCAAGGGTCGCGGTGGAGGCGGAATCCTGAATGACGCCGGTGAAGGTCTCCGGAAGGCCGAGGGCCTGGCGCAGCCAGTCGACCACCTTCGTCTCCAACTCGGTCGCGGAAGGCGATGTCTGCCAAAGCATACATTGGGCGGCGATGGCGCTGACCAGATATTCGGCAACCACCGAGACGGGGGCAGCATTGGCGGGAAAGTAGGCGAAGAAGCGCGGATGCTGCCAATGCGTCATACCTGGTACCAGGATATCCTCAAAATCAGTGAAGATATCCTCCATGGCTTCTCCCGATTCCGGCGGGGAATCGGCAATATGCGCGGCGATCTCGCCCGGAGCCACCTTTGCCCGTACCGGCCTATCGCGAAGCGACGCGCGATAATCCGCGCCCCAATGCGCCGCCTTCTCCGACCACTGCCGGAACTCCTCCCAATTCATGGCGTCCTCCCTCATCCATCGCCCGCTCTATCAAGCGAGGCGGACCTTAGACCGGTTTTTGAAGGCGGTCGAGTATCAGAACAGCTCGTCAAGCGCCGGTCCGAGAGGCACGATACCTGTGGGATTGATCGTTTTAATCGAGTAGTAGCCGCGCTTGATGTGATCGAAATTCACGGTCTCAGCGACGCCAGGCCAATCGAGCGTGCGGCGGCAGAAGGATTGGAGGTTGGCATAGTCGGACACCCGGCGGAGATTGCATTTGAAGAGGCCGTGATAGGCGACATCGAAACGGACGAGGGTGACGAACAGCCTGATGTCGCTCTCCGTGGGAGAGGCGGCAAAGAGAAAGTCCCTGCCCTCCAGCTCGGTTTCAATGCGATCGAGGCAATCGAAGACCTCGTTGAAGGCCTCCTCGTAGGCGATCTGGGTCGTGGCAAAGCCGGCACGATAGACGCCATTGTTGAGCGCCGGATAGATCCGGGCATTGAAGGCTTCGATCTCTTGCCGCTTGCCGGCCGGATAGAGATCGACGTCGTTGCTGGCAAAACCGCCAAAGCCGTCATTCAGCATCCGCAGGATATCCGAGGACTCGTTGTTGACGATGGTACCCTTCCGCTTGTCCCAAAGGACCGGGACCGTGGCGCGACCGGTAAAGGCGGGATCGGCCTGCGTATAGATCTCATGCATATAGGTGGCGCCGTTTATCGGATCGTTCGTCGCACCGGGATAGTCGCCAAACCGCCAGCCCTGCCTGGACAATACAGGTTCGACGATGGAAACGGAAATCGCGTCTTCCAGGCCCTTCAGCTTGCGGCCGATCAGGGTGCGCGACGCCCAGGGGCAGATCAGTGCGACATAAAGATGATAGCGCCCGGCCTCAGCCGCAAAACCGCCCTCGCCCGTCGGCCCCGGCCGGCCATCCGGCGTTACCCAGTTGCGGAAGCTTGAAACCTGGCGAACGAAGCCGCCCTTCTCATCCTTGGCCTGAACCGGCTGCCAATCTTCTGCCCATTTCCCGTTTACCAGCAAGGTCCTGTCTCCATTCGTAGGCATTCCTAGAGGCGTGAAGCATAGCGGAACAGAATTTCACCGGAATAACGCAAACTTGAAACAGACTGTCTACCTGGCGAATGCGGATGGCTCTATGTATGGAAATGATGCGTTTTGCGATCAAGATTGTCGGAGATAATTCCATGGCGACATCCGTTTCCAATGTCAAAACCGAGCATGCCAGCCGCTATCTCCAGCAGCTCTGCAAGCACTGGAGCCATCGCTTCAGCGTGGAATTCGACGCCACCGCCGGCAAGGTGCCGTTCAGCGCGGAAAACTTCCTCGATCTTGCAGCTGAGCCGGGCACCCTCGTCATGGCGCTGACGGTCGAGAAGCCCGAAGATCTCGAACGCATGCAGAACGTCGTCGCCGATCACCTCAAGCGCTTCGCCTTCCGCGAAGAGCTCGATGTGACCTGGACTGCCCGAGTTTAAGTTCGCATCCTCTATTTACAAAAAGCCAATGGCCGGTCTCGCCCGCCTGCGGCCGATCCCCTCCAAGGAAAGAAGCCCCATGACATCAAGCAACAGCCGCGAATCCCAATATCCGGTCGACAAGCTCTTTCTCGACCGCTGGTCGCCGCGCGCCTATTCCAACGAGACCATCCCGGAAGCCGACCTGCTGACCATTCTGGAAGCGGCGCATTGGGCTCCTTCCGCCTCGAACCTGCAGCCCTGGCGCTTCCTCTATGCTCTGCGTGGTTCGGAACATTGGGACCGCTTTTTGAGCGTCCTGATCGACTTCAATCAGGGCTGGGTGAAATCCGCCGGTGCGCTGCTTTTCGTCATTTCCCGCACTCACAGCGGTGAACTCGGCTCGGCCGAACAGAAACCCAGCTATAGCCATTCCTTCGACGCGGGTACTGCCTGGGGCTTTCTGGCCATTCAGGCCCATTTAGCCGGCTACGAAGCTCACGGCATGACGGGCTTCCACGTCGAAAAGGCGTATGAGGTTCTCGGCATTCCCGATGGCTTCCGCGTCGAAGCGGCTGTTGCGATCGGCAAGATCGGCGACAAGAACCAGCTTCCCGAAAAGCTGCGCGAGCGCGAAGTGCCGAGCCAGCGCAAGCCGCTTTCGGACCTGGCCTTCAACGGCACCTTCATCGCAAAGTAGTCGATAAAAAGAAAAGGGTCCGCCGAAACCTCCGGCGGGCCCTTTTTGCATGTGAAGCAGCGATCAGATATCGAGGTTGGCAACGTTCAGCGCGTTGTCCTGAATGAACTCGCGCCGCGGCTCGACCTCATCGCCCATGAGCCGGGCAAACAGGCCATCGGCATCGGTCGCGTCCGTGACCTTCACCTGCAGCAGCGAGCGGACGTTCGGATCGAGCGTCGTTTCCCAGAGCTGCTCGGCATTCATCTCGCCAAGGCCTTTATAGCGCTGCAGCGTCAGGCCCTTGCGGCCGCCGGCGAAGATCGTGTCCAGCAGCTTGCGCGGTCCGGAAATCTCCGTCTCACCATCGCGGCGAACGAGTTTCGGCGGCGTGACGTAGACTTCCTTCAGCCGTGAGCCGAGCTGGTCGATGAGGCGGGCATCCTGCGAACCGATCAGCGCCATGTCGAGGAAGACGACTTCCTTGACGCCGCGCACCGTGCGTTCGAAGCGCAGGCCGCCTTCACCCGTCACTGCGCCGGTCCAGCCGCGCTCGGTTTCCTCGGCGATGATATCAAGCCGCTTGGCGACGTCGTTTGCCAGCGTCTGCGCGCGGGCGGGATCGCTGACCATTTCGGCATTGAGAGCGCCGGCGATAGCGGCCTGCTCGACCACGGAACGGTTGTAGCGGGAGTGCAGGTTATCGATCAGCGTACGCAGGCGCAGTGCGTCATAGATCGCCTCCCGCAGATCATGACCGGCGCGCACTTCGCCGTTGCCGAGATGCAGGCTCGTGTCGTCGGTGCCCTGGCCGATCAGATATTCTTCCAGCGCCTTCTCGTCCTTGACATATTGCACCGACTTGCCGCGCGTCACCTTATAGAGCGGCGGCTGGGCGATATAGAGATGACCGCGCTCGATGAGGTCGGGCATCTGCCGGAAGAAGAAGGTCAGCAGCAGCGTACGGATATGCGCGCCGTCGACGTCTGCGTCCGTCATGATGATGATCTTGTGATAGCGCAGCTTTTCGGCGTTGAATTCGTCCTTGCCGATGCCGGTGCCGAGCGCGGTGATCAGCGTGCCGATTTCCTGGCTCGACAGCATCTTGTCGAAGCGGGCGCGCTCGACGTTCAGGATCTTGCCGCGCAGCGGCAGGATGGCCTGGTTTTCGCGCGAACGGCCCTGCTTGGCCGAACCGCCCGCCGAATCGCCCTCGACAAGGAAGACTTCCGATTTGGCCGGATCACGTTCGGAGCAATCGGCGAGCTTGCCGGGGAGCGAAGCGATGTCCAATGCGCCTTTTCGGCGGGTCAGTTCGCGCGCCTTGCGGGCAGCTTCGCGGGCGGCGGCGGCTTCGACGACCTTGCCGACCAGAACCTTAGCTTCGGACGGATGCTCTTCGAGCCAGGTGCTGAGCGCTTCGTTGACAAGGCTTTCGACGACGGGGCGGACTTCGGAGGAAACCAGCTTGTCCTTGGTCTGCGACGAGAATTTCGGATCGGGAACCTTGACCGACAGCACGGCGGTCAAGCCTTCGCGGCAATCGTCGCCCGTCAGCGTCACCTTCTCCTTCTTGGTGATACCCGACGAATCCGCATAGGATGTGATCTGGCGCGTCAGAGCCGCACGGAAGCCGGCCATATGCGTGCCACCGTCGCGCTGCGGGATGTTGTTGGTGAAGCAGAGCACGTTTTCGTGATAGCTGTCGTTCCACCACATCGCCACTTCGACCGTGATACCGTCCTTCTCGCTGCGGATCGACACCGGCTTCTGAACAAGCGGCTTCTTGGCGCGGTCGAGATAGGCGACAAAGGCTTCGAGGCCGCCGTCGTAAAGCAACTCCTCCTGCTTGACGTCGGAATGACGCTTGTCGGTCAAGACAATGCGGACACCGGAGTTCAGGAAGGCGAGTTCGCGCAGGCGGTGCTCGAGCGTTCCGTAATCGAATTCAGTCATGGTGAAGGTTTCAGCGCTCGGCATGAAGCTGACTTCGGTGCCGGTGAGATTGCCGGCATCACCCGTTTCTCTCAGCGGCGCATCGGCGACACCATGGGTGAAGCTCATTTCATGGATCTTGCCCTGGCGGCGGATCTTGAGCTTCAACCAGACGGAAAGTGCGTTCACGACCGAGACGCCGACGCCGTGCAGACCGCCGGAAACCTTATAGGAGTTCTGGTCGAACTTACCGCCCGCATGAAGCTGGGTCATGATAACTTCAGCCGCCGAAACACCTTCGCCGCTGTGAATATCCGTTGGGATGCCGCGGCCGTTGTCGGTGACGGTAACGGAGCCATCGGGATTGAGCGTGACCGTCACGATATCGGCATGGCCGGCCAAGGCTTCGTCGATCGCGTTGTCGACGACCTCGTAGACCATGTGATGCAGGCCCGACCCGTCATCCGTATCGCCGATATACATGCCGGGACGCTTGCGCACTGCATCAAGACCCTTGAGAACCTTGATGCTATCTGCGCCATATTCGGCATTGCCGCCGTTATCGGTTACGGAAGTGTCGCTCATATATTGAAGTCTTTCCAGTGTTTTAGATAACCCTGCCGATCGCTGGAACATGATGCCGAAAATTGAGATCGGTTTTCGGAGGACATCATGCTCTACTTCTTTGAGTTGAGACCGGATCCAGATTTCATGTCGCTTCGACCTGAAATCATCCGACCTAACGAATCAGCGGTTTTCCCTGCCCTGAATATAGGATGTTTCATCCCCAAGTTCCAAACGGAAGGCCCCGAAATCAGGTATAAAACAGGGGATTAAGGCGGTTTTCAGCCGGTTTTTCCGGCATTTTCCAGAACCTGCGATAGTTCACGGATGGTTGCTGCGTCAAGACCACGGATCTTGCCGGCCAAGTGGTTGACGAAAGCCGTATATTCCGGCGGGAGTCCCGAGGTATCCACGACGACGCGCGGGTCGGAAAATCGCGCCAGCAGGAACAATTCCTCGGCCTCGTCCCAGATGATGTTGAAGTATCCGGCGATCCGCTGCAACAGGTCGAAGGTCGGCAGGCCGCGCTTGCCGTGTTCCAAGGCGGATAAATAAGCCGGGGTGACATTCAGCGCCTCGGCCATCTGCTTCTGCGAAACGCCCTTTCGCAACCTCAATTTCCGCACCGCCTCGCCAAAAGGGGTCAAAGCTTCTCCCCTTTCAGGCGCGATAAGCGGATATAGAGCGCGCCCTCGCCGCCATGATGCTGCGCTGCCGTCTCGTAGGAAGAAATCAAAAAGCGGAATTCCGGCTTGGAAAACCAGAGCGGCACGGCGCGCTTCAGCGCCCCTTCGCTTCCCATGGAGCTGCCCTTGCCTGTTATGACGAGCACATGGCGCAGCCCGCGGCTATGGGCACGCATCAGAAAATCCAGAAGCATGCCATGGGCCTCGCTCTGGATGAGACCGTGAAGGTCGATCCGGGCTTCGAGTGCCAGATGGCCCTTAGCTATCTTGCGCTTGACGGGGCGCTCGAGCGGATGATGGCGACCGGCTGACAGCCTTGCGGGCGCGGGGACTTCCGGCGCTTCTGCCGCTGCGGGCGCCGGTCTTGCCTTTGCAGAACGGCTGCGTTCCTCGCTCTCGGCTTCGGCCTGCAGCGCTGCTTCGAAAGCCTCGATATCAGCCATTCGTCCCGGCATGGGGCGCGTGCTCTTGGCGACCTTACCCCAGAGGATGCGGTCTTCCGCACTGAGCTTTCGTTCCTTGTTCTGCCGTTTCGGGGCCATCAGCCGAACCTCTGCGCCGCCGCCTTTGGAATGAGTATATAAAAATCGGCGTCATTGCGCACGGTGCCGGCGAGCTCCCCGGCATCATAGCCGGAGCCGGTAAAGATATCGCCACGCGCCGGCCCGACGATCGCCGAGCCGGTATCGAGCGCCAGCATGAGCCGCGCGAAGGGCTTGCCGGCATCGAGATGCGTCAGAGTTTCCGAACGGATGAAGAAGGGGAAGCCGAAGGTGTGGATGAGCCGGTCGACCGCTAGGGAACGGCCCGGTACCAGCGGCACTTTCGCCGCAGCGATCGGCCCCAGAGCCGGGTCGCTGACATCGGCCTCGCGGAAGAAGATGTAGGACCGATTGTGCCAGAGGACTTCATCGACCTGCTCCGGATGCGCGTAGAGCCAATCGCGGATCGTCTGCATGGAGATCGTTGCCCGATCCAGCAGGCCGCGGTCGATGAGCAGGCGTCCGACGGCGGAGAAGGGATGACCGGCCTTGGCGGCATAGGTGATTCGGCCGAGACGCCCATCGGGATAGCGCAGGCGCGCGGCACCCTGCACATGCACGAAGAAGACATCGACCTTGGATTTCGCCCAGGCGATCTCAAGCCCCTTGCCATCGAGATAGCCGCGGTCGATTTCGCCGCGGTCGGGATAGGCGGAAATTATCCCGTCCTGAAGCCTGCCGAACATGTAGGACGGATCGAGCTCGGCGGGGCGATTGCCGTCATCGAGATCGGTCAGATCGTCCGGGCGGCGATAAAAGGGATAGCAGTAGATCTCGTTCGGCTCGGCCGAGACTTCGATTTCCGGCTCGAAGAAGGCGGTCACGAAACCCCTGGCATCCCCATCGCGGCGAATGAAAAAGGGCTGACAGCGTTCCTCGAAAAAAGCCCGGGCTTCGGCCGCATTGAGCGGTTCTTTTCCTTCTGCGGCGTCGAGCAGCGTCAGGAGATCCTCGGCCGTCAGTCCAGCGGCGCCGGTGCGATAGGGCTTTACCGAACGGATATGATTTCGACAGTCTCTCATTGCGTGAAAAAGGCTGGAAGGGTCGTCCTCCTCCCAGCCCTTCAGATCGGCGAAGGTTGCCGGCTCTAACCTGAATTCCTGCGATGAGCTTGTCATTGTTCCGATTCGGTCGCCACGAGTTTCCAATTCGGATCGCGCGAACGCGTGTCGCGGGCGAAGGTCCAGAGATCGCTGATTTCGGCAACGGTCTCGGCATCGCCATCGATCAAGGTGCCGGCCTTGTCATAGGTGGCAGAGATCATCTGGCTGACGATGCGCATGGTGACGAAGGCTTCCGTTCCCTTCAGATCGGCGGTGACGATGTCTGCCTTGTCGATACCGACGAAGGTGGATTTGACCGTTTCGCCTTTCGCTTCGCGATCGGCAATGGCGGCATCGAAACCGTCATAGACTTCGCGCGACAGCAGGCCCTTCAGGGACTTGCGGTCGCCTTCGGCAAAGGCCATGACGATCATCTCGTAGGCCATGCGGGCACCGTTGACGAATTCCTTGGGATTGAAGGAAGGGTCGGCCTTGCTCAATTCGCGCAGTGAATCATTGAGGGGCGTGCCGGCCGGGGTGAAGGCATCGATGGCGGCAAAACGATCTTCCTCTTCGGGACCGTCGCGCCGCGGCAGGGTCACCACCTTGCCGGCATCCGGCGCCGTCTGGCTGCTTGCCGGATCGGCGGAACCGTAGAGATCGCGCGGCGGCTTCTCATTCCCCGTGCGGCGGCCGAGAACGCTGCGCAACTGAAAGAAGATCAGCACCGCTGCCACCAGGAAAAAGATCGTCACAAAGTCGTTTGCACCCATCTCGTATCGGAACCACCGTTAAAATTAAAAGATCAATCCCCATATAGTCCGCATCGATCTATCATTCAAATAGCGGACCAGTTTCTTTATTATATGCGCGAAACCAACGCTTACGCGAAGAAACCCGCTCTCAGGACCACCCTAACATGCGCCTGTCACTTCTCCCTATCTTCGTCTTCCTGATGCCTCTGGCTGAAATTGCCGGATTCATCGTCGTTGGAAAGATGATCGGCGTCTGGGCGACACTGGGGCTCGTCATCCTCAGCGTGCTACTGGGCGCCGCGCTCTTGAGAATCCAAGGGATCGGCATTCTCCAGCGTATTTCGGCCGAAAGCCGCAATGGCGGCGATCCCGGCCGCGAGATGGTGCATGGCGCCATGATCGTGGTTGCAGCCTTCTTTCTGATGCTGCCCGGCTTCATCTCCGATATCATCGGCTTGCTGCTCTTCATCCCGGCCGTGCGCGATCTCGCCTGGCAGATGCTGCGCAAGCGCATCGTCGTCGTCGGCAATTCCCGCGCTTTCCGCCGTGGGCAAGGCTCGGGCGCCGGCCCGCAGGGCCGACCGAACAAACCCGGAAATGTCGTCGATCTCGACGAAGGCGATTTCCATCGCGAACCGAACCGGAAGTCGCCCTGGTCGGATCAAAAGCGGCTGGAAGACTAGAGAACGGCCTCCGGAGCGCCGGAGCCATAAGGGTTGTAAGCCCCTTTTCTAAATGCTAGATGGCGACACCCATCGAGACGTGAGAGGACACCCCCATGGCCAACGAGACCAACGGCAACGGTGCAGCCAGCCCGAGCCTCAGCATCCTTGCTCAGTACACCAAGGATCTTTCCTTCGAAAATCCGGGTGCTCCGCGCTCGCTTCAGGCCCGGGAAAATGCTCCCGACATCAATATCAATGTGAATGTCAACGCCAACCCGCTGTCGGATTCCGATTTCGACGTGGTGCTGACGCTGAGCGCCGAGGCTAAGGATGGCGAGCGCGTTCTCTTCCACACCGAGCTGGTCTATGGCGGCGTCTTCCGCGTCACCGGCTTCCCGCAGGAACACATGCTGCCGCTGCTCTTCATCGAATGCCCGCGCCTGCTGTTCCCCTTCGCACGCCAGATCATCGCCGACGTCACGCGCAATGGCGGTTTCCCCCCGCTGATGATCGACCCCATCGATTTCGCGCAGATGTTCACGCAGCGCATGGCCGAAGAACAGGCCCGCGCCCAGGTTTCGGCCGTTCCGAACTGAGCCTGAATTTTCTCTATCTAAAAACGCAAATGCCCGGATCGCATATCCGGGCATTTTCTTTTGACGATCAAAAGCGCTCTATTCGGAAGCGCTGTATTTCGACCAGATCCCCTTCGCACCGAGCTTGGTGACCAGCGCCGCGTGAGCCGCAAGTTCTTCCTCGGTCAGCCGGCTCGGCAGCGGAGCGGGCCGCGCGAAGATGTCGACCACGATTTCTTCGAAGACATCGTTCTGGCGCAAGCGCCCCGACGCACCGGTGACGCTGCCAAGTCCCAGCGCCGTCTGGCGGCCACCGATCATCTCGATATAGACTTCGGCCAGCAGTTCGGAGTCGAGCAGCGCGCCGTGTTTCGTGCGGTGCGAGTTATCGATGCCGTACCGACGGCAAAGAGCATCGAGCGAATTCGGACCCATCGGATGCTTGCGCCGGGCCATGGCCAGCGTATCGATCACCATCTCAGGCAGGATCGGCGGCCGGCCGAGCCTTGCAAATTCAGCGTTGACGAAACCCATGTCGAAGGTGGCGTTGTGCGCAATCCATTTGGCATCGCCGAAAAATTCGAGGATCTGGTCCACGACGGTTTCGAATGGCTGCTTGTCCGCTAAGAACTCATCGGTAATGCCATGCACGGCCAGAGCATCGGGATGCACTTTGCGGTCACCCGGATTGATATAGATGTGCAGCGTCTTTCCGGTCGGGAAGTGGTTGAAGAGCTCGATGCCGCCGATTTCGATGATACGGTCGGCCCTGTTATCGAGGCCTGTGGTTTCCGTATCGAAAATGATTTCGCGCATATCGAAACTCTGCCTTCCTATTTCTTGCTCTGACGCTTGCGCCGCAGATCGGCAATGATCTCTCTGACCTGTTCGCCGGCCGCCTCGATGCTTCCACCCGTATCGATGACGTAATCGGCGCGCGCCCGCTTTTGCGCATCCGGCGTCTGGCGGGAGAGAATCATATTGAATTTTTCCTCCGTCATGCTGGGCCGGGCAAGCACCCTTTGCCGCTGAATCTGTGGATCGCAGCTGACGACAACGATTTTATCCACCCTCTTGTCGGCGCCGGTTTCGAAGAGCAGCGGGATATCCAGCACCACCATATCGGCGCCGGCCTTGCGTTGACGCTCGAGGAACTGACGCTCGCGATCGCGCACCAGCGGATGAACGATGGCCTCAAGACGCCTGAAGCCTGAGGGATCGCCGGCAAGCTTTCGGCTGAGCTCCTGCCGATCGACCTTGCCGTCGCTGGTCGTGCCCGGAAAGGCCGCCTCGACCAGCGGCACGGCTTCGCCGCTATAGAGATCATGCACCACCGCATCGGAATCGTTCACCGGTATCCCGGCTTCGGCAAAGAGTTTTGCCGAGGTCGATTTTCCCATGCCGATCGATCCGGTGAGCCCGATCCTGATCATGCTAGTGCTTTTCCATATCGGCGATGATCAATGCCCTCAAGGTTTCATCCACCGCCGGACGCTTTCCGAACCATTTTTCGAAGCCCGGCACGGCCTGATGCAGAAGCATTCCGAGGCCATCGACAATGGCAAAGCCTTGTTCCTCGGCCTGGGCGAGAAGCGGCGTCTTCAACGGTACATAGACAATGTCGGTGACGACGGCGCCTTCTGCAAGAGAGGAAAAATCGATGCGGGGCGCTGCTTCGCCGTCCATGCCGAGCGATGTCGTATTAATAAAGAGACCGGCACCCTGCGTGACCTCGCCGAGTGCGACCATCGCATGGGCGTGGACGCGTTCGCCGAATCGATCCGCCAGTTCCCGTGCCCGCTCGACTGTGCGGTTGACCACATGGATTTCCTTGAAGCCGCGGTCGCGCACCGCCTGGATCACGGCACGGCTGGCACCCCCTGCCCCAAGGATGACGGCACGATCGCTGCGATCCCAGCCGGGGTGACGCTCATCCAGGTTTGCTGTGAACCCTCGGCCATCGGTGTTCGTTGCATGCAGCTTGCCGGCTTCGAGCCACAGGGTATTGGACGCGCCAAGCTCTTTTGAAAGTTCGTCGGGCCGATCGGCGAGTTTGAAGGCCGCTTCCTTGTGGGGAATGGTGACATTGCCGCCGACGAAGCCGCTGGTGCCATCTTTCAGGGACGCGATGAAGGCGGCGAAATCCTCCACTGACACTTCGTGGGCGCGGTAGGTCCCGGCCAGACCGAGCTGTTTCAGCCAGTAACCATGGATCAGCGGCGAGCGCGAATGCTTGACCGGATAACCCGTTACGAAAGCGTTTACGCTTTGTGTTTCACGTGAATCATCCATCGATCGTCCCCAACTCTCGCAGTTTTTCCAGGAGCGGCAGCATGGGCAATCCGACGATGGTGAAATAGTCGCCGCCGATTCTCGAGAAGAGCTGGATGCCTTCGCCCTCCAGCTGATAGGCACCGACGCTCGACAAAGCCTTCTCGCCGACCCGGCTCAGATGCCGGCGAATGAAATCGGCCGGCAATTCGCGCATGGTCAGATCGGCGTGAGACACATGCTCCCAGATGATGTCGCCATTGCGTGCGAGCGCGATGGCGCTGTTCAGCCGATGCGTCTTTCCGGACAGGGTTCGCAGGTGGTTTTCCGCATCCGTCATCGATTTCGGCTTGTGAAAGACCTCGGAGCCCAGCGACATGGTCTGATCGGAACCAATGACGAGCGAAGCGGGAAAGCGATCGCTCACCTCCTTTGCCTTCGCCTTTGCCAGGACAAGAGCGATAGCATCCGCGCCGGCGCCATCCCGCTCCAGCGGAGCTTCGATCGCGCGTTCGTCGATATCGGCGGCGATGGCTTGGAAATGCAGCCCGGCATTTTCCATCAGCATGCGCCGGAACGGGCTGGAGGACGCAAGAATAAGGGGCGAGGTCATGATGGCTGCCTCCGAGATAATCATGTGCAGCGCTTAGCGCAGCTTGGGGCGCAGGGCAACAATGGCGGCGGCGGTCTCTTCGATCGACCGGCGCGTGACATCGATGATCGGCCAGTTATGCCTCGAGCAGAGCGAGCGGGCATATTTCAGCTCTTCGGAGATCGCGGCCCGATCGGTATAGTCGCCGCGGTCGAAGCCGGGGGTCGCACCCAGGATGCGATTTTCGCGGACCTGTGAGATGCGGTCCGTGGTCGCCACCAGTCCGACGATCAAAGGCCTGGTCGCCCTGATCAGACTTTCAGGCAAGGGCACCCCGTGGACGATCGGAATGTTGGCCGTCTTGATGCCGCGGTTCGCCAGATAGATGCTCGTCGGCGTTTTCGAGGTGCGGCTGATGCCGATGATGACGACATCCGCGTCGTCGTAATCGTCCGGCATCTGGCCGTCGTCGTGGTCCATGGTGTAGTTCAGCGCTTCGATGCGGGCGAAATAATCCGCATTCATCACATGCTGCGCGCCGACGCGGCGGCGGGACGCCGTGCCGAGATAGGTCTGGAACACGTTCATGACCGGCTCCAGCACATTGACTGACGGTACGCCCATCTCGCGGCAGCGCTCAGCGATGAAATCGGCGAGCTCGCGATCGACGATCGTATAGAGGACGATGCCGGGACTGTGGTCGATCGCCTCCAACACAGGCAGAAGCTGCTTGCGATTCCGAATCAGCGGATAGACGTGCTCGATCGGCTGACTGGCATGGAATTGCACCGAAGCGGCGCGGCCGGCGGAGATGAGGGTCTCGCCCGTTGAGTCAGAAATCAGGTGCAGATGAAAGAAGCTCGTCCGGTTTTCCACGCTACTTTCCGTCGCCTGTTGATATCTCGGGAGAAAAGAGAGGTACGGGAAGGGGGGCATCCTGGGCAAGTGGAAAACGGCCGAGTTTTCCACATTTGGAATTTTCGAAAGGAGGCTTTCGCGGAGACTGTGGGTAATGTGGACAAGATCGGCAACACCTTGCTCATCCCCGACTTGTCCCCAGAAGAAGAAGAGCCGGATTTCTCCTCAACCTCCTAAAAAGATTGAAAAATTGCCGAGCTTTTCCACATATTGGCTTACAATCTCGAAATCTCTCCGAATTTACGCGCGCGGCGCGACAAATTGGACAGGCAAGGGATGAACTTTAATCCTTGCTACTCACCGACTCTAAGAAATAGAAACCTTTAATATATGTTTGGTTTTATATAGGACGATGTCTGTGACCGATGAACGCCGGAAGATCATGCGGGTCTTGAGCGGAGAAACGCTCGCCCCTCCCCCTCTCTGGCTGATGAGACAAGCAGGTCGTTACCTCCCCGAGTACCGGGAAACGCGTGCGAAGGCCGGAAGTTTCCTCGATCTCTGTTATACGCCCGAATATGCCGTCGAAGTGACGCTGCAGCCGATCCGGCGCTATGGCTTCGATGCCGCCATTCTCTTTTCCGACATTCTCGTCATCCCCGATGCGCTGAAGCGGAATGTCCGTTTCACCGAGGGACATGGGCCGGAAATGGACCCGATCAATGAGGCGGGCATCCTGGCCTTGAAACCGGAGGGGGTCGTAGCCTATCTGGAGCCGGTTATGGAGGCGGTGCGGCGGCTGCGGCGGGACTTACCGCAGGAAACAACGCTTCTCGGCTTCTGCGGCGCTCCCTGGACGGTTGCGACCTATATGATCGCTGGTCACGGCACGCCCGACCAGGCGCCTGCCCGGCTGTTTGCCTATCGCCATCCGGAAGCCTTCGAACATCTGCTGATGCTGCTTGCGGAGATCTCTGCCGACTATCTTGTAGCGCAGATCGATGCCGGTGCCGATGCCGTGCAGATTTTCGATTCCTGGGCGGGCGTGCTCGGAGAGAAGGAATTCGAGGCTTTTGCGGTCAAGCCGGTTGCGAGAATGATCGCATCCGTCAAGGCGCAGCGGCCACGGGCAAAAATCATCGCCTTTGCCAAGGGTGCGGGCTATCTGCTGAAAACCTATCGGCAGAAAACCGGTGCCGATGCGATCGGGCTCGACTGGTCCGTGCCTCTGGCCTTCGCGCGGGAGCTTCAGAAGGATGGCCCGGTGCAGGGCAATCTCGATCCGATGCGCGTGGTTGCCGGCAGCAAGGCGCTGGATGACGGGATAGACGATATCCTGCAGCAGCTCGGAAATGGCCCGCTGATCTTCAATCTTGGGCACGGTATTACGCCGCAGGCAGATCCCGCCAATGTTGCGAGGCTTGTCGAGCGCGTGCGGGGATGGAGGAGCTGATGACGATGGAAAAGCAGACGGACGCGGCTCCGGGCCAGAGGGCCGGACGACGCGCCTATGTCATGATCCTCATTTTTGCGGTTCTGGCAATCGGGCTTTTCGCCTGGCATCCGGCCGATCTCTATCTCTGGATCAAGGCGCTGCACATCATCGCCGTCATCTCCTGGATGGCCGGCATGTTCTATCTGCCTCGGCTTTTCGTCTATCACACGGATGCCGCGCCGGGCTCGCAGCAATCCGAAACGTTCAAGGTGATGGAGCAGCGGCTGCTGCGTTACATCATCAATCCGGCGATGATTCTGACCTGGATCTTCGGGCTTTACCTCGCCTGGTCGGTTTATGATTTTCAGGGCGGCTGGCTGCATGCCAAGATCTGCCTGGTCTTGATCCTCTCAGGCGTTCACGGCCATTTCAGCGCGGCAGTGCGCGCCTTTGCCCGCGACGAAAACAAGCGTTCCGCTCGCTACTGGCGAATGATGAACGAGGCGCCGACGCTTTTGATGATTGTCATCGTCATTCTCGTGGTCGTGAAGCCGTTTGCCTGAAGCGGGGGCTGTATCAGGGCAGCGTTAAATTTCCTTCATTTTGCGTGCCCCCCTTGCGGTTCGGAAAGCGAGTCGCTATTTTCCCGCCATCTTCTCTTCGTGGCATGTATTCCATTCTGTCGCCCGCGAGCGCCCCTATCGCGGTTCTGAATACGAGCAACATTGCCTTCCCCTCCTAAAAAATGAGTAATTCCCTTCATGGCTGAAATGAAGCTTCAGGAACTGAAAAATAAATCCCCGACCGATCTGCTGGCCTTTGCCGAATCGCTCGAGGTGGAAAACGCCAGCACGATGCGCAAGCAGGAATTGATGTTTGCGATCTTGAAGGTGCTGGCGAGCCAGGACGTAGAAATCATCGGCGAGGGCGTCGTCGAGGTTCTGCAGGATGGCTTCGGTTTCTTGCGTTCCGCAAATGCAAACTATCTTCCCGGCCCGGACGATATCTATATCTCCCCCTCCCAGATTCGCCGCTTCTCCTTGAAGACGGGCGACACGGTCGAGGGACCGATCCGGGGACCCAAGGAAGGCGAACGTTATTTCGCGCTCCTGAAAGTCAACACCATCAATTTCGACGATCCGGAAAAGATCCGTCACAAGGTACACTTCGACAATCTGACGCCGCTCTATCCCAACGAGCGTTTCCGCATGGAACTCGACGTTCCCACCTCGAAGGATCTTTCACCCCGTGTGATCGATCTTGTGGCGCCCCTCGGCAAGGGTCAGCGCGGCCTGATCGTCGCGCCGCCGCGCACCGGTAAGACCGTGCTCCTTCAAAATATCGCCCATTCCATCACCGCCAATCATCCGGACTGCTATCTTATCGTTCTCTTGATCGACGAGCGTCCGGAAGAAGTGACCGACATGCAGCGCTCCGTACGCGGTGAGGTCATTTCCTCGACCTTTGACGAGCCGGCCGTGCGCCACGTTCAGGTCGCCGAAATGGTGATCGAGAAGGCCAAGCGCCTCGTCGAGCATGGTCGTGACGTCGTCATCCTGCTTGACTCCATCACCCGCCTCGGACGCGCCTACAACACCGTCGTTCCCTCTTCCGGCAAGGTTCTGACCGGTGGTGTCGACGCCAACGCCCTGCAGCGCCCGAAGCGCTTCTTTGGTGCCGCCCGTAACATCGAGGAAGGCGGTTCGCTGACGATCATCGCAACGGCCCTGATCGATACCGGCAGCCGCATGGACGAAGTGATCTTCGAAGAATTCAAGGGTACCGGTAACTCGGAAATCGTGCTCGACCGCAAGGTTGCCGACAAGCGCATCTTCCCCGCCATGGACATCCTCAAGTCCGGCACGCGTAAGGAAGACCTGCTCGTGCCGCGCCAGGACCTGCAGAAGATCTTCGTTCTTCGCCGTATCCTTGCGCCGATGGGCACGACCGACGCGATCGAATTCCTAATCGACAAGCTCAAGCAGACGAAGAACAACCCGGATTTCTTCGATTCGATGAACACCTAATTGCTGCGAGTTTCCCCGCCTCATCGGCGGCGACGAAGAGTGCTATGATCGGGCTGCGCGTTTGCGGCCCGATTTCGTTTTCAAGCATCGACTGTAAAAGCCAGAAGTTCTTCTCCAATCGATTCGGATCCGGTTCAATCTGATGTTGGCGGCAAGTGAGACAATCTACGCACTTTCCAGCGGTAACCTACCCTCTGGAGTTGCTGTGATCCGTATCAGCGGAAATCGAGCGTTTCACGCGGCTGAATCGCTTGCCGGCCCTCTGCCGATGCCACGGCAAGCGGCTCTCAAGACGATTCGGACTCGTAACGGTCTCATCATTGATCGCGGCCTTGTTCTGGTTTTCCCCGGGCCGGCGTCCTTTACGGGTGAGGATTGCGCGGAAATTCATGTCCACGGCGGCAGGGCGGTGGTGAATGCGCTCCTCGGCGAGCTTTCGAGTTTCGAAAATTGCCGTCTGGCGGAGCATGGTGAGTTTTCGCGACGGGCGCTGGAAAATGGAAAGATGGATCTGGTCGAGGTGGAAGGCCTTGCCGATCTTATCAGCGCCGAAACCGAGATGCAGCGGCGGCTGGCCATCGAACATGCTGCCGGCGGGCTTTCCGATCTTTATAATGACTGGGCTGATCGATTAACGCGTGCTCGTGCTCTGATCGAAGCCGAGCTCGACTTTGCCGATGAGGATGATGTGCCTGGTTCGGTATCGGACATGGTCTGGGCAGACATGCGGCAAGTGCACCGCGAACTTTCCGATCATCTCGCAGGCGCCGAACTTGGCGAGATCATCCGCGACGGGCTGAAGGTGGTGATTGCCGGTGCTCCCAATGCCGGCAAATCCAGCCTGATGAATGCTTTAGCGAAACGGGAAGTGGCGATCGTCACAGATATTGCCGGAACCACCCGCGACGTTCTGCATATCGATTTGAATATTGAAGGATACGCCGTCAAGCTCTACGACACCGCCGGCCTGCGCGAGACCGATGAGATTGTCGAGCGTGAAGGCATTCGCCGTGCGTTGCGGACGGTAGCCGACGCGGATCTCGTCCTGTCTCTTGCCGAAATAGGAGAGGAGGCACAGCGGATATTTCCGAGCTTCGCGGGTAAGGTACTGACTGTCGGGACGAAAGCTGATATTCACCCTGGTCCTCACGACCAGTATGATCTGCTGATTTCGTCCACGACCGGCTTGGGATTGGCTGAGTTGCATCAGCTTCTCCGTGATGATTTGCAGGCGCGTTCGGGGATGCTATCCCTAGCGCTGCCGAGCCGGCTGCGGCATCGCACGTTACTTGCAGACAGCCTTGCTGCAGTGGCCACAGCGCTTGCGTCCGAGGATCGAGGCTTGGATATTCGCGCGGAATACCTGCGGCAGGCGGCCACGAGCCTGGGACGTATAACCGGGCGGGTCGATGTCGAAGATCTCCTGGACGTAATCTTCTCGGAATTCTGCATCGGCAAATGATTCACGTGAAACAGAGCTCCGCGTGCGCTCGCTAGACGTTTCACGTGAAACCTTCTTGACTCCTAAAATTGGTGTGCCAAACAAACGGCACGACCGAGGTACTTGATGATGTTCGATACTGCGTATGATGTAATCGTTGTGGGCGGTGGCCATGCGGGCAGCGAAGCTGCCGCTGCATCGGCGCGCCTAGGTGCGCGTACCGCGTTGGTGACACATAAGCGCGAGACGATTGGTGTCATGTCCTGCAATCCTGCGATTGGCGGGCTTGGCAAAGGCCATCTGGTCCGGGAAATTGATGCTCTTGACGGCTTGATGGGCCGCGTGGCCGACGCGGCAGGCATTCAATTCCGAATGCTGAATCGAAAAAAGGGTCCGGCGGTTCGCGGTCCCCGAACGCAGGCAGATCGCAAGCTGTATCGCCTGGCTATGCAGGCCGAGATCGCCGCCATCGATAATCTCGACATCATAGAGGGCGATGCTTTCGATCTTGCTTTTGAGCACGGCCGTGTATCCGCCGTAATCTTGAAGGACGGGCGTCATATCCCCTGTGGCGCCGTGGTTTTGACGACGGGCACTTTTCTTCGCGGCCTTATTCATATCGGCAACAAGCAGATACCGGCG
This sequence comes from Rhizobium sp. JAB6, assembly GCF_003024605.1. Taxonomy (GTDB): domain Bacteria; phylum Pseudomonadota; class Alphaproteobacteria; order Rhizobiales; family Rhizobiaceae; genus Rhizobium. The sequence continues at coordinate 128,937 of NZ_PYJQ01000011.1, read as the reverse complement.
GGTCGCGTCGGAGAAGAGCCTTCTGTGGGGCTCTCGAGCACACTGCTTCGGAATGGTCTCGCATTGGGCCGCTTGAAGACGGGCACACCAGCGCGCCTTGATGGCACGACTATCGATTGGGATGCCGTCGGACGTCAAGGTGCGGATGAAGATCCGGCGCCGTTCTCCTTCATGACCGATGGGATCGTGAATCCGCAGATCGAATGCGGCGTTACCCGCACGACGCGGGAGACGCACAGAATTATTGCTGAAAACCTCAAGCGTTCGGCGATGTATTCGGGCCAGATTGAAGGCGTCGGCCCGCGCTATTGTCCTTCGATCGAGGACAAGATCGTCAAGTTCGGTGAGCGCGACGGCCATCAGATTTTTCTCGAGCCGGAGGGCTTGGACGATACCACGGTTTATCCGAACGGAATCTCAACGTCCCTGCCTGAGGATGTCCAGGACGAGTTCATCAGGACCATTCCGGGACTGGAACGAGTCCGCATTCTTCAACATGCCTATGCCATCGAATATGACCATGTCGATCCTCGCGAGTTGAAGCTTTCTCTTGAGGTGGAGAAGATTCCAGGCCTTTTTCTGGCTGGCCAAATCAACGGCACCACCGGATATGAAGAGGCAGGTGCTCAGGGACTTGTCGCAGGATTGAATGCTGCGCGTTTGGCTACAGGAGGCAAGGCGATAGAGTTCAGCCGAACCGAATCCTATATCGGTGTGATGATCGACGATTTGACATCTCGCGGTGTCGCTGAACCCTATCGGATGTTCACATCGCGCGCGGAATATCGCCTATCGCTTCGCGCCGACAATGCAGATGTCCGCCTTACTCCCGTCGGCCTTGCCATAGGCTGCGTAGCTTTCGATCGGGCCTCCCGCTTCGAGCAGTATCTAAAAGCTCTCGACCAGGCTCGAGATCGGTTGAAGAGTTTGACGGTGACGCCGAACGAAGCTGAGAAGGTCGGGATGCATCTGAACAGGGATGGGCAGCGGCGTTCGGCCTATGAGCTTCTTTCTCATCCTGGTCAATCCATTGGAAATCTTGGGCGCATTTGGCCGGAACTGCAGTCGATGCAGCGAAAGATTGTCGAGGCCATCGAAATCGAGGCGGCCTATGCTGTCTATATGGATCGCCAGACCGCCGATATCGTTCAGGCCCGAAAGGAGGAAGATCGCGCCATACCGGCGGAGTTCGACTTCTCCATCATTTCCGGATTGTCCAACGAGCTGAAGCAAAAACTCACCTCTGCCCGTCCCAAGAACATCGCGCAAGCGGCGCGTCTTGATGGAATGACGCCGGCTGCAATTTCTCTGCTGTTGGCTTACCTGAGAAAACTAAGCACATTCGAACAGCAGAAACTCGTTTCCTGACAATACAAGGCTAGAGAGTCCCGAGTATGGAATTGAACGGCGTACGTGTTTCACGTGAAACACAGGAGCGGTTGCAGCATTTTGCGCAGCTCTTTCAAAAATGGGCGAAGGCCATCAATCTCGTTGCACCCTCTACGATTGACGGTCTATGGCGCCGGCATATCGCCGATAGCGCGCAAATTTTTCAGCTGCATCCCGCAACCGATCACTGGGTCGATCTGGGAAGCGGTGGCGGATTTCCGGGCATAATAACGGCGATCCTGCTGGCAGAAAAAGGTGCTGGTCATGTGGATCTGGTGGAGAGCAACCAGAAAAAGGCTGCTTTTCTGCGCGTCTGCCTGCGTGAGTGTGATGCCCGCGGCGCGGTTCATGCCATTCGTATTGAGGATGCGCCGACGGTCATTCACAACTGTGATGTTATCTCGGCGCGCGCTCTTGCAGAGCTCGAGATGTTGCTGGACTACGCAGAGCCATGGCTCCACCGCAATGAAAATCTCTGCCTTCTGCTGCATAAAGGCCGGGATTACGAGCGGGAGCTTCAGAAAGCCCGTGGTCGTTGGCAATTCGATCTGGTAAAACATCAAAGCGTCGTTGAGCGAGATTCGGTTATCTTGGAACTCAGTCACCTGCGACGTTTGAATTAACCACAATTGGATATGCGGCAAATGATCGGCGAGCGAAACCGGATTATTACCATCGCAAATCAAAAGGGCGGCGTTGGCAAGACGACGACCGCCATTAACCTTGCCACGGCGCTCGCCGCTATCGGCGAACGCGTCCTGATTGTCGATCTCGATCCACAGGGCAATGCCAGCACCGGTTTGGGTATTGAACGGCGCGATCGTAAATTGTCGTCCTATGACCTCCTGCTAGGTAGCCATGGCATCATGGAAACGGTGCAGGAAACGGCCGTGCCGAATCTCTTTATCGTGCCGTCGACGATGGACCTGCTCGGGATCGAGATGGAGATCGCCCAGCAGCCTGATCGTGTCTTCAAGCTGCGGCGCGCGTTGAATACGTCTGATGCCCTCTCCTTTTCCTATATTCTCGTGGATTGCCCGCCCTCCTTTAATCTTCTGACTATGAACGCGATGGCTGCGGCGCATTCCGTTTTGGTCCCGTTACAATGTGAATTTTTCGCCCTGGAAGGCCTCAGCCAGCTGCTTGAGACGGTGGATCAGGTCCGGCGCACGGTAAACCCTTCTCTTGATATTCAGGGAATTGTCTTAACCATGTTCGATTCGCGCAATAATCTTGCACAGCAAGTCGTTAGCGACGTACGGACCCATTTGGGCGAAAAGGTCTACCGCACGTTGATTCCGCGCAACGTGCGCGTGTCCGAGGCGCCTTCCTATGGCAAGCCGGCCATTCTTTACGATCTGAAGTGCGCAGGCAGCCAAGCCTATCTCCAACTGGCTTCGGAAGTCATTCAAAGAGAGCGGCAGCGCAAGGCTGCCGCCTGATATCGAGTATTTGTTTCAGGGTGAGTATCGGCGATGAATGATGATCTTTCGAAGCGGCGCCTCGGGCGCGGACTGGCGGCTCTCATTGGGGAGATGGATCAGCCGACGCCTGTGGATGCCAACAGACCGGCGGTGAATCCCGATCGCCTCGTCCCTATCGAATTCATCAGCCGCAACCCGCGCAACCCGCGCCGCTATTTCGATGAGACTGAGCTGCATGATCTTGCCAGCTCCATTCGCCAGCACGGCATCGTTCAGCCGGTCGTCGTTCGCACCGTTTCCACCGATCGTTATGAAATCATCGCCGGTGAACGGCGCTGGCGGGCGGCGCAGCTTGCCGGCCTGATCGAAATCCCGGTGATCGTTCGCGATGTCGATGACAAGACCGCACTTGAGATCGCGATCGTCGAGAATGTTCAGCGCGCGGATCTCAATCCTCTTGAAGAAGCTCTGGGTTACGAGCAGCTGATTGCCGAGCACGGCTACACACAAAACGATCTCGGCGAAATCATCGGCAAGAGCCGCAGCCATGTTGCCAACTCACTGCGTCTGTTGAAGCTTCCCGACCCTGTCCGCGATATGCTTGCCGCCGGCTCGCTTTCCGCCGGCCACGCCCGTGCCCTGGTTTCCACCTCCGATCCGGCGGCGTTGGCGCGGACCATCGTTTCAAAAGGGATGTCGGTGCGCGATGCCGAGCGTCTCGCGCAGAACGACATCAAGGCTCAGAACGACCCCCGCCCCGCGGGCGCGCGCAGGGATGAGAAGGATTCCGATACGCTGGCGCTGGAACGCACGCTATCAGACACGCTGGGGCTGGACGTCTCGATCAACCACCGGGGCAATGGCGGTCAGGTGAAGATCAGCTATAAAACGCTGGAGCAGCTTGAAGAAATATGCCGACTGCTAGAGCGTCGCTGACATAGAGAAACCCCAGTAATAACAGGCGGTTATTCAGAGCCCGTGCTTTTTGCGAACTCTGAGTGCTATGATTCCTGTGAAACATCAGCCCTTGCGGGCTGACTGGAGAGTGGTCGCAAGCAGGGTTTGCGTTGCGATCGTGTCTTCGAGGCTGGCGCGCTGGCGTGTCTGCAGAATGGCCGTTTGCAGCCTGTTCATCTCGCGGGCGATGGCGGGAGCGTTCCAGCTTTTCAGTGCCTGTTCGATCACGGGCTTGCGCCTGAAATGGAGATGGCGTCCAAGCGTCTGCATGACCTGAGCGGGTGCCAGGCGCTTTTCATCCATCTCGGCCCGCATCGTATCAAGCATCTGAAACTGCCTCAGACAGCCTTGCAGCACGAGAAACATCGGCGTCTTGGATGAGGCGATCTTCTGCATAGCATGCAGGAAGGCTGGAGAATCCCCTTTTAGGATGGCATCGACGGCGTCGTCGGTGGAAATAGCGCTGGCATCGCCAATGATTTCGATCACGTGCTCTTCTTCGATCGTCGCCTGCCCGCGGCAGTAAAGCGCAAGCTTTCGCACCTCGTTGCGCGAGGCAATGCGATCGCCGCCGAGAAGTTCGAGCAGTGCCTGGCGGGCAGCATGCGAGATGCGCAGGCCTTCATTTGCCAGCTCGGTGTCGATCAGATTGTTGAGCGCCCTTGCATCATCGGCATAACAGGGAATGGTTGCCACGGTTCGCGCCGGCTCTGCCACCTTGCGCAATCCCGATCCCTTCTTGAGATCGCCGGCTTCGACGATGACGAAACTGGCATTGGGCGGATCGTCCGCGATGATCTGCAGCGCATCGACCAGCGCCTTCTCATTGGCGGCGCCGCGAATCCAGACGAGCTTTTCGCCGCCGAACAGGCCGATGGCGTTGACTTCGTCGAGAAGACGGCCCGCATCATTCTGCAGGTCGGTTATATCGAGCTTGATGAGGGAAAATGCGTCGTTCAGATCGACGCCCGTCTTGCCGGCAATCTGCGCGGCCCGTTCGGAAACGAGACCGCGATCCGGACCATAGATCACGAAAATCCGGTAGTTGCGCGCGGCATTTTGCAGGAATCCGTCAAATTCATGAGACTTGATTTCTGCCATGCCGCGCTCTCTATCAGCGGCTGAGCGCTGCAGCGATGTCGGCAGCCACCATTTCGGCGACTTCGCGGGCGGCACGGTCTTCCGAATCACGAATTGCGCGCTGTTTGGCGAATTCCTGCGTCGGGAAATCGACCAGCGAAGTTACCGCGCGGCTACCGGATTTGATGACCTTGCCGGTACCGATCTCCCTCAGCGTGAAGGAAACGGTCACGGTCGTGCGGCCTGCGGCCGACGTACTTGAAGACGGAAGATAGAGCACGCCGCCGGTGCCGGAGCTGACGCTCAGATCGACATTGTATTTTGGCGTCTTGGTCTCGCCTGCGCCGCGTCCAGCGATGAAGATCAGCTGGTTGCGCACCTGGAGACCGACGCGCGAGCCGACGTCGGAGAACGAGACTTCCGACAGTTTCTGTATGACGCCGGTGCTGACGGCATAGAGCGGCCGAACCTGACATGCAGACAGGAGGCCGGCAACCGCCACCAAAGACGCGACGCCGGCCATGCGGGCGAATTTGAAAACTCTATCAGACGACAATGTTTACGATCCTCTGTGGAACGACGATGATCTTCTTTGGCGCCTGACCATTCAATGCGCTCGTGACGGCATCCAGGGCGAGCACGGCCTGTTGCACGGCATTCTGATCTGCATCGCGCGCGATTGTCAATTCAGCGCGCTTCTTGCCGTTGATCTGAACGGGATAGACGATCTCGTTCTCGATCACGAGCGTCTCGTCATAAACGGGCCATGGGCTCGTCGCGACCATGTTGACCTTGCCGAGCGCAGCGGAGCATTCCTCAGCCAGATGCGGCGTGATCGGCGCAACCAGCGCAATCAGAATTTCCACGGCTTCGCGAACGGCAGAACGATATGCGCTATCCGCCTGGCCGGATGCGACCTTGCCGAGCGGTGCCGCCAGCGCGTTGACGAATTCATAGATGCGGGCGACCGCCTTGTTGAAGGCGAGTTTGTCGTAATCACCCTGAACGGCCTTGAGCGTACGATGGGCGATCTGCGAAATCGCCAGCGCCTCGCCTTCCTTGGCGGCAACCGATTCAACCGTCTTCAGCGCATCGGCAGCTTCGGAGATCAGCCGCCACATGCGCTGCGTGAAGCGATGCGCGCCTTCGACGCCAGATTCCGACCAGATAACATCGCGATCAGGCGGTGAATCGGAGAGTACGAAGAAGCGGGCCGTGTCGGCGCCATAGGAAGCGATGATATCATCGGGATCGACGACGTTCTTCTTCGATTTCGACATCTTCTCGATCGAGCCGATGGTAATGTCCTCGCCCGATGACAGCAGTGTCGCGCGGCGCTGGCCGTCGACCTCTTCGATCTTTATATCGGCCGGCGACACCCATTCGCGCGTCAGGCCGCTTCCGCGGCTATAGGTTTCGTGCACGACCATACCTTGCGTGAACAGGCCCTTGAAGGGCTCCTTCACATCGAGATGGCCGGTTTCACGCATGGCGCGGGTAAAGAAGCGCGAATAGAGCAAATGCAGGATCGCATGCTCGATGCCGCCGATATACTGATCGACGGGCAGCCAGCGATTGGCGGCCTTCGGGTCCGTCGGCTGGTTTTCCCAGGGAGCGGTGAAGCGGGCGAAATACCAGCTCGAATCGACGAAGGTGTCCATCGTATCGGTTTCGCGGCGCGCAGCCTTGCCGCATTGCGGGCAGGCGACATGGCGCCAGCTGGCGTGCCGGTCGAGCGGATTGCCCGGCTGGTCGAAACTCACGTCGTCGGGCAGCTTGACCGGCAGGTCCTTCTTCGGCACCGGCAGCACGCCGCAGTCCTCGCAATGGATGACCGGGATCGGACAGCCCCAATAGCGCTGACGGGAGATGCCCCAATCGCGCAGGCGGAAATTCACCTTGCGCTCGGCCTGCGGTGCATTGCCGAGGCTCGTTTCGGAGAGCTTGGTCGCAACCGTCTGAAAGGCTTCATCGGTGCTCATGCCGTCGAGGAAGCGGGAATTGATCATCACGCCATCACCGTCATAGGCGGTGTCGCCGATACTGAAGCTCGCAGCATCGCCATCGGCAGGCATAACAACGGGGACGACCGGCAGGCCATATTTACGGGCGAAATCCAGGTCGCGCTGATCGCCGGATGGGCAGCCGAAGATGGCGCCCGTGCCATAGTCCATCAGTACGAAATTGGCGATGTAGACAGGCAGCTCCCAGGATGGGTCGAAGGGATGGCGGACGCGGATTCCGGTGTCCATGCCCTTCTTCTCTGCGGTTTCGAGTGCCGCCAGCGAGGTGCCGGCGCGGCGGCACTCCTCGCAGAAGGCTTCGATGGCCGGATCCTTGGCAGCCGCCTCCTTGGCGAGCGGATGGTCGGCCGAGATCGCCAGGAAAGAGGCGCCAAACAGCGTATCCGGACGGGTCGTGTAAACCGTGATTTCGCGATCGCTGTTGGGAGCGGTTTCGGCCACGATTTCCCAGCGGATGGTCAGGCCCTCGGAACGGCCGATCCAGTTCTTCTGCATCAGCCGCACTTTTTCCGGCCAATGGTCAAGCGTATCCAGGGCATCCAACAGTTCCTGGCTGAACTCGGTGATCTTGAAGAACCATTGCGTCAGCTCGCGCTGCTCGACGAGCGCGCCCGAGCGCCAGCCGCGTCCGTCGATGACCTGCTCGTTGGCGAGTACGGTGTTGTCGACCGGGTCCCAATTGACCTTGGACTTCTTGCGGTAGACCAAGCCCTTCTCCATCATGTCGATGAAGAGCATCTGCTGGCGGTGATAATAGTCGACGTCACAGGTCGCGAACTCGCGGCTCCAGTCGAGCGACAGACCCATTGCCTTCAGCTGGGTGCGCATCGAGGCGATGTTCTGGTAGGTCCATTCCTTCGGATGCACCTTGTTGTCGCGTGCGGCGTTTTCCGCCGGCATGCCGAAGGCGTCCCAGCCCATCGGATGCAGCACGTTATAACCGCGGGCGCGCTTGTAGCGGGCGACGACGTCGCCCATGGCGTAGTTACGCACATGGCCCATATGGATGCGGCCCGACGGATAGGGAAACATCTCCAGAACGTAGTATTTCTCACGCGGATCGGCATTGTCTGTCACGAAGACCTTCTCTTCGTTCCATTTTTTCTGCCAGCGGGGCTCGGCATCGCGCGGATTATAACGTTCGCTAGTCATCTGTTCTTGTATTCCGGAAAATCATGGGGAGTCAGGCGTGACCTTCACCACGAAACCACCCGAGCGTCAAGTTTAGCGGTTGCAGCAAGTGCCTTATCTTGCGATGCAAAGCCGGATTCGGACGTATTGGCCCTTGGCAAAGCCTGCCTGCCTGATTACTGCAAGGTTTGAGAAGCAAGCGAACATATCGAGGCGAAAAGATGGAACTTCAAGAGCGCCTGAACGAAGTCCGATCCCATATCGCGGCGGCTGAACATCAGGCTGGCCGGCCGAGAGGTTCCGTGCAGCTCGTTGCCGTTTCCAAGACCTTTGACGCCGATCAGATCCGCCCGGCGATTTCGGCCGGCCAGCGGGTGTTCGGCGAAAACCGCGTGCAGGAAAGCCAGGGCAAGTGGCCGGAGTTGAAGGCCGAAACGCCTGGAATCGAGCTGCATCTGATCGGGCCGCTGCAATCGAACAAGGCCGCAGATGCCGTGGCGCTGTTTGACGTGATCGAAACCATTGACCGGGAAAAGATCGCGCGGGCCATTGCCGATGAAATGAAGCGGCAGGGCAAGAATTTGCGGCTCTACGTTCAGGTCAATACCGGCCTCGAGCCGCAGAAGGCTGGTATTGCGCCCGACGATACGGTCGCTTTCGTCGATCTCTGCCGGAAGGAGCTCGGGCTTTCGATCGAGGGCCTGATGTGCATTCCGCCGGCCGACGAAAATCCCGGGCCGCATTTTGCCCTGCTGGCAAAGCTTGCCAAGCAGGCCGGTGTCGAGAAGCTCTCCATGGGCATGTCGAGCGACTATGAAACCGCGATTGCTTTCGGCGCCACCAGCGTACGCGTCGGCTCGGCGATTTTCGGCGCGCGATAGGCTGAAAAGCTCTGGCCGTTATTTTTTCCTGCGCTGTGCAGGATGGACGAGGTGGCGCAGCTGCACCATCGCCATCGGTGTCGACAGGCTTGCGGAATCGACGGCCAGCGTCAGTTCGTTGCTGCCGCGCTTGACCGCGCGAGCCAGCACCTCGAAGACGCTGGCTGTCGTCAGCTGCAATGCGCGTTCCTCATCCATTCCCGAAAGCAGACGCGACAGGAAGACCGCGGATAAAAGATCACCGAGCCCGTTCGGCGCGCCTTCCACGCTGCGATGCTCGGCAAGCAGCGCATTTCGGCCGCTGAGATAGAGATTGCCGATACCGCCGGCCATCATCGGCACGGCAGACGTCACCAGCATGCGCGACGGTCCAAGCGCGAGGGCTGCCTCCATGATGGCGTTATTGTCCTCGAGCGGTGCTCCCGCCAGCCAGGCAAGCTCATAGCGGTTCGGCGTTGCGAGCGACGCCAGCGGGATCAGCTGGTCGCGGATCGCTTCCGCCGTCGCCTCCGGCACGTAGAGCCCGCCTGCATCGCCGATGACGGGATCGCAGGCATAGAGAATATCCGGATTTTTCTCCCGCAGCGCCGTCACCAGCCGGGCGACGGCATGCGCCTGGGCAGCGTTGCCGAAATAGCCCGATAGCACCGCCTTAACCTCGGAAAGCCAGGGGGCGGCGATAAGATCGTCCATCGCATGGTCGAAATCGGCTTCGTTGAAGGTCAGCCGCGTCGAGCGGCCATGGCCGGGGTGCCATGGCAGAACGATGGTCGGCAGCGCCCAGACCGGATGGCCAAGCGTTTCCAGCGCAAAAACCGCAGCGCGATTGCCGACGGAGCCTCGAACGACGTGGCTGGAGATGACAATAACGGCGCCGGCCGACACTTGCGACATGATGCTTGCTTTCAAGTTCAGGGCTTCAACTGCAATGTGCCGTTGATGATCCCTTTGGCGCCACTCTGTCAACCGCGCTTCACAGAGTCATGAAAACCTCTGTTGACGAGGTGATTCACGCCGGTTTCCTACATTTGCCATCCTCATTGCACACCGATCGTCCATTTCGGCAAGTTTTTTAAAAAAACCGGCCGAAATCAGTCCGAAAGCAACCAAAATCGCATTCTTTTTGGCAGTTTTTTCGCTAAACCTTCTGCTACTGTCGTCAAAATTCGAAAATCGGGAGGAATTTCATGGCGCCTAAGACCAATCCGAAACGGGAAAAACAGATCGAAGCGGCACGCAAGATTGCGGTGGCGACAGGCGAGACGCATCTCGATCCCGAAATCCTGTTCGGCCGGGCGAGCAATGACGACATGAAGGCTTACAGCCCGGAAATGCTGGCAGTTGCCGCAGCGCACGCGGCGAAGGAACTGGCAGCTTGGAGCGGCACGTCCCCCCGCGTCAGTATTGAGCAGGTCGCCGGTATCGAGCCCGATGGAGTTGCTGTCTCGATCCTTTCGATCACCGACCACAACATGCCCTTCCTCTATGAATCGATCATGGGTGAGGTGACCAGCAGCTACCGCGATCTCTATATGGCGGTGCACCCGATCCTGGTCCTCGAGGGCGGCAAGCCTCCGAGCCTCTATTCAGCCGATCACCCGAGCGATCCGGCCCATCGCGTCAGCCACATTCAGCTGCATATCTCCCCCCTGACGGCGGCGCAGGCAGCGGATCTGACCAGGCGCGTGCAGACCGTGCTCGATCAGACGCATCTCACCGTGTCCGACTGGAAGCCGATGCTGGCGCGCCTCGAGATGGTAATATCGGAACTTTCAACCTATGAAGCGGCGGGCCGCCGCAAGAACGACCGCGATGAGGCACTCGCCTTCCTTGCCTGGCTAAGAGACGGCAATTTCACCTTCCTCGGCATGCGCGAATATGTCTATTCCGGCAAGGGCGCCAGCGCCAAGGTCGAGCGGGATCGAGGCACCGGCCTCGGCATTCTCTCCAATCCGGATGTTCGCGTTCTCCGGCAGGGCAAGGACGCCGTCACGACTACGCCGGAAATCCTCGCCTTCCTCGACGGCCCGGATTTCCTGATCGTCACCAAAGCCAATGTAAAGTCGATCGTCCACCGCCGCGCCTATATGGATTACGTCGGCGTCAAGCGTTTCGACGCTGATGGCAACGTCACGGGCGAGCTGCGCATCGTCGGCCTCTTCACATCGACGGCTTATACGAGCTCTGCCACCGAAGTACCGCTGCTGCGCTCGAAGGTGCAGAAGGTCAAGGATCACTTCGGCTTCGATCCGACAAGCCACTCGGGTCGCACGCTCGAAAACACGCTGGAATCCTATCCCCGCGACGATCTCTTCCAGATCGACACCTCGCTGCTGGCAAATTTCGCCGAGCAGATCAACGACCTGACCGATCGGCCACGCGTGCGCGCATTGCCTCGTATCGATCACTTCGACCGGTTCGTCTCCGTCATCGTCTATGTGCCGCGCGAGGAATATGATTCCGTCGTCCGCGAGAAGATCGGCAATTACTTGAAGTCGGTCTATGACGGCCGCGTCTCCGCCTATTATCCCGCCTTCCCGGAAGGAGGCGTGGCGCGCGTGCATTTCATTATCGGCCGCAGCGCCGGAAAGACGCCGCATGTTCCGCAAGCCAAGCTCGAAGAGGCGATCCGAGCCATAACGGCCCGCTGGGACGAGCGCTTTGCCATGCTGGCCGGCCCGAAGGCGCCGAACATTTCCGTCAGCCAGGCTTTCCAGGAAGCCTTCTCGCCGGAAGACGCCTTTGCCGATCTGCCGGATATCACGGCAACCGCGGGTGCCGAGCCGATCCGCATCGGCTTCTATATCCGCAAGGACGAAACGGGTGACATTCTCTCGTTGAAGATCTTCCATGGAGACGGCAATCTGGCGCTGTCGCGCCGCGTGCCGCTGCTCGAAAATCTCGGTTTCAACGTCATCAGCGAGCGCACCTTCGATATCTATGTCACAGCCAAAGACGACTCGACCGGCCATGTCGTGCTTCACGACATGGAGCTCGAAACCCGCAGCGGCCTGACGATCGATCTCGCTCGCCACGGCGCCGCCCTGGAAGAAGCCTTCCTTGCAGCCTTCGGCGGCACGATCGACAACGACGCTTTCAACCGTCTGATCGTTTCGGCCGATCTCTCAGCCCGCGAAACCAACGTGCTGCGCGCCTATTCCCGCTATCTTCGCCAGGCCGGCATTGCCTATTCGCAGGATTACATCGCCTCCACCCTGGATAAATATCCTGAGATCGCCGCCTCACTTTTCCGCCTGTTTCACGACACGCTTGATCCGAAGCTCAGCGACAAGAATCGTACGAAGAAGCTTGTCGATCTGCATGCAGCCATCGAAGCCAAGCTTGCCGACGTACCGAGCCTCGATGACGACCGCATCCTGCGTCGCTACGTCAACGCCGTCGATGCGACATTGCGCACCAACTACTTCCAGAAGAATGCGGACGGTACACCGAAGGCCATGCTCGCTTTCAAGCTCGATCCGATGCTGCTCGACGGCCTGCCCGAGCCGCGACCCTTCCGCGAAATCTTCGTCTATGGCGTCGAGGTGGAAGGCGTCCACCTGCGCTTCGGCAAGGTGGCGCGCGGCGGTCTGCGCTGGTCGGACCGCGCCGAGGATTATCGCACCGAAGTGCTGGGCCTCGTGAAGGCGCAGCAGGTCAAGAACGCCGTTATCGTCCCCGTCGGCGCCAAGGGCGGCTTCTATCCGAAAAAGCTCCCGGTCGGCGGCAGCCGCGACGACATCTTCACTGCCGGCCGCGAGGCCTACAAGACCTATATCCGCACGCTGCTGTCGATCACCGACAACATCTCCGGCGCCGATATCATACCGCCCGTCGACACCGTACGGCTCGATGGTGACGACCCCTACTTCGTCGTGGCCGCCGACAAGGGCACAGCGACCTTCTCCGACACCGCTAATGCGCTGGCGCAGGAAGCCGGCTTCTGGCTCGACGATGCCTTTGCGTCAGGCGGCTCGGCCGGCTACGACCACAAGAAGATGGGCATCACCGCCCGCGGCGCATGGGAAACCGTGAAGCGCCACTTCCGCGAGATGGATATCGACATCCAGACGACGCCCTTCAGTGTCGTCGGCGTCGGCGACATGTCCGGCGACGTCTTTGGCAACGGCATGCTCCTGTCTCCGAAGATTCGCCTGCTCGCCGCTTTCGACCATCGCGACATCTTCATCGATCCCGATCCGGACATGCCAAAGACGCTCGCCGAGCGGCAGCGCCTATTCAACCTGCCGCGCTCGAGCTGGCAGGATTTCGACAAGTCCGTCCTCTCAAAGGGCGCGATGATCATTTCCCGATCGGCAAAATCGGTGACGCTGACACCGGAAGCGGTCGCCGCCATCGGCATCGAAAAATCGGTGGCAACGCCCTTCGAGATCATGACGGCGATCCTCAAGGCTCCTGTCGATCTCCTGTGGTTCGGCGGTATCGGCACCTACGTCAAGGCGCCGTCCGAAACCGATTCGGAGGTCGGCGACCGTGCCAACGATCCGATCCGCATCACGGCTGAGGACGTCCGCGCCAGGGTGATCGGCGAGGGTGCCAATCTCGGCGTCACCCAGAAAGGCCGCATCGCCTATGGCCTTAAGGGCGGGCGCTGCAATTCCGACGCCATCGATAATTCGGCCGGCGTCAACACCTCCGACGTCGAGGTCAACATCAAGATCGCGCTTGCCAACGCCATGCATGACGGCCGGCTGACACGCGCCAAGCGCGACACGCTGCTTGCCTCCATGACCGATGAGGTGGCGGCGCTCGTTCTGCGCAACAACTACCTGCAATCCCTGGCGATCTCGCTGACGGAGCGCAAGGGCGCTGCCAATGGCCTGGAACTCAGCCGCTTCATGAGCGTGCTGGAAGGGACAAAGCAGCTCAACCGCAAGGTCGAGACCCTGCCCGACGATCAGACCTTCGCAGAGCGTTATGCCAATGGGCGACCGCTGACGCGGGCCGAAATCGGCGTGCTGCTTTCCTACGCCAAGATCGTCCTCTTCGATGCGATCGTTGCCAGCGACTTGCCCGACGATCCCTACTTCGCCGCCACCCTCAGCCGCTATTTCCCGGCCAAGATGCAGCGCTCGAACGCCACCGATATCGAACGCCATCGTCTGCGCCGCGAAATCATCGGCACGGCGCTTGCCAACGAAGCGATCAATCGGGGCGGCCCGGGCTTTGCGGTCAGCATGATGGATGCTACGGCGGCGTCGGCTGCCGAGGTGGTGAAGGCCGCCGTCATCGCCCGCGACGGCTTCGATCTTGACCGGCTCTGGAACGAGACCGACGCGCTCGATGGCAAGATCGGCGGCCAGATGCAGAACCGCGTCTATGGCGAGATCACCGAGGTCTATACCGTGCTGACTCGGCTCCTGCTGAAGACCGGGGCGGCCAAGGGCGAGATCGAGGAAACCGTTGGCCGGCTGCGCGCAGCATTGAAGAAGCTGCGACCCGTCTTTCTGACCCATATTCCTGCGGATTTTGCAGCCGAAATCGCCGCTCGCGAGACGGAATACCAGGCTGCCGGACTGCCGGAGACGCTCGCTTCGGAGATCGCGACGATCTACGCGCTTGTTCTCGTGCCTGAAATCATGCAGATCGCCGAGCGCACCGGCGATACTCTTAACCGAGCGGCGGAAAGCTACTTCACAGTGTCGCAGACCTTCCGCGTCGGCCGTCTGCTGCTTGCCGGCAGCCGTATCGTCACCGGCGACCACTATGAGAGCCTGGCTTTGGCGCGCAGCCTCGACCAGATCGCCGGCGCACGCCGCGATATCGTCATCTCCGCATTGTCCAACCATCCGAAAGACAAGCAGCCGGTTCAGGCGTGGCATGCGGAAGACCGCATCCGCATCAATCGCATCGCCGAAGAACTTGGCGGCCTCAGTGAAAGCGGCGACCCCAATCTCGCCCGTATCACCGTCGCCGCCGGCCTGCTCAGCGACCTTGCGAACGGCCGGGCAAGGTGACACAGTCCGCCCCGACCCGTTAGGCGGATGAGGGATTGAGGGCTAAATCTGGTGGCAACAGAAATTGTTGACAATGACGTGCCGGCAAAAGTGCCGGCACGCGGCATCTGGGGCTGGATGTTTTTCGATTGGGCGGCTCAGCCGTTCTTCACGGTCGTTACCACCTTCATCTTCGGCCCCTATTTCGTCGCGCGGCTGACGGCCGATCCGGTTTCCGCCCAGACGACGTGGAGCAACATGGCGACGATCTCCTCGGTGGTCATCGCCGTCCTCTCCCCCGTCCTCGGCTCGATCGCCGATCAATCCGGCGCCCGCAAACCATGGATCGCCTTCTTCGCCGTCATCAAGATCACAAGTCTCTTCTGTCTTTGGGGCGCAGCACCCGGATCGCCCGCAATCTATCCAGTGATCTTCATGATCCTCGCTTCGATCTCGGCCGAGTTCTCGATCGTGTTCAATGATTCGATGATGCCTCGGCTGGTCGCCAAAGACGATGTCGGCAGGCTGTCGAACGCTGCCTGGGGGCTCGGCTATCTCGGCGGCATGATCGTGCTGATCACCGTTGTTGCACTGCTGGCCGGCAACCCGCAGACCGGCAAGACCATTCTCGGCCTGCCGCCGCTCTTCGGCCTTGATGCCGTGTTGGGCGAGGATGCGCGCATTACCGGGCCAATCTCGGCCGTGTGGTATTTCATCTTCATCCTGCCGATGTTCCTTTTCACGCCGGACGCCGCCCGCGGCCTGCCGCTTGGCGCAGCGGTGCGTTCGGGCCTGCACGAGCTCTCCGCGACCCTCGGCGAGCTCAAGCGCCGGCGCGGAATCAGCCTCTTCCTCATCGCCCGCATGATCTATCAGGATGGCGTCAACGGTCTCTTGATCCTCGGCGGCACCTTTGCGGCCGGCATGTTCGGCTGGGCTACGATCGAGATCGGTATCTACGGCATCATCCTGAACGTCATCGCCATCTTCGGCTGCTTCGCCGCCGGTTACGTCGATCGCTGGCTGGGCTCGAAAATGACCGTCATCATCAGTCTAACACTGCTGCTCGTCGCCACTTTCGGCATCCTCTCGACCGGCCCTGGTTTCACGCTCTTCGGCCTCGTGCCGCTCTCCACCGCCAGCTCGGGCGGTCTGTTCGGCACGGCGGCCGAAAAGGCCTATATCGGCTATGGTCTCTTGATCGGCATCGCCTTCGGGCCTGTCCAGGCCTCCTCACGCTCGTATCTTGCCCGCAGCGTCAGCCTCTCCGAGGCAGGCCGCTATTTCGGCATCTACGCACTGTCAGGCCGCGCCACCAGTTTCATGGCGACACTGTTCTTCTCGCTGGTGACTTATTGGAGCGGCTCGGCCCGCCTCGGCATGGCGACGCTCGTCCTTTTCCTCGCCGGCGGCCTGCTGCTTCTGCTGCCCACGCCCTATCCGGCTGATAAAGCGACGTAGACATAGAAAATCCCGGCTGGTTCACCAGCAGGGATATACGATTTTCCGCTAAGGTATATCCGCCGATCAGTGGCGGAAATGACGCACGCCGGTGAAGACCATCGCGACATTGTGCTCGTTGGCCGCGTCGATCACTTCCTGGTCGCGCATCGAGCCACCCGGCTGGATGACGGCCGTGGCGCCAGCGGCAATCGCCGAGAGCAACCCATCGGCAAACGGTAGAAAAGCTTCTGAAGCAACGGCAGAACCACGCGTCAGCGGCTCTGCAAGCCCCATCGCCTTGGCAGCTTCCTCGGCCTTGATGGCGGCGATCCGGGCGGAATCGACGCGGCTCATCTGACCCGCACCGATGCCGGCCGTCTGGCCGTCCTTGGCATAAACCACGGCGTTCGACTTCACATGCTTGGCGACGCGGAAGGCGAACTTCATGTCTTCCAGCTCCTGCGCCGTCGGCGCGCGCTTGGTCACCACCTTCAGCTCCATGTCCTCGACCAGCGCGTTGTCACGGTTCTGAACGAGCAGGCCGCCTGAGACGGTCTTTGCGGTCAGGCCGGCTACGCGCGGATCGGGCAGGGCGCCGACCGAGAGGAGGCGCAGATTCGGCTTGCGGGCGATGATCGCCTTGGCTTCCTCGCTCACTTCGGGCGCGATAATGACCTCGGTGAAGAGCTTGACGATCTCTTCCGCCGTTGCAGCATCGAGCAGGCTGTTCAGGGCGATAATGCCGCCGAACGCAGAGGTGGAATCGCAGGCGAGGGCGCGCTTATAGGCTTCCGCGAGGCTGGGACCGGTGGCAACGCCGCAGGGATTGGCATGCTTGATGATCGCGCAGGCCGGACCGTTTTCCGGCAGGAACTCGGCAACGAGCTCATAAGCGGCATCGGTATCGTTGATGTTGTTGTACGAAAGTTGCTTACCCTGGATGAGCGTCGCCGTGGAAACGCCGGGGCGGTTTTCGCCGGTCAGGTAGAAAGCAGCCTTCTGGTGCGGGTTTTCGCCATAACGCATTTCCTCGCGCAGAACACCGCCAATGACGCGGTGGCGTGGCGTGGTGATATCGAGCGCTTCGGCAAACCAGTTGGAGATCATCGCATCATAGGCTGCGGTGCGGGCAAAGGCCTTGGCGGCCATGCGCTTGCGGAAATCATAGGTCGTCTGGCCCGCATCGGTGGAAAGTTGGGCCAGCAGTTCGGCATAATCGGCGGGATCGGTGAGCGTGGTCACATAAGCGTGGTTCTTGGCCGATGCGCGGATCATTGCCGGGCCGCCGATATCGATATTCTCCACCGTCGTCGGATAATCGCCGCCGGCCTTGCGAACGTCCTCGAAGGGATAGAGATTGATCACTGCAAGATCGATGCCCTCGATCCCATGCTCCTTCATCGCAGCCTTGTGTTCGGCATCGTCACGGATGGCGAGCAGACCGCCATGCACCTTCGGATGCAGCGTCTTGACGCGACCGTCCATGATCTCCGGGAAATTCGTCACTTCCGATACGTCGGTCACCGCAAGGCCCGCTGCGGCAATCGCCTTGTGCGTGCCGCCGGTCGACAGCAGGCGCACGCCCTGTTCGCTCAGCGCACGCGCCAGCTCGACGATGCCGGTCTTATCGAAAACGGACAGAAGCGCGGTTTTCACCTGCACCTTGTCGGGAGCGGGAATTTTCTTGGAAACGACGGCCATGGGCTTTCTCCGGTCTAGCACAGGGAGACGAGGCGTCCGGCGTAGATGGCGCGGGACGGATAATGCCGCCCCGTTAGCATAGCTCACGCGCTTAGCCTATGGCCGATGCGATAAAAACCAGCGGATTTCCGGCTTTTCCGTGATCCGGAAGACGATCTCGAGCTGATCGGAGGAGCGCATGCCAGACGGATCGGCAAAGAAGATATCCTCCGCCACAAGCACCTCGTTGCCGGGTGAGGAGAAGACCCAAGTCTCTCCATCCGGCGCGATCAGCAGCGCGGCATCCGTCTCGGTCTGCAGCAGGCTGATGGAGGGGTGAATGTGGAAGCGGGCCGAAGCAATGCCTTCGCCTTTCGGCTGATGCTTCTTGCCTTCGGGCACGAAGAACCGGTCGCGGCCGGCGACGATCGTGCCGCTGGCATTGAGACTGATCTCGCGCTCATGGACATAACCGAAGGCGGAGAGATAGCCGTCATGCGCCGCGCGGACATAGTCGCGCCCGTCCTCGGTCTCGGCGCGCTCGACGATGACCTTCTTGACGCCGCTGACCATGATCGGCCCGAGCGACTTCGATTTGGAGAACTGACAGGACGAGGTGTCGTTGAGCGTCACGGTCGAATGCGCAGCGGTCGCCCGCGCCGCCTGCATGAAGCGGTCGCCGGCAAATTCGGGTGTGCCGGAATTGATGATGAAGCGCGACTTGCCCGATGACATTTCGAAGGAAAGACAGCCGGCATGCGCGGTGCGGCTGAGATCGACAGAGGCTGCAGTTCCCGTATCGACGATAACGACGGCCGAACCGGCCGCCAGCCGATGATATTTGGTATGCGGCAGCGCCTTGAAAGCCTGCCCCGCCGTTTCGTCATAACGCAACACCGACATCAGCTCGTTGGCGAGGGTCGAGGTCGCGCCGTTGAACAGTGCCAGGTCGCCGTCCTGGTGACGGAAAAAGCGCAGCGCCGGATACATGCGGTCGATGCCGGGGATCAGCCGTACCGGCACATCGTGGCCGAGATTGACGTAGGTCTGGCGCAGCGGCAACAGATCGAGCAGCAGCTCCAGCGATGCGCGCGGGTTGCGGGAGATGTGGCCGCCATCCTGCAGAATCTGTCGGTCGATCTCGCGATCGAGCGCCTGCCCCGTCCGTTTCAGCGTCAGCGAACTGCTCGGCATGGCGACGGAGGCCATGGCTAGCGCAATGCGCACGCGGAATCGTGTGATGCCATCGGGCGACGACGCTACGATCCGGCGCAGAAAACGCACATGGAAAACGAGCATGCGCATGAAGCGGCGGTAGAAGCCGCTATCGGTGCCCTGCAGAAGCACGGGCGAATGCGACAGAAGCGCGATCAGGCGCTGCGCCGCTATATCTGGCGACCAGGCAAGCCCATGCAGCCGGCGGCCGTGAACGGCAATCCAGTCGGTAAGGATCGACCGTGCCACGGCCGAGGCCTGATCGCTCTTTTCCGCCCGCAAATGCCGCAGCCAGCGAAAATTATGCAGCCGGGCGGCAAAGGCCAACGAAGGCAATTCGAGCGAGAAGGGCGATGCCCCCTGTGTTTCCAGAACGCGTCCGGCCAGCAAGATGCGGCCGTTCAGGAGCTCTTCCGCAAAAAAGGGATCGACGCTGCGCAGGTCTGTCGGTGCCACGATCAGGCGTTCCGGCACACGCATCGTGTGGCGGGTGAGACGCAATCGCGTCAACGCCGCGCGGCGCGACATCCGCCGCCATGCTTCCCGCATGTATGAATTCACAAAACCCTGCCGCAGATCTGCATATGTGCTTCTGCATACTCTCATTAGCCGTGGTTAAAAAGAGGTTACGAATATATCAATTAAGGACATGTTTGCCGGTTTTTTAACCGTCCGGTAAAGCGATCCGAGCTCAGCACCTAATGCGTGCGGCGAAGCACCACGGCAAAGAAGCCGTCGAGACCGGAGGCAAAGCCATCGGAAAGCGGCAACATGTCCGGCGTGGTGCGGAAAGCGCCAAGCGGCGATATCGCCGCTTCCAGACCCGGCCAGTCGCTGGCTTTGATCGGGACGCGTTCGACACTCTTCGTGTCGGCAAGCAGACGCGCGACCAGATCCTCACCCTCTTCCGGATCGAGCGAGCAGTTGGAAAACACCACGACGCCACCCGGCTTGACCAATGTCAGGGCATGGCGAAGCAGGCGCTCCTGCAGGGCGGCGAGCTTGGCGATATCCTCCGGCCCCTTGGTCCAGAGCACGTCCGGATGGCGGCGTGTCGTTCCCGTCGATGAGCATGGAGCATCGAGCAAAGCGGCGTCGAAAAGTTCGTCGGGCTTATATTTGCTCATATCGGCAACGACGGTTTCGGCTTCGAAGCCAAGACGCGCCAGATTGCCGGTCAGCCTCTTCAGGCGATTGGCGGATTGATCGAGCGCCGTTACCTGGGCGCCGGCGAGAATGAGCTGCGCCGTCTTGCCGCCCGGTGCCGCGCAGAGATCCACGACCCGCTTGCCGGTTATCGAGCCGAAAAGCTTTGCCGGAATGCTGGCGGCGGCATCCTGAACCCACCAGTCGCCGTCGTCGAAGCCTTCCAGCGAGGGAATGGTCCCTTCGAACGCGGCAAGCCGCACGCCGCCGGTCGGCAGTACCACGCCGTTTAGGCGTTTGGCCCAGCCTTCTGGATCGGATTTGACCGTGAGATCGATCGCCGCCGGCTCGAGCTGCGTGTCGGAAATTTTCAGCGCAGCGGGAGCGCCATAGGCCGCTTCGAGGCGGGACAGGAACCAGCCTGGCATGGCCGGCACGTTCGCAATGCGCTCGAGAATTTCCTGCTTCTCGCGGCCGATGCGGCGGAGGATGGCATTGACCAGCTTGGCAAACCGGCGGTTGCGGGGATCGCGGTTAGCCTGTTCGACAGCAAGATCGACGGCGGAATGATCCGGCACGTCGAGATAGAGAATCTGCGTCGCACCGACGACGAGCACGTGATGCAGGGCGCGGGCGCCTTCCGGCAAGGGCGAATCGAGCAGCGACGATATCGCCGCCTCGATGCGCGGCAGGTGTCGCAGCGCGCTGTTCAGGATGGCCCGCACCAAGGCGCGGTCGCCGTCGCTGAGCGTCGTATAGGCGGCACTGCCGCCTTCGGTATCAAGCATGCCGTCGAGCGAGGTCTTGCGGTCGAGCACGGCTCCCAGGATCTTCGACGCCGCGGCACGGGCCGCAAGGCCCGGCTTCGACGGTGACGTATCAGGCTGCCGCGATGGCTGCGGCCGTTTGCCCGATCGTTTTCCGTCTCTGTTGGAAGCGTTGTTTTTCGTGTCAGAACTCAAGACCAGGGACCCTTCGGCGGTTGCGAACCACCGCGACCCGTATTCGGCACGGAGCGCGATTTGCGCCCCGGATTAGCAGTGAAGGACGGCCCCGTCGAGCCAAAGGCGGAAGATGGGCCGGAAGACGGTGTCATCGGCGAGGCGCGGCCGCCACCGTAACGGGCCATTTCATGCAGCGCGGCGATACGGTTTTCCGTATTCGGATGGGTTGAGAACAGGTTGTCCATGCGCTCGCCGGAAAGCGGATTGATGATGAACATATGCGCGGTCGCCGGATGGCCTTCGGCCTCTTCGTTTGGAATATGCGCCGCACCGCGGGCGATCTTGCCGAGTGCGGAGGCAAGCCACAACGGATTGCCGCAGATTTCCGCGCCACGGCGGTCGGCCGAATATTCGCGCGTCCGGCTGATCGCCATCTGCACCAGCATGGCAGCCAGAGGGGCGACGATCATCGCGACAAGAACGCCGACCATGCCGAGCGGATTGTTGTTGTCGCGGCGGCCGCCGAAGAAGAAGGCGAAGTTGCCGAGCATGGAGATGGCGCCGGCAAGCGTCGCCGTAATGGTCATGGTCAGTGTGTCGCGGTTCTGGACGTGGGCAAGCTCATGCGCCATCACGCCGGCCACCTCCTCCGGCGTCAGCGCATGCAGCAGGCCGGTGGAGGCGGCAACGGCGGCATTTTCCGGATTGCGGCCCGTCGCGAAAGCATTCGGTTGCGGGCTGTCATAGAGATAGACTTTGGGCATCGGCAGGCCGGCATTGCGGGCGAGATCGCGGACGATGCGGTAGAATTCCGGCGCGCTGCGCTCATCCACCTCCTGCGCGCCGTAGGTGGAGAGTACCATCCGGTCGGAATTCCAGTAGGAAAAGAAATTCATGCCGGCTGCGACGACAAATGCGATCAGCATGCCCGATTGACCGCCGATCAGAAAACCGACGCCCATGAAAAGCGCGGTCATGAAGGCAAGCAGCATGGCAGTACGCATGAGATTCATCGAAAGGTCTCCAACACATCTGTTGTCCGAACCTTTTTCTTTGCGGCCGGACGCGCCGGAGCCGGATGATTTCGGGTCTCTTCGACCTGAAATCTGAATCCGCTCCGGAATTAAAAATAGCAGAGCATGATGTCGCCCGAAAACCGCTCACACTTTTCGGCATCATGCTCTATGATTTGGCTATTCCTCCTCTCATTTCAATATTTCGGAGGTCGCGCGAGACCATGCAAACCGCAGATAACGACAATAAACTCGACACCGAAGCCGCTGAAATTACGCATAAGCCGCTCTCACCCGCCGCAAAACGCGCTCTCGCCGAAGCTGAGGAGCGCCGCAAGGCGCAGTCAAAATCCGAGTTGCCTACCGAAATCGGCGGCCGTGGAGGCGCCGACCCCGCCCGCTTCGGCGACTGGGAAATCAACGGCCGGGCGATCGATTTTTGAATTTCTGTCGGATTATTTCGTGAGGTGAGGTAGAGCCGGGCCGGTTGCTTGCTGGCATAACGCCAGGAAAGCCGGTGCGGTCCCTGCCTGCCTCTCCCTTGCAAAATCTAGCACTTATCTTTGCGGCTAAACACTGATTTTGCTTTCCCGCCCGCCTCTTCGGCAAACTCAAAGGCGGCGGGATAGCGCGAAGGCTCGACTTTAAGCCGCATCCGGCTTGTTCTGCCTGTTGGCGATCAGATCATCGACGACGGCCGGATCGGCGAGCGTCGAGGTATCGCCGAGTGCCCCGAAATCGTCTTCGGCGATCTTGCGCAGGATGCGGCGCATGATCTTGCCAGAGCGGGTTTTCGGCAGGCCGGGGGTGAACTGGATCTTGTCCGGCGAGGCGATCGGGCCGATTTCGGTGCGGACGTGCTTCACCAGTTCCTGCCGCAGTGCCTCGGTGCCTTCCATCCCGACCATCAGCGTCACATAGCAATAGATGCCCTGCCCCTTGATCGAATGCGGATAGCCGACGACGGCCGCCTCCGACACGTGTTTGTGCGACACCAGCGCCGATTCCACTTCCGCCGTGCCGAGACGGTGGCCCGAGACGTTGAGCACGTCGTCGACACGACCAGTGATCCAGTAATAGCCATCCTCGTCGCGGCGGCAGCCGTCGCCGGTAAAATACTTGCCCTTGTAGGTGGAGAAGTAGGTCTGGATGAAGCGTTCATGGTCGCCATAGACGGTGCGCATCTGGCCGGGCCAACTGTCGGCGATGACGAGATTGCCGTCGGCCGCCCCTTCCAGCACATTGCCCTCATTGTCGACCAGCTGCGGCTGCACGCCGAAGAAGGGCAGGGTGGCCGAACCGGCCTTCAGATCGGTTGCGCCGGGAAGCGGCGTGATCATGTGACCGCCGGTTTCTGTCTGCCACCAGGTATCGACGATCGGGCAGCGGCTGTCGCCGACCACCTTGTAATACCATTCCCAGGCTTCCGGATTGATGGGCTCGCCGACGGTGCCGAGGATGCGCAGGCTGGAGCGCGAGGCGCGCTTGACGAAATGGTCGCCGGCGCCCATCAGCGAGCGGATCGCTGTCGGCGCGGTATAGAAGATATTGACCTTGTGCTTGTCGATGACGTCCCAGAAACGGCCCTGATCGGGATAGTTCGGTACGCCTTCGAACATCAGCGAGGTCGCGGCGTTCGCAAGCGGCCCGTAGACGATATAGGAATGGCCGGTCACCCAGCCGACATCGGCTGTGCACCAGTAGATATCGCCGGGATGATAGTCGAACACATATTCATGCGTCATCGCCGCATAGACGAGGTAGCCGGCCGTCGTGTGCAGCACGCCCTTCGGCTTGCCCGTCGAGCCGGAGGTGTAGAGGATGAACAGCGGATCTTCCGCCTTCATCTTGGCCGGCGGGCAATCCGCCTTCACTTTGGCGGTTTCCTCGTGATACCAGACATCACGGCCGGGCTCCCAGCCGACCTTGCCGCCGGTGCGGCGCACCGCGATCACGGTTTTGACCGCAACCTGCTGCTTGGCGGCGATCTGAATGGCCTTATCGGTGTTTTCCTTCAGCGGGATCGACTTGCCGCCGCGAACACCTTCGTCGCAGGTGATGACGACGGTCGAGGCGCAATCGACGATGCGGCCCGCAAGCGCCTCCGGCGAGAAGCCGCCGAAGACGACCGAATGCACCGCGCCGATGCGGGCGCAGGCGAGCATCGCATAGGCCGCCTCCGGGATCATCGGCATGTAGATGGTGACGCGGTCGCCCTTCTTGACGCCATGCTTTTTCAAGACATTCGCCAGCCGGCAGACCTGCTCGTAGAGCTCGTTATAGGTGATCTTCTTGTCGATATAGGGATTGTCGCCTTCCCAGATGAAGGCAACGCGGTCGCCATGCTTCTTCAGATGCCGGTCGATGCAATTATAGGAGACGTTGGTCACGCCATCCTCGAACCACTTGATCGAGACCTTGCCGGTGAACGACGTGTTCTTCACCTTCGTAAAGGGCTTGAACCAATCGATGCGCTTGCCGTGCTTGCCCCAGAACTTGTCGGGATCCTCAACGCTCTGCTCATACCACTTCTGGTACTTCGCCTTGTCGATCAAGGCATGCGCCTTGGCCGCCTTCGTCACAGGATGAACCTTCTCCGACATCTCTTCCTCCTCAACTCCCTTGCACTCCGATTTGCCGTTGTGAGTGCTCTTTCCGCGCAATAAATAGCAGGTCAAACTACGACAGCAATTGGACAAAGTGCATTTCATGCGCAAAGAATTGCAATTACGCGACACTATCGCTATATAGGGCCGTATTTCCCGGACATTGTGGTGTTACACCCCGGACCGCGACACCGGCGCGGACTGACAGAAGGACTATATCCATGGCTCAACAATTGCTCATGCCGAAGGCAACTGCCATCTGGCTTGTCGACAATACGGCCTTGTCATTCGACCAGATCGCGCAGTTCTGCAAGCTGCATCCGCTCGAAGTGAAGGCGATTGCCGATGGCGAAGCCGCACAGGGCATCAAGGGCCTCGACCCGATCTCCACCGGCCAGCTGACGCGCGACGAAATTGCCCGCGCCGAAGCCAATCCGAACCACAAGCTGAAGCTCTCCGAGCCGAAGGTCCGCGTGCCGGAATCCAAGCGCCGCGGCCCGCGTTACACGCCGGTCTCCAAGCGTCAGGACCGCCCGAACGCGATCCTGTGGCTGGTGCGCAACCATCCGGAACTGAAGGATGCGCAGATTTCCCGTCTCGTCGGCACCACCAAGTCCACCATCGAGCAGATCCGCGACCGTACGCACTGGAACGCAGCCAATCTGACGCCGATGGACCCGGTCACGCTCGGCCTCTGCAGCCAGATCGATCTCGACATGGAAGTCGAAAAAGCCTCCAAGGGCCGTCCGCTGCCGACGGCCGCCGAACTCGGCGCAACCCTGCAGCCGGCTCAGGAAACCGAAAAGCTCGGCTTCAGCTATGAGCGTGAAGAAGAGAAGGAAAAGGAAATCGACGCCGACGCCGTTTTCGCCAAGCTGAAGTCGCTGAAGTCGACCAGCCGCGACGACGAGGACGACGACCAGTTCTAAGATCCGGCGATTGTATTTTTTCGAAAGCCCCGGCCTTGTGCGCGCGACCGGGGCTTTTTGCAGCGCAACGGTTGCCATCGGCCAAAGCGCGCGGTAATTCAATATCATGAAAAGCTTTCCCGACACCCTTCTGAACGGTTATCGCAACTTCATGAGCGGGCGTTATGCCGATGAGCGCGAACGCTACCGCACTCTGGCTGAGCTTGGCCAAAGCCCGTCGACCCTCGTGATCGCCTGCAGCGACTCCCGCTCGGCGCCGGAGATCATCTTCGATGCCGGGCCTGGAGAGCTCTTCGTTATCCGTAACGTCGCCAATATGGTGCCTCCCTACGAGCCGGACAGCAATTTCCACGCGACTTCGGCAGCGCTCGAATTCGCGGTTTTGTCGTTGAAAGTGTCGGATATCGTCGTCATGGGCCATGGCCGCTGCGGGGGTATCCGCGCCGCGCTCGATCCCAATGCCGAACCATTGTCGCCCGGCGATTTCATCGGCCGATGGATGGCGCTGCTGAAGCCGGCGGCCGAGCAGATCCAGAGCAACGACATCATGACGCAGACCGAGCGTCAGACGGCTCTGGAACGCATCTCGATCCGCAATTCGCTCGACAATCTGCGCAGCTTTCCGGAGATCAGGGCGCGCGAGGAAGAAGGCAAGCTTAGTCTTCACGGTGCCTGGTTCGATATTTCGACCGGCGAACTCTGGGTCATGGACCCGGCGACGCGCGATTTCATCCGCCCTGAGATTTAAAGGGGCCTGGCGCTTAGTTCGGCGGAAGGCAGATTAAATGAAAAGGCGCTGCAGACCGGCCGGTCGCAGCGCCTTTTTGGTTTGACGAGAGGGGGCTTACTTGCCGTCGATCTGCTGGCCGATATAGGCGATTGCCTGCTGGTAGACCTTGGCGTCGTTCCAGCCTGCGATGGCGGCGAAATTCGGCTCGCCCGGCTGATAGCCGGCGCCGGGCTGCCAGCCATGGCCGCGCAGGAAGTTCGCCGTCGAGGCCAGCGCATCCGCGCGCGATCCCACAAGATCGACCCTGCCATCGCCATCCTCGTCTACGCCGTAGAGGACCACGTTTTTCGGCATGAATTGCGTCTGGCCGATTTCGCCATGAGCTGCACCGCGCGCCGCCGGGCTGAGATAGCCTTCACCGACGAGCTTGAGGGCCGCATAGAGCTGCTCGGTAAAGAATGCGGACCGGCGGCAATCATAAGCCAGGGTCGAGACCGCCGACAGCGTATGCTGGTCGCCCATATAGCTGCCGAAGCCGGTTTCCATGCCCCAGATGGCGATGATCGGGCCTGGGGGAACGCCGAAACGCTTCTGGATCTTGGCGAAGAGCGCGGCATTGGCCTGCTTCATGCTCCTGCCGCGATTGATGATCGTCTGTCCCCCGCGCTTCTTCATGAATTCCTCGAAGGAAAGCTTGAAGCTCTTCTGGCCGCGGTCGGCGCGGATGGTGGGCTGGTTGTAATGAACGTTGGCGAAGGCCCTGTCGAGGGTGGAGGGGCTGACGCCCTGTCCCTGCGCTTCCCGCTTGAATTCCTGCACCCAGTTCTCGAATCCGGCGGAAGTGTTGCCGCAGGAGGCGGCGTTTGCCGCAAGCGGCATTCCCAGCAGCAACCCGCCCGCCACGAGAGCTGCCATTCCAGACTTTGTGAAGCGCATTCAGTGTCCCCGAATTCTTACCGCGACGCGAACGCGGTAACCGTTTTCGATGGCGCGAAAACCCTTGGAAGCCAAGGGATCACGCCGGTTTAGTCGCCACCGGACCATGCCAGCATCCGGCCATCATGTCATTATATTTCAGCGAGTGATGTTTTCGTTTCCGATAAAACAGTGCCGCCAAAATCATTCAAAAAAGCCCCGCCTTTCATCGAAATGGCGGGGCTTCCATTCTATTCTGAATACTCAAGGATGGTTGATAAACCGTAAATTGGTTTACAGACCCTTATGCAGCCTGCTTTCGGGGCTTGATCAGGCCGCGGTTGACGAGCAATTCGGCGATCTGAATGGCGTTGAGCGCTGCACCCTTGCGCAGGTTGTCGGAGACGACCCACAGGTTGAGGCCGTTCTCGACGGTCGCGTCTTCACGGATGCGCGAAATATAGGTCGCATCCTCGCCGGCGGATTCGTAGGGCGTGATATAGCCGCCGTTTTCGCGCTTGTCGATGACGAGGCAGCCCGGCGCTTCACGCAGGATGTCGCGGGCCTGATCGGCAGTGATCTCGTTCTCGAACTCGATGTTGACCGATTCCGAATGGCCGATGAAGACGGGCACGCGCACGGCGGTGCAGGTGACCTTGATCTTCGGGTCGAGCATCTTCTTGGTTTCGGCCAGCACCTTCCACTCTTCCTTGGTATAGCCGTCTTCCATGAAAACATCGATATGCGGAATGACGTTGAAGGCGATGCGCTTGGTGAACTTCTTCGCCTCGATCGGGTCGGCGACGAAGACGGCGCGGGTCTGGTTGAAGAGCTCGTCCATGCCGTCCTTGCCGGCGCCGGAGACCGACTGATAGGTCGAGACGACGACGCGCTTGATCTTGGCGAAGTCATGCAGCGGCTTCAGGGCCACGACGAGCTGCGCGGTCGAGCAATTCGGATTGGCGATGATGTTGCGCTTGGTAAACTGCGTAACGGCATCCGGGTTTACTTCCGGCACGATCAGCGGCACGTCGGCGTCGTAGCGCCACGCGGAGGAGTTGTCGATGACGACGCAGCCCTGGGCGCCGATCTTCGGCGAGAACTTCTTCGAAACGTCGCCGCCGGCCGACATCAGGCAGATGTCGGTGTCGGAGAAATCGTAATTCTCCAGGTTGGAAACCTTCAGCGTCCGGTCGCCGAACGAGACTTCGGTTCCCTGCGAGCGGGCCGACGCGAGCGCTACGACCTCATCGGCCGGGAAGCCGCGTTCGGCCAGGATATTGAGCATTTCGCGGCCGACGTTCCCGGTCGCGCCCGCTACTGCAACTTTGAAACCCATTTCTCAAGCTCTCTTTCTCTTCTCTCCTCTTTGGCGAGGGGGGAACCGCGGCCATGACGACCGGTTCCTGTCCCCGGCCGAGCCGGGGAGAGAGCGGCAGGCCAGAGACGTCAGACGGTTTTCGTCGTCGTTTTGGCCTTGGTTTTGGAAGAAACCGGAAAATAGACATCCCCCCCGGCACATTGCGCCAGGTGACTGAAGCTATCGAGCTGTTCGAAGCGAACCATGGAAGTCTTCCTTTTCCGCCGCCGGTTCTAAGATGTTTTCCACAGGAGTCAAGGATTTCCTCGCTCTCGTCTGTAGGGAGCGAGGAATCGTACGGCGAAACCGGCCTCAGCTTATCATGTCCGAAGGTGCGCCGCTTCGGTGTCAGCGGTTGGACTTGCGGGTGGTCTCGAACAGGAACCAGGTACGGCGTTCGGTTTCGTCAATCCAGTTTTCGAGAAGGCTGGCCGTGGCGACATCGCCATATTCGTCACAAACGTCGTGAACGGCCCGCATTTCGGCGGAGAGCCTCAGATTATCATCCGCCAGCTCGGCGAGCATGTCCTCGGGATCGACATATTCGGCATCATTGTCCGCGATACGCTGCAGCTTGGCGATCTGGCCGATCGACCGCAGGGTCGTTCCGCCGATCTTTCGAGCGCGCTCGGCCATGGGGTCCGTCATGGCAAAAATCTGCTCGCCCTGTTCGTCGAGAAGCAGATGATAGTCGCGGAAATGCGGGCCGCTCATATGCCAGTGAAAATTCTTAGTCTTCAGATAGAGGGCAAAGACATCCGCCAGCAGGGCGGACAGCGCTGCAGAAATATCACGTGTCGCGTCTTCGCTGAGATTGGTGCGAGTGCCCAATTTCGACTTGGTATTGGCGCTATTCATAAAGACGTCCTCCGTTTGTTGTTCACGATAGCGATCGCCGGCGGGTCTGAGGGGAGTTCGATGACATCAGCTGCTGCGTGGGATCGCATTGATGACAGGATTGCTTTGAAGTCTCACAGCCGAAATGTCGCTTCACGGCATGACCAACTGCGGTGCTTAGAGCATTTCCGCTTTTCTTCGAATCCGCGAAAACGCTCTATGTTATTGTTTCTTTACGCATTCCGGACGGAAAGCACTGCGCACTTTTCCTGGAAATGCTTTAGGCGGAAAACCCGAACGTCTCAACTAAATAGGAAAATCGAACGGTTTGGCAATTGCTCGCCAATGTATCGGCGCGACGTGCCGTTCATGCCGCGCCACCGATGCCGCCTCTCGTCGGAGGCGGCATCCAGATGAGCGGCTACTTCAGGCCGCCGCCGACATAGATGGTTTCGCCTGTCACCCAGCCGGCCTCCTGCGAAGCGAGGAAGACGGCAACCGAGGCGATATCCGCCGGCTGGCCGAGGCGGCCGAGAGGCGTCTGGGAGACGAGATGCTTTTCAAAGTCGCTGCCGATGATGCCTGCCGCAACGACGCCTTCCGTTTCGACGCCGCCCGGTGCCAGATTGTTGACGCGAATATTGCGTGAACCGAGTTCCTTGGCGAGGATCTTGGTAATGGAATCCACGGCGGCCTTGGTTGCCGTATAGACGGAAGCCGTCGCGAGATTCATGCTGACGGCGTTGGAGCCGATATTGATCACATTGCCGCCCTCGGGACCAAAGTGCTTCACGGCTTCCTGCGTGGCGAGCAGCGTGCCCAGCACATTGACATTGAACTGGCGATGGAATTCCTGCTCGGTGAATTCCTCAATCGGGGCGAATTGGTAGACGCCGGCATTGTTGACGAGGATATCGACGCGGCCGAAGGCCTCTTTCGTTTCTGTAAAGAGGCGCTTGACGTCTTCGGATTTAGAAACGTCGCCATGCACCGCGAGCGCCTTGCCGCCCTTGGCGGTTATTTCCGCAACCACCTTGTCGGCGCCTTCGCGGCTTGAGGCGTAATTGACGACAACAGCCGCACCCGCCTCGCCCATTGCCTTGGCGATGCCGGCGCCGATGCCCTTGGATGCTCCGGTCACGATCGCGACCTTGCCTGCCAGTTTGCTCATGTCCTTTTCCTTCAAAAAACTTAGACGTTTTTACAATCATCGAATCATCTGGCGCATGCGACCCGAAAACCGATCGCATCGTCACTTTGATATTTAGATAATCATCTAATTGATACAAGTGCCACGACAAGAAATGCTGATGGCGTGGATGGAATCGTCAGATCTTGGAAAGTTCCGCCATATAGGCGTTCAGAGTATCGCGGCGCAGCACGAGGTTGGCGAACTTACCTTCGCGCTGGATCTCGATCAGGCCGGCATTCTCGAGTTCCTTGATGTGATGCGACATCGTGGCGGCGCTGACGGCATGACACTCGTTCAGGAGGCTGCAAGGCATGGGTTCGCTCCGTGTGCCGATCTCCTTTAGGATCTGCACACGTCGCGGTTCGGCAAGTGCGCGGGAGATCAATCCCATCTGCCTTTCGCTTAAACGTATCGGCCCGGCATCCATGGCTTTTTTCACAAGCGGAACGAAATCGGGTTGACCGCCTTCGGTCATCCCTGCCCTGCCAGATATATGAATGCACGAGAGCCTTGGCAACCTTTGCGATGCAGCCGCGATGGGCTCAGGAATCGACCTGTCGCAGCTTGCTGCTTTTGAAGAGCGGCAAGCGCGGCGTCGGCCAGCCGGCGGCGTCGATACGGAAGAGCAGGCCGTAGCGCGAATAGACGATGGCTACTATGAAGGAAAACCAGCCGCCGAGCGCCAGGCCAGCCATGACGTCGCTCGGGTAATGGGCGCCGACGATAACGCGGGTGATCGCAAGCCAGAGGGCGCAAGCGGCGAAGATGTAGCGATAGCGCGGAAACAGAAAGGCAAACGCCACGAACAGGGCGCCGATGGTCGTGGCGTGGCCGGAGGGAAAGCTTTCGAAGCTGGCACGGCCATTGAAGGGCGAAAAGCCGAAGGGTCCCCAATCGGCAAAGTGCGTCGGGCGGGCGCGGCCGATGGCGCGCTTCAGCAAATTGGCGAGGATGCCCGAAAGCGCCACACTGGTCAGGAGATAGCCGCCGATCTGGCAGATGCGCAGGGCCTGGCAGCGGCAGCGCTGCGAATGCAGCAGCTTGCTGCCAGCCCAACCTTCGAAAAACAGGAAGGCGCTGAGGAGAAGGATCCATCCGGAATCGCCAAAATCGGTCAGCATTCCGCCGACGAAGCGGAGGGAGGGCGATAGGCTTTTAAGGGTGGCGCCGACGGGCCAATCAAACAGGAGAGCCGAGATAAGAACGACATTGGTGGTCAGAAAAAGACAAATTTTCCAACGGGATGGTGCAAAAGCCGCATTGCTTCGCCGCCAACGTCTGTCGAGAGACGTCAAGATCGCCTGCATAACCGGTACCTATGTCGATTTCCAATCAATGCGACAGGTAGCAGAGTGTTGTTACAGTTTTTCTAAAATTCGGTGACAGGTCTTCGCGGCGATCTCGAACTGAGACGTGCCGTTCACAAGAAAAGCCCCGATTTTCTTGCAAAACGGGGCTTCGTGTTTCACGTGAAATATAGCAGGCGATTTCTGCTCAAGGATTATGCCGACAGAGCCTTGAATTCGGCGAGGATGGCGTCACCCATTTCTGCCGTGCCGACCTGGCGGCTGCCAGGCGACATGATATCGCCGGTGCGGATGCCGCTGTCGAGCACGTTGGCGATCGCCTTTTCCAGCGCATCGGCGTCGGCGACGAGGCCGAAGGAGTAACGCAGGCACATGGCGAAGGAAGCGATCATCGCGATCGGGTTGGCAATGCCCTTGCCGGCGATATCGGGGGCGGAACCGTGCACGGGTTCGTAGAGCGCCTTGCGCTTGCCGGTCTTGGCGTCGGGGGCGCCGAGCGAAGCCGAGGGCAGCATGCCGAGCGAGCCGGTGAGCATGGCGGCGACGTCAGACAGCATGTCGCCGAACAGGTTGTCCGTCACGATGACGTCGAACTGCTTCGGCTGGCGCACGAGCTGCATGCCGCCGGCGTCGGCGAGCATATGCTCGAGCTGCACGTCGGAATATTTTTCCTTATGCGTGGCGGTGACGACCTGGTTCCAGAGCACGCCCGATTTCATGACGTTGCGCTTTTCCATCGAGCAGACGCGGTTGTTGCGGGTGCGCGCCAGTTCGAAGGCGACGCCGGCAATGCGCTCGATCTCGTAGGTGTCGTAGACCTGGGTGTCGATGCCGCGTTTCTGGCCGTTGCCGAGGTCGATAATTTCCTTCGGCTCGCCGAAATAGACGCCGCCGGTGAGCTCGCGCACGATCAGGATGTCGAGACCCTCGACCAATTCCGGCTTCAGCGACGAGGCCGATGCCAGCGCCGGGTAGCAAATGGCCGGGCGAAGGTTGGCGAAGAGCTGCAGATCCTTGCGCAGGCGCAGCAGGCCGGCTTCCGGCCGCACTTCGTAAGGCACGCTATCCCACTTCGGGCCGCCGACGGCGCCGAAGAGTACGGCGTCGGCGGCAAGCGCCTTCTGCATGTCCTCTTCGGAAATGGCAGCGCCATGCGCATCGTAAGCGCTGCCGCCGACAAGGCCCTCATCCGTGACAAAGCCGGCATTCTTCGCCTCGTTCATATAGGCGATGATCTTGCGAACTTCGCCCATGGCCTCGGGGCCGATGCCGTCGCCCGGCAGGAGGAAAAGATTGCGCACTGTCATGGGAAGCCTCCGCGAAAGAAAAAGTTGCGGGGTTTTTAGACCTGCAAATGCGGCTTTTCAAGCGAGGAAGAGGCCGAAACGGTACGGTTTTCGGGCTTTGGGGGCAACCACCCGCCCTTGAATCACGAGGGCGGGTGACTTGTGTTGTTTATCCTTACTCCGCCAACCCGAGCGAAGCGAGATAGGCTGCCGACGCCGGGATCTTCGACTTGTCCTTGATCTCGATGATCAGACGCGGATTGCTGTCAAGCTTGGCAAGGGCGGCAAAGACGGCGCGCCAGTGGATGCTGCCTTCGCCAAGGCTCCAGTGACGGTCGGCATAGCCGTCCGCATCCTGCAGGTGGACATGCTGCAGGCGATTGCCGGCGGCGTGGACGTAATAATCGACCGGCGGAGCGCCGGTATAGCCATGGGCGTAATGGGCATGGCCGGTGTCGATCGAAACGGCGACGGCGGGCGAGTTGAAGCTGTCGGCGAGGCCGATGCGGATATGGGGATCCTTGTCTTCGATGTTCTCGATGACCATGGTCAGCCCGATGTCTTCGGCACGCTTGACGGCTTCTTTCAGCGTCAGATGCGTGTATTCGATGATCTTTTCGCGCTCGCCCTTGTTGTTGTCGAGATTGTTGTAGGACCACGACGTATAGGGGCTATGGATGACCATCTGCGTGGCGCCGATATTGGCGCAGACGTGGAGCGCCTGTAGCAGGCGCTTGGTGACGACCGCGCGGATGTCCGGATCCTGCGAAGCGATGACGAAGCCCCAGAACGGGCCGTGGATGCCGAGGCGGCCCTGATGGCCGTCGAGCAGCTTGCGGGCGCGCTCGGCCAGGGGAGCCCAGTCGCCGTTCAGGATTTCGGCTTCGACGAAGCTCTGCAGCTCCAGGTCGCGCGGCTTTTCGAGGAGCCAGTTGCGATGGATTTCGACGTCGTCGAGCGTCATGGCGGCGCCGACAATGGGAAGGGAGGTCATGGAGAGGCTCCATTGCGTGGAGAAGATTTAAGGGCGGGAGAAGAGGCCCGAAGGTCTCGGCACGCCTGTATGAACCCCCTTCTTGTCGATCATATTACAGCGGGTGGGAAAGATGGTGTTTGTGCTATTTTCGCGGGATTTGCGTTTCCCGCTCCTGAAATGCGGAAATTGCGGAATAGTCCCCTCTTCCCGCAGGCGGCGGGACAATCGCATATTGAACTGAAGTCGTTGCCGCGTCCCTTCTCCCCGTTGGGGAGAAGGGTTTCCCATGTCGATCCGGCTCATATGCAATGGCCCTGCCACAGGTGGGAGAAGGGGTCCTCCCGGCATGAAAAAGCCGGGCGCAAGGCCCGGCTTCGAAACATGCGAGAGTGGAAAGACGGATCAGGCGGCCCAGGGGCGCGATGCGGCGTTGGTCTTTTCGAAATCGCTGATCGCGGAGGCTTTTTCCAGCGTCAGGCCGATATCGTCGAGGCCGTTCAGCAGGCAGTGACGCTTGAATTCGTCGAGTTCGAACTTGAGCGAACCGCCGTCGGGGCCGGTGATTTCGAGGTTTTCCAGATCGACCGTCAGGATGGCATTGGAGCCGCGCGAGGCGTCGTCCATCAGCTTGTCGAGATCTTCCTGGCTGACCTTGATTGGCAAGATGCCGTTCTTGAAGCAGTTGTTATAGAAAATGTCGGCGAAGCTCGTCGAGATGACGCAGCGGATGCCGAAGTCGAGCAGCGCCCAGGGAGCGTGTTCGCGCGAGGAGCCGCAGCCGAAATTGTCGCCGGCGACGAGGATCTTCGCGTTCTGGTAGGCCGGCTTGTTCAGCACGAAATCCGGGTTCGGAGAACCGTCTTCATTGTACCGGGCTTCCGCAAAGAGCCCCTTGCCGAGACCCGTGCGCTTGATGGTCTTCAGATAATCCTTCGGGATGATCATGTCGGTATCGACATTGACGACCGGGAGGGGTGCTGCGACACCGGTCAACTTCACGAACTTGTCCATGGGGGTCCTGCCTTCATTCTCGTCTAAGCACGAATTATCCTGCCAATAGAGCAAATCCGGCCCGAAATGAAGGAGAATCTTGGAAGTGCTCTAAAATGCGGCGCTATGGCCGTCTTCGCCCTTCAGCACATAGCATGGGCCGGGCAAATGGGTACCGGCGGCCGGCAATGGGCCGCCCTGCCCCACTTTCAATCTCAGAGGTCGATAATCGTGCCGCGACCGTCGTTCCAGACGCGCATTTCGCGCTGGCCGTTCGTCTTCGCCTTGGCGCGCACCGGTGCCGGTTTCATGCGCAGCGAAATCGCGCGGGCTGCCATCAGCACGGTGAGGATAGCGCCGACGGCGAGCGTGACCGAAACGGTAAGCAGCGCCATTGCCGCAAACACGGTGATACCGGCAAGCGCGATGAACAGGGAACGAATATTCTGCATGGTCGAGACCTCTCTACATCATGCAATGTGGTCCTCATCTCTGTCATCTGCAAGAGGAGCATGGCTTTTTGTTGACTTGCCTGTCGATTAAAAGCGCGGCAAAACGGCATAATGAGCCAATCTGCGAGCCAAAACCCCCCTTCCCGTACCGCTCGTCTGCGCCGCTCGGTTTTGAGCGTTCCCGCCATCAACCGCCGCGCCCTGGACAAGCTTTCGAGCCTGGATTGCGATGCCGTCATCTTCGATCTCGAGGATTCGGTTTCGCCGGAGAAAAAGGCCGAGGCGCGGGAGAATCTGCGGGCCTTTTTTGCCGCCTCCCCGCTTCCCGGCAAGGAGCGGATCATCCGCATCAATGCGCTTTCCTCCAATTTCGGCGCCGAGGACCTGGCGCTGGTGGCGGAGCTGGAGCCGGATGCGGTACTGCTGCCGAAGGTGGACGAGCCGCAGGACGTGACCGATGTCAGCGATCGGCTCACGGAAGCCGATGCGCCGGAAGACTTGCGTATCTGGGCGATGATCGAGACGCCGCGCGGCGTCCTGAATGCGGCGGCGATCGCCGAAGCCGGGCGTACCGCAGGGAGCCGGCTCGATTGTTTCGTCGTTGGCCTCAACGATCTCAGGAAGGAAACGGGTGTCCTGCCGCAGCCCGGCCGCACCTATGTCGTGCCCTGGCTGATGCAGGTGGTGCTTGCCGTCAGTGCCTATGGGCTCGAGGCGATCGACAGCGTCTTCAACGATTTCAAGGATGCTGAGGCATTCACGGCCGAATGCAGCCAGGGTGGCGCCATGGGCTTTGCCGGCAAGATGCTGATCCATCCGAGCCAGATCGAGGCTGCCAACCGGCATTTCGGCCCGGCTGAGGCTGCCATTGCCGAGGCCGAAGCCATCATATCAGCCTTCGCAGAGCCGGGCGCCGGCACCCTGAATGTCGTGAACCTTGGCGGGCGGATGGTGGAACGGCTGCACCTTGTCCAGGCGGAAAGACTCATTCATAAAGCTCGTCTGATCGAGCAGCGCTCTCCGGGCGCTGCGGCAGCGCCCCGCACTGAGGCCTAAGTATCAAATTGTCCGGCCAGCCAGAAAGATGCCTTGATGAAACTCTACCGCTTCCTTACCGGTCCCGATGACGCTTCCTTCTGCCACAAGGTGAGTGCGGCGCTGAACAAGGGCTGGGAGCTATACGGCTCGCCGACCTATGGCTTCAATTCTGCAAGCGGGCGGATGGAATGCGGCCAGGCCGTCGTCAAGGACGTGGCCGGCAAGGATTACGATCCGGAGATGAAGCTTTCGGAGCAGTGATCCAGAAGAAAAGCAGAACAAGCCGTCATTACCCTCGTCCACAACGAACGCACCAAATTATTGGCCAATGCGCGGGCGTCTACCGCTTGCATTGCTGCGGGTCTGATTGCCCCCGTGGTTTCAGCGGTGAATGGTGCCGCTGCTGAAACTATGAATAGCGCAGCCATCTTCTTTTTCTTTATCTTACCCTTTGTCATTGCGGCGCTGGGGTGGGTGGTCGTATTCGTCAACGATTGGAACGATCGGCGCCAGCAAAGGCTTCATCCCGGCGAATAACCGTCGGATTTTCCTTCTTTCCAGTCAGCGATTTTCGCCTGTGAAATGCGTCAGCGATCCGTCGCTTCCTCGGCGCTTGCCTCGATGCGCTCCATGTCCTCGTCGCTCAGGCCGAAATGGTGGCCGATCTCGTGGATCAGGACATGGGTGATGATGTCGCCGAGAGTTTCGTCGTTCTCAGCCCAATAGTCGATGATCGGCCGGCGATAGAGGCGGATCTTGTTGGGCATGTCGCCGGTCTGGGCGGTAAAGCGCTCCGAGATGCCGCGGCCTTCGAAGAGACCGAGCAGGTCGAAGGGTGTTTCCAGCGCCATATCCTCGAACACTTCGTCATCGGGGAAATCCTCGATGAGAATGACGAGGTTGCCCGTAAGCGAGCGGAATTCTTCCGGCAGGTGGCTGTAAGCCTCCATTGCCAGGGATTCGAATGTGCTGATGGAGGGAGAGTGGCGATCCCGCCAATCTTCGCTCTGGTCAACGCGAGCCATGAATATTCCTTCCTTGGCTGGTCATATAGAGACTTTGCGCTGCTTTTACGAGAGTAGATTGAGGCAGAGGAATATTTTCTCATGAAATGGTGTTGACTCTTTTCGCAAGCTCTGGAATCCATAAGAACATAACAGGAACATTATCGATCTGGAGTGAACGTCATGGCCGAGGCTGCCGTGGCGCGGGAAACGCTTTTTGCCCTGCGTGAAACCATTGCCCGACTGGAAGGCAGGCCGATCCCGGCCTTGGCGGCTGCGGCGCATGAGACGCTGGCAGACAAGCCGGCGAGGGCGGGGGCGGGTATTGCGAAGGCCCTGCCTGCTCAGCCTATGCTTGAACAGTTGCTCCTTCCGATCGGCGTCGAGGAGCTCGATGCGGCGCTGCAAGGCGGTCTGCCGCTCGATGCGCTGACGGAAATCCGATCGCTCGGTTTGCGCGATGCCGGGGCGGCGAGCGGTTTTGCCCTTGCGCTTGCGGCGCGGCTGCATGCGCGAGCATCGGATACGACCGCGGCCAAGTCTCCGGTCCTGTGGATCGGCGATACGGTGGCTACGATGGAGGCCGGCCTGCCCTATGCCATCGGCATCGGCGATTTCGGGCTGGAGCCTCAGGCTTTCCTGCAGGCGTCGCCGCGCAAGCTCGACGATGCGCTCTGGGTGGCGGAAGCAGGCCTTGGCAGTGCTGCCTTTGCCGTCGTCATTCTGGAAGTGCGCGGCAACCCCGCCCGTTTCGGCCTGACCGAAAGCCGGCGACTGGCGCTGAGGGCGAAAGCGGCGGGACGGCCTTTGTTTCTATTGCGACAGGGAGGCGAGGAGGAAGCAAGCAGCGCCCTCTTCCGCTTTTCGGTCGAACCCGCGCCGGCGCAGGCGCGGCCCCTGCCGGACGGATCGGTGCTTGGCGGCAGCATCGGTCACCCGGCCTTTCGTCTGACCTTGGAAAAGAGCCGAAACCCGGCGCCTCTTTCCGTAACCCTGGAGTGGAATGCCCATGACCGCCGCTTTGCCCCTATCCTCGACACTCGACGCCCTGCCTTTCCCGGCAAACACGCAGCGCATTCTGGCGCTGACCTTTCCGCATCTGCCGACCGACCGGATCGCGCGCAAGCGCTGGGGTCTGTCCTGGCGTTCGACAGG
Organism: Rhizobium sp. JAB6; assembly: GCF_003024605.1. Lineage (GTDB taxonomy): Bacteria > Pseudomonadota > Alphaproteobacteria > Rhizobiales > Rhizobiaceae > Rhizobium. Next base: position 89,876 of record NZ_PYJQ01000011.1, on the reverse strand, counting down.
CAGGCTTGAAGCGCCGCCGCTCGCCTGTGCCGGCAAGCTCAACAATGCCATGCGACTGAGCGCCCTCAACGAACGGGCTGAAATGATCGGTTTGAAACAGGGTCAGGGCGTGGCCGAGGCAAAGGCGATCTGTCCCGATCTCGATGTGGTCGAGGAGGATCCGGCTGCAGATCGCAAGCTTCTGGAAGCGATCGCCGACTGGTGCGACCGCTATACGCCGCTGGTGGCGATCGACGGCAAGGACGGTCTGTTTCTCGATATTACCGGCTGCGCCCATCTCTTCGGCGGCGAAGAGGCGCTGCTCGAGGACATCCTGATCCGGATTTCCCGGCTGGGTCTCGATGTGCGTGGCGCCATTTCCTCCGCACCTGGCCTCTCCTGGGCCGTTGCCCGCTTTGATGACAGCCGTATCGTTCCTTCGGAAGCCATGGAAGAAGCATTGGCACCGCTGCCGGTCGCATGTCTTCGGCTTGGCGAGGAGACTGTTGCGGCCTTGCAGAAGATGGGCCTGAAGCAGGTGGGCGATCTTCTGGCTGCTCCGCGGGCGCCGCTTGCCCGCCGGTTCGGTGCGCAGCTGCTGCTGCGGCTCGATCAGGCCATTGGTCTCATCGAGGAGCCGATCTCCCCGCGCCGGCCGATCGCGCAATTGTCGGCCGAGCGCAGGCTGGCCGAACCGGTGCAGGCGGAAGAGGATATTCTGCAGCTTGCACGCCAGCTTGCCGAAACCCTGAAGCCGGGACTGGAAGCCCGCGGCATCGGCGGTCGTTCCTTCGAGCTCCTGCTCTTCCGTGTGGACGGTGCGGTCTTCCGCATCGCCGCCGGCGCGTCGCAGCCGCTGCGGGAGCCAAGCCGGATCGCCAGCCTGTTCACGGAGCGCTTCGGCGCCATTCATGACGATCTCGATGTCGGCTACGGTTTCGAAATCATCCGCCTCAATGTGCTTCAGCATGCGCCCTTCGATGCCATGCAAGGCGATTTTGTCGGAGAAGACCGCCAGGAAGGATCTCTTGCCGCCTTTGTGGATCGCGTGGCTGCACGGCTGGGACCGGATTGCCTGCAAGGGTTCGAGCTGCGGCAGAGCCATATTCCCGAACGGGCCGTGCGGCCGCTGCCGGCCATGGCCATCCTCGCCTCGAAGCGGCGCGCAGGCAGGGAAGATGCCGGCCACGGCTTCTTCCGCGGCGAGCGGCCGCTGCGGCTGTTTCGCATGCCGGAGCTGGTCGAAACCATTGCTGCCGAAGTGCCCGACGGCCCTCCCCGGCAGTTCCGCTGGCGGCGGGTCATGCATCGGGTCAGCCGGGCCGAAGGGCCGGAGCGGCTTTCGGCGGAATGGTGGCTCGAAGAAAGGCCAGGACCTGCCCGCGATTATTTCCAGATCGAGGATGAAGAAGGCCATCGTTTCTGGCTGTTCCGCAAGGGCCTCTATGGTCAGACCGAGATGCCGCCTGACTGGTATATGCACGGAGTCTTCGCATGAACGCGCGCCCGAGCTTTCACGAACCCATACCCTTCTTCGAGATCGGGGTGAGAACGAATTTCTCCTTTCTTGAAGGTGCCTCGCATCCGGAGGAAGTGGTGGCGCAGGCCGCCATCCTGAAATTGTCGGGGTTTGGGATCGCCGACCGCAATTCGGTTGCCGGCGTCGTCAAGGCGCATGCGCATACCAAACTTCTCAAGGAAAAATACAAGGAGGGTATTGAGAAGAACCTGGAGCGGCGCGCCAAGGGCGAGCCGGAAGAGCTTCTTTTGGAGCCGGTTCGTTTCCAGCCTGGCGCCCGTCTGGTGTTTTCGGACGGCACCCCCGACATTCTTGCCTATCCGGAAAACCGCACGGGCTGGGCGCATCTCTGCCGGCTGCTGAGCGCCGGTAATCTGCGCGGCGAAAAAGGCGTATGCATCCTCAATGAAAGCGATCTCGTGGAATGGGGTGACGAGATGATGCTGGCGCTCGTTCCCGATGCCGGAAGTACCGAGACGCCGGAGGAGCAGGCAAAGCTGGAACAATGTCTGAAGCGGCTATGGATGCGCTTTGGCAGGAAGTTCCACATGGTCCTGTCGCCAGCCTATGACGGGCGGGATCGGATGGTCTTTGCCACGCTTTCCATTCTTGCGCAGCGCAATGGCGTGCGGCTGATCGCCAGCAACCAGCCGCTCTATCATGCGACCGAGCGCAAGCCGCTTGCCGACATCGTCGTTTCCATCCGCGAGCATGTGCCGGTCGCCGAGGCCGGCTTCAGGCTGGCGGCCAATGCCGAACGCTATATGAAGGACGCCGCCGAGATGGCGCGCCTCTTCAGGGATTATCCCAAGGCTATCGCCAATACGCAGAAGTTTTTTAGCCGGCTTTCTTTTTCGCTGGATGAGCTGAAACACAATTATCCCGATGAAAGCAATGACGGCGAGCCCGTTGCGGAAACGCTGAAGCGGCTGACGTGGGAGGGCGCCAGATGGCGCTTTCCCGAAGGGATCCCCTCAAAGGTCTCGACGCAGATCGACCATGAGCTCAAGCTCATCCGCGAGCGGCAATATGAGCCTTATTTCCTGACGGTGCACCGTATCATGGAGTTTGCCCGCAGTGCGAATATCCTATGCCAGGGGCGTGGATCGGCGGCCAATTCGACGGTCTGTTATTGCCTGCGGATTACCGAGGTCAATCCCGAAATAACAAGCCTGCTTTTCGAGCGCTTCATCTCGACGGAGCGCGAGGAGCCGCCCGATATCGACGTCGATTTCGAGCACGAGAAGCGTGAAGAAGTCATCCAGTTCATCTACAGGCATTACAAGAAGGAGCATGCCGGGCTGACGGCGGCGGTCACCAGCTATCGGGCGCGCTCGGCCGGCCGCGAAGTGGCGAAAGCCTTCGGTCTGTCGGAGGACGTGCAATCGGCTCTTGCGAGCGGCGTCTGGGGCTGGTCGACGGAGGAGCTGTCCGAGCGCGAGGCGAAGATTGCCGGCCTCGATCTCAAGGATAAGACGACACGCAACGTCCTTTCCTATGCCTCGACGCTGATGGGGTTTCCGCGGCATCTGACCCAGCATGTCGGCGGCTTCGTCATAACTCGGGATCGGCTGGATGAAGTGGTGCCGATCATGCATACGGCGATGGACGATCGCTACATGATCGAGTGGAACAAGGACGATCTCGACAATCTCAACATATTGAAGATCGACGTGCTCGCGCTCGGCATGCTGACCTGTCTCGCCAAAGCTTTCGACCTGCTGTTGCTGCATTACGACGTGAAAAAACAACTTGCCGACCTTGGCAGCGGTGAATATCCCGACCGATTCCCGGTCTATGACATGATTTGCCGCGCCGATACGATCGGCGTCTTCCAGATCGAAAGCCGGGCGCAGATGAGCATGCTGCCGCGTCTGCGGCCTCGCAAATTCTATGATCTAGTCATCGAGGTGGCGATCGTCCGGCCCGGTCCCATTCAGGGCGACATGGTTCATCCTTACCTCAAGCGGCGGGAGGACGATCTACACAAGCGGCCGATCGAATATCATCGTCCGGAGTTGAAGGCTGTTCTGGAGCGAACTTTAGGGGTTCCGCTGTTTCAGGAACAGGCGATGCAGATCGCCATTACTGCAGCCGGATTTTCTGCGGCCAAGGCCGATCGGCTGCGCCGGTCCATGGCGACGTTCAAGCGGACGGGAAGGGTCGACGAATTCAAGAAGGATCTAGTTTCGGGCATGGTCGCGAAAGGCTATCCTCAGGACTTTGCCGAACGCTGTTTCAGCCAGATCGAAGGTTTCGGCGAATATGGCTTTCCCGAAAGCCATGCGGCCTCCTTCGCTCTGCTCGTCTATGCCTCGTCCTGGCTCAAGGCCTATTATCCCGATGTCTTCTGTGCGGCGATCCTCAATTCGCAGCCGATGGGCTTCTATGCCCCGGCGCAGCTGGTGCGGGATGCGCGCGAGCATGGCGTCGAGGTGCGGCCGGTGGATATCAATCGTTCCAGCTGGGATTGCCTGCTGGAGAAGGCATCCTTCGACCGCAGCTCGGTCGAGCCGCGTCACGCATTGATGCGCGGGATCATCAAGACGCAATGCGCCGTCCGTCTCGGCTTCCGTCAGGTCAAGGGCTTGTCCGAAGACGAGATGAAGCAGCTTGTCGAGCGTCGCGGCGATGGCTATCGGTCCGTGCGCGATCTCTGGCTGCGATCCGGACTTGCCAAGGCGCAGATCGAGCGCCTGGCGGATGCGGATGCATTTGGCTCCGTCGGCCTCAGCCGCCGCGAGGCGCTATGGGCGGTGCGGGCGCTCGATGCCGGAAGTGCCGCCGAAAAGCTCCCCCTCTTCGATCTCGGCGACCATGCGGAACTCCAGGTCGAACCGGCTGTCGTGTTGCCGGAAATGCTGCCGGGTGAGCAGGTCATCGAGGATTACCGCTATCTGTCGCTATCCTTGAAAGCGCATCCGGTTTCCTTCCTGCGCGCCGATTTCGCCCGGCAGGGGATCGTGCAAAGCCGGGATTTGCCCGGTATCGCCAGCGGCCGGATGGTGACGATCGCCGGGCTGGTGCTGGTGCGCCAGCGTCCGGGTTCGGCCAAGGGGGTGATCTTCATGACGCTGGAGGATGAAACCGGCGTCGCCAATGCGATCGTCTGGCGGAAAAAGTTCGAGAGATACCGCGCCATCGTCATGGGGGCGCGGCTGGTGAAGATCCGTGGCCGGCTGCAGAGCGAGAGCGGCGTCATCCATGTCGTTGTCGATCATATCGAGGATATGACGTCAGCGCTCGGTATTCTGCAGCGCGAGGCGCGGCGTTTCGGCGTCAGCGATCGGGCGGATGAGGCCCTTCGACCGACCATGGATCACAGGCAAAAAACGTCAGCCCTCCCGCCACGCGGATCGGGTGCGGGGGCATCGGCGGAAGGCCGCAGCCATGGTGCCGAAACGGCGAGGGTGATGCCGCGGGGCCGCAATTTCCATTGAGATTGCGGCTTGGCACCCGGCGAAAACGTTGGAGCTCAGCCGGCAGAGAAGATTCGAATCGTTTCTTTCTTGACAAAGAGCGTCTTCTTTAGCAGATAACAAGACAGCAGATGTCATGTTTGACGGGCCGAGCGAAGAATGCTGGTTTGCAGTTGTAATTACATCACCGAAAAAGAAATCCGGGACGTCATCAACGAACTCCTCGATCAGGACTGTTGGCAGCTCATCGTTCCGGCAAAAGTTTATCACGCGATGGAAAAGCGCGGCCGTTGCTGCGGCTGTTTCCCGAATGTCGTTGATATTATTATACAGACAACCCAAGATTATCATGCCCGTCGCCACTCGACGGAAGCGGAAATCTTTGATTTCATGTCCCGCCTGAAAAAATTCCATGAAGACAACAGGAGAGCGGACATTGAAAGGCGACAAAAAGGTCATCGAGCGGCTTAACGAGGCACTCTTCCTCGAGCTGGGCGCGGTCAACCAATATTGGGTTCACTACAGACTCCTCGAAGACTGGGGCTACACCAAGCTCGCCAAGAAAGAGCGCGCAGAATCCATTGAGGAGATGCAGCACGCCGATCGCCTCGTCGCCCGCATCATCTTCCTCGAAGGTCATCCCAACCTGCAGACGCTCGCGCCGCTGCGCATCGGTCAGAACGTCAAGGAAGTGCTCGAAGCTGATCTGGCCGGCGAATATGATGCCCGCACGGCCTATAAGAAATCGCGCGATATCTGCCACGATGCCGGTGACTATGTGTCCATGAAGCTGTTCGAAGAGCTTCTGGCGGACGAGGAAGGCCATATCGACTTCCTCGAAACCCAGCTTGAACTGCTCGGCAAGATCGGCGAAGCCAAATACGGCCAGCTTAATGCCGACTCCGCTGATTCTGCGGAATAAGCGACATCCCAGAGCGGTTCAGCTTTCACGGAATCTCTGAGCCGCTCCATCCTTTATTCCCGCAATTCGACGGAAAGCCGCCCCGTAGTTTCCCCAAATTGCTTTACGAAACCGGATGATTTGCCGCCGGTCTTCTTCTTCTTCAGTCTTCGACCTTCAGGCCGGCAAGGTGGCTGAATTCTGAAACCACCTGTTCGTAGACCGAGCGTTTGAAGGGAACGATCAGGTCGGGAAGTGACGCCATAGACTTCCATTCCCATGCATCAAATTCCGGCTCGTGGCCGCCCGGCGGCGGATTGATGGCGATCTCGCTCTCGTCGCCGTCGAAGCGGAACGCGAACCAGCGCTGAGTTTGGCCGCGATATTTCCCCTTGAGGCCGATGCCGATCAGCTGCGGCGGCAGATCGTAGTTGATCCAGTTCCTGGCCTCCGCCAGCAGGGTCACGGTTTTGATGCCCGTTTCCTCGTATAGTTCGCGATAGGCCGCTTTCAGAGGATCCTCGCCCTCGTCTATACCGCCCTGCGGCATCTGCCAGAGCTGCGGAGAGCCATCATATTCGGAATTGCCGACCGGAATGCGGCGGCCGGCCCAGACCAGCCCATTGCGGTTCAAGACCATGATGCCGACACAGGGGCGGTAGGGCAGGTCTTCGGCTTTCACGGTCGCGTGGGGCGTGCTCATCTTTCTCTCCGGGTCAGGGGTGTTTGGGATCCTCGGCAAGCGCCGAGACCGCGACGACTTCGATACCGCGCATTGCGGCCTCCTCGCTCCATTTGCTGATGGCGTCGACGCTTTCGTCGAAGGCGGAAGCGACGCCGATTGCCGAACCATTGCGGCGGGCGATGCGCTCTAGTTCGTCAAGTTTCCTGAGGATTGCGTCCTGCTGCAGCTCTCCATCGAGCTGGATATCGGCAAAAGCGTGCGGCACCTCAAGCGTTTTGGAAAGCATTCCGGACTTCGATTGAGCGGATGAGCCGTCGTCCAGGAACAGCAGGCCGCGCTTGCCGATGTCGCGCAGCACGGGTTCCATGGCGCCTGGATTGGCAAGGAAGCGGCCGCCGAGATAGTTCATGACGCCGGTATAATTGGTGATCTTGCCCATCGCCTTGTGTAGGTTCTCGATGTTTTTCGCTGATGACAGCGAGGTCAGCAGCGTATCCGGACCTGGATTGTTGCCGGGATAGTCGAACGGCTCGAAGGGCACCTGAATGAGGATCTCGTGGCCGCCGCGCCTTGCTTCCTGCATCCAGCGCTGCAGGCTGTTGCCGCTGGCGGCAAAGGCAAGGGTGATTTCCTCCGGCAGCTTTTCGATGGCGCGCTGCGTGCCGGTCTGGCTCAGTCCAAGGCCGCTGACGACGATGGCGATGCGGGGGCCGCGCGCGCCCGACCAGGGGCGCGCATATTGATCCATCGGCCTCAGGCCGCTTGGCGAGGTAATCGGCAGCTTGCCGAAGGGCGAATCTTCCAGCAGGCTCTCGTTCGGCGTTGCCGCCATGCGCGGATCCTGGCCCACCTGATTGGCATTGATCAGTACCGGGCCGTTGCCATCGCGATTGCTGGGGCTGAACATAGTGACGACCGAACCATCGCCGGTAACGACGCGGGTGGTATTGGCGCCGGATTGCGGATCGACTTGGGTCAATCCGGCTTGGCCGTTTTGTTCGGTCGCAGCCGGCTTGGTTTCGGCCGCAGGTGCCGGGTCTTCCTTCTTTGCCGTTTCGACGGGCTGACTCTTTTGCAAGGGGTCGCGCATCAGCGCCGAATAGAGAGAAAAGCCGGCGATCGCGATGAGACAACAGCCGCCGAGAATGCGCCCGAAGGGAATGGGACGCCGCCGGCGGCCGGTGCTGCGATTCTGTCCCAACGGTGCATGCAAATCCGTTCCCAAGTTTCAATCCACCCCAAGCGGAAACTGTATCGGCGACGAGCATATCGCTCACGGCGAAGCGGAAAAATGCCCGCGGCACTCAAAGTGCTAAAACATGAACAAAACTCTTTCTGAACCACGTCGGATTCAGAAGCTGATCGGGAGGAGCGGAACAATATGCCTACCTCGCTCCTCATTATGAAAGCGCCGGTCTGTTTCCAGCCCGGCGCCAATCCTTACTTGGAGGAAACCGCCTTTTCGGGGTTCGGCGGGAAGGCCGGATCGGTCTTGACGCCACGCAGCAGGTCGAGCGCGTAGTTGAGCTGGATATCGTCCTTCGGATCCGGCGGTACATAGGCCGAAGAGCCGGAACCCTTGTCGGTTTCGCTCTGGCCCTTGATGTGGCCCGGCAGGCTGGATTCGCCTTCCGTCGTCAGCTTGCCCTTGAGATCATCCGGCAGCGGCTGGTCGACCTTGATGTCCGGCGTGATGCCCGTGCCCTGGATCGAACGGCCCGACGGCGTATAGTAGAGTGCAGTCGTCAGGCGGAGCGCGCCGTTGCCGTCACCGAGCGGGATGATCGTCTGGACGGAGCCCTTGCCGAAGGACTGGGTGCCAAGCACAGTAGCACGGCGCAGATCCTGCAGGGCGCCGGCGACGATTTCCGAAGCGGAAGCCGAGCCGCCGTTGGTGAGCACGATGATCGGCTTACCATCAGTCAGATCGCCCGGGGTGGCATTGAAGCGGCGGGTCTCGTCCGGGTTGCGGCCGCGGGTCGAAACGATCTCGCCGCGCTCGAGTACGTCGTCGGCGACATTGATCGCCTGGTCGAGCAGGCCGCCCGGGTTGAGGCGCAGATCGAGGACATAGCCCTTCAGCTTGTCGGCCGGGATATCCTTCTTGATCTTGGCGATCGCGGCCTCGAGGTCCGGCGTTGTCTTTTCGGTGAAGGAGATGATGCGGATATAGCCGACATCCCCGCCTTCCTCGCGCGATTTGACGGCGGCAACGGCGATGACATCACGGATGACGGTGAGTTCGATCGGCTTGTCGACGCCCTTGCGCATCAGCGTGAGCTTGATCGGCGTCTTGACCGGGCCGCGCATCTTCTCGACGGCGTCTTCCAGCTTCAGGCCACGAACGGACTGGCCGTCGATGGCGGTGATGTAGTCGCCGGCAAGCACGCCGGCCTTGGCAGCAGGCGTATCGTCGATCGGGGTGATGACCTTGACGAGATCGTTGTCCATCGTCACTTCGATGCCGAGACCGCCGAATTCACCCTTGGTCTGGGTGCGCATGTCTTCCGCATCCTTGGCATTCATATAGCTCGAATGCGGATCCAGCGAAGACAGCATGCCGTTGATGGCGGCTTCGATGAGCTTATCCTCCTGCGGAGGCGTCACATACTGCGCGCGGACACGCTCAAAGACGTCGCCGAAAATCGACAACTCCTTGTAGGTGGAAGTGCCAGCGGCTTCCGCCGGCGCTACCGCCGAGTAGATAACGCTCATCGCGGTCGCACCCATCAATGCGCCGACGAGAACAAGAGAAGCCCTACGTATCATTGCGTGCCTTTCCAGTGTCTTTGGAGGTCCACCAGGGCCGAGAATCGACTGGTTTTCCATCTTTTCGGAATTCAATGTAAAGCGTTGGCCGATCCGTTTCCAGCGCCAATGCGGTCGCGCTCGCGACTCTTTTTTGGCCCATGGTGGCAAGCGGCTCGCCGGCAAAGACGAATCTGCCGGGGCGCGTCTTGATCGCGTCCATGCCCGACAGCACCATGTGGTAGCCGTCGCCCGTATCCAGGATGATCATCTGTCCGTAGCTGCGAAACGCGCCGGCATAGACGACCGTGCCGTCGGCGGGAGCGGTGACGAGCGCTTCCGGGCCGGTCGCGACCGTCAAACCCATCGCGGTGTGGCCAGTGCCATCGTCGTCGCCGAACTGGCGGAGAATATCGCCCGCCACGGGCAGCTCCAACTTTTTCTTCAGGTCTGAAAATGGATATGCGGGCGTAATGCGGTTTTTATCGGGCACGCCGCTCTCGGCAAGAGCCTTCGCCTGCTCGCGCTGCTGTTCGGTCATCTGCGCCCGGCGCGCCTCTTCCGCACGGGCGGCAGCGGCGGCGTCGCGCACGGAGCCGATCTGACTTTCGAGAGAGGCGACGAGCCCTTCCAGGCTGGTCGCCTGGCCTGCCAGCTCTTGTGCGCGCTTGCGTTCCGCTTCGAGCTGGGTGGCATTTTCCTTGCTATGTTTATCGTTCTCCGCAATCAGCAGATCCATGCGCCGCTCTTCCTCCAGACTGTTGGTCATGGTGGTGGTGAAGCTGGCTTTTTCGGCCGCCGTGTCGGCCTGCAACTTGCTGAGATCGGTCAGATCGGCAATGAGCTTGTCCGTCTCCTTGCGCATTCCGGGCACCACGGCGCCCAGAAGAATGGCGCTGCGCACCGAGGCAAGCGCGTCGTCGGGCGTCACCAGCAGTGCCGGCGGCGGATTGCGCCCCATGCGCTCCAGCGCGCCGAGAACCTCGGCAAGAAGGGCGCGACGCTCATGCAGCGAGGCGCGGATCTTGTCCTGCTTGACGGCGAGGTCCGTCAGCGTCTTCTCGCTCTGCTGGATCTTGCGGTCCAGGTCCTTGCGGCGGGCGGCACTGTCGATCAACGCCTGGCGTAGGCTTTCGGTGCTCTTGTCGAGAGAGGCTATGCTGTCTTCCAATTCCTTCGTCTTGTCGGAAGAAAGGCTGATCGTCTTGGAAAGCGCATCGAGCTCCGCGCGGGTCTCGTCGCGCTTGCGGGCAAGGTCCGCTGCCGGGTCGGGCGCCTCCTGCACAGACGGCGGCGTGGAGGCCGTCGTCAAAGGGCGATCTTCGGGTGCCTGCGGCGCGACGGCATTGGCTTCCTGGGCGACTGCGACGCCCTCCTGGGAGAAAGGGCCCGTCATATAGACGCCCATGCCGAGCGTTGCCGCCAAAGCTGGCAGCACGATACGCGAAAGCATGGGCGGGGCTTTTCTCATCCAGTCGGTTCGGCCTGGTCCCTTCGGATCGTGCAAAATAAGCTGATTTGCCGCGATCATCCAGGAAGAATCGTCATTTTGAGGGCGGGAATCAAAACACGCCTGTGTGAGCGTTTCGTTAACGCAAAAAGACCGAAAGCCAAACTGTTTTCGAAGCTGGGTCGGCGTTCACACCCGGTGGTAGGGGTGCCCGGAGAGGATGGTCACTGCGCGGTAGAGCTGTTCGGCAATCAGGATGCGCACGAGCTGATGCGGCCAGGTCAGCTTGCCAAGACAAATAGTCATGTCGGCCTTGTCGTAGAGGGCGGGGTCGAGGCCGTCGGCGCCGCCGATGGCGATCGTCAGGTCGCGCTTGCCCTGATCGCGGTAGGTCCCGAGCATGGCGGCAAAGGCTTCGCTGTCGAGCGCCTTGCCGCGTTCGTCGAGAAGAATGAGGACGCCGCCTTCGGGATGTGCCTTCTGCAGCAGCCCCGCTTCTTCGCGCTTGCGGGTCTCGCTGTTGGAGGCTCGGCTTTCGGCAACCTCGGTCATGCGCGCCATTTCCAGGCCGATAGCCGGTCCGGCTTTGGCGAAACGGTCGAGATAGCGAGCCGCAAGATCCTTTTCTGGTCCGGCTTTCAGCCGTCCCACCGCAAAAAGACCTATCCGCATTCCCGCTCCCAAGCCTATCCGCCGTCACGGCGGCGCAAACAAACCTTTTACCGGAGGCTCATCTCCGGCGATCAAAAAGTTGCGCACCGGGCCGGGAAGGCGCCCTTGGATCATACCGCATTCCGGACGGAAAGCCGTTGCGCGGTTTCCCTGAAAATGCGGTCATCCGCTAGTGCAGCGTGCCTTCGTCGAGATCGGGTGCTGCCCACATCTTTTCGATGTTGTAGAACTCGCGGATCTCGGGTCTGAAGACATGAACGATGATGTCGCCGGTGTCGATTAACACCCAGTCGCCGCCATCGAGACCCTCGACGCGGGCATTGCCGAAGCCCTCGTCCTTGAGATCGGTCATAAGATGGTCGGCAATCGCCAGGACATGGCGGTTCGATCGGCCGGAGACGACGACCATGTAATCTCCAAGCGCAGATTTGCCAGCAATGTCGATGGTGACGATATTTTCGGCCTTGGAGTCCTCGAGGCTTGCGAGGACGGCTTGCAGGGCGCGGGCGGCGGCATCAGCGCCACGTTCCGAGCTCTTCGGGATAACGACAGGCGTTCTTCCCTTGGCGTGTACTGTTGTCAGTGCTCTTCCTTCCTTGAGTAACAGAACATGCACATCGATGATCTGAGTCGATCACAAGACAAAGATAGGCATCAAAGCATTAAGGTTTCAAGACGCTGAGGGCGTTCTTGAGGCCTTGAAGATAAGGTTTTGTGTCCGAATAGGGCGTTTTCGCGCCAGATATGGGTGAATATTCGTCGCGAAGGCCAAAAATCAGCTCGTCGAGCTCACTCCGTCGACCAGAATGAGATTGCGGCTGAGGGCCTGATCGCGAACCTCAAGAGCTTGCGCATATTCCGGCGAGCCATACCAGGCTCTCGCTCGTTCCACATCCGGAAATTCCACGATCACGATCGCTTGCGGCGACCAATCGCCCTCCAGTCGCTCGATCGCGCCGCCACGGACTAAGTAGTGTCCGTCATAAAGCGCTATGGAGGCGGCAGCGCGGGTTCGGTAGGTCTCGAAGGCTTCGGCATCCCTGACGGTGACATCGGAAATGATATAGGCCGGCATCGATTTCTTCCTTCAAATCCCGAGCTTGGCGCGATCCGCACCCGGCACGCCAATGCGTTTTTCTTGAAGATCAGATAGGCGGCCTCAGCCGCTTGTCCATCTCCGCCGGCATGTACAGCCGGACGAAGGCCACGTATAGATCATGGAGATATCAATTGCTTACAGACGCCATGACAGATGCTCCGCAGCCACCGTTGGAGCCCATCCTCCGCATCAGCTTTCCGGGGCAGGACAGGCTCGGACGCGGCAAGATGGAGCTCCTCGAACATATTCGGGAAACGGGTTCGATCTCGGCCGCCGGCCGCGCGATGGATATGTCCTATCGCCGCGCCTGGCTGCTTATCAGCGAACTCAATCACATGTTCCGCGAACCGGTGGTCGAATCGCAGCGCGGCGGCCAGAAGGGCGGCGGGGCGGCCCTGACACCGTTCGGCGAGGAATTGCTGCGGCGGTTCCGCGGCATGGAAGCTACCTTGCGCGCGGCGATAGCCGATGATTTGAACTGGCTCGAAGCCAATCGCAGCTCGGCGGATGCTTCTGCGAAAAATCCTGACTAATGTTCGAGCGCCACGGTCTTGATGACGGCATGGATCGGCAGGCCGACCCGCAACCCCAGCCGTTCGGCGGAAAATTGCGTGATGCGCGCAAGCACCGTGTCGCCGCCGCAATCGACCCTGATCTCCGCCGTTCCATCGGCTGCCGTGCCGATCCCCAGCACTTCGCCGTCGAGAATATTGAGGGCGCTGAGGCCTTCGGGCCTGGTTGTCGCCAGCATGACGTCGCGAGCGGGAATGTGGACGCGCACGGTCTTGCCGACCGCGGCTGCCTGTCCCGGTACGATCAGTCTTGCCGCCCTCAGGGCTACGACCGTGAGATGATTGTTATCGTCGATCGCCTCAACGCGGCCTTCCAGCAGCACGCCGGCTTCGCGGCGGTCGGCCGCCAGAGGGCCGGAGAGCTGACTGAAGATGTCGACGGCGGCGCCGATCGTCTCGACCTTGCCGTCGCGTATGACGACGACGCGGCTGGCAAGGCGCGCCACCTCGGCGATCGAGTGGCTGACATAAATGATCGGTATCTTCGTCTCGTCGCGCAACCGCTCGAGATAGGGAAGGATTTCCGCCTTGCGGGCCTCGTCCAGCGCAGCAAGCGGCTCATCCATCAGCAGCAGCCGCGGCGAAGAGAGCAGCGCGCGGCCGATCGCGACACGCTGCTTTTCGCCGCCGGAAAGTTTGGCCGGACGCCGGTCGAGCAGATCGCCGATGCCGAGGAGGTCGACGACGCCGTCAAAACTTTCGTGGCGCTCACCTTTAGGTGCGAACCAGCGGCCGTAACTGAGGTTCTGCCGCACGGAAAGGTGCGGAAACAGCCGCGCTTCCTGGAAGACATAGCCGAAGCGCCGGCGGTGGCGTGGTACGAAGATCTGCTTGTCGCTATCGGCAAGAACGGTATCGCCAAGACTGACGCGGCCGTGATCGGGCCGGGTGAGGCCGGCAATGATGCGGATGATCGACGTCTTGCCGGAGCCGGAGCGGCCGAAAAGGGCCGTCACGCCGCCATCGGACGTGAATGCGGCCTCCAGCGTAAAGGCGCCGAGGCGGTGACGGATATCGACCGCGAGCGTCATTCGAAATCCACTCTGCGGCCGGCCAGATAGGCGAGGAATTCCGAGGCAAGCAGCGCCGCCATGGAAATGACGATGGCGACGATGGTGAGCCGCATGGCGCCGGCATCGCCGCCTGGAACCTGGGTGAAGGTATAAATGGCAGACGATAGCGTCTGCGTCTCGCCGGGAATGTTGGAAACGAAGGTGATCGTGGCGCCGAATTCACCCATGGCCTTGGCGAAGGAGAGGATCATGCCGGCGATGATGCCCGGCAGGATCAGCGGCAGCGTCACGGTCACAAAGGTCCAGAAGGGGCTGGCGCCCAATGTGCCGGCTGCTTCCTCCAGCTTGCGGTCGACCGCTTCGACCGACAGACGGATGCTTCTGACCATCAGCGGAAAGCCCATGACACCGCAGGCAAGTGCGGCGCCCGTCCAGCGGAAGGAGAAGACGAGCCCGAAATATTGTTCGAAAAGCGCGCCGATCGGTCCTTTACGGCCGAAGAGGATGAGGAGGATGAAGCCGGTGACGACGGGCGGCAGGATCAGCGGCAGATGGATGAGACCATTGAGGATCGATTTGCCCCAGAAGCGTCCGCGCGCAAGCAGAAGTGCTGCGCCGATGCCGAAGGGCAGGCTGACCAGCATGGCGACGACCGAAACGCGCAGGCTGAGTCCTATCGCCATCCATTCGTCACTGCTCAAACCGAATGCGTCCAATTTCCGCCCCTTGAAACATCTCAGGCTCGCCGCGGCCGGCGAGCCCGATGATTGAACCTTCATGCCTGACTTGCGGTGACAATTCTCACCGTTTCAGAACCGTAAAGCCCTCATGCTCGAAGAAGGGAACAGCCTTAGCCGATTTCAGAAAATCGAAATAGGCTTGTACATCCGGGTTCTTGCTGCCGCTGGTGATGGCGATCGGATAAACGATCGGCGGATGGCTGTCGGCCGGGAAAGTGCCGACAACGGCAACGCCGGGATCGGCGGACACGTCGGTCTGATAGACGATGCCATAGGGGGCTTCGCCGCGCGAAACCAGGGCGAGGGCGGCGCGCACGCTTTCAGCGCCGGCGATCTTCTTTTCGACCGAGGACCATAGGCCGAGCTTTTCCAGCGCCGTCTTGCCGTATTTGCCCGCTGGAACCGATTCCGGTTGGCCGATCGCCAGCCGGCCGTCGCCAAGCAGGTTAGCAAGATCGAGGCCCTGGTTGATCTCGACCGGCTTCGCCTTGTCCTTGGCGGCGACGAGAACGAGCTTGTTACCCAGCAGGTTGACGCGGCTATCGTCCTTGATCAGTTTCTTGCTCGCGACATAATCCATCCAATTGGTGTCGGCGGAGATGAAGACATCGGCCGGCGCGCCGTTTTCAAGCTGCTTGGCAAGTGGGCCGCTCGCCGCATAGGAGACGGCCACTTCCTTGGCGGTTTCCTTGGTGAAGGCGGCGTCGGCGTTGTCGAGCGCGTTTTTCATGCTGGCGGCGGCAAAAACCACGATCTTGTCGGCAGCGAGCGCCGGTACAGGTGCGGTCGAAAGGCCCAGCCATGCAGCGGAAAGGGCGGCGGTTGCAAGTTTGATCCATCGGCGTCGGCTGGTGGCCATTTAATTCTCCCCACAAATAGCGACATATTTCGACAAATATAACGGTGCGCGAGGCTTGGCTAGGGATGTGTTTGCAAAAATATATCGCGAGACGCCCGCATAACCCCACGAATTCTATGGATTTTCCACGTCGTAGCGCATGTGAGTAGCTGCGGGCATCGCAAAAATGCATAACTGGATTCGCCCAGCGGATTGGCAGGCGCTCACGAAACGCGACATACCGTTACGAACCGTGCGATTTCGCGTCATTCTTTCGCCAATCTCAATTGGATGATGGGAATTATAGGATCGACATTTTTGCAAAAGAAGCATTTTTTGAGCAGAAAACCCTCGGAGCCATGCTTGTTATGCATTGCTGCATTGCGCAATCGGCCATTTATCAAACAGTAAAATCTGGTAAAACATAACCATCGAAACGGCGATCTCCTCCTCCCAATGCCGTTCGATATGGATCAGCAACTCTCCTCCTCCCAGTTGCTGATCAGGTTCAAAAGCCCGACGCACCTCCTCCCGCGTCGGGCTTTTTATTTTCCAGACTTCCCGAAAAATTGACGAAACTATTGAGCGGCGCGCAAGGCTGTCGAGCTCAGCGCCGAGCGCGGTCCGTGGATGAAGGTCCAGGCCGGCGCCCGCTTCTTCCATAGCACGCGGGCATCATCCTCATCCACGCGAGCATAGTGGAAGGTTTTCGCCATCTTGGCCGAAAGATAGGAAAGCGTCGATCCCGGGCGATCTATGACTGCGATCGGAAAGGTTTGTGCGATTTCCTGCCACTTCTGCCAGCGATGAAACGTGTTCAGGCTGTCGGCGCCCATGATCCAGATGAAATGGACATGCCGATTGCGTGCCTTCACATGGGCCAGCGTATTGGCCGTGTAGCTCATGCCCAGCGTCTGCTCGAACGCCGTGACCTTGATGCGCGGATCATGGAGGAGCTGCTCGCTGAGCGCGATGCGTTCGGCGAGCGGTGCCAGATGATTGCGGCTCTTCAGCGGATTGCCGGGCGTTACCATCCACCAGAGCTGGTCAAGGCCAAGCCGGCGGATGGCGATCTCGGCGACGAGTGCATGGCCTTCATGCGGCGGGTTGAACGAGCCGCCGAAAAGACCGACCACCATGCCGCGTTCGGCATGGGGCATGCGCAGATAGCGTTGATCGATCTCTTCTGTCAGCACGTCAGGGCCGTATCTGTCCGGTGCCGCGAACGCGATATTTGAAGGAGGTGAGCTGCTCGACGCCGACTGGCCCGCGCGCATGCATCTTGCCGGTGGCTATGCCGATTTCCGCGCCCATGCCGAATTCGCCGCCATCGGCAAATTGCGTCGAGGCATTGTGCAGCAGGATCGCCGAATCGATCTCGGTGAAGAAGCGCTCGACGACAGTGGGGTCCTCCGCAATGACGGCTTCGGTATGGTTGGACGAATATTTGCCGATGTGACCGATGGCGCCGGTAATGCCGTCGACCAATGCGACGGAAATGATCGCGGCCAGATATTCCGTCGTCCAGTCTTCTTCCGTTGCCGCTGTCAGACCAGGAATGAGCTGCAGGACATCGGCGGAGCCACGGATTTCGCAGCCTGCTGCGGCAAGGCCATCGAGCAGCGGCTTCAGATGGGTGGAGGCGGCTTTCTTGTCGACCAGCAGCGTTTCGGCCGCGCCGCAGATGCCCGTGCGGCGCATCTTGGCATTGACGACGATGGATCTCGCCATCTCCAGATCGGCCGAGGCGTCGATATAGATATGGCAAAGGCCTTCGAGATGGGCAAAGACCGGCACGCGTGCCTCGGTCTGGACGCGAGCGACAAGGCTCTTGCCGCCGCGCGGCACGATAACGTCGATATTGCCTTCTAAACCGCGCAGCATGGCGCCGACCGCGGCGCGGTCGCTGACGGGCACGAGCTGGATTGCATGTTCCGGCAGGCCTGCCGCCTTCAGTCCTTCGACCAGGCACTCGTGAATCGCCTGCGAGGAGCGGCGCGAATCGCTGCCGCAGCGCAGGATCACGGCATTGCCGGCCTTCAGGCAGAGCGCGCCGGCATCGGCCGTCACGTTCGGCCGGCTTTCGAAGATAACACCGATGACGCCGAGCGGCGTGCGGACGCGCTCGATCTTCAAACCGTTCGGGCGATCCCAGGCGGCGATGACTTCGCCGACGGGATCGGCAAGCGCGGCAATGGCGCGAATGCCTTCGGCCATTTCGGCAACGCGCTTGTCGTTCAGCGTCAGGCGGTCGACGAAGGAGGCGAGCATATCGGTGCCTTCGATATCCTTCAGATCCCTGGCATTTTCGGAGAGGATATGGTCCTTGCGGGCCAGAATGGCGTCCGCCATGGCATTCAATGCCTTGTTCTTGCTCTCAGTCGCGGCGAAGGCCAACGGTCGCGACGCAGCCCGGGCCTTGCGGCCGATATCGTTCATCAGTGCGTCGATGTTGGGGCTTTGTGCGACAGTATCAAGCATGAGCTTCATCCTTCTTCGATTTCTCGGCCTTCGCCTTGACGGATGACGTCATGACGAGGTCATCGCGATGCACCATGGCGGCGCGGCCGGCATAGCCGAGGATCGCCTCGATCTCTGCCGATTTGCGGCCGGTGATCTGGCGGGCTTCTTCGGCATCGTAGCCGGCGAGGCCGCGGGCGATTTCGCGGCCCGACGGACCGATGACGGCAACAGTATCGCCGCGGCCGAAATGGCCGACGACGTTGCGGACACCGGCGGGCAGCAGACTTTTGCCAGCCCCAAGAGCGGTCACCGCACCCTCATCGACATGCAATTCGCCGGCTGGCTGCAGCTGTCCGGCAATCCAGGTCTTGCGAGCGGTGACGGGTGTGCCCGATGGCGCGAACCAGGAGGAACGGGCACCGCTTTCGATCTCATTCAGCGGCCGGTCGGTCTTGCCGGACGCAATAATCATGGCGCAGCCGGCGCCGGTTGCCATCTTGCCGGCATCGATCTTGGTGCGCATACCGCCGCGCGAGAGTTCCGAGGCGGCGCCGCCGGCCATGGCTTCGATCTCAGGCGTGATCTCGGCGATCGTATCGAGGAATTTCGCCTGCGGCTCGAGATGCGGTGGCGCTGTATAGAGGCCGTCGATATCCGACAGCAGCACCAGAAGGTCCGCGCCCGTCATTGTGGCAACACGGGCGGCGAGGCGATCGTTGTCGCCATAGCGGATTTCGCTGGTCGCGACCGTATCATTCTCGTTGATAATCGGCACGGCGCCGATCTTCAGGAGCTGGTTTATGGTGGCGCGCGCATTGAGGTAGCGGCGGCGCTCTTCCGTGTCGCCGAGTGTCAGCAGGATCTGGCCAGCGACGATATCGTCATGCGACAGGCTTTCCGACCATGCACGGGCAAGCGAGATCTGGCCGACGGCTGCTGCCGCTTGGCTTTCCTCCAGCTTCAGCGCGCCCGAGGGCAGGTCGAGCACGGAGCGGCCGAGCGCGATCGCACCCGAGGAAACCACGAGCACATCGATGCCCTTGGCCTTTAGTGCGGCGATATCGGCGCACATGCCGTCGAGCCAGGATTTCTTCAAGCCGGTCTTGCGATCGACCAGGAGAGCGGAGCCGATCTTGATGACGATGCGGCGGTAGCGATCGAGCGGCTTGCGGGCAGTCATCCCTGGTGATCCCCGTCTTCACTAAGACGTTCGTCAGCAGCCTCATCATCGGAGGCCTGTATGTCGCGATGCCGCACTTTCGGCGACTTTGCCGGCTTGTCGGCTTCGCCGGCATTGGCTTCGACAATGACGTCGCGCAGCGCGCGCAGCACTTCGGTCATGCCGCGACCGGTGACGGCGGAAATCTGGAAGGGCGTCTTGCCACAGGCCCGCGCCAGTTCACGCGTCTTCTTCTTCAGCGTTTCTTCGTCCACCACGTCGATTTGCGAGAGGGCGACGATTTCAGGCTTGTCGGGGATGCTGTTGCCGTAAGCTTCGAGCTCGTGCTTCACGGTCTTGTAGGCTTTTCCGACCTTTTCTTCCTGGGCGGAGACCAGATGCAGCAGCACACGGGTGCGCTCGACATGGCCGAGGAAGCGGTCGCCGATGCCCACGCCTTCATGTGCGCCCTCGATCAGGCCGGGGATGTCGGCGAGAATGAATTCCTGCCCATCGATGGTGGCGACACCAAGATTGGGATGCAGCGTCGTGAACGGATAGTTGGCGATCTTCGGCCGGGCGCGGCTGACGGCTGCGAGGAAGGTCGATTTTCCGGCGTTCGGCAGGCCGACGAGGCCGGCATCGGCGATCAGCTTCAGCCGCAGCCAGATGGTCTTTTCTTCGCCCGGCAGGCCGGGATTGGCCCAGTCCGGCGCCTGATTGACCGAGGATTTGAAATAGGCATTGCCGAAGCCGCCATTGCCGCCGGCGGCCAGCCGGAAGCGCTGACCTTCCTGCGTGATGTCGCAGATCAGGGTTTCGCCATCTTCTTCGAAGATCTGCGTACCGACAGGCACTTTCAGCGTCACGTCGTCGCCCTTTGCGCCAGCGCGATTCTTGCCCATGCCGTGCATGCCGACCTTCGCCTTGAAGTGCTGCTGGTAGCGGAAATCGATCAACGTATTCAGGCCGTTGACGGCCTCGACCCAGACATCGCCGCCACGACCGCCATCGCCGCCATCCGGACCGCCGAACTCGATGAATTTCTCGCGGCGGAAGGAGACGCTGCCTGCGCCGCCGTCGCCTGAGCGAATATAGACTTTTGCTTCATCGAGAAATTTCATCGTACGTCCGTCACCCGGTGTCGGCGCATATCCCTTCGGATCGAATGGGATTCACAAAGCCTATGCGCTCTTTTCAATGTCTGCCGCTCCTGACGCATCCAAAAGACACATCGAGCGGCCGTTTGCCCGTCACGTCGCCTTCGATATAGGCGCTTCGGGCTGAGGTCAAAGAATATCGTGTGGTTCCAGTGCCATAAAGGGGCGGAACCGCATGATTGGTATGACGGTCATCGCCAGACGGGCCGGCGATGACCAATTTCAGGGCCTTATGCCGCCTGCGAGAGCCGCAGCGCGCCCGGCTTCAGCACGGTTTCGATATGCGGAACCATGGTGTTGCGGGCAAAGCTGTAGATCTCCGAGCAACCGGTGATCTCGAAGCCGAGCTTCTGCTGCAGCTTCAAGGATGCCGGATTGTCGGCGAAGACGCCGGAATGAACGGCGACTTCGGGCATGCGGCGGGCAAAACGTTCGAGCGTAGCCTTGACCGCTTCGGTCATGATGCCTTGCCGCCAGTAGAAGCGGTTCAGCCAGTAACCGAGGTGCCAGCGGTCGTGGCGAAGCTCGATGCCGACGGAGCCGATATGGGCGTCATCCCGCTCTGTGATGGCGAGCGCCCAATCGACACCGAGACCAGAGGTGTGCTCGACCAGCCAGTCGAGCGCATCCTGCCGGTCATACGGCGCGGGAACGCGGGCCAACATGCGGGTGACGGCGAAATCCGAAAGCGATTCCGCAATCATATCGGCATCGCTGAGCCGGTGCGGGCGCAGCGTCAGTCGGCCGGTCTGGATGACCGGCGTCGGTCCCGGCATCAGGATCCGAGCATCGCGGCGGGTGACGGCGAGAGCGTTCATCTCATGCCTCCCCAGCTGCGCAGCGAGATCCAGGTCTTGCGGTCGAGCCTGTACCATTCGACGGGCACGGTACTGCCGAGCGCCAGCGAAGCGGCAAGGCCGGATCCCTGGAACTGGAAGCCGCACTTCTGAACGACACGCCGCGATGCGACGTTCGTTACCCGGCAACGGGCATCGATCTGCGCGACGTTCTCACGCGTGCGGAAGACCATGTCAATGAGAGCATGGGCCGCTTCCGTGGTATAGCCTTGGTTCCAGTAGGGTTCGCCCAGCCAGTAACCGATCTCGACCGTGTTCGGATCTCCCGTGGGTTCGACCCCGCAGCAACCGAGAAAGGCGCCGTTGTCGGCTTTGGTAATGGCATAGACGCACTTGCCAATCTCGCCAAGCTTCGTGCGTCGCACGAAATCGGCGGCATCGGCGGTCGTATACGGGTGCGGCATACGCGATACCATTGTGGCGACATTGGCGTTGTTGGCGAGATGGGCAAGGGCGTCGATGTCTTCTTCGTGAGGCGCGCGCAGAACGAGCCTTTCCGACAGTAAGACGGGGCAATCGGTCCTTAACCGTTCCGGCCTCAGCCGTTCTTCGGGAGACCTTGATTGGTCTTCCCTTAACAATTCGCCTTGCATGGTTCAGTCCTCCTTGGTTGAGGGTAAGAAAAAGGGGAGATGGCGCCCCATCTCCCCTTTTTTCTGGACTGAACCTGATGCGGTCAGCCGGGTCGATGAGACGCCGGCTGTTTTAGAGCGCTACCGGCTTATTCCGCTGCTTCCGCTTTCGGCATTACAGACACGTACACGCGGCCATTGGCCTTCGTACGGTAGTTCACGTTGCCCGCCGTAAGCGCAAAAATCGTGTGATCCTTGCCGAGGCCAACGTTGGAACCCGGGTGCCACTGCGTGCCGCGCTGACGCACGATAATGTTGCCTGCGATGACGGCTTCGCCGCCGAACTTCTTCACGCCAAGGCGCTTGGATTCGGAATCGCGACCGTTGCGCGAGGAACCGCCAGCTTTTTTGTGTGCCATTGGAGTTCTCCTTTAAACCTTGATCCCGTTACTTACTTGGCAGCCACGATGTCCGTGATACGGACAACCGTGTGATGCTGGCGATGGCCGCGCGAACGCTTCGAGTTCTGACGACGGCGCTTCTTGAAGGCGATGACCTTCTTGCCGCGGTTGTGCTCGACCACTTCGGCCTTGACGGAAGCGCCCTTGACGAAGGGAGCACCAATCGCAGCGTCGGCGCCTTCGCCGATAACGAGGACTTCGGTGAATTCTACGGTACCGCCGGCGGTGACTTCGAGCTTCTCGATGGTCAGCACGTCGTTGGCTGCCACACGGTACTGTTTACCGCCGGTCTTGATGACTGCGAACATTTTTTATCCTTTCATGTTCGTTCCGGCTCTCTCGCCCCGAGGACGAGCGGCCGTCTTTTTATCAGTCGAAACTTAGCAGGGATTCCAAAGGCTTGAGCCTTCAAAAAGTTCTGCCGGTGAAACCCCGCGCAAAGCAGGGCGGGCAAGGCGCGGACTTATCCACACCTATTACGTCGCACGGGATATATAAGCGTCCCTGATCTGTCAAGGCAAAAGGATGAAAAGCTTTCACATTCGCCCTTGCTATCCTCCCCGACTGTCGCTATGAGACAGCCCGCGCCAAACAGCGCCGACCAGCATAACCGGAGAGGTGGCAGAGTGGTCGAATGCACCGCACTCGAAATGCGGCATACCTGCAAGGGTATCGTGGGTTCAAATCCCACCCTCTCCGCCATTCTTTAGGCCTTGGGCTGTAAGGCTTTCCCGAGATTTACTGAATTACTTCGATGTTCGAAGCCGGTGCTTGAATTGGCTAGGGCCACACTCGAGGCACGACCTCGCTATCAGCCTTTATGAAGAATGCGGCGGGGAGATCCCGCCGCATCCATTTAGTGTAGATCGATCCGGCGCCAGGGCATCTGCGAAGGATGGATGTTCTGGAGGAAGCTGACAATGTCCTTTCTCCCATACGTTCCGTGACGGCTGGCACCTAGTAGCACGACTGGCTGTCCGAGCCGGAGGCTGAGAGCGGAAACAACCTTGTCAGCTTCGCGGCGGTTAGAGATCACATGATCCTGCACCGCCGCGACCGCAAAGTTGACGCCTTGCTCTCGGATAAGGGCGATTTGCCATTGCGCCATCAGTTTGCCCTCCTTTTGAGGGTCGCCTCTTGCTCACTTCCAACATGCTTCCGGCGTTTCAGCACTTCGCTTACTCGGCCTGGATTAACACCGTAACTCGCCGCGATATGGTGCTGGAATTCACCAGACCAGTGGCGCAACCAGACATTTACAGCATCATCAAATGACAGCCTGCATGGCTGTGGATATTCCGTCTTCATGACGGCTCCTTTCGCAAAGAGCCGGATATGGCTTGACTGCTTCCACCTATTGACTCAAGCTTTGGTGGTGTTCACGCAAACAGCCCACCGGCTGCAACACAATTCTAGGCCTACACGTCTTGACCACGTGTAGGCCTTTTCAATTTCTGCGATTCTGGTTTTTGAATCGAATCCATAGGTTGTTCTTCTCGGCGAATACTGTTGTTTTCCACAGGAATCCTAAGTCTACCGTTCGAACCAAAGTTAGCTACCGGTCGAAAATGTCTGTTAGCCGTTTTAACATGACGCTGTGACGTGTTAAAAAAAATCGATTTTTTTTACGCATTGAGTCGTACATGTTAAAGCCAACCTACCTGTTGCCCGATCTTGCTGCAGTGAAAGATCTCGAAACGATTGAGGTGCTGAAGGCACTGGCATCCGCGAATAGATCCCTTGCTGAATTGAAAGGGCGCGCGGCGGCAATTCCAAATCAAGGTATCCTGATCGACACTCTTGCTTTGCAGGAAGCTAAGGCCAGCTCAGAAATTGAAAACATAGTAACGACCCAAGACGAGCTATTTCAAGCGGAACTGTTTCCAGAAGGCCCGGAGTCTCCAGCAGCTAAGGAAGTCGCTCTGTATCGTGATGCGCTGAAATACGGATTTGATCAGCTGAGACAGTTCGAAGGCTTGCTGACCAACTCGACAATCGTTGGGATGTTTCGCCTTCTCAAGCAACGGGACGATGGATTTAGAAGAACGCCTGGAACTGCTCTGAAAAATGATCGCACAGGCCAAATCGTCTACGTCCCACCGCAGGATCAACACGAAATTATTGGAGCGATGGATGCCTTGGAGAGGTTCATCAACGATGATCGTTTGTCGTCGCTCGATCCCCTTATAAAGATGGCACTCGTGCATCACCAATTTGAAAGCATACATCCATTTCCCGATGGAAACGGGCGAATTGGCCGAATTCTCAACGTTCTTTATCTGACGCGTGCCGACTTACTTGAAATTCCGATCCTCTATCTCAGTCGAGCGATCAACAACTCGAAGGGCGAATATTATCGCTTGCTACAGCACGTGCGCGACACCCAAGAGTGGGAGGGCTGGCTGATCTATATGCTCAACGCCGTGGACGAAACGGCAAAGACAACCCTAGAACTTATCGAAAATATCCGTGATCAGATGGCTGCAACCAAACGGAGACTTCGCGATGAGTTTCCGAAACTATACTCCCAGGACCTGCTCAACAATCTGTTCCGGCATCCTTACACAAGGATCGATTATGTGCAGCATGAACTGGGGGTGACGCGCCAGACTGCAGCTAGATACCTTGATACGCTTGCGGAAGCGGGCTTTGTGAGCAAGCATCAAAGCGGACGGAATAATTATTACATCAACGACCGCTTGGTTTCGCTGTTTTTGAAGGTGTCCGAATAGCTATCCGAGTAAGCTCCAAAACCCTGACTTCCGCCCATGCTCCCGTTTAAGATCCGCGACGTAAGCCTCGTGCGGCCGGATGGTGTCAAAATCATCGATCTGGCTCGCCAACGATCGGCATTCAGCCAGGTGTCGTGCCGTGTGCTTGTATCGGCTCGACCGGCCGCTCTCCAAGGTGAAGTCGATCATCGATCGCAAGACGATCGTTGCCGCCAATGGATACTTCGTCGAAAGCACCTCGGCAGCCGGGGTCATCAGCTCGTAATAATCGCCATCGAGCTCGGCAGACCGCGTCGTCACGAGCTTCGCTGCCTCTCCCGATGAAGGCCAGCACAGGAAAAAGTAGAGGGCGCGATTGGCATCCGGAAATGTCTGGGCGAATGCGAAACCTCTCTCCTCGGCTTCGATGTCGTCGAAATCAGGCAAGCGGCGGACGTAGGCGCGAAGATGTTCGTCGTTCAGCGACTGTTCAAAGCACGCCCACCGGAAGGCCTGTGCTTCGTCGTTGCGCTCCAGCGCTTCCAGTGCCTCGACGCGCGCGAGCTGCCACTCGAATGGGACGTCCTGCCGACCTTTGGTCTCTACCTCGTCGAGCGCCGCGAGTGCTTCTTCGGCTCGTCCCGCTAAGACAAGACGATTGGCGATATCTGCGGCAACCATAGGAGCGCCACGCGCCTTCTCAGGCTGCTGAGCGATATATGCGTCAACATCACCCTGGGCGTTAGCAATTTCCTGTAGAGCGATGCGGACGGTGAGATCCTTACGATTCCCATAGACTTCGTCGTCGTAGATCGCACCTGCACTACTCCAGCCGATGACACGCCGATCATTCTTAGCCGGCTTATAAAGGCCATCTTCTCTCTGTAAGACGACTATTCGGCGTTTTGGATGGAGGGCGGCGCTTATTTCAGCAATGTCAGTTCTTTCTCTAGCTGCATTAAGGTCCCCGATGGGCTCTATATGACGAATCTCTGGCGTCGGCTATGCGGCTTTCGGCCTGCCGTTCTGACGTGGCCGGTAATGCGCATGCATCAAGAGCGGGTCGCGCTGGCTCGCACGTAACAGCATCTTGACGGCATGGCTGACGGGAGCGCCGGCACGATAGTTCTTCCATGTGCGCAAGGTAACGCCAAGGAAATCCGCAGCCTCGTTATTCGAAAGGCCTATCTCTTCCTGCCATTTCCGCAGATCATCGGCGTTAAAATCGCGCTGGTCTTCGGCGATCTGGAAGAGGTGATAGGCATCGATTGCCAAATCTTCGCCGGCCCACTCGACCGTTGCGCCATAGTCGGTAACTGCGGCGGTTTTCCAGATATCGGGAGACTTGAGGGGGGCGAGCAATTGGCCGCCGGTCGCAATCCAGCCAACGAGGTTTGCGGAAGATTCAGCGCCACCCTTCCACTTGATTGCCAGCGTCATGTTTGACGTTGGCGTTACGCTTTCAATTCGCGGCATTTCCATTTCTGTTTCCCTTCCTCAAGCGATTGGAAAGCGGGGATTGGTCCGGTTCCACTCGGCGGCAATAGCTGCCTTGTTCTTTGCTGCCCATTCGAGGGCGGTGTCTTGCGCCTTGCGTGCGAGCTTACCACGCAGGATTTCCAGTGTCGCGATCTCCACCAATGCGTCCCCATCCGGGGTGAGAATGTGGAAGTGCGGAGGCAGATGGTCGTTCGCGTAAACGCGAATGATGATGTTTCCGATTTGAACCAGTTTGCCCATGCGCCCCTCATTTCGATGGGAAAAACATAGGGCATATTATGCACCATGTAAAGATAGTTGGTGCAATTTTTACCCTAAATATGGAGAGAAGTTATGGATCACGCGAAGTTCTTCGCGGCGGCACGCTCGTCGTTGTTCGGCGGGCGGCCTTCGGCAAATCAGGTGGATGGCATGGAGGCAATTCTTGCCGCGTGGCGTGCCGCGCCATTCGATATGCGTTGGTTGCCCGCGGCGAGTTGTAGCGCATGGATGATTGGGAGTGAGGTGAAGCCGTACACGGTTTCCGGGGTCGCCAATCGATCACGCGCCCGATGTGTCACGCCCGATGTGGCTCAGCAGACCAACGATGTCCTGGGGGACACTTTCAGCCGCTGACCGATCTCGGTAAGATGCGTTTCCGGAAGCAGATTGGCGAGCCAAGGCAGCAGCCTGTCGGCAGCAACGGGTCCTGAGCGCGATGGCATGTGATCAGCGACGCCGGGAGCGCTGAGCAGCGCTCTTCCCAGCTAGGATCATAGTTAAGACGCCATTTGCCTTCGTCAGGTGGGCGACAGGCAGGCTCTATTAGAAGATCGTCGTCATCGACCATCCCCGAAGGTCGGAAGGAAGTTGAGGCCATCATCCGATGATGCCGGAACAGATCGGACCGTCTTGAGGTCACCGATCTCGATCCCCACGGTGCGTGCCACGACCAGGGATTTTTCGAGCTGGCAGCTTGGCTTGCCAGATTCGAGTTCTACGATGAAGCGCTCGCCCGTGCCGGAGCGAGCGGCAAGCTCGGTCTGGGTCCAGCCCCGGGCTTTGCGTTTCTCTCGAACGGCGGCGCCGAAATCCCGTGCAGACCTGTACATCGAACATCTCCTGAATCGGCTTATCGTACAGGAAGTTTCTCCCAAAACAATGCAATTCTTACCGATCGGGAAGTGCGGTGGTGAGGGCGTCAAAATCACCCCGATCGGGAAGTTCTTCATCTTCTCAGTTCGTCAAAAACAAGGTTTTTGAAATCTAGGTATCGCGCGTGGTGGTTGCCTCGCACTGATAACCATGGATGCGGATTTAACACGTTGCGACGGAAATGTTAAAGAAATCGAGTTCTTTTAACTTATCGAGCCGTACATATTAAATCCGTCCTATCAGCTTCCCGATCTGACATTGCTAATGGCTTAGGAACCCATCGAGGTTTTCAAGGAATTCGCTGCCGCGAACAGATCGATTGCTAACTTGCTAAGTCGAAGGGGCGAGCGGCCGCATACCCAATCCGGGAACTCTGATCGACACGCCTGTCGCAAGAGGCAAAAGCGAGCCCGGAGCTCGAAAAGTCACCACCTACGATGGGTTTTCTGGCGGACCTATTTCCAGAGAGGTTGGAGTCTCCTGCGGCAGGAAGACGTTCAACAAAAAGCTGCGCCCTGAGGAAGTAATCGAATTCTTTGAGAACCGTCTCCGCCATTTTGGCCTTTGTTGCAGGCCACTATCGAGCAAGCAGATTCGCTGAAAGCCGGCTCAACAAACATCAATCCTCCCGAAACCGGTAGACCACGTCAGCAAACGACCCCGTCGGAAACACATAGAAAAATTTCAAATTGGCTGGCGATTCGTTGCGGATGCCGTGTTCGGCGTTGCCGGGGATGAAGACTGTCGTGCCAGCCTTGACCGTGGTTTCCTCGCCGTCGATCCGGACGATGCCGGTTCCTTCGAAGATGAAGTAGATTTCCGAGGGGTCGTGGCGATGCGGTTTCAGCTCGCCGCCGGGCGCAAGTTCAGCGATGCCGGCGCTCATGCTGTCAGTGGGGGTGATGTCGTTGCTCAGCAGCGTGTGCCAGGAGATGAAGCCGTGGACGGGGTCGCTCCATCCGTCGCGCGGGTGCTCTTCGGCTGTAGTGATAACGGCTTGCGATCGCTTTGTCATTTTGCCTCGGGACGGTGGGTCGGCAACCATGTGCAACGGTGTCACAACGATAACGAATGTCAATCGGCCAGCTGCCAAGTTCCGTATCTGCCGGCTTGTGGTTAGCGAGATCCGCTATGGTGAAAGAGGCTGTGCCGGTACGGCATCGCCGGCCGCCGGAGCGGGCGGCGCTCCGCTCCTTTGTTTCGATTTTTTAGATCGTGCAGCCTAGCTGCGTCGCAGAAAATCCGCGATCAGGTCCGAGATGGTTTCCGGCGCGTCTTCGAAGCAATAATGGCTGACGCCTAGGAGGCGCTCGATGGGCGCCGAGGGGAAGAGGGCGGAAAAGAGCGGCAGGAAGTGCTCCGCATGTAGCGTCCTGTCCGCCTCGCCCCAAATGGCGATCGCCGGGTTGCCACGGATGATGCGCTCGGCGGACGCATCGGGTACCTCGAATTGATGGGCGCCGGTCGCAAAGCCCTTGGCCCAGCCGAGCGCGCCGAGGCACTCGGCCGCTGTGGCAAAAGGCGTGCCATAGGCTTCGAGCCAGGTATCGGTGATGATGGCGTTATTTTCAAAGCCGTTGAGCTTGAGCGTGCTGAGAATATTGTAGCCGAGATTGTTGAGCACCGGCTCCAGTGTGCCATCGGCTTCGGCCTTGAGGATCCATTGAAACCATGGGGACACGGCGGCATTTGCCACACCTCGCTCCATACTGTCGGGCTGACCGAAGGGCGTTGGCCCATTTGCCGAGATGATGCGGCCGACACGCTCAGGATGACGGGCGGCAAGTCCCATGCCCACAGGGCCGCCGAAATCATGCATCACGAGCGTGATATCCATGAGGCCGAGCGCGAGCACGAAAGCCTCCAGATTGGCAATGTGATCCTGCAGCCAATAGCTGCGTCCTTCAGGCGTTTCGCTTTTGCCAAAGCCCATGTGGTCGGGAACGACGACACGATGCGTTCGGCTCAACGTCGAGATGAGATGGCGAAACAGATAACCCCAGGTCGGCTCCCCATGCAGGCATAGGATAACCTCGCCATCACGAGGTCCTTCATCGACATAATGCATCCGGAAGCCGGGTGCCTCGGTGAAATGTGGTGCGAAGGGGAATGTGCCGGCGAATGTTTCATTGGCAGGAATCATAGTTGTTCTCCTAACGTGGTTTTAATTTGAAACCAAGTTTCAGTATCTCTTGTAGTTTTAGTTTGCAACCGATATATTAAGCTGATGATACGGCCGCTTGATCGCGGTCCTGACGGCAGACGTGAAAACGGGCGAGGGCACGGCGGCATGGCCAAAAGAGTGAGTCACAAGGATTCGATGTGCGGGGTGGCGCGGCCGCTGGATGCGATCGGCGACTGGTGGTCGCTGCTGATTATCCGGGATGCTTTCGATGGGCTGCGCCGGTTCGGCGAATTTCAGAAGAGCCTGGGACTTGCCAAGAACATCCTCTCGGCCCGCCTGCGCAATCTCGTCGCCCACGGCATCATGGATACCGTGCCGGCCTCAGATGGCAGCCCCTATCAGGAATATGTGCTCACGCAGAAGGGGCAGGGCCTGTTTCCGCTGCTGGTCGCGCTTCGCCAATGGGGCGAAGATTTCTTCTTCGAGCCCAATGAGCCGCATGTGACGCTGGTCGACAGAGCGACAAAGCTGCCGGTGCGCCGGCTGGAACTGCGGGCGCATGATGGGCGGATGCTTATGGCGGAGGATACGGTGATCATAGTGCCGCCGCCCGTGGGCGAGCGCGAATAAATCAGCCGGCGAAAATCTTGCAAGTCCTTCATTGGAGTTTACTAGGCGGCCGGACCACGCTTGCGCACAAGCGAGAGGAAGAGAAGGGGATCAGCGCCGTTCGTGGGTTGCCTGAGGGATGAGGCTGGCGCGCCTGCCTTCGAGCAATAGTTCGATCGTGGCCGAACTATTGCAGGCTCATGTCGGCTACACTGAAACTCTCAAAGGAGGGTTTGCCATGTTGACGAACGCAGCCGAATTCAACGCAGCCGAGAGCGATCGCGAGCATATCGAAATCAAGCCGAGCGTGCTTTATATCGGCACTCCCGTCGTGCTGATTACGAGCCTTAATCCTGACGGCACGACGAATATCTCGCCGATGTCCTCGGTTTGGACCTTATATGACCGTGTCGTTCTCGGCCTGACATCGACCAGTAAGGGGCGGGAAAATCTGTTGCGCGAGCCTCAGCTCGTGCTGAATTTTCCGTCGCCGGAACTGTGGCCGAAAGTCGAGATGATCGCGCCGACCACGGGCCGCGATCCCGTTCCCCCGCACAAGGAAAAGATCGGTTATCGTTTCGAGGCCGATAAATTCGATGTGGGCGGCTTTACACCGCAGCCAGCCGATCTCGTGCGGCCGTTGCGCATTGCAGAATGTCCGATCCAGTTCGAGGCGGAGGTGGTGGCGGCGCATGCTCCCGGCGCGGAATGGCCCTCGGAGCGGGCCGAAGCCTTCTCCATCGTCGAAGCGAAGGTCCTTCGCGTCCACGCGCACAAGGATATCGTTGTCGCTAACACCAACCATATCGATACCGGCAGATGGAGCCCGCTGTTTTACGTGTTTCGACATTATTTCGGCACCGGGACAGATCTCGGCCGCACCTTCAAAGCCGAGAGATGATACATTCAATTTCAGATGACGCCTACATGAGACATTGCAGGCCGCACCTGAAGTTGTCGGCAACCGCGCGGGTCATTCATGTCGTTCGGTCCGCGCCTCAGAGAGCGTGCGTGTACACAACGCCCTCAATTTCCCCGCACGCCACGTCCGAAATTCAGCTGATCTTTGCGAGTCATGGTCCGCCTTCTGGGCGTCCCACCACAAATCCCGCGAGCGCTATTTTCCTTAAAGCGCCGAAGACGCTGACCGGCGACGGCCTCAAATCTTCAGCCAATGGGGGATAGTCAATGAAGATCGATACCTTGCACAGGCAATGAGCGATCCAGTTTCCCGCTAAAAATGCTTCTTTGAATCTCAGTTGATTGACGAAAGAGCGACTGCCGCGAACGCCGTTAATCCAGCGAAAATCAGCAGCAGTTTCGTCATAATGGGGAATAACAGTTGGCGAGGGTTTACTTGTCGTGCGCAGGCGCGCACCTCATAAGAAGTCGATACTTTTGCATGCGAAAATCAATATCTGCATCATCGTTGCGTTTGGCGCGCGGGTCATTGCGTACATGCGCCCTCGCTGGAAATGCTCTTTCGAACCACTCTCAGCTGAGCTCCTTTGGAACAAAGACATTTCCACCAGGAGTGCCGGTTCCCTAGCCGGCCGAAGCCGGGGTTCAACCCCCGGCGGCTGGAGCGCAACCAAATTGGCTGCCGATTAGCAGCTGTCGGTTTGATAAACTTTGCCAACATCACGTAACCTGCTGGCACTATGGAGGCCCGAATGGCGACGATGAATGTATCTCTTCCCGACCGGATGAAAGATTGGGTCGAAGCGCAAGCAAAGACCGGGCGATATTCGAATGCTAGTGATTATGTCCGCGACTTAATTCGTAGGGACCAAGCCCGTAGCGATAAGATTGCCGCCATGCAGCGTTTTGTTGATGACGGTCTTAAAAGCGGCGTCGGCAGCCGATCGAAGAATGAACTCTTTGCTGCGGCCTTCGAGCGCGGAGAAACGACGCGCGGCGACAGGTAATGCGTTTCAGCCTTTCAGTTGAAGCGGAAGAGGACATTATTGCGATCGCCGAACAAGGCGTATGCATGTTTGGAACCGCTCAGGCTAGACGTTACCATGATGACTTGTTTGCTGTGCTTGATCTAATCGCTGCCAACCCGCGAATGGCTCGTGAGCGGTAAGAGATTTCGCCGCCGGTCAGAATTCATCCTTTCAAAGCCCATCCTATTGTCTATCGGATTGAGGAGGGCGGAGCAGTTTTCGTGATCCGAATACGCCATGGACATGAAGACTGGGTCGGCGATTCAGTTTAGGCCTAGCTGAGCGGACGAATAAGTCGTTGTGTCAGATCCAGAGAAGCCAATCGAATGTCGTCCGGCCTATGCCGGCAGGCATAAGCAAGTTTTCGCGATGGCCACATACCCACATATGTGCTAATGTGGGTCTTCGAAGTTCAGGAGCGCGTTGGGATGAGCCGATTAACAATCGATATAACGGACCAGCAACATCAAAGCCTAAAGGCATTGGCCGCTTTGCAGGGCAAGACAATCAAGCAGTATGCACTTGAGCGGCTTTTTCCGGGTGATACCGATGGAGAACGAGCCTGGGAAGAGTTGAAGGCGATGATGAACACACGCATCAATGGCGGGGTTGCCGGAAAACTGTCGACCAAAACTGTAAATGATATCCTTGAAGAGGAGATCGCCGAGGATCGTGCTTGACGGCCTATGTTCTTACCGCAGAGGCGGAATCTGATCTACGTTCGGTAATCCGATACACGGGCGCGCAATGGGTGCCGCCCAAGTACGCCAATATACTTCAGCTTTGGAGCGAGGGATCACAAACCTTGCCGAGGGCAAAGGTCCTTTTAAGGATATGAGCGCCCTTTATCCGGCCTTACGGATGGCGCGTTGCGAACACCACTATATCTTTTGTCTGCCTCGCGAGGATGCGCCAGCCCTGATCGTGGCGATTTTTCACGAACGGATGGATCTCATGAGGCGTTTGGCTGATCGTCTGAACGAATGATCTTTAAAACATTATCGCGTGACTACGAGCAGTATCGCCGGTTCTAATCCAGAGAGAGAGCCAAAGACAATTTTATTCAATTGCTGAACGTCGGTGTTGCAGATTTTACACGCATATCTGAAAACGAGCGTGTGAGACACCCATGTTATTGCTACTTTTTGCTGTACTTTTTTAGAAATCTGCTATTGAGCGGATCAGGCCCATGATCGGCTACGCCACCCTGTGGTGAATCTTCCTGATTTTTGACCGACATGCCGATTGAGCAAGGTACGCCTTGCCCAAGCGTATGGCTTTGACTTTGGGTAATTCGTATGTTCCCCGCCAATAAGACCCTTTCCTTCAAGACCCTAACTTCAGCGGTTTTCCTTTCTTCGGCGTTGCTTGCATTTTGTGCGGCGGCGCAGGAGCAGCCCGCTCCGGCCGCAAATACGACTACGAGCAGCGGAGCCGCCCAGGCTACAGCTCCGCAGGCAAGCGAACAGCAGCCCGCGCCTCAGGCCCGAGTTCAGAAGTTCGACGACTGGTACTATCGCTGCATCGATGGCAAGGCCGCGGATGGCGCTGCAGCGGAGAGCTGCGAAGTCGCGCAGATCGCCACGGTCAAGCAGGGCGACCAGGACGTGAATGTCTTGACGCTGGCGGTTGCCAGGGTTGAGGCTCCTGCTGCAACAGACAAGAAGGCGGCAAAGCAGCCTGCCAGTGAACTGGTGCTGACCACGCTGGTGCCGCTCAATATGTATCTGCCGGCCGGCATCAGCATCGATGCAAGCGACAAGCCCGTCGTGCAGCTTGCCTACCGCAACTGCAATCAGGCGGGCTGCTGGGCACAGCAGAAGCTGGATACCAAGATGGTTGCAGCCCTTTCCAAGGCTGCGGATGGCACCGGTCACGTCCAGATGATGAATGGCCAGAAGGTCAACATCAAATTCTCCCTCAAGGGCCTGTCATCGGCCCTGGACGCACTGCAAAAGCCCGCCTCGAAGTAAGCGAACGGCGGGAATAGCTCATGACACTGGCTTTAGGGTCGTCTCCTGCGTGGAGCGGCCAGGGCTTTTCGAAGTCGTCATTCCTTGTGGCATTTGCCGCCGCGTTGCTGTCGGTGATCCTGGTTTCGGCCCAGGCTGCCGCGCAACAATCGCCCAACGACGACTTCGCGCGCCGTCAGGCGCAGGAAGCGGAACAGCAGCGGCTGCAGAGCTTGGGTCAGATGACGCCGAAGCCCTCTGCGACCGAAGGTCAGCAGCCGCCGACGACCGGTGGCGGCGAGGCCGGGCCATGCTTTGCCATCACCCATATCGAGGTCGAGGGCGTCAAGCAGTTTTCTGCCGGTGCGATCGACGAGGTCACCGCTCCTTACGCGAACCGCTGTGTGGGCGTCGGCGAGATCAATGCGCTACTGCGCGACCTGACGCATCTCTATCTCGACAAAGGGTTTGTCAGCTCTCGCGTCTATGTGCCGGCGCAGGATATCGCCAAGACCAAGGTGCTGCGCCTCGTTGCCGTCGAGGGCACCCTTGCCGATATCTATATCAACGGTAAACCGGCGGCAGGCTCTGGCGTGATCGCTACGGCCTTTCCCGGCATGAAGGGCGAGATCACCAATCTGCGCGATATCGAGCAGGGCCTCGACCAGATCAATCGCCTGACCTCCAACAACGCCAAGACGGCGATGCTGCCCGGAAAGACGGACGGCACCTCGATCCTCAATATCGAGAACAAGCCCAGCCACCCCTGGCACCTCTCATTCGGCAACAGCAATCTGGGTCAAGAACAGACCGGCTATTCCAAATCCTCGGCCTCGCTAGGCTACGACAATCTTTTCGGCATCAACGACCAGTGGAATTTCGGCTACGAGCATACCGGCCCCGATTATCCCTGGCACAAGGATGGTCATGGCAAGAGCAACAGCTATTCCGGCAATGTCAGCGTGCCCTACGGCTATTGGACCTTTTCCGCCAATGGCTCCTGGTACGAATATGATAGCTCGGTTCCGGGCAATTTCGGCACGCTGCAGACATCGGGAGACAGCAAGCAGGTCGGCGTCGGCGCCGATCGGGTGATCTTCCGCGACAAGGATTCGATCACCACCTTCAACAGCGGCCTGACCTATAAGGAAACCAATAATTTCCTGCTCGGCAACAGGATCGAGGTCGGCAGCCGCAAATATACCGTCGGCGATCTCGGTATCTCGCATTCGCGTCGCATGCTGGGCGGCCTCTGGGTCTTCGATCTCTCCTACAGCCAGGGGCTCAATCTCTTTGACGCGGTCGCCCCCGGTGATGCCGGGGCAGGCAACGCCGATCCCCGCTTTTCCAAGTTCACGGGCACGATCACCCTGACGCGGCCGTTCGAGGTGGCGGATCAGCGTCTCGAGATCAATTCGATCGTCACCGGGCAATATACTCCCGACAATCTGTTCGGGGCGGAGCAGATCTCGGTCGGTGGCTATTCCTCCGTGCGCGGCACGCGTGAGACCATGCTTTACGGCAATAACGGCGTCTTCATCCGCAACGATCTCGTCTGGCGGACACAGCCATTTGCCGACAATGCCGAGCTGGCGAAGATCCTCGGAGAGTTTAGGCCCTATGTCGGTCTCGATTACGGGCGGATCGCCCGCCAGGCCCGCTACCAGATCGCGGGCGGCGACATGCTCGGCTGGACAGTCGGGGCCAAGCTCGCCGGCGGCAATCTCAATTTCGATATGGGTTATTCGGATGTCTTTGGCGGCACGGTCGACCGCCGCGACTCCGGGCTTCTGTTTGTCAGTACGTCAGTAAAGTGGTGAAAGCGATGGTAAGTAACGTGTCAACAATCCTGGTCAAGGATACTCCAAGGCGGTTTGTGCATAGCGTGAAGCTGCTTGCGGTTTTCGCGGTGGCGGCGATCGTCAGCGCCTGCCAGACCGCCGACCCCCGCCTGGTGACGGCTTTGCGGAGTTCGTCCGTCACGCAGATTCAGCTCGAGACCGCTCCAGACGTCAACATGGGAGGCTTCTTTGATAGAAAGAAGCCCGATCCACAGCTGTCGAAAGTGGTGGAGACCCTCGATGCTTCGCTGAAGCGCGAACTCAAGGGTCTGCCCGGTGGCAAAACACCCGCAAAGCTTATCGTGACATTGCATACGGTCGATCTCGCCAGCAACGCCGGCCGTATCATCCTGGACAATGACAGCAGCATGTCTGGATCGGTCCGCCTACAGGATGCAAAGACGGGACGTCTCATAGCCGAAACCGGCGTCTACGTGACCGAGAAGGGCGTGCGTGGCGAGGGTAACATCGGGGTCTTCGTCGCCATGGCAATCAATGCCGCGCAGGTTTCTCACAAAAGGGATGCTCTCGCCTATGAGCTCTCCGACAAGTTCGTTGCCAGCGTGAAGACGTGGCTCACGCAGAAGTAGGATTTTCTGCCGCCCAGGCGACATCTGACAATGGCAAAAATCATCGTGCCAGGAAGTGGACGAGAAGATGAGCGACGAAAGAAGCGGATTGTCGAAAAAGATTGATCAGCTGGGTAGACTTACCCGGCAATCGCTTGCCATCTTGCTAAGTGGTTTGCTTATCTACCAGCCCATGCTGGCCAACGCGCAGTCCGTATCGGCTGCCGTATCGGCACCCGCGGTCAACCAGCCTCACGTCGGTACTGCCCCGAACGGTGTGCCGCTCATCGACATTGTCACACCGAATGGCGCCGGCCTCTCGCATAACAAGTACGACAATTTCAATGTCGGCACCCAGGGTCTGATCCTCAATAATTTCAAAGGCGAGCAAGGCACCTCGAACCTCGGCGGGGTGACACCGGGCAATCCAAATCTCAATGTCTCGAACCCGGCCTCGGTCATCCTCAACGAGGTTACCAGTGGCAACCGCTCAGCTCTGAATGGCCCGACCGAAGTCTATGGTGGTCGAGCTGACGTCATCATCGCGAATCCGAACGGGATCACCTGCGCGGGCTGCGGCTTCATCAATACGCCGCATGCGACGCTGACGACAGGCGTGCCGAATATCGGCGCCGACGGCAGCCTGACCGGCTTCACCGTCAATGGCGGCGATGTCACCTTCGAAGGGGCAGGCGGCAATTTCGCGGCTGCTCCTGGCGCTGTCGATCTGTTCGACGTGGTTTCCCGCCAGATCCATGTCAACGCGCTGATCTATGGCAAGACCGTCCGCCTGACTGGTGGTGCCAGCCAATACAACTATGCCACCGGCGAGGCGACGGCGCTGACCGGGATTGCCGGCACGCCAGAATATGCGATCGACGGCGCAGCGCTCGGTGCGATGCAGGCCGACCGTATCAAGGTCGTCGTCACCGAAAAGGGCGCTGGGGTCAAGATGAGCGGCGACATGGCCGCCAATGCCGGCGAACTGTCGCTCTCGGCCGACGGCAAGATCTCGATCGGCAATGCGTCCGCACGCGATGGCGTGACCATCGACTCGAAGCAGAAGGTCACAGCCGCCAAGGTGACCTCGAGGCAGAAGGTGGTGGTCAGGGCCGACCAGGGGATTACTCTGCAATCGGTCGCAGCGGATAGCGATATCGTGCTTGCAAGCGGAACCGGTCTGCTCAGCGTCTCCGGCGACATCAACAGCGGCACAAGCGTGCAGATGAGTTCAGGCGGCGGGATTGCTGCCGGAAGCGTCACCGCTGGCGCCGGTGCGGCGACGCTTGTCGCCACCTCAGGCGACATAGCGATTTCAGGGGCCGTCAATAGCACAGGTGACCTCAATCTGGCCGCCACGGCCGGCTCGATCTCGGCCGCCTCGCTGCAGAGCGGCCGGAATATCACACTGAACGCCAATCTCGGTGCAACCATCGCAGGCAATGTACAGGCGCAGGGCAATATCACGACCACCGGCCGGTCGATCTCAACCGGCAAGGTTATCTCCGGCATCAACATCGCAGCGACCAGCGCCAATCCGACTAGCAATGTAGTACTCGGCGCAGCCGGGGATCTCAGCATGACGGCGACCGGCGGCAGTATCGCGACGGGCGATCTTCTGTCGGCTGGAAGCCTCAAGGCGAGCGGGACAGGTAATGTCACTGCCGGTAATATCCAATCGGCCAACGGTCTAACAATCACGGCAGCATCGCTTGCGGCAAGCAGCATCACCTCCCATGGCGCGCTTGCAGTCAATACCGCGGGCGGCCGTGTTGACGTCAGCGGACAGGTCCTGGCTGCTAACAATATGCTGATCTCGGCTTCTGCCCTTCAGGCCGGTGCGATCGCCGCGGGCGTTGACTTTGCCGCTACTAATGCGGCTGGCGGCAGCATCGTTCTCGGTTCGTCAGGCACGCTTGCGCTGACCGCAGCGGCAGGCAATATCGTTGCCGACAAGTTGCTTTCGGCGGGTGATTTGACTGCTCAGGCCACCCAGCTGCAGGCAAACAACCTCGTCAGCCACGGCAATGTTGCGATCACCGCAAGCAGCATCGGCGGTGGCGTCAATGTCGCCAACCAATTGCTCAGCGCCGGCAATGTCACGATCAACAGCAACACCGGTGGCGTTGGCGTCGGCCTTCTTGCCTCCGGCGTCGACTTTACCGCCACCAAGGCCGCCGGCGGCAATATCGTGCTGGCGGGTAACGGCGATCTGACGATCAACGACAGCGCCGGCGCCGTCCAGGCAGGAACCATGCTTTCAGCCGGGGCGATCAATGCC
Organism: Rhizobium sp. JAB6; assembly: GCF_003024605.1. Classification (GTDB taxonomy): domain Bacteria; phylum Pseudomonadota; class Alphaproteobacteria; order Rhizobiales; family Rhizobiaceae; genus Rhizobium. The sequence continues at coordinate 50,898 of NZ_PYJQ01000011.1, read as the reverse complement.
ACCGGTCAGACCATCGCCGTCGATGCGATCACCGGCGGCAAGAACATCATGCTGACCGGCGTCACCGGTGCGATGACTGGAAGCGGCAGTGTCAAGATTACCGGTCAGGTCCTTGGCGGCGGCAGTGTCGGCATCACCGGCTTGAGCATTGCAGCCGACGCCTTTGTCTCAGGCGTCGATATTAGCGCCACCAATGCGGCAGGCGGGCGCATCACCCTTGGCCCGACGGTCACGGGAACTGGCAATCTGACATTGACGAGCGCAGGCGCGATCAGCGCCGGAACGCTGTTGTCCGCAGGCGATCTCATCGCAAACGGCGCATCGATTACGTCAAGTAATATTTCCGCACATCACGACATGACGCTTGGCGGCGTGATTAGTGTCAGTGGCCAAATCCTGGGTGCCGGTAACGTATCGATCGCCGGCCCGAACCTCTCAGCGCAGACCATTGTCGCCGGCCTGGACTTCAACGCCACTGACGCAGCCGGCGGTAAAATCACCTTAGGCCCTAGTGGCGATCTAGGGGTATCAGTCAATGACGCCGTCACGGCGCCCACGATCCAAGCCGCGGGCGCAATTGATGTGAGCGGCGCGTCCGTCACAGCAGATTCGATCACCGGCCGCGAGAACATCACCCTAGCCGGCGCCACCACCGTCAACAATCAGATCCTCGGGAGAGGCAACGTCAGTGTTTCCGGGCCAAGCATCAAGGCCGGTAGTGTCGTTTCCGGCGTCGACTTTGCTAGGACGGCTGCCGCCAATGGCAACATCGTACTCGCCAGCGGTGGCGACCTGACGCTTTCGGCGGCAAACTCGCTCAACGTCGGCTCGCTGCTGTCGGCTGGCGGGCTCAGTGCGACCGCTTCGAGCCTCACGGCGAACAGCGTGACCGCCCATGGTGATATGACGCTCGGTGGCGCAATCAACATAGCGCAGCAGATTCTTGGGTCCGGCAATGTGCTGATCAGCGGCCAAAGCTTGTCGGCGCAGACCGTCGTCGCTGGCATCGATTTCAGCGGCACTAATGCTGCCGGTGGCAATATCGCACTCGGCCAGACCGGCGATTTGACCGTGTCGGTCAACGGTACCGTGGCGGTGCCAACCATACAGGCCGCTGGCGTCATCAAGGCAAGTGGCGCCACGCTCGCGGCCGACGCCATCACCGGCCATAACGACATCGCGCTTTCCGGCGCCACCACCGTAACGAACCAGGTGCTCGGCGGCGGTAGCGTCGGCATCTCCGGCCCAAGCATCAAGGCCGGCGCGATTATTTCTGGCATCGACTTCGCCGCCACGGCGGCCGCCAATGGGCATATCGTTCAGACAGCAAACGGCGATCTGACTCTTGACTCAAGCGGCGCAATCGACGGCGGAACATTACTGTCGGCGAGCGATCTCATTGCGAACGGCGCGACAATTACGGTCGGCAATATCTCTGCCCATCACGACATGACCCTCGGCGGCGTGATCAGCGTCAGTGGCCAGATCCTAGGCGCCGGTAACGTATCGATCAACGGCCCGAGTCTGTCCGCCCAGACTCTCGTTGCCGGCCTGGACTTCAATGCCACCGATGCGGCTGGCGGCAATATCGTTCTCGGTCAAACCGGTGATCTGAAGGTCGCAACCAGCGGCGCTGTGACAGTGCCGACGGTTCAAGCTGCTGGCACCATCGATATTCACGCCGCAACGGTCACCAGCGACGCGATTACCGGCCATAAGGACATCACCGTTTCGGCTGTGAGCGGTCCCGTTAACGTGACCAACCAGGTGTTGGGTGGCGGCAACGTCAGTCTCGCGGGTTCTGCCATCAAGGCCAGCGGCATTGTCTCCGGCATCGATTTCACAAGGACGGCTGCCGCCAATGGACATATCATCCAAACGGCGAGCGGCGATATTTCATTGACGTCGGCGGGCGCCATCAGTGCTGGCACACTGCTCTCAGCTGGCAATCTGAACGCCTCCGGTTCAACGGTCACCGCTGACGGCATCACGGCGCATGGCGACGTGACGCTCGGCGGCGCGATCAGTGTCACAAACCAGATCCTCGGGTCGGGCAACCTATTGATTACCGGTCAAAGCCTTTCCGCCCAAACCGTCGTGGCTGGCATCGACTTCGATGCGACCAACAGGGCAGGGGGCAATATTGTCCTTGGCCAGTCTGGCAATCTCGCGATTTCGGTCGGCGGTAGCTTGGCGGCGCCGACCATGCAGGCCGCGGGTGTGATCGATGTCCGCGGCGCGTCCATTTTCGCCGACGGGATCACGGGCCACAAGGACATCACGCTATCTGGCGCCACCGCTGTAACGAACCAAGTGCTGGGTGGAAGCAACGTCAGCATCTCTGGTTCCAGCATCAAGGCCGGCGCGATTATCTCTGGCGTCGACTTTGCCGCTACGTCCGCAGCCAACGGACAGATCGTTCAAACGTCAAGCGGCGATCTGACGCTTGCTTCGACCGGCAATATCAATGCGAACACGTTACTTTCGGCCGGCCGCCTCGACGCCGCAGGAACCGCCATCAACGCCAATGCTGTGACAGCACACGGCGACATGAGGCTGGCGGGAGCGATCAATGTCAACAGCCAGATCCTGAGCTCGGGCAATGTGCTAATTAGCGGTCAGAGCTTGTCGGCACAGACTCTGGTCGCTGGCATCGACTTTACCGCCACCAATGCCGCCGGCGGCAATATCGTTCTTGGTCAAACCGGTGACCTGAAGGTCGCAGCCAGTGGTGCCGTAGCGGTGCCGACAATACAGGCGGCTGGCATCATTGATATGCGCGCCGCATCGGTCACCAGCGATGCGATGACCGGTCACAAGGACATCACCGTTTCGGCCGTAAGCGGTCCCGTGGATGTGACCGGCCAAGTGCTTGGCGGAGGCAACGTTAATCTCTCGGGTTCTGCCATCAAGGCCAGCGGCATCGTCTCCGGCATCGATTTCACAAGGACGGCTGCCGCCGACGGACATATTATCCAAACGGCAAGCGGCAACATTACCGTGGCGTCATCCGGTAATGTCAGCATTGGTATGCTGCTTTCGGCAGGCAATTTGAATGCCTCCGGCTCGACCGTTACGGCTGACGGGATCACGGCCCATGGCGCCGTGACGCTCGGTGGCGCGATCAGTGTCACAAACCAGATCCTCGGGTCGGGCAACGTATCGATTACCGGTCAAAGCCTTTCCGCCCAAACCGTCGTTGCGGGCATCGACTTCGATGCGACCAACAGGGCAGGCGGCAACATTGTCCTGGGTCAGACCGGAGACCTGGCGGTATCGGCAAGCGGCGCCGTGACGGCGCCGACGATGCAATCCGCCGGCAGCATCAATGTAAGTGGCGCGACGATCAATGCAAATGCTGTCACCGGCCATGGCAACATTACCCTGTCCGGCCCGACCACCGTTACAAGCCAAGTCCTCGGCGGCGCTAACGTCAGTATCTCAGGACCGAGCATCAAGGCTGGTACTGTCGTTTCCGGTGTCGACTTTGCCAGGACGGCTGCCGCAAATGGCAATATCGTGCTCGCCGGCAGTGGTGACCTGACGCTTGCCTCGACGGGCACCGTCAACGCCGGCACTCTGCTCTCAGCTGGCAATTTGAACGCCTCCGGCTCGACTATCGCAGCCGATGGCGCGACCGCGCACGGCGCCGTGACACTCGATGGCGCGATCAGCGTTACAAACCAGATCCTTGGATCTGGCAACATATCGATTACCGGCCAGAGCCTGTCGGCACAAACTCTTGTCGCTGGCATCGACTTCAGCGCCACCAATGCTGTCGGTGGCAATATCGTCCTTGGTCAGACCGGCGATCTGACCGTGAACGTCAATGGCGCTGTTGCGGCGCCGACCATACAGGCTGCGGGTGCGATCGACATCGGCGGCGCGTCCGTCGCTGCAACCTCGATTACCGGCCACAAGGATGTTACTGTTTCTGGAACGGCGGTGGGGGGCGTCGCTGTCACTAATCAGATACTTGGCGTTGGCAATATTGGCATCTCCGGCACCAGCATCCAGGTTGGGACCATCGTCTCGGGTGTCGACTTCGCCGCCACTTCCGCCAACGGCGGAAACGTCGTCCAGACCTCAAGTGGCGACATTTCCTTGACATCGTCGGGCAACCTTAACGCTGGAGCGCTGCTGTCGGCCGGCAAGCTCAGCGCCTCTGGCTCGACCGTCGATGCTGATAGCGCAACAGCGCATGGTGCTGTGACGCTCAATGGCGCAACCACAATAAGCGGCCAGATTCTTAGCGCCGGCAATATCCTGATCACCGGCCAGAGCCTGTCAGCCCAAACCGTGGTTGCTGGCATCGACTTCGATGCGACAAACAGGGCAGGGGGCAATATCCTCCTTGGCCAGGCGGGCGACCTGCAGGTATCGGTCAATGGTGGCATTGCGGCTTCGACAGTGCAGGCCGCTGGTGCTGTCAACGCGAGTGGCGCTACTGTTACGGCCAACGCCATCACCGCTCACAAGGATATCACCCTTTCCGGAGCAGCGGTGGGTGGCGTCGCAATAACCAATCAGGTCCTTGGCGGCGGTAACGTCGGCATCTCCGGCTCGAGCATCAAGACCGGCGCTATCGTGTCGGGCGTCGATTTCGCCGCAACGGCAGTCGCCAATGGGAATATCGTCCAGACGACAAGCGGCAGCCTGACGCTCGCTTCGACCGGTGCGGTCAATACCGGTACATTGCTGTCGGCCGGTAGTTTTTTGGCCAGCGGTGCGACCGTGAATGCGGATGCGGTCACAGCGCATGGCGATATCACGCTTAATGGTGTCACCAGCATTACTGGCCAGATCCTCGGCGCCGGCAACATCCTGATCACTGGCCAGAGCCTGTCTGCCCAATCTGTCGTCGCCGGTATCGACTTCGACGCGACCAACAGGGCAGGCGGCAATATCATCCTTGGTCGAGCCGCGACGATTGCAGGCAATCGCGCCGGAGATCTTACCGCCCGGCTCAATGGCGGATTGTCTGCATCGACAATTCAGGCCGGCGGCGTCATCAACATCAATGCCGCGACCGTGACGGCCGATACCGTCACCGGCCACGAGGATATCGCACTTGCCGGTGCAACCACCGTCCATGGCCAAGTCCTTGGTGGCGGAAACATCAGCATCTCAGGTCCGAGCATCTCTGCAGGCGCGATCGTCTCCGGTGTCGATTTTACTGGCACCGCCGCCGCCAACGGCAATATCGTCCAGACATCAAGTGGCGATATGGCCCTGGCTTCGAGCGGTAATCTCACGATCGGCACGCTGTTGTCGGCAGGCAATTTGACCGCGCAGGCGAGCGATCTGAGCGCAAGCAGCATCACAAGCCATGGCACGACCGATCTGATGGCCAACGGTCGCGTCGACGTCAGTGGTCAGGTCCTATCGGCCGGCAATCTCTCGATCGATGGCGCCAGCCTCTACGCCGGGCTTCTGGTCTCCGGCGTGGATTTTGCGGCGACCGCAGCCAACGGCGGAAACATCGTGCTTGGAGGGGCCGGTAAGACGGACCTCACCGTCTCCGGCAATGCCACGGCAGGAACCATCCTGTCGGCAGGTGATGTCACGGCAAAGACGGCCAATCTCCAGGGGGGTAGCGTAACAAGCCACGGCAATGTCGGCATCACCGGCAATGTCGATGTGAGCAGCCAGATTCTTGCCGCCGGCGACCTCACCATCAGCGGTGGCAGCATCAGCGTGCCAACCCTGATCTCGGGCATCGACTTTGCCGCCACCAATGCCGCCGGCGGCAACATCGTACTGGCGTCGTCGGGAGCCATGAATCTGATGGCCTCCGGCAATATCACGGCTGGAACGATCCTTTCTGCCGGTGATCTCGCGGCAAGAGCCACAAATCTGACGGCGGCCAGCATCACCAGTCATGGCAAAGTCGATATTTTCGGCAATCTCGCAGCCACCAATCAGGTGATTTCCGCGGGCAATCTCACAATAAGCGGCGGTAGCATCAGTGCGCCCGTCTTGATTTCAGGTGTTGATCTTGCTGCCACCAATGCTCGTGGCGGCGGTATAGTGCTCGGAACTGCCGGCAATATGAACCTGACCACGTCTGCGGGCATTATCGCCCAGAGCATGCTGTCTGCCGGCGCTATCAATGCCAGCGGGTCTGCGATTGCAGCCTATGCTGTGACCGGACATGGCGACGTCACCCTCGCGGGCAGCAACAGCGTCAATGTCGCTGGCCAGCTCCTTAGTGCCGGCGATGTCTTGCTCTCCGGTTCGACCGTCCAACTCGGCCAGGCAGTTACCGGCGTCGATTTCGCGACCACTGCGCGATCGTCAAACGGCGCCATCGCTCTTGGACAAAGCGGCGATCTGACCATTAACGCCGGAAGTGCGTCAGCCAGCACGCTGATCGTCGCAGGCAACCTTAATGTGGCGGCGAGCGCCTTTACGGGCGGCAACACCACTGGCCACGGTGCGGTCGCGATCGGCTCTTCCACCAGTCCCGGTGCAGTCAGGATCAACGGCCAACTCCTGGGCGCCGGCAACGTCTCGATGACCGGATCAGCCGTCAGCGGCAATGTCATCGCGGCCGGCGTCGATTTTGCGGCGATGGACCAATCGGGTACCGGCAATGTCATTCTGGGCCAGGGCGGCAATCTCACGCTCGCAGCCACGACAGGCGACATCTCTTTCAACAGTCTGCTTGCTGCCGGGACGATTACGGCCAACGCTGCGAACAATATCAGTGCCAACGCCGTCGCCCATGGCGACCTGGCCCTGGCCGCGGGCAACGCCATCACGCTCACCGGCCAATCGCTGGGGACCGGCAATATCAATCTCAACGGTCGGTCGATCTCGATCGATACGCTGGTCTCCGGCGTCGATTTTGCCGCCACCAACGCTTCAGGCAACCGCAGCCTGATGCTGCGTCGCGCCGGCACGATGACGCTTGCCGCCTCGAACGGCAGCATCAGCGCGAACTCGTTGCTCTCGGGCGGCAATCTCTCGGCCACGGCGACGCAAAATATCGGCTACAACAGCCTGCAGAGCCTGGGGAGCGCAGCGCTCGCAAGCCCTGGCGCCATTTCCTACACCAGCACCACCCGCGTTGGCGGCAATCTGACGCTCAATACAGGCGCACTGGATCTCTCGGGCAGCAGGGGGAGCCGGATTGCCAGCGGCGGCACGCTGATCGTCAACGCTTCATCCGCCAATCTTTCGGGCAGCAATCTCATCTTTGGCGGCCTGAGCCTCAATGTCTCCGGTGGTGCCGATCTTTCCAATGCGCAAGTCAGCACCGTTACCAATGCTGGCGGTTCTGGCGACATCACCATCTCCGCTGCAGGCCTTGCCACCACCGCCGGTACTTCGCTGCTCGCCGCGCATGACCTGACGCTGAACCTGCCGTCGCTCGGCAATACCGGGCAGCTGGCGGCCGGCAACAATCTGACCTTCAACGTATCAGGCGATTTCTACAACAGCCCGTCCGGTCTCGTCTTTGCCGGCAACAATGCCAACCTCTTTGTCGGCGGCACGCTCACCAACGACCAGGGCGCTATCCTGTCCGGCAACGGTCTTACCATAGCAGGGCCTGGCGGTGGTCAGCGTAACGGCGCCGTCGTCAATTCGGCCGGTCTCATTCAGTCCGGCGGCTCCATGTCGATTCTGACCAACGGGTTGACCAATACCACGACCTCCGGACCGGCAATTCAACGCAACTTGCAGGTCTCCGACGACATCCTCAGCGCCTATGACGTGATCACCAGGACCTATGGCTGCGAAACGCGTTGCGGAACCGGTTCAGGCGACCATGAAGAGACCTACGCCTGGACGCAAACCGTCAATCACCTGGTCAGCCAGATCGTCTCGCAGGATCAGTTGATCAGCGGTGCCGGCGCCTCTGCGCAGATCCGGGCAGGCAGGGACCTGACCATGAATGCGACCAATCTCTGGAATGGCTACAGCTCAATCAAGTCCGACGGCAACATGCTTCTCACCGTCGCCGGTACCCTCACCAACGACGGCGCGACGCTCAACCGCACGACGCAAACGATCTGCGACAGCAGCGCCCCATGCCAATACTACCCGGATGTTGTCTCCTCCGACACCACGCAAGGCGGCCTGGATTGCAGCGGTCCCAACCGTCCCTGCATTGGCAGCAATGACCCGACGCTCACCTATTCACGGAATCCCAACGGCACGCGCGATCCCTCACGCGATCTGAACCCAGGTACAACGGTCAACGTGCAGGTGATCGGCGCCCTTTCAGGTGTCATCCAGGCGCGCGGCGCCCTTGCCATCAACGGCGGCGGGGCCGTCAACAATGTCGCCTCCAACGGCTCCATCGCAGGCCAGGTTGCGATCGACGCTCCGGCGACTGCGAACAATCCGCTCGGCGCCCTCAACAGCATGACTGCCGGCGGGGCATTGTTCAACGTCAGTGCGGCACTTTCAAACGTCGCAGCCAATGGCGGCGCCAATGCGGGCAGCGGTCCGGCGCTTACTGGGAGCGGCCCGACGATCGGTTCGGGACCGGCGATCAGCAGCGGTAATCTGCGAGCCAGCGGCGGCACCTCGATCAACAACGGCACTTTGACGGCAAATAGCGACGCCGCGGTAAGCAACCGTCGCGTAACCGTCGCGACCGGTCCTGCGGTCAGCGGCGGCGATATGGCCGTGGCCAATGGTGTTGCGGTCAGCGGCAACGGCCTGACAGCCGCAAGCAGCGCTTCAATCGGCAGCACCGGCGTTACGGCAGCTACCGGTGTTGCGGTCAGCAGCACTGCCGTGACAACGACGGCTAGTCCCTCGATAGGCAATACTGGAATGACTGCCGCGGCAGGCCCCGCAATCAGCGGCAACACCCTGACGGCTGCCGGCGCTTCGGTCAATCCGAACAGCCTCATGGGCAAGCTTACCGCCGCGATCGGCAATAGCGGCAATCTCACCCAGATCCTGCAGACGAACGGCACACAGCTCGCCTCGCTTGCCAAGCCGCAGTCGGGTGGCGTCGGCGGCACGGTTCCGGGCCAGGTCTTCCTGTTCGAGACACGCGCTGCCTTTCTTGATGTCTCCAAGTTCTATGGCTCGGCCTATTTCATTGACCGGGTCGGCTATACGCCCGAAACCAAGGTTCCCTTCCTCGGCGATGCCTACTTCGACAACCAGCTCATCGACGAGCAGATGCGGCAACTGGTCGGCAATGGTCTTGGCGCGGGATCCTTTGTTCCAGGCGATAACGCCACCGACCAGATGAAGACACTGCTCGATAACGGTGTCGCCTATGCTGCAGCAAACGGGCTCGGCCTGGGGCAGGCGTTGACGCCTCAGCAGGCCGCGTCGCTGACGCAATCGATGGTCATCTACCAGACCGAGATCGTCGACGGCGCGCCGGTGCTGGTGCCGGTCGTCTATCTTTCGGCAGCAGACCGCGCCAAAACCACGTCCGCGGCGATCATCGCCGGCAACACGGTCAGCATCGATGCCGGCTCCGTCGACAATTCCGGCTCGATTGCCGCGGCCGACGGCATGACCATCAACGCGGGCAGCATCAAGGCGAATGGCGGGGCTTTCCTCGCCGGCGGCAATATGAATCTCAATGCCGAAAACGGAATCACGCTCGCCGCCCAAACCATGAATATCGGCGGACAGACCGTGGTTGCCGCCAATGGCGGCATCACGGCCGGCGGCAACCTGAAAATGGATGCCGGCGCGGGCGGCCTGACGCTGAGCGGGACGAAGGTGGCCGCAGGCGGCAGCGCGCAGCTTTCCGGCCAGACCGTCACGATCGGCGCCGTCAAGCAGGATAATGGCGGCGTCCAGACACTCGTCGGGACCTCGGTAACGACTGGCGGCAATCTGAGCATTGCCGGCACCAACGGCGTCAACATCATCGCCAGCTCCGCCAAGGTCGGTGGCGATCTTTCCATCGCCTCATCGAGCGGTTCTGTCAGCATCATCTCTGCTGGCGTTGAAAATACCGTTCTCACCAAGGACCGCCTGAATCTATCGCAGGGCGGCACGATCACGACCACGACCAGCCAGATCCAGCAGGGCTCGTCGCTCATCGCCGGCGGCGCCATGCTGGTATCAGGCAATCAGGGCGTGCTGATCGGTGGCTCGTCGCTTATGGCCGGCGGCAATCTTGGCATCGTCTCGACGAACGGCAATATCGCGATCACCGCCTCGCAGGACCAGACGACCAGCCAATCGAAGACGATCGCCGGTGCCGCTACCGGCTACAAGGGCGGCCAGTCATCCGCGACCGCCGTCACCAGCAACGGTTCGTCGATCACTTCTGACAGCGGAAGTGTTGTCGTTCAGGCATACAATGGAGACATCAGCGTCGTCGGCTCCGACATCAATTCCAAGAGCGGAAGCGCCAATCTATTCGCCAATGGAGATGTCACCGTCGGCGAGGCAATCGACAGTGCGTCTTCGTCCAGTAGTAGCGGCAAGACGAAGCGTAGCGAGACGACGACCACGGCGAACGGTTCCTCTATTTCCGGCCAAGGGGGGATCAATATTGGCTCTAAGTCCGGCGACGTTACCATATCAGCGTCGCAAGTCGTCGCCGGCGACGCTTCGCACAAAACTGACGCAAATATCAGCGCTGCCGGCAACATAGTCGTCGCTTCCGGCAAAGATACCGACGAGACTATCTCCGACAGCAAAAAGAGCGGCTTCCTGTCTTCCTCGAAGACCCACACGCATACCTACGACGAGGATACTGTCGGCTCCTCCATCTCGGCCTCCGGCAATGTGACCATCAACGCCGGTGGCGAAAGCGTGATCTCCGGATCGAGTGTTGCCGCCGGCGGTAATCTCGCCCTTTCGGGCTCGACCGTCACGGTCATGGGCGCCGAGGAAGAGCACGAGAGCGACAAACAGGTCAAGAAATCCGGTATCGGTGTTGGCTCCGGCGGTGGCTTCATCTCCATTTATGGATCGAAGGACTCGAAGAGCAGCCAGAGCTCAACCGATAATATAGGCTCGGTGCTTTCGTCTGGTGGCACGACGTCGATCACGTCCACCCAAGGCGACGTCAACATCTTCGGCTCGTCCTCGCATTCCGGCGCCGGCACGGTGATCTCGTCGGCACGCGACGTCAATATCGCGCCCGGTGCCGAGGAGCAGTCGTCCTCCAGCGAAACCAAGCGCTCCGGCTTCGGCATCAACTTCTCCTCCGGTGACGGCAGCCTGTCGATCGGCATTGGCGTCGCCAAATCGGAAGAGAAGCGTTCGAAAGACGCGAATATCAATGCCGTCACCACGCTGGATTCCGATGGCAGCATCACCATTGCCGCCAATCGTAATATCAACGATCAGTCCGGAAAGATCCTGGCCGCCGGCTCGATCGGCTTGATCGCAGGCGACAACGTCAACATGCTCTCGAACAACGACGTGACCAATGCCTCCGAGATGCAGAAGAAGAGCTTTGCCGGTGTCAGCCTGACGGTCCAGTCGTCGCTGATCTCGGCGGGACAACAGGCGATGCAGGCGGGCAGCCTGCTATCTGGGGACAATGGCATCTACGGGATAGCTCCGGCGGTTCTGGCCGGCGTCAAGGGCTATCAGGCGATCACGTCGACTATGGACGCCATTAATGCGGCGCCCGATCCAAAAACTGGCCTCAAGCCCGCCGTTGCCGGGATCTCTCTGACCGCCGGTTACAGCTTCAGCGAAAGCTCGCAGCAGTCCACGACCTCGATTCCGGTTCCGCCCGAGATCCGCGGCAGCTCGGTGAGCATCATTGCGCAATCCGGTGATGTCGTCGGCCGCGGCGTGCAGATCAGCGCCGGCATGGGCAAGGATGGCAAAGCACCGGCTCTTTCCAGTGATCCGGATAACGGCAGCGTGCTGATTTCCGCGGCAGGCAATGTGGATCTCGAAAGCGTCCAGGCGACCAACGACAGCAAGAGTAGCAGCAAGTCGGGCAGTGTCAGCGTCGGCATAGGCGCGAGTATCGATGCCAACGGCAACATCTTCAACGCCGGCCCGACCGCGAACGCCGCCTACGGGTCTGGTAAGCAGGTGGCAAGCTCGGTCACGCAGATCAATACGAATGTCAGCGGCACTAATACGGTCACAGTCGTCTCTGACGACACGCTGACGCTGGCCGGTGGCGTGCTCTCCGGCAAGACGGTCAACGCCATCGCCGCCAACGGGATCGTGATCGAAAGTCGCCAGGACACGGCATCCTACGATGAGAAGTCCAAGAGTGCCCAGCTCGGCATTAGTTCCGGCGGCATCAGCGGCGGCTATAATCAGGGCACCATCACCGGCGACTATGCCAACGTATCCCAGCAAAGCGGCATCTTCGCTGGTTCCGGCGGCTATCACGTCAATACCGATGGTACCATAGATCTGAGGGGCGGCTTTATCGGTTCGACCGCCGCTGCCGCCAACAATAATCTGAACGCCAATCAGATCCTTTATTCCGACATCGGCAATTCGATGTCGGCATCCTCGAGCAGTTACGGTTTCAGCTTGATCGGCGGCGGTATTCCCGTCCCGGTCGTCGGTCAACCGGCCAAGCAGAGCGACAGCGGCGCGACGTTGGCGACGATCACGCCGGGCAACTGGAATCTGACGGGCCAGAGCCAGGATCTTTCCGGCCTTAACACCGATGCCTCCAAGGCCAATAAGACCGTCGACCCGTTCGACATCGACAAGCTCAAGGCCCAGCAGCAAAGCGCTGCGGCATTGTCGACGCTTCTTAACATGGGTGTCGGCGAGCTTTCAGATCGGCTCGGTTTTATTGAAGGATCTGCCGAAAAGGTTGCTCTACACGCTGCAGTCGGCGCCATCGTGTCACAAGTCGCTGGCACCAACGTTGGTTCCGGTGCTCTCGGTGGTGCGCTGAGTGAAATCGCCAATGGCGTACTTCAACAGGTCCTGCAGACCAATCCTAACCTCACGGACACGCAGAAGAGCGCCATTACCCAATGGGTAGCGGCAGCTGTCGGCGCTGCTGCCGGCGGAGGTACGGGCGCTGCCGCTGCGCTCGATAATGTCAACTATAACTATCTGACGCATAAGGAGGCTAAGGAGCTCGAACTCGCCGAATTGGCCTGCCGGGGCGGCAGCGCTAAGGATTGCAAGCGCCATGATGAGCTTCTCGATCTCTCTCAGTCGCGTGACGACCAACTGAAGAGTTGTGCCGGAAACTCATCGAGCGAATGTGTCAAAGCCAGAACCGATTTGCGCATTGCAGCGGCACAATATGTGGATGCCGCTCTGACGGGCGATGGCGAATATGCTACGCCGATTGGAAGCCTACAAAGGCAATGGGCGCTTTTGCAAGCTTATGACTATGCTGACGACAGCGATCTGGGTCAAATCGCCGATGCGGATCGTATCGCTGCAAATTTCAAGAGTGACGAAGCAAAGGCACTGCTCACGGCGTCAAAGAGCGGATTATCCGCCGCACTTCGCAGCGAAATCCTTTACGGCGTCGTAACGCTCGGCCAGAATGGACCGTCAGGAAAAGGCTCCACAACCGGGCCTGGTGCAAGTGAAGTACCATTTGAGGAAGTCATTGGTGGCCCCGCTGGTACCACGCAGCGAGTCGATGTGTCCCGCGCGACTCGAGGGACCCCGGAATACGATCTCTTGAATGATCCGCCGGCAAATACAACCGTGGAGCTGAGCAACGGTACGAAATTCAAAACCAACTCGGGTGGCTACGTTGAGGAAATTACTTTCCAGCCGGTCGATAGCCCTGGTGTGCGCGACAGCCGGCAAACGGCAGTTGGCAAAGAGGGTATCGCGGGGGATGTTGGAGGCCATATTCAGGCTTGCCGCTACGGAGGCACATGCGATAGGTTTAACCTGTTTCCGCAAAACTCGAATTTTAACAACGGCGCTTATAAGAGCTGGGAAAATGAGATCAGTGGTGCGCTCAAAAATGGTGATGACGTGGGCACGGTGACCGTGACATTTGGCAGATCAGATCCGAACAACGCCCGCCCGGATACTCTGGAAGTCGAGTACAAAATCAACGGTGTGACACAAGTTCGGCAATTTGAGAACAAACCTGGAGGTGGTCAGTGAACCCTATCGAAGAACAAAGACTGATAATTGACCAGCTGTATCGTATTGTAATCGGTAGTTGCCCTTCGAATATCGAAACCGCAAAATGCCGATTTGACTATCAGCGGTTCGGAGATGGCAGTTCTAGCGTAAATCAAAGGTTTGAATACGTTGAAGCAGGAAATTTAGTTTCCGCCGGGCTGAATCGAAACCTACGCGCGCCGGTAATGCAGCTTGTTAAGCAACTCCACATGAAGATGAAGGCGCACACGGGCGGCGACTGGCAAGCCTTTACCTTGCTAGTTAATAAGGATGGCAGTGTAACTACCAAATTCGAATATCCCGAGACCAACCTCTGACTCTCAGGCCGTGTATAACCCACCCGCCAATAATTCGATCAATGGAGGAGCGGCTTCCTGACGCTCAGGCATTTTTGCAGTGGCTAACGGCCAACATACCTGGGAGTGAACAGCCGTTGGCAATGATCAGTGCGCGGTGGCGCAACATCAACAAGACGGCGCTAAAGTCTCCGAGGCGGCGATTGCACTGCGCGAGGCTGTCTATGAACTCCTTGTCGCCTGCGTCGCCGATGTCGCCCCGCCGATTGAAGTGGCCAAAGTCACGCGGCCGCTCCCTAAGGTGGGTTGGTAGGTGAGGCAACCAAATGGGTTACGGCAAACACGGGGCGCTTGCAGGGCGTGCTGACCAGCCTGACGAGCATGGCCTCAACGATCACGCCATTGGCGATCAGTGAGATCTATTTCGCCCCAAGGCATGTCTTTACCGGGTCGGTCTGGGTGCTCAGCGTTTCGTCTTATCTCCTGTGCGTGCCAGTCCTATTTACAAACCGGCCTCAGGCAGATCAACCGAGTGAAGCAGCAGCGGACAGGCAAGGGGAGCGCTCGTGACCGCAGCCACGGGGCGGCGCGAAGGGTGCAAGCGAGCAAGAGCCATCTATGCGGGGCGCCGGGCAACAGCCACCCGCTTGTCCACGGTCAGTTGACGGAATCGTCCGGATCGGGGTCCTTGCCTTTGGTGAAGAGGCTCTTCAGCGCGCTGGTCTTCGCCTTCGCCGCCTTGTTGGCCTTGATCGCCCTTGTGGCGGCTTTGGCCTGTTCCAGCATCATCTCGATCTGGATCTGCTGGATCTCGGTCAGGCGCTCCCATTGGCGGTTGAGGAGGTGGTCGACCTTTTCATGCAGGTGGCGGATTTCCAGTTCGGCCTTCAGGTTGACCTTGTAGTCGTTGAGAGCGCGCAGACGATCCTTCTCTTCCTGGCGGCGCTGGCTCATCATGATGATCGGCGCCTGCAGGGCTGCAATGGTCGAGAGGACCAGGTTCAGCAGGATGAACGGATAGGCGTCGAATGCCGCTTTATCGCCCATGATGAGGTTAATGGCCATCCAGACGGCGAGAAACAGACAGAAAGAGATAATGAACGTCCAGCTGCCGCCGAAGGACGCGACGCCATCTGCCATGCGGTCGCCAATCGAACGGTGGTCCTCGTAATCCTCTTCGATGTTCTCGGCCAGCGTATCATGCGTCTTCAAGCTTTCGACGACCTCGTCCTCGAGGTTGGAAAGCTCGCCGCGCTCCACTGTCAGCAGCTCGGCGATATATTGGGCGCGATAGTCGTCCATGACCTTGCGACTGATATAATCGTCGGCGCGAAGCTCCGGATGCTTCAGCCGCATGAAATCCGCCAGCGAGGGGCGGAGGTCATCGACATGCACGGCATCTTTTTTCTTGAGCACCTGACCGGTGATGGCGTCGACCAGCTTGACGGACTTGGCCTTCGCCTGGGCAAGGCTCTTGGTATAATCGTCCATCTCCACCACAGTCGGGCTTTCGCCCTCGCCCGCGTCGAAATCAACGATGCCTTCCGCCGGCTCAAAGCTCTTCGTTTCTGTCATCTAGGGGGCCTTCTTTGACGTTTTCTCGCTCATTTAGCCAATAATGCGAACAGGAATATGACTGTTAGAAGACAGAAAATATTGCGGTAGGTGCAGACCGCTATCCATCCGCAACTTTACTGTTCCATTTGCTCCTATCAAATTTCTAGCGCCATTATCCTAAGCAACGGCAAACACAATACGCCGTTCTTGCAATCCGCTATGCCGGATTTGATCCGGTCCTTCAAAAACAACCTTCCCGGGCGATTTCTTAAGCGTTTTCAATAGCAGTACGTGTTTCTCTAGGAATTTCTACGGACTCAATCACGTTTCGATTTTCACACCCTTGACCAAGGTTGGCCGACTTCTATTTGCCGCGTTGCAAAGACATTCGCGAGAGCGAATAAAATGTTTAGGTCTCAAATGAATTATCGTTAGCGGGTTTGGGGGCCTGTGGGCGGGATCTTTTGAAGGCGTGGAAAGGACCGCGATGCACAATCCCCCTGCTGAAGACTTGGAGTCTATCGCCCGACAAGGCAGCCGGTTCAAGCGAATGGCTGTCAGGATACCGACTTACCTGACTGATCTCAAAGAGAATCCAGCCTGGCTGCCTATGTTCCTGTTGGCCAGGACCCTGCCGTTTCGGCGCATCCATTGGCTTGCCACCAAGCAGCCCGTCAGGCTTCCCGTTTCCGGCCCCTCGATGTTTTCCGGTGTCGAGCGCAGCGCTGTCGTCAATGCTCTCCGCAGTGACGGTATCTATCCGAACCTGATGCTGCCGGATCATATTCATCGGGAAATCGCCGAATTCGCCGCCAACACTGCCTGCTTCGGCAATTTCAACAGAAAGCTCGAATTTGTCGCAAGCGAACATAAGGAAGCGGAAGCTCGATTCGGGCGGCCACTTCTGAGCGGGCACTTCTTCGAGCGCTCGCTCGATTGCGAAGCCGTCATGGCGGTTCAGCGTGATCCGCTGCTGATTGATGTCGCCCGCCAGTATCTCGGCGGCCAGGCCAAAGTGATCACCACCCGTATCTGGTGGAGCTTTCCGACCCAGGCCTCCGAGGCCGATAGAAGCCTTGCTTCGCTCGACAAATACCACTTCGATCTCGATGATTGGCGGATGCTGAAATTCTTCTTCAATCTCGTCGATGTGGACGAGGGCACAGGCCCGCACGTTTTCGTCAAGGGAAGCCATCGCCGTCGTCGGGTCCGGCATCAGCTGACCTTGCTTGTCGGGCATCCGGCGAACGAGGTGCTCGACTATTATGGCGAAGCGAATGCGCTGACGCTGACCGGCAAGGCCGGCTCTGGTTTCGTTGAAGATCCCTTCGGCTTCCATATGGGCACCGTGCCGACGCAGAAGCCGCGGCTGATGATGGAGGTGGGCTTCGGCGTTTCGAAGCCGTCGCGTCGCCGCTTCCACGGCGAACCCGTGCTGCGCTAGGGCAAGCCGCGCGACGTCGACTGCGGTTTTGCAACAACGCCAGGTGCAAAATCAAAATGCGCATTTAGCTGGCATCAAGGAGCGCCACTCGCAATTGGCGCTCCCCTCTCGCCGATCTCACGCCGAGCGGCTGAATCGCCTGGCAATCAGATGGTCGAGCGCGATGCGCCCTGGCCCGCCCGCGATGATCACCAGAAAGCAGGTTGCCCATGTACCGTGCGTCGGCCAGGCATCGGGATAGACGAAGATCTCGATGACGAGGGTCATGCCGAGCAGCGCCAGCGCCGAGAGCCGGCTTGCCAATCCGATGATCAGCATAAATGGAAAGAAGTGCTCGCTGAAAGCGGCGATATGGGCGGCGATCCAGGGATCGACCAGCGGCAGCTTGTATTCCGTCTGAAAGAGATAGACGGCATTGTCGGTCACGTGCCAGCCATCCACCTTGGTCTGGCCGGATTGCCAGAAGACGGCGGCGATCGACAGCCGCGCAATGAGTGCGATCAGGTCATGCGGAATGCGGTCGAGAAGTTTCAGGATGCCATAGAGCTTTTTGGGCATGGTTTCGCGTTCGGCCGGTGCGGCCGTCATCATCCGGTTCTGCATCTTCATTCCTCTTGGCGTTCAGCGAATGGCCATGAAAGCGCCTGCCGTGAACGCACCGGCGAGGTTGGCGGAAAGATCGAAATTGGCGGCTTCGGCGAGAGCCGTCTCATAGGTCTGGCCAAGCGTGGCGCCCGAAAACAGCTCTTCCAGAAAGGTTGCGCCACCCGGCGGCAGGCGATGCACCTCGACGGTCATCTGCGGGCGGATGACGAGAGCATCCTCGCCCGTCCAATCGGCAATATCCCCAAGCTCGATTTCGCCGGTATTCATCGCCCAGATGGTAACGGCCGGATAGGCGGAACGAACCACTGAGGCGGAAGGATGCGGCATGAAAGTCAGCTCCGCCAGGCCGGCAGGCTCGATGGTCGCCACGAGTGCTGCATCGAGCGGCACGGCGTCGGCCGCGTGATAGGCTCGACCCCGCAGCGCCTCCAATCGCATGACATCGGGCAGATAGGGGATTTCCTGAGCCGGTTCGAAACACTCGACGAAATCTGGGAAGTCATCGCCATAGGCAAGCAGCAGCGGCGAGCGCGGCGGATGCAGGCGAATGAACTCATGCGCCATGGCGGCGAAGAATTCCTCCCCGACGATCCTTTCCGCGGCTGGAAAGCGGGAGGCTAGGGCACCGATCAGGCCGACAGCGACATTGTTGCGATAGACGCCGAACCGCCGTGCCGGCTGTGGGCCATTCCAGGCGGTCAATCCATCGGGCACCGCGAGATCGGGATCGATGAGTGCTGCGGCGAATTCGCTTTGCGTGGCCAGAGACATCGATCCCTCCTCAGGCTGCTCTGCGGGCGGCGGCACGTTTCAGGATGGCATCGGCCGCTTCAGCCTCGGCCCTCAGAACCGGCCATTCCGGCACGTCATTATCCCATTCGACCAGGCTGGCCACTGGACCGATCCGATCGATCAGCTCCGTGTAAAGCGCCCAGACGGGATCTTTTACCGGCGTATCGTGGCTGTCGATCAAAAGCGGGGCACCTGAATCGTCGATGGTCTCCGAATGGCCGCTTAGATGGATCTCGTGCACCCATGGCACCGGGAAGCGCTCGAGATAGGCGTGTGCGTTCATGTGGTGATTGGTGGCGGCGACGAAGACATTGTTGACGTCGAGCAGCAGGCCGCAGCCGGTGCGCCTGGCGACTTCGGCCAGAAATTCAGTTTCCTCGATCGTGCTCTCTTCGAAGAGCAGGTAGGTAGCCGGATTCTCGAGCAGCATCTGACGACCGAGGATTGTCTGCACCTGATCGATATGGGTGCAGACCTGCGCCAGCGTCGCCTCGGTGTAGGGCAGCGGCAAAAGATCGTTGAGAAAGGTCGTGTCGTGCGTCGACCAGGCGAGGTGCTCCGAAAAGCTCTCCGGCTCGTAGCGATCGCAGACGATCTTCAGGCGAGCGAGATGCTCTTGGTCCAGTGGCTGCATCGAGCCGATGGAAAGGCCGACGCCGTGTATGGACAGCGCATAGTCCTGGCGCAGCCTGGCAAGCTGCGCATGTGGTGGACCGCCGGCGCCCATATAGTTTTCAGCATGGACTTCGAAGAAGCCAATCGGCTGACCGGCATCATTGATCTCGGCGAAATGTTCCGGCTTGAAGCCGACGCCGGCACGACGGGGGAGTTCTGACGGTTTCATTGCGGGCCTCCGGGTTTGGGCAATTCCAGCAAAGTTACGAAGCGGTTTCGCGTTCGGGAGGCAGGCGGCGCCGGATTAAACGATGCGCCGCCCACGTGTTCGCGCTGTCCCGTCAGACCGGGGCCGGCCCCTGCATCAGGGTGCCATGGCCGTTCGGCGTCTTGATTGTCTCGCAGGTTCCGGCAGGAACCAGCTTCCACGAGTTGCGCTGATAGTCGACCTTCGACGTGCCGGCGCAGGTCGTGCCGGGGCCGGCCGCGCAATCGTTCTGACCCTTGAGGGCGACGCCGTAGCATTTCTCCCTGGCATCGGCGGCAGATGCTGTCGCTGCGCCGGCAATCAGCGTCACCGCCGTTGCGACCGATGCGGCAAGGGCGAGTGCGGACATCTTGCTCATGACAAACTCCTTACGAGAGATGATTGACGATCAATCGGGTTTCGGATCAGGCCGGGGTCAGCGAGCCGTGACCCTTCGGGGTCTTCATCGAGGTGCAGGTGCCTGTGGGAACGAGCTTGAAGGACATCTTGTCGTAGCTCATGGTCGACTTGCCGGCGCAATCATGCTTGCCGGCGGCACAATCGTTCTGGCCCTTAAGGGCGACGCCATAGCATTTTTCCTTGGTATCGGCGGCCGAAGCCGGGACGGCGACGGATGCAAGTGCCGATGCGATCGAGCCAGCAATGGCCAGGGTGAGGATGCTGTTCTTCATGGATCTGTCTCCTAGATGGATGCGAGCCGTCATTGGCTTGCATCGAGGTCTACGGAGCGTTTCGAGCGGATGTTACAGCCGCATCGAAAATTTTTTCGAGATGGCGTCATTTATATTGTGCCGGCTATCTTCTGGCAGGCAGTAGCCCGGCAGGTGCGGCGGTGAGGCTGACATGTGCACGTGGTGGCAGGCACATCTGGGGCAGCACCTGCCTGAGAAACGAAAGGGCTTGAAAAATAAGTGCCGTTGCCGGTAACGAAAGTCTGCGGTCCCGCGTAGAGGAGATGTCGGATGAATCATTCGGCGCGCGAAGAGGAATGGGCAGTCTGGATGCGCGCGGCCATCGGCGGCGATGCGCAGGCCTATCACCGTTTCCTCACCGCCGTGGCGCCGCATCTGCGCGCCATGGCGCGTCGGCGCTGCGATCAGCTGGGTGCGCCGTTAAGCGAGGCTGAGGATGTGGTACAGGAAGTGCTGCTCGCCATCCATCTGAAGCGCGGCACGTGGGATTCATCCCGCCCGATCGGCCCCTGGCTGTCGACGATCGTGCGCAACAAGCTGATAGACAGCCTGAGACGGCGAGGGCGACATATGAGCGTACCGATCGACGACGTAATCGATTTCCTGGAGGCGGAAGAGCACACCGACGCCTTGGACCGGTTCGATGTCGATCGTATGCTGGAGCTGCTGAAGGACCCGCAGAAGACAATCGTGCGCTCGATTTCCGTCGAGGGAAGCAGTGTTCGCGAAACGGCGGACCGGCTGAAGATGACGGAAGGGGCCGTGCGCGTGGCGCTACACCGCGCTTTAAAAGCGCTTGCGGCTTTGTATCGGAGTGAGACCAGTGAAAACCGATGACCTCATCAATCTTCTGGCGCAGGACGCACCGGTCCGCACGCGGATCGGTAAGGTCCTGACCCTGGCGGTCGTCGCGGGTATCCTGATCAGCGGCGGGATCTTCTTCGCCATGATCGGCTTTCGCGCCGATATCGATGCAGCGATGGAGACTGTCCGTTTCCTGTTCAAATTCGTCGTGACCATCGCGCTTGCAGTAACGGCCTGTGCCGTCGTCTTCCGTATCGGACGGCCGGGCGTTTCGCTGCGCCTGTGGGGCTGGACGCTGCTCTTGGCGCCCGTCCTTCTGCTTGCCGCCGGCGCCGTCGAAATGGCCGTCATGCCGGCCGATAGCTGGAGTGCGCGGATGATCGGGCACAATGCCCGCTTCTGCTTAACGCTCATCCCTCTGCTTTCGATCGGGCCGCTCGCCTGCTTTCTTTTCGCCCTGCGCCAGGGCGCGCCGGAAA
Organism: Rhizobium sp. JAB6; assembly: GCF_003024605.1. Taxonomy (GTDB): domain Bacteria; phylum Pseudomonadota; class Alphaproteobacteria; order Rhizobiales; family Rhizobiaceae; genus Rhizobium. The sequence goes on along the minus strand of NZ_PYJQ01000011.1, from coordinate 29,305 downwards.
AACCGGGTGCCGCCGGCGCTGTCGCCGGCCTTGCCGCAAGCGGCATCGCCGCGACCTTCTACGCCTCCAATTGCACCGACGACAGCCCGCTTTTCGTTCTGCTCTGGTACCCGATCGCGATCGCCATGGTGACCGCAGTTGGATATATTCTCGGCAGGCGCCTGTTGCGCTGGTGAGGCGATCGAAGGCGTGACCGCAAAATTGGCGAGATCCCTCGTCTGGCAGCAGCTTTGGGGCATTGGGGCAGTGCGGCTTGGAAAATCCGCTGGAAGCAGACGGATTCCTGACCTATCGTGGCGGTCCAGGGTGACTGTCAAAAAAGTCGCATTTTCCTGCGTTAAAGTGTTTGCATCTGCGGCAAATTCGATTATAGAGGCCCTGCTTTCCCCGCAGGGGCATCCAACGCCCGGCGGCTGTTGGGAAATAGTTCAATGGTAGAACAGCGGACTCTGACTCCGTTAATCTTGGTTCGAATCCAGGTTTCCCAGCCAATCATTTTCCATAAGAAAATCAGCATGTTAGGCGAACGAGTGGATGGCGGCTTTCGCTGCTTCATGTCGCGTCTTGTTGCGCGCTATTTCCCTTCATTTCGGGGGTTCCATTAGGCGTAGGCGCCGGCGAAGCTATGCAACATGAAACGCGACATGCTTCGAGCATTCATCCGATCCCCATTACCTATCTTGTTTCCAAGTTATCCTTATCTCCCTATCGAGGGCTTTCACCGCTTTAGTCGGAGTATTGAAGCTCAGTTGACGGTGGCGCCACTACCGTCTTCGGAAATACCATCCGGTACCACATTCCTCGTCTGAATCTCTCAGCGTCCATCCAATCTCCTCGATTTGCGTAAAAATCTCGTCGATCAGTGGATTTCCCGTTCTTTTGTAGTGCACGGATGGCCGGTGGAATTTGTGATAGAAGGCCATACGGGAGAGGGCGCCCCACTTCAGTCCTGGAAATGCCGCACGGATTTCATCTCTCGTTGAGTCGGAAGTATACATTCTTCGTAGCTTTGAGAGCTCGAAGGCGGTCCAGGGATGTTAAGCCCTTTTCAAGCCGTGGCTCGGGCAACGTGCCCATATTGCTTCCCGGGTAAGGTCAGAGACAGCCCTATAAGCTCGTTTGCTCGATCAGCGCTCTATTCCTGCCTTAAGTTCTAAAAAAGTGATTTGGAAAAATTTCCGCTCACAACTATACAACAACACTCGAAAGAAGAAGCCTCTTTTTACTCGACGAGTGCTACCCTAAACTGTACCGCACTTTAATACCGTAATCGATTTGCAGAACCGCGCCGGGTGTCTGCCGCATACGCCAATGCTGGGAAAGGGCTTCGAAATTGAAAAAATGCAAAATTCGCCCGAGCGATGGAAAGAAATAAAAGCACGCATTTTGGAGTTCAATGATTTCAATCTAGTAATTGCCGGCGCCACCGCTTTGGTCGGAATCATTTATTTCGCATTACGCACTTTCGGATACGATCTTCCGTTATTGTTTTAGGATTTTGGATGCAGCCTCGCAAATCAACCAAAAAACGTTCAATAGTAGACGCATCGCGAGAAGTCTGTCACGTTATGAGCGCTGTTATATTGCGCGATATGCGCACTCGCTTTTTCAATCACGGCCTTGGATTTCTCGTGCAATCGCTGTGGCCGTTAGTACACATTTTCGTGATTCTGCTTATTAACATCTTCGCTGGTCGCGCAGCGCCTTATGGAAATAACCCCATGATTTTCTTCGGAGCTGGAGTTATTCCCACCTTGACATTTATTTATATATCGCGATTTATGGCTTATTCTGTAGTTATGAATAAGAGTATGCTATCTTTCCCGATAGTTCGCGTTACCGACATAATGTATGCAAGGGCATTATTGGAGATTATAGCCGGATTTATAACTCTATTTTTAATTTGGATAATCTTTACTGTAATGGGATTAAGTCCATATCCAGACGATCCACTTCAAGCTGTATTTGCATATCTCGCAACAATATTTTTCGCAATTGGAGTGGGATCTATAATCTGCGTTATAGCAACAATACAACCACTTTTCGTCACTGTGTACGCCCTTATGGCGCTTCTTTTCTATCTCGGATCCGGTTGCCTATTTGTAACACCTAATTTGCCAGACCAGATAGCGATCCCACTCTCGTACAATCCGCTGGCTCAGTGTGTTGAATGGATGCGGGTGGCTTATTTCGAAAACTACAGTGATCGCTTACTTGACAGGGAATATCTTTTATCGTTTTCCGGCGCATGTCTTCTTGTCGGCTTGGCTGCCGAACGATACACAAAGCGGTTGATGCTGGACGCAGATTGAACGCCAATCCTCCATCTTTGAACGCGCGTCGTCATCCGCCATTGCGTCGCAATGGCGTGGGCTCATGAACCAGTGGGCGTTCAGACACTCGGCGCGGAACTTGCCGTTGAAGCTCTCGATGTAGCTGTTGTCGGTCGGCTTGCCAGGCCGGGAGAAGTCGAGCACCACGCCCTTATGGTAGGCCCACAGGTCGAGGTCGCGCGAGATGAATTCGCTGCCGTTATCGACACGAATGGACGCTGGATAACCGACTTGCCGGCACACCCGCTCAAGCGTCTGCACCACGTCTTCGCCTCGATAGCTGAAGCGGGCATCGACTGCTGGCGAGAAGCGCGAGAAGGTATCGACAACCGTCAGAACCCTGATCTTGAGTAAGCGGACAGGCCATCCCACGTAGCATGGAGACGCGAAATCGCTCATTTTCAGCATGAATCATGCTGGGAATCCTATGAGTGAAGATATGAATCATGATCGTACGTTTGAAATTCTGACGGCAGAGCCGGTGCGAAGGCGGCGAACGCCGAAGTTGCGTTCCGATGAGGAGAAGGCCTTGATTTTGGAGCAAGCTCTCGCTCCTGGCGCGAATGTCTCTGCGGTTGCGCGTGCCCATGGGATGGACCCGTCGCAGCTTTTTGGATGGCGTCGAGCAGCGCTTGCGTCTGGTTCGGTTCAGCGCCTGAAAGCAACCGTAAACGATGAGGCCTTTACTCGTTTCGAGGCGGTGCGGACGGACACTGTCGAGATCCAGGTGGGCGACACGACACTTCGCGTCAGCGCTTCGATCGATCCGACGCTGCTGAGCGGTATTGTCCGGGCGGTACGGCAAGCATGATCGCTTCGGGTGTTGTTGTTTACGTGTCGTGTCAGCCCGTCGACTTCCGCAAAGGCGCTGCATCGTTGATGGCCCTGGTGCGCGATGGCGGCCTCGACCCGTTTAACGGTGCTCTTTATGTATTCCGCTCGAAACGTGCAGACCGGATCCGCATTGTTTGGTGGGACGGCAGTGGGGTCTGCCTTTACGCCAAAATAATCGAAGAAAATGGCTTCTGCTGGCCTGTCCCGTCTGCCGCCCGCGTCCGTCTCGACCATGCGCAATTAATGGCACTTCTAGCCGGAATGGATTGGAAAAAGATCCGCCCCGCCAAGGTGCGCCGGCCACTTTCGATCGGCTGATGACGATGTGCGGCAAGTTGAATCATGTTGCTGTAAGTGTTGGGAAATCGGCTGATTCTATGCTCTATTGCGCGCATGGTTTTACCCGGTCCCGACCTTCCTGACGACATCGATGCGCTGAAAGCGATGATCATCGCTTTGAACGCAGAGAAGGCTGCGACTGACGCCGAAATTGCCCGAATGAAGGCTGTCCAACAGAAAGCCGACGAGCGGATCACCACTTTGACGGCGATCTTGAAGGTTTTGCAGCGGGCCCAAAACGGGACGCGCTCCGAGCGACTGCGGCTGGCGATCAACGACGAGCAGATAGACTTCGCGTTTGAGGAGGTCGAGACTGGCCTTGCGGCGATTGATAGCGAACTTGGCCAAGTGGGCAAAGAGCGGCCAAAAAGGGAGGCGCGGCCTCGCAAAGGTTTTGCCGCCCATCTCGAACGCATCGAGGAAGTGATTGAGCCGGAGATTCCCGACGACTGCAAAGGCTTGGAAAAGGTTCTGATCGGCGAGGACCGATCCGAGCGGCTTGATGTCATTCCGCCGAAGTTCAGGGTCATCGTCACACGCCGCCCGAAATATGCGTTCCGCGAACGTGACGGCGTGCTGCAGGCTTTGGCACCTCCGCATATCATCGAAGGTGGGCTGCCGAGCGAACGGTTGCTGGCATATATCGCCGTGTCGAAATACGCCGACGGCCTTCCGCTCTACCGCCAGGAGGCGATCTATCTGCGCGACAGCGTGGTTCTAAGCCGCTCTTTGATGGCCCAATGGATGGGGCATCTGGGCCTCGAGTTGCGGATCCTGGCGGATTGCATCCTGGAGCGTATCAAAGCCAGTGAGAGGATATTTGCGGACGAGACGACCTTGCCGACGCTGGCTCCCGGCTCTGGTAGAACGATGAAGGCGTGGTTATGGGCCTACGCTTGCGATGACCGACCGTTTGGCGGGTCTGGCCCGCCGATGGTTGCCTATCGCTTCGAAGACAGCAGGGGTGGCAAGTGTGTCGCGCGTCATCTCGCCGGGTTCAGCGGCATCCTGCAAGTGGATGGGTACTCGGCTTATACCAGCATGCTCAAGGAGCGCGCCAAGTCCGGCAGCAATGAAACGATCAAGCTGGCCGGATGCTGGGCACATTTACGCCGAAAATTCTACGAGCTGCATGTCGGCGGCATTAATGACGCTGCAACAGCGTCGATCACAGCGATGACGGAACTTTGGAAGGTAGAGGACGAGATCCGCGGCAGTGATGCCGAAACCCGTGCCAAACGTCGTCAGGAGACGTCCGCTGGCATTGTCGCCGATCTGTTCCACTTGTGGGAGAAGGAACTCTCCAAAGTCTCCGGAAAGTCCAAGACTGCTGAGGCGATACGCTATGCCCTGACACGCCGGGAGGCGCTGGAGCACTTCTTGACGGACGGCCGCGTCGAAATCGACTCCAACATAGTCGAGCGTGTCATCCGACCCCAAACAATTACGAGGAAGAATAGCCTCTTTGCCGGTAGCCAGGGCGGCGGAGAGACATGGGCCACAATCGCCACACTTCTACAGACGGCAAAAATGAACAACGTCGATCCGCTTGCCTGGCTATCTCAAACGCTCACCCGCATCGCAAATCGCTGGCCAGCCGCTGATATTGAGCTGCTCATGCCATGGAACTTCAAACCTGACGCCGTCGGCTAACCGCTTACGATCTTGCGGCCCGTGGCCAATTGGTCATGAACGAAGTCCATGGCCCAAACATGGTTGGAATGGGTCGCCTCCGTGCGATCGGCCCGTAGCTTCGCCTTGACTCGACGCTTGGGAACCTTGTTGCGGAGTTGCAGGTCCATCTCCTTGTAAACGCGATATATTCGCTTCGGGTTGACGAGCCAGCCGTCACGCTTGATCAGGACATGCACACGCCTATAGCGCGTAGCGCACCCGTGTCTGGCAGATGTCTTTGATCTTCAGCTTCAGTTCGGCCTGCTCGCCGCGCCTGGACTTGTAGACATAAAGCGACCGGTCAATCTTCAGTACCGAACATGCTCGCCGGATAGAAACCTTCCAGTCCGCCTTGACCGTGTCGACAAGCTTGCGCTTGCGGGCAGGCTTCAGAGCGTTTTTGACGGCACGTCCTGAAGCATGGCCTTGTCCAGCGACAGGTCGGCAACAATCCGCTTCAGCTTGGCATTCTCTTCCTCGAGCTGCCGCAGACGCTTCATCTCCGAGGGCATCAGACCAGCGTACTTTTTACGCCAGTTGTAAAATGTCGCGTCTGAAATTCCGGCCTTGCGGCAGACCTCACCGATCGGTGTCCCGTCCTCCGCCTGCTTCAGAACAAAGGCGATCTGCGCTTCCGAAAACTTCGAGGCCTTCGAATTCTCCTCTTCTTCCCAACAGGGATCATAAGTGGAAAATCCCAGGTCTGAATGGCCTAATTTAACGGGCGCACGTCAAAACCCCGAAATCCGTGGGCTGTTCGTCGCGATCACAGTCAAACATTCCACCAGTGGTACAAAGCCATTTACCAATCTTACCAAAATTTTTCCTTAATAGTCTGTGAATCAGATTCAATTTTCAGCATTTGTTCGCGAACTCATTGGCTAAAATTGCAACAATGGCTTGCATTTTGCCACAGTTATCGACACATGATGAGCAAGAGCGCCGGGGGAAATATAGTGCATCTTAAAAAAATCGCTGAAGATTACGCGTTGATAGAAACCGCGAATTGCAAATGCTTAAGGAAAGCGAAAATTAGTTGATTTACCTAGCTACGGATCCCAGAAAATGAAGATGATCGATCGCTACTGGACCCTCAGGGCACTCCGCGGCACCCCCTTATTTGATGAAAAGTGGTACAAATCGCGTTATCCAGATTTGCGCGATTCTAGGATTGATGCGGCTGAACATTACTACGAACACGGCGCCTCTGAGCGCCGTAGAGCCAGCAGCAACTTCGATACACGGCGATACCTACGGCTGTTTCCCGAGGTCTTGGAGAGCGGGCAAAACCCTTTAATCCACTTTCTTCGCAACTTCGACAAAGATCCTCGCGTATGTCATTTCGAGTCGGAACTGTATGACCCTTACAATACATACGAGCGCTTAGAGCGATCTGGCACATTCGACATCGACTGGTATCTTTCCGAGAACCCGGACGTCAGGGAGTCAGGCGCCGATCCTCTGAAGCACTATATTGAATTCGGATATGCTGAAGGCCGTCCTGCGCATCCTGACGACAGACTGCGTGAACAGGCATACGGAATAGTAAACGGAGACATTCCTACGCCGCAGCTTAAACCGCTGGAGCCCACATCGAAGAGTTATATTTACGAAAATTATGTCGAAGATAGTAAAATCAACCAAGAGGTATTGCGTCTACAAACAAAAATATTGCAGGATTCACATAACTCACCACTATTTTCCTTTATAATACCTATCTACAAAGTATCTTCCGCGATTGTGCAGGAACTTATAGATTCCCTCATGAAGCAGTCCTATCTTAACTGGGAGGCATGCATCGCATTAGCATATCTTGACGATGAGGCTCTGCGTCAAGTCGTCGAAGTTGCTCAAAAGTCGGATCCGCGTATCCGCGTGACAATCATGAGCGAAAATAAAGGGATTTCGGGCAATTCGAACGCTGCTCTAGAAATGGCTCGTGGCGACTTTATAGTGCTGGTTGATCACGATGATATCATATCTCCAAATGCTCTGTTTGAATTTTGGAAAGTTCTCAACGTTCAGCCGGACGTCGACTTCATATACTCAGACAAAGATATGATTACCGAGAGCGGGGGGCGCCGTTTTAATCCCCTCTTTAAGCCTGAATGGTCTCCCGAGATCATGCTCAACGCCAACTACTTGACTCACCTCAACGCGCTACGAACGAGCAGAGTACGTGAGGTCGGAGGCTGGGACTCGAGCACAGATGGCGCTCAGGACTGGGACCTATTTTTCCGAGTGATAGGCCAAAGCGGTAAGGTGGCTCACGTTCCTAAGGTTTTGTACCATTGGAGACTGGTCGCGACATCGGTATCTGCTGGTGGAATGGCAGCGAAGCCGTATGCGGCAGCGGCGCAACTGCGTGCAGTTAAAGGTGGGCTGAACCTGCTAGGCTGGTCGGACGCGATCCCAGAGTTTGCAGATGACGGCCTCATCCGTATCAATTGGCAGAATGATCTGAGTCCCGAATCCATGCTTGTATTCGTTGGATCTACGGGTCTTCCTTCGTGGGCAGGGACTACGGGAGCAAAATCTTCCGTGTTCATTGAAGTTGGCGAGGACCTTGCTCAGAGAATAAACGACGCAATTGCGGCGTCAGATGCCTCTTTTATCGCCATAGTTCCTGATTTACTTCAGCCGATTACAGACTATTGGCTGCGAGAGATTTTAGCACCGTTGTGTAACAGCGCTATTGGAGCGACTACTGGCAAGCTCTTGGGACTGGATGCTCAGATACAGGACGCGGGCTGGGTCGCAGAGACTGGTCGGTTAGTACCGCTCTTCCGCGGAATGAAGCGAGCCGCCTACAGCGATATCGGCTTTGCTAATTGGTATCGCAATGTCGCAGCAATTTCTTTCGCCACGCTTTCGTTCAGCAGAGATACTTGGAGTAAAATCGGCGGCCTCCGTGAGGGCGAACGCCCGGATTTTGAATTTACGCAAAGAATCAAGTCCTCCGGCTTCCGCCTTTTATACAATCCATTCGTTGAAAGTTGGATTGACTATGCTCACACAGTGGAAAGATATCTCTTTGGGGAAGACGCTAATCGCGAAACGCCTTCGATCGAATGGAACTCTTGCTTCAATGTCAATTTGATTGCGAGTGGATCTCACGGGATCAACATACGCCGGTTGGCCGAAAGCTCCAAAGAGCACAGGTACGGAGCGGAAGCGTTTTACGTAGCTGGCCGTTTCGATGCTAAAGAAAAAGCTGAGCCAGCCCTTCTCATTAGCTCTAAACCAAAGGAAGTTCCAACCACGACAAAAGGCAGATCTCGGTCAGGTCCATCGAAACCATTAAATTTACTATTTCTCGTACCGAACTTCTCCAATCCCTTCTACGGCGGAATCATGACGATTCTTCGTTTCTGCGATTACGTAGCGAGGAAAGGAGAGGCAACGATCTTTATTGGCGTGTTAGGTTCGAGCAGTGAAGTGGCAGTGTCACGTACTATCGCCGCTGCATTCCCAAAACTGGCCTCGGTGGCTCGTATTATCTGTGTTAGTGATCGAACCGACGTTAATGAACTCAACATTCCAGTAATGGACATTGGGTTCTGCTCACTATGGACCACAGCATACCTGCTTCGAGACTTGAAAAAATGCAATCATAAATTTTATTTCATGCAAGATTATGAGCCCCTGTTCTACCCAGCAGGCACCACCTCCAAGATTGTGGAGGCGACGTATGGATTTGGGTTCCATGGCATTTCCAACACTCCCAGTTTAGCCTCCCTCTACCAATCGCACGGAGGCACTGCCGACTATTTTTACCCTTCGGTGGATAGGAGCGTCTTCTATCCGAATTGTAACCGCACGGAAGTACGTAGCCAGTCTTCCGTTAAAACTATCTTCGCTTACATGCGACCAGGACATCCTCGCAATTGCTTCGAACTCTTGGTAGCAGGCTTCCGAGACCTAAAGGACGCTTATGGCGATGAGATTTCGATTGTCACCGCTGGCGCTCCGTGGTCTCTTAGGGATTACGGACTGGAGGGAACCGTCAATCACCTCGGGTTGTTAGAATACCAGGAAACCAGTACAATCTATCGGTCAGTGGATATCGGTGTAGTGGCCATGGCCACGCCGCATCCATCATACATTCCCTTCGAGTTGATGGCATGTGGTACTGCAGTTGCGTCCACCCGAAATGCTGGGACTGACTGGTTTTTTCAGGGGGGCGCTAACGGGTTTCTTTTCGACTACAATGTGGCGAGTTTCGTTTCAGTGATGAGCCGCGCTGTTGACGACGCTGAAGAACGGCGTTCTATCGCAAATAGTGGACTGAAATTGATCGATTCGCGCTTCAGCGACTGGGATGCTTCCTGCCAATCGATACTTGACGTAGTTAAGAGAACTTTGACTTGAGTAAGGGATCAGCAATGTTGGAGCGAAATTCGGTCGCAAAAAGAAATTTGATGGATGGCGCGCTCGTACAAACAAACGAAGGCCCCCTTTCTGGAAGAGTATTTTACGTTAGAAACGGCCACCGCCACTGGGCTGACATCGAGTGGATCAACGAGAATTTTCCAGGATATCCTGGCTCGGTAAGCCTCATCTCATCCTCCATAGTCGAAGCGTTCTTGCCCGGACAGCCGACCTCGAGAGACTGGTCTGCTTCACGGTCCACACCTGGCAGCATTCGGAGCGTCCGAGATGCGCGGGAGGCCGTAGCTACTATCGCTCGGGGGCGAGGAGTTGAGATCGGCGGAGGCAGTTCGCCATTTCCTGTACCTCTATCAACCATTGTAACGCATGCAGATGTTTACCCATACGAGAAGCTAGTCGACCTGCGTTATGAAGGGCAAAATGTATGTGACATCGTTAGACCAGAAATTGTTACCGACTTCACATCCCTCTCTCCCATTGCAGACGGAACGCTTGATTTCTTCATAGCCTGCCATGTTATCGAGCACTCTCGAAATCCAATCCTGTCCATCAAATTGGCGCTCGACAAGCTGAGACCGGGAGGGCAGCTAATCCTGGTGGTCCCCGAAATCTCGAAGACGTTTGACAGGAACCGCGTGCTAACAAACTTAGACCACTTGATCGAGGACTATTACAATCCTTCGGCGGCACGCGACGAAGATCATTTTCGTGACTTCTTTGCAAATGCGGAAGGGTTTTATTCCGAGAGTGATGGTCCCTTCGAAGCGTTTTGGCGGTCCAAGCTGGCAGAAGACTACTCGATCCACTTCCATACTTGGACGCATGATAGTTTCTTGGAAATGCTTAGCTGGCTACGTGATAATGTTTTCGACTTCTCTGCGGTCTGGAGTTGCGACGTTGTAGGAGACGGCATTGAGTTCTACGTCAACATAGAAAAATGAGCACCGATCGGCGCGGTTGCATGTTCTGATTGTGACCGCGCCGATACCTCACTAATTTCACGTTTTGTGTCGATATCGAAAGTGAATCTCCAGCTTGCTTAGTATATCTCGGCGATCCTGCCCAAAGTGTAGGTCCTGACGTACACTGTTTGTTTCCACGCGAAAATGAGCAAGGTCAACAGGGTGGAGGGCACCCCAGGGTGCGACAAGGAAAATCGCGGACAACTCACCTTCTTCTATGCCGCCGTTCCAATGTTGGAGCGACAAGAATGCTTCAGTCGTATTTCTCTGGAGTGAGATAGTCGAGCGCCGAATGTAGCCGCTGGGTATTGTAAACAGTAGCAATGAAGACGCCAATCCGTTTTCGAGCATCATCCACGTCCTTATAGGCGAGACCTTGCACCTCCTCCTGCTTAAGGGTTTCATGAAGCTTTCCGCTTTTGTATTATCAGAGGGATTTCCAACGCGGCTCATGCTTGGCTGAATGCCGTGCCGATGCAAAAGCTCCGAGTATGCCCCACAAGCATATTGCCCTCCCCGGTCGGAATGGTGAACCAGGCTGCCCAGGTCGGGTTGACGATCAGCAATTGCCATCTTGAGCGCCTCGCTGGCCAGGCTTGCCCTGAGATGCGTGGCCAGCGACCACTTTTTGTAGGGTGCTCGATACCAACTGCTGGAATATGTGCGCAAAAAACACAGATGTAATGCGAATCTCTCCGTTGCGGGGCCTAGCCTTTGTTCCAGCGCTTGGAGAGTTAGTTCCGGGCGTGAATCTTCTGCACTTGAACGGGCTACCGCCGCCTTGGAGCACACATTAAGCGCGTTTACATCGCAAATGATTCATCTGTGTCGTAACTTGCGCTAATTCGGCTCCTAACCAAAACCGACTTACCAGATGCTCCCTTCAATCTAGCGTGTGATTTGTAACAGTTTCTCCGCCGACCATTCGTTGTGGCTAATCAATCGACATCTTGGGTAAGGAGGCCGCCCAGGCATCCAAGTCGGTCAGAGTACAGTTGGCGTCTTTGACGGCTTTGCGGCATGCGGCCATCAGGCGGTCGCTCTCGGGGTTCTGGAGCAGTGCCAAAGCGCAATGCGTCAAATAAGAGGGATCCGCTTCCGAAATTTTATGGACATACGGCCAGCCCAGGTCGGCCAGGAGGTCATACACTTTGGCACCGCCTGAGATCTGATCGATCGCAATGAAAGGAACTCCTTGCCGCATCGCCGCTATTGCGCCGTGGAAACGGGAAGTGAGGATCAGATCGCAATCGCCATATTGCGCTTCGATGGCATTAGCCGGCATAGCGGCTCGTGTCAGGTGATTTTCGATCGTGACGACGCGCAAAGGGCCGTCCTCGGCCGCCGATGTGAGGATGCGTTGGACGACAGCTTCGGTCTCCTGCCACCGGCACCGTTCGTCGCCGTATTCGCCCTGTTGCCCTCGAAGTGCCAAGCCGATGACCCTTTCTGCGCGGGTGGGTCTGTTGCGTCGGTCAACTGGGTTCGGTGCCACGATGGCAACGTCGCCGTATCGCGTGGGTCCGCCCTGTCTTGCGAAGACGCGGTCGAAAGGGTTGCTGTGGTTGGGGTCGTCAGCCGGCAGCAGGCTGACGCCGACGCCAGCCAGGTGGGTCGAGGCGAAATGAGCGAACAATTCCTGCGTCCAAGGATGGAAGCGCAAAATCGGGCCGCAAACGAACAGAACTGCGTCGACGCTCGATGGATCGATCGTTCGCCAATCGACACGCCGCGCGCCTGGCAAATTCAATTCTGCGGCGGTTGCATGGAGCACCTCATGACCGACGCCAACCAGATTCGCTGTTACGGTTTCGAGCGAGCGAAGGTCGCCGATTGTGCCATGGCCCGAGAAAGCGCCATACCATGCCACGAGAATGCGCCGCCGTGACGCGTCGGCCTCCAAAGGTGGGTCGTCAGGCGCCGCCCCGCGCCCGAATCTGCACAGCGTCGCCATCAAAGATTGGTCATCGAAGTGCGCCAGCTTGTGAGTCAACTTCATGACCGGCTCCGGCGGCGTGACATCTTCGCGGTAGGCCAACGTGGGCGGCTCAAGCAGCGCTGGGCTGTGGGGGGCGAAATGATAAGCGTGGCGCGCACTGTGCTTGGGCGTTAATTCCCAGGCGGCGCGAAAATTCGGGTCGACCCGGCAACAATTGGCGAACAGATTATGGACCCAGAAATAATTGTCGTGCTCACTGCGACCGAGCCAATAATCGGTCGCTGCGGCGCACCAGCGCTCGACAATGTAGGAACCCGCTTGTGCCGCCAGGAACCACGTGGACAACAGCCGATCGGGACTGGGTCGATCAAAGGCGAAGAAGCCGCTGGCCATTTGGGCCGGCAACCAGCTATCAAGGCTCCTCGTGCAAATCGTCGTCGCATCCACCCATACTCCCCCATAGCGGTGGAGCAGTTCCAGCCGAATGACGTCGCTGGCTGCTGCGGGCGGTATGGAATCGACGTTCAGGCGCTCCAACGTGGCAGTGGGCAGGAAGTTGGTGAGGTCCGGTAGGCTCAAGGCCTGAACCCGCCAATCCGGATTGAACCTTAGCCAGCTTTGCCGAGAAGCTTGCGCGACCTCCGGTGCTTCCTGCCAGCCTTGAAGCCAGAGCATCCAGATGATTTTTGGTAGGCGAGCGGATAGCAAGTGAACTCCTCACGTTATGCGTCGAGCAAGCGGCATTCGCTGAACTCTCGCTTAAGCCAGCGCTGGCGAGCTATGGGAAGATGTGCCGTTTCACAGCGCCGCCATTCCTCATAAGCTGCAGGCGCTACTCGGTCATTCCTTTGAATACGACCTATACCAGAGCACACTGGATCGGTCATGGATTCAGAAACTTACCCATAGGTTCGAAACGAAGATGCATAGCAGCAGCCCAACATTCATTTCGCACCTGAGCGAGGGCCTCCCCCTGGCGCCGCCTTACCTAGAAGGCTAGCCAATCTACGCAATGGGCGTGTAGCTCTCCACGAGTAGCTGCTGAAAGTTTCGTTTAAGCTTCTCTCAAGTGTTTGTACACGAGCCTCGGCATCTGCGAGATCACTTTGCCATTGGTTCTGGTGCCGCCGAAGCTGCTCTTCCTTGGCATCAGCAATCTCCTGCACGGTAGCCATCTGCCGCTGGATCTGCTCCAGCTTCGCGACGGTGGCCCGAAGCTGCTCTTCCTTGGCATCAGCAATCTCCTGCACCGTAGCCATCTGCCGCTGGATCTGCTCCAGCTTCGCGGCGGTGGCCCGAAGCTGCTCTTCCTTGGAATCAGCAATCTCCTGCACCGTAGCCATCTGCCGCTGGACCTGCTCCAGCTTCGCGGCGGTGGCCCAAAGCTGCTCCTCCTTGGCATCAGCAATCTCCTGCACGGTAGCCATCTGCCGTTGGATCTGCTCCAGGTTCGCGTCGGCGACCTTCTGTGCCGCATTCAGATGATCTGATCGCAGATCTGCATCGCGCTGCATTTGCTCCAATTGCAAACGGAAACGCTCGGCGTCGCTCCTCTGCCTAGCGACAAATTCACGAAAAGTCGCGTCCACAAAAAGCATGCGAGGATTATTATCGAGTTCATCTTTCAACGAAGAAAGGTCTTCTATGGCCTCTTCGTCGCGGGGATTTCGATCAAGCTTGACAACATTCGCCAGTATTTGGTCGGTAAAGCCTGTAATCTCTCCCTCGCTTTGCAAACTCTCTCCGCACGCCTGATGGTGCCGTAGGTCAGGTCTCAAAAAGGCGGCAATGTTCATTCTCGCCGCAGGCACAGAGATCGGCCACTCTACGTCCAAACACGCGCCAATTCGATTGGACACGCCCTCAAAATCACTAAGCAGAGCGTCATAAGGCACAAAAACCCGGGCAAGACCACGGGTTTCCGCTTCTGCGTCAAGTACGTGTCGCGCCCACATCAATTTTACGTAATCGGCAGTAATTCCATCGCGAGCATTGAGTGAGGCGGCGACCTCGGACGAATTCCGGTACGGGATAATGTAGCGGAGTTCTATATCGAGCTGATCCGACGCATCTTTGAACAAAGGCACCAGCCGGCAGATTCTTGGATCCTTCAAGACGAACAGTTGCGAACTGCCAAAGTCCTCTTCGAGGCAGACAACGATTGCGTCCCTGAAATGAAGATATCTCTCATCCAACGATCTACAATCGAATTTTCTCCAATCATTCCAACTGCTGCCACCTGCGGACAATAATTGGTCATTTATAGCAGCAAGGTGTTGAGGTTCCCAATGTCCCGTCTCGTTGCCTCGATTAGGTCCCATCAGTCTATGGGGCAAATCGGCTCCCAACAGACTTAGAACACGAGTTAACGCGCTGGTACCAGAGCGATGCATACCGAGCACAACCAGTCCGATGCGCCTCTTCGTATGGGTCGGCTGAGGCTCGCGATGCTCGGCTGGAATTAAAACGTTGATACTGGACTTTCCCGCCATTTTCTTGTTGTCGATCAAAGACGTGCACTTTCGCCCGTTTGCCGGAGCTGCTTTTTGCTTGAATCACCACTGCTGGCTGTTGGATCAGCAAGGTTTAAGCGAACCCTGCGCTTACATGAGAAAGATGGACCACGATCGCACCGATCCCGCAGCTTTCCCGCGTAGGTCACGATCCGAGCCGCTTCTATATCGAGTGGCATGGAACACCGGCAGGTTCTGAGCCAACTGTGATACCGCGGAGGCAAGATCGACGCCCTCTTAGTCCAGGACGACTGAGCAAATTTCAATAGAATTTCCCCCTCAAGAATGTCTCGACTTTCCGCGCTAATTGCGCGGGATCTGCCCCCGCAGTGCGCAAATGCAGTTCCGGGCACTCCGGTGGTTCGTATGGCGAATCGATTCCAGTAAAATGGTGGAGTTCGCCGGAGAGGGCTCGCTTGTACAAGCCCTTAGGGTCGCGCTGAATACACTCCTCAAGAGGAGCGTCGACGAAGATCTCTATAAACTCACCAGGTTCCATTAAATCTCGGGCGAACTGGCGCCCAGACCGAAATGGCGAAATGCAGGCAACGATAACGATGAGCCCGGCTTCCGTCATAAGCTTGGTGACTTCAGCTATGCGGCGAATGTTCTCCGCGCGGTCGGCTTCAGCAAAACCGAGATCGCTATTTAGCCCACGC
This sequence comes from Rhizobium sp. JAB6, assembly GCF_003024605.1. GTDB lineage: Bacteria > Pseudomonadota > Alphaproteobacteria > Rhizobiales > Rhizobiaceae > Rhizobium. The sequence goes on along the minus strand of NZ_PYJQ01000011.1, from coordinate 13,660 downwards.
CGAATATGGTCGCCGTCGAGCAAAATCGTATGACGGCCGTCGTCGTTCAAAAGCTTTTTTAGATGATTGGCGATTGTTGATTTGCCTGCCCCTGAAAGGCCCGTGAACCAAAGAACAGCGGGCTTCTGGTTCATCAATTTCGCACGAGATCCCATTGCGACTTCGACCAGTTGTGGACTGATGTTCCTTTCGGGTCGAGGGGGAAATCCATCATGCGGCTCAATGTCCATTCGAATTGTGTGCTCACCCAGTTTGGCATTTCGTCGTGACCGTGCTTTGATGCTGATATAGCAAATTCGGTAATCGCTTCCCCGTGACTGAACCGATCAACGTCAAATGGAAAAGCGGATCAAAGCATCGTGAAAAACGGCAGTAGTCGCAAGAGAAAAAGAACCAAGGTGGCAACTTTTGTGCTTATTTTTCCATTAGCAGCTGAAGAAAATTAAAAAATTTAAATTAATATTATAAATAACATAGTGGAAACGCTTCTTTAAAGGCGGATGCTCCACGCACGGCGAAGCGGCAGCCCCGCGCGACAATTTCGCGAAGCGTCCAACGAACAGACAACGGAACTTGCGCCCGTGATGAAGTGCTCCGATGAGCTCGTATTGCAGCTTGGCTTACCGCGCTTCCCGCCAAGCACCCAAAAGGCCAATGACGATCAGTTTTCAACGACGCATGTACTGCGAATGTCACAGCCGAGTTCGGTTGCATTGCCCTTCAACAATGGTTGAAGGATGTGCAAGAATTGGCCTGTGTAGGGCACTAAAAACTTCAACTGCAATCCCGCCGCGTCGAACTGTCCTGCGTCGTAAAGGCCGCGTCCTCCCGGCGCGTTAATGTAGCAGCTCCCTCCGAGTACTTTCACAATCTCCGTGATCCGCGCTTGCCCGCGCAGGGAAGGATCGATCTCTAATGCTGAACTACGGATAATTGGCGCATGGATGCCGACTGCGTGAGCCACTAGGCGGATGCCTGTCTCAAGGAAGTCAACAACCTCATCCAAACGCCCATAGAGATGATTGCAGACTGAGGCGGCAACTGGACACTCAACCTCGCGCGGGACATCAAAAGACGATAACCGCCTATCCAGCTCCCCACGCGCATCGTTATGCCACCGGAGATCTCGGATCAACGTGTCGCGCGGTTGATGCATCAAGGGTAAAGTCAGCCAGTGGCCGGGTCTCATCTCGCAGCGATGGACGCGCCCTCGTCGCGGAAACTGCACATCGTCATAGAGGATGAAGATATCGCTTGCCGCGAGGAGACGGAAATACCCGGCATACGGGTAGAGGTAGGGTTGCATCACGGCAATACGCACAGATCAAGCACCTGGCTCATATGGAAGTGGTCCATCGAGAAAGACATCCCGCAGACTCAATACATGCGCCTGGAAAGCCTGCACGACCGATGAGGCGAATTTCGTGCCGCGAAAGGCTTCGAATTCCTGCCGCTCGCACAAGAAGGTATGACGATTGAAAACATTGTTGCGCAGATAGTGGAGCACACGGATATCTGCCACGGAGCGCAGGCCGTGCGTTAGCATCTCATCCGAATTGGGACAGTTATACTCTGGCCCCAGTTCCAAAACATCTACATCAGCTTCAAGAATGGCGAGCGTCAATGCCAGTTGGGCGGTGAAATATATAGACTGAATACCCGCTAACTGCGTAAGCAATTTCTGCGTATAGCCGGCCATCAGCGGTCGGATGCGTTCGAACGCTGCGGCATTGAATGCGACGAAACCATAGTTAAAGTAAGGCGGGCAATGTCCAGATTCTACGGGTGAAGACATAGAATAGCTGCGATCGAGCACAGCCTCGGAGAAACCAAATTCTGCGAGCAGTAACCGCCATTGCGCCTCGCTGGTCGACCGGTCAGGGAAGGGTGGAAAATGCGCCTGCATTCCTGCCACTGTGGGTCGACCCGCAACCCTCAAATTCTCCAGCAGTTCATCTATCGGTCTCATCAGACAGGTGTCGGCGTCGATAAGGATGATCACATCGCTTCCGGCGGGCTTGGCATAGCGATCCAGGCCCGAGGAAAATTCGGCGTCGTTGGCCTCGCGCGGCACCATCTGCCATTCGACTGGATAAGCGTCCGACCAGATGTTGGCGGTGGCAACGCTGTCTCTGTTGGGTCCTTCACCAACAGAGACGCGAATCGGCGCCGCTGCATAGTCGCTCCCTAGCTTTGCCAACGACAGGGCCGTGAGCTTTACATTGGAAAAAAAGGAGGGGCGCGGCAGAATGGGAACACGAAATTCAAAACTCATCTTTCCCGCCTTCGTCGCGTCGCCCAGCCTATCCCCGCCCGACCGAAATTGTTGCCGTTATAGAACATGATCTCAGTGTTTTCATAGTTCATGATGCATGCATAGGCCTGCATCCAGTCGTCGAAATCGCCGACGACCGGCGGATTTACGAAACTTACCGGTTCGGGGCTGCCTACCGCGACCCCGTCCCGGTTCAAAGGTTGTGAAACGATGCGATAAGCGGCATCGCCGCCTTGGCGGAACTCGGCGCCGCGAAGGCTGTACCACAATCGCAGGCCATCACCATCTTGCGTTACCCATGGCCGACCAGCGGCACTGGCACCCATCCCCGCGCTCGACAAAGCACATAGCGAGTATGGCTCCCATAAGCGACCATCAGATGAGCGGCAAGTGCGGATATCGTAAAGTGGTTCCTGCTGCGTCCCCTCCATTGTCCAGCCGGTGCCGCTTACGTACCACATACGATAGCCGTCTTCACACCGTCGAACACATGGCATAGAGGCAAAAAAAGGATCAAACGGCCCAGTCGCTCGCACTGGACCATCGAACGCACTGGCAAAGGAAAGCCCGTCTTCACTAAGCGCAAGGCCGATGCTGAGCTGGAAGCGAACATCCGGTCGCAGGTGAACCCCGGTTGTATACAGGTGAACCTGCCCATCTATCCATATAGCACAGGCGGAACCGACGCCGGTGTGATCGTAGCTTCCTGGAGGACCAGTCTGCAAAAGGGGAGAGATATGTTCGGCGATTACGCGCATGTTGTCGCCAGGATCAAGATCGACGGCAACTGGCGATGCCGTGTTCTCAGCATTGCGTGCGCTGAAATAGACGCGCCATACGCGTGGTGCGATGGCCAAAACGCAGGGGGCTTGTGCGTGGCTGGTCCACCAAGCATGACCTGTCTTTACCGACAGCAACAACCCATGCCTTTTCCAGCCATTCGTCACAGGAATTTCTTCGTCTTTAGGCGTGCGCTTGAGTATGTTTCTGGGCTGTCGAACGCATGGCGGACGACGCTCTCGGCTGGAATATTGCGACGGATCATGGCACGCGACTGGATATATGAGTGCGCGCCTATGGACAAGGCATTGTCTATACCCACCTGTCCGCCGATCAGGCAACCGGCACCGATATGCACGCTGCTGGCAACACCGACTTGGCTTGAGAGAAAACAATAGTCATCGATCATCGTATGGTGGCCAATATGGCAGGCTGTCCACATCATACAGCCATCGCCGATTCGCACGAACGGCTGAAGGATACAGTTTTCAAGGATAAAAGCGTTTTCTCCAATCGTTTCAGCGAGGTTCTGCACCGAAGGATGGATGAATGAGGCGAAACTGTATCCTCGTGCCCGCCCTTCCAGGTGGCGTTCGCGGCGAAAATCGTTCAACCGCTGATAACTGAGCGGCCCTAGGATCTTGACCTTATCCGGCGGGAAACGTGCCTCTAAGCGCTCCCACCCGATAACAGGGAGACCGCAATGTTCATTGGTCGTGAGGCGGTCTTCATCGATAGTGAAACCTACCACCCGCCCAGGACCAAAAGTGTCAATGTAAACCTTCGCGACATCGGCGATCTGGCCGGTGCCAAATATAACAATGTCCTGCAAATACGCCCCTATAGTTGCGGTGATTTATAGACATAGACCGTATATTCGCGCAGCCCATAATCCGCCCGGATCAAGTGATGCCGGGAAAGGCTCATCACGAATCGGATGATGTTATCATATGGGACATGAAACAGGTCGTCACGTTCCCAATCGACGTATTTGGACATGAGGTTGAAGGCCATACCTCGCTTCGCTGCGGCGAACACCTTAGTAAGTACAGCTGTCATCGCGTCGAAGAAGACTTCATGGGGCACCTCACGTTTTTCCGTGAAAACGCCATTCATGATCACGTAGTCTTCCGACGGGATAACCGCATCGGGCGCCATCACATCCATACAGTCGAAGACAACTCCTGGGTACTTACTTCTGCACAAATCAACAAAAATTGGCGAAATGTCTAGGCCGCGGTAGCCCGGGCAAGGAGTACGGGTCTGCTGAAGATAGTCAAGGAAATGTCCTGCGCCGCATCCGAAATCTAGGAAGTCACCGTCGTCACGCGCCAATTCGGCCATCACCCTGTACCGGACGCGTGCGCCTTCTGCATCGGGCCAGTCGACGCCGCGCGCCGTGTCGCCATGCCGCCGGAAACAATTTTCATAATGTCCTGCAAGTATGTGAAAAGGCGAAGTTACTTCAAGCATATCCGTTACTGCGCAGTCGTTGCAAATGCCGCCACCTTTCTTTAGAAACAAGTAACTTGGAGGAATATAGCTTGTTAATACGATTCGCCATTCTTGCCAATTAAATGGAAGCACTTTGATGTCGGTTGTCCAGCCCCAGGAAATCCAGCGTTCAGAGCCGGAAAGTAGTCTGTCGACACGGCGACTGTCTGTATGTCTTATCAATCCAAAATTCACGCCGTCTTACTGGGGCATGGATCATGCTCTACCAAACATTCCCGGCGACAAGCGCAACTGGACGGTGACCGGTGCCTTGCCCACTCTAGCGGCCCTGGCGCCGGCACATTGCGACATAACCTTGATCGACGAGAACGTCGAAGAGATCGACTTCGATGCTCTGGAAAGTTTCGACGTTATCGGCGTCACGGGCATGATTGTGCAGCGGCAGCGTATGCATGAAATTCTGAACCGCCTGCGCAAGTCATCGGCTACAGTGGTTGTCGGCGGCCCCTATTGTTCAGTTTCCGACGCCGAATTTGCCGATCTGTGTGACACGCGCTTTGTCGGGGAGGCCGAAGAAACCTGGCCCGAATTTCTTACCGCATATGCTAAGGGAGATCTGGTTGCACGCCGATATGAACAGTCCGCCAAGTCGGATATGGAGAAGATGCCGCCGCCACGCTATGACTTACTAAAGACCGACCGGTATATGGTTGCATCGCTTCAGTTTTCTCGCGGGTGTCCGTTCCTATGTGAGTTCTGCGACATCATCACAATCTTCGGCCGGCGGCCGCGAGTGAAAACGCCGCAGCAAATGATCACGGAATTTGAGGTTATCCGCGCCGCAGGAATGCGTCACTGTTTCCTTGTCGATGACAATTTCATTGGCAATAAGCAGAAAGCCAAGGAATTGTTGCGCGTCGTTGTGGAATGGCAGGAACAGTATGAATATCCGCTCATATTCAGCACGGAGGCCAGCATAAATCTTGCCGATGACGCAGAACTGCTTGAGCTGATGGTCAAGGCGAACTTCCGCTCAGTGTTCATCGGCATTGAAACACCACGTGCATCTTCGCTGCAAGAGACGCGCAAGGTACAAAATCTTCGCGGCGACAGTATGCTTGACAAGCTGCAGCGTATCCGTGACGCGGGACTGGTCATCAAGGCCGGCTTTATCGTAGGCTTCGATGGCGACGACGAAGGTATTTTCGAGGAGCAATTCAACTTCATCCAGAGCAGCGGCATAGCACAGGCCATTGTCGCCATACTAAGCCCTATCCCCACCACGCCGCTGTATGACCGGCTGAAAGCTGAGGGAAGGTTGGACCCCAGCCACCCTGATGTAGCCTTCCATCCGAAGCAGATGACGCGTGAGACCTTGAAGGCAGGTTACGATGTTCTGCTGCGGCGACTTTATGAACCGGACGCCTATTTCAGCCGCCTACTGGACGGTTACAGCAGATCGCCTGCGTTCCGCGCCGCACGAAAAGCTCTGGATGAACATATTGGTCGCAAACCAAACCTTGCTGCGCGTCTTGCTGGAATTGCCGGAGGTGCGGTTATGGCTTTGAAGCTTATGCGATCCCTCGTCGGATCGAACGTCCTCCGCAGCGTGGGTGGCGCCTACCTGCGGCTATGGCGGCGCAATTGTCGCGACAATGGGGCCGAAGCCATTCCCTTTTCCACATTTGTTGTTCTGTGCTGCGAGCATTGGCATTTCATGACGATCTCCCGCAGTGAGCGCAAAGCCGATTTCGGTGTCTTGAGCACAACATCGTCGCCGCCGGGCGAAACGCGAAATGAAAGCTACCTGCCTCGTCAAACGAGGTCAGCCGCATGATCGGCGAGAGCCGGGATCTTTCTGAACTATACTGGCAGGTTGAGACAGCATCGCTTGAAATTCCGGTGATGCGCCCCTGCTTGCCTTCATCGCAGCAGCTGCTTCCATACCTGCAGTTGATCGATGACAGTCGCGTATACAGCAATGGTGGACCTCTGGCTCGTGCGTTCGAGTCACGGCTGCGTACGCATTTCAATGTTGAAGCTGTGACGTTGTGCGCCAACGCCACACTGGGCCTGGCGCTAGCGCTTCTTGCTCAGTCGCCGCCCATGGGTAGCTTCTGTATGGTGCCGGCCTGGACGTTCGCTGCGAGCGCCCACGCCATATATTTGGCCGGGCTCGTGCCGTACATCGTTGATGTTGACCACGACAGTCAGCAACTGACAGCGGATATGGCCCGAGACTTTCTGCACCACGCGCCCGGACGGGTCGGCGCCGTCATGCCCGTGATGCCGTTTGGTGCGTCGGCTGATATGCTCACCTGGGACACATTCAGGGACGAAACGGGATTGGCAGTGGTTATGGACGCCGCATCGGCCTTCGATACGGTACGGCCTGGAAAAACGCCGTGCGTTGTCAGCCTGCACGCTACAAAAGTGCTTGGGATAGGTGAAGGGGCCTTTGTTGCCTGCACGGATCCCCGTCTGATCGAACATGTTATACGACGCGGTAATTTCGGTTTCCATGGCACCCGCGAGTCGATCGTGCCCGCAATTAACGCCAAGTTGAGCGAATTCAGCGCCGCCGTCGGCCTGGCTGCGCTTGATCTGTGGCCATCATCGCGAGACCAATATCTGAACGTGGCGAAGGAGTATCGGCTGCGACTGGACAGGTCCGTTTCCATGATGCCCGGTCAGGGCGACACATGGGCGTCATCAACAATGGTTGTACGTGTGACAAACAGCGAAAAGGGAATCGCGTCGATAATTGAGGGCCTGCGTTCCAGCGGAATTGGCTCGCGCTGCTGGTGGGGCGGTGGCCTGCATCGTCACAGTGCTTTCATGGAATGTCAGCGCACGGATCTGACGGTGACTGACGATTTGGCCGCTAGTTCGCTGGGATTACCGTGCTGGCCCGACCTTTCAGCACGGCATATCGAGAGAATCTGTACGTCGCTTAATGCCATGGCGGTCCCCTTGGCGCATTAGCCGCCAAGACTGAAGGCTTGATCCTTCTTGAGGGCGGTAGGGGAAAGTACGGAATATCGCGGAAAAGGTTGGGGGCTATGAGTTGATGAGCCGCCTTCGTGACTTGATGCGACCGGGCTATGTTGAAGACCTGTTTACGATCATTCCCGCGTAAGACCCGTTCGACGAGCAGGCAGATGAAGCATCGATAGCCCCTAAAAATGAGTTCGGTGCAACTACGGCGTCAGCGGCGCGGTCGCGGGGGGGGGTGCCATCTTGCCAGAAACTGCCCCAGCAAGCGCTATAGCCCTTGTATCCACCAATCAGTGCATCGCTAGCGCAAAAATGAACGCGGTGAGAAGGTAGAAAAAAACGCGACAGCTACCGCGACGGGTAAGTTGCCCCAGCGGCGGCACGGGAACCGGTAAGAGCCATCTCGCCATCGCGATTGCCCGTGCACTGATCCGCAACGGAACACGCGGGCGCTTCTTCAACGTCGTCGATCTGGTCAATCGGTTGCAAACGGAAACGTGCAGCGGCAAGCACGACTATACGACACCCAGATTTCGCGCGCGAACTTGGCAAGAGTGCTAAGGCGGATGCTAAGCAACGGCTATTGGTCGTCGAAGCGGGGCGCAGAATAGTAGGCCGCTTGGCTGAAATCGAGGCTTCCCGTTCGGGCGGGCGTGCGCCGAAGGAGCCGCCGCAGCGTCAGCCTTGATATGGCATCCGTTCCGGCGTGTAAGGGAAGAAGTTTGAAATAGAGCTTTTCAAAGCTTTGGAGGTTGCTGTAGAAGTCTGACGTTCGTTCCAGAGCGTTCTCGAGCAATATAGCTTTGACGATCAAAATCGTATTGAGACGGGTCTAGATAGGTATAGAAGTAGAATGACGATATTGGTTTCTGGAGGCGCTGGCTTCATCGGCGGGAATTTTGTTCTCGATTGGCTTGAGCGACACGACGAGACGGTCGTCAATCTGGACAAGCTGACCTATGCCGGAAACCTGGATACGCTGAGGGGGTTGGAGGGTGATGATCGCCATGTGTTCGTGCATGGCGATATCGGCGATCGCGAGCTGGTGGGCGATTTGCTCGCGATTCACAAGCCGCGTGCGATCATCAATTTCGCAGCTGAAAGCCATGTCGACCGCTCCATTCACGGTCCGGGCGATTTCATCCAGACGAATATTGTCGGTACCTTCAATCTGCTGGAAGCCGTTCGCGGCTATTGGGATGGCTTGCCGGAGGGGGAGAAGCAAAGCTTCCGTTTTCTGCATGTCTCGACAGACGAGGTCTATGGCACGCTGTCGAAGGATGATGCGCCGTTCAATGAACTCAATCGCTATGAGCCGAACAGCCCCTATTCGGCCAGCAAGGCGGCATCCGATCATCTCGTCCGGGCTTGGCACCATACTTACGGCCTGCCCGTCTTAACGACCAACTGCAGCAACAATTACGGGCCTTACCATTTTCCGGAAAAACTGATCCCGCTGGTGATCCTGAACGCGCTGTCGGGAAAGACCCTACCGATCTATGGCGATGGCCAGCAAATCCGTGATTGGCTTTATGTCCGGGATCATTGCAGCGCCATTCGCCGCGTCCTGGAAGCCGGCAAGCTTGGCGAGACCTATAATGTCGGCGGCTGGAACGAGAAACCTAATCTCGATGTCGTGCAGACGATCTGCGCCATCCTCGATGAACTCAGGCCGAAGGTCGATGGCAGCCGCTACAGTGATCAGATCACCTTCGTCAAGGATCGGCCCGGTCATGATCGCCGCTATGCGATCGATGCGCGCAAGCTCGAGCGTGAACTCGGCTGGAAGCCGCAGGAAACCTTCGAGACCGGCATTCGCAAGACGATCGCATGGTATCTCGGCAACCAGGACTGGGTCCGTAACGTCACCAGTGGCGCGTATCGTGAATGGGTCGGTAAGCAGTACGAGGTTGAGTTGTGAGCGCCATTCTGATCACCGGCGCCAACGGTCAGGTTGGTTTCGAGTTGCAACGTTCGCTTGGCGTCTTGGGGAATGTCCGTGCCCTGACGCGCGCGGACATGGATCTGGCGAATGAAGCAAGCATTCTTGCCGCTCTCGACGCGCATAAACCCGGCATCATTGTCAATCCGGCCGCCTATACGGCGGTGGATCGGGCCGAGAGCGACAAAGAGCTGGCGATGGCGGTCAATGCTGCAGCTCCGGGGATACTGGCGCGTTGGGCGGCGGACAATGGCGCCTTGCTCATCCACTACTCCACAGACTATGTCTTCGACGGTACGAAAGCCGATCCCTTTGTCGAAGGCGATGCTGTCAATCCGCAGTCCGTCTATGGCGAAAGCAAATGGCTGGGCGAGGAGGCAGTACGTGCCTCTGGCGCCCAGCATGCCATCTTGCGCACGAGCTGGGTCTATGGTCATCATGGCAGCAATTTCCTGAAGACCATTCTTCGGCTGGCCGATGAAAGAAGCGCATTGAACATCGTCGCCGATCAGGTTGGTGCGCCGACATCGGCGGCCTTGATTGCCGATGTCACCCGCACGGTGATCGAGCGCATCATGGCTTCGCGCGCTCCCGGCGACCTCGCGGGGACCTATCATCTCACGGCACAAGGCAGCACCTCCTGGTACGGCTATGCCGCCCATATCGTTCGTGAGGCATTGGCAGCAAACGTCAAGCTTGCGCTGTCTCTCGATGCGCTGAAGCCGATATCGACGGCAGAATATCCGACCCCTGCCAAGCGTCCGGCCAATTCACGGCTGGATTGTCGAAAGCTGATGGATCGCTTCGATGTTGCGCTTCCTCTCTGGCAGGAGGGCGTCGACGACGTGTTGGCAAGATTGCTGGCTGCGCGGAATTGAAAACCGTAATTTTTTGCCGATGATTTCCGGCCATGTCCTCCCGCCGGCAAGACAGAGGCAGATGCACTAAAAACGAGACGCAGGATCATGACGAAGGCACGCAAAGGAATCATACTCGCCGGCGGATCGGGAACACGGCTCTATCCGCTGACGCTTGCGGTCAGCAAGCAGCTCTTGCCGATCTACGACAAGCCGATGATCTACTATCCGCTGACGACTTTGATGTTGGCGGGTATTCGCGAGATCCTCATCATCTCGACGCCGCAGGACACGCCGCGTTTCGAGCAATTGCTCGGCAATGGCAGCCAATGGGGCATCAAGCTTGACTATGCGGTGCAGCCCAGCCCGGACGGCCTTGCCCAGGCCTTCCTGATCGGCGAAGCGTTTCTGGATGGCGCGCCATCTGCCCTGGTTCTGGGAGACAACATCTTTTACGGGCATGATTTTACCCGACTGCTGCATGAAGCGAGCGCCAAGGAAACCGGCGCGACTGTCTTTGCTTATCACGTACAGGACCCGCATCGCTATGGCGTGGTCGAGTTCGATCAACGCGGCCGGGCGATCAGCCTGGAGGAAAAGCCGAGGATGCCGAAGAGCAATTATGCGGTCACCGGCCTCTACTTCTATGACGAAACCGTCGTTGACGTCGCTAAATCGATCCGCCCGTCGCCGCGCGGCGAGCTGGAGATCACCGATGTCAATGTTCACTATCTGCAGGCCGGGCAACTGGACGTGCAGACGATGGGCCGCGGCTATGCCTGGCTCGACACCGGAACGCATGAGTCGATGCTGGAAGCCAGTCATTACATTGCGACGATCGAGAACCGGCAGGGCCTGAAGGTGGCCTGCCCCGAAGAGATCGCCTATCGCAGCGGCTGGATCAATGCATCCGATGTCGAGACGCTGGCGAGCCCGCTGAAGAAGAATGCCTATGGGCAATATCTCCTTGGGATCTTGCGCGAGCAGATATTCTAACCGCTCAGGCGCGCTTTATGCCGCCGCATCTCCCTTGCAAACAATCTGAACAGGACGACGAATGAAAGCCATCGATACCGCTATTCCGGACGTCAAGATTATCGAACCGACGGTGTTTGCAGACGACCGCGGCTTCTTCTTCGAAAGCTTCAGCAAAGCGAAGTTCGAAGCAGCGATCGGACGAAGCGCCGATTTTGTGCAGGACAATCATAGCCGGTCGGGCAGGGGCGTCCTGCGGGGTCTGCACTATCAGCTGCCGCCGCATGCGCAGGCGAAGCTGGTGCGGGTGGTGGTCGGAGAGGTCTATGACGTTGCCGTCGACATCCGGAAATCCTCACCGACATTCGGCCAATGGGTCGGCGTTCTTTTGTCTGCCGAAAACAAGCGCCAGCTTTGGATCCCGGAAGGCTTTGCCCATGGCTTCCTGACATTGAGCGACCACGTCGAGTTTCTCTACAAGACCACCAATTACTACGCCCCGGAAAGCGACCGCGGCATTCGGTGGAACGATCCGCAGATTGGTGTCGATTGGCAATTTGCCGATCAGCCAACGCTCTCTGTAAAAGACCAGCGTCAGCCACTTCTGGTAGACGCCGAAGCTTTTGCGTGACATTCGGATTACATCTGATTTTCAGATGTTGGCAAGTTGGTTAAGATGTGGTCGTGTTTCTCGCAAAAGAGCTCGCTGGCGCGGTATGGTTACGCGTTAACGAACCGGTTTGGTTTCCACGCTTGGCATTCGCCGCGATCTCGGTGAGCACGAAGAACTTACGTCCCGAATGTAACCAGCAAACGCCTGCCTTAGCGGATTTGAATCGCGGTCAACCTTGAACAGCGGATTGTAACCCGTAATATGTTCTCCCGAACATATTGGCGGCTATACGCAGCTCTATCTTCCTGATCGAAGCCCGGGGCCGATCCATGAGGCAGCGTTCTGGGCACACGCGAGGCGACCGTTCTTCGCCCTGGCCGATCTGGTACCAAATGCGCGTCGGAAGGCGCAGGGCAAAAGCGCCGCCGTGAGCTCGCCGATCGCTCTCAAGATGGTGCAGCGGATCGATGCGCTGTTCGAGATTGAACGCCAGATCAATGGCCGAACTGCGGATGAGCGAAAGGCAACCCGTGAGCAGTTCAGCAGGCCGTTGATCAACGAAATGGGAATCTGGGTGCGCGATCAACGTGCCAAGCTGTCTCGCGACAACGATCTGGCTAAGGCCTTCGACTACATGCCGAACCGCTCGGAATCCTTCACCCGGTTCCTCGACGATGGTCGTATCTGCCCGTCGCATAATTGTGCGGGGCGTTCGCTGCGTGGTGTTGCTTTGGGAAGAAAAGCATGGCTGTTCGCCGGCTCAGATCGCGGTGGTCGGAGGGCCGCCGCCATGTACAGCTTGATCGTCACGGCGAAAATGAACCGCATTGATCCGCAGGCCTGGCTTGCCGACGCCCTTGCCCGGATCGCCGATCATCCGGTAAACCGGATCGATGAACTCCCTCCCTGGAACTGGGCGAATACCGTGACGACACCTCTGCCGCAGGCAGCATAATGACTGCCTCTCTCATCCGCTTGAAAGTCATGCTCGATGACGTTGAACCCCGGGTGATGCGGCGTGTCGTCGTGCCGTTCCGCATTCGCCTTGATCGGCTTCATGAGGTTCTTCAGGCCGCCTTCGGTTGGACCAACACTCATCTCTACGAATTCCGGATCCGTGACGTCGGCTTCGGCATTCCCGATGACGGTTTTGACGGGCCTATTGACGCTCGAAAAGCGACACTTCTTTCCGCCATCGAAGATATCGGTGCGAGATCGTTCAAGTATCTTTATGACTTCGGCGATGGCTGGATGCACACTGTCAAGATCGAGAAGACCGTTCCAGTAGTTGCCGACTTCAATGATCCCGTCCTCCTCGACGTCGTTGGGCGTTGCCCGCCAGAGGACGTCGGCGGCCCCTGGGGATACGAGGAATTCCGCGAAGCGCTCGCCAACAAAAACCACGAGCGTCACGACGAGCTTCTCGAATGGTGGGACAGCGCAGACTACGATCCGACCGCGGTCGATGCCAGCAACCTTCGCGAAAGCGTCGATGCATTAGCCGCCAAGTGGAAACGACGTTCACGTAAAGGCCTGAGCCTGCGGCCCTTACCGAATGCTTACTTCCCTAGCTTCGCACAGGCAGCTACTTCCCGAGTTTCCTGGAGCCGCGCCGGATGGCGGAGAAGGCTCTGACGGCGGTCATTCAGGAGGCTTACATCCCAGGCGTTTCGACCCGATCCGTCGATGTGCAAATTCCGAGGCAATCCGCCCCCTGATTCCGAAATGATGTCGCCCCCCAATTCCGAGAAATAGTCGCCCCCTTA
>NZ_PYJQ01000010.1 GCF_003024605.1 Rhizobium sp. JAB6 | reverse complement strand
GCGTCTGGAAGGACAAACCATTCTAGATGGATCCCGCCGGCTCGACGCTGGGATTTTTGGCCAAGATGAAGAACGGTTGCTGAACGTCGGGGTTGCTGATCAACATGGCTACGTTGCCGGCGGTGAGCTTGAAGTCGCGGATGTCCGGAAGCTTCGCCGTCAGTGATGAACGCGTGTTTTCGAAGCCAGTAAGCGTATGCCAGATCACAGGGATCCTTTTCACCAGCGGCACTCCCGTCATAAGGAAGCTCTGACCTCTCTCGTCCTACGACTCATTTAGATTGGAAGCCTCGCCATCCACGATAGGCCTTGCGAACGCGGAAAAAGTCCGCGCCGCATGGCACACGGCGGCAATGAATGACAGAACCTTGCCGCGCATCAGGGATGCCGGCTGCGAAATCATCCGCGAGGAGCAGAAAAGTGCTGCGGCGCTCGCAGGTTGTCCGCAACTGACGACCATCCTCGACTTCATCCATGCTGACGAGGCGCTAGCTATCCACCGCATGGATCTGCTGGCCCGATCGTTGCGAGATCTGCAGGCTGTAGTCGACTGTCACAAGGCCAAGGGCGCACATCTCATGGCCACTGAGCAGCCGGTCGATATCTCCGCCGCTGCTCGGAAGGTGTTTTTTGACATGCTCAGCGTCTTCGCCGAATTCGAAACCAATTCACGCCGCGATCGGCAGGCTGAGGTGTCGCCGCCGCCAGGAAACGTGGCACCTACAAAAGCCGCCCTCCGAAGATTATCCGCGCAGAAATTCGGGGTACGTGAGAGCTCTCTAGGGCCGCATGTCGTCTTTCGTCGCACGGCCTCGTAGTTCCCCTGGATTATGCGACGAAAATAGAGAGCATTTGGCGTACAAATACTTGAATTTCGCGGTGGTGGACCGTTGGTCGCAGCAGCATCAACTTGGCAATGACGCATTTTGTGCGTCGTTAAGCGAAAAGGCGAGTTCCTCAGTCGCGAAGGAATTCTAATTGGATTTCTATATCGACCCCTGATTTTAATCGATTTTCGATGCGAAACTTGCGGTCTCGATGTGGCATATGGTCATCGGAAGATCGGAAAGGGATCATCGCCCGTGCGGTAAACTTCCTCCTTCTGTCGATAACCAGGTATCCCATCAGATCACATGCCCAATTATGAGGGTGCAGTGCTATTTAAGCAATTGGTTCTCAGCTTAAATAGGGTGAGCTAAGTTAAGCGCCCTTAAATGCGGAGCGATACCATTAAGGGTCGGTGGCTGCGTCGGCGAACGGCTTCTTCTGCTCAGCGGACTATTGCTCACCACTGATATGGAGGACACCTGATTTCGAACTGATCGCGGACCGCTTTGCGACTTGTCGAAAACAGCTATTCCATCTATTTTAGCTGAATAGCAAGGAGATCAGATATGGCCAGCTTTTCCTTAACCGATCTTGGAAACCGTTCCGGTGAGGTCGTTGAAGCAGCGTTTCGCGGTCCGGTCGATATTACCAAGCGCGGTAAGCGCAAATTCGTGCTGCTCACGGCCGAGCAATTTGATCGTCTGACCGCCAGCACCGCTCAGCGGGCGCAGCGGGTTGAGGATCTCGTCGGCGCCGAGCGTGACGAAATCCTGGCTGGCCTCGACGCGGTCGCGCGCGATGGCAGTCGTGATGACTGATAACCGGCACGGGGACATCATCCTTTACTCCTATCTCTGGGCCCGTCAACATGAGCGTGGGGAAGAAAGCGGCCGCAAGGCTCGGCCGACCTGCGTGATGCTGATCCTCGCCGGTAGGGATGGAAAGCGAAACCACTGCTGTTCCCGATTACCAGCCAGCCGCCCACGGCCGGCGCTCACGCCGTCCAAATACCCGAAACGGAAGCCCGACGTGCGAAGCTCTACACCCCCGCCTGGGTCATTGTCGACGAGTTCAACACCGATGACTTAGCCACGTCTTGGGCGATCGAGGATCCGAAGCCTCTCGGGCAGTTTTCTCGCAAATTCATGTCGCGCATCGCGGCTGAGGCCGCGGCCGCAATCCGAGCCGGGTCGGTACGCGGCGTTCCGCGGCGCTAGTAGCCTGTGCTTTCGGGAAAGTTACAAACAATTCTTGACCATGTTTTGCATAAGGGCTCACCGGTGGAAGGTCCTTCTGGAGACCATCTCAGTAGACGGTCGGCAGTTGAAGAGGAGCTATATCGCCGGCTTGGCTGATAGCAGCCAATCTGCCTACGGCACCAAATCACTTCGAACCTGTGACCTTTGGAAACGGCAAACAGGTGAAAAGGACATGAAACTTAACGGTCGCACTCACCCTTCGAAACAGCGAACATCACAATCAGTGCTCCGGAAGAACAAACCATCCTAGATTCGATCATGGGGTTCTTTGTGTTGCTGTCGAGGCGGTCGTGCAACTATCATTATCAGGCTCTCACGGCCGCTTCTTTCCTTTCCACCTTCGCCATCGTCAAATACTCCCCCTTCAGCCGCATATGGCACCAGCAGGCAAAGGCGGAGCTTGCGAAGGCCAGGCTTTCGCCGATCGCCAAGCGGTTGTTGGAGTTGCTGAGGAGCGTCAATGAGAAAAAGAAAAGGCAGGCGATGTAGGCGTGCCATGCGGCGCGCGGAATAATGCCGGCCTTGCGGGCGCGCCAGACGGCGCGGATGAAGGTGGCGAGCATGAAGCCCATGATTGCCGCACCGAACAGGCCGTAGCGCACCAGGATTTCCAGATAGCCGTTGTGTAGCAGTGTGTACTGGACATGCGAGTAGCGCGTTTCGGCCCAGCGTTCGAGCCATCTGTTGCCCCAGCCGAAAATCGGCGCCGATGAAAAGACTTCCCAGCTGTTCGACCAGAGCTGCAGGCGTTCGTCCATCGACACCGGCGTATTGTTGGAACTGATTGCGTTTGAAACCACGCCGCCCATCTCATGGCCATTGGCCACATTTTCGACCATGGAAAGGGCGGCCGACACAGTTGGGCCGGCCGTCTTGTCGAGATTGTGCCTGACGCCATAGATACCGGCGATCAGCAGGGCCCCGACGGCAATGATGATGATGACGCCACTCTTCAGGCGCAGGTAGGTAAGTGTAATGAGTGCCAGCAGCGGCAGGGTGATGCCGAGTGCCAGCCAGACGCCTTTCGACTTGGCACCGTAAATGGCGATGAAACAGAGCGCGAAGATGAAGGGCGAAACGATATAGGCGAACCGGGCGATCCGGCGGTCGCTCGATTTGTCCGTCAGGTAATGCAACAGCCAGAACAGGGTGAATATCACGATCATGCCGCAGGCGACGGCGCCGTGGATCTGGTTGTTCATGATCAGCGGACGGATGGTTTCGCCGGCAAAGACGTCGCGCAGATGCTGTGTTGCCACTAGCATGATGAGGACCATGGCGAAATAAGCCGCAACGATCTTTTCCATCAGCTCTTCGTAGAGCAGGAAGGCGACGCCCATGATGGGAAAGAAGAAGGGAAAGGCATAGAGCCAGTCCGAGGCGCCGATATCGTGCTGCGGCGTCAGCCAGAAGGTGATGAAGAAACGCGCCATGACATAGAAGGCCCAGCCCATGCAGAGCCAGCCGATCCAATCGGTGCGCGGCCGTATGGGCGCCTTCATATAGTAGTAGAGGGCGATCAGAGAGAGGAGCGCGGTGGCATAGCGATAGGCGTCGCTCTCGACGACGGTCGGCGAAGCGACAAGCAGCCAGAGAATGCCGCCGATGATGGCGAGCGGTTTCGTCATGTTGCTTCCTGCCTTCGTGACGCCGATCGGTTCGGCTGCAAGGTCAGCATGCGGTTTGTTGATGCGCGAGTCGTCCAATGTCGTCATCCGCCCTCGTCTAGAAACGATTCATCATCCGGCATTCCTCGCCCCATGACGGGCCGTATGGTCGCAAAGGGGCAGGAATACGGCAATTTTCCCACGCCGTTGTGTCACTGATGCCGATTTCGCCGATTGTTTGTCAATGAGCAACTCCGTCGCGCCGGACGACTTTCATGGCTGTGAGGAATATGATCTTCAGGTCGAAGAAAAAAGAGCGGCGGCGAAGGTAGTCCTCGTCCAGCTCCACCTTCTCGGGGATCGGCAGTTCGTCGCGGCCATTGACCTGCGCCCAACCGGTCAAGCCCGGTAGCAAAGCGTCGACACCGCGTTCTGTGCGCAAGGCGACAAGATCGTGTTGGTTGAACAGCGCCGGGCGCGGGCCGACGATGCTCATTTCGCCTTTCAGGATGCACCAAAGCTGCGGCAGCTCGTCGAGGCTGGATTTGCGCAGGAAGGAGCCAATCGGCGTCAAATAGATCTTGGGGTCCTTCAGCAGATGAGTCGCGACCGCGGGCGTGTCCGTGCGCATGCTACGAAATTTCGGCATGCGGAAGATCTTATTTTTCCGACCGACCCGATCCGACCAATAGAGGATCGGGCCCGGTGAGGTCAGCCGTACTGCGAGTGCGACCACCAGGATCGGAATGAAAAAAACGATGGTCGCGGCTAGAGCGGCGAGAAAATCGAAAAGGCGCTTGGCGATCGTATAAAACATCGTCTCTTATCGTTGCATCGCCCGATATTCTATGGGTGATCAAGGTCGTCAATGCTCCGTCCATGTCATATCGCGATTTCAAGCACAACCATCCTCCACAAGATTCCCCGCCCTTGTTCCGAGCGGATATCCCGTGCAAAGCATGTCTCAGCAAATCATGGTGCGGAAAGCGGAGGCAGTGCGCGGATGATCCTGGTGACGGGTGCGACGGGTTTTGTCGGACAGGCCCTGTGTGCGGAGCTTTCCCGCCGGCGGATGGATTATCGGCCAGTCAGCCGCAGCCCCCGCCCAGGTTTCGTCGCCATCGGGGCCATGGATAGCGATACGGATTGGTCCGATGCGCTTGCCGGCGTCGAGGTCGTCATGCATCTGGCGGCCCGCGTCCATGTCATGAACGAGAGCGCCGACGATCCGTTGGCCGCATTCCGCGCCGTCAACGTCGATGCAACGATCAACCTGGCGCGACAGGCCGGGGCCGCGGGCGTGAGACGCTTCATTTTCCTGAGCTCGATCAAGGTCAATGGCGAAGGGACGGCAGACGGAAAGCCCTTCACGCCCACGGATGTGCCGCATCCGGAAGATGCCTATGGCCGCTCGAAGCTGGAGGCTGAGGAGGCCCTGCTCGTGATATCAGCGGAAACGGGCATGGAGGTCGTTATCATCCGGCCGCCGCTCATCTATGGCCCAGGCGTGAAGGCGAATTTCGCAACCCTGATGAGATGGGCCGCGCGGCCGTTTCCTTGGCCATTTGGGGCGGTTCGAAACCGCAGATCGCTGGTTTATGTCGGCAATCTCGTCGATTTCATGCTCCTGTGTGCCAGCCATCCGGCTGTCGGCAATCGCGTGTTTCTGGTCAGCGACGGCGAAGATCTTTCGATCGGTCAGCTGATCTCCAAACTATCTCTGGCCGCGGGGCGCAAGGCCTGGATGCTGCCGGTGCCGCCTGCGCTGCTTGAGGGACTTGCCGCGTTTTTGGGGCGTCGAGCCGCCGCGCAGCGCTTGCTCGGCTCCCTTCAGATCGATATCGGCGAGACGCGGGCGCTCACCGGCTGGTCGCCGCCTTACTCCGTCGAAGAAGGGTTGGCGGCAACGGTCGCTGGCGCGGGGGCGAGGGCGCGCTGAGCGGGCCTTTCCGCCTTACAAGCTCCAGACCGAATGACCTTCCAGCAGAGGATTGCTCCGATCGAGAGCTGCCTTCACGTCGACGACGACGCCGTTCTCGCTCAAGAGATCGAGGATACCGGCTGCACCTTCGGCCAGATAGGATTTGTGGGGAACGGCAAGCACGAGAGCGTCGAGTTTGCCGAAATCCTTCAGTTCCACCAGGCGGATGCCATATTCGTCTTCGGCCTCCGCATGGCTCGCCATTGGGTCGTGCACCAGCGGCTCGAGGCCGAACTGATGCAGTTCGCTTATGATGTCGGGCACGCGACTATTGCGAAGGTCTGGCACGTTTTCCTTGAAGGTCAGGCCGAATATACCGATCCGCGCGTCGTTGATCGGCTTTTTCGCCGCAACCAGCATCTTGATGAGCTTCTGGGCGATGAAGGCGCCCATGCCGTCATTGATGCGGCGGCCGGAGAGAATGACTTCTGGGTGATAGCCGAGCTCTTCGGCCTTAGCCGTCAGGTAATAGGGGTCGACGCCGATGCAGTGGCCGCCGACCAGGCCCGGGGTAAAGGGCAGGAAATTCCATTTCGTGCGCGCTGCCTTCAGCACATCGGCCGTGCGGATATTCATTTTCTCGAAAATGATCGAAAGCTCGTTCATCAATGCGATATTGACGTCGCGCTGGGTATTTTCGATCACCTTGGCGGCCTCCGCCACCTTGATGCTGGGCGCGCGGTGGATGCCGGCCTCGACCACGGCGCCATAGATCGCGGCGATCCTTTCCAGCGTTTGCGCATCATCGCCGGCGACCACCTTCACGATGCGCTCGAAGGTGTGCTCCTTGTCGCCGGGATTGATGCGCTCCGGCGAATAGCCGACATGGAAATCCTCGCCCTGGCGCAGCCCGGAAACCTCCGCCAGCACCGGGCCGCAGACTTCTTCGGTGACGCCCGGGTAGACCGTCGATTCATAGACGACGATCGAACCTTCGCGCAGAACCTTGCCAACGGTGCGCGAGGCGGAAATCATCGGCCTTAGATCCGGCTGGCGGTTTCGGTCGATCGGCGTCGGCACGGCAACGATGAAGATATCGCGATCGCGAAGATCCTCGATCTCGCTGCTGATGCGCAGCCCGCTCGACCGCAACCTCTCGGTGGAAACCTCCCGGGTATCGTCCTCGCCTGCCTTCAGCGCGGCCACGCGGGAGGCCTTGATGTCAAAGCCGACCACATCATGGAATTTTTCGGCAAGCGCGATCGCGACGGGGAGGCCCACATAACCGAGGCCAATGACGGCAATTTTTTCGTTCAACACAACATACCTCGAACACTCCGCCTGAATTAGCCCGAATTCGAAGCTGATGTCAGCGTCTAATATTTGCCTTCGGGATCATTTTAGGTGTGGGTCGCATGAATGTGATGACCGGTAAGCCGCTTCGCCATGGCTTGAAAATTATGGCCTTGTGGCAGGTTGCGATACAGCGTTGGCGCAGATGCATAGGATGCCTATCGAAACTTTCCGGTTTCGACCCCATTTATTTGGTAGGACCTATTTTCTTTTCTCTGAAAGAGCGGTTCGCGATGCGAAACAGCTACCTTAAACAACTCCGTACCCAGCGCGAACAACTCGAAGCCAAGCTCGAGCTGCATATAGCGCGCTATTGTTTCGGCGAAGGCGAGGTGGACGACGGTACCGAAGCAGAGCTCCGGCAACGGATTGCGGAAATTTCCGACGAAATTGCCGCTCTCGAGGCTGAGCGCGGCGAGTAAGATTGCACCTGTTCCTCCCCGATGAGGTCGCGCGTCTCGGCTTCATGCGGATCCTGGAGACGGCGCGCGACGCAGGCCGCAAGTACGGCATCACGCTGTTGCTGTTGTTTCAGAGCATCGGCCAGATGCGCGAAACCTATGGCGGGCGCGATGCTGCCAGCAAATGGTTCGAGAGCGCGAGTTGGATTAGCTTCGCGGCAGTGAATGATCCGGAGACGGCCGACTACATCTCGAAGCGCTGCGGCACGACCACGGTCGAGATCGACCAGGTCGGCCGGCCGTAGCAGGCGTCGGGTTCGTCGCGCACGCGATCGAAGCAGCTTGCAGCGCGGCCGCTGATCCAGCCGCATGAAGTGCTGCGGATGCGGGCCGATGAGCAGATCGTCTTCACCGCGGGCAATGCACCGCTTCGTCCCGGCCGCACTTCCTCGGTCCTCCCTGTCGCCCGGCGCCGCTCAACGCCGAACCGTGCCGCCGACGCTGCGACCACTCCAGCGACCGGCACAGGCAGGAGACGCTTCGTCATGAGCACTCGTCGAGCCCTGCCGGACGCTAGCCGCCCGCTTATCATACCCCCGCGAGAGGAGCGTGACCCGCATGCGCGGAGACCGCTTGCGGGCTCCGGCAGTGACTGGCAGGGCGCGAGTAGAGCCGCGCCCTGAAGAGGGATCACCCCTAACTTATGCAGACGAAGCCCTCGTTTCTCGTCAATGATGTAAAAGAACCCCATCGAGCGAGTTGACGCAGTAGTTTTCGTTACGATATAAATCCTAAGACAACCAGAGGAGGTCACTATGCCTCGCGCCCCGCATTCAACTGAGCTCGTGCTGAGTTTCCAGACCGACCCGGATTCCGTCCAGGCCGCATTTCTGCGTCGTGCAATGTCGGCACTCGAACGGATTGCCGCGACAACACCGTCGAAGGCGCTCACGGCTGCTCTCGGCGCGCCGACGGGCGCAGGAACGCTCGCGCAAATCCTCAGCCATCCCGAGTTTATCGGGGAGGCGGTGAGCAATCTCGACCCGATGGTCCCGGCGCTCGCGCGCAATGTCGAGCATCGGAACCAACTGCTCCTGCGTGCCGGCGGCGTCCTTTCCGCCGAAGAAGCCGGCAAAATTGCGGGCATCACCCGCCAAGCGATCGACAAGCGGCGTCGGGGCAACGCGATCCTTGGCGTCCGGGAGGGAAGCGACTGGAAATATCCAGCCTGCCAGTTCCTGGACGGAGAGGTTTTGCCGGGGATAGCCGAGGTCGTTCGCGGTCTCGCAGACCAAGGCGCCTGGGCTACGCTCGATTTCCTGCTTGCGCAGGATAGCGCGCTCGGCGGCCGGTCGCCGTTGGAGGCTTTGCGCCAGGGTGATCTCGGCGCGGTCGAGCGGCTAGTCCGCGCCAATACCGGCGACGGCTTCGCCTGATGGCCCCGCCGGTGCGAGGACCGTCCGGGGCGGCGGCGCCGCCGCCCGATTGGTTGAAGAATGCGAACTTACCGATCACGACCATTCCGGCCGGATCGGTGTTGCACCGGATTCACCGATCGAGCTTTGATCCGGTGTTTTTCGGACCGGGAGCCGGCCACAATCCAATTTATCGATTCGATAGCGCAAGTGGACGATTCGGCGTGCTCTATATCGGCCACGCCTTCGCAGGCGCGTTCGCCGAGACGATCCTGCGCAACCCGCAACGGCTGATGGTTGCAGAACGCGAAATTGTCACCCGGTCGGTAACGGAGCTCACCAGCCGGACGGCTCTGCGCATGGTGACGATGCACGGCGCCGGGCTGCAGATCCTCGGCACGGATAATTCAATCTCCACCGGCCCCTATGAGCCATGCGGCGCATGGGCCGATGCGCTTTGGGATCATCCGGAGGAGCCGGACGGGATTGCCTATCTGTCCCGGCATGATCCCAGCGAGGTCTGCTACGCGGTCTTCGAGCGCAAACCGATCGCCTTCGAGGCGAAGGCGACGCATCCGCTGTCTGCCATGCAAAGCGACGTCGCGCAGCTGCTCCACCGCTACGGCAAGTCCCTTTCCGCTGACGTGTAAAGCTACGGCAACTGCGGGAAGTATCAGCGGTGCGCGGTCATGATCGGCGGCTACGTCCGCTTCGGCGAACCATGCTGTTTTTCAGTGGATTCAACGCGCGAAGCTATTGCCCCCTATCATCGTTCCAAGACCGAGCGAGGCAAAGGCCTCGATGTAAAGATGAACGTGTCAGAGGTATCGTCGGCGGGATCAAAGCCTGGGTCAAACATCTAGATCCTTGCTCTCCGAATTATTCATGCGTGCATCGGCTTGGAACGCTTCCATTCCAATCTTGTGAAGCTCACGGTACTGCGCGGTATCAGGCGGGATCCGGCTGGCTTCGATCAAGGCGCCGAGCAGGAACGCGCGATCGGCTTTTCTCAAGCCAGCCTTGATGATCAATCCGCCGAAGATCATCTTTTCGCGCGTTTCACGCTTGCGATCACTTGTCATCTCGCGCTGCCGTCTTCGTTCGAGAAGCATAATCCGCTGATCGAGCCTCTTAAGCGGATTCGCCCGCTGTCCTTTTTTCGCGGTCGCGAAATCGCGCCGTGATTTCGGCCAGAACTTCATTGAGCTCGGCGTCGGAAATGTCCAGTTCGGCGAGACCGGCCCTCCGCGCCGCGCTAGCGAAACGTTCATTGACCTTGGCGACCATGGTCTTTCGTTTCTCTCCAAGCAGCTCAATCTGTGTGTCGATATCGGAAACCGTAGTCCTTCCACGCATATCTGTTCTTCCTTTCATCAGAGTCGAGTCTGATGGTACTTTTATACTGCATTAAATACGGTAGTCAAATTAGCAAAAATGATATAGGAGAGAGGAATTCATCCTGGAAAAATTACTATTTCCAGGATTTTTCGCCAAGATATCTCGATATCTGCATGGTGCCGAGGTGCCAGAAAGGATAGAGTCAAATTTGGCTATTATGTTTTTAAGGACGAAAATAATCAGCCGTGGAGCGGGGCAGAATATTATCTCGGCTGCCGCCTATCGTCATCGTACCAAGATGATGGATGAGCAGGTGGGGACTAGGTTCCACTATTCCGCAGACGCGGCCGAACTCATCCATGAGGAACTCGCTCTGCCTGATGACACGCCGGCATGGTTGCGAGTTTTGATCGACGGACGATCGGTTGCCGGCGCCAGCGAAGCGCTTTGGAATGCCGTCGATCGTTTCGAGACTCAGCGTAATGCACAGTTGGCCCGCGAGATCATCCTTGCGCTTCCAAACGAGCTCAGCAGGACGGAAAATATCGCCCTGGTACGCGACTTCGTTCGTGAGAACCTGTTGTCGCGCGGAATGGTGGCAGACTGGGTCTATCACGACAAGAAGGGCAATCCGCACGTCCACATTATCACCACGCTGCGTCCACTGACAGCGGAAGGATTTGGGCTGAAGCGCGTCGCTGTCGTTGACGACGGCGGTGAGCCGTTACGCCTGAAAACGCGCCGCAGGCAGAAAGGAGAAATCGTTCGCCGTCCATGGGCAGGCAACAAGGCAACGCTTGAGGAGTGGAAGCTTGCATGGGCTCAAACGGCAACGCACTATCTGGCAATTGCCGGTCACGATATCCGCATAGACGGCCGCTCCTATGAGGAGCAGGGGTTGCGGGGAATGGGGCAGCGCCACCTCGCTCCTGCCCGCGCGGCGCGTCTACGCAAAGGTGCCGATGTCTATTTCGCGCCGGCGGCATTGGCGCAGCGTTACGAGACGGCGGATCGCCTTACTGCCGACCCCGGCCTACTGCTTAAGCAACTCAGCAACGAGCGCTCGACTTTTGGTGAAGCCGATATCGTCCGTGCCCTTCACCGCCATGTTGATGATCCAATCGTCTTTGCCAATATCCGCGCAAAACTGATGGCGTCGGATGATTTGGTAATGCTTCGGCCGCAGCAGGTGAGTGCGGAAACTGGTGAGGTCGAGCTGCCGGCAGTCTTCACGACGCGCGCGACGATCAGAACCGAATTTCACATGGCGCGGTCGGCATTGAATCTCTCGAACATCGGTGGTTTCGCGGTATCGTCATCCCAAGTTGATGCTGCGATAGTTGAAATTGCGGCGGCGCCAAACAAGGCCATTCGCCTCGACGCTGAACAGGTCAAAGCGGTTCGACATATCACCGCCGATAGCGGCATTGCCGCAGTTGTCGGTATTGCGGGCGCTGGCAAATCGACATTGCTGAGTGTGGCACGTCTCGCCTGGGAAGGAGACGGCAGGCGCGTTCTCGGAGCAGCGCTCGCAGGCAAGGCGGCGGAGGCGTTGACTGATAGTTCCGGGATCCGTTCGCGTACGATTGCCGCTTGGGAGCTTGCCTGGAAAAACGACTATGACCTCCTGCAGAAGGGCGACGTCTTGGTCCTAGACGAAGCTGGCATGGTGTCGTCGGAACAGATGGCGCGTCTTCTCAAACGCGTCGAGGATGCGGGCGCGAAAGCGGTTCTTGTCGGCGACGCGATGCAGCTTCAGCCGATCCAGGCGGGGGCTGCCTTCCGGGCCATCGTCGAGCGCATCGGCTTTGCCGAATTGGTCGGCGTTCGCCGCCAGAGACACGAATGGGCGCGAGAGGCGTCCGGTCTATTTGCCCGTGGAAATGTTGAGGAAGCCTTGAGTGCCTATAGCGCCCATGGCCATGTCCTCGAAAGTGACACGCGCAATGATGCCGTTCAGCGCATCGTCTCCGACTGGGCCAACGCTCGCCTTGATGCCGTTGCCAAGGCAGAGGTCGAGGGTCGAAAATTGCGTGGCGACGAGTTGATGGTTCTCGCGCACACCAACAGCGATGTGAGACGCCTCAACGATGCGATCCGGGCGGTCATGTTGCAACAGAATGCACTTGGGGAAGGTAGGCCGTTTCGTACAGAGCGCGGCAGACGTGAGTTTAGCGAGGGAGACCGGATCATCTTCCTGGAAAATGCGCGGTTCATCGAACCCAAGGCCTCTCACCTAGCTGTTCAGCATGTCAAGAACGGCATGTTTGGAACGGTCGTATCGACGGCGGGTCGAGGAGGGGAACCATTTCTTTTCGTTCGGTTGGACAGTGGCCGGGATGTCATGTTCTCCGAAGACACTTATCGCAATGTCGACCATGGCTATGCCGCGACGATTCACAAGAGCCAAGGATCGACCTTCAGCCGCACTTTCGTGCTGGCAACCGGCATGATGGACCGGCACCTGACATATGTTGCCATGACGCGTCATCGCGAGCGTGTCGATCTTTATGCGGCAAGGGAAGATTTTCAGCCAAAGTTCGAACGAGGCAAGTCGGCACGCGTCGAGCATGCCGCTGGCATTACCGGCGAGCTTGTCGAAATCGGACTTGCGAAGTTTCGCAAGCGGGACGACGCCGATCCTTCTCCTTATGTTGACGTCAGAACGAACGATGGAACCACGCATCGCCTTTGGGGCGTCAATCTGCCTAAGGCGATTGAGGCGGCCGGCGTCGGGATTGGGGATACAGTGACCATGCGCAGGGAGGGAACTGAAAAAGTTACCGTTAAAATGCCCGTTGTTGATGAGGAAACGGGAGCGAGGCATTTTGAGGATCGCGTTGTCGACCGCAATATTTGGACGGCATATTCAATTGATAAGGCCGAGGCTCGGATGGATCAACTTGCCGCCGAACATCGCCCTCCGACGCTCTTTGCGCAACTGATTGAACGGCTGTCGCGCCCCGGCGAAAAGACGGCGACGCTCGATTTCGAAAACGAGGCGTCTTATCGATCCGTGGCTTTCGATTTCGCACGGCGGCGCGGCATCGACACTATCGCGGATTATGGTTACGTCGTCGAGGCACAGGTGGAGCGCCTATCCAATTGGTTCACCGTACAAAGTGATCATGTGGCGCGCCTCTGGCAACGGGCGAGCGTGCCCTTTGGGGTCGCAGTCGAAACTTCGGGGCGGAATGCTGCTATTCACGCACCACGCGATAAAGACGCCTTGCCCGCTCCGACGGCGGATGCTTCCGATCTACTACCCGCGGTGAACTCCCTTACCCAATCGATTGCAGAAGAGGCGCGTCCCGCCCCACCCACATCTCCTGCGATGTTGCCGGCGGTCACGAAATTCAATGCAAGCCTCGACGAGGAGGCGCGAATGCGCGTGACCGAGACTGAGCATTACAAACAGGTGAGAGCAGCACTCGCCGCAACAGGGTCCGTGATCTGGCGCGATCCCGCAACAGCCGTGAGGATGATCGAGGATCTGGTGATCAAGCAGATCGACCCTGAGCGTGTTGCACGTGCCGTTGCCACAGAACCAACAGCCTATGGTCCTTTGCGCGGTAGCGGCAGGATGATCGATAGGCCGCTTGCTGCTGGTCGCGAGCGTAGGGAAGCTCTGCGGGCGGTTGAAGCAGTTGGTGCTAATGTACGCTCTCTTGGTCGATTTTACTTGGGCGCTTTTGAGAACGAAAGAGCGGCGGTCATGATAGAGCGTGAACGGATGGCAATACCTATTCCGGCGCTAACGAGAACTGCTCAGACAGCGCTGCGACATATCATGTCCGAAACCGAGAAGCGCCCGCGCGAGCTGGCACGATTGGTCCGGTCGTTGTCACCAGATGTCCGCCACGAATTTTCTGTGGTCAGTAAAGCGCTTGATGCTCGCTTCGGACCGGGCGCAATTTTGCGCAACGAGATCGATGTTGCCAATATGGTCTCAAGGTCTCAGCAAACGGTCTTCAAAGCCATGCTTGGTCAATTGCGCACAGTCCAACGTGCCGTCGCTTTAGATCGGGCAGAAGAGATTATCGCCGAGCGCCAACGTCGAACGATTAACCTCGCCCGTGGTGTTGATCGCTGAGAACGTCCAAAGATTCCAAAGGAAAACGACAGGCTTATACCCGGATGCGTTGTCTAGGAGCTTTTTGGACAATCCAACGAAAGCGAAGATACGGGTTTTGGGGCTGGTAATGAGTAGTGGCGAGATAGCGACAGCGATCCTTTCGATCGATCGGCATGCCGCGTTGCGTGTAATTCCAGGTGAGTGCGGACAGCCGCCGTTCGGTGGTCGACACAGAGTTGGCCTTCATACCACGTTCGGCGGTGCCGGACGTACGAGCGGTGATGTAGAGGCCGACGATTTGTGGATCGGCTGAAAGGGGCGTCAGGTTCGAGCGCCGACACCAGGCGGAAAAATGCTCCTAGTCGCTGGCATAGGCTTTGCGCGTGTTGGCGGAGCTGGCCGCCTCGACGTAAGTGCGGGCGCGGTCGGTGAGTTCTTGCAGGTGCGCGGGTAGGCTGGATATCGGCTGCACGGCGGGGGAGGGGAGGTAATCGGTTCGATCATCCTCGCGCTCCGTGTCGCTGGTCATCACGCTGCCTCGATATCGGTTTGGGAAAAGTCGTTGCCGATAAAGAGCAGGGCTTCATCGGCGCGTTTGGCCAGAGCATAGGAGAAGCAATCGGCAAAATTCAGGCTGGCCGGATGGCGGCCCTTGCCATAGGTCAGCCAGGCTTGCGTTGCCAGATCCACCAGGTCCGCGTCGACCGGAATAATCTCCGCTTCGATTTTCGTCAGCCAAAGATCGATCTCGGCCAGGGCGTGTTCACCGCGCCGACTGATGAGAACCATGCGGGCCGCGAGCACGCAAGTCGCAGGCACCAGACGGATCGGATCAGCGACCAGCGAGCGTTCTAACCGCAAAGCCTCAGGCTCGTTGCGTAGTATCGCGACGATGGCGGAGGTATCGATCACCATCAGTTCGGAATTCCGTGCTCGTCATAGCCGACGATGTCCTCATCGCTGCGATTGTCGAGGTCCGGCAATCGCGCCACTCGTTCGCGGATGGCGCGCAAGTCGCCAAGCAGCCGCTCCTGCGCCACATCACCATATCCCAGGCGATGTAGGCGTTCGGTGAGGGCCTGATGGATGGCGGCGGTCTTGCTGATGCCCTGACGGCGGGCGAGTTCGTCGGCAAGCGCGACGGTGGCAGGGTTTTTGATGTTAAGAGACATGGGAGACTCCGACATTCTACCTTTTTATCGATTTCTACCGTGAAGGCGGCGCTGTATCAAGCAAGCATCTCGACATCAGCAGCTATTCGGCGCGATAAGGTCGGAGACGATAAGCGAACGAGAAAGCGATGAGGCCAAGTCTTCCTACCCTTCTGAGCATCAATGGCGGCTATGTCGACACCGCCGGCTTTCTTGCCCTACACGGCCTGTTCACGGCGCATGTCACGGGCAATTTTGTCACGCTCGGCGCTTCCCTAGCGCTCGGAACCTCTGGCGCTTTGGCTAAGCTTCTGGCGCTGCCGGTTTTCTGCGTCGTCGTCATTCTCGCCCGGCTCATTGGCGGTGATCTCTCGCGACGCAATCTGCCGACGTTGCAGATCATCCTCTCACTGAAATTGTTGCTGCTCGCATTCGCGGCGATTCTCGCCATGCGCTTCGGCCCGTTTGGCGATGGAGATGGCTGGCAGCCGCTTCTGATCGGCATGACGCTTGTCGCGGCCATGGCCATCCAGACAACGGCACATCGCATTCATCTCGGCTCGACGCCACCGACGACCATGATGACTGGCACGACGACGCAGATCATGATCGACATCGCCGATCTGCTTCATGGTGCTAAGCCGGAAGAAAAGGCGGCGATGAAGGCGCGGCTCCGCCGCATGGGCGTCTCGGTCGGCGGCTTTGCCTTCGGTTGTGCGCTGGCGGCCGCCCTTTTCCTGTTTGTCGGCATGGCTTGTTTCTTTCTGCCGCCGGTGTTGGCGCTTGCCGGAATCCTCATGCATAGCGGCAAGGCTGAGATAAAGCCGGCTTAGCTTTTCGGCTCGGCCTAGCCTCGATACGACCAATCTTGCTCCTTTCTCCCGCCTTGCAAGTCGGCTACAGCTCTCTAAGTGTACGCGTCAGGTCGAATTGGTCCGCCGCGTTGGGGCGGCAAATCCTTGTTAGTCAAGAAGGGGTGGTCATGGCAGGAGAAACGGTGCTTGTGGTCGGCGGAGCCGGATATATCGGTTCCCACACGTGTCTGGATCTGGCGAACAAGGGGTTCAAGCCCGTCGTCTACGACAATTTCTCCAACGGGCATCGCGAATTCGTCAAATGGGGTCCGGCCGAGGAAGGCGACATCCGCGATCGGGCGCGCCTCGATGAGGTGCTGGCCAAGCACAAGCCTGCCGCCATCCTGCATTTCGCCGCGCTGATCGAGGTTGGCGAGTCGGTCAAGGATCCCGTTTCCTTCTATGAGAACAACGTCATCGGCACGCTGACTCTGCTGTCCGCAGCCCAGGCGGCTGGTGTGAAAGCTTTTGTCTTCTCTTCGACCTGCGCGACCTACGGCCTGCCGCAGAGCGTGCCGCTCGACGAGAGCCACCAGCAAGTGCCGATCAACCCTTATGGCCGCACGAAATATATCGTCGAGCAGGCGCTCGCCGATTATGGCCAGTACAAGGGGCTGCGCTCTGTCATTCTGCGCTATTTCAATGCTGCCGGCGCCGATTTCGAGGGGCGCATCGGCGAATGGCATACGCCGGAAACCCATGCGATCCCGCTCGCGATCGATGCCGCCCTCGGCCGCCGTCAGGGCTTCAAGGTCTTCGGCAGCGATTATGACACGCGCGACGGCACTTGCGTTCGCGATTACATCCATGTGCTCGATCTTGCCGACGCTCATGTTCGCGCCGTGGAATATCTGCTTGATGGCGGCGATTCCGTCGCGCTCAACCTGGGTACTGGCACCGGTACGACGGTGAAGGAATTGCTGGGCACGATCGAGACTGTATCGAACCGACCGTTCCCGGTCGAATATGTCGGCCGTCGCGAGGGCGATTCGACGACGCTTGTCGCCAACAATGACAAGGCTCGCGATATCCTCGGCTGGTCGCCGAAATATGATCTGACCGAGATCATTCAATCCGCCTGGAATTGGCATGCCAAATCGAACCAGCACTGAACGGCGTTCTGTCGCTGGTGTTGGGGGCAAACGCCCGAACGTTCTGCTGATTTCAGCCGACCAGTGGCGGGGAGATTGCCTTTCCGCCATTGGGCATGAATGCGTGAAGACGCCGAATGTCGATGCGCTGGCAAACGAAGGTGTACTCTTCCGGCGGCATTATGCCGGAACAGCTCCCTGCTCGCCGGCGCGGGCGACGCTCTATACCGGCCTCTATCAGATGAACCATCGCGTTTGCCGTAACGGTTCGCCGCTGGATGCCCGTTTCGATAATGTCGCGCTTGCCGCACGCCGGGCCGGCTACGAGCCGACGCTGTTCGGCTATACGGATACGGCACCGGATCCGCGCGGCCGCGATCCGCATGATCCGCATCTGACGACCTACGAGGGGGTGCTGCCCGGCTTCACCGCGCGGCAACTCCTGCCGGAGCATGAGAAACAATGGCTATCATGGCTGCGGTCGCGCGGCCATGCCGATGCCGTCAACCGGGACATTCATATTCCCGTCGGCGCCGAGCCTGGCGAGATTTCCAGCAAAGCACCTGCCTATTCTAAGGACGAGACGCAGACGGCCTTTCTGGCGGGCGAATTCATCCGTTGGCTCGGGGAGCAGGATCAGCCATGGTTCGCGCATGTCTCCTTCCTGCGGCCGCACCCGCCTTTCTCGGTGCCGGAGCCCTACAATCGCATGTTTTCGGCCGCCGATGGTCCGGCTTTCGCCCGCGCCGCCGATCGCGAGACGGAGATGGCCTCGCATCCGCTGCTTGCCTTCGGCCTGCCGCTGATCGGTAAGGGTGGCTTCATCTATGGCGGTGAAGGTTCCATCAATGAGTGGGCGGCGGAGGATTTCGCCGCAATCCGTGCGATTTACTACGGCATGATTGCCGAGGTCGATGCGCAGCTTGGCCGGATCTGGCAGGCATTGAAGGACGCAGACGCCTGGGACGATACGCTCATCGTCTTCACCTCCGACCATGCCGAGATGATGGGCGACCATTGGATGCTCGGCAAAGGCGGCTTCTTCGACGGCAGCTATCATGTGCCGCTCGTGGTTCGCGATCCTTTCCAGCCCGCCACGCATGGGCGGCAGGTAGAGCATTTCACCAGCGCCGCGGATATTTTTCCAAGCCTATGCGACCGCCTCGGCATCGCGCCGGCAAACCATGTTGATGGTGAAAGTCTTCTGCCGTTCCTCACAGCGTCCGAACCGGAAAACTGGCGCGATGCGGCCTTCTGGGAGTTTGACTTTCGCGATATTGCCGGAGGCATTCCGGAGCGGCATTTCGGCCTGCGGTCCAATGCATGCAATCTCGCCGTCCTCCGCGACGAGCATTTCAAATACGTTCATTGCGCCGGGCTACCGCCGCTGCTTTTCGATCTGGGGAAGGACCCGGCGGAGCTTTCCAACGTCGCCGATGACGGCGCCTATGCGGCCGTCAGGCTTGCCTATGCCGAAAAGCTGCTCTCTCTTCGGGCGGAGCATCTGGACCAGACGCTTGCCTATATGGAACTGACGGAGAACGGGCCGGTTTCGCTCCGGCCCTGAGTGGTTTCAGCCGAGCGCGCCGAGATAGTTCATCTTGCCGACAGGCAGACCGCGACTGCGCAGAATGTCGTGCGCCGTGGTGACGTGGAAGAAGAAGTTCGGCAGCGCGAATTTCGCCAGATAATCCTCGCCCTTGAAGACGATCCTGTTGCCTCCGGGCGTGATCGTCACCTCCCGCGTGTCGCTGCCTTCCATCGTTGCCGGAGTGATCGTTGCCAGGAAATCCTGAGTTTTCTTCAGACGTTCGCGCAGGTCTGCGACGGTAACCTCATTGTCCTCGAAGCGTGGCGCGTCGATGCCGGCAAGGCGGGAAATGGTGAGCTTCGCCGTATCGGAGGCTCTCTGGTATTGGCCGGAAAGCGGCAGCATGTCGTCGATCAGGCGCGCGGAAACGAGTTCCTCCGCCGCAATGCCTTTTTCTGCCGCATGGGCTTCGATCTTGTCGAGATAGGCCGAAAGGTTTTGCAGACCGCGCTGAAAGATCGGGACCGAGAAACTGTACATCGAGGGCATGCGTCTTCTCCATGCTGGGCCGCGGCGCGGCCGGTTGTTTGCCGACATTCTCATCCGTTCAGATGTCGATGGAATAACCATTCCATGGTGTCGGCGCCCGTATGTAGGGTTTAGCCGCCATTTCTAACAGCATCAGAGACGAGAAAAGTCATCGTAGCCGGCACCCAGTCTCAGGCTCCGAATTTGCTGTTGACCTTTGTATGGAAAAATGGAATGAATATTCCGCGTAAGGAATTTTACGGTTTGTTTGTTCCGTTTTCGATATGATTGCCATGGGAGTGGCGGTCGATTGAATAAAGGCCCCACGGTCGAAACCGGGGGTTCCGGCATTCAGGAGGGGTGTGGCCGGGCACCGTATCTGGGAGGGAAATATGAAGAAATTTATCCTTGGCTCTGCAATGGCGCTTTTGTTGTCGACTGCCGCCCACGCCCAAACCATCGGCGTGTCGATGGCTCTCTTCGACGACAACTTCCTGACCGTCCTGCGCAACGGTATGCAGGATTATGCAAAGGACAAGGGCGTCACCCTGCAGGTCGAAGACGCGCAGAACGATATCGCCAAGCAGCAGAGCCAGATCCAGAACTTCATCGCCAGTAAGGTCGATGCCATCATCGTGAACCCGGTCGATACCGACGCGACGGCTGCGATTTCCAAGCTGGCTGCCGACGCCAAGATCCCGCTCGTCTACGTCAACCGCGAGCCGGCAAATGTCGACAGCCTTCCGGACAAGCAGGCTTTCGTCGCCTCCAACGAGCAGGAATCCGGTACGCTGGAAGCCAAAGAAGTCTGCCGGTTGCTGGGTGGCAAGGGCAAGGCCGTCATCATGATGGGCGAGCTTTCCAACCAGGCTGCCCGCATGCGCACCAAGGACGTCCATGACGTGGTGGCGACCGACGAGTGCAAGGGCATCAAGATCGTTCAGGAGCAGACCGCCAACTGGCAGCGCACCCAGGGTGCCGACCTGATGACCAACTGGCTCTCCAGCGGCATCGAATTCGATGCCGTCATCTCCAACAACGATGAAATGGCAATCGGCGCCATCCAGGCGCTGAAGGCCGCCGGCAAGCCGCTCGACAAGATCGTCGTTGCCGGCGTCGACGCCACGCAGGACGCGCTTGCCGCCATGCAGGCCGGCGACCTGAAGGTCACTGTGTTCCAGGATGCCGCCGGCCAGGGCAAGGGTGCAGTCGATGCCGCACTCAAGCTGGCAAAGGGCGATAAGGTCGAGAAGAAGGTCTACATCCCCTTCCAGCTCGTCACGCCGGCGAACGTCAAGGACTTCATCAAGAAGAACTAAGGACGAAAAATGATCGACGGATGCGGGCCTGAAAGCCCGCATCCTGTGAAATCCGATCTGCCCGGGAGGGAAAAATGGTTGTGAGCCCATCCACCATGGCGGCAGTGCGCGCCAGCGGCGTTGTTCCCAATGCCGCCTATCTGTTGAGCGCTGAAGGCATCCGCAAGGAATTTCCCGGCGTGCTCGCGCTCGATGACGTTTCCTTCCGCCTCAAGCGTGGGACAGTGCATGCGCTGATGGGCGAAAACGGCGCGGGCAAATCGACCCTGATGAAGATCCTTGCCGGCATCTATATCCCCGATCAGGGCGA
This sequence comes from Rhizobium sp. JAB6, assembly GCF_003024605.1. Taxonomy (GTDB): domain Bacteria; phylum Pseudomonadota; class Alphaproteobacteria; order Rhizobiales; family Rhizobiaceae; genus Rhizobium. The sequence goes on along the minus strand of NZ_PYJQ01000010.1, from coordinate 436,816 downwards.
AGTGCGCCTCAAGGGCGTCGAAATCCGGCTGAAATCGCCTCTCGATGCGCTGGAAAACGGCATTGCCATGATCCATCAGGAACTAAATCTGATGCCCTTCATGACGGTTGCCGAGAATATCTGGATCCGACGTGAGCCGAAGAACCGCTTCGGTTTCGTCGATCATGCGGAGATGAGCCGCAAGACCGAGGAGCTCTTCCAGCGCCTGAACATTTCCATCGATCCCGAAATCCAGGTCCGCGAGCTTTCCGTCGCGAGCCGGCAGATGGTCGAAATCGCGAAGGCGGTTTCCTATAATTCCGACGTGCTGATCATGGACGAGCCGACGTCTGCTCTCACTGAGCGCGAAGTGGCGCATCTCTTCCAGATCATCCGCGATCTGCGGGCCCAGGGGATCGGCATCGTCTATATCACTCACAAGATGAATGAGCTGTTCGAGATCGCCGATGAGTTTTCGGTGTTCCGCGACGGTAAATATATCGGCACGCACGCTTCGACCGACGTCACCCGCGATGACATCATCCGGATGATGGTCGGCCGCGAGATCACGCAGATGTTCCCGAAGGAAGAGGTGCCGATCGGCGAAACCGTGCTGTCGGTTAAGGATCTGAGCCTCGACGGCGTGTTCTCCAATGTGTCCTTCGACGTCCGGGCCGGCGAAATTCTCGGTGTGGCCGGGCTTGTCGGATCGGGCCGGTCCAATGTCGCCGAGACCATCTTCGGCGTCACGCCGGCCTCGTCCGGCACGATCGAGCTTTTCGGCAAGAAGACTGAAATCACCTCGCCAGCCGCCGCAATCTGCCACGGCATGGCCTTCCTGACCGAAGACCGCAAGGATACGGGTTGTCTTCTCATCCTGAGCGTGCTCGAGAACATGCAGGTCGCAGTTCTGCACGACAAATTTGTGCGCGGTGGCTTCGTGCAGGAAGGTTCGATCGAAGAGGCCTGCGAGGAAATGGCCAGGAAATTGCGCGTCAAGACGCCTAACCTCGACGAACGGATCGAAAATCTTTCCGGCGGCAATCAGCAGAAGGCGCTGATCGGCCGGTGGATGCTCACCAATCCCCGCATTCTGATCCTGGACGAGCCGACCCGCGGCATCGATGTCGGCGCTAAGGCGGAGATCCATCGTCTCGTCACTGAAATGGCGCGCAACGGCGTCGCCGTGATCATGATCTCCTCGGAAATGCCCGAGGTGCTCGGCATGAGCGACCGCATCATGGTCATGCACGAGGGACGGGTCACCGGATTCCTGGATCGCGCGGAAGCAACTCAAGTGAAGGTGATGGAGCTGGCCGCGCAGTGACGCCGCCAATCATCGCAAGGGAGGATTGAAGCATGGTTAGCAAAGTTGCAGAGGCGGCCGCTCCGGCAGTCACGCGGCCAAGAAGGCGCCGGGTGCCGCCCGAACTCGGCATCTTCCTGGTGCTGATCGGCATTGCGCTTCTCTGTGAAATCCTCGGCTGGATCTTCGTCGGCCAGAGCTTCCTGATGAACCTGCAGCGCCTGAAGATCATGATCCTGCAGGTGTCGGTTATCGGCATCATCTCGGTCGGCGTGACGCAGGTCATCATCACAGGCGGTATCGACCTCTCGTCCGGGTCGGTCGTCGGCCTCACGGCGATGGTCGCCGCAAGCTTTGCCCAGTCGTCGACCTGGGCGAGGGCAGTCTATCCTGCGCTGACCGACATGCCCTTCTTCGTACCGATCGGCATCGGCCTGCTGATCGGCCTGCTTGCCGGTTACATCAACGGCCAGCTGATCACCAAGACGAAGATCCCGCCCTTCATCGCGACGCTCGGCATGATGGTCTCGGCCCGCGGCCTGTCGAAGCTCTATACCAAGGGTCAGCCGATTTCAGGTCTCACCGATCAGTTCAATTTCATTGGTTCCGGTATTTGGCCGGTGGTCGTCTTCCTCATCATCGCGATCGCCTTCCATATCGTGCTGCGCTACACGCGCTACGGCAAGTTCACCTATGCGATTGGCGCCAATGTGCAGGCGGCGCGCGTATCGGGCATCAATGTCGAGACGCATTTGGTCAAGGTCTATGCGATTGCCGGACTTCTCGCGGGTCTCGCCGGCATCATCACCGCCGCCCGCGTGCAGACGGCGCAGGCCGGCATGGGCGTCAATTACGAGCTGGACGCGATCGCTGCGGCCGTTATCGGCGGCACATCGCTGACCGGCGGTGTCGGCCGTATCGCCGGCACCGTGATCGGCACCGTTATTCTCGGCGTGATGATCTCAGGCTTCACCTTCCTCAACGTCGATGCCTATTACCAGGAAATCGCCAAAGGCTTCATCATCGTCGCGGCCGTTGCCATCGACGTCTACCGCCAGAAGAAGCGGGCCAAGCGCTGAAATGCCCGACACATCATCAGCGTTCTAGCATACTCTCAAGGCGGGGTTTTTACCTCGCCTTTTCCATTTCTCCATGCCATTCCATGCAAATGCAAATTTTTTTCATTTGGGTATGGCGAATCCTGTCAGCTTTTCTATTCTGGCGGCTTTCCATTCGCTCTCTCTAGAGCGCTTCACCCGGGATAGAAAATGCAAGCCGTATTCGATGGTCACAACGACGTTCTCTTGAGACTCTGGCATCACGCGCGCGACGGCGCCGATCCGATCGCCGAGTTCAGGAATGGAACGACCAGCGGTCATATCGATGCTCCGCGTGCCCGGGTCGGCGGCCTGGCAGGCGGTCTTTGCGCCATCTATATTCCATCGGGCGATCTCGTCTTTGCCGATCCCGATAGCAACGGCCACTATGCCACGCCGCTTGCGGCTCCGCTGGAGCGGGCGCCTTCCCTCGACGTGGCGCTGGAAATGGCGGCGATCGCGCTGCGGCTCGACCGTGCCGGCGCCTGGAAGCTCTGCCGCTCCACCGCCGAGATCCGCGATTGCATGGAGAGGGGCATTTTCGCGGCCGTAATGCATATGGAAGGCTGCGAAGCGATCGATGCCGATCTCGTCGCGCTCGAAACCTTCTATGCCGCCGGCCTGCGTTCGCTGGGGCCCGTCTGGAGCCGCAACAACGTTTTTGCCCACGGCGTTCCTTTCGCCTATCCGAGTTCGCCGGATACCGGGCCTGGCCTGACCGAGGCCGGCTTCGCGCTGGTGCGCGCCTGCAACCGGCTCGGCATTCTCGTCGATCTCGCCCACATCACCGAAAAGGGCTTCTGGGATGTGGCGAAGACTTCGGACCAGCCGCTGGTCGCCAGCCATTCCAATGCCCACGCGCTGACGCCGGTGGCGCGCAATCTCACCGACAAGCAGCTCGACGCCATCAAGGAGAGCCGCGGCATCGTCGGTCTCAACTATGCGACGGCGATGCTGCGCGATGATGCGCGCTCGGATGCCGATACGCCGCTCGAGGCGATGGTGCGGCATGTCGATTATCTCGTCGGCCGTGTCGGCATCGACTGCGTCGGCCTAGGATCGGACTTCGATGGCGCCACGATTCCTGCGGAAATTAGCGATGCTGCAGGCAATCAGAAGCTGATTGCCGCCCTTCGGAACGTTGGTTATGGTGAGGCCGATCTTGTAAAGCTGTGCAGGGAGAACTGGCTTCGCGTCCTGGCGTCCGCTTGGAAGGAAGGCAGCCGGTGAAGTGTGTGCCGATTGTGTAGAGTTTTAAAAAAGGGGAATGAAAACAATGATGATGACTAAGACGAACCGCGGTTTGCGCGCGCTGTCTGCCGGCGTGGCTCTCTCGCTTCTGCTGGTGGCGGCGCCGAACGCATACGCTGCGACGCCAAAGGACACGCTGGTCGAGGGCTTTGCCTTCGACGATATTCTCAGCATGGATCCGGCCGAAGCCTATGAACTGTCGGCTGCCGAAATCACCGGCAACACCTACAGCCTGCTCGTCCGTCTCGATATCAACGATACGTCCAAGATCAAGGGCGATCTCGCCGAGAGCTGGTCGGTTTCCGACGATCATTTGACCTACACGTTCAAGCTGAAGCCTGGCCTGAAGTTCGCTTCCGGCAATCCGATCACCGCAGAAGATGTCGCATGGTCTTTCGAGCGCGTCGTCAAGCTCAATAAGAGCCCCGCCTTCATTCTCACCCAGTTCGGCCTTACCGGCGACAATGTGACGGAGAAGGCCAAGGCGACCGATGCGAACACCTTCACCTTTACCGTCGACAAGCCCTATGCGCCGAGCTTCGTGCTGAATTGCCTGACGGCAACCGTTGCCGAAGTGGTCGACAAGAAGCTGGTTCTGCAGCACGTGAAGCCGGCAACGCCGACTGCCGACTACAAATACGACAACGACTTCGGCAACAGCTGGCTGAAGACCGGCTTTGCCGGTTCCGGTCCGTTCAAGCTGCGTGAATGGCGCGCCAACGAGGCGGTCGTGCTTGAGCGAAATGACAACTACTACGGCGAAAAGGCGAAGCTGAACCGCGTCATATACCGCTTTATGAAGGAAAGCTCGGCGCAGCGCCTGGCGCTTGAAAACGGCGACATCGATATCGCCCGCAACCTTTCGCCGACCGATCTTCAGGCTGTCGAGAAAAACACCCAGCTCGCTTCGACCAGCGCGCCCAAGGGTACGATCTACTATATGAGCCTCAACCAGAAGAATGCGAACCTTGCCAAGCCGGAAGTGCAGCAGGCGTTCAAATGGCTGGTCGATTACGATGCTATCGGCAAGACGCTGATCAAGGGCATCGGCGAAATCCATCAGACCTTCGAACCGAAGGGCATGCTCGGCTCGCTGGATGAAAACCCGTTCAAGCTCGACGTCGCCAAGGCCAAGGAATTGCTAGCCAAGGCGGGCCTACCCAACGGCTTCTCGATCACCATGGACGTGCGCAGCATCGAGCCGGATACGAGCATCGCCACCGCGATCCAGCAGACGCTCGGCCAGGCCGGCATCAAGGTGGAGATCATCCCCGGCGACGGCAAACAGAAGCTGACGAAGTATCGTGCCCGCAATCACGATATCTACTTCGGCAACTGGGGTCCGGATTATTGGGACCCCCATTCCAACGCCGATACCTTCACCACCAACGACGACAACTCGGATACCAGCAGCAACAAGACGCTCGTCTGGCGCAACACCTGGACGGCGCCGGAGCTGGAGAAGCTGGCCAAAGCGGCTCTCTTCGAAGGCGATGCGGCCAAGCGCGGCGCGATGTATCAGGACATCCAGAAGAAATTCCTGGAAGCAAGCCCGTTCACTATCCTCTTTCAGCAGACGGAAGTCGCCGGCTATCGCAAGGACGTGAAGGACTTCAAGCTCGGTCCGAGCTTCGACAACAACTTCGTCTGGCCGATCTCCAAGTAATGATCCGGCAGGACTAGGTCTTTGAGCACCGTCGAACGAAAAATGCAGGTGCGGCCCCAAAAGGGCCGTGCCGCTCCATTCTTCATGGGGCTGCTGCGATTTCTGGTCGTGGCCGTCACCACCTATCTCGGCCTACTTGCCGTCACCTTCTTCATCGGGCGCGTCATACCGATCGATCCGGCGCTGGCGATTGCCGGCGATCACGCGCCGCAGCAGATATTGGAGCGTTTGCGGCGCGAGATGCATCTCGATCAGCCGCTCTATCTGCAGTTCTATTACTATCTCGTGAGCGCTCTGAGCGGCGATTTCGGCACGTCGGTGCTGACGACCAATCCGGTTATGGATGACATCAGGCGCGTCTTTCCCGCAACGATGGAGCTTGCGACGGTCGGCACGATCATCGGCGCCGTATTCGGGGTTCCCTTCGGCGTGCTTGCCGCCGTGCGCCGCAACAGTATCATCGACCAGATCGTGCGCGTGATCGGCCTCGTCGGCTATTCGGTGCCGGTCTTCTGGTTGGCCATGGTTTCCCTCGTCATCTTCTATGCGAAGCTGAACTGGGTGGCTTATCCCGGCCGCATCGACATCGCCTATGAATATACTTTCACGCCGGTCACAGGCTTCTTCCTGCTCGACAGTGCGCTGCAGGGGCAATGGGACGTCTTTTGGGACGTCTTCCGCCACATCATCCTGCCGGCGTCGCTGCTCGGTTATTTCTCGCTTGCGTATATCAGCCGGATGACCCGCAGCTTCATGCTGAACGAGCTGGGCCAGGAATATATTGTGGCGGCCCGCGCCAAGGGTCTTTCCGAAACGCGGGTGATCTGGGGGCATGCCCTGCGCAGCGCCGCCGTGCCGCTGATCACGGTGATCGCGCTCTCCTATGCCGGGCTGCTCGAGGGGTCCGTGCTGACGGAGATCGTTTTCTCGTGGCCGGGCATCGGCTTCTACATCACCAGCTCGCTGCGCAATGCCGACATGAATGCCGTTCTCGGCGGCACTATCGTCATCGGCACGGTTTTCATCGGCATCAATCTCATTTCCGACCTTCTCTATCGAACGCTCGACCCAAGGACCCGACGTAAATGACAGTCGAGACCACCCAACCCAGCCTGAGGGACTGGCTGCTCTCCGACCGGCCACAGTCGCGCCGGCAGGCGAGACTCGGGCGCGCCTACGTCACCTGGCGGCAGTTTTCCGCCAATCGCCTGGCTGTGATCGGGTTGCTCATTATCATCGCGCTCGTGCTGGTCGCAGCATTTGCCGATGTCATCGCCCCGCATTCGCCCGTCATAGGCGACCTGACCAATGCCTATCTGAAGCCTCCCGGTACGCCGGGTTATCTTCTCGGCACCGACGATCTCGGGCGCGACATCCTCTCGCGCCTCATCTACGGTTCGCGCTGGACGCTCTATATCGTTGTTCTGGTCGCGATCATCTCGGCGCCGATCGGGCTGATCATCGGCATGGTGTCGGGCTATCTTGGCGGCTGGGTCGATGTGATCCTGATGCGCATCACCGATATCTTCCTCGCCTTCCCAAAACTGGTGCTGGCGCTTGCCTTTGCGGGTGCGCTGGGCGCGGGCATCGAGAATGCGGTCATCGCGATCGCCATCACCTCCTGGCCGCCCTATGCCCGTCTGGCGCGCGCCGAAACGATGACAGTGCGGCGTTCGGATTATATCGCCGCCGTGCAGCTCATGGGTGCCTCGCCGTTGCGCATCATCTTCCGCCATGTCATGCCGCTCTGCATCTCCTCGGTGATCGTCCGCGTCACCCTCGACATGGCCGGCGTCATCCTGACGGCTGCCGGCCTCGGTTTCCTTGGCCTTGGTGCGCAGCCGCCGCTGCCCGAGTGGGGCGTGATGATCGCAAGCGGCTTCAAATACTATCTCGATCAATGGTGGGTGGCGGCTATGCCCGGTATCGCGATCCTCATTGTCAGCCTCGGCTTCAATCTGCTCGGCGACGGCCTGCGCGATGCGCTCGATCCGAAGGAGAGCGGGCAATGACGACACTTTTGACCGTGGAGAACCTGAGGGTTCGCTATCCGACGCGCACGGGCGTCATCGATGCCGTGCGCGGCGTGTCGTTCACGCTCGGCCGCGAACGGCTCGGCATCGTCGGCGAGAGCGGCTCCGGCAAATCGCAGACGGGCCGAGCCATCATGGGGCTGACACCGCCGCATGGTATCGTCACGGCTGACAGGCTGAACTTCAGCGGCACCGACCTCCTGTCGATCTCGGCCAAAGAGCGCCGGTCGCTGCGCGGCAAGCGCATCGCCATGGTGCTGCAGGATCCGAAATATTCGCTCGATCCGGTCATGACCATCGGCAAGCAGATCACCGAGACGCTGCGCACGCATGAAAAGGTGAGCAAAGCCGAAGCGCGCGACCGCGCTCTTGCCATGCTCGAAGCGGTGCAGATCCGTGAACCCGGCCGTGTTTACGACCTGCATCCGCACGAGGTCTCCGGTGGCATGGGCCAGCGCGTGATGATCGCCATGATGCTGATCGCCGGCCCGGAGCTGCTGATCGCCGACGAGCCGACCTCCGCGCTCGACGTCACCGTCCAGCTCGATGTGCTGAAGATCATGGACAAGCTCGTCTCCGAGCGTGGCATGGGGCTGATTTTTGTGTCGCACGACTTGCGGCTGGTCTCGTCCTTCTGCGACCGCGTGATCGTCATGTATGCGGGTAAGGTGGTGGAAGAACTCAAGGCTTCCGAATTGAACAATGCGCAGCATCCCTATACGCGCGGCCTGCTGAACTGCATGCCCGTCATCGGTGAAAACAGGCATCCGCTGCCGGTGCTCGACCGCAAGCCGGAGTGGGCGGCATGACGGCGGCACTTGCGGTTGATGGTCTCAGCGTCGTCTATGATGGCTATTACGCCCTCGATGCCGTCGGCGTCGAGGTCAACAAGGGCGAATCCTTCGGCCTGGTCGGCGAGTCCGGTTCCGGAAAGTCGACATTGCTGCGCGCTGTCGCCGGTCTTGCGCCCGTGACCGACGGGACGATCCGCGTCGGCGGCGAGCAGCTGAAGGGCGCCAGGCGCAGCAAGAATTTCTATCGCCAGGTGCAGATGGTGTTTCAGGACCCTTACGGCTCCTTGCATCCACGCCAGACGATCGACCGCCTGCTGCTGGAGCCTCTGTCGATTCATGGGATCGGCGACACGGAAATGCGTATCGCGAGAGCGCTGGACGAAGTCGGCCTCGGAAAGGGCTTCCGCTTCCGGTATCCGCACCAGCTCTCCGGCGGCCAGCGCCAGCGCGTCGCCATTGCCCGCGCGCTGATCGTGGAGCCGTCGATCCTGCTGCTCGACGAGCCGACCTCGGCCCTCGATGCCTCCGTGCAGGCCGAGGTGCTGAATTTGCTCGAACAGGTGCGCAGGGACCGCAATCTGACATTCGTCATGGTAAGCCACGATCTCGGCGTCGTCACCCATATGTGCGAACGGCTGGCCGTCATGCGCAATGGTGCGGTCGTCGAGAGGCTGACGGCGCAGGAGCTGGCAGCGGGCGATGTCAAGGAAGACTATACGCGCAATCTGATGGTCGCCAGCAAGGGGTTCGTTCGGGGCTAGAACTTTTCCGCTCTTCTTCGATTAGCGGACGGCTCTATCTCCCTATTCTACGCAATTCCGGACGCAAAACCGCTTCGCACTTTTGCTGGTATTGCTCTTGGCAGGCGGCAGCCTCACCCTGCCGCACGTTAACGAATGCTGCGCTTAAACACGACCAATCGTATAGACTATTGACACCTGCCGCAATTCTGTCATGATCTCGTTAATGGCAGTTAACTTTCGTGATCCCGATGAGGGGGTCAGACGTTAAGTGGAGGCAGGCATGTTTTTCATGGGTGGCATGACCATGGGCTATCTTCATCCGCCAGTCCCGGCGAAGCAGGAAGGTGTACGGTCCGCCGCTCTTCGTGAAGAAAGCAGCAGCCGCCAGACTGGACCTGCCGAAGAGCAGGCGGTCGATACCAGCGCCATCGAGCGCAGCTTGATTTGGGCCCGCCGCGTTCTTTGCTGAATAGGCGTTGCCGATTTTTCGGGCCACAGTGAATGGTTTAATTTTTCTCGGCTGGTATCCTGGACGGAAATTCATCTCTACCTATTTGATAGGAAATGTATGAATGTTCGTCCTGGGCGTGGCCCGGAAAACATATAAGAACGAACGGAGGCAACACATGGCGAATTTGGGTATTTCGAATACGCATGTGAATCAGTTCGATGGTTCCAAGCGCGTCGCGAACACGCGGCAAAAGATTCAAACGGCGATTCACGTCGCCCTGTTTTCGGCTGCGTTCCTCTTCGTCGCGGCAATTGTTTGCGGCATCGTCGTCTAAGGCGACGTTTTACCGGGTGGCGGCTTGGTTTTGCCGCTCATTTGAGGCCCATGCGGCCCATCTCTTGAAATTTGGGAAGCTTGTGGATCGGCCGATCAAGATGGGCCGCTTTCCCCCCTTATGCAGCTTCCAGTCTCCCTTCACTGGCATCATTCCGTCGGGCAAAGAAAATTTGCCCGGCCGATAGAATATGCCGCGTGAAGACAGTAAACTTCTCCCAAGGAAAGGACGCTCGCATTAGCGAGTGTTGCGTCTTCATTCGGCGGCCCAGAGGGTTCCATACTATTACCCTCATTCAGGAATGTAGGCGGATCGCTCCGCCGCCATGACAGGGAAGACGGGGCGCGGCTTGGCGGGATGGCCACTGGCAGCTAGTATGCCGCTCAATTCTGCGCGGCTTCGATACGCCAAGTTTTCTGACGCGGAATTTGCGAATCTTTTGAGGGGGTTCAGTTTAAGTTCATCTTCTGCGGGATATTGAGGTTTCAATATGCCGAACCATGCTGAATTTCCGAAACTGGATGAATCAGCCCAAGGAGAATGCCTCATGACCTTGATCGATTGTCGCTGACGTGTGCGGATCGCTGCCGGAATCATTTGGCCGCGTATCCGGCTTCACGGACACCCCAATCGAGATGGTGGCAAAAAAAGCGCCACGATCTTAAAAACGGCTCCGTGAAAATCTTCGCCTCTGTTTGTTTGTTCTAAGCCTTCATTTCGAATTCACCCCCTTCGCGCGCCGGGAAGCGAAGCAAAAGGGTCCAAATGCGTGAATTCTTGTGTCGGGCAGAGCAAAGACGATAAAGGCGACAATGCCACTCACTCTGTTTGGACCCAGAACCCGAATCCATGACATCTCAAAATCTCTTCACCGTTACGCCGCGCGATTCTGAAGCCAAGCAGATCGATCATAACGATGCGATCCGCGCCACCTATTTCTCCAGTGAGCAGATAAGGGAATGCGGGGCCGCCTTTGCCCGCGACGGCGCGAAAACCAAGCTGCCGGGCTTTGCGCCCTTCGATTTCTTCGCACGGCACAAGGAAAACGAGAAAGAGATTCTGCGCGTCTATCGCTCGGCCAATGCGGATGTCGATGCCGGGGAATCGATCACGCCGGCCGCCGAATGGCTGCTCGACAACCATTACATCATCGAAGAGGCCATTCAGGAAGTCCGCCGCGATTTTCCCAAGAAATTCTACGATCAGCTGCAGACGATCACCATCGACGGCATGGTAATGCCGCGCGCGATGGCGCTCGCCTGGCTCTATGTCGCCCATACCCACAGCACGGTATCCAATCAGGGTCTGCTGGCGCTCGTGGAAGGTTTCCAGTCGGTGGAGATGCTGAAGATCGGCGAGCTTTGGGCCGTTCCTTCGCTGGTACGCTATATCCTGGTCGAAAACCTGCGCCGCATTTCGAGCCGTGTCGAGCAGAGCCGCATTACCCGCAAGAAGGCGAATGCGGCGGTCGATGAGCTGATCCGTCTTAACGACGACGCGAAGATCGCCGAGTTCCTGAAGACGCTCGAGCCCTATACTTCGGACAATACCTTCGCCACGCAGTTCCTCTACCGCCTGCGCGACGGCTCGCATAGGTCGGGCCTCGCCGTGACCTGGCTTGAGAAGCGGCTTGCAGAGGCCGGCACCGATGCCGAAAGCGTCATGATGGCCGAGCACAATCGCCTGTCATCCGGCAATGTGACGATGGGCAACATCATCAAGAGCCTGCGCCTGATCGACGATACCGACTGGTCCGTCTGGGTCGAAGAGGTCAGCGCTGTCGACAAGCTGCTCTGGGACGAGACCGACTACGCCAAGCTCGATCCTGGCTCGCGCAACAGCTACCGCCGCCGTATCGAAAAGCTCGCACGCCGTTCCGACAAGACCGAGATGGAAATCGCTCAGGTTGCCATGGCGATGACCGAAGCCGCCAGGGCATCGGGTGACGAGCAATCGCGCGAGCCGAACATCGGCGATTTCATCATGGGCCAGCAGACCCAGAAGCTGGAAAAGGCCATCGGCTACCGTGTGCCTCTTTCGGTCAGCTTCGTGCGGCAGTGGCGCAAGCTCAACTGGCTCTCGATTGCAGCCCCGGTGCTGTTCCTGACCATCGTGGCGCTGGGCGTGGTCGGCTATTTCATGCTGCATGCCGGCATGGGCTGGGCAGAGACCATCCTCTTGCTGCTGATGTTCTCGCTGCCGGCGTCGGAAGGCGCCACCGGCCTCTTCAATTTCTTCGTCACTATGTATCTGACGCCGGCGCGTCTGGTCGGCTACGAATTCAAGGAAGGCATTCCGCAAGAGGCTCGTACGCTGGTCGTCGTGCCGACGCTGATCGGCAATCGCGACAGCGTCGACGAACTCGTGCGCAATCTCGAGGTCCATTATCTCGCCAATCCGCGCGGGGAAGTCTATTACGCGCTGCTCAGCGACTGGCCCGACAGCCAGGAGGAAGAGAGCGAGCGCGATCTGGAAATCCTCGATTACGCCCGCCGCGAGGTCGCCAATCTCGCCGCCCGCTACGACGAGGACGGTATTCAGCGCTTCTACCTGCTGCATCGCCGCCGCCTCTATAATCCGGCCGAAGGCGCATGGATGGGCTGGGAGCGCAAGCGCGGCAAGCTGCACGAGCTGAACATGCTGCTGCGCGGCGACCGCGATACCACCTTCCTACCTGGTGCCAACATCGTGCCGAAGGACGTCCAGTATGTGATGACGCTCGATTCGGATACGCGCCTGGTGCGCGATACCGTGACAAAGCTCGTCGGCAAGCTGCACCACCCGATCAACCGTCCGGTTTTCGATCCCGAGAGCAAGCGCGTCGTGCGCGGCTACGGCGTACTGCAGCCGCGCGTCACCCCCTCTTTGACCACGGGCAAGGATGCGTCCGTGTTCCAGCGCGTCTTCTCGGTCAATCGCGGTCTCGACCCTTACGTTTTCGCCGTGTCCGACGTCTACCAGGATCTGGTGGAAGAGGGTACATTCACCGGTAAGGGCCTCTATCACGTCGATGCCTTCGAAGCGTCGCTGAAGGGCAAGATCGACGAAAACGCCGTTCTCAGCCACGACTTGCTTGAAGGCTCGATGGCGCGCTGCGCCCTCGTCACCGACTGCGAACTGGTCGAAGACTTTCCGATCCGCTACGAAGTCGAGGTCTCGCGCCAGCATCGCTGGGCTCGCGGCGACTGGCAGCTCCTTCCTTATATCTTCAATCCGAAGCGTGGCGTCACCGGCCTTGGACGCTGGAAGATGATGGACAATCTGCGTCGCTCGCTGACGCCGATCGCCTGGTTCTTCGCCTCCGTGCTCGGCTGGTATTTCATGGAGCCGCTGGCGGCGCTCATCTGGCAGATTCTGCTGATCTTCTGCCTGTTCGTCGCGCCGACGCTCTCGCTCATCAACGGCATCATTCCGCGCAGCAGCGATATCGTAGCACGTGCGCATCTCTATACGGTCTGGTCGGATATCCGTGCCGCCAACGCGCAGGTCGCTCTGCGCATCGTCTTCATCGCCGATGCCGCTTGCATCATGGCCGATGCCATCGGCCGTTCGCTTTACCGCGCCTTCGTCAGCCGCAAGCTGATGCTGCAATGGCGAACCGCCGCCAGCGCCCAGGCTGCCGCGCAAACGACCATCCTCGGCCATTACCGCGTCATGTGGCATGCGCCAGTGCTGGCGCTGCTGGCCTTGGCTTTTGCTTCGCTCTCAGGCGACAACGCCTTCTTCGTCGGTATTCCCTTTGCGCTGCTTTGGGTCCTCTCGCCGGCAATCGCCTGGTATGTCAGCCAGTCGGCGGAGACTGAAGACCGGCTCGAAGTACCGGAAAGCGTTTCGTTCGAGCTGCGCAAGATCGCGCGGCGCACCTGGCGCTATTTTGAGACCTTCGTCGTCGAACAGCAGAACCATCTGCCGCCCGACAACGTGCAGCAGACCCCGAATGCGGTCGTCGCATCACGCACGTCGCCGACCAATATCGGCGTCTATCTGCTGTCGGTCATTTCGGCGCGTCATTTCGGCTGGACGTCGTTCGAGGAAACCATCGATCGCATGGAAAAGACCATGGCGACCGTGGCGAAGCTCGAAAAATTCCGCGGCCACCTGTTCAACTGGTATCATACCGATACGCTGAAGCCGATGGGCGCGCGCTATGTCTCGGCTGTTGATAGCGGCAATTTTGCCGGCCATCTGATCGCCGTTTCGTCCGCCTGCCGCATGTGGGCGGAGGCTCCCTCCGCCCACATGCAGGGCAATCTCGATGGTATCGGCGATGTCGCGGGCATTCTCGCCGAAACCCTCGGCGAATTGCCTGATGATCGCAAGACGGTTCGGCCGCTGCGCCGCCGGCTGGAAGAGCGCATTGTTGGCTTCCAGAACGCGCTTGCCGCCGTCAAGCGCGAGCACGAGTTCGCCTCGATCCGCGTCATCAACCTTTCGGTCCTAGCACAGGATATCCAGAAGCTTGCCGCAAACCTCGACCATGAGGTGAAATCGACACTGAGCGGCGAAGTGCTCACCTGGTCGCAATCGCTGGTCAAGGTTTGCGAAGGCCATATCGCTGACAGCATCTTCGATCTCGCCAATGTGGATTCGCTGCGCCAGCGGCTGGCGAAGCTGCGCGATCAGATGCGTGAACTCGCCTTCGGCATGGAATACGCCTTCCTCTATCGTCCGGAACGGCGCCTGCTTTCCATCGGCTTCCGCGTCGAAACCAACGAGCTCGATGCGGCCTGCTACGACCTTCTGGCCTCCGAAGCCCGTCTCACCAGTCTTTTCGCCATCGCCAAGGGCGATCTGCCGACCGAGCACTGGTATCGCCTCGGCCGCCAGGTCGTACCCGTCGGTTCGCGCGGTGCGCTGGTCTCCTGGTCCGGCTCGATGTTCGAATATCTGATGCCGCCTCTCGTCATGCAGGAGCGCCAGGGCGGTATTCTCAACCAGACGAACAATCTGGTCGTGCAGGAGCAGATGAACTACGCCAAGCGCCTTGGCTCCGATATCCCCTGGGGCATTTCGGAGGCGGCCTTCAATGCCCGCGACCATTACATGCACTATCAGTACACCAACTTCGGTGTGCCATCGCTCGGCCTCAAGCGCGGTCTCGGCCAGAACGCCGTCATCGCGCCCTATGCTTCGATCCTCGCCAGCCAGTATCGCCCCGCTGCTGCATTGGAAAATCTGCAGAAGCTTCGCAAGGTCGGCGCGCTCGGCATCTATGGCTTCCATGATGCCGTCGATTTCACACCGACCCGCGTTCCCGAAGGCAAGAAGTGCGCGGTGGTCTACAACTACTATGCCCACCATCACGGCATGTCGATCGCCGCAATCGCCAACGTCGCCTTCAACGGCCGCCTGCGCGAACTCTTCCATGCCGATCCGGTGATCGAAGCCGCCGAACTGCTGCTGCAGGAAAAGGCGCCGCGCGATATTCCGGTCATGGCCGCCAAGCACGAAAGCGACCAGCCGGCCAATATCCAGGAAGACATGCTGCGCCCGGAGATTCGCAAGATCGCCGATCCGGCATCGCAGGATCGCGAGCTCGCCTTCCTGTCCAACGGCCATTATTCTGTCATGCTGACCGCGACCGGCGCCGGCTACTCACGCTGGAACGGCCTGACGGTCTCGCGCTGGCGCGCCGATCCGACGGAAGACCGTTGGGGCACCTTCATCTTCCTGCGCGATACCGCTTCCGGCCAATGGTGGTCGGCAACCGCGGAGCCGCGCAGCATCGAAGGAGAGAAAGCCAAGGTCGCCTTCAGCGATGAGAAGGTCGAATACAGCAAGACGGTCGGCGATCTCACCAGCGATGTGGAGTGCATCGTCGCGACCGAGCATGATGCCGAAGGCCGCCGTGTGACGCTGCTCAACATGGGCGCGGAGGACCGCTTCATCGAAGTGACCTCCTATCTCGAGCCGGCGCTTGCGAGCGACGACGTCGATTCCGGTCACCCGGTCTTCGCGCGCATGTTCGTGCGCACCGAGATCGGCAACAGCGGTGACGTGATCCGCGCCGAGCGCAACAAGCGCGACTATAACGAGCCGGACATGTCGATCGCCCATCTGGTCGTCGACAATGCCGGGTCGGAGCGCCGGACGGAATTCGAAACCGATCGCCGCAAGTTCCTCGGCCGCGGCCGCACGCTTGCGGAAGCCGCAGCCTTCGACCCCGGTGCGACGCTCTCCGGCACGGACGGCTTCACCATGGATGCCTGCCTGTCGCTGCGCCGGGTCGTGCGCGTTCCTGCCGGCAAGAAGGTCAGCGTCATCTTCTGGACGATTGCCGCCCCGAACCGCGAGGAAGTCGATAAGGCCGTCGAGCGCTATCGCAATCCTGACACTTTCGGTATTGAGCTGACACAGGCGTGGACGCGCACGCAGATGCAGATGCGCCATGTCGGCGTCACCTCGCAGCAAGCGGCCGCCTTCCAGAAGCTCGCCCGCTATCTGGTCTACCCGGATATGCACCTGCGCGCCGACGGCGCCACCGTGCAGGCCGGCCTGCATTCCCAGTCGGCACTGTGGCCGGTGACGATCTCGGGCGATTTCCCGATCTTCACCCTGCGCATCAACGACGATATCGACCTCGAAATCGCCAGGGAAGCGCTGATGGCGGCCGAATATCTGCGATCGCGCGGCATCAACGCCGATCTGGTCATCGTCAACGAGCGCGCTGTCGAGCACGCGCAGGATATGCAGCGCGAACTCGACAAGTTCGTCGAGCACGTCCGCCACAATCAGGGCGACGGCCTGCGCCAGAACATCTTCTCGGTGCGCAAGGACCAGATCGAAAACGAGACCTATCAGGAGATTCTTGCAGCATCGCGGGTGATCTTCCATGCCCGCAACGGCAAGCTGGTCGATCAGATCGCGCGCGCCGCGACGCTCTTTGCCTCCAAGCAGTCCGATGAAACCACGCCGGTCAATCGTCTCTCCGTGCCGGTCGCGCTGCAGGACTCCGTCTTTGCGGCCGAACCCATCGAGGCGCAGGACGATCTTGATTTCTGGAACGGCTACGGCGGCTTCTCCAAGGACGGCCGCGAATATGTCGTGCGCCTGCCGGGTGGGCAGTCGACGCCGCATCCGTGGATCAACGTCATCTCGAACGAGCGCTTCGGCTTCCATGTGCCCGCCGAAGGCGGTGGCTTCACCTGGAGCCACAATTCGCGCGACTATCAGCTGACGCCATGGACCAACGACATGGTCATCAACCGTCCGGGCGAGGCGCTTTATGTCGCCGATCTCGACAGCAGCAAGGTCATGACCCCTTATGCCGGCCTGTCGCGCAATGCGAAGGTCCGTTTCGAGGCCCGTCATGGCCTCGGCTACTCGATCTTCTCGAGTGAAGAGGATGGCGTGGCGCTGGAACTGACGCAGACGGTCGATCGCGAGCGCCCGGTCAAGCTCTTCCGCCTGCGCCTCCGCAACAACGGTGCCGGCAGCCGGCGGCTGCGGATTTATAATTATGCGGAATGGGTGCTTGGCACCAATCAGAACAAAACCAGGCCCTTCATCCTGTCGACCCTGGATGAGGAGACGGGTGCTCTGTTTGCCAACAACCCCTACAGCATCGACTACTTCAAGCGGACTGCTTTCATGGCAGCAAGCGAGACGCATTCGAGCTTCTCGGCAAGCCGCCGCGAGTTCATCGGCCGCCATGGCACGATCCAAATGCCGGAAGCCGTCGTGACGGCTGCGGCGCTCTCCAACTCGACCGATCTCGATGGCGATCCCTGCGGCGCTCTGGCCTTCGATGTGACGATCGCTGCCGGCGAGCAGAAGGAAATCTGCTTCTACATGGGTGATACGGCAACCGTCGAAGAAGCCCGCGCGCTGGTTTCGGAAGTCCGCCAGGCCGATTTCGAGGCCGTGCTTGCGGCAGGCCGCGAGTTCTGGAACGGCTTTACCGGCCATGTGAAGATCTCGACGCCGGACAAGGCGATGAACAACATGATCAACGCCTGGCTGCCCTATCAGAGCCTTGGCTGCCGCATCATGGCGCGCACCGCCTTCTACCAGTCGTCGGGTGCCTTCGGCTTCCGCGACCAGCTGCAGGATACGCTGGCATTCCTGGTGCACAAGCCGGAGCTTGCCCGCAACCAGATCCTCAATGCTGCCCAGCGTCAGTTCCGCGAGGGCGACGTGCAGCATTGGTGGCTGCCCGGCAGCGGCGCCGGCGTGCGCACGCATATTTCCGACGATGTCGTCTGGCTTGCCTATGCTATCGATCAGTACTGCACCGTGACGGGCGACAAGTCGCTCCTCGACGAGGAACTTGCCTTCGTCGAGGGTGCCGCGCTGATGCCCGGCACGCATGACGTCTTCTATCAGCCGACCGTGTCGCAGGACAAAGTCAGCGTCTACGAACATGCGGCCTTGGCGCTCGATCTCGCGATCAAGCGCAAGGGAGGCAACGGCCTGCCGCTGATTCTCGGCGGCGACTGGAACGACGGGATGAACCGCGTCGGCATCCAGGGCCGCGGCGAAAGCGTCTGGCTCGGCTGGTTCCTGGCCGGCATGCTGACTGCCTTCCTGCCCTATGCCGAAGCACGCGGCGACAAGGAGCGCGTCAAGCGCTGGTCCGACCATCTGCCGGAATTGCGCAAGGCGCTCGAATCGGCAGGCTGGGACGGCGGCCATTATCGCCGCGGCTATTTCGACGACGGCAGCCCGCTCGGTTCCAGCGAGAATTTCGAGTGCCAGATCGATTCGATCGCGCAGTCCTGGAACATTCTCTCTGGCGAAGGCGATAGGGCGCGCGGTGAGAAGGCGATGGATGCCGTTCTCGACAAGCTCGTCGATGACGAAAACCACATCATCCGGCTGTTTACGCCGCCCTTCTCCAAGTCGGCGCGCGATCCGGGCTATATCAAGTCCTATCCGCCTGGTGTGCGCGAAAATGGCGGTCAGTATACCCATGCCGCTACCTGGGTGGTCATGGCGCTCGCGGAAATGGATCGCGGCGACGATGCCTGGCATTGCTTCGACATGCTGAACCCGATCAACCATGCACGCGATCGTGATCAGGCCGACATCTATCGTGTAGAGCCCTATGTGGTTGCGGCTGATATTTACGGCGAAGGACAACTGACTGGCCGTGGCGGCTGGACCTGGTATACGGGCTCTGCCGGCTGGCTCTATCGCGTCGCTGTCGAAGGTATTCTCGGTATCCGGGTGAAAAACGGGCGACTTTTCGTCAAGCCGGCATTGCCCTCGAACTGGGATGGCTTTGCGGCAGATATCGAGCTGCCGAGCGGAAATTACCGTATTTCCGTCTCAAAAGCGCCCGATGCGACGGGATACTCGGTCACGATCAATGACAGGGTGGTCGCCCATCCCGAAGAGGGCTATCCGGTCGAACAGTAGCGTTTCCGCACTGTTTCGCTTCGACGACCGGGGCCAAAGGGGGAACTCTTTGGCCCCGATTGCATTTGATTGTCGGAACGGGAGAGTTTTATGAATTCGAGGGCGGATATGAGCCCGGTGGCGGCGCAACGGATGAGTTTGCCGAAGCCGGCCCCGCAGAGGGATACGCGACTTGATGTTCTCAGAGCCCTGGCTCTGATCATGATCTTCGTCAACCATGTGCCGGGGCAGATTTTCGAGGATTTGACCTCGAAGAATTTCGGCTTCTCCGATGGTGCCGAAGCTTTTGTGCTAATCTCCGGCATTTCGGTCGGTCTCGCCTATGGAACGAGATTTCTTTCCGGTCACCGGATTAAAATGGCATGGAAGGCGATCAAGCGGGCCTTCACGCTCTATACGGCGCATATGATCACGACCTTCGTGACGCTGGTCCTCTTCATCTCCGGCGCATGGATTTTCCACCAGAAGGGCCTGCTCTGCGAAGTAAACATCCTCGCCCTGCTGATGGACCCGGCGCGCGGCATTCCCGCGCTGCTGACGCTCGGACACCAGATCGGCTACAATAATATCCTGCCGATGTACGGCGCCCTCTTTCTCATGCTGCCGGTGATCATGCTGCTGGAGGCGAGGAGCCCCCCGCTTCTACTCGCAATTTCGGCCGGCGTCTGGCTGGTGTCGGGTGTCTATTATATCGCGCCGCACACGACGCTGCTTGACGGCTTCTGGTTCCTCAATCCGCTATCCTGGCAGCTGCTTTTCGTCATCGGCTTCGTCGCCTGCATGCATGTCAAACGCGGCGGGCAAATCCCCGTCCATCCAGTTCTGATCGGACTTGCCTGCGCCTATGTGCTCGTGTCCTTCATCTGGGTGACCGACAAGCTATGGATCCTCGGCGACTACCTCGCCATGCTCGGCCTGCCGACCGTCGTCACCGGTTTCGACAAGACCTTCCTGTCGCTGCCGCGGCTGCTGCATGTTCTGGCGCTCGCCTATCTGATCGTCAGCATCCCCGCCATTTCGGCGCTGCTGCGCCGCTCGACAAGCCATCCGCTGACGATCCTAGGGCGGCATTCACTGAACATCTTCGTTGCGGGCACCATCCTCGCCATGGCCGGCCAGGTCCTTCTCTATGTGACCAACAAGAGCCCCGTCGTCGGCGCCATCTATGTCGTCTTTGGCATCGCCGCCCAGTTCCTCTATGCCTATCATCTTGAGCACAAGCGGCTTCAGCTTGCGGGCCAACGCGCGGCAAAGGCGCCTGTGAGGCCGATCGCAATGCCTGCTCATTCCGGAAAGAGTCAGTAAAGGCTTCTGCCGGCCGCGTGCCGGGCATCGGTTCGGCGCCTCGATCTTCATGTCGTTGCCGAAGTGCGGCGACCAAGCTCACGGGGATCGGCGCTGGCCAAGGACCGCCGAGTGCAAGTTCCGATCCGATGCCAATTATCAAAGCGGTTGAACGAGAGCCGAACCTATGCCGATGTCCTGCTTAAGGCTATCGCCATGCCATAGACCGATGGGGCCGGCAGCCATCAGTCATGCGTGAGCGATGAAATCTTCGTTGACATGGTCGGATTTCATGAAGATGCCAGCTTCATAGACGGCCACTATGAAAGCATCCTTAGCAAGCTCGGGATCGGATTTGCCCCCGATTGCCGATCGGCAAATTATCAATGCATCCTCATAAGCGTCAGCTTCTTCGGCCGGCCAGGACGCCAGCAAATAGTCCAGGGCTTCCGCACTGCTCTTGACCGTCTGAAACTCGCCGAACGGATGTAGGCGAAATCTTACCGGCCCGTGCCATATTCCACACGTCAACATGATAGACCTCTGAGTGATGAAACAGCATCAATGAGATCTTTGTTCCTGGGACTGGGGGCCTAAAGCTGGTGACACCTCAATGTTATGCAGAGCTAGCTCTCACAAGGGGCCTTAATCAAACCGGGATGTAGCGACCAGATCTTCAATCTGTACCCCAAGAGCCTTCCCAAGGGCCCTTCTTCCATTGTCAGGCAGCCTTGTAAGGCTGAGGGCGATCGCTTCTTGCCATGATGGCCCTCTCGCGCATGCCTCTTGGTAGGCATCGGCCAAGACGTCGCCTTGGCGGGTCTCGACGAGGGCCTCGAAGAGCAAGGAGGCCTGAGATCGATCCTTGTCCGCCTTGGCACGTCCGAGTGCATCTGTGAGCCGCCTGGAGGCGACAATGAGTTTGTGGACGGCATACCGCTCGGGAGCCGGCACGAGCACGCTTACGCCCTCACGATGAAGAAGCACGGTGCGGACAGGTTCGTAGATCAGATAATCCAAAAACCGTAGGCTTTCCGCCGCCGCGCCTCCGAGCGCGGGCATAGGCGGTGGTTTGCCCGTATATTCGTCCGATCCGCCGTTGCTCGTGAAGAACTCTACCCTATAGCCCTTGCCGTTCATGAACGCGACGACCTTTGCCTGATCCGATTGGTGCGGTACCACTCGGAAGCCGGGATCGACCGACTGGAGGACTTCTAGTACCGGGGGCAGATTTTTTCCAACTTCGGCCGAGACTGCAAAATCCTGGTCGAAATCGGCATCACCTGTCCGCATTGCCGGCGAGGGTAACCGAACGCCGAGAAGGCCCGCATAGGTACCAAATGCAACAGACCCGATCAGGACCGCCCGCAGTCGAAACAATCCGGCTTCCGTAAGGGCCTTGGTGATGTCTCCAGCGAAGGGGTCTGGACCCGGTAGACCAGCACGACGCAAGGAACTGACCATTCGCCGGCGCTCCTTAATGTTATCTTTGATCTGCTTATGGGCGTTCACCCGTGCCGTAATCTCTTCGTCGCTGTGTGGGCCAACATAGCGACGCTTGTCGCCGTTTGCGGTCGGAAGATCGAAATACCAGTAGCTTCGACCTTTGACAGGAACCGTGACGAAACGTCCCTCCAGAGGGAAGTCTGCATGGAACTGAGCATCGAGCGCGCGTTGTGCGAGTTCCGCAAACATTGTTCGGTATACGATATCGATTTCTCTCATCGACATATTCCTTAAAAACGTTGCGATCTGCTGGAACGCTCACTCGGCGTTAGTTTTCTGAACGTGATTTGCGATCATATCCGCTGGCGTTATAATGTTTTTGCAAGAAATTATAACCTATTTTACGAGTGTCAACGGCCGCATCAATTATAATGTCTTGACGAAAACATTATAACCCAGCAGAACTCCCGTCGTCGCTTCGTTCGGAAATATCGCCCACCCACAGCCAGGGCAGCAAAAAGCCGGGAGAGCGTCGCTCTCCCGGCTTTGATCTTGGGCGCCTTGCGAAGATCAGGCGGCTTCGTTTTCCGTTGTGTGTGCCTTGCGGACTTCCTCGTCCGTCAGGATACCGCTGGCGCGCAGCAGGGCGGCGAAGCGGCCGTTGCTCTGGCTGAGCTCGTTGAAGCTGCCGTTCTCGATGATGCGGCCGTTGTCCAGGAAGAGGACCATATCGGCCTCGCGGACCGTCGAGAGGCGGTGCGCGATGATGAAGGTCGTGCGGTTCTGGCGCAGGTTGTCGATCGCCGTCTTGACCCGGTTTTCGGTTTCGACGTCGAGCGCGCTCGTCGCCTCATCCAGCACGAGGATCGGCGCATCCTTGAGAATGGCGCGGGCAATCGCAATACGCTGGCGTTCGCCACCCGAGAGCTTGTTGCCACGTTCGCCGACGCGGGTATCGTAGCCGCCTTCGCGGGTTTCGATGAAGTCGTTGGCGGCGGCGGCCTGGGCTGCGCGGATCATTTCCTCCCGCGTCGCGCCTTCGCGGCCGAGGCGGATGTTGTCGCTGATCGAACGGTTCAGCAGACCGGCATCCTGGAACACGGTGGCGATGAAGCGGCGCAGCGACTTGCGGGTCACCTTGGTGATATCGTGGCCATCGACGAGGATCTGCCCCTTCTGCGGGTCGAAGACACGCTGCAGCAGGTTGACGAGCGTCGTCTTGCCGGCGCCGGTCGGACCGACGATGGCGACGGTCTGGCCAGCCTTCACCTTGAAGGAGATGTCGTGCAGGCCCTGCGACGAGTTGGCGAAGCCGAAGGAGACATCGCGGAACTCCACTTCACCCTTGACGTCCTTGATCTCGGCAAGGCCGGCCGGCTCTTCGCGATCGCGAACCGAATCTTCCAGCGTGTAGAAGTCTTCGAGCTTGGCGCGAGCTTCGAAAATCTGGTTGGCGAAGTTGCGCAGCTGTTCGAGGCGGCCGATCAGCACGTTGGCGAAGGCGATGAAGGTGATCAGCGCGCCGAGGCTCAGACTGCCGTCCTGGACGAGGACGGTGCCGATCATCAGGATCGCCATCATGGCAACGGTCGAGGCCGTGCGGTTCAGGGCGCCGGCAAGAGCCCACCAGTCGAGGACCGGATACTGGGCCTCCAGCAGGCGTTCTGTGAAGGATTTCAGCGCCTTGGTTTCAGCTTCGATGCGGTTGTAGCTGTGCAGCACCGACACGTTGCTGATCGAGTCGCTCACATGCGAGAAGACGGTATTGTAGTGGCTTTCGACCGAGGTCTGACCATCCTTCGTGCGGTTCATGACCAGACGGCCGATGATCCAGTAGAAGACGCCGAGCAGGACTAGGACTGCGGACAGCCGCAGGTCCATGGCCATGGCAGTCGGGATCATGATGACGAGCGCGACGGCGGTCGTGAGGTGGTTGCGCATGAATTCGAGCCACAGGCCGAACAGTGCTTCGCAGGCGCGAAGCAGCGTATTCAGCGCGCTCGCCGTGCCACGCTGGCTATGCCAGGAGAGCGGCATCGAGATGATGCGGCCGAATGCTTCGGTGAGCAGTGAGGCGCGGCGGCCATGCGCAAGGCGGTCGGCCTCGCGGGATACCACGATGAAGGCAACAGCACTGAAGACGGCGAAGCCAGCCCACAACATCATGGTCGGGGTGACGGCTTCTTTCTTGGCAATGGCGTCGAAGATGCGGCCGAACAGAACCGGTTCGTAGATGGTGGTCATCGCCAGTGCGATGTTTGCGATCACGACCATCCAGACGCGGTATCGATACGCGCCAAGATACTTCAGGGCTCTTGCATAGACTTTGAACAGTGACACGTCAGGCACCCTCTGTGTATCAACAAAACTCGGGATGCTGCGACACTACAGACCGCTACCTGAACCGGCGATTAACGGAATCTGGAGCTGTTTTTCTCGTGAATTTCTCGCGTAAAACGCGTTGCCGCCGCGACGGGTGCTATCGGCCGCCGCATAAAATGACAGTTGGAGATGATCCTCGTTACGGCGTTCACCGTCACTATTAAGTCACGCATAGGTTGGCCATTCAGGGTTGAACGGCAAAAAAATCGCCAGAGGCGTTCAATTTCGCGTGCAGCTGAGTATGTTGCGGGCGAATTGGGACGCTGTGGGGCTGGCGAGCAGGGTAACAATGCGCGTCCGCCGGTCGTTCAGGCCGTGAAGCCGAGGGGTAAATGTGAATATCCATTCGCTGATACAATTGCTGGTCGTCATCGAAGAATGCAAGCTCGCCAAGGATGCCGTGGCCGAGCTCGAGCTCGTGCTTCGCTCCTACAAGTTCGATTACTATGGCGTCTTGAAACAGGTGCGCCCCAATGTCGATGTCGCGAATTTCATCATGGCGGGCCGCTGGCCCGATCAATGGCCGCTGACCTACGTCCGCAAGAGGTACATGCTCGTCGATCCGGTCGCTCGCTACGCCACCCAGGCGCAGCGTCCCTTTCGCTGGAGCGATGCCGTCGCGGCGCTGAAGAAGGACCCGCTGCGGCGGCGCATGGAGCAGATGATGGCGGACGCCCGCGCCAACGGGCTTGCCGACGGCTATCTCTTCCCCATTCACGGACGTAACGGCCTGCTTGGAAGCATGACGATCGGCGGCGAGGCGGTCGATCTTTCTCCAACCGAGATTTCCGTTTTCGACGCGGTTGCCAGAAAGATCTTTTGGCGACTTCTGGAATTTCGGGACGAGGCGCAAGCCTTCGAGAAGACGGGTGCGGCGGAACTCAAGCTGACCAAACGCGAGATGGAAGTGCTCAGCCATCTGGCCGAGGGCATGACCTCGATCGAGATCAGCCGGCTGCTGGCGATCTCCAACCATACCGTCGACTGGTACATGAACAGCATCCAGGACAAGCTGAAGGCCAGAAATCGGCAGCACATCGTTGCCATCGCTTTCAGAAACGGACTTATTCCGTAATGGCAACTATTTTGATGCCGGATGTCGCAGGAGAAATTGAACTTCCTGTGACAAGAAGTTAAGAATTCTCTTCGCGGGTGCAGCATTGCCCGTTTCGATGCCGTGAGGAGACAGCATTGCCCATTTCCAAGATCCTGGTTGCCAACCGTTCCGAAATCGCCATCCGCGTATTCCGCGCCGCCAACGAGCTTGGCATAAAAACGGTGGCCATCTGGGCCGAGGAAGACAAACTCGCACTGCATCGCTTCAAGGCCGACGAGAGTTATCAGGTCGGCCGCGGTCCGCATCTTGCCCGCGATCTCGGGCCGATCGAGAGCTATCTTTCGATCGACGAGATCATCCGCGTCGCCAAGCTTTCCGGCGCCGATGCCATCCATCCGGGCTATGGCCTGCTGTCGGAAAGTCCCGAATTCGTCGATGCCTGCGATGCCGCCGGCGTCATCTTCATTGGCCCACGCGCCGATACGATGCGCCAGCTTGGCAACAAGGTCGCGGCGCGCAACCTCGCAATCTCCGTCGGCGTGCCGGTCGTGCCGGCGACCGACCCCTTGCCTGACGATATGAAGGAAGTCGCCAAGATGGCGGCTGAAATCGGCTATCCGGTGATGCTCAAGGCGTCCTGGGGTGGCGGCGGGCGCGGCATGCGCGTCATCCGCTCCGAGGCCGATCTTGCCAAGGAAGTGACGGAAGCCAAGCGCGAGGCGAAAGCCGCCTTCGGCAAGGACGAGGTCTATCTCGAAAAGCTCGTCGAGCGCGCGCGCCACGTCGAAAGCCAGATCCTCGGCGACACGCACGGCAATGTCGTGCATCTGTTCGAGCGCGACTGTTCGGTTCAGCGCCGCAACCAGAAGGTCGTCGAGCGCGCGCCAGCGCCTTATCTCACCGAGGCGCAGCGCCAGGAACTGGCCGCCTATTCGCTGAAGATCGCCAAGGCAACCAATTACATCGGCGCCGGCACCGTCGAATATTTGATGGATGCCGACACCGGCAAATTCTACTTCATCGAAGTCAATCCGCGCATCCAGGTCGAGCATACGGTAACCGAAGTCGTCACCGGCATCGATATCGTCAAGGCGCAGATCCATATTCTCGACGGCTTTGCCATCGGCACGCCGGAATCGGGCGTTCCCAAGCAGGAAGATATCCGCCTCAACGGACATGCTCTGCAGTGCCGCGTGACGACAGAAGATCCGGAACATAACTTCATCCCGGACTACGGCCGCATCACAGCCTATCGCTCGGCCTCCGGCTTCGGCATCCGTCTCGATGGCGGCACCTCCTATACGGGTGCGATCATCACCCGTTACTATGATCCGCTGCTGGTAAAGGTGACCGCCTGGGCCCCGAGCCCACAGGAGGCGATCGCGCGCATGCATCGTGCGCTGCGCGAATTCCGAATCCGCGGCGTCGCCACGAACCTCACCTTCCTCGAAGCAATCATCACGCACGAGAAATTCCGCGACAACAGCTATACGACGCGCTTCATCGATTCCACGCCGGAACTGTTCCAGCAGGTCAAGCGCCAGGACCGCGCTACCAAGCTTCTGACCTATCTCGCCGATGTTACGGTCAACGGCCATCCGGAAACGCGCGGTCGTCCGGTACCTTCGCCCAAGGTGGCGCAGCCAGTGCTGCCCTATATCGACAGCAATATCCCCGACGGCACCAAGCAGTTGCTCGACAAGCTCGGCCCGCAGAAATTCGCCGAGTGGATGCGCAACGAGAAGCGCGTGCTGATGACCGACACGACGATGCGCGACGGCCATCAGTCGCTGCTTGCGACCCGCATGCGCACCTATGATATTGCCAGCGTCGCCGGCACTTATGCACGCGCTTTGCCGCAGCTTCTGTCGCTGGAGTGCTGGGGCGGCGCGACCTTCGACGTTTCCATGCGCTTCCTCACCGAAGATCCGTGGGAGCGCCTGGCGCTGATCCGCGAGGGAGCACCGAACCTGCTGCTGCAGATGCTGCTGCGCGGTGCCAACGGCGTGGGCTATACGAACTATCCCGACAATGTCGTGAAATACTTCGTCCGTCAGGCGGCCAAGGGCGGCGTCGATCTCTTCCGCGTCTTCGACTGCCTGAACTGGGTCGAAAACATGCGTGTGTCCATGGACGCCGTTGCCGAGGAAAACAAGCTCTGCGAAGCGGCGATCTGCTATACGGGCGATATTCTCAATTCGGCACGACCGAAGTACGATCTGAAATATTATACCGATCTTGCCGTCGAGCTGGAAAAGGCCGGCGCCCATATCATCGCGCTGAAGGACATGGCGGGCTTGCTGAAGCCGGCTGCAGCCAAGGTGCTGTTCAAGGCGCTGCGCGAGGCGACCGGTCTGCCGATCCACTTTCACACGCATGACACGTCGGGTATTGCGGCTGCGACGGTACTCGCTGCCGTCGATGCCGGCGTCGATGCCGTCGATGCGGCGATGGATGCGCTGTCGGGCAATACCTCGCAGCCCTGCCTCGGCTCGATCGTCGAGGCGCTGAAAGGCTCCGAGCGCGATCCGGGCCTCGATCCCGAATGGATCCGCCGCATCTCCTTCTACTGGGAGGCGGTGCGCCACCAGTATGCCGCCTTCGAAAGCGATCTCAAGGGACCGGCATCGGAAGTCTATCTCCACGAAATGCCCGGCGGGCAGTTCACCAACCTCAAGGAACAGGCCCGTTCGCTCGGCCTGGAGACCCGCTGGCACCAGGTGGCGCAGGCCTATGCCGACGCCAACCAGATGTTCGGTGATATCGTCAAGGTGACGCCGTCCTCCAAGGTGGTCGGCGATATGGCGCTGATGATGGTGAGCCAGGACCTGACGGTTGCCGATGTCGAGAACCCGGCCAAGGACATCGCCTTCCCAGATTCGGTGGTCTCCATGCTGAAGGGCGATCTCGGCCAGCCGCCGTCCGGATGGCCGGAAGCGCTGCAGAAGAAGGCGCTGAAGGGCGATAAGCCCTATACCGTCCGTCCCGGCTCGCTGCTTGCCGAAGCCGATCTCGACGCCGAGCGCAAGGTCATCGAGACCAAGCTGGAGCGCAAGGTCGACGATTTCGAATTTGCCTCCTATCTGATGTATCCGAAGGTGTTCACCGACTATGCACTGGCGGCCGACACCTATGGTCCTGTCTCGGTATTGCCGACGCCGGCCTATTTCTACGGTCTCAAGGAAGGCGATGAGCTCTTTGCCGAAATCGAGAAGGGCAAGACACTCGTCATCGTCAACCAGGCGATGACGGCGACCGACGAGAAGGGCATGGTGACTGTGTTCTTCGAGCTTAACGGCCAGCCGCGCCGCATCAAGGTGCCGGATCGCGCCCATGGGGCCTCCGGCAGCGCGGTGCGCCGCAAGGCCGAGACCGGCAACGCCGCCCATGTCGGTGCGCCGATGCCGGGCGTGATCTCCACCGTCTTCGTTTCGCCCGGCCAGGCGATCAAGGCTGGCGACGTGCTTGTTTCCATCGAAGCCATGAAGATGGAGACGGCGCTGCATGCCGAAAAGGACGGCACGATCTCCGAGGTACTGGTGCGCGCCGGCGACCAGATCGACGCTAAGGATCTGCTCGTCGTCTATGGCGCCTGAGCGGCAAGTGGGCTTATGAAGCCGACCGTCGGCCAAGATGCTGACCATCTTCTGCCGCAAAGTCTGACTGTTGCAGTCGGTTTTGCGGCAGCAGTGTCTTAACTCGGCTTGCTCAGATGCCGATCGAGGATGGCTGCCCAAAGGGCCGCCACGAGCGCGAATACCGCGGATGCCAGCATCAGGGCGAAAAGCATATGGATCGTTGGCGATCGCGCAATGAACAAGCCGCTGATCGAGCCGATCAGAGCGCCGCCTGATATCCGCATGGCGGCAGCGAGGCCCGCCGCCGTTCCTACAATATCCGACCTAACCGACATGGCGCCGCTATTGGCGGCCGGCATGGTCAACCCGTTGCCGATGCCGACGAAGATGCAGGGGCCGAAGAGCGCCAGAACCTCCGTCATGCCCGATAGCGATAAGGCGAGCCCAATTGACAGCCCGATGCAGGTCAGCAGCCGCGCGATGACGAGGATCGTGCCAAGCGGAATTCTTGCGCCATAGCGGCCAGCCAGATAGCTGCCGAGAATGAAGCCTGCGGGAACCAAGCCCATATAGAAGCCGAGTTTGGCGCTCGAACCGCCGAGCGCATCGCTTACGGTGAGCGGCGCTCCGCCGAGAAAGATGTAAAGCACGCCCATCGAGCATGCCATGCAGAGCGTATAGGCCCAGAATCGCGCCGAACGCAAAAGCAGGGTATAGGAGGCGAGGTAGTTTCCACGTCCCGCGGAGGCGGGCGCTTTCGATACTTTCAGTTCGCGCAGGGACAGGAGGAAGGCGGCGATGCCGAAGATTGCAAGGGCGACGAAGCTTGCCCGCCAGCCGAAAAGCTCGTCCAGCGATCCGCCGAACAGCGGTCCGACCATCGGCGCCAGCGCCCATCCCATGGCGAGATAGCCGAACTTGCTAGCCGCCCGGCGCTCGTCGGATGTTTCCTTGATGATGACGAGGGCGACGGAGTAGCACGGTCCGATGCAGGCCTGCATCATGCGACACAGCAGGAATACGCCGATAGTCGGAGCGAGAACGCAGCCGATCGACGCGACAATGAAAGTGGCCAGTGCCGTCAGGACGACCGGCCTGCGGCCGAACCGGTCCGATATCGCGCCGCCGATGGCCTCCAGGAATGCCGTGACGATGGAAAAGCCGGCGACCGAGAGGTTCACGAGAGCGAAATCGGCGTGGAATGCCGCCGATATTTTCGGCAGCGACGGCAGGATCATGTTGACCGGCAGCACGGCAAGCGCCGAGAGCAGGATGAGGGTTATCAGCCGCGGCTGCGCGGCGGCTCTTTCGCTTGTCGTGTCGTCGGTTGCTTGCCTGGATGAATGGTCGATGCGGCTTTCGGTGCGCGTCATGGCCTTGTCCGTCATGTGAGTGGGAGGTCGAGGGAGATCTGACGAGGCGCTGCCTAATTCCGGGCAATAAAAAAGGCCCCGTCAGGAGCCTGCTTACCGCGCATGGGTGCTTTCGCCGGATGGCTACGCCATCCTGCCCATGCGCCTTCCTACCACTACAAGAACGAGTGCCATGTTCATGGCATAAGAGCTAACCGCAAAGCCGTGCAGCGTCAATGCACGGCCCTCGGCAACACCGGCATCTTTCTCAGATGTCGTAGCTGAGGCCGGAATTCAATGTCGAGATGAATTGCTTTGTCCGCTCCTGCGAGGGGTTGGAGAAGACGTTGCGCGAGGAGCCGGTCTCGACGATGTTGCCCGCTTCCAGGAACACGACGTTGTTGGCGATCTTCGACGCCAGGCGCAGGTCATGCGTTGCCATGACCATCGTCGTGCCTTCATTGGCGAGCTTCCCTAGCACATCGACCACTTCGGCGGCGAGTTCCGGATCGAGCGCCGAAGTCGGTTCGTCGCAGAGCAGCACGCGCGGCGAGGGGGCGAGCGCGCGGGCGATGGCGACGCGCTGCTGCTGGCCGCCCGAGAGCGTCGAGGGCCACGCATCGATCTTGTGCGCCATGCCGACCTTGGTCAAAAGCTCGACGGCGCGGGCGCGGGCCTTGTCGGCCGGCCAGCGCAGCACGGTGGTCAGCCCTTCCATGACGTTGCCGATCGCGGTCTGGTGCGGAAAGAGCTGGAAATTCTGGAAGACCATGCCGGTCTGGCGGCGAATCTTCTGGATCTCCTGCCAGGAGGGCCTCTTGCCCGGCTGGAAAGTGGCCGTCTCCCCGCCGATGCGGATCGTTCCAGCGGTCGGAATTTCCAAAAGGTTGATGCAGCGGAGCAGCGTGCTCTTGCCGCCGCCCGAAGGTCCCACGAGCGCCGTCACCGTGCCTTCCGGGATCATCAGGTTGATATCCTTGAGGATGACATTGTTGCCGAAGCGCTTTTCGATATGCGAAAGCTCGATCATGCCTGTGCCTCCAGGGTGCCGCCCGAGCGGGCGAAGCGGCGTTCGAGGTAGCCCTGCAGCGTCGAAAGAAAGGTGCTGAGCACGAGATAGATGATAGCGGCCTCAATATAGAGGATCAGCGGCTCATAGGTCGTCGCCACGATGCGCTGCGCGGCCTGAAACAGCTCCGGCACGGTGATGGCGGCGGCAAGCGATGTATCCTTGACCAGCGAAATGAAGGTGTTCGACAGCGGCGGCACGGCAACGCGCGCTGCCTGCGGCAGGATGGTGCGGCTCATGGCCTGGCGCCAGTTCATGCCGATCGAATAGGCGGCCTCCCACTGGCCCTTCGGCACGGAGGAAATGACGGCGCGGATGATTTCGGACGTATAGGCGCCGACGCTCAGCGTAAAGCCGATGATGGCGGCCGGAAAGGCGTCGAGCAGGATGCCGAGGCTCGGCAGGCCATAGAAGATGACGAAGAGCTGCACCAGAAGCGGCGTACCGCGGATCACCCAAACATAGAAGCGGGCGATGGCCACGAACGGCGCCGGGGCAAACAGCCTGACGACGGCGGTGAGCAGACCGAGCAGGAGGCCGAGAACGAAGGTGATCAAGGTAAGCGGGATGGTGAAGACGAGCCCCGCCCAAAGCAGCGTGCCCAGTGACTCCCACATCAGTTGCAGCCAATGCTCCAAGGAGAAGCCTTTCAATCAATAACAGAATGCGTCCGGAGGGGACCCCGGACGCATCTTTTTCACAGTTTTATGTCTCTGCCTATGCCTTCTTACTTCGAAACGTCTTGGCCGAAGTATTTCTTGGAGATCTTGTCATAGGTGCCGTCGGCCTTGATGTCGGCCAGCGCCTTGTTGATCGCAGCAAGCAGTTCCGGCTCGCCCTTGCGGATGATGACGGCGGAGTAATCGGCATTGGCCTGCTGGGCCACGATCTTCACCGGCGCGTCGGGCTTGTGCTTCTTGAAATCGAGGAAGGAGAGGCTGTCGTTGATTGTCGCATCGGCGCGGCCGGTCAGTACAAGCTGGATCGACTGGTCGAAACCGTCGGTGCCGACGAGTTCGGCGCCGGCTTCGGTTGCGAGCTTGCCGAAGTTGCTGGTCAGCGATTGTGCCGCCTTCTTGCCCTTGAGATCGGCGAAATCCTTGATGCCGGTATTGCTGTCCTTGACGATCAGCACCGCCTTGGAGGCGATATAGGGCTCGGAGAAGTCATACTTCTTCTTGCGGGCTTCGGTGACGCCGACTTCGTTGATGACGGCATCATAGCGGTTGGCATCGAGGCCGGCGATCAGCCCGTCCCACTTGCCTTCCAGGAACTGCGCCTTGACGCCGAGCTTGGCAGCGATGGCTTCCGCGATCTCGACGTCGAAGCCGGTCAGCTTGCCGCTCTCGTCATGAAAGGTGAAGGGCGCATAGGTGCCTTCCGTGCCGACCTTGAATACGCCAGCCGACTGGATAGCCTTGAGGTTTTCGCCGGCATGGGCGGGGAGCAGGAACGCAGCCTGCACGAGGGCGGCGGCGGCAACAGTCTTCAACCAGTTCATCGTTTTCTTCCGTTTCTGGAGCGGTTTCATTCAATGTCGCATACATCGCAGAAAATTTGCACCGCGAAAGCGTAGAAAACTGCAAGATAAAGCGGCAATTGCGAATATTTTTCTCAAAGAGCATCGTGGATGGTTGTTACGCTATCCAGAAGGCCTTTAGCGCTGCTTAAGCCGCCGCCGTCCGCCTTTTAATCCGCTCGCTGACAATAATAATCAACCCGGCGCTCAGGATCAGGATGGCGCCGATGAAGGTATTGGCGCCGGGGATGTCGCCCCAGATGAGGTAGCCGAGCAGGAAGGCCCAGACGAGAGACGTATATTCGAATGGCGCGAGCACCGAAACGGGCGCCTGGCGCATGCCTTCGAAGAGGGCGAGCTGGCCCGCTCCGGCGATGATGCCTGTCAGCGCCAGCAGCACGATCTGGAACGGCGTCGGCGTGTGCCAGTGGGCGATCGCCATGCCGGCGGTCAGGATGATGAACAGGATGTTGGAGACGGCCATCTGGATATGGCTCTTTTCGTGCAGCGCGGTCTTGCGCAGGAGCACCATGCCGCTTGCCCAGAGGACGGCGGCCTGCAGAGCCAGATAGACCGGCCAGGAAATCGACAGACCCACCGGATTAGAGGCGATCACCACGCCGCAGAAGCCGACGCCGACTGCCATCCAGCGGGCGACGGTGACCTTTTCGCGCAGTACGATGGTTGCCAGGATCGTGCCGACGATGGGTGCTGCGTAATAGAGCGTGGTCACCTCGGCGAGCTGCAGGTAGGACGCTGCCGAATAATAGGAAATCCAGGCAATCAGGATGATGATGCTGCGCAGGATCATCGGCTTTATGATCGGCGAGCGCGCCACCTTCTGAACGAGCGAGGGGCCTTCGAAGACGAAACAGCCGGCCAAGATGGTGCAGCTTCGAATGAACAGAACCTGCCAGACGGGAATAGAGGCGACGAGCAGCTTCACCGCCGAATCGTGAGCGGTGAACAGCATGTAGGCAAGCACCGTAAGCAGGATGCCGTAGCTGATGGAGTTTTTCACGGAATGCACCAGAGGATGACCTCACTTGAGGCCGGCCGACGAATCTTTCAGGTTTAAAGCGATAGGAGCCTAATTTTACGCCGTCAATAGAACATTTGGTCAGGGCGATGTGGTGGCACGTTATTTATTTGGGGTTGTGGCGTCATCCTCTCCGCTTTAACAGACAGAGACGAAATGTGACTGCAGAGCCATTTTCGATCGTTGAGATTTCAATCGATTTAAATAGACTGCGGTGCAGATTTGGAGAAATTTTTATGGACAACAGAGCGAAAATGGAGGGTTTGAAGCAGCGCAGGAGCCCGTTTTTCACCAAATCACGTGCGGCAGTGTCGCTGATGTTCCTGCTGAACGGCTTCATGGTCGGTTGCTGGGCGCCGAAAATTCCCGAATTCGCCGAGCGGCTGCAACTGACGAAATTCGAGCTCGGCCTGATGATCCTCGTCTTCGGCGTCGGCTCGCTCGTCATGATGCCGCTTGCCGGCGCGCAGATCGCAGTGCGCGGCTCGCGCGTCGTCGTGCGCGCCTTTGCGGTGCTGCTGCTGCCGATGATTCTGGCGCTGACGCTCGCGCCGAATGTCTTGACGGCGGCCATCGCGCTCTTTCTCTTCGGCGGTTTCATCGGCGCAATGGATGTGGCCATGAACGCCAACGCCGTCTCGGTCGAAAAATCAATGCGCCGGGCGATTATGTCCTCCTGCCATGCCTTCTGGAGCCTCGGCGGGCTTTTGGGCTCGGCGATCGGCGGCCTCCTGATTTCGCGTTGGGGCGTTCTCGCCCACGCGGAAGCCTCGACCGCGATTGCCGTGCTTTTCCTAGCCATTGCCTGGCCGATGGTGCTGGGCGATCAGCCGCATCACGATGAGGCCAAACCGAAGGCAAGGCTGCCAATGATCCCGCTGCCCTGGCTGCTCGGCATCGTCGCGCTGTTCTGCATGGTGCCGGAAGGCGCGGTTCTGGATTGGAGCGCGCTCTATCTCAGCCAGGAAAAGGGGGCCTCGGTGGCGTTGTCCGGCTTCGGCTTCGCCGCTTTCTCCGCCACCATGGCGACGATGCGCTTCGCCGGCGATTTCGTGCGCGATTGGCTGGGCGCCATTAAGACGCTGCGCGTCTGCACCGTCTTCGCCATCGTTGGCATGCTAACGGCCGCGCTGGCGCCAAGTGCCGAGATTGCCATTCTCGGCTTTGCGCTCTGTGGCATCGGAATTTCCAACATGGTACCGATCGCCTTTTCCGCCGCCGGCAATATTCCAGGGCTGCAGCCCGGCATCGGCATCTCCGTCGTTACCACGCTCGGCTATTCCGGCATGCTGGTCGCGCCCTCGGCCATCGGCTTTGCCGCCGAGCATGTCGGCTTCTCGCCCGTCCTGATGGCGCTGCCGGTGCTGCTGCTCGTCGTGCTCGCCTTGTCTTCGCTGGCGCGTTATGCCGACGGGATCGGGGACGCCAAGCATTAATTTCGTCGCTTTTGCCCGGTAACGGCTAAGTTCCGTCCGATCAAAAGAGATTGCCGCCGCGGTTGACAACGATCATTTCGTGATCCACCTGAAAGGCACCCATTTTCGAGGCCTGCGAGAGCTTTCCATGTCGTCCGCTACCGATTTCGATCCGAAACCGCGCCGCTCCTCCGTTGCCGTCGATGTCGGCGGCGTGATCGTCGGCGGCGGTGCCCCCGTCGTCGTGCAATCCATGACCAATACCGACACGGCTGATATCGACTCGACCGTGGCTCAGGTTGCCGCCCTCTACAGAGCCGGTTCCGAACTGGTGCGCATCACCGTCGATCGCGATGAAAGCGCTGCCGCCGTGCCGAAGATCCGCGAGCGACTGCTGCGTCTCGGCATGGATGTGCCGTTGATCGGCGATTTCCATTATATCGGCCACAAGCTGCTCGCCGATCATCCGGCCTGCGCCGAGGCGCTGGCGAAATACCGCATCAATCCCGGCAATGTCGGTTTCAAGGACAAGAAGGACAAGCAGTTCGCCGAAATCATCGAGATGGCGATCCGTTATGACAAGCCGGTGCGCATCGGCGTCAACTGGGGCTCGCTCGATCAGGATCTGCTGACCGCGCTGATGGACAAGAACGCCGCCGAGGGCTCGCCATTGTCCGCCCGGCAGGTGACCCGCGAGACTATCGTGCAGTCCGCGCTGATCTCGGCCAGTCTCGCAGAAGATATCGGCCTGCCGCGCAACCGCATCATCCTGTCGGCCAAGGTCAGCCAGGTGCAGGATCTGATCGCCGTCTATTCCATGCTGGCCGAGCGTTCCGACCATGCGCTGCATCTGGGCCTCACGGAAGCCGGCATGGGCTCGAAGGGCATCGTCGCTTCCTCCGCCGCCATGGGCTATGTGCTGCAGCACGGCATCGGCGATACGATCCGCGTTTCATTAACGCCCGAGCCGAATGGCGATCGTACCCGTGAAGTGCAGGTGGCGCAGGAACTGCTGCAGGTCATGGGTTTCCGTCAGTTCATCCCCGTCGTCGCGGCATGTCCCGGCTGCGGCCGCACCACCTCGACGGTCTTCCAGGAACTGGCGCAGAACATTCAGAACGACATCCGCAAGAACATGCCGGTCTGGCGCGAGAAATATCCGGGCGTCGAGGCGCTGAACGTCGCCGTCATGGGCTGCATCGTCAACGGTCCCGGCGAAAGCAAACATGCGGATATCGGCATTTCGCTGCCCGGTACCGGCGAGACGCCGGCCGCCCCCGTCTTCATCGATGGCCAGAAGGCGATGACGCTGCGCGGTCCAAACATCGCCTCCGATTTTGAGGCGCTGGTGACGGATTACATCGAGAAGCGATTCGGCCGAAAGAACGTCGCGGCGGAGTGATCCGCCGCTTAAAGCCAAGGCTGGATTATATGTTGCTCGTCAGCAGCTTGATGCCGGCGAAGCAATAGAAGCCGGCCATGGCGCCCTCGATCCAACGGCGGGCATTGCGATATACTTTCAGCGCATGCGATGTCGAAAACAGGATCGCATAGCCCATGAACACCAGAAGACCGGTCGTGCAGCAGACGGCGATGATCAGCACCGCCACGGAGGCAGGCGCACCCTGCGGCATGCCGAGCGCGATGATGGCGAGCCAAGCGAAGATCGCTTTGGGATTGGTGACATGGATGCCGTAGCCGCGCAGCACCAGTGATTTGAAAGCTGGCGTCTTCTGCTCCATCGTGGCGATCGGCAGCTCGCCGCCGGCGCGCACGGCACGGAACGCCTTGTAGGCAAGATAGAGCAGATAAATGCCGCCGAAGATCTTCAAAACCTCCAGCGCCATCGCATAAGTCTGCAACAGCGTCGCAAGACCTGCCGCTGCGGCAATCGCCCAGGTCAGTGACCCCCCGAAAATTCCCAGCGAGATCGTCATGCCAGCCTTGCGGCCATGGGTCATCGACGTGCCGATGATGGCCATGATGGCTGGGCCGGGGCTAATGACGGCGACGAGATAGGCGATATAGGCCGGCAGGATCTGCGGCAGGTAGGCAAGCGTTTCATGCATGGAGAATATTCCCGAAGCGTCGGCTGGCGCGAAGAATTCTGCATCCACCGGCCAGTCTCGGATCGGCAATCTGTCATAGAAAGCGGCGGAAATCACCCGGCACTGTCATGGATTCTTGTGATGGTGACATTTCATGGCTGAATGGATGGGCCGTGGCTGGATGGGCGGGCCGATAGCCGAGCGGACGGCGCACCGTCCGGCGGCACCCTGAAGGTGCTTAGAGTATTCCGCATTTCCTCGAATCGCGAAAACGCTCTATGTACTTGTTTCTTTACGCATTTCGGACGGAAACCGCTGCGTATTTTTCCTGGAATGCTCTCTAGGGATCAGCTCTTGCGGTTTGCGACGAAGCGGGCGGTTTCCATCAGGATATCCGCCCTGGCGCCATAGCCGGACAACAAGTCGGCCGCTTCGCTCACCAGCCTTGCGAGCGTGGTTTCTGCCCATTCCTGACCATGCAGGGCGACCAGCGTGCCCTTGCCGCGGCCGGCATCCTTGCCGGTTGCCTTTCCCATGGTGGCGGCATCGGCGGTCAGGTCGAGAAGATCATCAGCAAGCTGGAATGCGAGCCCGATCTTTTCGCCGAAAGTCCTGAGGCGCTTGCGGTCTTCCGCCGGGGCGCCGGCGATGATGGCGGCGGCCTCGCAGGCAAAGCGGATCAGCGCGCCCGTCTTCATCGCCTGCAGGGTGGTGATGCCCTTTTCGTCGGGCGTTTCCTTCTCGGCGGCGAGATCGAGGGCCTGGCCGCCGGCCATGCCGCCAATGCCGGCTGCGCGTGCCAGCGCCAGCACGAGAGCCATTTTCCGGTCCGCCGGCAGCTCCGTCTCGGGGGCGGCGATGATGTCGAAGGCATAGGTCAGCAGGCTGTCGCCCGCAAGAATCGCCGTCGCGTAATCGAAGGCGATATGCACGGTCGGCTGGCCGCGGCGCAGGTCGTCATTGTCCATAGCAGGAAGATCGTCATGGACGAGGGAATAGCAGTGCACGCATTCGAGGGCGGCGCCGACCCGCAGTGCCGCCTCGGCATTACCGCCGAGAAGGGCTGCCGATTCCATGACGAGGAAGGGACGCAGCCGCTTGCCGCCGTTCAGGACGCCATGACGCATGGCGCTCAGCAGCCTTTCGGGGCGGACGATCTCGTCATTCAGACTGCCGTCAGCGAGAAGCCGGTTCAGCAGAGCTTCGGTCTTGCCGGCATTGTCCTTGAGACGGTGCTCGAATGAGGAATGGGTGCTGTCCATGGGCGCTGTTTGGCATGAGAGGCCGTTGCTGGCAACGACAATTGTCGACAGTGAGGTGGGAATTGCGCCGCACTCTGGTCATGGCTTCGTGTAGACGATATGACGGAGGCAGCATCAGAGCGTTTCCCGGATGCATTAAAGGGTTGTACCCGGGATGGAGCGATCGTGGACGTCAGGCACGTGAACATATCGACTGATAATGAGGAGGAGGAAGCCGAGGTGTTGCAACGCTCCTCCCCGTTGGCGCCCTTCAGAGCAAGGCCAATTTGGCAGCGTATCGTGCTCATATTGATCGGCGTCCTCCTGCTGCCCTATCTCTTCATCGTTGTTTATCTGCTGCCGTTCATCCACCCCGTATCCACCCTGATGATCGGCGATGCCGTAAGCTTTCAGGGGTATGACCGCCGCTGGGTCCCGCTGGATAAAATCGCGCCGGTGCTGGTGAAATCCGTCATGGTCTCGGAGGACGGGCAGTTCTGCTTTCACGGCGGCGTGGATTGGGGCGAGATGCGGGTTCTTGTCAAGGAGACGCTGAGCGGCAACTCCACCCGCGGCGGCAGCACAATCCCGATGCAGACGGTGAAGAACCTGTTTTTATGGAATGGCCGCTCCTTCGTGCGCAAGACGCTGGAATTGCCGCTTGCGGTTTCCGCCTCGGCCGTCTGGTCAAAACGCCGGATGATGGAGATCTATCTCAATATCGCCGAGTGGGGTCCGGGCATTTACGGCATCGAGGCGGCGGCCCGCTATCATTTCAAGGTGCCGGCTTCCAAGCTCACTGCACGTCAGGCAGCCCTCCTTGCCGTTTCGCTTCCAAATCCGATCGACCGGGTGGCTAGCAGGCCGGGACGCGGGCTCAGTCAGCTTGCCTCGCTGATCCAGCGCCGCGCGCGCAACGCAGATGCATATATCAAATGCCTTTATGACTGACATCAGAACTTGTCGTTCGATCGGCTTGTCGTCATCTGGCATTCTTGGCCATTACCTAAGGGCGGATATGAACCATTTCAAAGGATTTTTCCCTCCGGGTTCCGGCGCTGACAAGGAAACATGCGATTATGGACAAGCTCACCCTCTATATCGGCAACAAGAATTATTCGTCGTGGTCGTTCCGACCGTGGATTGCTTTTGAAGGGTGCGGCATTCCCTTCGAAGAGGTGCTGATACCTTTCGATTTTCCAGGTGGAAATCCGCGCATTCGTGAAGTGTCGCCGACGGGCAAGGTGCCGATGCTGGTCCACGGCGGCTTCAAGGTATGGGAATCCTTCGCCATCATCGAATATGCGGCCGAGCTTTTCCCGGATGCCGGGCTTCTGCCAACGGATCGCCAGGCGCGTGCGTTGGCGCGATCCTACAGCATGGAGATGATTTCTGGTTTCAGTGCCCTGCGCAACGCCTGCCCGATGAACATGCGCCGTCCGGTCGCCCGCCGCGATCTGCCCGAGGGGGTGATGAAGGACGTAGCGCGCATCGAGACTATCTGGCGCGAGGCGCGAGCCTTTTCGGGCGGACCTTTCCTGTTCGGAAGCTTTTCTGGTGCGGATGCCATGTTTGCCCCCGTCGCCAGTCGTCTGGAACGGTATGACATCGCGGTTGCCGCGGATACGCGGGACTATATGGCGGTCATGAAAGCGCTGCCTGCCTGGCAAAAATGGGAGGATGCCGCATTGCGGGAAACATGGACCGTGCCGGAGGATGAGGCCTGATTCCGCTTCGACGATCCGCGAATCTGGTGTGGTGGGCAAAAAATGCTATTAGGGACTGGTCAAAGCCCACTAAGCCATGTATAAGCCCGCCCAATTTCCGAAATTGATGCATGTCTGTTTCGGCCGCCTTGCTGGCCGCGGATATGTTTCGTCCGTACATGGAGTAACGAGAATGGCTGTACCGAAGAGAAAAACGAGCCCGTCCAAGCGCGGTATGCGCCGCTCTGCTGACGCCCTGAAGGCTCCGACCTACGTCGAAGACAAGAATTCCGGCGAACTGCGTCGCCCGCACCACATCGACCTGAAGACCGGCATGTATCGCGGCCGTCAGGTCCTGACGCCGAAGGAAAGCGCATAATCCAGCGCTGCCTTGATGGCATGAATTAAAGGCTGGCGGTTCGCCGGCCTTTTTCCGTTTGTGGTTGGGGTGAATGGGCGGGTGAAGAGCGGCTTATGGATATGCGGTAACTCTGATACTCCCCTTTGTCGCTTTCGCGACATCTCCCCACAAGGGGGAAATTGTTGGGAGTATACTGCCCGCCGTCGCCAACCAATAAACGCCAGTTTCCGTGGATTCGATATTCGATTGAGGCGAGAGAGTTCTGCAAGCTACCGATCCCCCCTTGTGGGGGAGATGTCGCATCAGTGACAGAAGCGGGTGAAAGCTGTCCATGAATTCATAGGCACGCCGCCAGATTTCAAAGGCTATCCAGCTTGCTCTGCATGGCGCGGAGCTGTTCCTTCAATTCATCGATGTCCTTGGCTTCGGGCCTGCGGCTTTCCTTGGCCGGCGGCTTCATGAAGGGCGAGAACATCTGCATGGCCTGCTGGAACATCTCGGTGTTACGGCGAACTTGCTCCTCGACCATCTGCATGGGCAGTTGCAAGTTCTTGCCGAGCGGCGTCTCGCCGAAGGCGCGATTGATTTGTTCGCGCATCTGCGTCTGCTGCTCCGTGAAGGCGCGCATGGAGTGCTCGAGGAAGCTCGGCACCACCATCTGCATCTGATCGCCGTAATAGCCGATCAGCTGCCGGAGGAAGGAAATCGGCAGTAGCGTGTTGCCGGTCTTCGATTCCTGTTCGAAAATGATCTGTGTCAGGACCGAATGTGTAATATCTTCGCCGCTCTTGGCGTCCTGCACGGTGAATTCCTCGCCCTTCTTCACCATCTCCGCCAGATCGTCCAGCGTCACGTAGGTGCTGGTGCCGGTATTGTAAAGCCGGCGATTGGCGTATTTCTTGATTACGATCTGGCCCTCGTTCTTTGCCATTATCAGTCTCCTGGCCCCGTCTGATTGTATGGAAACTCCTCCACCTCGGAGTGTAGACGCAAAAGAAGCTTGGTGACAATCGGTTTGTGCGATGCGGCAAGGCCTTTCCCTTGGTAGGATTTTTGACGGCGGTGACCGCTCGTGAATCTGCCCGACGAAAATTCTTGCTGTTTGACTCGGACGCAAAGCTTTGACAGTTTCGCCTCATATACGTGTCCATTCTGTGAGGAGGCTTCCATGAGCAGTTCATCCATCGTCGTCGCCAGCGCTGCCCGCACCGCCGTCGGTTCGTTCAATGGCGCGTTCGCGACCGTTCCGGCTCATGAACTCGGCGCTGCCGCGATCAAGAGTGCGCTGGAGCGCGCCGGCGTCGATGCCAAGGAGGTCGACGAAGTGATCCTTGGCCAGGTGCTTCAGGCGGGCGAAGGGCAGAATCCGGCCCGCCAGGCCGCGATGAAAGCCGGTATTGCCCAGGAAGCGACCGCATGGGGCGTGAACCAGCTTTGCGGTTCCGGCCTGCGTGCCGTGGCGCTCGGTCTGCAGCAGATCGCAACGGGTGACGCGAAGATCATCGTCGCCGGCGGCCAGGAATCCATGTCGATGGCGCCGCATGCCGCGAACCTTCGCTCCGGCACCAAGATGGGCGACATGAAAATGATCGACACCATGATCAAGGATGGCCTGACGGACGCCTTCTACGGCTACCATATGGGCATCACGGCGGAAAATATCGCTCGCCAATGGCAGCTTTCGCGCGAGGAACAGGATCAATTCGCCGTTGCTTCGCAGAACAAGGCAGAAGCTGCGCAGAAGGCCGGCCGCTTCAAGGACGAGATCGTTCCCTTCACCATCCAGACGCGCAAGGGCGACATCACCGTCGATGCCGACGAATATATCCGCCATGGCGCGACGCTGGAGGCGATGACGAAACTGCGTCCGGCCTTCGACAAGGAAGGTACTGTCACCGCCGGCAATGCTTCCGGCCTTAATGACGGTGCGGCCGCGGCCGTGCTGATGACCGAAGCGGAAGCCTCGCGTCGCGGCATCCAGCCGCTCGCCCGTATCGTGTCCTGGGCGACCGCCGGCGTCGATCCGCAGATCATGGGCACCGGGCCGATACCCGCCTCGCGCAAGGCCTTGGAGAAGGCCGGCTGGTCCGTCAACGACCTCGATCTCGTTGAGGCCAATGAAGCCTTTGCCGCGCAAGCCTGCGCCGTCAACAAGGATCTCGGCTGGGATCCGTCGATCGTCAACGTCAACGGTGGCGCGATCGCCATCGGCCATCCCATCGGCGCCTCCGGCGCCCGCGTCCTCAACACGCTGCTGTTCGAGATGAAGCGCCGCGGCGCACGCAAGGGCCTTGCCACGCTATGCATCGGCGGCGGCATGGGTGTCGCCATGTGCTTCGAGGCGCTCTAGAGGCAAAGAAGCAGAGCATGATGTCATCCGAAAACCGCGTGCACTTTTCGGCATCATGCTCTGGGGCGTCTTGAAGGAAGTTTTCCAGAAGAAATGGTGAAAGCGAGCGGGCGACCCGACCTTTGGGCGTCCCGCCTCCGCAGCAAAAAAGGGGAATGGCACATGAGCAGAGTGGCATTGGTAACCGGGGGCACCCGCGGCATCGGCGCGGCCATTTCGATGGCGCTGCACAATGCGGGTTACAAGGTGGCGGCGACCTATGCGGGCAACGAGGAGAAGGCCAGGGCCTTCCACGATGTAACCGGTATCTCCGTTCACAAGTGGGATGTGACGGACTACGAGGGCTGCGGCAAGGGCATTGCCAAGATCGAGCACGATCTCGGCCATGTCGACA
This sequence comes from Rhizobium sp. JAB6, assembly GCF_003024605.1. Taxonomy (GTDB): domain Bacteria; phylum Pseudomonadota; class Alphaproteobacteria; order Rhizobiales; family Rhizobiaceae; genus Rhizobium. The sequence goes on along the minus strand of NZ_PYJQ01000010.1, from coordinate 393,561 downwards.
TCCTGGTCAACAATGCCGGCATCACCCGCGACGCCATGTTCCACAAGATGACGCCGCAGCAGTGGCACGAGGTCATCAACACCAACCTTACCGGCCTCTTCAACATGACGCACCACGTTTGGCAGGGCATGCGCGACCGCAGCTTCGGCCGCGTCATCAACATCTCTTCGATCAACGGTCAGAAGGGGCAGATGGGGCAGGCAAACTACTCCGCTGCCAAGGCGGGCGATCTCGGCTTCACCAAAGCCCTCGCGCAGGAAGGGGCCGCCAAGAACATCACGGTCAACGCGATTTGCCCCGGCTATATCGGTACGGAGATGGTGCTGGCAGTGCCGGAGAAGGTGTTGAACGAGCGCATTATCCCGCAGATTCCGGTGGGACGTCTTGGCGAGCCCGAAGAAATCGCCCGCATCGCGGTCTTCCTGGCCAGCGACGATGCCGGTTTCATCACGGGATCGACGATAACGGCCAATGGCGGCCAGCTTTTCGTGTAGAGCAATTCGGGAAAAGCGCGGGTCATTTTCCGTGGGAGCCGCGTGAGGCCATGAAATGGAGCGGCTCAGGGCAATAGAACCGCTTCGGCCGTTATATCGTTATATCAGCAACGGAAGAGTTCAGCCGGCAATCATCCTCTTGGTGAACTTGCCTGCTGTCGATGGCGTGGCTTAAATTCTAGGATGACGGCCTCAAACGTGCCCCGCCGTTTTTCTCTGCCCCGTGCTCTTGCTGCGCTTGCGAGAACATAAAAAGTGGTGCCGGTAAGCACGAATGCTGCAATGCTTGCGATAATTGCGGCCATGATGCCGTTCCTTTCTCAAAATACTGCCACCTCGCCGTAACTGATGGCGCGGAAAGAAGATTTTGTGGGGGGAACTGCCGCTCCCTGAATTGTTCAAGGGCGAATCCTGGTCGGCCGCAATCGAGGCGGCCGGCCAGGCAATGCTTTAGCGGCAGCGAGCCTCGTAACGATGACCGTAGCGGTCGCGATAGATGCAGTAGCCGCGACGGTCTTCCGAACGTCCGATGAGGTTGCCGACTACGCCGCCAGCGACTGCGCCAACAGCGGCACCTCCCCAGCTATGGGTGGCGACGCCACCGATTAGCGCGCCTGTACCGGCGCCGATAGCCGTACCTTTTTCTGTGGATGTGCAAGACGCCAATGCGCCGACGAGGGCGATCGCGACAATGATCTTCTTCATGGTGTTAGCTCCCTTATGTTGCGAGGTTTTGAACAATGTCTGCGGATTAGATGCGCCCCATCAATAGCAGAATGAGGACAATGACAAGAACCAGCCCCAGACCACCCGATGGTCCATATCCCCAGGACCGGCTGTAACCCCAGCTGGGAAGCGCGCCGACCAGCAGCAGAATTAGTATGACAAGCAATACCGTACCAAGCATAATTTGTGTCCTCCATGTCCATCACCGGAATTCGCGCCATATCGCTGTTTGATGTGGCGTTATCCTTCCAGCGTTTCAGCTCAATCTGTTCCAGCGAATGGGCCGAATTCCTCAATTCTGCTCATAGAAACTTGCATGTGCGGCAATTGTTCCGGCTGAGAAATAAAAATGCGGGTGCGAGCAGCCGGGATGCTCAACGAAATGTTAATGCGATCGCATCGGGTGACCGGTTACTACGGGCAAGGCAAATCGCCTGTATGGTTAAAATATGTTTAAAATACAAGGGTTTGTGGTGAACGAAACGTGAAAGGCCGGATGTCCGCGATTCGTCGGCGATTCGTTCCGCATTTGAACTTTAGTGAACGGCAGTGCGACTGTCGGCGTGCGGAATACACGGGAATTACCGCCGGCAATATCGTTCAGGTGGTGCGCTTATGGATGGATTGGTTAATTGGCAGCGAACTCCACGACGGTATCGTCGTTCGAGCCGATCTCCATGTCGCGATGCTGTTCCGCCGAAATACAACATATAGCCGTGAACAAATGCGATACCTGCTCTTATCCGCGATTCGTCACCGATTCGTTCAGGCTTTGATCAATGTGTTAATGGCTGCAGCTTACGCGTGTATATACTGATTCATAATTGCGGCACTCGTCAAAAGACCGGTCGCAATCCCAGATTCGGCGTGGTTCGCAGTCTCAACCAACAAGAGTCCGGTGTTTTCCGGCTGAGAAAACGCTAGATGTTGTGGAGAACAAAACGGAATCGGCCGGAAGGTGCGATTGGGCTCCCATTCGTTCCGGCTTTGGATGCGATATTAAAGGTCCGACCGATTCACGGGAAAATGTCGCTATTTACAGATCGTTAACCATAAATGGATGCGGAATTTCGCTGGTGGAAGATTCTTCGCTTGACTCTCTTTCACCATAAAAGGCTGCGCAAGAAGGATTCAGCATTTGGTGGGGGCCTTTCCTTTGTAGTCCATATATTGTAGTGAACAAACAAAGAACGGTTAGGAGTCAGCGATTCGTCTCCGATTCGTTCTCAGGCTGTTCCGGAATCCACGGGACTCGCATGGGATGCAGGGTAAATGTAGCTTATGGTTGAGGCGCTCAAATATGAAATTGAATGTTGCCGCACCTGTTTTTTCATTCGGGTCTTGCCTTTGTCGCATATGGTCGTCATCTGTTCGTTTCCTCCAGGAGGAACCTGCTGATCGGAAGACGGCTGTTTCTCGCCTATGCACGGACCTATGACTCAGACTTCGCAGCCCATGATCCTGAGCGGACGCGGCGTGACCGCGGTGCTCGGACCAACCAATACCGGCAAGACCCATTATGCCATCGAGCGCATGGTGGCGCACGGCAGCGGCGTGATCGGCCTGCCGCTGCGGCTGCTTGCCCGCGAAGTCTATACGCGCGTCGTCGAGAAGGTCGGGGCGCACAACGTCGCGCTCGTAACTGGCGAGGAAAAGATATCGCCGCCCAATGCGCGCTATTCGGTCTGCACCGTCGAGGCCATGCCGCGCGAGACGCGCGCTTCCTTCGTCGCCATCGACGAGGTGCAGCTTGCCGGCGATCTGGAGCGCGGGCATATCTTTACCGACCGCATCCTGCATCTCCGTGGCCGCGATGAAACGCTGCTGCTCGGCGCCGGCACGATGCGGCCCATTCTCGAACAGCTTCTGCCGGGGATCACGGTCCTAGAGCGGCCCAGGCTGTCGCATCTCTTCTACGCCGGACAGAAGAAGATCACGCGGCTGCCGCAGCGCACCGCTATCGTCGCCTTTTCCGCCGACGAAGTTTATGCGATCGCAGAACTCATCCGTCGTCAGCGCGGCGGCGCCGCCGTCGTCCTCGGCGCGCTCAGCCCGCGTACCCGCAATGCGCAGGTGGCGCTCTATCAGGCCGGCGACGTCGAATATCTCGTTGCGACCGATGCGATCGGGATGGGGCTCAACCTCGATGTCGATCATGTCGCCTTCGCGCAGGACCGCAAGTTCGACGGCTATCAGTTCCGCAACCTCAATCCGGCCGAGCTCGGCCAGATCGCAGGTCGCGCCGGCCGTCATCTCAAGGACGGCACCTTCGGCGTGACGGGGCAGGTGGATCCGTTCGACGACGAGCTGGTGCGCCGCATCGAGGGACACGAATTCGACATGGTCAAGGTGCTGCAATGGCGCAGCAAGGATCTGGATTTCGCTTCGATCACCGCGCTGCGTGCAAGTTTGGAAGACGCGCCTCGCGTGCAGGGCTTGACGCGTGCGCTGCCTGCGGTAGACCAGCAGGCATTGGAATATCTGTCACGCGATCTGGAGATAGCCGATCTTGCCAGCAACCCGGCCCGGGTTGAGAAATTGTGGGAGGCCTGTGCGCTTCCGGACTATCGGCGCATTACGCCTGCCCAGCACGCCGATCTCATTGCCGCCCTCTTTTCCGATCTCGTGCGCTATGGCACGGTGAAAGAGGACTTCCTGGCCGAACAGGTGCATCGCGCCGATCGGACGGATGGCGAGATCGACACGCTTTCGGCGCGAATCGCGCAGATAAGGACTTGGACCTATGTGTCGAATCGGCCCGGCTGGCTTGCCGATCCGACACACTGGCAAGAAAAGACGCGGGAAATCGAAGATCGATTGTCCGACGCGTTGCATGAGAGGTTGACGAAACGCTTTGTTGATCGCAGGACATCTGTGCTCATGAAGCGCCTGAGAGAGAATGCGATGCTGGAAGCTGAAATCAGTGTGAATGGAGATGTCTTCGTAGAGGGGCATCATGTGGGACAGTTGACCGGATTCCGGTTCACGCCTATCGCAGGGACCGAAGGGCCGGACGCCAAGGCTGTCCAGACGGCCTCGCAGAAGGCGCTGGCGCTGGAATTCGAGGCGCGTGCCGCACGTCTGCATGCGGCCGGCAACGGCGATCTCGCGATCAGCGCCGATGGCCTCGTGCGCTGGCTCGGCGATCCCGTCGCGCGCCTGTCAGGCAGCGATCATGTCATGCGCCCGCGCGTCATCCTGCTCGCCGACGAGCAGCTGACGGGCAACGCGCGCGATCATGTCGCCGCCCGTATCGAGCGTTTCGTGAACCATCATATCAGCACGATCCTGAAGCCGCTGGACGATCTCCAGCGGGCCGAAGATCTGCAGGGCCTTGCCAAGGGGCTGGCTTTCCAGCTGGTGGAAAATCTCGGCGTTCTGTTCCGCCGCGACGTCACGGAAGAAGTGAAGTCGCTCGATCAGGACGGTCGTGCCTCCATGCGCCGGTATGGCGTTCGCTTCGGCGCCTACCATATTTTCGTGCCGGCACTGCTGAAGCCGGCTCCCGCCGAGCTCATCACGCTGCTCTGGGCGCTGAAGAACGATGGCCTGGACAAGCCGGGCTATGGCGATCTCATTCCGATCCTTGCTGCCGGCCGTACCTCGGTCGTCACCGATCCCGGCTACGAGCGCATGTTCTACAAGCTCGCCGGCTTCCGCTTCCTCGGTAAGCGTGCGGTGCGCATCGATATCCTCGAGCGTCTGGCGGATCTCATCCGCCCGCTGCTGCAGTGGAAGCCCGGTCAGGCTTCTCGTCCTGACGGCGCCTATGACGGCCGCCGATTCACGACGACGACCGCGATGCTCTCCATCCTCGGCGCAACGCTCGAGGACATGGAGGAAATCCTCAAGGGTCTCGGTTACCGCGCCGATACGGTAAAGGCGGAGGAGGCTGCGGCCTTCCTCGTTCAACAGGATGCGGCTGCGACACCGGCCGCGCCGGCTGCTGAAGCCACGGCCGAGAAGGCCGATCATGACGACGCCGATGCCGCCAGCGACGAGCCGGTCAAGGAAACGGAAGCTGCCACACCGGAAGCCGTTCCGACCGCGGCAGCCTCTGCCGAACCGACGGCTGCGCCAGCTGACGTGGCCGAAGCTCCGGGCGGTGGCGCCGCTGCTGCAGAGCTGGTCGAGCCGAAGCCGGTTCTGCTCTGGCGTCTGGGTGGCCGCAACGATAATCAGCAGCGTCAGGGCGGCCGTGGCCATGGCGATCGCCGCGGCCAACAGGGCGAAGGCCGAGGTCATCAGGGCAACCGCCGTGGTGGCGAGCAGGCAGCGGGCGAAGGCAATCGCGAGGGCGGTCGCGATCGCCGCGATGGGCGCGACAATCGTGAGGCCCGGGGCGGTGACAAGGGTCCGCGCGGCAACCGCGAGGGTGGTCGTCCACAGCACCAGGGCAACCGCGGCGAACGGGGTGATCGTCAGGACCGTGGCGACCGGAATGATCGCAACAATCGCGGCGCGTCGCAGCCGTTGCGCTTCGAAGCCAAGCCGCCGCGCAAGGAAAAGCCGATCGATCCGGATTCTCCTTTCGCCAAGCTCGCTGCCCTCAAGGAGCAGATGAAGAAATAGGTCATGACGGACGAGAAACAGCCATTTTCCGGTTCGCGCCAGCGCATCGACAAATGGCTGTTCTTTGCCCGTATGGTGAAATCCCGCTCGTTGGCGCAGCTCTATGTGCAGAACGGCAGCGTCAGGGTGAATGGCGAGCGGGTCGTGCAGTCGAGTTTCGGCGTCAAGGCCGGCGACCGCATCGAGCTCTCGCTGGAGCGGCGGGATATCGTGCTGATCGTGCGGTCGGCTGGCGAGCGCAGGGGTCCTTTCGAGGAAGCCAGGCTGCTTTACGAAGATCTGACGCCGCCGCCGGATGAGACAAAACGCCTCACCCCGTTCGAGCAGGCGTTGCGCGCACCCGGCAGCGGCAGGCCCACGAAAAGGGACCGGCGTGCGATCGATCGCCTCACCTCCGACGATGATTAGAAAACTCTGCCTGTTGCCGGCGGTTTTCGCGATTGTTTGTCCTTGAAATTGGGTAACAAAGTCGATACCTCACGATCAACCTGCCGGTAACCAGCCGGACGGCGCGTCTGCGCGTGATGCATTCGTCTGCCCGTTCGGCTCCGAGGAAAGGCGCGACGTTCCAGGTTGCGCATCCGCGGAAGCTAGATACATTCCTGGAGTGCTTCATGACATATGTCGTGACCGACAATTGCGTCCGCTGCAAATATACCGATTGTGTGGAAGTCTGCCCCGTCGACTGCTTCTACGAGGGCGAGAACTTCCTGGTCATCCATCCCGACGAATGCATCGATTGCGGCGTCTGCGAACCGGAATGTCCTGCCGAGGCGATCAAGCCCGATACGGAGCCCGGTCTCGATAAGTGGCTGAAGGTCAATGCGGAATATGCTGCCATCTGGCCGAACATCACGGTCAAGCGCGACCCGCTGCCGGAAGCCAAGGAGATGGATGGCGAACAGGGAAAATTCGAGAAATATTTCTCGGCCAATCCCGGTTCGGGCGATTGATCGATGGCCGTGACAGGCCCTCGATAAGGGTGTAGTCGATATCGCAGAAAGCGAATCATTGCCGTTGGGCCGCGGGCCGGTCAACGTGGCCATTTTGGCGCGTGCGCAGCAAATTATTGATTTCCTCAGATTTTTGTGATAGGGTCGCCACACTGATCCACAGCGGCATTTCGCATGCCCAAAACCATCACGAAAGCAAATCACCAATCCGTACGCGGTTTCCTTGACATATCAACCGTTTGTGTTGTCGGGTCCTTGATCGCGATGGGTGGGTTTCTGTTTGCATAAGTCTGGCTGGACCAGGATGAAGTGACCCGACGGTACGTCCGTCTCATCCGGGCCTGACTGACCCGGCACCCCGGCCCTAACGGGGCGCGTAACAGGGAGTTTTTGAAAAGAATGACGACCCAGCAGAAAAAACCTTCAGCAGCACGCCATGGCTTCAAGACTGGTGAAGCGATCGTTTATCCGGCCCACGGTGTCGGCACGATCACTGCGATCGAAGAACAGGAAGTCGCAGGCATGAAGCTCGAGCTGTTCGTAATCGACTTCGAGAAAGACAAGATGCGCCTGAAGGTGCCGGTGGCCAAGGCCATGAGCATCGGCATGCGCAAGCTTTCCGAGACCGATTTCGTCGAGCGTGCATTGAAGGTCGTGCAGGGCAAGGCCCGCGTAAAGCGCACCATGTGGTCGCGCCGCGCGCAGGAATACGATGCCAAGATCAATTCCGGCGATCTGATCTCGATCGCGGAGGTCGTTCGCGATCTCTATCGTGCCGAGAACCAGCCGGAGCAGTCTTATTCCGAACGTCAGCTTTACGAGGCCGCTCTTGACCGCATGGCGCGCGAAATCGCCGCCGTCAACAAGATGTCGGAAACCGAAGCTGTTCGCCTTGTCGAAACCAATCTGAACAAGGGACCAAAGCGCGGCAAAGTCGTCGACGAAGACGATTCGCAGGACGAAGCCGCATAAGGGCGAGACGCCGATAGCGCTTCAAAAACCCGGCCTTCGTGCCGGGTTTTTTCTTTGGAACCTTTTCCGTTCTGATGCGTTTATCCCCCGTGTTGGCGGTCCGTGTGGGCTAGCTCCTGTGGAGCGCTTATCCAGATGGGCCGTCTTATAGACATTCACGAGGACCGGCCTATGCGTTTTCACTCGAAGCTCCCCGGCGATCTGAAGATGCTTCATTCGCCAGATCCGTTCGATGAGATCGAACTAGACTAGTCATCGATTATCCGGCGATAATCGGTTTCCAATTTGCAATTTCATTCATTGATTTCCATCCGAGCAGCGATGTTCGGAAACGACGCTTGCTGCCCTTTTCGTCGACCGCGGCATAGAGACGATTTGAGGCCGAAACCCAGGAGATGCATATGACGAATATGTCTGCAGATCGGCGTATGATCAAAGTTGCGATGGCTGCTCCCTATCTCGATCGCGACGAAGAGCATAATCTCGCCATACGCTGGAAGGACCACGACGATCGCGGTGCCCGCAATCAGATCGCAACCGCCCATATGCGCCTCGTCATTTCCATGGCGGGGAAGTTCCGTAACTTCGGACTGCCGATGAGCGATCTGGTGCAGGAAGGCTATGTCGGCCTGCTGGAAGCGGCCGCCCGTTTCGAGCCGGAGCGGGAGGTTCGTTTCTCCACCTATGCAAGCTGGTGGATCCGGGCGTCGATCCAGGACTATATCCTGCGCAATTGGTCGATCGTGCGGGGCGGTACCAGTTCCGCCCAGAAAGCACTGTTCTTCAATCTGCGCCGCTTGCGTGCCAAGCTTGCCCGCAGCAATTCCAGCGTTACCGTTCAGTCCATCCATGAGGAAATCGCCGTCACGCTCGGCGTCAGCCTTGCGGATGTGCAGACGATGGATGCGCGCCTTTCCAGCAACGATACCTCGCTGCAGGCGCCTTCGATTGCCGGTGATTCCGAAAGTGCCGAGCGCATCGATTTCCTGATCAGCGACGAGCCGCTTCCCGACGAGCAGGTTTCAGACATGATAGATGGCGAGCGCCGGCGCGTCTGGCTCGCCTCCGCGCTGAAGCATCTCAACGAACGTGAAATGAAGATCATCCAGGCCCGCCGCCTGGTCGAGGACGGCGCGACGCTTGAAGAGCTCGGCGCCGATCTCGGCATTTCCAAGGAGCGCGTGCGCCAGATCGAAAGCCGCGCGATGGACAAGCTCCGCAACGCTTTGGTGGATGCGGATCCCCGCATGGCCAGCTACGCCTGAGTGCACCCTTCTCCCGCGCGGGAGAAGTCGCCCCGCTACTATTCCGAAATGATCTTGACCTTGTCGCCCGGCGCAACGTTTGCCCCGGTCGGCAGGGCGTTTATCAGCTTGAACAGGTCGAGCTTGCGGTCGGTGCCCATCATGCGGGCGGCGAGCGTGGTGATGGAGTCGCCGGGCTTGACGGTGACGACGCGAACGCGCAGCGGCTTCAGCGAGGCTGCCTCTTCCGGCGTCATATGCCGGAAGCTTGCGCGCAGCACATTGGCAGTCTGATCGAGCTGGGCGATATTCCCCTTCGGCACCGCCGTTAAGAAGCGGAAGATCTGCGTGCGGTCGCGAATGACAGTCACGTCGAAATCCCAGCGATCGGCCGAGGCGCGCGCCGTGGCGGCCGGCATGCCGTTGACGGTGATCGACCTGATCGAGGAGGGATCAAGGCCGGTGACCCAGCCACTGGAAATATAGTTCGTCAGATTCTGGTTCTGGGTGTCGGCCACGCCGTCGAAGCGGATGGCGATGTCGCCCGGGCCGGTCGCCATGACGGCTTCGACCTTATTGTCGATATGGAAGTCGGGCGGCACGTCGAAACGGATGCCGAGGCCGCCATGCAGGAAGGTCTGGCCGCGTACATAGCCTTCCTCCGGGCTGTCGCCATAGAGCAGGCCGTCGATGCCGTTGAGATAATAATCGCGGCCGGTATCGCCGACCTTGCCTTCTTCGCCGAATTCGCGCGCGTGCGCCTTCGCAAGGTCGATACGCTGCGGCGTGCTCGGATGGCTCGAAAGGAAGTCCAGGCTCTGATCCACGTCGGAATTGGCCGACATGAAGCGGCTGTAGTCCTCCATCGCATTCAGGAAGCGGGCGGCGGCGTAAGGATCGTAGCCGGCCTGGCCGAGCGTGCGGATGCCGATTTCATCGGCCTGCAGCTCCTGCTGGCGCGAGAAGGCGGCAAGACGCAGCTTGCCGCGGGCAAGCGCCTGTTTGCCGGCCAGATCGCTCGAAAGGACCTCGGCGACGACGCGGCTGGCGATGACTTCGGCTTCTTCCCGCTTCTGCCGCTCGATGCCGTGATTGGCTGTTACGTGCGCCATCTCGTGCGACAGCACGGCGGCGACTTCGGATGCATCATTGGCAAGCGCCAGCAGGCCGCGCGTCACATAGAGATAGCCGCCCGGCAGCGCGAAGGCGTTGATGGAGGGCGAATTGAGAATGGTGATGCGGTAGGATTGCTGCGGATTTTCCGACACGCTCGTCAGCGCGCCGGCGATGCGGGCGACGAGGCGCTCCGTCTTGGCGTCCTTGTATTCGCCGCCGTAGCTTGCGAGGATACGGGGATGTTCGCGAGCGCCCATCTGCGCGCGCGGATCGTTCTTCTGCACTTCGGAAACGATCTGCGGATTGGCGGAGGGTGAAACGCTCGGCTGATAGGACTGGTCCAGCACCGTCTGGCAGCTGTTCAACATCGCCGCGGCCGCAAGGAAGGGCATAAAGCGGCGCAAACGGGCTGCGGCGGTCGTATCGATCCTTCGTTCTGCTCGCTTGCTCTGCTTCAGGATCTGCATCCTACTCATTTCGCTGTCATGCCGACTCGGCGCCAAATCCGGTTGATCCTTACCGGGCCGATCATCGTCGCACGCCGACAAAGGTTATTTCTGCCCCCATCGATCCGCATTTGCCCGGACGGTCTCCACCCTTTGCTGTAGCCGATTTTGGCACCGGTTGCATAGCGAGACTCCGTTTAAATGTGGCGGCGTTGTATTTTAGCAAGCATTTCCGAGGACTTTCAGCCGCTCGGCTAGACGAAATTAAGGCAAAGCCGGCGGCAAGCTGCCATGACACGATCAATGTTGCAGAAATGTGGTCAATGCCGGAATACCATCCGTCTCCAGGAAGATTTTAACGGGTGCGGCGAGCTTGATCGTGCCGCCGTCGATGAAGACGGCGTGGTCGGCAAGGCGCCGTACCTCGGCCGGATCGTGCGAGACGATCAGCACCGTATTGCCGGTTTCACGGTGCAGGGCTTTCAGAAGTTCGACCATGCCGGAGCGCAGGCCGGGATCGAGCGCGGCGAAAGGCTCGTCCAACAGCAGGATAGGTTTATCGCGCACCAGAGCCCGGGCGAAGGCGGCGCGCTGGCGCTCGCCGCCGGACAGCGTTCCCGGCTTGCGCTTTTCGAAGCCGGGCAGGCCAACGCGCGCCAAAGCCTCCGAGACCCTTTCCCGGTCCTCCTTCGAAAGCTTCAGGGATGGGCTGATGCCGAGGCCGACATTGGTGAAGAGATCGAGATGGGCAAAGAGGTTATTGTCCTGAAAGACGAGGGAGACCGGCCGTTCGGCGGGATGCAGGCCGCTTACGTCCTGTCCAGCAAGCAGGATCCGGCCGCGGTCAGGTTGCTCGAACCCCGCCAGCAAATTGAGAAAGGTCGATTTTCCCGATCCCGATGGTCCGGCAATGGCGATGATCCTGCCCTGCGGCAACGTGCAGTCGAAACGGAAGTCATGGGTGCCGAGGCGCAGTTCGACGCCTTCCATGGCGATGTCTCCTGCCTTCTTGCTCCTGCCCTCAGTCATGTCGCCTGCTTTTCTCATTCGGGGTGCCCTGGCCCACCGTTCCGGCAATGGTCAGGAGAAGGCATATCAGGCCGAGGATCAAGGCATATCCGTCGGCGTCGTTGGTGCGGTAGCTGCCGAGCTTGCTATAAACCAGCCAGGGCAGAGTCATCAGGCTATCGGAGCCGAAGAGCGCGACGGCGCCGAGATCGCCGAGCGACAGGGCCATGGCGAAGGAGAGCGCCGTGAAGAGCGGTTTGCGCAGGCCGGGCCAGTCAACCATGCGCAGGCGAGCCATGCCGTGAAGGCCGAGGCTTGCCGCCAATCGGCCGGTGCGGCTGACGTGGACCGCATAGGCTGGCTCGATGACGCGAATGACGAAGGGCAGCGCCATTAGCGCGTTGATGATGACGATCAGGATGGCTGCAAAGCGACTGGGATCGCCCAATGGCCTGAGCGTCAGGAACCAGCCGGTTGCCAGCACGATCGGCGGTACCAGCAGGATGAGGGAAGAGCTTGCGCCCAATGCGAGTGCCAGACCGCGTAGGCCGAGGGTCTTTCGGCGTTCTGCCGATATCACGGAGCGGGCGCGAATGATCGCGAAGGATATCAGCACGGCCAGAAGTCCGGCGGCAAGCGCGATGGCAAGACTTGTGATTGCCGCCTGCAGGAAGACTGGCTGGCCGACGAGCTTGAACAGATTGGCCTCAAGGCCGGTCACGACAACCGAAGCGAGCGGCATGCCGAGAAAGAGCGCAGCCGCGGCCAGCAGCGCGGCATCGATGCTCCGCCCAGCCATCCCCTGTCCATCGATGCGGTTCAGCGCCCGCCCCCCTGTGAGTCCATGATCGTCGGGAGCGCGAAACAGCGTCATGGCGCCGAGCACAAGGAGGGTAACGGCGATCTGCAGCAGCGACAGCATGACGGCGCGGCCGGGATCGAAATCGAAGCGGAGCGCCTGGTAGATCGCCACTTCCAGCGTCGTCGCGGCCGGGCCGCCACCGAGGATCAGAACCAGCGTGAAGCTGGTGGCGCACAGCATGAAGATGAGGCCGGCGATTCCGGGAATGAGGCCACGCAGGATAGGCCATTCGATGAAGCGGAAGATCGAGGCGGGCCGCATGCCCAGCCCGCCGGCCATGAGCCAATATTCCGCCGGCACTCGCTCCAGCCCGGCCAGCATCAGCCGGCACGCCAGCGGCATATTGAAGAAGACATGCGCAAGCAGGATGCCGGCAAGGCCATAGATGCTGACGGGCTGCGACAGGCCGAGTGCTGCAAGCGCCTGGTTGAACAATCCCTGCCGGCCCCAGATGCCGAGCAGGCCGAGCGCGCCGATCAGCACCGGCAGGCCCATGGGCACGGCCATCAGCCGGATCAGCCATAGCCGGCCGGGAAAGCGGGGCTGGCGCGCCAACGCGCGCGCGACCGGAATGGCGAGCAGAATGGAGAGCAGCGTCGAAAGGACCGCCTGCAGCAGTGTGAAACGCAGGATGCGCAGCAGATACGGGTCTATGAGCGAGGTGTCGCCGCCGGATTCGATTCCGGCGGCGAGCAGGACGAGCACGGCGATCCCGACGAAGAGCACAATGCCGGCGAGGCTGAGCGCCCCGCCGGAAACAGCGCGTCTTCGCTCGGGTGCCGCAAGTATGATCAAGGCGTCAGTTGCCGCTGGTTGCGGTCAGCCATTCGTCGATCCAGGCCTTGCGGTTCTTGTCGACGTCGGCGGGGCTCATCAGGAAGGTCTTCGAGGGCACCACGAGCTTATCGAAGGCATCCGGCAGCGGCTCGGAGGTTGCCGCGACCGGCATCATCCAGTTGCTTGTCGGGATGATGTCCTGGAAGCCCGTGGAGATCATGAACTTCAGGAAGTCGCGGGCAAGCTCCTTGTTCGGCGAGGACTTGATCAGGCCGGCAACCTCGATCTGGATATAGTGTCCTTCCGAGAAGGCGGCGGCCTGATAGCGATCCGTCTTATCCTCGATCATGTGATAGGCCGGCGACGTCGTATAGGAGAGCACCATCGGCGCTTCGCCCTTGGTGAACAGGTCATAGGCTTCCGACCAGCCCGGCGTCACCGTCAGGATGCGGCCCTTGAGCTTCGCCCAGGCATCGGCCGCCTTGTCCCCATAAATCGACTTGACCCAGAGCAGCAGGCCGAGACCCGGCGTCGAGGTGCGCGGATCCTCGATGACGATCTTCTGGTTGGGATCGCCCTCGATGAGATCCTTCATGCTCTTCGGCGGATTCTTGACCGTCTGGCTGTCATAGATCACGGCGAAATGGCCGTAGTCGTAGGGCACGAAGACATCATCCTTGAAACCGCCGGGAACTTTGAGAGCGGAGGTGTCGATACCGCTCGCGTCGAAGAGGCCGGTATCCTTCGCTTCATCGATGAGATTGGTGTCGAGGCCGAGAACGACGTCGGCCTTGGTGCCGGTGCCTTCCAGCTTCAGGCGGGAGAGAAGCGCGACGCCGTCGGTGACGGCGACATAATTGACCGTGCAGCCGCAGGTCTTCTCGAAGGCAGCCTTGACCTTGGCGCCCGGACCCCAATCGGCGGTGAAGCTCTCATAGGTGTAGATGGTCAGGGTCTTGTCTGCTGCCTCGGCTGTCTGGACAGCGAAAAACGTTGCGCCGGCGGCAAGGGCCAGTCCGGCGAAGAATGACAATAGCGAACGGTCTTGCACGACAGCGCCTCCTCCTAGAGCCGGATGATTTTAGGTCTATCGACCTAAAATCTGGATCCGCTCTGAAATTAATAATTAGAACATGATGTCGTCCAAAAACCGCTTACGCTTTTCGGCATCATGCTCTGGGTTTCGTCTTGAAGGGGAAAGGGCGCCATGATTTCGTCACGCGTCTAATCCCTCCGCCGGTGTTAGCCGGATCAGGTTCCGCGGGTTGGCTGGTGAAAGCCTCTCAGCCAAATGTCCTGAAGGACATGAGGCACCCCGTTAGAGCATGGGCAGATTTAGTCTCGTGACGGAGGGATGACAAGGGAAATGATTCCCTTGCCGATTGCAGCATGAACGATTTACTCGGCAGCCTCCGCGACCGCCGGGCTTTCGAACTTCTTCGCCGCCCCCGGGAGCTGCACGTTCTTCAGCGTCAGCGAGGTCAAAAGGCCGAGCAGGCAGATGCCGGCGGCGGTCATGAACAATGGGCTGAAGGCGGCGGCATAGGCATTGGCGACGGCCTCGCGGGTAACCTCGGGCAAGGCGGCCATCATCTTCGGCGTCAACTCCTCGATATTGGATACGCCCGATATGGAGACGCCGACATTGCCGAGCTTGGCGGCGATGATGGCGCCGTAGATGGAGATGGCGATGGAGGCGCCGCCCATGCGCGACAGCGTGACGGCACCGGTCGCAGCGCCGATATCGCGCGCACCGGCTGCATTCTGTACGCCGATGACGGGCACTTGCTGCGCAAGACCGATGCCAATGCCATGCAGCAGCATCAGGCCGCCAATGAGGGCGATGGGTGTGCCGGCATGAACGAAGGCAAGCGAAGCGAATGCGATGGTGCTGCAGCTGGCGCTGGCGACGGCAAAGGGCTTGTAGCGGCCTCTGGCCGCGATCAGCCGACCGGCGGAAAGGGAGCCGCAGACGATGCCGCCGGTCAGAAGGATGAACAGCAGCCCGGCCATGGAGGGCGAAAGACCTGTCGTCGTTTGCAGGAAGAGCGCAAAATAGTTGACCATGCCGATGGCGACGGCGCCGCTGGTGATCGAGATGATCAGCAGAAGGCCGAATGTCGGATTGCGAAAGAGCGTCATCGGCACGATGGGCTCAAGCGCGCGGCGCTCGATGAAGACCCAGGCGATGGCGCAGATCACGCCGAAGGCGATGATGCCCAGGCATTCCGGCGACAGCAGAGATCCGAAGAGTTCGCTCCCGTCGGCGGCAAGCACGATGCTTGTCGTCGTCAGGGCAAGGACGACGGCGCCGGCATAATCGATCTTCGGACGGCGGGCGGGCTTGCGATAGGGCAGCATGAAGGCGAGACCGGCGAGCACGATGAAGCCGATCGGCACGTTGACGAGGAAGATCGAACGCCAGCCGAAGAGATCGCTCATCGTGCCGCCAAGAACGGGGCCGATGGCGCCCGAGGCCATCAGCACGAGGCTCGAATAGCTCTGGTAGCGTGCGCGCTCACGCGGCTCGAAGAGATCGGCATTGACAGCGAAGATCGAAACCATGATGCCGCCGCCGCCGAAGCCTTGAAGGACGCGAGCGGCGATCAGCGTGTTCATCGAGACGGCCAGACCACAGACGGCCGAGCCGATCGTGAAGATGGCGATCGCCGTCATCATCACATATTTGCGGCCGAAGAGATCGCCGAGCTTGCCGTAAACGGGCATGACGGCGGAAAGCGAGAGAAGATAGGCCGAGCCGATCCAGCCGAAACGCTCCAGCTGCCCGAACTCGCCGACGATCGTCGGCAGTGCCGTCGAGACGATCTGGTTGTCGAGCGTCGCCATGAACATGGCAGTCATCAGAAACAGGAAAAGAATAAGCCGCCGTTTGTGATCCGCCACGAGCGGCGTAAACGTTGTCTGCATGTCCATGGAGCAAGGAACCCGAACTGGGCCGGAACGCTGCGCTATCGAGCGAATGCGCGGGGCGCCCGGTCTTCATAAGTGAAGATATGTGCTATTAGCATATAATTGTCAATGGCAGGTGAATGCCATTTGCATGTTTTGTTTCCGCTCAACCTCTGCTATGCTCCAGGGATGACATCTGCGACGAATACAAAAGATATCGAGGTTCCGACGCTGGCCGAAGACGAGAAGTTTCTGCGCATCGGTCAGGCGATGATGCGCATGCGCTTGCTGACCGGCCGCCGCATGATCGGCAGGCTCGCCATTCAGCACGTCGCTCCGGGGCTCGAGCTTTCGCATCTCGATGTGCTCGATGTCGTGCGGCGGGCGGAAGATACGGGCGAAGTGACCGTCGGCACGATCGCCGAGCTCTTGCGCATCGATCCCTCGCGCGCGAGCCGGATCACCGCCGACATGGTGGCGCGCGGTGTGTTGCGCCGAAAGGCGTCGCAGGCGGATGCGCGGCGTATCGTCGTGGTACTGACCACGCTCGGGCAGCGTTTGCTGTCGGAAATCCAGGTGCAGAAATACGCCGTTATCGGAAGCATCTTTGCCGATTGGTCGCCCGAGGATATCGAGAGCTTTTCGTTTCTGTTCGATCGCTA
Source organism: Rhizobium sp. JAB6 (assembly GCF_003024605.1). GTDB lineage: Bacteria > Pseudomonadota > Alphaproteobacteria > Rhizobiales > Rhizobiaceae > Rhizobium. The sequence goes on along the minus strand of NZ_PYJQ01000010.1, from coordinate 376,819 downwards.
TGTCAGCGGCTATGAACGCGTCGTCCAGGCCGCCATGAAGGAAACGGCTGAATGATCGGCCAGCCCGGGCCGTTCCGGTAACGGCGCTCTTCCCTAGGGATATGACTTTGCGCTATGGGCTTGCCTCATGAGCCAGTCCACCACCTTCACCATCCTGCTCGGCGGCGAGCTTCGCCTGACGGAGCGATTGCGCGCCGCGACTTCCGGCAGCCGTTTCATCGCAGCCGACGGCGGCATGCGCCACGCGCTCGCGCTCGGAGTGGAGCCTGAGCTCTGGGTCGGCGACTTCGATTCCACGCCTGCCGATCTGCAGGGAGCCTTTCCGAATGTACCGAAGCAGCCCTATCCGGCGGCAAAGGCTGCGACCGACGGCGAAATTGCCGTCTCGGAAGCGATCGATCGCGGCGCCGTCCAGCTGATCCTTGCTGGCGCCATGGGCGGCGAGCGCTCGGATCACGCGATCCAGCACCTGCTCTATGGTATTCAGCTCGCCGAAAAAGGCTTCGACGTGCTGCTGACGTCGGGTGACGAGGAGGCGGTGCCGCTTCCGTCGGGCAATCTCACGCTGACGCTGCCATCAGGCTCGCTGTTCTCCGTCCTTGGTTTCAGCGATCTGACGGGCCTTTCCATCGAAAATGCCCGCTACCCCTTGCGCGATTTTCATTTGCCCTTCGGCGCATCACGCACCATTTCCAACGTGGCGGAAGGCGACGTGCGCTTTTCGCTCGGCAGAGGCAGGGCCGTGGTTCTCGCCCGCCCCTATGACCTTTCCGGAGTCTGATCTTGGCCCCTCCCATTCTGAAACTCGACGACATCTTTCTGAGCTTCGGCGGTGCGCCCTTGCTCGCCGGTGCCGGCCTGCAGGTGGAGCCGGGCGACAAGATCTGCCTTGTCGGCCGCAACGGTTCAGGCAAATCGACGCTCCTGAAGATCGCTGCCGGTCTGGTCGAGGCCCAATCGGGAGAAGTCTTCCGCCATCCGTCGTCGACCGTGCGCTATCTCGAGCAGGCTCCGGATTTTGCCGGATACAAGACGGTTGCCACCTATGCCGAAGCCGGTCTTGGACCTGGCGACGATCCCTATCGCGTCACCTATCTGCTCTCCCATCTCGGCCTGACCGGCGAAGAGGATCCCAAGAACCTTTCCGGCGGTGAGGCGCGCCGCGCGGCTCTCGCCCGTGTTCTGGCCCCGGAGCCGGATATCCTGCTGCTGGACGAGCCGACGAACCATCTGGATCTGCCGACCATTGAATGGCTGGAAGGCGAGCTGCAGAAGAGCCGCAGCGCGCTGGTGCTGATTTCGCACGACCGGCGTTTCCTGGAGAAGGTTTCGACTGCAACGGTATGGCTCGACCGCGGCACCTCGCGCCGTCTGGACAGGGGATTTGCCCATTTCGAGGCCTGGCGCGATCAGGTGCTGGAAGCCGAAGAGCTCGAGCAGCACAAGCTCGGCAAGCAGATCGAGCGCGAGGAGCACTGGCTGCGCTACGGCGTGACGGCGCGGCGCAAACGCAATATGCGCCGTCTCGGCGAGCTCCAGGATATGCGCTCGCGCTATCGCGGCCATAAGGGTGCTTTGGGCACGGTACAGGCGGCGGCTTCCGATGCGCAGGAAAGCGGCAAGCTGGTGATCGAGGCGGACAAGATCACCAAGTCCTATAATGATCGGGTCATCGTCGCGCCTTTTTCGATCCGCGTACATCGCGGCGATTGCATTGGTCTCGTCGGCCCGAACGGCGCCGGCAAGACGACGCTTCTGAAGATGCTCACCGGTCAGCTGGAGCCGGACAGCGGCACGGTGAAGCTCGGCACCAATCTGGAAATCGCGACGCTCGACCAGAAGCGCGAGGAGCTGAACCTGGAAGACACGCTCGCCAATTATCTGACCGACGGTCGTGGCGAGAACCTGCTCGTCAATGGCGAGCAGCGGCATGTGACCGGCTATATGAAGGAATTCCTGTTCCAGCCGGAGCAGGCGCGTACGCCAATCAAGAACCTTTCCGGCGGCGAACGCGCCCGGCTGATGCTGGCCCGCATCCTGTCACGGCCGACCAACCTCCTGATCCTCGACGAACCGACGAACGATCTCGACATCGAGACGCTCGACCTGCTGCAGGAAATCGTCTCCGGTTTTGCCGGCACGGTCATCCTCGTCAGCCACGACCGCGACTTCCTCGACCGCACCGTGACCTCGACGATCGCGCCCGCCGATCCGGAAGAGCCCGACGGCCGCTGGATCGAATATGCCGGCGGTTATTCCGACATGCTCGCCCAGCGCAAGGGGGCGATGGAGGAACGCAGGCGGGCTGAGAAAGCGGCTGAGAAGCCGAAATCGGCCGAAGCGCCGGCTTCCGACGCCTCGAAGGGAAAGGGCAAGCTTTCCTACAAGCAGAAATTCGCCCTCGAAAACCTGCCGAAGGAAATGGCCAAGGCTGAAGCCGAGATTGCGGCCCGCGAAAAGAAAATGGCCGATCCGAACCTCTTTTCCAAGGATGCCGCAACGTTCAACCGTCTTGCAGCGGAGATGGAAAAGCTGCGCGAAAGCCTGACCAAGATGGAAGAGGAATGGCTCGAGCTCGAAATGCTACGCGAGGAGCTGGAGGGCTGAGGCTCATATCGGCTCATCCTATGCGCGTCTTCACTATGCAGTAAAAACAATCGGTTGCGCTCGGTCGCGGCCGGCTCATTCCCTGTTGTCGAATCCGATAAACCGTTTATACATACACGCATGTTGCCGGACCACGTTCCGGTTGATACCCCCGGGCCGGCGCGGTCCGTGGCGCATGTTGGGGAAGTCCGAAGCGACCTGATTCACTGCGCCTGATGGCGACGGGTTCTTCGCGGAAAGTTGCAGACAAATTTCGTGAGCGTACCGTGATGACGGCGCCTACTGCCGCATGCGGTTTTCAAGGGGGGCTTCATGCCGATGCTGCCGCGTGCCGTCTTGTTGAGCTGTGCTATTGCCGTTTTCTCGAGTGCCCAGGCGCTTGCCCAAGGTGCGCCGCCGTCGCCGCCCGTTACGGTCGCCAAGCCTGTGGTTCGCGATGTCGTCGATAGCGACGAGTTCATCGGGCGCTTCCAGGCGGTCGATGAGGTTTCCGTGCGCTCGCGGGTCGGCGGTTACCTGCAGGAGGTGCATTTCCAGGATGGCGCGATCGTCAAGCAGGGAGATCTGCTTTTCGTCATCGACCAGCGGCCTTTCGTCACCACGCTGAACGAGGCGACGGCCGCGCTGGAAGTGGCAAAATCGTCGCTGACGCTTGCCGATGCGCAATATAAGCGGGCGGAGTCCCTGTCGACGACGGGTAGCCAGTCGGCTTCGACCCTCGATGATCGACGCCGCGATCTCCTTTCGGCGCAGGCGAATGTGCGTGGAGCGCAGGCGACGGTCGATCGCGCCAATCTGGACATGGATTTCACCAGGATCACCGCGCCGCTCAGCGGCCGCATCGACCGGCGCCTGATCTCTGTCGGCAACCTCGTGCAGGCCGATCAGACCGTGCTGACGACCATCGTGTCGCTCGACCCCATCGACTTCTATTTCGATGTTGATGAGCGCCGGCTGCTCTCCTACGCCGATGAGGCCCGCAAGAATGGCAGCGCTCTGCAGCAGGGCGGCGGCGGTCTCGATGTGACCGTGACGATTGCCGATTCCAAGCAGAAGCCGTTCAAGGGCAAGCTCGACTTCGCCGAAAACCGCGTCGATAACGAGACCGGAACCATCCGCGTCCGCGCACGCTTTCCCAATCCCAATCTTATTCTGCAGCCCGGGCTTTTCGGACGCGTTCAAGTGCAGGGGTCCAACAGCTACAAGGCGATCCTCGTGCCGGATGAAGCCATCGGTTCCGATCAGAACCAGCGCGTCGTCTATACCGTCGATACCGCCGGCAACGTCACGCCGAAATCCGTTCGTCTCGGGCCGAAACTCTATGGCTATCGCGTCATCCGCGACGGCATGACCGGTGACGAGACCATCGTCGTCAACGGGCTGATGCGCATCCGGCCCGGCGTCAAGGTGACGCCGCAGCTGATTGAGCTGCCGCAGCAGGCGACGAATGACGAGCCACCAGCCCAGGCCGATTCACAGGGGACGAGCCAATGAGGTTTTCCCACTTCTTCGTCGATCGGCCGATCTTCGCATCGGTCCTATCCATCGTGCTGTTGATCGTCGGCGGCATCGCCTATTTCCAGCTGCCGGTGGCGCAATATCCCGAAGTCGCGCCGCCGACTATCGTCGTGCGTACCTCCTACCCGGGTGCCGATGCCCAGACCATCGCCGATACCGTGGCGACGCCGATCGAGCAGGAAATCAACGGCGTCGAGGACATGCTCTACATGTCCTCCTATTCGAGTGCCGACGGCTCCATGGCGCTGACGATCACCTTCAAGCTCGGCACCGACCTCGACAAGGCGCAGGTGCTGGTGCAGAACCGCGTTTCCATCGCCGAACCTCGCCTGCCGGAAGATGTCAGACGCATCGGCATCACCACGGTCAAGAGTTCGCCCGACCTGATGATGGTCGTGCATCTCCTATCGCCGAACAATCGATACGATCAGCTGTATATCTCCAACTATGCCCGTACGCGTATCCGCGACCTTCTGGTTCGTCTGGATGGTGTCGGCGACGTGCAGCTCTTCGGCGAGCGTCAATATTCGCTGCGCATCTGGCTGGATCCTGAAAAGCTTGCCGCCTATGGCATGACCGCCGGCGACATCGTTCAGGCGCTTCGCGATCAGAACGTACAGGTTTCCGGCGGTACGATCGGCGGGCCACCGGTGTCGGGCACCAATGCCTTCCAATATACCGTCACCACGCAGGGGCGTTTTTCCGATGCGCGGCAATTCCGTTACGTCATCGTCAAGGCGACGGGCAACGGCCGTCTCGTGCAGCTGCAGGACGTCGCCCGTATCGAGCTCGGCGCGCAGGACTATGTCACCAACAGCTATCTGAACGGCAGCCCGGCGGTGGCGCTCGGCGTCTTCGCTCGCCCGGGCACGAACGCGCTCGATGCTGCCGCCGACATTCAAAAGACGATGGAAAGCCTGGCGCAGGATTTCCCGCAGGGGCTCGAATACCGCATCATCTATAACCCCACGGAGTTTATCGCCGAATCGATCCACGAGGTCTACAAAACCATCTTCGAGGCGGCGGTCCTCGTCGCCATCGTCGTGCTGGTCTTCCTGCAATCGTGGCGGACGGCGATCATCCCGATCGTCGCGATACCCGTGTCGCTGATCGGTACCTTCGCCTTCCTGCTCGCCTTCGGCTTCTCGCTGAACATGCTGACGCTGTTCGGCCTGGTACTCGCCATTGGCATCGTCGTCGACGACGCGATCGTTGTCGTGGAGAATGTCGAACGAAACCTCGCGCTCGGCATGACGCCAAAAGAGGCGTCGCATGTGACGATGAACGAGGTGGGCACCGCGGTTCTGGCGATCTCGCTGGTGCTGATCGCCGTCTTTGTGCCGACCGCCTTTATCCCCGGCATCTCAGGCCAGTTCTACCGGCAGTTCGCGGTGACGATTTCAGTCGCGACGGCCATTTCGTGCCTGAACTCGCTGACGCTCTCGCCGGCGATCGCCGCGATCGTCCTGCGTCCCCATAGCCACGAGAAATCGAACAATGTCTTCGCGCGGTTCGGCCGCGCCTTGGGTGACGGGTTCAACCGCGGCTTCGAGCGGATGAGCAGCGGCTATTCGTGGATCATCCGGCGCCTCGTGACAACGTGGACGGCGCTGGCCTGTGCGCTTCTCGTCTTCGCGGGGCTGCTGGCGGGAACCTGGTATATGGGCAGGATCGTGCCGCAGGGCTTCGTTCCGACCATGGACCAGGGCTATGCCATCGTCGTCGTGCAACTGCCCGACGGCGCGTCGCTTGCGCGCACCAACGCCGTCATCCAGAAGGCGACTGACATCATCAGCAAGACGCCGGGCATTGCCAATGCCGTCGCCTTTGCCGGCTTCAACGGCGCGACTTTCACCAATGCCTCGAATTCAGGCGTCATCTTCACGCCGTTCAAGCCATTCGAGGAGCGGCTAAAGACCGGAGATACGGCGACCAAGATCATCGGCCAGCTCTTCGGTAGCCTCCAAGGTATCCAGGAAGCCTTCATCATCGCCATTCCGCCGCCTTCGATCCGCGGCGTCGGCAATTCCGGCGGCTTCAAGATGCAGATCATGGACCGGGAAAACCCCGACATGCGCCGCATCCTGCCGCTCGCCTACCAGATGATGGGCGTTGCCGCGCAGAACAAGGGTGTCAGCGGCGTCTTCACCACCTTCTCCGCCAACAGCCCGCAGTATTTCCTGGCGATCGACCGTGACAAGGCGCGGGCGCTGAACGTGCCGATCCCGAATATCTTCGAGACGCTGTCGATCAATCTTGGCACATCCTATGTCAACGACTTCAACGCTTTCGGCCGTGTCTATCAGGTCCGGGCGCAGGCCGACCAGCAGTATCGCATGGACCGTGAGGATATTCTGGCACTGAAGGTGCGGTCGGCGACGGGCGCGCTCGTACCGCTCGGCACGTTGGTCGATATCCGCGACACGACCGGGCCGGCGCTCGTCCAGCGCTACAACATGTATGTCTCGGTTCCTTTGCAGGGCAATCCGGGTCCGGGCGTTTCCACGGGTACGGCACTCGACACGATGGAGGGGCTGGCAAAGAATCTCTTGCCGTCGGGCACCACCTTCGAATGGACGGAACTCGCCTATCAGGAAAAACATACCGGCAATACGGCGATCTACATCTTCGCCCTGTCGGTCATCTTCGTCTTCCTGGCGCTCTCGGCGCAGTATGAAAGCTGGATCCTGCCGCTTGCGATCATCCTCATCGTGCCGCTGGCGGTGCTTGCGGCGCTGATCGGCGTGCATCTGAGAGGAATGGACAACAACATCCTCACGCAGATCGGGCTGATCGTGCTGATCGGCCTTGCGGCCAAGAACGCGATCCTGATCGTCGAATTCGCCCGGCAGGCGCAGCTTGAGGGAAAGAGCGCAGTGGAGGCGGCGATCGAGGCCAGTCATCTGCGCCTGCGTCCGATCCTGATGACGGCGTTTGCCTTCATCTTCGGCGTCGTGCCGCTGATGATCGCGACCGGCCCGGGCGCGGAAATGCGTCAGTCGCTCGGCACCGCGGTCTTCTCCGGCATGCTCGGCGTGACGCTGTTCGGCCTGTTCCTGACGCCGGTCTTCTATGTTGTCCTGCGCAGACGGCGCAAGCAGGCGGAAGCCGAACAGGAGCCTGCGGCGGCAGACGCAGCGCAATGATTCCTAAAGGAGTGGCCGAGCGTTTCACGGGAATCGCTCGGCCGTTCTATCCGATTGTTTATGCCGCTCCAGATAGGAGGCGTCTTCCAGCCGCCTTAAAGATGCGGATTGCGCGGCCGGTATTTCTTGACCAATTGTTGGTTGGTTTCCTTGGCGCCGGGCATGTTGGCGCTGAGGTAGACGGGCGGATTGCCGTCTCTGCAGAGTTCGGCGGCGACATCGGCGAAGATGGCATTGAGCACCGTGGCGCCGACGGCTGTCGAGGCCGGTCCGACCTTCAGCTCCGTTCCCGGCAGCTCGATCATCGCATCCCCCGGCGGCAGGCCGTTGTCCAGCACGATATCGGCGATATCGGCGAGCTTTCTGCGTCCATTGGCGATGGCGGCCGAATAGGCGAGCGAGGTGATGGCGATGACCGTTGCGCCGATTTCCCGGCCATAATCCGCCGCCTCGATCGGCGCGGCGTTGACGCCGGAATTGGAGGCGATGATCAGCACATCGCCGGGCTGCATGCCGTAGCGCTCGAAGACCGGGCGGATAAGGCCCTCGGTGCGTTCATAGACCGAGCTGATGACGGCGCCTTCATGCAGCATGGCGGAGCCCACGAGCACGGGAATGGTGAAGGCGAGGCCGCCGGCGCGATAATGCACTTCTTCCGCCAGCATATGCGAATGGCCGGTGCCGAAGACATAGACGCGGCGATCGGCGCGTGCGGCCGTGCAGATGGCAGCCGAAGCCCGGGACATCGGCTCGGCCAGCGCCTCGCGCAGGGTCTCCAACCGGCCGATGAGGGCGGAGAAATAGCTGTCCGTGACTGCGCTCATGCCGACCTTCCTTATATGCTGTGTCAGGCCGAATGTTGACCCGAGATCCAGGTTTCGGTCACTTCGATGCCGTCGTTGATGTGAACGAGATCGGCACGCATTCCCGGCGTTAAGTGACCCCGATCCGTAAGCCGCAGGAAACGGGCGGGATAGGAGGTCGCCATGCGCAGGGCTTCCGCCAATGGCAGTTCGAGAATATTGACGCCATAGCGGATGGTCGAGGCCATATCGACATCGGATCCGGCAAGCGTGCCGTCATCGAGCGTCAGTTTGGAACAATAGCCTCCCTCGGTGCGATAGACCGTGCGTCCATTCAGCGTGAAACTCGGCAGATCGGTGCCGACGAGCGACATGGCGTCGGTAACGAAAAACAGGCGGCCTTCACCGCGCTTGGCGCGCAGCGCGACCCTGAGCGCCGTCGGCTCCACGTGATGACCATCGGCGATGATGCCGCACCAGGGGGCGGGGTGATCGATCGCTGCGCCGACGAGACCGGGCGCGCGATGGCCCATCTGGCTCATGGCATTGAAAAGATGGGTAACGCCGCGCGCGCCGGCATCGAAGCGCGCATTGGCGGCTTCCGCCGTGCAATCGCTATGGCCGATGCTGACGATGACGCCGCCTTCGGCGAGCGCCTGCACCTGCCGCTCGGTGACCTGCTCGGCCGCAATCGTCACCAGCAAGGTGCCGATCGCCTCACGGGCACGGATGAAAGTCTTGACGTCGCTGTCTTCGACCGGGCGCATCAGTTCGGCGAGATGCGCACCCTTGCGGGCCGGTGCCAGATGCGGGCCTTCCAGATGCAGGCCGGCGACGCCGCGATTGGCTTTCACGGCTTCGACAGCCGCTTCGATCGCTGCAGTAGTCGCGGCTGCGACATCGGTGATGAGCGTCGGCAGCACCGATGTCGTGCCGTAGGGACGATGGCCCTCGGCAATCCTATACATGGACGCGGGCGAGGGCTCGTCATTCAGCATGCGGCCGCCGCCGCCGTTGACCTGCGCGTCGATAAAGCCCGGAGAGAGGACGCCGCCTTTCAGCTGAATGGTCTCCGCGTTATCGGGGACATCATTCGCTCCGGTGATCGCATGGATACGGCCGTTGCCGATCACCAATGCGCTATCGTCGTGAAACCGGTCGCCATCGAAGATACGGGCGCCGGTAAAGACCTTGTAGTCCATCACATGGTCTCCGTTACCTTGAGAAGATTAGCCGGTTTGTCCGGATCGAAGCCCTTGCGGCGGGTCACCGACTCGATGAGGCGATAGTAGCACAGCAGCGATACCAGCGGATCGAGCAGGCCATTCCCCGTGGTCGGCATGCGCAGGTTGATGCCGGCAAGCGGCGCGGTCGAGAAGGAGACGGCGGTGGCCCCGAGCTTCTGGAGCCGTTCCAGCGCCTTGGCATTGTTGGCGAAGGCGGCATCATCGGGCGAGAAGGCGACGATCGGGAAGCCCGGCTGCACGAGGCGCATCGGGCCATGCATGAGTTCGGCCAATGAGAAGGCTTCGGCATGAAGGCCGGCGGTCTCCTTGGCCTTCAAAGCCGCTTCAAGGGCAATGGCGAAAGCCGGGCCGCGGCCGCCGGTATAGAGCGAGGAGGCGTCGAAGAGCACATCTTCGGCCGCACGGCCGTCGATGCCGGAGGTGGCGGCAAGCGCTTCCGGCAATTTGGCAAGGCCATCGATCAGCGCCTTGTCTTGCCATACCGCAGCCGTGACACCGGCAAGAGCGGCAACCGAGGCGATGAAGGATTTGGTCGCGGCGACGCTCTGTTCCTTGCCGGCGTTGAGGCCGAGCACGATGTCGGCTTCCCTGGCAAGGGGGCTGTCTGTGACGTTGACGACGGCGATCGTGGTGGCGCCACCCTTCTTGGCGGCGGCCTGCATGGCGATAATGTCGGGGCTGCCGCCGGATTGGGAGACCGTGAAGTGAATGCCGCCCTTCAGGTGCAGCGGAGCGCCATAAACGGAAGCGATCGACGGGCCGACCGAGGCGACCGGGATGCCGCAGGAGATTTCGAACAAATACTTGAAGAAAGTGGCGGCATGGTCGGAGGAGCCGCGCGCCGCCGTCGTGATCAGCGATGGACGGCCGGTCGAGAAGAGCTTCGCGATTTCGGCAAAGGCGGGCTTTTCCTTTTCCAGCAGGGTTGCAACCACCTCAGGCGATTGGCCGGCTTCCGCCAACATCAGGGATTGGGTCTCGCTCATAGGTCATCTCCAATTCTCAATTCAGCAACAAAATCGTAGGCATCGCCGCGGTAATGCGAGCGGGTATATTCAACGACGCGCTGATCCGCGAGGCGGGAGACGCGTTCGATCAGAAGTGCCGGCGCCCCGGCCTTCACGGTCAGGATCGATGCGGATGTCGGGTCGAGTGTCACGGCGGTCAGCCTCTGCTGGGCGCGCACTGGCTTGAAGCCTTTGGCCGCCAGAGCGTCGTAAAGCGATCCCTCGGATATGGCCTCTTCACCGAGGAACTTGATGGGAACGACGGCACGCTCGATGGCGAGCGGCTGGCCGTCCGCCAAGCGCAATCGGTCGAGACGCAGCACGGGTTCATCAAGGCCGAGGCCCAGCAGGAAGGATTCCTCCGGCGCGGGCGCACTGACGGTGCGGGACAGGATGCGCGCTGCCGGTTCGCGGCCGCGCGATCGCATGTCTGCGGAAAAGGAGGAGAGGCGCCAGAGTGGCTGCTCAATGCGCTCCACATGCTGCGAGACGAAGGTGCCGCTGCCGTGACGGGATTCGATGACGCCTGAAGTGAGCAGGTCGCGATAGGCCGTTCGCACGGTAACGCGGCCGATTTCCAGTGCGCTGGCGAGATCTCGCTCGCCCGGAAGTGCCGTGCCCGGTTTCAGCAGGCCCTCTTGGATCAGACCCGTCAGCGCTTGTGCCAGGCGCTTGTACAGCGGCCCGCTCCCGGTCCCGTCGCCGAGGCCGCGATTGTTCAATTCGGCTATCAAACTGGTTCTATCCATGGCTGTCATATAGAACCTATTTAGAACCAATTCACAAGGTGAATCTATCCGCAGTGCAAAAAGAATCGGCCGGGCGCTTTGGACGCCCGGCCGATATTTTCAAGTGAGCAGGCATCCCCGACCTAGTTCTTGGTGAAGATGTAATCCGTTTCCTGCCGCAATACCTCGCCCGGGCGGAGCACGGCATTGGGGAAGCCTTCGTGGTTGATGGCATCGGGCCAGACCTGCGTTTCCAGGCAGAAGCCGGCAAACGGGCCGATCTTACGGCCGTCATGGCCGGGCACCGGCACGTCCAGCTTGAAGCCGGCATAGAATTGCACGCCGGGCTCGGTGGTGCGCACTTCGAGCGAGACGCCGGAATTGACGCTGCGGGCGAGCACGACGGAGCGCTTGGCGGTGCGCTCGCCGGAGAGGCAGAAATTGTGATCGTAGAGCGCCTGCTCGCTGCCTTCGAAACGCTTCATCGGCGACATCTCGCGGAAATCGAAGACGGTGTCTTCGACGGAGCGGATTTCGCCGGTCGGGACCTGTTTGTCGTCGGTCGGCGTATAGTGATCGGCGGCGATCATGATGTCGTGGCCGAGCGCATCGTCGCGGCCGTCGAGGTTGAAATAGGCGTGCTGGCAGACATTGGCGAGCGTCGGCTGATCGGTGGTCGATTCGTATGTGACCGACAATTCGCCATTGCCATGGACCCAATAGGTTGCCTGGATCGTGCAATTGCCGGGATAGCCGGCGCGGCCGTCGGGATCGACAATCTTCAGTACGACACGGTCGGTATCGTGCTCGACGATGGTCCAATTGCGCTTGGCGATATTGTCCTTGCCGCCATGCAGATGAGTGACGCCCTTTTCATTGAGCTCCAGCTGATACTGCTTGCCGTCAAGCGTGAAGCGGCCGCCGCCGATGCGGTTGGCGCAGCGCCCGGGCGTGGCGCCGAAATAGGAGGAGTGGAGGGGATAATCGGCAAAATTGTCGAAGCCGAGCAGGAGCGAGGGCTCGTGTCCGTCAAGACGCAGATCCTGAATGACCGCGCCCCATGACATGATATGCGCCGTCAGGCCGCCACCGACGATCTTGACGCGATAGACGGTATCCCCATCCGCCGTCGTCCCAAAATGTTCCCGCTGCAAAGTGCTTTCCGTCATATCAGCTCATCCATTGCTTTGAATATGTGAGGCCAGACCCTGCCTCCATTCGCGCCGTTCCGCAACCGGTCAGAGGGCGAAATTTAGGAGCGTGAGGAGAGGGGACAAGGTACTGTCCGGCTTTCGCGACGCTACGCTGCACTGGAAGTATGCAATGCCTGTGACAGAACCGCCGATTCTGTAACGGCCCCTCACCCTAGCCCTCTCCCGCTTGCGGGGAGAGGGGCCGACAGAGGCCAGTTAATCGCATTCTGATCGGAGAGAGGCGCGCTATAGAGCCCCCTCTCCCCGCGCGGGGAGAGGGTTGGAGTGAGGGGCCATGCACGAAGGTGCAGGGGGACGGTGGGCGCTCGACTATTGGCAAACCCGAACTGATCCACTTAGCGCGACAGCTCCTTCGTCGCCCTCTCCAATCCGCCGAGGGTCAGGGGATACATGCGGTCGCTCATCAGCCGGCGGATCATCGAGATCGAGGTCGCATAGCCCCAATAGTTTTCCGGCACGGGGTTGATCCAGACGCATTTGCGGAAATGGCCTGTCATGCGATTGAGCCACGCCTCGCCGGCCTCCTTGTTCCAATGCTCTACCGAGCCACCGACTTGAGTGATCTCGTAGGGGCTCATGGAGGCATCGCCGACGAAGGCGACACGGTAGTCGGGGCCGAAGGTGCGGATCAGGTCGGTCGTCGCGGTGATGTCGGTGCGCCGGCGGCGATTGTCCTTCCACACACCTTCGTAGAGGCAATTGTGGAAGTAGAAATACTCCATGTGGCGAAACTCTGATCGCGCGGCGGAAAAAAGTTCTTCCACGACGCGGATATGATCGTCCATCGAGCCGCCGACATCGAAGAACATCAGCAGCTTGACGGCGTTGCGGCGTTCCGGCTGTGTCTGGACATCGAGATAGCCATGCTCGGCAGTGGAGCGGATGGTGCCGGAAAGATCGAGTTCCTCGGCTGCCCCCGCGCGCACCCAGCGGCGCAGGCGCTTCAGCGCTACCTTGATGTTGCGGGTGCCAAGCTCTACGCCATCGTCGAGATTCCTGAAGTCGCGCCGATCCCAGACCTTGACTGCGCGGCGGTGGCGCGAAGTTTCCTGGCCGATGCGCACGCCTTCGGGATTGTAGCCGTAAGCGCCAAAGGGCGAAGTGCCTGATGTGCCGATCCATTTCGAGCCGCCCTGGTGCCGGCCCTTCTGTTCGCCCAGCCGCTCGCGCAGCGTCTCCATCAGCTTGTCGAAGCCGCCGAGTGCCTCGATCTGCCGTCTTTCCTCTTCGCTCAGATGCCGCTCGGCGAGTTTGCGCAGCCATTCTTCGGGAATGGTTGCCGGCTCTACCGCTTCTTCGTCGGCATTGCCGCCGATCGCCTCGACGCCGCGGAAGTAATCGGCGAAGATCTGGTCGAAACGGTCGATGAAGCGCTCGTCCTTGATCAGCGTCGCGCGCGCCAGATAGTAGAAGGCTTCAACGTCCCAATCGGCAATCCCTTCCTCCATTCCCTCAAGCAGCGACAGGAATTCCCGGAGCGTTACCGGCACCTTCGCTTGCCTCAGCTTCAGGAAGAAGGGAATGAACAAGCCTCAAGTCCTTTCCTGGCCGATCTCCTCCAGATCATACGGCGTGGTCTGGTAGATCTCGTTGATCCAGTTGCCGAAGAACAGGTGCGCGTGGCTGCGCCACCGGTTCTGCGGCGGGATTTCCGGGTCGTTATGCGGGAAGTAGTTGTGCGGCATCTTGATCGGCACGCCGGCATTCACATCCCGAAAATATTCGTCCGCCAGCGAGGTGGAATCATACTCCACGTGATTGAACATGTAGAGCCGGTTACAAACGCGCTCGTGCACGAGGCAGACGCCCATCTCGCTCGAATCCATCAGGATCTGCAGGCCGGGCACTTTTTCGATGTCGGCACGGCGCACTTCGGTCCAGCGCGACACCGGAATGGCGAAATCGTCGGAAAAGCCGTTGAGATAGACCGAGGAGGGTTTCAAATTCTGGTGGCGATAGACGCCGAACGCCTTCTCCGTGAGGGTGTATTTCGGCACCTTGTGGAAATGGTAGATCGCCGCCATCGCGCCCCAGCAGACGTTCAGCGTCGAATGGACGTTGGTCGCCGTCCAGTCGAAGATCTGCTGCATCTCCTGCCAATAGGTGACGTCCTCATATTCGAGCAGCTCGATCGGCGCACCGGTGATGATGAAGCCGTCGAATTTACGGTGCTTCACCTCTTCCCAGGTCTGATAGAAGGCAAGCAGATGATCCTCGGAGGTGTTTTTCGCCTTGTGGCCGCCAACGCGCACCAGGGAGAACTCCACCTGCAGCGGCGATGCGCCGACCAGGCGCGCCATCTGGATCTCGGTCTTGATCTTGTTCGGCATGAGGTTGAGAAGCCCGATCTGAAGGGGGCGGATATCCTGACGGAACGCCACCGTTTCGGTCATCACCCGCACACCCTCGCTCTGGAGGGTTTCAAACGCGGGGAGCGTATCGGGAATCTTGATGGGCATCGGGTTCACTCGCAAATACAAAAAAACCGGCCGCGATCATGAATCGCTACCGGTCCGCACGCGGCCCTTTAGCGACTTATTTAACGTGGCTGCAAGCCGGCCGGCCAAATCACCACGAGAGAAATTCAATAGACCTGACATCTCGGCTGGTCAATGGGCAAGCGCCGGCGAAACCGGGAGGCCCGGCCTGGAGGCGCGATGCGCCCTACAGATGTTCAAGGAGGGCTTCCATGCCGTAACCGAGGCGCTGCCTGGCGGCCTCGATCGCTAGCCAGAAGAAGCGGAAGCCAATCGGGCCGCCACCATCGAAAGGCGTCATTTCATAGTGGAGCCAAGTGGCGGGCGCCCGCTCAGAGATGCGGCAGCGGAAATAGTGCCGCTGGTGATAGTATTCGCGGCCGTTCTTTTCGAAACGGTAGTCGTGGACGCCCAGCGGATGGAGTTCGTGTGGCGCAAAGCCGGTCTCCTCCTCGAATTCGCGTGCCGCCGCTGCCACGATATCCTCGCCGGATTCGACGGTGCCGCCAGGGACCTGGAGCTGGACGGCGGGAAAATCCGGCTCATCGAATACCAGCAGATGCCGGTCGCGCAGCGCGTAGATCAGGACCTTCACGGCATCCCGCTGCATTACTTTCCTTGCCCGCGGGCCATGAAGGCCAGCCGTTCGAAAAGGTGCACATCCTGCTCGTTCTTCAGAAGCGCGCCATGCAGTTTCGGCAATATGCTCTTTGCATCGGCGCGCAGCGTCTCCGGATCGATATCGTCTGCGACCAGCAGGCGGATCCAGTCGAGCGCTTCGGAGGTCGAGGGCTTCTTCTTCAGGCCCGGCACCTCGCGGATTTCGAAGAATTGCGTCAGCGCCGCCTGCACGAGCGACTGCTTGATGCCGGGATAATGCACCTCGACGATACGCTTCAGCGTCTCCATGTCGGGGAAGCGGATATAGTGGAAGAAACAGCGGCGCAGAAAGGCGTCCGGCAGTTCCTTCTCATTGTTCGACGTGATGATGACGATCGGGCGGACGACGGCCCGGATCGTCTCGGCGGTTTCGTAGACATGGAACTCCATGCGATCCAGTTCCTGCAGGAGATCGTTGGGGAATTCGATATCGGCCTTGTCGATCTCGTCGATCAGCAGCACGCATTTCGTCGGCGAGGTGAAGGCCTGCCAAAGCTTGCCCTGCCTGATATAGTTGCCTATGTCGTGAACTCTGACGTCGCCGAGCTGGCTGTCGCGCAGGCGTGAGACCGCGTCATATTCGTAGAGGCCCTGCTGGGCCTTCGTCGTCGATTTGACATTCCATTCGATCAGATCGAGACCGAGCGCGGCGGCCACCTGGCGTGCGAGTTCGGTCTTGCCCGTACCCGGTTCGCCCTTCACCAGAAGTGGGCGTTCCAGTCTTATGGCGGCATTGACGGCGACCATCAGATCCTTGTCGGCGATATAGTCGGCGGTTCCCTGAAATTGCATCGGAAGGCTTTCTCAATCTTTCGAGCGCAGGCTAATTGCTGGCCTTATTCGGTTCAAGACGCGAAACCGTGTATATAGGAATGTGATCCCACCGATCTATTGCAAGGGTGGACATGAGGGCGGCTCATGATTAACTGACGGGACGCGTGGCAGGGAAGTGCTGATGGCAGTTGATACGCAAGCCAAGCCGAATGTGCAGGGGAACGAACAGGTCGGATACGATTTGAGCCTCTTCTTTCGGTTGAGGATGATGTTTTCCGCGTTCTGGAATTCGCCGGTCCGCATCAAGCTCATTATCCTTGTCGTCGCGCTTTTCGCAATCATCCTGGTCACGGCCTACGTCCAGGTGCTGCTGAACAACTGGAACGCGCCTTTCTACGATTCGCTGGCGAGACGCGATATTTCCGCTTTCTTCCATCAGCTCGGCGTCTTCGGCATCATCGCCGGTTCGCTGCTGGTTCTTAACGTCATCCAGGCTTGGCTCAACCAGATGACCGCGCTCTACATGCGCGAGGGTCTGGCGCGTGACCTCGTCAATCAATGGCTGCAGGCCAAGCGCGCGCTTCGGCTTGCCTCTTCCGGACTGATCGGCGTCAATCCTGACCAGCGCCTCCATGAGGACGCCCGCAACCTCGCAGAAAGCACGACCGGGCTCGCCATCGGCCTTGTGCAGGCGACGATCCTGCTGCTGAGCTTCATCGGCGTGCTCTGGGAGCTTTCCAGCGGCATGGTATTCAAGCTCAACGGCATGAATTTTGCCATTCCCGGCTACATGGTATGGGCGGCGATCCTCTATGCCGGATCGGCATCGTTCCTCAGCCAATTCGTCGGCCGCCGCCTCGTGCGGCTGAATGCGGATCGCTATTCGAAAGAGGCCGAACTGCGCTTTGCGCTCATGCATGCCAACGAGCATATGCCGGCGATCACGATTGCCGGCGGCGAGGAGAACGAGCGCCGGCGGATCAATCTCGATATATCGGCCGTGCTTGCCGTCATCCGTCAGCTTGCCATCGCCAATACCAATCTCACCTGGGTGTCGGCCGGCTACGGCTGGCTGGTGCTGATCATCCCGATCCTCGTTGCCGCGCCCGCCTATTTCTCCGGCGGCCTGACCTTCGGTCAGCTGATGGTGGCGGTCGGCGCCTTCAATCAGGTCAATTCGGCGCTGCGCTGGTATGTCGCCAATTTCGGCCCGATCGCCGAATGGCGCGCGACGCTGATGCGCGTGACCGATTTCCGCAAGGCGCTGACGGAAATGGAGGACAAGACGCCGATGCCGCACACCCTCGTCTTCGACAAGGCGGCACCTGGGACGATGGTTTGGACCGATCTGGAAGTTTCGACGAAGACCAGTGACGAGGCGACCGAAAACGGCTTCCGGATCGCGGAGGGCACGGTGACGATCAATGCCGGAGAGCATGTCATGATCAATGGCGATCATGGCGTAAACCGCAGGCTGCTGTTCGAGGTGCTGGCGCATCAGTGGTACAGCGGCTCCGGCACGGTCAGCCTGCCGCCGATGGAGGATATGCTGTTCGTGCCGCATACGCCCTATGTGCCGACCGGCACGCTCAAGGAAGCAATCTGTTTCCCGGATGATCCCGACGCCTACGACGATGCAGCCGTCGAATCCGTCATCGACAAGGTGGGGCTCGGCCGGCTGAAGAGCCGCCTCGATATGCAAGCCCGCTGGGATCGATTGCTCGATACCGAAGAGCAGAAAGCCGTCGGTTTTGCGCATCTGCTGCTCGCGAAGCCGAAATGGATCGTCTTCGACGATGCCATGGACGGGCTTGAGGCTGAGGTTCAGGCAAAGGCCTTTGCTCTGCTCACCGAACTGGAGGGTGCGACCCTGATCTACATCGGACGCTCCGATGCCTTCATGCAGGCCATGTCGCCGCGCGTCCTGCATCTGCTGGCCCTGGCTCCGCATGAGCACAGCACCGATATGCAAACGCCTTCCGAAATTGCCGGTGCGATACAGGCGGACGAGAAAAGGGCCAGCGCTCCGTAACGCGGCAGGATACGTCTTCGCGTGGCCGCTCCGGCTACAACCGCCCGAAACGAAAAACGCCTCGTCACCGGGACGAGGCGTTTTCAAGGCGGAGAGACGTTGATCGCTTAGTCCTTGGCGCGCTCGACGTAGGAATTGTCTTCCGTCGCGATGACGACGCGGGTGCCGGCGTTGATGTGCGGCGGCACCATGGTGCGCACGCCGTTCGACAGCATGGCCGGCTTGTAGGAGGACGATGCCGTCTGGCCCTTGACGACCGGTTCGGTCTCGGTGATCTCAAGCGTCACGTGGCGCGGCAGTTCAATTGCCAGCGGAACGCCCTCGTGGATCGACAGGATGCAGGTCATGCCTTCCTGGAGGTAGGCTTTCTGGTCGCCCATGGTTTCGACATCGACGACGACCTGGTCGTAGGTGGCCGGGTTCATGAAGTGGAAGCCTTCGCCGTCTTCATAAAGATACTGGAAGTTCACATCTTCGACGAAGGCGCGCTCGACCTGCTCGGTGGTGCGCCAGCGCTCGGACACCTTTACGCCGTCGACGATGCGGCGCATGTCGACCTGGGTGACCGGAGTGCCCTTGCCCGGATGAAAGTTCTGAGCGGTGAGAACGACGTAGAGCTTGCCGTCTACGTCGAGAACGTTGCCCTTGCGGACCGAAGAGGCGATGACCTTGACCATAAGACTTCCTTGTAACGCTGCGTTTTGCGTCGTAGAGGGACTGTCGAAATGCTCTCCGAGACGCAGCAATTGTTTGCTTGGGGGCGCAACTACCCTAAATCAATGGAAATTGCCACCCCCTTGCGTGGCTCGTGTCACGAAGAAAGCCAGGAATGAAGCCAAAGACGAGCAAAGCGTCCCCTTGGTGGACCCGCAATGTCCATGCGGACCGGCGGCCGTTCCTCATCGGCCGCAATGCCATTCAGGCTGCATTGCGCGTTTTCTTTGCGCGCAACGACTTCATCGAGGTGGATACGGCGACCCTACAGGTGTCGCCCGGTAACGAGGCGCATCTGCACGCATTCGAAACCGAAGCGCTGAGGACCGACGGCAAAGCGCTGCCGCTTTATCTGCATACCTCGCCGGAATTCGCATGCAAGAAGCTGCTTGCGGCGGGCGAGGAGCGTATCGCCTGTTTTGCCCATGTCTACCGCAATCGCGAGCGCGGACCTTTGCATCATCCGGAGTTCACCATGCTCGAATGGTACCGGGCAGGGGAAGGTTATGAGGTCCTGATGGCCGATTGCGCCGCAATACTGGGGCTTGCGGCGGAGACGGTCGGGGCGAAAAAATTCAGCTATCGCGGCGCCGAAACCGATCCGTTCCTGCCGCCCGAGCGCATCAGCGTGGCGGCCGCTTTCGAACGCTATGCCGGCATCGATCTATTTGCCTCTATCGGTCTCGACGGATCGACGGATCGTGAGCGTCTGGCGGCAGATATGCGCCAGGCTGGCATTCGCGTTGCCAACGACGATCTGTGGCAGGATCTTTTCAGCCGGGTGCTGGTCGAGAAAATCGAGCCTAACCTTGGCTTCGGCCGCGTCACGATCCTTGACGAATATCCTGTCTCCGAGGCAGCCCTTGCGCGGCCATCGGCGAGCGATCATCGCGTCGCCGAGCGTTTCGAGCTCTATGCCTGCGGTGTCGAACTTGCCAATGCCTTCGGCGAATTGACCAATGCCGAGGAGCAGCGGCGACGCTTCGAGATCGAGATGGCGGAAAAGCAGCGCGTCTATGGCGAGACCTATCCGCTGGACGAGGAGTTTCTGCAGGCGCTTGCCGTCATGCCTGAGGCAAGCGGCATCGCGCTTGGCTTCGACCGGCTCGTGATGTTGGCAACCGGCGCCTCGCGGATCGAACAGGTACTGTGGGCACCGGTTGCGGAGTATGACGCATGAATGCGATGCGCCCGATCCGGACCATCGGCGAACTTGAGCGCGCCGGATTGATCGACGGCGATCAGGCGGTTGCGCTTGAAGCGGTCGCGGAGCGCTATGCCGTCGCTCTGACGCCGACCGTCATGCGCCTCATCGATCCCGTGGATCCAGCTGATCCCATCGCCCGACAGTTCGTGCCTGATGCGGCGGAACTCATCGTTACTCCGGATGAGCGCGCCGATCCGATCGGCGATCGCGCGCACAGCCCCGTCGAAGGCATCGTGCACCGCTATCCGGATCGCGTACTGCTGAAGGCCGTGCATGTCTGCCCGGTCTATTGCCGTTTCTGCTTCCGCCGCGAAATGGTCGGCCCTCAAGGGTTGGGCACGCTGGATGGCGAGGCGCTGGATGGCGCCTTTGCCTACATCCGCGATCATCGGGAAATCTGGGAGGTCATCCTCACCGGCGGCGATCCGCTGGTGCTGTCTCCGCGGCGTCTCGAAGAGATCCTGAGACAGCTTGCCGGCATCGAGCACGTGAAGATCGTCCGCTTCCATACGCGCATCCCGGTCGTCGATCCCTTGCGGGTCGATACCGCGTTGATCACGGCGCTGAAGGCGAGTGGCAAGACCATCTATGTGGCGCTGCATGCCAACCATCCGCGGGAGATGACGGAGGAGGCGCGCGCTGCCTGCGCCCGGCTGATCGATGCGGGGATCGTGCTCGTCAGCCAGTCGGTTCTTCTCAAGGGCGTCAACGACGAGCCGGAGGTGCTGGCGGCGCTGATGAAGGCTTTCGTCGAAACGCGGGTGAAACCCTACTATCTGCATCACCCCGACCTTGCGCCTGGCACCAGCCATTTCCGCCTGACGATCGCCGAAGGGCAAGCAATTGTCGCGGCCCTGCGCGGCCGCATTTCCGGCCTTTGCCAGCCGACCTATATTCTCGATATTCCCGGCGGCCACGGCAAGGCCGACATCGGTCAAAGCTCGGTTCGCGAGTTGGGCGAAGGTTGCTATTCGATTTCGGATTATCGTGGCGGCGAACATATCTATGCGCCGGAGGCTTAGCGGCCGCAGCGCAAGCCTATAATTTACTGACGCTCTGATTGTGATGGTGTTTTTCGAATAAACGCTGTGGCGAATTCCGGCACGTTAACCGTCTCGGGACCTGCGGCTTTCCAAAAAGAACCGCGTCTTAATATTAGACATATATAATATCAATGCGCGCGCTGCGATTTAGATGACTTACGGTTGGTAAATTTCAATCGGAAAAGTTTATAATATAACAATTTTCCATCAAGTATAAGTTGTTTTTATTTACCACGTCGCTTAGCGGAATGTTCTATTTTGCCTGTTACTTCTCGGCGAAGGATAAGACCGCGTAACTGCGGTTATGCTTGCCAATGCCAGAAGGAACTAGACTATGAACAAGACGATTCGCGATTTGCTGGCCAAGTTCGGGGCGCTTCCTGTTGCTGTCGATCAGATCGAAGATGATGCCGATCTCTACGCGACGGGGCTGTCTTCTTTCGCTTCCGTACAATTGATGCTCGGCATCGAAGAAGCCTTCGACATCGAATTTCCCGACAATCTGCTGAACCGCAAATCCTTCGCCAGCATCGCCGCGATCGAAAGAACCGTCGGCATGATCCTGGACAGCAGAAAGGTCGCCTGATGACTGCGGCGATCGCTCTACTCGAGGTTGGGACGGGCGAGGGAGCGGCTGTTCGTGCCGCCCGCGTCGCAGCGATCGCCAGCCAACACGCCGATGCCGTCGATGCCGAAGGCCGGTTCCCCCGCGAAGCAGTCGACGCGATGCGCGCCGAAAAGCTGCTCTCCATCCAGATCCCCACCGATCTTGGCGGTGAGGGCGCGTCGATGACCGAAATCGCCGAGCTCTGCTCGATCCTCGGTCAGGCCTGCGCCGCCAGCGCCATGGTCTTTGCCATGCATCAGATCAAGCTTTCGAGCCTGGTCGAGCACGGCGCCGACAGCGACTGGCATCGCGACTTCATGCGCCGCATTGCCAGGGAGCAGCTGCTGCTCGCCTCGGCGACGACCGAGGGCGGGATCGGCGGCAATCTGCGCAACAGCATCTGCGCTATTAAGGTCGAAGGCGATACCTGCTATCTCGAAAAGGATGCGACCGTCATTTCCTACGGCGCCCATGCCGACGCCATCCTGATCACCTCGCGCAGCCATGCCGAGGCCGCCTCTTCCGATCAGGTGCTGACCTGCTTCCTGAAAGATCAGTACGAGCTCAAGCGCACGGTCGAGTGGAATACGCTCGGCATGCGCGGCACCTGCTCGGACGGCTTCCTGTTCAAGGGCGAGGCGCCGGCCAAGCAGATCCTGCCGAAGCCGTTTGCCGAAATCGCCGCACAGTCGATGCTCGCAAGCTCGCACCTGCTGTGGAGCGGTGTGTGGTATGGCATTGCCGCCGACGCCGTTTCCCGTGCGCAGGCTTTCGTCCGCGCCGCCGCACGCAAGTCTCCCGGCGCGCCGCCGCCCGGCGCGCTGCGTCTCGCCGAAGCTTCCAGCATGCTGCAGATGGTGAAATCCAATGTGGTTGCCGGGCTGAAGGCCTATGAGGAGGCGAAGCTCGATGCGGACCGCCTGTCGTCGATGGCTTTTGCCGTCGCGATGAACAACGTCAAGATCGCGTCGTCGGAGATGATCCTGCCGATCATCAACCATGCGATGCTGATCTGCGGCATCATGGGCTACAAGAACGGTACGCCCTACAGCCTCGGCCGCCACCTGCGCGACGCGCACTCGGCGCAATTGATGATCTCGAATGACCGCATTCTCGGCAATACGTCGACCATGCTGCTCGTCCACAAACAAGATACCAGCCTGTTGGGGTAACCGTCATGGATATGCAAACATCGTTTCTCGACCGTCTTTTCGATTCCGGTCTCCTGATCGACACCGGCGTTGACGGCCTCTATGGCCGCAGCGGCCAGTTCGAAGACGTGATTTCCGCTTTCGAGCGCTTGATCGACAAGTTTGGCGGCGCCGATGGCGCCGAGGCTATCCGCTTTCCGCCCGGCATGAACCGCGCCTTCTTCGAAAAGAGCGGCTATATGAAAAGCTTCCCGCAGCTGGCCGGCACGGTGCACAGCTTCTGCGGCAGCGAACTCGACCATATGAGCCTGCTGAAATGCATGGAAGTCGGCGACGACTGGACGAAAGACCAGCAGGCGACCGATATCGTGCTGACGCCCGCCGCCTGCTATCCGCTCTATCCGACGGTTGCAAAGCGCGGCTCCATTCCGGAAGACGGCGCGCTCTACGATCTGCAGTCCTATTGCTTCCGCCACGAGCCCTCCAAGGACCCAGCCCGCCAGCAGCTGTTCCGCATGCGCGAATATGTCTGCATGGGCAGCGAAAAGCATGTGACGGATTTCCGCCAGAGTTGGATGGACCGCGGCGTCGAGATGATGAAGGCAGTCGGCCTCGACGTGACCATCGATGTCGCCAACGACCCATTCTTCGGTCGGGCCGGCAAGATGCTCGCCAACAACCAGCGCGACCAGAACCTGAAGTTCGAGCTGCTGATCCCGATCACTTCGACCGCCAAGCCGACCGCCTGCATGAGCTTCAACTATCATCAGGATGCCTTCGGCACGAAGTGGGGCCTGAACTTCGCCGATGGCCGCGTCGTGCACACAGCCTGCGTCGGCTTCGGCCTGGAGCGCATTGCGCTGGCGCTGTTCCATACGCATGGTCTCGACGTCAAGGAATGGCCCGAGAGCGTGCGCAAGGCGCTGTGGGGCTGATCGCTTCCATGGCTTCCGTATTTCAGGGATTGGATCCCGCCGCCTACAAGCCGCATGCGCTGCACGACAGCGAGCGCATGTGGCCCGAGACGAACTGCTATATCGATCTCTGGATCGAGGTGCTTTCGAGCCTGAAGCTGCCGCCGGAAGCCATGCTCGGCTTTACGCTGACACAGGATTTCGAGGGCGACCAGTTCACCTTCTTCAAGGTGCCGCTCGAGGATCTCGAAGCGCTCTATGGCGTGCGCTGCACCGAGCTTGCGATCTACGACAAGGTTGAAAATCATGTCGCCGAGCAGATCGGCCGCGGCCGGCTCTGCCTGGTAGAGATGGATTCCTTCTTCATGCCGGATACGCAGGGTGTCGGCTATCGCCGCGAGCACGGCAAGACGACGGTGGCGATCAACCGGCTCGACATGCAGGGCCGCACGCTCGACTATTTCCACAATGGCGGGTTCTTCCAGCTGTCGGGCGAGGATTTCGACGGGCTCTTCCAGCTGCATTTGACGGACGAGGATCTGCCGTTTCTGCCCTATACGGAATTTGCGAAATTTCCGGAGACAGCACCGGCCGAAGCCGCGATCCATGAGACCGCGCGGCAGCTCCTCTCCTTCCATTTCCGACGCCGGCCAAAGGCCAATCCGGTCCGCGCTTTCGCGGAGGTCTTCCCTGCGCAGGTTGAAGCGATTGCCGAACGGCCTTTCGGCTTCTTCCATAAATATGCTTTCAACACGCTGCGTCAGCTCGGTGCCAATTTCGAGCTTGCGGGCAGCCATTTCGATTGGCTCTCGGTTGAAATGTCCGATGCGGCGGCCGAGGCGCGGAAAATTTCCGAGACGGCGAAATCGGTGCAGTTCCAGCTGGCTCGCGCCATCACGCGCAAGAAATTCGAGCCGTTGCGCACGGCGCTTGATCCCGCCGCCGATGCGTGGGATTCCATGATGGGCGAACTCGAACGGAAGCTTTGACCGGCTTTCGTTCAATCGCGCTACGGCTGGATTATTTCTGACGATATTGGGGGCGGGGGAAATCCCCGAAGATGTCATGGGCGGGCGCTTGGCGGATCTCAGCGGTGGAATGCGGCTGAGCGAGGGCTGGAATTTGGTATTAACGGATGCAGGCACATGCATCTCGCCCTCTGATGTGCCACTGACGTCAGGCTTCATTCCAGCGCCCGTGCCGGGCACGGTGGCGGAAGCCCTAGAAAAGGCCGGGCGTTTCGACCGGACGAAGCCCCAGCCTCTTCACGACCGCGACGCCTGGTACATCTGCCGTCTGGTGGATGCGGAGGCCGGTGAGGCGGTCCTGCGGCTGGAGGGCTTGGCGACGCTTTGCGAGGTTTTCCTCAACGGCCAGAAAATCCTCGTCTCCGAAAGCATGTTCGAAGCGCATGACGTCGACGTTACCCTGCTTGGCGGGGACGAGCTGGCGCTGTGCTTCCGTGCCCTGGAGCCGAAGCTTTCCGAGCCGGGACCGCGTGCCCGCTGGCGGCCGCAGATGATTACGCCGCAAGGCTTGCGCATGGTGCGCACGACGCTGCTCGGCCACATGCCCGGCTGGTGCCCGGAGGTTCAGGCCGTTGGCCCATGGCGGTCGATCACGCTGCTGCGTCCAGGCGCCCCCGTTATTCGCGATCTCTCCTTGCGGCCGGATCTGCTCGAAAACGGTGAGGGCCAGCTCTATGCGTCGCTCTCGATCGAAGGCGATGTCGAAGAGCTGGGATTGAAATGCGGCGAGGCGGAACAGGCGTTCGAGAAGGATGGCGCCGGGCGCTATACGGCTATTCTGAAAATCTCCGATGTGGCGCCCTGGTGGCCGCATACGCATGGCGTGCCGCAGCTTCATGACGTCACGCTCGTCGTCGATGGCACCGAACACGCGCTCGGGAAAACCGGATTTCGACGGCTTTCGGTCGATCGCGGTGCCGATGGGCAGGATTTCACTGTTATCGTCAATGGCGAACGGATTTTCTGCCGAGGTGCTGTCTGGACCACGGCAGATATCGTGCGCCTACCGGGCGGTCGCGACGATTACGAGCGCTGGCTGCGGCTGGCGGCTGAAGCCGGCATGAACATGATCCGCATCGGCGGTACCATGGCTTATGAAACGCCGGAATTCTTCCGCCTGTGCGATGAACTCGGCCTGCTCGTCTGGCAGGATTTCATGTTCGCCAATTTCGACTATCCGAAGAACGACAAGGCGTTCAGTGCCCATGTCGAGGCGGAGGTTTCGCAGTTTCTGAGCCGCACGCGCCTCTCGCCTTCGCTGGCGGTGCTTTGCGGCGGCAGCGAGATCCACCAGCAGGCTGCGATGATGGGGCTGCCCGAACAGTTCTGGAAAAGCCCCATCGTGGAAGAAATCATCCCGCCGCTGGTGCAATCGCTTCGGCCGGATGTGCCCTATGTGGTCAATTCGCCCTCTGGCGGCCCTATGCCGTTTTCGCCGAATGCCGGGGTCACGCATTATTACGGCGTCGGCGCCTATATGCGGCCGCTTGCCGATGCGCGCCGCGCCGATGTCCGCTTTGCCGCCGAGAGCCTGGCTTTCGCGCATGTGCCGCAAGCCCGTACGCTTGGCCAGCATCTGCCGGTTCCGGCAGTCCATAGCCCGCTATGGAAAGAGCGTGTGCCGCGCGATCGCGGCGCATCCTGGGATTTCGAGGATGTGCGCGATCATTATCTTCAGGAGCTTTACGGCTTCGAGCCCGACAAGCTGCGGCGGGAAGACCAGGATCTCTATCTCAACCTTTCGCGCGCGGTGACCGGCGAGGTGGCCGAGGAGACCTATGCCGAGTGGCGCCGCCAAGGTTCCGGCTGCAATGGCGCGCTGGTCTGGACGCTGCAGGATCTGCTTCCCGGCGCCGGATGGGGCGTGATCAATTCCACGAGCGAACCGAAGCCGGTCTGGTACGGGCTGCGCCGGGCTTTCCGGCCGGTTCAGGTATTATTGATGGACGAGGGCACGAACGGCCTTGACGTCCATGTCATCAACGAGAGCGATGCGGCGCTCGACCTGACCGTTGAGGTCTCCTGCCTGCGCGACGGCCGCCAGATCGTTGTCGGTGGTGGCCGCGATCTGGTGCTCGAAGCCCGCAGCAAGCAAAAGATAGCCTGCACTGAACTTTTCGGTGCCTTCTTCGACACGACCTACGCTTTCCGCTTCGGCCCGCCGTCCCATGATGTCACTGTGACGCGGCTGACGAATTCGGCAACCGGCGCTCTTATCGCGCAGGCCTTTTACTTCCCGCTTGGGCGCAGCAAGGCGTTCCATGATGCCGAAATTACGGCATCGGTTCTTCAGGAGGGCGAGGATTGGTTCCTAGATCTCAGCTCCGATCGCCTGGCGCAATCGGTGCAGATCGATCTGGAAGCCTATCGGGCGGAAGATGACTGGTTCCATCTTGCCCCCGGCAGCCGACGGCTTCGCCTGTACCGGCGGGAAGGTGTTCCGGCCGATGTCATTCCAACCGGGCAAATCCGCACCATCGGCAGCCAGCGGATCGTCGAGGTTTGATCAAGGCGCGGTAAATGCGGAAACCTATCTCGCCCGCCAAGGCGAGATGGGGCCTGCGCCAGCTCTCCTACAACGTCACACCATCCGGCCCGAACAGATGGCAGCGCTCGGGATCGATGTGGATGTTGACCGTCTCGCCAGCGCGGATGGCCTGCTGGTCTTCCAGCGCGACCGTCAGCGCCTGACCCCCATTCAGCGTGACGTAGAGGATCGTCTGTCCGCCGAGGTGCTCGACGAGATCGACGCGGGCATTGCCAAGTGACAGGCCGCGATCGCCGACATTCAAATGTTCTGGGCGCGCGCCGAGCGTGACGGGCTGCCCGGGCTGGAGGCCGCCCAATCGGCGCGGCAGGCGCACGGTCTGGCCGGCGAGGTCGATGACCGCGGAGCCGTCGTCGGAGGCGACGATCTCGGCGTCGAGGAAGTTCATCTTCGGCGAGCCGATGAAGCCGGCGACGAACTTGTTCTTGGGCTTGTTGTAGAGGTCGAGCGGAGCGCCGACCTGCTCGATCTTGCCGCCATTGAGCACGACGATCTTGTCGGCCATGGTCATGGCTTCGGTCTGATCGTGCGTGACGTAGATCATGGTATTGCCAAGCCGCTGGTGCAGGCGGGCGATCTCGACGCGCATCTGCACGCGCAGCTCGGCATCGAGGTTGGAAAGCGGCTCGTCGAAGAGGAAGATGTTGGGTTCGCGCACGATGGCGCGGCCGATCGCGACGCGCTGGCGCTGGCCGCCGGAAAGCTGCTTCGGCTTGCGCTGCAGCAACTGCTTGATCTGCAGGATCTCGGCCGCCTTTTCGACGCGCGGCTGGATCTCGTGCTTCTTCATGCCGGCGGTTTCGAGGCCGAAGGCAAGATTCTTGTAGACAGTCATATGCGGATAGAGCGCATAGGACTGGAAGACCATGGCGATGCCGCGCTTGGAGGCGGGGACATCGTTCATGCGGCTGCCGTCGAGATAGAGGCCACCGCCTGAAATCGGCTCCAGCCCGGCGATCATGCGCAGCAGCGTGGACTTGCCGCAGCCGGAGGGACCGACGAAGACGGTGAATTCCCCCGGCTCGATTTCCAGATCGATCCCGTGAACCACCTGAAGCTCGCCATAGCGCTTGATAACCTTCTGCAGCGATACGCTTGTCGCCATGGGCGCTCCCTCCTTATTGGTTCCGACGGCTCGCGGGGCAACGTTCATGACGGCCTCCAGCTCTTGTATTTCTTGGCTTCCGACCCGACCGGGAAGCGGACTTCGGTGCGGGTTTCCGACGATTCATAGAATGCCGTGACCAGCTCCAGCGCCTGCCGGGCATCGGCTGTGGTCACCGGCAGCGGGCCGCCCGATACCAGCGCTTCGTGGAACAGCTTCATTTGCGTGTTGAAACGGTTTGGGATCGGCGACCAATCGGCGAGCAGCGCATCGATCTTCGCGCCGATCTCGTCATTGGCAGGAACGATTTTCCAAGGATCCTGGCCGGGGCTGTAGGGCTCATGGTTGCTTTCGATCAGGACGTTTTCGAAGGCGAGGCGCAGACGGCTGATCTGCTCCTGCGAGCCGAGCGTTGCGCTGATGGTGGCGAGCGCGCCGTTTTCCATCAGCAGGCTGGCGCTGGCGCAATCCTCGACCTCGATGTCGTTGACGCGGGTGGCGACGCGGCCGAAAAGACCTGCGATCGGCCCCATCAAATAGGTCAGCATATCGTGCAGATGGATGGAATGCGTCATCAGCACGCCGCCGAGTTCGGTATCCCACTTGCCGCGCCAGGGAACCGCGTAGTAATCAGCGCCGCGCACCCAATGCGTCTCCGAGGTCGCGACATAGGGCTTGCCGGCAATGCCTGACGCGATGATGCGCTTGGCCTTCTGGATACCGTCGCCATAACGATACTGAAAGATCGGCATCAGCCGGCCCTTGGCCGTCTTTTCGGCCGCGATGACCGCATCGACATCGGAGAGCGAGCCGACGAGCGGCTTTTCGCAGACCACATGCTTGCCGGCGGCGAGCGCCTGCATGATCAGCTGGAAATGCGAGCCGGGCGGCGTGCAGATATCGATGATGTCGATATCGGGCATATTGAGGACTTCGGAGAAATCCTTGAGGCGTCTCGCGATGCCGAATTCGTCGCCGACGGCATTCAGGCGTTCCTCGTTGAGATCGCAGAGAACCGCGACCTCGAAACGGTCCGGATGCGGCAGATAGCCTTCGACGATGTGGGAGCGGCCGATGCCGAGGCCGATGATCGCGACTTTCTTGATGTCGGGCATGTCGCAATTACCTCTGAATGTTCTTGAGCGATGTTGCCTCGGCGAGCGCCTGCGCCTTCAGCGCCAGCTCCATGGCCTTGAAGCAATGCTCCTGGCCCATGGCCGTTTCGGTGCGGTCTCTGATGTCGGCCACAAGCTGGCGGCCGTAGGGCAGCTCCACGCCGCTGCAGTCGATATGCTGCATGCCCTTGCGGTCGGTGAGGAAGAGATGGTCGGTGCCGGGCCGGCCGGCAACGTCGATATATTTGCGCAGCTCGATGGTGCCTTCCGTGCCGACGATGAAGAGGCGGCCGTCGCCCCACGTGGAGAGACCGTCCGGCGTGAACCAGTCGACGCGGACATAGCCCGTGACGTCGGGCGTCCTCACATGGAAATCGCCATAATCCTGCAGGCCCGGCGTTTCGGGGTTGGCGCGGTTGGACACCGTCGCAGACAGCACCTCGGCTTCAAGGGAATCGGCAAAGAACAGGAACTGCTCGCACTGATGCGAGGCGATATCGGCGATGATGCCGCCATAGCGCTTGCGGTCGAAGAACCAGTCCGGCCGTGTCGGTTTGCGCAAGCGGTGGGGGCCGAGGCCGGTCGTGTGAATGACCTTCCCGATGGCGCCCGCTTTCACCAGCTCGCCGGCCTTGACCGTCGATGCCGTCTCGAAATGCTCGGAATAGAGAATGGAGACGATGCGCTTGGTCTCTGCCTGTACCTTTTTGACGTCCGCAAGCTGATCCAGCGTCACCATGCCAGGCTTATCGAGCATCACGTCCTTGCCGTGGCGCATGGCCTCGATGGCAAGGCTGGCGCGCTCGTTGGAAATCGCGGCGCTGACGATCAGCGCGATGGAGTTGTCCTCGAGGATTTCCCTTTTATCGGCAACGCGCCGTGCCTGCGGGAAGCGGTCGGCGAAGGTGGCGGCGAGGTCATCTTCCACGGCATGGAAGGCGACGAGTTCGGCGCCGGCCCGCAGCATGACGTTGACCTGGCCGTAGATGTGATCGTGATTGAGGCCGATGGCGGCAAAGCGCAACGCGCTCATGCGACATTTCCTTTCGTGGGTTCGTTGGTTCGCAGCCCCAGATCTTGGGTATTCGGGACCGCGGGGTTCGTCATCAGCGTTTGAGGCCGGCGGTCGCGATGCCGTCGATCAGCAGCCTCTGGAAGAAGAGGAAGATCAGGAAGACCGGGATCAGCGACAGGCTCGACATGGCAAACAGGCTGCTCCAGTCGGAGCTTCCCGTGGAATCCACGAAGGAGCGCAGGCCGAGCTGCACCGTGTAGGTATTGATGTCGGAAAGATAGATCAGCGGCCCGAAGAAATCGTCCCAAGTCCAGATGAAAGAGAAGATGGCGGCCGTTGCCAGAACGGGAAGCGACAGCGGCAGCATGATGCGCCAGTAGATGCGCCACGGGCTGCAGCCATCCATCATGGCAGCCTCGTCCAGTTCGCGGGGGATGCCGCGGAAGAACTGTACCATCAGGAAGATGAAGAAGGCGTCGACCGCGAGGAATTTCGGCACGACGAGCGGAAGCATGGTTTTCACCCAGCCGAGCTTCAGGAAGAGGATATACTGCGGGATCAGCGTGACGTGATAGGGCAGCATCAGCGTGCCCAGCATCAGGGCGAACCAGAAATTCTTGCCCCAGAAGTTCAGCCGCGCGAAGGCGTAGGCGGCCAGCGAGCAGGAAATGACGTTACCGATCACCGAAAGCACGGCGATGACGGCGGAATTCCAGACGAACTTGCCGAAGGTGACCTGACCGCCGAACCAGCCGCGGGCATAGGCGCTGAAATCGAAATGGGAGGGGATCAGCGATGCCGTGCCGAAGATTTCGTTCTGGTCCTTGATCGAGCCTGAGAGCATCCACAGCAGCGGATAGAGCATCACGATCGATGCGGCGACGAGAGCGACATGGATGAGGACCGAGAGGAACCATGGGCGCTCGCGCGGCGGCTTCATGTCCTCGGCAAAATGGGTGAGCTTCGCGTCAGTCATCGTAGTGGACCCAATAACGAGCGGAGAGGAAGGAGAAGGCGGTAAAGATCGCGATGATGATTACCAGGATCCAGGCGAGCGCGGCGGCGTAGCCCATGCGGAAATAGCCGAAGGCTTCCTGATAGAGATAGAGCGTGTAGAACAACGTGGAATCGATCGGGCCGCCGGTGCCGGAGGAAATGACGTAGGCCGGCGTGAAGGCCTTGAAGGCGTCGATCGTCTGGACCACGGCGTTGAAGAAGATGACCGGTGTCAAAAGCGGCAGGGTGATCTTGAAGAAGATCCGCGCCTTGGAGGCGCCGTCGAGGCTGGCAGCCTCGTAAAGATCGGTCGGGATCTGGCGCAGACCGGCAAGGAAGATGATCATCGGCGAGCCGAACTGCCAGATAGCCAGAATGACAAGCGTATAGAGCGAATAGTCGGGATTGGAGATCCAGCTCGGCCCGTTGATGCCGAAAGCGTACCAGAGCAGGGTGTTGACGATACCGTCGGCATCGAAGATCTGCCGCCACAGCACGGCGATTGCGACGCTGGAGCCGAGCAGCGACGGCAGGTAGAAGATGGCGCGATAGACCGGCAGCCCCTTGATGCCGCGATTGAGCAGCAGCGCCACCAGCAGCGCGAAGGCGAGCTTCAGCGGCACGGAGCAGACGACGTAGAACAGCGTCACCTTCATCGACGACAGGAATTTGTCGTCGGCCGTCGCGATCCGCACGTAATTCTCCATGCCGACGAGGTTTGGAGACTGCAGCAGATTGTAATCGGTGAAGGACAGATAGAGCGAGGCGATCGCCGGGCCGAGGGTCAGTCCGAAGAAGCCGATGAACCACGGCAGAAGGAAGAGATAGCCGGGTGCGTTGCGCGCGAAGGCGCTCGGCGCCTTATAGGAGGTTTCCACGCGCGACGGCGCGCGCACGCCGACGACCAAGCCGCCGGCAACGCTCTTGCTGTTTGTACCCACGATGTCAGCCTCGCGTAATGTTTGCTGCTGCCTGTTCGGTGAACTTTGCGCCGGCGTCCTGCGCGCTGGTTTTGCCGAAGGCCACCTCCTCGGCGATCTTCTTCAGCAGGAATGCATTCTCGCCCGCGCCGTTCGGCGGGGACGGCGGTAGCGCTCCGACATGCGGTGTCAGCCGGCCAATATAATCGACCACCTGTTTGCTGACGGGATCCAGATCCGGCGTCAGCAGATCGCGGATCTTCGGGGAGGCGGGAACGCCGCGCTCGAGACCTAAAGCCTTCGTGCCCTCCGGATCCTCCACCAGATAATTGACGAAGGCGACAGCGGCATCCTTGTTCGGGGATGTTGCGGAGACCGACATGAGCATGGAGGGCTTCAGATACTGGCCGGGTTTGCTGTCCGCACCCGCGACCGGATAGGAGACGATATCGAGCTTTTCCTTGTTCAGGCCTTGAATGGCAACGAATTGGTTGGAATGGGCGAAGCTCATCGCTGCCTTTTTGGTGACAAGCATATCGGTTTCGAGCGTCTGCTGATCGAGCGCCTGCACGTCGGCCGGAACACAGGCGCCAATCTTGCGCATATGGCTCCACAGATCGAACCATTCGGTCGCGTCCTTGGCTTCGAAGGCGAGCTTGCCGTCCGCCGTATAGAGCGCCTTGCCGCGCTGGCGCAGCCAGCATTCGAGCGCCGGCTCCCCGCCGCTTGCATCGGCCATGCCGTAGAAACCGCGACGCTTCTTGGCGGCCGTGACCTTGGCGCAGGCATCCCCGACCTGTTCCCATGTCATGGCGTCATGTGGCGGTTCGACGCCTGCTTCGGTCCACGCGGCCGTGTTGACGACAACCATGAAGGAGTTCACGCCGAGGCTGACGCCGTAGATCTTGTTGTCGACCTTGCCGGAATCGATGTTGGCCGGGCCGAAATCCTCGATCTTCAGGCTCTTGCCGAGATAAGGCGTCATATCGAGCAACGCGCCGCGGCGGGCATATTCGAAGATGTAGCGATAATCCATCTGGATGAGGTCGGGCGCATTGCCGCCGCCGGTCTGGGTGGCGAGGCGCGTCCAATAGCTATCCCAGCCGAAGGACTCGCCGGCAATGGTTATATCCGGGTTCTTGGTCTGATAGGCCTTCACCGCTGCAAAAGTACGGTCCGCACGCTCCTTCGATCCCCACCAAAGAAGGCGCATGGCGGTTGCCGCATTGGCGCGGGAAAATCCGATACTGCTAAAAGCCAGCATAGCTGCCATGCCGGCAAGCAACTGCCGGCGGTCGATCGTCAACGTCATCCTGGTCTCCTCCCCAGCGAACCGATGATTTACGAACTGCTTTGCATGATATAACTATTTGGTTACAAGTTGGATAGAAACGCGACCGCTGTCAAGCGCCAATCGTGCGGCAATTAAAACGACGCAGGCCGGAGCCGGCAGAATCCGTCGCTCATGCGACCGTTCGAAAGGAGATCGTCCATGGCGGGCGGGGCGAGACAAGAAACTGAAAATAAAGCGCAATCGGATGCTGGCAAGAGCGCCGGAAGGCGATCGAAGAAGGTGACCCGCAACCCGCAGCGTACTCATGCCACGATCCTGGACGCGGCGACGGAAGAATTTGCCGCGCATGGTTTCGGCGGTGCCCGCGTGGATGCGATCGCAGCGCGGGCGCAGACCAACAAGCGGATGCTCTACCACTATTTCGGCGACAAGGAGGGGCTCTACCTCGCCGTGCTGGAGGCGAGCTATGCGACGATCCGCAATGCCGAAAAGCAACTGGATCTTGCGCATCGCCACCCGGAGGAGGGGATGCGGGAGCTCGCCTTGTTCACATGGCGGCATTTTCTCGCGCATCCTGAGTTTCTCAGCCTGCTCGCTACGGAAAACCTGCATCACGCGCATTATCTGCAGCGATCCGACAAAATCTCGGCCATGCACTCGCATCTCATCGACGAGCTTTCGGATGTGCTGCGCCGCGGGGAGGCGCTCGGCATTTTCCGGCCGGCGATCGATCCGATATCCGTCTATCTCACGATCGCGGCGCTCGGTTTCTTCTATCTGTCGAACCGCCACACGCTGTCGACAATTTTCGCCCGCAAGCTGACGGCGCCGGATGAGCTGAGTGCCTGGGGCGAGCATATCGTTGCCGTCACGCTTGCTTCGATCCGACTGTAGATGCCTGGAAACAGGCTTCGGAGCTTTCGAGAAATTTGCAAAAGACGATTGACAAGGCCGGAGGTAACGCGCGATCTTGTAACTATATGGTTACATTGCTTGGCCGGCCAAGCATTTGCTTTTCCTGATTCTGGAGGAATCGGGATGAGGAGGAGATAGCGTGAAGTGTATGAGCTGCAATGGGACGCGGCTGGAGATTTCAAGAAAGACTTCTGCAATGAACTAAATTGCCCCTCACCCCAGCCCTCTCCGAGCTTGTCGAAGGGCGAGGGAGGGCTTGGGGGTGAGGGCCACGCACGCCAGTAGCCCGGCTATACAAACCTGCCTGACAATTACAGGAGCCGATTGATATCATGACCGATCCATTGAAAATCAGGCTTGTCGAGGCCGAAGCGTTCGAGCGCCCGGTCAAATTGCGGCTTCCCTTTCGTTTTGGCGCGGCGACCTTGCGGGAGGCCCGGCAGATTTTTCTGCGCGTCCGCATCGAGGATGCGCAAGGACGCTCGGCCGAGGGCATGGCGGCCGAGCTGATGGTGCCAAAATGGTTCGATAAATCGCCCGAGCTTTCCAATGCCGACAATGAAAACCAGTTGCGCCGGTCGCTGGTTCTGGCACAGGGCGCGCTGCGAAGCGCGGGGTTGGGAACGGCTTTCGGTCTGCATACCGCCGTCGAGGCCTCACACCATGCGCAAGCGGCGGCGGAGAAGCTGAACGGGCTTGTTGCATCCTTCGGCATCGCACTTGCCAACCGGGCCATCCTCGATGCGCTTTGCCGCTTGGAGGGACTGACTGTAACGCAAGCAATCAAGATGAACCGCCCCGGAATCGATGCGTCCACCGCGCGCGATCTCTCGGGCTTCGATCTCTCAGGTTTCCTCTCGACCTTGCAGCCATCGTCAAGCCTTGCTGCCCGCCATACCGTCGGTCTGGTGGACGCCATCGTGCCCGGCGACATTCCGGCAGGCGAGGGGCTGGATGATGGGCTGCCGGAGAGTTTTGAAGAGGCGATCGATGCCTATGGCCTGACCTTCTTCAAGGTCAAGGTTTCCGGCGCGCTGGAAGCCGATATCGATCGTCTCTGCCGCGTCGCTGCCGTTATCGATGCCAAAGTGCCCAGCTATTCCGTGACGCTCGACGGCAACGAGCAATTTTCGTCCGCGGAAGCGGTCGCCGACCTGCTGTCCCGCGTCAAGGAGGAGCCGAGGCTTGCGCGTTTCGCCTCTTCGATCCTGTTCGTCGAGCAGCCGATCGCCCGCGTCCGCGCTTTCGAGAAGCCGGTGAAAGCGCTTGCCGCCTTCAAGCCGGTGGAGATCGACGAATCCGATGCCGATATCGATGCCTTCGTTACGGCGAGGGGTCTCGGCTATACCGGCATCTCCTCGAAATCCTGCAAAGGGTTCTATCGCTCGCTATTGAACCGAGCGCGCGTCGCCAAATGGAGTGCGGAGGACGGCATTCCCTATTTCATGTCGGCCGAGGATCTGACGACGCAGGGCGGTCTTGCCGTGCAGCAGGATCTGGCGCTCGCATCGCTGATCGGCATGACGCATATCGAGCGCAACGGACATCACTACGTCGATGGCATGGCGGGCGCGCCGGAGGCGGAGCAGGCAACTTTCGCCGCGGCGCATTCCGATCTCTACCGCGTCAGCAATGGCCGCACACGATTGCGGATCGAGGCGGGGCAGCTTGCGATCGGCTCCGTTATCAATGCTGTGGGTCTTGGTTCGTCGGTTGCGCCGGATTGGGCGGCGATGGAGAGATCGCCGCACTAGCCTGCCGATGCTGCCGTGCTTGGCCCCTCACCCCAACCCTCTCCTCGCGCGCGGGGAGAGGGTTGGGGTGAGGGGCCTTGCCGAAGTAAATGAAGGCCTCCGAGGCCTCATTATCGTTGTTTGCAGATTGTGGAGGAGCAGATGCAGTCATCGAGGAAACGCTACGTTCTGGTCGGCACGGGCAATCGTGGCGCGACCATGTGGGGCAAGGATCTGGTCGAGCGCTGGAGTAATGAGGTCGAACTCGTGGCGGTCTGCGATCTCAACGCCATGCGGGCAAAACGCGCGCTGGAATATATCGGCGCATCGGTGCCCATCTATACCGATTTCGATGAATTGCTGCGGACGGAAAAGCCGGATCTCGTCATCGTCTGTACCCGTGATTCTACCCATGACGATCTGATCGTCAAGGCGATGGAGGCCGGCGCCGATGTCATCAGCGAGAAGCCGATGACGACGACGGTCGACAAGATCAAGCGCATCCTCAATGCCGAGGCGCGCACCGGCAGGCGGCTGGATATCTCCTTCAACTACCGCTTTGCGCCAACTGCCGCGAAGATCAAGGAGCTGATCAATTCCGGCGTCATCGGCGATGTCACATCGGTCGACTTTCATTGGTATCTCGATACCAGCCATGGTGCCGATTACTTCCGCCGCTGGCATGCTTACGTCGAAAATTCCGGCAGCCTCTTCGTTCATAAGGCAACGCATCATTTCGACCTTCTGAACTGGTATCTGGATTCCGATCCGGAAACGGTCGCCGCCTTTGCCGATCTCAAGCATTACGGCCGCAAGGGGCCTTTCCGCGGCGAGCGCTGTCGCACCTGTCCTTACAAGGACGAGTGCGACTATTATCTCGACATCAGCGCGACGCCGCTGCTCGAAAGCCTCTATGAGGACCCATCGAGCGTTGAC
Source organism: Rhizobium sp. JAB6 (assembly GCF_003024605.1). GTDB lineage: Bacteria > Pseudomonadota > Alphaproteobacteria > Rhizobiales > Rhizobiaceae > Rhizobium. The sequence continues at coordinate 339,365 of NZ_PYJQ01000010.1, read as the reverse complement.
GGCTATGTGCGCGATGCCTGCGTGTTCCGCGAGGATATCGATATCCCGGATACGATGGTCGCATCCATCCGCTATCGTAACGGCGTCAATGTCTCCTATTCTCTGAACACTTACATGCCGATCGAGGGTCACCACATCGCCTTCAACGGCCACAACGGACGCATCGAATTGCGCCAATACGAGAAGCAGAACTGGACGACGCCGCCGGCCGACGAGATCGTCGTTATGAAGAATTTCGGCGATGTCGAGCGGATATGGGTGCCGCACTCCTCTGGTGGGCATTATGGCGGCGACGACCGGCTGCGCAACATGCTCCTGCGCTCCGGGCGGAACGACGAGCTCAGGCAGCGCGCGGGTTCGCGGGCTGGGGCAATGTCGGTGCTTTGCGGCATCGCAGCCTTGCAGAGCAGCCACACCGGCCAGCAGGTCTCGGTTGCGGATATCTGGGGCGAAGATGGCGGCCTCAATCTGCTGGAGCCGCGGCCTTAGGGCTGCGACTCCTATTTGAGACTCGCTGCGCTCAGCTGCAGCTGGGCAGCTGCTGCGCGTAAAGTCTCGTCATGCCGTTGAAGCGCCTGGCTCCGGCGAGAGCCGTCGAATTGCCGCGCCACGACCCCTGCAGATAACCCTTGGGACCTGAGTAATAAGCGAGATAGAGATCGTAGGAATTGTTCAGGGCAATGCCGGTCTGCAGGTGCGTCTGATAGTGATACCAGCCGACGAAATCGATGGCGTCGGAGAAATTGGTGCGGCTTGCGCCCCAATTGCCGGTTTCGCGCTTGTACTTATCCCAGGTGCCGTCGAGCGCCTGTGAATAGCCATAGGCGGTCGTCGGGCGCTTCCAGGGAATGAAGCCGAGCAGATAGCGCCGTGGGGGGCGGGCGCGAGGTCGGAAGCCGGATTCGGTATAGATCGTCGCCATCAGGATCGGCACCGGCACACCATATTTGCGTTCCGTGCGTTCAGCGGCCCGCTGCCAGTTGTTGAACCAGCCGTCGCGCTGGTCGAAGATGGCGCAGATGTTGCGGGTATGGCGAGGTGCGGTGGCACAGCCCGCCAGCACGCCGAGCAGCATTACGGCCAGAATGGAAAGGACGCGGCTACGCATTACTAGAACCTCTTCATTGCTGCGCCGCGCGTCTTTCAAAGGCACGGGATACGCAGCAACAACCTGCCGGCGCATGGTCCTTTCCAAAAATTCGAGCCGAGCTTTTGGCGGACCCACGCTCACGAGATTGCTAGCGCGGAATGATTAAAAACGAGTTGTCTGCCTGTGCCGAAATGGGGCGATTTCAGGGTGTTTTCATGGATTTGCTGCGACGCGTCATGCCATGCGCGCCATGTCCTCGCGGCGGATTTCGTAAAGCAGCGGCTTGCCTTCGATGAAGCGAATGACTTCGTCCACCGCCATCTCACCCAGGCGGGTTCGTTCCAGCCCGATTGCACCGGCAATATGCGGCGTCAGGAACACATTCGGCAGTTCGTAGAATGCCGATGTGGCCTCCGGAATTTCCGGATCGGTGACGTCGATGACCGCATCGATATGGCCGGTTTTCAGCATGGCGATCAGGGCGGCTTCGTCCACCAGCGCGCCGCGTGCCGTATTGATGAACGTCGCTCCCTTCTTCATCAGCGAGAGGCGTCGGGCGTCGATCATGTGCCGTGTAGCGGGCAGCGAGGGCGCATGCAGCGAGACGATGTCGGCCAATGCCATCAGCGCGTCCAGCTCGGTCTTTTCGACGCCGAGGCGTGTCGCTTCGGCTGCATCGACCATCGGATCATAGAGTAGGATGCGGTAGCTGAAGGGCGCCAGGAGTTCCATCACCCGCCGGCCGATCCGCGAAGCGCCGATGATGCCGATGGTGCGGCCGTAATTGCCGATGGCTTCGGCGTGCATCGGTACAGTCCGATTGCGGTTGCGGTCGGCGACGTAATAGTCGCGAAAGCGGAAGACCTTCTTGCCGGCAAAGATGATGGCCGCAAGCGTGAATTCGGCGACCGGAAGTGCATTGGCCTGGGCAGCATGGCTGACCAGGATGCCGTGATCGAAGAGACCATCGCTGACAAGCCCTTTTACCGTGCCGGCGGCGTGAACCACCAGCTTCAGATGCGGCGCCTGTGCGAGCGCGGCGGCATCGATCGTCGGTGAACCCCAGCCGGTGATCAGGATCTCGGTTTCCGAGAGCAGCCTCGTCGCACGCGCATCATCGAAGCTTTGCATCGGCGCGGCATCGAGCACGCGGCCGATGGTATCCAGACGCCGGATGAGTGCGTCGGGCAGCACATGCTGCGTGCGCGACGGCTGCATGGCGAAGGCGATGGCGGGGCGGCCGGAGAGGGGTTGCGTCATGGCAGGCGACCCGGTGCCTTGATGGCGCTGACCGTGACGCCCTGGTCCTTGATGAGCGCGCGCAGCACATCGATATCGGGTTTGGCCGGCGGCCTGCTCCAGGCATGTTGGACGGCGGAGGGGTCTTTCGCCGCAAGCACGGCGGAGACGAGGACGGTTTCGCCGGCCGGAATCGTGCCCCGCAATTGCGGCACCAGTGTCTTGGAAACGATGAGATTCGTGTTCGGCGGCGCCTTCTGCGCTATGCCTTCGCGTGTGATTGTCGAGCCGAGGTCGAGAATGCCGCTGAAATCCTCTTCGCCGATCGCATAGGCGGCACCGGTCGCGGATGAAAGCATGTCTGCCTCGAAATCCCGCCGTGCGATGGCAAAGCCGCCTTCAGCCGTCTGAAGCGCCCGCGGCGTGTTGATCTGATGTAGACGGATATGCCAGCGCAAGGCCGGCACCAGCCATGTCTCCACCGTCACATCAGGATAAGGGGACCATTTGGCATAGAGCGTATCGCCGGCGAGCTTGGCTTCCTGGTTGGTTTCGCGCACGCGGTAATGCAGGCCGTCATCGCTGAAAGCGAGCATGCTGTCGAAGGCGCCGCCGGCGAAGATGCGCTCGTCACTTTCGACGCTGAAGCCGTAGCGGGCGGAATAGGCGAATTTCGAGTACTTCTCGGCCCCAAAGCGCATCTGCTGATTTTCCTGGCCCGAGGAGAGTGCGACGACATCATCCCTGCTGCGCATCAGGACCATGCCGGGATGCTTTTGCTGGATAATAGCCGGCTCATTTTCCGGCGATTTTTCTTCCGCTGTCCAGAAAGGATGCGTTTCGGGCAGCGCCAGCGGTAGGAAGGCCTTGAAGGCCCAGTAGGGCGAGCCGGCGGAATTGTAATTCTCCGACATCAACAGGTTCGGATAGGCAAAGCCGATCGGCAGGATGCCGTCGCGATGGGCGATCGGCTTGTCGGACCACCAGCGCAGGTGCCGGAGGCACAGGCTCTTGATTTCGCCCCATGGCAACGCTTCGACATCGGCAAAGGCGAGTGCCGACCAGAAACCGGCACAGGCGAAGCGATAGGTGAGGCTGCGGCCAAAGGGGATCGTCGCGCCATCGGGCGCGAACCAGTGGCGGAAATCCCTGGCGAAGAGGATGGCGCGCTCGCGGTAGCGCTCGGCACGGTCGCCATTGACGAGTTTCGAGTAGATGAGCCCGTAAAAGTGCATGGCGAAGGGAATGTAGTGATCGATGCGCCGGACATTGCCGTCGCGATACCAGCCATCATCGATGTAGAAGCCGTCCAGCTCGTTCAGATAGGTTTCGGTCAGGCTGCGGTCGAAGGAAGCGCCGAGCCGGTCAAGCGCGATATCGACGAAGATGCGGAAGAACTTCCAGTTGTTGTCGGCGTAATCGAAGGTACGGGCATGCTTGAGATAGGCAATCAGATTGTCGCGGGCGCGCCGATCGAGCGGCTCCCAAATCTTCTCAGGCACGAGGGCGAGCGCGAAGCCAAGGGCAGCCAGCTCGACCATGCGCTGGTCGCGGCCGTTGACAGTGCCCCAATATTCCGGATGCTTCGGGTCGACGCCATTGGCAAGGCCTTCTGCGTAGCGGTCCCAGTGGCCGAAATCGCCACCGCCGGCGCCGAGCGGCGCCAGGCCCCAGAGCGGGCGTGCGAAGCCTTCGAGATCGGCGGCGGCGCGGTCGAAATGCGCACCGGCGGCATCGACGCGGACGCGGGCGTTGCCTTCGGAGAAATAGGGCAACAGCGGATCGAAAAGATCGGTCAGCGCCCGGCGCATATCCGTCAAGCTTTTCAGCGGGTTGCCGGCGAGCGGATTGGCGCTGGCGGGGTCGTAGATCATCGGCATGGCTCTCTCGATTGTTTCCGCTCTGTGGAAGGCTCAGCTTTCGGCGGGAAGGGTGCCGCCGGCGATCGGTTGAACGCCGTGGCAGATGTGGCGGGCCGGCGCATCGCGGTCGCGGAAGCGTGCGATCATCAGGCCGATCGCTTCCCGCCCAAGGGCTGCGCGATCGACACGCATAGTTGCCAGCCGAGGATTGGTCATCAGGGCGCAGGGAAGATCGTCGAAGCCGATAATGGCAAAATCCTCCGGCACGCGCAGATGGGCTTCGGTGACTGCGTCGAGCACGCCGACGGCGATAAAGTCGTTCATGCAGAAGGCTGCGGTGTAGTCTTCGCCTGCGGCAAGAATCTCGGCGGTCTTGTCATGGGCTTCCTGACTGGAGCTGCCCCTGAAATTCATCCGCACGATGCGGCCTTCGGCGCCTTCCACCGAAGCGATTGCAGCTTCGAAACCGCGGATGCGCTCGCGGATCGTCTGACGATGCGAGCCGGTGAGATGCAGGATGCGGCGGTGGCCGGCATCGAGCAGGCGCTGGGTCGCGGTATAAGCGCCGAAGAAATTCGAAGGCGAAACGCCGTCGAAGCGCAGCTTGGGATCGGTGCCGTTGACGAGCACGGTCGGCGTGCCGCTCGCCTCAAGCCAGCGGCATAGCTCTTCCGAAGGATCGATACCGACGAGACAGAGGCCTTCGGCACCGGCGGTCTGCAGATATTCCCTCACCAGATCGGGCTCGGTCCTCGCCTCGCGAATGAGGCGGATGTCAAAACGCATGCCGCGCTCGGCAGCACCCGCCCGCAGGCCTTCCAGAATGCCTTCGTAAAAGACGCTCAACCCGCCCGTTACGCTGTCGCTGGCGATCAATGCCAGGGCACCTGCCGCCGTCTCGGCTGCCGTCTTCAGCGGATAACCGAGATCGCTTGCCACCTTGAAAATGTGTTGGCGGATCGTCTCGCTGATGCCGGGCTCGTTGGTCAGAACCCGTGACACCGTCGATACGGAGACGCCAGCAGCAATGGCAATATCGGCCTGTCTAATGCGTTTGGAGCGGATGTCGTTCATATCGCAAACGCTATGCAAAATTACGCAAATTTGCAACAAAAAGATTTTTTATTGCATTGTGCAGTGAAATTGCATATCTTCGACCCACATCATCCGCCAAGGCGTCGGGGAGATCGCCGCGGGTGGCAACGCAAGAGAAGGAGGAATCTCATGCGCATGGATCGCCGTTCATTCATGATCGGGGCGGCTGGGGCCGCAGCTGGCCTTGCCTTCGGCGGAGGAGCGATGCCGGCATTTGCCGATGCGACGCAGCTCCGGGCCATGTGGTGGGGTTCGCCCGATCGCGGCAAGCGCACGGTTGCAGTCGCCGAGCTGTTCCACAGCAAGAACCCGGATATTTCCGTCGTCGGCGAGAGCATCAGCGGCGAGGGCTATTGGGCCAAGCTCGCGACCGGAATGGCGAGCCAGAACATCGCAGACGTTTTCCAGCTCGAGCCGAGCACGATCTCGGATTATTCGAAACGCGGCGCCTGCATGCCGCTCGACCAGTTCGTGCCTTCTACGCTGAATATCGACAGCTTCGGCAAGGATGTTCTGAAGCTGACCACGGTCGATGGTAAGCTTTATGGCGTCGGCCTCGGACTGAACTCCTTCGCGATGTTCTATGACGAGGACATGTTCAAGAAGACCGGCCTGACGCCGCCCGGTCCGACGACGACATGGGCCGAATATGCCGATCTCGCGGTGGAAATGACCAAGGCTGCCGGCAAGCGGGGCTATTGGGGTGGTCCTTACGGGGCGCGCTACAATTATGTCCTCGACGTCTGGCTGCGCCAGCGTGGCAAGAGCCTCTTTACGGAGGAGGGCGGGCTCGGCTTCGGCGTCGACGATGCCAAGGAGTGGTATAGCTACTGGGAAGAGCTGCGCAAACGCGGCGGCACGGTCTCGCCCGATGTGCAGACGCTCGACCAGAATGTCATCGAGAGCAACTGCCTTGCGCTCGGAAAATCGGCGATCGGGATGGCCTATTCAAATCAGCTCGTCGGCTATCAGCTCGTCGTCAAGAACAAGCTCGCGGTCACCATGCTGCCGCGCGAGAAGAAGGACGGCCCTTCCGGCCACTACTACCGCCCGGCGCTGATCTGGAGCGTCGGCGCCACCAGTAAGAACGGCGAAGCGGCGGCGAAATTCATCAATTTCTTCGTCAACGATGTGGAAGCCGGCAAGATCCTCGGGGTCGAACGCGGCGTGCCGATGTCGCCCGCCGTGCGCGCCGCCATCCTGCCGACGCTCAATCCAGTCGAGCAGCAGACGGTGCAATATGTCGACCTGTTGAAGGATCAGGTCGGCACCTATCCCGTGCCGGCGCCGCTCGGCTCCCAGGAATTCGACGCGAACGTCGCCCGCCCCGTCGCCGACCAGCTCGCCTTCGGCAAGATCACGGTCGCCGAGGCGGCGAAGCGGCTGGTGGAGGAAGGTGCCACGAAATTGAAGCGGAAGGGTTGAGCCGAGGCTGCATAATTTGCTGAACGGCTGATATCCTCCTGGAGTTCTGCCGTCACTTTGCATGCCAAGCTTAAACATCCTGGTGATCTCGTGATTGCCCTGAGGTGGATGGGTATTGATTGGCCAGCACGTATCTTCGGCTGTGCCGGTGCTGTGTTCTCATAGGCCTTAGGTCGCAAAAATGCCGGGGTCCTTTCAGAACCCCGGCACAGCCGTATCTCAAGTGCGGTTGCTTATTTCTTCGCGTCGGCCCAGCTCTTGACCAGCTCGTCATAGTTGACGGTGACCGGCTTTTCCTTCTCGTTGGCGACCTTCAGCTGCGGAGCGAGATGGCCGTTCTTGACGGCGTCGGCGTTCCAGTAGGCAAGATCGTGCTCTTCGGCGAGCTTCGGGCCGATATCGCCCTGCACGCCCGCGCGTTCGATGCGCTGCATCACCTTTTCCTGATCGGCGCAGAGCGCATCCATCGCTCCTTGAGCATCCTTGGCGCCCGATGCGGCATCGCCGATCGCCTGCCACCAGAGCTGCGCGAGCTTCGGATAGTCAGGAACGTTGGTGCCGGTCGGCGACCATTGCACGCGGGCCGGCGAGCGATAGAACTCGATCAGGCCGCCGAGTTCCGGCGCACGCTTGGTGAAGCTCTTGTCGCGGATGGTGGATTCGCGGATGAAGGTGAGGCCGACATGGCTCTTCTTCACATCCACCGTCTTTGAGGTGACGAACTGCGCATAAAGCCATGCGGCCTTGGCGCGGTCGACCGGGGTGGACTTCATCAGCGTCCAGGAACCGACGTCCTGATAGCCGAGCTTCATGCCATCCTTCCAGTAGGCGCCATGCGGAGACGGCGCCATGCGCCACTTCGGCGTGCCGTCGGAATTCATGACCGGCAGACCGGGCTTGACCATATCGGCGGTGAAGGCCGTGTACCAGAAGATCTGCTGCGCGATATTGCCCTGCGACGGAACCGGACCGGATTCCGAGAAGGTCATGCCCTGCGCTTCCGCCGGAGCATAGGCCTTCAGCCAATCGAGATATTTCTGGATCGAATAGACGGCGGCCGGACCGTTGGTGTCGCCGCCGCGAGCAACGCAGGAGCCGACGGGACGCGAATTGGCATCGACCTTGATGCCCCATTCATCAACAGGCAGACCGTTCGGCAGGCCCTTGTCGCCGTTGCCGGCCATGGAGAGCCAGGCGTCGGTGAAGCGCCAGCCGAGCGACGGGTCCTTCTTGCCATAGTCCATATGGCCGAAGACCTTCTTGCCGTCGACATCGCGGCCGGTGAAGAACTGGGCGATATCCTCATAGGCCGACCAGTTGACCGGCACGCCGAGCTCATAGCCATACTTGGCCTTGAAGTCGGCCTTGTTCTTCGGGTCGTTGAACCAGTCATAACGGAACCAGTAGAGGTTGGCGAACTGCTGGTCGGGAAGCTGATAGAGCTTCTTGTCTGGAGCGGTCGTGAAACTGCTGCCGATGAAATCGGCGAGATCGAGGCTGGGGTTGGTGACGTCCTTGCCGTCGCCAGCCATCCAGTCGGTCAGGTTGCGAACCTGCTTGTAGCGCCAATGTGTGCCGATCAGGTCGGAATCGTTGACCCAGCCGTCATAGAGGTTCTGGCCGGTCTGCATCTGCGTCTGGATCTTCTCGACGACGTCGCCTTCCTGGATGACGTCGTGGGTGACCTTGATGCCGGTGATGGCGGTGAAGGCCGGGGCGAGAACCTGCGATTCATACTGGTGGGTCGTCAGGGTTTCCGACACGACCTTGATTTCCATACCCTGGAAAGGCTTGGCCGCATCGACGAACCACTGCATTTCCTTTTCCTGGTCGGCGCGCGAGAGCGTCGAGAGATCGCCGATCTCCTTATCCAGGAATGTCTTGGCTTCGTTCATGCCGGCGTGCGCCGTGCCGGCGAGTGCCAGCAAGGTAACTGCCGTTGTCGTCAAGAGATGCCGTCGCATATATTCCTCCCTACAGGTTGCGAGTGCATTGTCAGCCAGCCGGATTTCCGGCCATCTGTATCGATTTGCCTTACTGCTCCGCGTGACCGAATGGGGCACGGGGCGGTAACGGGTTGAATTCCGTGTCAGACCAGACGGAAGACGCCGACGGCGTAGACCACGGAAAGAGCAAGAGCCCACCAGAGGCTGGGGCCTCCCAGGCCCAACCAGGCGAGATGGATGAAGGCGGCGCCGAGCAGCGAAATGAACAGCCGGTCGCCGCGCGTCGTTTCGAAGCGCAGGATGCCGAGGCGCGGATTGCCGCCCGGCGAAAAATATTCCCAGACCGCCATGCCGATCAGAAGCATGAGAATGGTGGCGAAGAACAGCACCGTCGGCAGGGTCCAGGCCATCCAGGAAAAGTCTGTATTCATGGCGGTTTTCCTTCAGACGCGGCCGAGCGCGAAGCCCTTGGCGATGTAGTTGCGGACGAAATAAATGACGAGCGCGCCGGGAACCAAAGTCAGTACGCCGGCCGCGGCAAGCAGGCCCCAGTCCATTCCCGCGGCCGAGACCGTGCGCGTCATGATCGCGGCGATCGGCTTGGCGTCTGTCGTCGTCAGCGTGCGGGCGATCAGCAGTTCCACCCAGGAGAACATGAAGCAGAAGAAGGCGGCGACGCCGATGCCGCTTGCGATCAGGGGAATGAAGATCTTGATGAAGAAGCGCGGGAACGAATAACCGTCGATATAAGCGGTTTCGTCGATTTCCTTCGGCACGCCGGACATGAAGCCTTCGAGGATCCAGACCGCCAGCGGCACGTTGAAGAGGCAATGCGCCAGCGCCACGGCGATATGGGTATCGATGAGGCCGAAGGCCGAATAAAGCTGGAAGAAGGGGAGCGCGAAGACCGCCGGCGGCGCCATGCGGTTCGTCAGCAGCCAGAAGAACACATGCTTGTCGCCGAGGAAGCGGTAGCGCGAGAAGGCATAGGCCGCGGGAAGGGCGCAGGCGACCGAGATCACCATGTTCATGACGACATAGGTGATGGAGTTGATATAGCCCTTGTACCAGGACGGATCGGTGAAGATGATCGCGTAATTGCGCAGCGTCGGCTGATGCGGGTAGAGCGTCAGGCCGCTGACGATTTCCTCATTGGTCTTGAAGCTCATATTGACGAGCCAATAGATCGGCAGCAGCAGGAAGACGATGTAGAGCGTCGGCACCAGCCACGCCCAGCGCCCCTTTTCGCCGTGCCGGCGGCCGACCCGCACGTTCGTTGCGCCCGTCGTGCCCGCGGCGTCATCGGAAGTTGCCAATTTGTGCACGGTAGCGCCATCGGCCATGGTGGAGAGGGGTTTGCCGCTCATCGGCTTTCTCCCGCGTCGTAATTGGTCATGACGGTGTAGAAGACCCAGGAGAGCAGCAGCACGATCAGGAAGTAGACCAGCGACATGGCGGCTGCCGGGCCGAGGTCGAACTGGCCGAGCGCCATCTTGACGAGGTCGATCGACAGGAAGGTCGTGGAATTGCCGGGACCGCCGCCTGTGACGACGAAGGGTTCGGTGTAGATCATGAAGCTATCCATGAAGCGCAGCAGTACGGCGATCAGCAGCACGCGGTTCATCTTCGGCAACTGGATGTAGCGGAAAACGGACCAGCGCGAGGCGCCGTCGATCTTGGCGGCCTGGTAGAAGGCGTCGGGAATGGAGGCGAGGCCGGCATAGCAGAGCAGCACGACGAGGCTCGTCCAGTGCCAGACATCCATGACGATGATCGTCGCCCAGGCATCGGCCGGATCGGAGACATAATTATAGTCGATGCCGAGATTGACGAGGACGTAACCCATCAACCCGATATCGCTGCGGCCGAACACCTGCCAGATCGTGCCGACGACGTTCCAAGGGATCAGCAGCGGCAAGGCCATCAGCACGAGGCAGACCGGGACGCCGATGCCCTTCTTCGGCATATTAAGCGCAATGAAGATGCCGAGCGGCACCTCGATCGCCAGGATGACGAAGGAGAAGATCAGGTTGCGGATCATCGAATCCCAGAAGCGGCCGGAATGGAGGATTTCCTCGAACCATTGCGTGCCCGCCCAGAAGAAGACGTTGTTGCCGAACGTGTCCTGCACCGAATAGTTCACGACGGTCATCAGCGGAATGACGGCGGAAAAGCCGACGAGCAGCAGAACCGGAATGAGCATGAACCAGGCTTTGTTGTTCCAGGTCTTCTCCATCGTCAGGCTCCCATCTCGATGCGCCAGGAGTCGGCGTAGATATTGATGCCGGCGGGATCGAAGGCGATGTGCGGCTCGGCCGGCACCGTCTGGTCCTCGCCGATGACGGCGACGATATCCTGGCCGTCGAGCTTGGCGCGGACCACCTTGCGGCGACCGAGATCCTCGACCTTGGTGACGGTGGCAGGCATGCCCTCACGGCCGATGCGGACGAATTCGGGGCGGATGCCGAGCTCGGAACGGCCGGCCCGTTTTTCCTTAGGTGCGCCGGGCAGCGCAATCGTGCGGTTGCCGAGGCGTGCGCTGCTGCCTTCGATTTCGATAGGCATGACGTTCATGCCGGGCGAACCGATGAAATAGCCGACGAAAGTGTGGCGCGGGCGCTCGAAAAGGTCGTTCGGCGTACCGATCTGCACCACTTCGCCATTGTACATGACCACCACCTTGTCGGCGAAGGTCAGCGCTTCCGTCTGGTCGTGGGTGACATAGACCATGGTGAAACCGAAGCGGCGGTGGAGTTGCTTCAGCTGCGAGCGCAGCACCCACTTCATATGCGGGTCGATGACGGTCAGCGGTTCGTCGAAGAGGATGGCGTTGACATCGGAGCGCACGAGACCGCGGCCGAGCGAGATCTTCTGCTTGGCATCGGCAGTGAGGCCGCGGGCCTTGCGATGGGCGCTGTCGGAAAGGCCGATCATCTCGATGATTTCATCGACCTTGCGCTTGACCTCCGCTTCCGGAACATGCCGGTTGCGCAGCGGGAAGGCGAGATTGTCGTAGACGGTCATCGTGTCGTAGACGACCGGGAACTGGAAGACCTGGGCGATGTTGCGCTCCTGGGTCGACAGTCGGGTCACATCCTTGCCGTCGAAGAGGATGCGGCCTTCGGAAGCCTGCACCAGACCGGAAACGATGTTGAGCAGCGTGGTTTTGCCGCAGCCGGAAGGGCCGAGCAGCGCGTAGGCGCTGCCGTCCTCCCAGCTATGGTTGACTTCCTTCAGCGCATAATCGGCGTCGGATTTCGGATGATCGTTGTAGGCGTGCCGGATGTGGTCGAGATCGATGCGGGCCATTGTCCCTCCTCAGGCGGCTTGTTGCAGGGCGGGAGCGACGGCTGCGCCTTCGGTGTCGAAGACCATGATGTGGCGCGGGTCGATATAGACATCGATCGCATCGTCGACATCGATATCCTGCACGCCCTGGGTCAGCATCACCCAGCGCCGGCCGGCAAAATCGATATGGATGAAGCTCTCCGAGCCGGTGATCTCGGTCACCATCACCCGTGCCGGGGCAGCGACCGCCTCCGGCGTCTGTGGCGCAAGTGCCAGATGATGCGGCTGGAAGGCGATCGTGTAGCGGCCATCCGGCCGGTCTTCCAAACCCCTAGGTACGGGCAGGCGGATGTTGCCATCAAGCGCGAATTCGCGGCCGCGCTTGTCGAGCGTGATGGTGTTCAGCGGCGGATCGGCAAAGGTGGTGGCGGTTATCAGGTCCCGGGGATTGCGGAAGACATCGATCGTCGGCCCGAATTGCGTGATGCGGCCTTCCGCCAGGGTGGCGGTATTGCCGCCGAGAAGTAGCGCTTCGGACGGTTCCGTGGTGGCGTAGACGAAAATCGCGCCGGATTCGGCGAAGATCTTCGGCAGTTCGGCGCGCAACTCCTCGCGCAGTTTGTAGTCGAGATTGGCGAGCGGCTCATCGAGCAGGACAAGCCCGGCATTCTTGACGATGGCGCGGGCAAGCGCCGTGCGCTGCTGCTGGCCACCGGAAAGGCTCAAGGGAAGGCGATCAAGGAAGGGGCCGAGACGTAGAAGATCGGCTGCCTTCTTTACCTCGCGGTCAATGATTGCAGCACTCTTGCCGCTCAATCGCATCGGCGAGGCGATGTTGTCATAGACGGTCATGGCGGGATAGTTGATGAATTGCTGGTAGACCATGGCGACGTTGCGGCGCTGCACCGGCTGGCCGGTGACATCGGCGCCGTCGACATGGATCGTGCCGGTGGTCGGCTTGTCGAGGCCGGCCATCAGCCGCATCAGCGATGTCTTGCCAGACAGTGTCGGCCCCAGCAGCACGTTCAGCGTGCCGCGCTGCAGCGTCAGATTTGTTTCCGCAATATGCGTCTCGCGGCCGACGGACTTCGATACGCCCCTGAGTTCAAGCACGATAGATTCCTTCCATGCGCCGCATTTCTGCTGCGAGGATTGCCAAGAGACCGATCCGTCCGGGAACGCCGTCCCCCGCACGGTGCCTGTTGCTGAGATTATGGTTGTTCGGAAGCGGGTTTCGCCGATCTATCTGCGGAGACGTCATGCCAGCGGAAATTGCGCCGCGCGACATTAAAAGCGATGCGGCTGGCGCCGCAGACTACGCTCTTTTCCGTGTTGATCTGATTTTCGGACAATTATCCCTCCCCCTGTTTCGATTTGCACCCCTTACGCAAAAACCGAAACAATAATGACGATAAATGAAGATAAAGGAATGTCAAACGAAAACTGCCCGCGTTTCAGTTTCGCTTCATAAATCTCGTCTCATGGATGTCTTAGTAATTTATTATCAATCTGCTAAGCGATTGATCGGAATTGCAAATGCGCGGTTGCAGCCTCCTGCGGGTGTTCACTGAGATCGCAGCGGCTTGGAGCCTCGCCGACTGTCCTGGCAATTCGAAACTCAAAAAGAGGGGTGAAGTCCGCCACTGCATGCAAGGCGGAATCCGTAAGGTCGGGAGAACTGGAAAGGAGACGATAGCACGCTACAGGGCGGAGTTCCGATGGGAGCTTCTTTCACGCCGTCTGTCTGGCTCACCATTCGGCCGCGAACAGAACTCGCCGCCTGTGCGATTGCGCCACCCATCGGATGGCAAATGAAAGCCGCCCCTCAAACATTATGAGGAGCGGCAATTTTTGCGAATGAGCAAAGAAAGCGCTCAGCGCGCCGCCCAATTGGCGCCGCGGCGGAAGATGGTCTTCATTTGCGACACGTCGAATTCCCTGGCCTGGTGGCCGAGCGAGGAATAGAAGACACGGCCCTTGCCGTATTTGCGCTTCCAGGCGACCGGCATAACGACGCCGTCGATCCAGTAGGCATGGTCACCGGTGAAAGTCGTGGTCGCCAGCACCTCGTTCGATGGGTCGACATGCATATAATATTGCTCGGATGTGTAGCGGAAATCGGTGATCCCCTCCATGATCGGATCGTCCGGGCGCGTGATATTGACCGTATAGTCGATGATGTTGCCGGGATGGGCGACCCACTGGCCGCCGATGATGAACTGATATTCAACGCTTTCGCGGAAACTGTCGCCCGCGCCGCCATGATAGCCGGCTATGCCGACGCCGCTTTCGATCGCATCGGCAAGGTTCTTCACCTCTTCCTTCTCGATCTTCGACATGGTGACGATCGGCACGATCAGGCTGAGATCGTGAATCGACGGATCGGCGAAGGCCTCGGTGCTGTTTTCGAGATAGACCTTGAAGCCGTCCTCTTCCAGCATGTCGCGGATGATGTGAGCGCATTCCTGCGGTTCGTGGCCGCTCCAGCCGCCCCAGACGATAAGTGCTTCGCGCATGGTATTCCTCCTGAAATTGTGCTGTTAGCGGCCGATCTGCCCATCCACCAGGGATTCGGACAGAGGGGCGGGACGCTCCGTTTGCGTCGTGATGGTCACTGTGCGCCCGCTGTCGGAGGCCGTCTGGAAGGCTTCCATGACTTCGAGCACATGCAGCGCCAGGCTGCCATTGGCGCGGTGGGGGCGGTTCGAGCGGATGGCGTGCGCCATGTCGGCGACGCCGAGCGAGCGGTAGTTGCCGTCGGCATAGGGCGCGGTGATCTCGAACTCTGCGAACTCGCCGCCTTTCTTCAGATACTCCACCGGGCCGCCGAACCGGTTGGGATCGGGTACGATCAGCGTGCCTTCGGTGCCGTAGACTTCGAGCGGCACATGCTTGTGGCCGGCGACATCGAAGCTCATGCCGATCTGGACGACCGCGCCATTGGTAAAGGCCATGACGCCGGCGACATGCGTCGGCACATGCACAGGAATGTGCTCGCCATTGCGCGGTTCGCTGGTGATGATGCGCTCCTTGCGCGGGGTGACGGCAAAGCCGGCGACCTGGGAAACGGGACCGAGCAGATTGATAAGATCGGTGATGTAATAGGGGCCCATATCGAGCATGGGGCCGCCGCCGACTTCGTAATAGAAAGCCGGATTCGGATGCCAGCGCTCATGGCCGGGGCACATGAAGGTGGCTGTGCCGCCAACGGGAATACCGATCGCGCCCTCGTCGATGATGGCGCGTGCCGTCTGATGGCCGCCGCCGAGGAAGGTATCGGGCGCAGCGCCGATGCGCAGGCCCTTGGCGGCAGCAGCATCCGCAAGCGTCTTGCCCTCGGCGAAGTTGATGCCGAGCGGCTTTTCCGAATAGGTATGCTTGCCGGCTTCTAATGCCTGAAGGCCAACCGCAACATGAGCCTTCGGAATGGTCAGGTTGATGATGATCTCGATCGAGGGGTCGGCGAGCAGGGTGGCGATATCGACCGCTTTCAGGCCGAATTCGGCAGCCTTTGCCGCCGCGAGCTCGCGATTGAGGTCGGCGACGCCTTTGATGTCGAGAATGGGAAAGGATTTCATGGCGGTGAGATAGGCGCCGGAAATATTTCCGCAGCCGATAATGCCGATGCCGACCTTGTTCATAAGCTTCCTCCAGATGAATTGTCTTTGCTGTTCCGCGAAATCAAAGGGCCGGTGCCGGTCCGGTCGTTCCCCAGGGCGATTCGTAGAGTTCGCGCAACGCGACGACGGCAGCGCCCTGCGCCCAGGTCTCGTCGGTCGACTGGTCGAAGACGAGTTCGGTCACGCCCCTGATCGATGGCGGGATCGCCAGCGAATAGGCCTCCCTCAGGCTGTCGAGGAAGGGTTGACCGAGCGCCAGGCTCGATCCCACAAGAATGACGCGCGGCGGGGCAAACAGTGTGACGATGTTGGCGAGCGCCATGCCGCAGGCTTCGCCGGCGCGGATGGCAGCATTGATCAGCGTGTTATCCTCGGCATCGATCAGCGTCTTGGCATGCGCCATTCCGCGGCCGAGGCGGATGGCCTCGGCAAAGCGGCCGCTCGGCTGGTCGCCGAGAATGGCGCTTTCGCCGGCAAGGCTTGCCAGACGAATGATGCCCTGTGGACCCATGCCGAGTACGAGGTCGCCGAGATTGTGGCTGAGGCCGCCGGCGCCGCGAAAGAGCTGGCCGCCATGCAGCACGCCCAGACCCAGCGTCTGCTCCAGCGACACGAGAACCATGTCGTCCAAATCCCTGGCCTTGCCGAACCAGTGATGCGCCAGCGTGATGGCATGCGCATCGCTTTCGACGATGGTGATCACGCCCAGCCGCTCGGACATTTCCTTGGCGAAATCGACGCCCGTCTCGCGGAAGATCGGGCTGGTGCGGATATGGCCGGTGCGGTGCTCGACGACACCGGGCAGGCCGAGGCAGACGGAATCGATCTCGTCGAGCGCGAGATTGGCATCGACGACGCAGCGGCGCACGCCATCCTCGATCAGATCGGCAATGACGCTGATCGGCTGCCGGTCGACGCGCAGCGCCAGCGTCAGCGTCGATAGAACCTCGCCGCAAAAGTCGGTCACGACGAAGACCATGCGGTTGGCGGCGATTTTCGCGCCGACGACGCGTGCGGCGTCGGGATTGAGCTCCAGCATGACGCGCGGCCGGCCGCGGGCTGCCGCCTCGCGCAGGTCGCCTTCGGTGCGGGCCAGGATCAGCCCATCGTCCAGCAACGAGGCCGTGATCGCCGAAACTGTCGTCGTCGAAAGCTGGGTGCGGTCGCTGATTTCGATGCGTGCGATGGAGCCCGCCCGCCGGATCGTGTCCAGCACATTGAAGCGGTTTATCGCCCGCATAAGCTCGGGATCTGCTGTTTTCATGAAATTGGCGCCGAATGAAGGACCCGCTCGGCTGCGGCCTGATATTTTTAACGGAATGCGAATTAAATAGCCTATGGCCATTGCCGAATGTCAAGCCGTTTTGCTGTCGATTTGCCGAAAATTTGGTGACGGCGGTTGACTTTTCCGCAAAGCTCCGCTGAATTATTCCGCATAAGGGAAAAAATATTGAGGCTTTTGTTCCCTTGGGAGGAGAAAATCATGATCCATCTACGCGGGGCCAAAGCCCTTCGCCTAGCCGCTATTGCCGCTACGACCGGCCTGGCTATTCTTGCGGGCGCAACAGGCGCTGCCGCCGATACCGTCGTCAAATGGCTGCATCTGGAAACCGATCCGAATTATGTCGCCGTATGGCGCAAGATCGCCGATCAGTATGAGGCCAAGCATCCCGGCACCAAGATCGAGATGCAGTTCCTGGCCAACGAAGCCTTCAAGGCGAAGCTGCCGACGCTGCTGCAATCGAAGGACGCGCCCGATTTCTTCTTCAGCTGGGGCGGTGGCGTTCTGAAGCAGCAGCAACAGACCGGCACGCTGATGGACCTGACCGCCGCGATGAACGCCAAGGATGGCGCCTGGGTGAAGAGTTACAATCCCGCGGCGGTGAAGGGCCTGACCTTCGACGGCAAGATCAGCGCCGTACCCTACAAGCTCGGCACGGTTTCCTTCTTCTATAACAAGGCCTTGTTCGCCAAGGCCGGCGTCGATGCGAGCGCCATCAAGACGTGGGACGATTACCTGGCCGCCGTCAAGAAGATCAAGGCAGCCGGCATTGCGCCGATCGCCGGCGGCGGCGGCGAGAAGTGGCCGATCCATTTCTACTGGAGCTATCTGGTAATGCGCGACGGCGGTCAGCAGGTCTTCAACGACGCGAAGAACGGCAAGGGCAAAGGCTTCAACGATCCCTCGATCATCAAGGCCGGCGAACAGCTTGCCGAGCTCGGCAAGCTCGAGCCCTTCCAGCCCGGCTATCTCGGCACCACCTGGCCGCAGGCGCTCGGCGTCTTCGGCGATGGCAAGGCCGCGATGATCCTCGGCTTCGAAAATACGGTCGCCAACCAGCGCACCAATTCCGGCGACGGCAAGGGACTTGCGGATGACAATATCGGCCGCTTCGCCTTCCCGGCCGTGACGGGCGGGGCCGGTCTTCCAACCGATACGCTCGGCGGGTTGAACGGCTGGGCCGTCACCAAGAAGGCTCCGCCCGAGGCGCTCGATTTCCTCGCCTATCTCACCAATGCCGAAAACGAGCGTACCATGGCGCAGGCCGGCATGATCATCCCGGTCGCCATCGGTGCCGAAGACGGCGTGAAGGGTCCGCTGATGCACGAGGCTGCCGACCAGCTGGCGCATTCGACCTGGCATCAGAACTTCTTCGACCAGGATCTCGGCCCCTCCGTCGGCCGCGTCGTCAACGATGTGGCTGTCGGCATCGTCTCCGGCCAGATTTCGCCGAAGGATGGCGCGCAGCAGGTCCAGGACGCCTTCGAGCAGGACCAGCTTTAATGCCATCCGGCGCCGGCCTCTCCCTTGTGCCGGCGCCGGTTTTTCTTTGAACTGCAACCGTCGAGACTGTCCATGACCGATGTCAGCGCCACGACCGCCATGCCCCCCGTTGCAAGCGCGAGACCCGCAACGAAGCGAAAATCGCCGGCTGCGCGTGGCCGCCTGCCCGTCATCCTGCTGTTCCTGCCGCCGGCGCTGCTGCTCTTCACCATCTTCGTCATCCTGCCGATGGGGGAAGCGGCCTGGTACAGTCTTTATCGCTGGAACGGTTATGGCCCGCCGACCGAGTTCGTGGGGCTGCGCAATTTCCAGGTGCTGTTCAAGAACGGCGCCTTTCTGACGTCGCTCAAGAACAATGCTTTGATCATCGTCGTGTCGATCGCCGTCCAGGTGCCGCTTGCCATTTGGTTGGCGACGATGCTGGCGCACCGCATTCGGGGCGTCGTGCTCTTCCGGCTGATCTTCTTTCTGCCTTACGTGCTGGCCGAAGTGGCCGCCGGCCTGATCTGGCGCTTCGTCTACGATGGAGATTACGGCCTGTTTGCGGCGATCGCGCATTTCCTCGGCACTGCCACGCCTTACGTGCTCGCCGACAAGGATCTCGCGATGTATGCCGTGCTCGGCGTGATCGTCTGGAAATATTTCGGCTTCCACATGATGCTGTTCATCGCCGGTATGCAATCCCTAGACAAGAGCGTGCTGGAAGCGGCCGAAATCGACGGCGCGACCGGCTGGCAGAAATTCCGCTACGTGACGCTGCCGCTGCTCGGCTCCACGCTGCGTCTCTCCGTCTTCTTCGCCGTCGTGGGATCGCTGCAGCTTTTCGACATGATCATGCCGCTCACCGGCGGCGGCCCGTTCAACTCGACCCAGACGATGGTGACCTTCCTCTACAATTTCGGTGTCACCCGCATGCAGGTCGGCCTCGGCAGCGCCGTCGGCGTCGTGCTGTTCGTGATCTGCGTCACCCTCGCCTTCGGCTACAAACGGATATTTATGCGCAATGACTGATCTGGCCTCATCCATTCGACTGACCACCGGCACCAAGATCTATCTCTATGTGTCATTGACAATCATTGCCGCGATCGTGCTGATCCCGCTGCTGACGACCGCGCTCGGCGGTTTCAAGACGCTCGGCGATCTCCGCACCAATCCCTTCGGCCTGCCGGCCGAGTGGCATTTCGAAAATTATACCGGCATTCTGTTCGGCGACCGCTACTGGCGGCAGATGATGAATTCCTTGATCATTGCCGTGCTGACGGTGTTCCTGACGCTGTCGGTCTCGGCCATGGCGGCCTTCGCCTTCGCGCATGTGAAATTCTTCGGCTCGAACTTCCTGCTGAACTATTTCCTCATCGGCCTGATGTTTCCGGCGGCCACCGCCATCCTGCCGCTCTTCATCCGCATCCGCGATCTCGGCCTGCTCAACACCTATTGGGGCGTGGTGCTGCCGCAGGTGGCTTTCGGCCTCGGCATGAGCATCCTGCTCTTCCGAAACTATTTTCGAAACCTCCCGGAAGAATTGTTCCAGGCGGCTTTCGTCGACGGCTGCGGCTATATCCGCTTCTTCTGGCATATCTCGCTGCCGCTTTCGCGGCCGATCATCGCCACCGTCAGCATCATCTCCTTCGTCGGCAGCTGGAACAGCTACATACTGCCGCTGATCATGCTGAACTCGGATTCGATCTATCCCTGGCCGCTCGGCATGATGGTCTATAGCGGCGAATTCGGTAGCGAATGGGAGCTGGTGCTCGCCTTCATCACGCTGACCATCCTGCCGACCATCATCGTCTTCTTCCTGGCGCAGAAGCACATCATCGCCGGCCTCACCGCCGGTGCCGTGAAATCCTGAGCCTTACTGGAGCACAAACCACATGGCATCCGTCGAACTGCACAACATCCACAAGGCCTATGGGGCGCTGACGGTCATCCACGATATCTCGCTTTCGATCGAGGACGGCGAGTTCATCGCGCTGGTCGGCCCCTCCGGCTGCGGCAAGTCCACGCTGTTGCGGATGATCGCCGGGCTGGAAGAAATCACCGATGGCGACGTATTGATCGGCGGGCAGGTGGTCAACTCGATGACGCCGCGCGAGCGCAACATCGCCATGGTCTTCCAGTCCTACGCGCTCTATCCGCATATGACGGTCGCCGAGAATATGGGCTTCAACCTGAAGCTCTCGGGCGAGACCAAGCCGGTGATCGAGCAGCGGGTCAATGAAGCGGCGCGCATGCTCGATCTCACCAAGCTCCTCGACCGCAAGCCGGCGCAGCTTTCCGGCGGCCAGCGCCAGCGCGTCGCCATGGGCCGCGCCATCGTGCGCAATCCCGCCGTCTTCCTGTTCGACGAGCCGCTCTCCAATCTCGATGCGAAGCTGCGCGTGCAGATGCGTTCCGAGATCAAGGCGCTGCATCAGAAGGTGCAGACCACTTCGATCTACGTCACCCATGACCAGATCGAAGCCATGACGCTTGCCGATCGCATCGTGGTGCTGAACCAGGGCAGGATCGAGCAGCAGGGCACGCCGATCGAGCTTTATCGCAAGCCGGCCAATCTCTTCGTCGCCGGCTTCATCGGCTCGCCGGCCATGAATTTCCTCGACGGCGTGGTCGAGGGCGTCGAAGGCTCGCCGGCCGTGCGGCTGAAGGACAGCACGCCAGTGCGGATTGCCGGGGAGCGCAAGGTAAAGGCGGGCCAGAGCGTGAAGATCGGTCTGAGACCCGAGCATCTGAGCCTTGCGAGCGGCGGTTCGCCGCTCACGGGCCAGACGCTGCTTGTGGAGCCGACCGGCGCGCAGACGCATGTGCTCTTCGATCTTGCCGGCGAGCAGGTGACGGCCGTCGTCGATGGCGAGGCGCCGGTGCGCTATGGGCAGCCGCTGAATGTCTCCGTGAGCCCGGAGCAGGTGTATGTCTTCGATGCGTCGAGCGGGCTTGCGCTTTAAACTTTCACATCGATCGAATCGACGCGATCCGGATAGAAGGCCATGTGGTCCTTGATCCGGCTGACGGACGCATAGGGATTTTCGTAAGTCCAGATGGCATTCACCGAACGCTCGCCGCCGGCCGGGATGCTGTAATAGGAGCATTCGCCCTTGTAGGGGCAGTAGGTTTCATGGTTGGTCCTTTCCAGCAACGACATGTCGACGTCCTTTCGGGGAATGTACAGCACGGCCGGATAGGACGCTTCCTTGAGAGAGAGTGCCTCATGCGTATCGGCGATTACCCTGCCGGCGACGGAGACCGTGACATGGGCCTGCTTTTCCTCGATCGTGATCGGATGATCCGGACCGGGGATCTTAACCAGCTTTTCGGACATGATTGGATTTCCTGAGATGGGGTTGCAGGAGACGGCTCGAGATATTCACGCGAAACTGAATCGGGATGTCTTTGTCCGGAGGATATAGGAAGGCCATGTCCGGATTATCAGTCCTTGCGCGCACCCCAGCGCAGGCCATCCATCAAGAGGCGCACGAGGCGGCGGGACCGGTCGTACCATTCCGGCGAACTGGGCATGGAATAGGTGCCGGACAATGCGTGCAGCACATCGATGCTGTCGACATCGGTGCGGATCGTGCCGGCGGCGACCGCGCGATTGATCAGGCCTGAGAGCACGACCGGCACCTGGCCGTAACTGTCGGCAAAGAGCTTGGAATTGCTGCTGAGAAGAATGCGCAGGCTGTCGGCCATACCCCTTTTCGTGGCGATATAACCGACGAAGCGGTTCATCCACTCCTCCAGAGCTTCATCGGGCGCGCGCTCGCGCGAAAGTTCTTCTGCGGCATCGCACAGTGCTTCGACTTCGTGACGATAGACCGCTTCGACCAGATGTTCGCGGCTCGGGAAATGGCGATAGAGGGTGCCGATTCCGACATCCGCGCGCCGCGCGATGTCTTCCAGGGAGGCGGCGGTGCCGTGGTGGGCAAAGGCTTGGGCCGCTACTTCGATCAGCTTGTCATGATTGCGCCGCGCATCGGCGCGCAGGCGTCTGCTTTCATGCGACGCCACGGGCTTTGCTTCAGGCAACGGCTTGCGCGCCAATTTTTTCTCCTTGCGGATTGCCACGGTGATAACCTGCCCCTGCCGTCAAATAGCGGGCGGCAGCGTCTTCTCCATGGCCAAGTGTGGGAAGATTGTTACCGCATTCGGCATCGAGGCGCTATTGCCGCCCGCCGGAACCGGGAGGAGTGGCCTTCGCGCGGCTTGTTGGCCTGTTTAAGGAGAGGGTGCGCCGAAATGGTTCGGTCCGAAGCTTGGCCCCAAATTCGGTCCCGGGCTCGGCCCTGAATTCTGCCCAAAGCTCGGGCCTTGCTCGAAGTTGGCGAAGGCGGCAGGCTGATTGTCGCGAGCCGGCGGAACGTCAAGATAGCTCATGATGTTTTCAACATGATTGACCTGAGAACGCAGGCTGTCGAGCGATTTGCCCGTCAGATTGGTGCCGGCAGGCAATTGCGCCGTCAGGGGATTTTCGTAACGTCCATTGACGCGCAGTTCGTAATAGAGGTGCGGACCGGTTGAGTAGCCCGTCGAGCCGACATAGGCGATGACCTGACCTTGGGTGACGCGCTGGCCGACACGCAGATCCGACGGCGTTGACGAAATATGGGCATAGGTGGTTTCGTAACCGCCATCGTGGCGGATGCGGACATATTTGCCGTAGCCCGTTTCCCAGGAGATCTTCTCGACGACGCCATCGCCGGCCGCCTGGATGGGGCTGCCCATCGGTGCGCGGAAATCGACGCCGTTGTGGAATTTTTTCACGCCCAGGATGGGGTGGATTCGCCAGGCAAAACCGTCGCCGAGCGTGCCGTTCGGCACGGGCCGATGCACCAGTACCTTGGCAATCGAACGGCCGCGCTCGTCATAGAATTCCGAAGGCCCCTCGCCGTCATTCTTATGCAGATAGAAGCGATGCGTGTCGCCGTCGGCATGGAATTCGATGAACATCAGCTCGTTCCGGCCGTCGTCCGCCTTGCGGAAGAGCAGATCGACGCTGTCGGGCGCCTCATCGATGCTGGTGAGTGAGATGCCCTTGGCCTTGGCGAGCTTGATGAGCTGCAAGGCATATTCCTTGGTCAGGCCGGCTCTTTCGAGCTTGCCGCTGACCGCCGCCTCGTCGTTTTCGTCGATGCCCTTGAGATCGACCGCGGCGACCTCCGTCGACGACGGAGCGTCGGCCTGACTTTCGCTGTAGAGCGTGGAAAACAGCCTGTCATTGGCCACCGGAACAAAGCCATTGGCATCGTCGCGGGCAACGACGCGCTCCGGCGTCTTGTCGCCGCTGAGGCGCGCCATGATCAGCTTCGGCCGGGAATTGGGGCCTTTTTTCTCCAGCAGCAGCTCCAGACTGTCGCCGGGCGAAACCGTATCGGTCTCCAGCGCGCGCTGCAGCTCGTCGCCGGCATCGTTGCCGAGGCCGGCGGATGCCAGGATGTCCCGCAGATCCTGCTTGTCCTTCGGCATGGAGACGAGCCGGTGGAACTCGCGGCCGGTTTCGCCGGTCGTCGCGCGCGATACGCTGACGTTCAGCGGCACGCCGCGAACCGGAAAACGGGAACGGCGTACGGCATCATAATGCGTGGTCTGCGGATAGATGCCGTGGCGGATATCCGATAGCGACGGCGGCGAAAATACCTCGTTGTCGGCGCGCTCGGCGGCATAGGAGGCATTGATGGCGCCCGCGCCGTTGCGGGCAAGCGCTGTCTCGCCGGATTTGAAGACGAGCGTCGTGCGGTGATAGGTGAAGATGCGGGTTTCGCCGCTGGATAGTTTTTCTGCCACCTGCGCGAAGCGGGCACCATCGAAACGCTGTTTTGCCGCCAGCCGGCCGGCTTTACGCATGGCTGGCTGAGGGCGCGCGAGCTGGGCAGTGCGCACCGGCGTTGCCGGTTCGATCGTGTGACGCGCCAGCAAGGGATAGAGCACGGTGGCGAGCAGGCCGAAGGACGCAGTGCCGGCAAGGCCGATGACGATCAGATGGCGAAGATGCGCGGAGCGCGGGAGGAACGGGATATGAAAATCGTGATGCGGCCGCGCCTGAATGGCGGCCTCTGCAGGAAATTGAACGCGCAATGGACTTTCGGCCATGAAGTGAGGAACCCTGCAGATTGCGGTGGGCCCAAACTAGGGCAAATCATGGCGAAATCTAGGCAAATATTACGGGGCGGTTAATTGCCGTGATCGTCCACAGGGCCAGATTTGCGCGTTCCGGATGATTCGTCAACCGAAGATGGTGTCGTAGAGCAGTTTGAAGTTCAGTGCCAGAATGATCGCGGCAACGATCCACGATAGAACGGCGACGCTTCTCGATATGACGAAACTGCCCATTTTCTCGCGATTCGTCACAAATTGGACTAGGGGAATGACGGCAAAGGGCAGCTGCATGGAGAGAATGACCTGGCTCAGCACAAGCAGGTTAGCAGTGCCTTTTTCACCATTGATGGCGGTCACGAACACAACCGGAATAATTGCGAGGCCGCGCGTCAAAAGCCGTCTTGCCCAATGCGGAATCCTGAGCCGGAGAAAGCCTTCCATCACGATCTGGCCGGCAAGCGTCGCCGTGACGGTCGAGTTGAGGCCGGAGGCGAGCAGCGCCACCGCAAAAAGCGTCGAGGCGATGCCGAGACCGAGCAATGGCGACAGCAGCTCATAGGCCTGGCCGATCTCGGCGACATCGGAATGGCCGCTGGCGTGGAAAGCGGCGGCTGCGACGATCAGGATCGCGGCATTGACGAAGAGCGCCAGCATCAGCGCGACGGTGCTGTCGACCGTCGCCCACTTGATGGCGTCGCGGCGGCCCTCTTCCGTGCGCTTGTAGGCTCGTGTCTGCACGATCGAGGAATGCAGATAGAGGTTATGCGGCATGACGGTCGCGCCGATGATGCCCATGGCGATGTAGAGCATCTCGTGATTGGTGACGATTTCAGGCGAGGGGATGAAGCCGTGCAGGATCGCTGCGACCGGGGGGGACGCGGCGGCGATCTGAACGGCAAAACAGGTGGCGATGACGATCAGCAGCGCGATGACGAAAGCTTCGAGATAGCGGAAGCCCTTGCTCATCAGGAGCAGCAATAGAAAGGCGTCGAGCGCGGTGATCAGCGCGCCGCCGATCAGCGGAATTCCGAATAGCAGCTGCAACGCGATCGCCGTGCCGATGACTTCGGCAAGGTCGCAGGCGATGATGGCGAGCTCGCAGGCGAGCCACAGCGCCAGATTGACCGGGCGCGGATAGTGATCGCGACAGGCCTGCGCGAGATCGCGGCCGGTGGCGATGCCAAGTCTTGCGGAAAGCGCCTGTAAAAGGATCGCCATCAGGTTCGACAGCATGATGACGGCAAGAAGCGTGTAGCCGAATTGCGCGCCGCCGGCGAGATCGGTCGCCCAGTTGCCGGGGTCCATATAGCCGACGGAGATCATATAGCCTGGGCCGAGGAAAGCGATCAGGCGCCGCACCCAGCTGCCGGCATGGGGAACCTTAACCGTGGCATTGACTTCGGGAAGGCTTGGACGATCGTCTTCGTCGCGGTTGGCAAATTGCCATGCGCGCCGCTGTGTTGCAGCTTCTTGAACTTGCGTCATGCGGGGCTCCGGGAGGATCACGTCATGTTTCCACCAAATAAATATGTCTAACGCAAGAATTATGCAATAGGCTATATTTCAATCGTTGTTGCATTTTTCTGCCTGGAGGACTGGCTTCCTGGCGGTCGTTTTTGCATCGTATGGGGGCGACAGGGCCGCGTCTCCAGGTGCTCACCGGCAGCGGCGGCGGGAATGGTTGCCTGATCATTGAATGGCGCGGCGATCGTCGACGGCGTCGGACAGCTGTTCGGTAAACTCTCAGGCAGGGATCATGATGGCGAAGATCCGTTGCTGATGCCCTCTCCTCAGCCGGCATCCGCAGAATTTGGATTGTATTTTCGCTCGTTCGGCTGAGGGGATCGTCATGTAGCCGCCGCCAATCCATTACATCGGCGGCACGGTGCCGTTGAGGCCAACGGCGACGCGGTCTGCTGAGACCGTGGTTTCGCCGGTTTGATCGCCTGTGATGAAGACGCCGGCGCCGGGCTTCAGATCGGCTTTGCTTGCCGATGTCAGCGTCACGACGGGCGTGCCATCCGGGATATTGATCTTGCGTTCGCCGCCCTTGTAGGTGAGCGTCAAGGTCGGACCGCTGACCGAGGTCACGGCATTGGCAACCGTGGCGTTGGTCATAGAGCTGTTCGGCGCTGAATCCCAAGGGCGGTCCCCTTCGCCCGTTCCCTTCATTGAGGCCGGGAAGATGACGACTTCGATCGCGCCATTGATGCCGTTTTCGGTCGGCTGCGAGGCGATGCCGACGAAATCGCCGGGCTTGATATCGGTGACCGCGGCCTTGACGACGCCGCCGACGTTCCAGCCGGGTTTCAGCGCGACCGTCACGTCCTTGCCGTCGCGGGATTTGACCTTGAGCGTATCGCCATCGAGGCTTTCTACGGTGCCGCGCACCCTCACGCGCTCGGCAGCATCGGCGCTTTGCAGCGCGGCGAGCATGGCAGCGGAGAGCGTCAGCGCAGCTGCGATCAGACGTTTGCGATCCATGGGTGGGGTCTCCCTTGAGATATCGGCCGAGCGGTGCGCCGGCCGTACTTGATAAAAGGTTGGAGCCAGGGCAGGAGGCCGAGGAACCGTTTCAAAACCATCGACATATCGATCCTAAGCGCCGCTTCCATCACTCGCCATTCAAACAAGTGTGAGATTGCCATCTCGTCCCGCGCGGGCAGAAATTCCTGGAAAAGGCGTGTTATTTCGCGGAACATCAAGCATTGCTTAACATTTACCGTTAGACTGCGCTGGTTATCTCGAATTCCCTATCGCGCTTGGCGCTGGGCTGGGGAGATTGGAGAACGAAATGACCGCGATTCGTCCGCTTCTGATCGGAATCCTCCTGATTCTGGCATTGGTTCTGATTGCGCTCAGTATCCTGCTGGTCGATCCCGCTCAGCCTGTTCGTCAATCCGACAGCCTCATTCCGCCGCCGACAGAGTCGCCGCAGCGTCCTTAAAGCGGTGCGGGAATAGGGTCAGCTTGCCGGTGTAAAGCGCGCCACGAGGCTATGGCGATCACCGGGATAGGTGAGGCTGACATGGGTTATCGGACCAGCGGCGCTCCAGGTGCGCCGCTCGACGACGAGGCATGCCGTACCCTTCTGGATATCGAGGTTGGCGGCGGCGTCGCCTTCGGCCGATATGGCGCGGATCTGATGTTCGGCGGTGCTCCAGGGCACCTGGTTGAGCAGCCAGGGGCCTGGCGGCAATGTCTCGAAATCTGCCGTCGCGGCTTCCGGCACCGCGTCGAGATTGATGACGCGATTTTCCAGGCAGAAGGGGCGCGGACCGGCATAGTGGATGCAGGTGATCTCTATCACGGGGATAGAGCCGACGAACTGCAGCCTGCGCGCGTCCTCCGTCCGTCCGCGCCGCTCGGCAAGCTTTATCAGCCGGTGCGAATAAGGCAGGTTAAGCGACAAAACCTCGGATTTGATGTCGTGGATCTCAAGCACGGCGGATTGCGCCTGCGGATGCGTGACGAAGCTGCCCGAGCGCTTTCGCCGCTCGATCAGCCCGGCGCGGGCAAGCTGGGTCAGCACTTTGTTCACCGTCATGCGCGAGCAGTCATACTGCTCCGCCAGGTCCATCTCGAACGGGATGCGATGCCCTGGAGGCCAGGCGCCGGAGACGATCCGGCCCTCGATATCGCTGAGGATACGCTGATGCAGGGTCGCCTCTTTGCCTGTGGTCATACCGTCCGTCTGTTCCGTGTGAGACATGGAATCTCCCGCAGGTTATTTAGAGGCCAATCTAGGGGAGGAAAAGCTGTTTTTAAGCGATCAGCTCGGCCATCGCCTGCCGGAATCGCGCCGAAATTTCCTCTCTCTTTCGATGGCGGCCGCCTTCGACCTGCTTGCGGCCGAGCACCCAGACGCCATCGACCTTGATGCCGCCGGCAAAGGTCCAGTGATCGAGAAGGCGATCGCCGGAGAGGTACGGCACGGCACTTACATCGAGCGAAACGATATCGGCGTGGTTGCCGATGGCGAGGCCGGCCTGCGCCTTCAGGGCGGCGCCGCCGCCGGCCAATGCGCCATCGAACAGCATACGGGCGGTGGAACCGCCTGTAGCGGCGATGACGTTGCGGGCGCGCAGCGCCAGGCGCTGCGAATATTCGAGCTGCCGCAGCTCCTCGGGCACGGAGATGAGAATATTGGAATCGGAACCGACGCCGTAGCGGCCGCCTTCCTCCAGGAAAAGCGGTGCCGGGAACACGCCATCGCCGAGATTGGCCTCCGTGATCGGGCAGAGGCCGGCGACCGCGCCGCTTCTTGCCATGCGCCGGGTCTCATACTCGTTCATGTGCGTTGCATGGATCAGGCACCAGCGATCATTGACGGGCGCATTGTCAAGCAGCCATTGCACCGGGCGCGCACCCGACCAGGCGATGCAGTCTTCGACTTCCTTCACCTGCTCGGCGACATGGATATGGATCGGCCCATCGCCGGCGATCGGCACGAGCTTTGTCAGCTCTTCCGGTGTCACGGCGCGCAGGCTATGCGGCGCAATGCCGAGTTCGGCCCCGGGCAGGCGGCTGGTGACCGTGCGGCAGCCGGCCATCAGCGCTTCGAAGCTCTCGATCGAATTGATGAAGCGGCGCTGGCCCTCGATGGGGGCGGCGGCGCCGAAGCCGGAATGGGCGTAGAAGACGGGAAGCAGCGTCAAGGCGATGCCGGTCTCAGTGCTGGCGGCGCCGATGCGCTCGGCCAGTTCGGCGATATTGGCATAATGGCCACCGTCCTTGTCATGGTGCAGATAGTGGAATTCGCCGACGCGGGAAAAGCCAGCTTCCAGCATCTCCATATAGAGCTGCGCCGCGACGGCCTCGACATGATCGGGCGTCATCGACAGAGCGAATTTGTACATGACGGTGCGCCAGCTCCAGAAGCTGTCGTTTGCCGGCCCGCGGACTTCGGCGAGGCCGGCCATGGCGCGCTGAAAGGCATGGCTGTGCAGGTTCGCCATCGCCGGGACCAGAACGCCCTGCCTGTCGTCACCGGCCTCGGGCGCAACATCCGTCGCGATCTCGGTGATGCGGCCGCCTTCGAGGGTCAATCGCACATTCTCGTGCCATCCGTCGCCAAGCAAAGCCGTGCGTGCATGAAGTGTCGTCATGGTCTCACCCTTTCCTTTCGGACACGGAGTCCAAAATCCCTCTTGTCAGCCTTTCGATTATGTATATACATTATGAGCCAACGAGGAAAGGCGTAAAGCTGATGGGTGGGAATAATTTTTCCGAAGATGGCGAGAAGGACGACGCGGCAGGCCGCGTCTGGCGCAATGCGCGTCTGGCGACCTTGAAAGAGGGCGAGGCCCGGCTCGGCATGATCGAGAAAGGCGCGATCCTGACCAAGGGTGGCCGTATCGTCTTCGCCGGCCATGAAGCCGATCTGCCGGACACGTCCCGTGCCGAAATCATCGATCTCGAAGGGCGCTGGGTGACGCCCGGCCTCGTCGATTGCCATACGCATATCGTTTATGGCGGCAATCGCGCCCGTGAATTCGAGATGCGGCTGGAAGGCGCGAGCTACGAAGAAATCGCCCGCGCCGGCGGCGGTATCGTTTCCTCCGTCAACGCGACGCGGGCACTGTCGGTGGACGAGCTTGTCGCCGTGGCGCTGCCGCGCCTCCATACGCTGCTTTCCGAAGGCGTAACGACCATCGAGGTGAAATCCGGTTATGGTCTGAGCATCGAATCCGAGCTGAAGATGCTGCGCGCCGCGCGCAAGCTCGGGGAGGTCCGCCCGGTTCGGGTCGTCACTTCCTATCTCGGCGCCCATGCCACGCCGGCCGACTACAAGGGCCGCAACGGCGACTATATCGATGATGTCGTATTGCCCGGCTTGCATCAAGCGCATGCCGAAGGGCTCGCGGATGCGGTCGATGGCTTCTGCGAGGGCATTGCCTTTTCGACAGCGGAAATCGCCCGCGTCTTCGATCTTGCCAAGTCGCTCGGGATTCCGGTGAAGCTGCATGCGGAGCAGCTCTCCAATCTCGGCGGCGCAAAACTTGCCGCCTCCTATGGCGCGCTATCGGCCGATCACGTCGAATATCTGGATGAGGACGGCGTCAAGGCAATGGCTGCCTCCGGCACCGTTGCCGTGCTTCTCCCCGGCGCCTTCTATGCCATCCATGAGAAACAGAAGCCGCCCGTTCAAGCGCTGCGCGATGCCGGCGTGCCGATCGCGATTGCGACCGACTGCAATCCGGGCACCTCGCCGCTGACCTCGATGCTGCTGACCATGAACATGGCCGCGACGCTCTTCGGCCTCACCGTGGAAGAATGCATTGCCGGCGCGACGCGCGAAGGCGCGCGCGCTCTTGGGCTGCTCTCTGAAACGGGCACGCTCGAAGGCGGCAAGTCGGCCGATTTTGCCATCTGGGATGTCGAAAGCCCGGCGGAGCTCGTCTATCGCATCGGCTTCAATCCCCTCCATGCCCATGTCTTCAAGGGAAAAAGGTTCAACCGATGACCGTCGTTCTTCATCCCGGCTCCGTTTCGCTGCAGCAATTGGCAGCAATCTACTGGACCGGCGAGCCAGCCAGGCTCGATGCCTCCTTCGACGCCGGCATTGCCAAGGCTGCGGCCCGCATCGCCGAAATCGCCGCCGGAAACGCGCCGGTCTATGGCATCAATACAGGTTTCGGCAAACTGGCGTCGATCAAGATCGATAGCGCCGATGTCGCCACACTTCAGCGCAATCTCATCCTCTCGCATTGCTGCGGCGTCGGCCAGCCGCTGCCTGAGAATGTCGTCCGCCTCATCATGGCGCTGAAGCTCATTTCGCTCGGACGCGGTGCGTCCGGCGTGCGGCTGGAGCTGGTGCGGTTGATCGAAGGCATGCTCGAAAAGGGCGTCGTGCCCGTCATTCCCGAAAAGGGTTCTGTCGGCGCATCGGGCGATCTGGCGCCGCTGGCGCATATGACCGCCGTCATGATGGGGCATGGCGAAGCCTTCTATGCCGGCGAGCGCCTTTCCGGCGCTGCTGCGCTCGACCAGGCCGGTTTGACGCCGGTCGTGCTCGCCGCCAAGGAAGGACTTGCGCTCATCAACGGCACGCAGGTCTCGACCGCTCTTGCGCTTGCCGGCCTCTTCCGCGCGCATCGCGCCGCCCAAGCTGCCCTCATCACTGGCGCCATGTCGACGGATGCGGCAATGGGCTCCTCCGCCCCGTTCCATCCCGATATTCATACGCTGCGCGGCCATAAGGGTCAGATCGACACAGCCGCCGCCCTTCGCGGCCTGCTGGCAGGCTCCGTGATCCGCCAAAGCCATATCGAGAGCGACGAGCGTGTGCAGGATCCCTACTGCATCCGCTGCCAGCCGCAGGTGGACGGCGCCTGCCTCGATCTGCTGCGCTCCGTCGGCCGCACGCTCGAAATCGAAGCGAATGCCGTCACCGACAATCCACTCGTGCTTTCGGACAATTCCGTCGTTTCCGGCGGCAATTTCCATGCTGAGCCGGTCGCCTTCGCCGCCGACCAGATCGCCATCGCCGTCTGTGAGATCGGCGCGATCGCGCAGCGCCGCATCGCGCTGCTCGTCGATCCCGCGCTCAGCTACGGCCTGCCTGCGTTCCTCGCCAAGAAGCCGGGCCTCAACTCCGGTCTGATGATTGCCGAAGTGACCTCGGCTGCGCTGATGTCCGAAAACAAGCAGATGTCGCACCCGGCCTCCGTCGATTCGACGCCGACTTCCGCCAACCAGGAAGACCACGTCTCCATGGCCTGCCATGGCGCGCGCCGCCTGCTGCAGATGACCGAAAACCTCTTCGGCATCATCGGCATCGAAGCGCTGACCGCCGCCCAGGGCGTGGAACTGCGCGCGCCGCTGACGACCAGCCCGGAACTGGCCTCTGCCATTGCCGCCATCCGCGCCGTCGTGCCTTCGCTCGAAGAGGACCGCTACATGGCAAACGACCTGAAAGCCGCCTCGGACCTTGTCGGCTCCGGCGCCCTCAATGCCTCGATTTCAACCGACATCCTGCCCTCCTTGGAGATGTGACATGACCAACCCACGCCATAATATCCGCGAAATCCGCGCTCCTCGTGGTCCGGAACTCAACGCCAAGAGCTGGCTGACCGAAGCGCCGCTGCGCATGCTGATGAACAATCTCGATCCGGATGTTGCCGAGAACCCGAACGAGCTGGTCGTCTATGGCGGCATCGGCCGCGCCGCCCGCACCTGGGACGATTTCGACCGAATCGCCGCCACGCTGAAGACGCTGAACGAAGACGAGACGCTGCTCGTGCAGTCCGGCAAGCCGGTGGCCGTGTTCCGCACGCACAAGGATGCGCCGCGCGTGCTGATCGCCAACTCCAATCTCGTGCCGCACTGGGCAACCTGGGATCACTTCAACGAGCTGGATAAGAAGGGCCTTGCCATGTACGGCCAGATGACGGCCGGCTCGTGGATCTACATCGGTACCCAGGGCATCGTGCAGGGCACCTACGAGACCTTCGTCGAAGCGGGCCGCCAGCACTATGACGGCAACCTCAAGGGCAAGTGGATCCTGACCGGCGGCCTCGGCGGCATGGGCGGCGCGCAGCCGCTGGCGGCCGTCATGGCCGGCGCCTGCTGCCTCGCTGTCGAATCCGACGAAACCCGCATCGATTTCCGCCTGCGCACCCGCTATGTCGACGAGAAGGCAAAGACGCTCGATGAGGCGCTGGCCCTGATCGACAAGTGGACGAAGGCCGGTGAAGCCAAGTCCGTCGGTCTGCTCGGCAATGCCGCCGAAATCTTCCCGGAGCTCGTAAAGCGTATGAAGGCCGGCGGTCCGCGCCCGGATATCGTCACCGACCAGACCTCGGCCCACGACCCGCTGAACGGCTACCTGCCGGCAGGCTGGACGGTCGCCGAACACCGGGCGAAGCGTGAGAGCGATCCGAAGGCCGTCGAAGCCGCCGCCCGCGCTTCGATGAGGGTTCATGTCGAAGCGATGGTCGATTTCTGGAATGCCGGCGTGCCGACGCTCGACTATGGCAACAATATCCGTCAAGTCGCCAAGGATGAGGGCTTCGAAAATGCCTTCGCCTTCCCCGGCTTCGTTCCGGCCTATATCCGTCCGCTCTTCTGCCGCGGCATCGGCCCGTTCCGCTGGGCTGCTCTCTCTGGCGATCCGGAAGATATCTACAAGACCGATGCCAAGGTGAAGGAGCTGCTGCCCGACAACAAGCACCTGCACAACTGGCTGGACATGGCGCGCGAACGCATTTCCTTCCAGGGACTGCCGGCACGCATTTGCTGGGTCGGCCTCGGCGATCGCCACCGCCTCGGCCTCGCCTTCAACGAAATGGTCAGAAATGGCGAGCTGAAGGCTCCCGTCGTCATCGGCCGCGACCATCTCGACTCAGGCTCGGTCGCCTCGCCGAACCGCGAAACGGAAGCGATGAAGGACGGCTCGGATGCCGTTTCCGATTGGCCGCTCTTGAACGCTCTGCTCAACACCGCCTCAGGCGCCACCTGGGTGTCGCTGCACCACGGCGGCGGCGTCGGCATGGGCTTTTCCCAGCACTCGGGCATGGTCATCTGCGCCGACGGCACGGATGATGCAGCCAAGCGCCTGGAGCGCGTGCTGTGGAACGACCCGGCGACCGGCGTCATGCGCCATGCCGACGCCGGCTACGATATCGCGCTTGACTGGGCCAAGCAGCAGGGCCTGCGCCTGCCGGCGATCCTGGGGAACTAAGGCCTAAATCAGCCGCACAAGACCGCCGTAGCTTGCGACGGTCTTGTCGGCGGTGATCAGGGAAATACCTTCCACGAAGGCTTGGGCGACAAGAATTCGATCAAAGGGGTCTTTGTGAATATCGGGCAGATCCGCGACGGCAGCTGCATGTTCACCCAGAACCGCTAGTTCTTGGTAGCCATTTTCGAGCAGATTTTCGCGAAGCTTGCGGGCATCGATGGTAAAGTCTGCCCGAGCGCGCCCGGTCTTGATCGCCACCTCCCATATGCTGACAGTCGAAAATACAATCGTATTGTCAATATCTTCAATCAGATTGCGGGCTTTCTCCGGCAATCGTCGTGACATACCGGTCATCCAAAGCAGAATATGCGTATCGACAAGAAACCTCATTTTTCTTTAATGTCTTTGAAATCGTTGAGATTCCCATAAAACATCTCTTCGATTTCATCGGCCATCATCGTGTCGAAGTCTTCGGGGACAGTAAATTGGCCATCCATGAAACCGATGCGACGCTTCTTTGGCGCCTCTTTCTCTTCGATCGGCACGACCTTCACCATCGGCTTGCCCGCCTTGGCGATAATGAAAGCTTCGCCCTTGGCGGCTTTTTCGATCAGTCGCGACAAATGCGTTTTCGCCTCGTGAATATTGACGGTTTCCATAGCAGGCTCCGAATGGACTTAGTCCACTAAACTTAGTTTACTCTGAATCGAATTGCAATGATGGGACAGGAATAGATGGCAACGCCGAAAATCACGCTTCTCCGCCACGATTGTCACCGTCGCATGCCCTGGAAAAACGGCGGCGGGGAGACGGTGGAGATCGCCGTTTCGCCCGAGGGTGCCGGGCTTGCCGACTTTGGCTGGCGCGTCAGCATGGCGACCGTTGCAACGGACGGTCCGTTCTCGGTCTTTCCCGGCATCGATCGTACGCTATCCATTCTCGATGGCGAAGGCATGACGCTCTTCATCGAGGGGCGTGCGCCCGAACGCCTGACCCAGTCGAGCGAACCGCTGCCCTTCCCGGCCGACGCGCCAACCTCGGCGACGTTGATCGATGGCACGATTACGGATCTCAATGTCATGACGCGGCGGGGACGCTTTACGCATTTGGTTCGCCGCTTTGCTATCGACGGAAAAGGCGAAGTCGCTTTCGAGAGCGGGACTATCCTTGTTCTTTGCCATCGTGGGAATGCGGAAATCGATGGAATGGCGCTTGACGCGGGCGATTGCCTGCTTGTCTCGGAGAGTGACGTCGCACGGCGGTCTATTTCGGGCAGGGCGCAATTGTTCTGGATCGCCGTCACGGCAGTATAGCCGGCTATCTGCCGTTCCTTGACTTGACACCTGCCCAACTCGGTCATCCTATTTCTACTCAGCAGAGAGGATACCGTCATGAGCGACGACCAGATTCCCGCCGATAGCAAGCTCACGACCTCCAAGCGCCGCTGGGCGGCGCAGGGCAAGTTTCTGACGGGACGGATCAGTCGGCCCGAGGCGGAGCGGCTGCCGCCGGGGCAGCATCTCGTCAAGAACTGGCCGGTGCTCGATCTCGGCGTGCAGCCGCAGATTTCACTGTCGAGCTGGCGGCTCGATGTGATCGGTTTCGTGGAAAAGCGGCTCAGTTTGGATTGGGCGGCTTTCCAGGCGATCGGGCAAAGTACCCGTGTCAGCGATATCCATTGCGTGACGACTTGGTCGCGCTACGACAATCGCTGGGAAGGGATTTCGACGCGCGATCTGCTCGATCTCGCGATGCCGACGGAAGAGGCGCATTACGTGCTGTTGACGAGCTATGACGGCTATACCACCAACCTACCGCTATCAGATTTTGCCGCTGAGGATGCAATCCTGGCGACCGCCTGGGAAGGCCAGCCGTTGACGCACGAGCACGGTGGGCCGATGCGCCTCGTCGTGCCGCATCTCTATTTCTGGAAGAGCGCCAAGTGGCTGAACCGCATCGAGCTCATCGGCGCCGACAGAGCCGGCTTCTGGGAAAAGAACGGCTATCACATGTATGGCGACCCCTGGTGGGAGCAGCGTTACTCCGACGATTGAGGCTCCCGGCGCACTGCGGGTGAGGGTGCCCTTGGATTGACCCTTTAGAATCGCGGTTCTGATGTCACCGTGTCAATTTTTGATAGCGACGGTTTGGGTTTGTGGCTTTGCAAGCCACCATCATGAGCGTATTCAATGATCGTATGATTGTTGCCGGCAAGCACGGCTCCCTTGAACCAGTCTCCGAATTCAGATCATGACCATTGCCAGGACCATAGAAGAGCCTACCGAAGCGAGTTTCGGTCGGCAGTCCCGCATCATCGCCTTCGTCGTGGCCGTCTCCTTCTTCATGCAGATCCTGGACGGCACCATCGTCACGACGTCTCTGCCGCAGATGGCGAAAACCTTCGGCGTCCAGCCGGTGACGATGAGCATCGGTATCACGGTCTATCTGCTGACGATGGCGGCCTTCGTCCCGCTGGCCGGCTGGGCCGGCGATCGCTACGGTGCACGACGGGTGTTCCTGGCGTCGATTACGATCTTCACCGTGGCATCGCTGTTTTGCGGTCTCTCCGGCACTTTGACCGAATTCATCCTTGCCCGCGCCGTTCAAGGCATTGGCAGCGCGCTGATGACGCCAGTCGGGCGCATCATCGTGCTGAAAAATGCGCGCAAATCCGATCTGGTGCATGCGATGTCGATGATTACATGGCCGGCGCTGACTGCGCCTGTCATCGGCCCGGTGCTCGGCAGCTTCATCACCACCTATCTCAGCTGGCACTGGAATTTCCTGATCAATATCCCGATCGGCATCATTGGTCTCGGTCTCGTTCTGCGCTTTGTGCCTGATCAGCGGGAGGAAAAGGTCGCTCGCCTCGATTTTATCGGCTTCCTGCAATCGGCGGCGGGGCTGACCTTCCTACTTGCCGGCCTCGAATTGGTAGTGCAGGGCACGACGGGGCTGGCGCCCAGCATTGGGTTGATCGCTGCAGGCGCGGTCTTCTCCGTCATCGCCACCCGGCATTTCATGACGGTCGATGCGCCCTTGCTCGATCTCTCCGCCTTCAAGGTGCAGACCTTCGCCATGTCGACGCTTTCGGCCGGTACGGCGAGCCGTGTGGCGATCAACGCCACGCCCTTCCTGATCCCGCTGCTTTTCCAGGTCGGTTTTGGCCGTACGGCGATCGACGCCGGCGCCTATCTCTTGTTCTATTTTGCCGGCAATCTCGGCATGAAGGCGATCACGACGCAGATGCTGAGGATTTTCGGGTTCCGCAACGTGCTCGTCGTCAACGGGCTGATCTCGTCGGCGAGCATCGCCGGATGTGCGCTTCTGTCTCCGTCGACGCCGGATGCATTGATATATTGCCTGCTATTCATTGCCGGCCTGTCGCGCTCCATGAACTTCACGGCGCTGAATACGTTGGGGTTTGCCGATATCCATGCAGCGCAGCGCAGCTCCGCCTCGACATTGTCGAGCATGCTGCAGCAGGTTTCGCTGCTGCTCGGCGTTGCCGTCGCTGCCGCCGTTCTCAATCTCTCGCGTATCATTCATGGTGGGGAAACGCTTTCGCCCCTCGATTTTCGCTGGGCTTTCCTCATCATTGGCCTTATCGGTGGCATCTCCGCATTGCGTTTTATCAGCCTGCCGCATGATGCCGGCGCAGAGGTATCCCGCCACAAAGTGAAGACCTGATCAAAACCTTCAAATTCTTAACGATATTGACAGGCAAACCGCTGTAAAGTGGCTTGCCGGTTCCCATATGAAACTTGAGTTAACTCCCACAGGAGGCAGTCCCATGCTGCTCAGAACCCTCGCTATCTCCGCTCTCGTTGTCGGCATGTCCAGTGCCGCCATGGCAGAGCAGGTGCACAAGCATCACCCCAAGCGCGTCAATGTCGAGGCGTTCCAAGCCGATATCGGCAGCGTCGACCATTCGAAGGACGCGATCCTTCCGGACGGCACGATCAATACCGATCCGTCGGTGACCGGCCCGATCCGCGCCGGCGACTCCATTTCCCGCCTGCAGTGCGCCGCTGCTCCTAACTCCGTCGGCGCTCGTTCGAGCACCTATAGTGCAGGCTCCGCTTCGCTTTGCCCATAACGGAGCCGTACTTAAGCCAGCTCGATATCTGTGTGCTTGAAGCGGTCCCTGTTCGACAATAGCGGCTGACGGTAATAACGGGCGCAGGCATAAGTCATGCAATCGTCCAGGTCGAGGCGCGCCGAATGGCCGCCTTGGCCATAGCGTTCGTAAGCTTCGGTCGCGAGAACTGAGGCACGAGGCGGCACGGCGAGCAACTGGATGTTCATCAGTTGCAGGAAGGTGCGCACCGCTTCGCTTGCCTCGGTCGGCGACAATCCCAAAATAGTGGAAACCTGGATTGCGCCATTCGCTGCGATCAGCGGCGAAGTCATGCGTGCCATTGCCGGCTGCATGCGGATGGCGAAGGCGCGGGCCTCTTCCTCGTCGGTCATCATGGCCGACAGCACCGAAGCGTCGATGAACATCAGGCCTCTCCCCTTGTATCGGCGCTTCCACCCTTGGCGATGGCTTTCTGCCTGAGATTGCGGCAGAAAGCGACGGCGACATCGGCAAGTGCCGGTTTGGTCAGCTCCTCATCCAGCGCCTTTTGCAAGGCGAGCCGCACCGCTTCCGTCTTGGTGCCGGCCTTGGTCAGAGCCTGATAGCGCCGCGCCAATCGATCTATGGCGTCGTCCTTGATGTAAAGCGGCATGAAATATCCTTTCAAATACTCTGGATATCCCCTAGGGCCTGTTTACCGTCAGGGCAATCCCATCCGTTGCCGGATTGTGTTCCGTTTTCCTAGATATTTAGATGACGGATATCATCTAACATGCTAGCAATGGCATCAAGCTGTTTGCTGACTGTGAGGAGATGTCATGCCTGCTATCGATCCCGTCGTCATCGTTTCCGCCACGCGCACGCCACTCGGCCGTTTCCAGGGAGATCTTTCGGCTCTGCAGGCGCCCGAGCTCGGTGCGCATGTCATCCGTGCTGCGCTGGAGCGCGCCGGACTTCCGGCGGAGAGAGTGGATGAGGTTCTGTTCGGCTGCGTCCTGCCCGCGGGGCAGGGGCAGGCGCCGGCCCGGCAGGCTGCGCGCGGGGCCGGCCTGCCGGATGCCGTGGGTGCCACCACCGTCAACAAGGTCTGCGGTTCGGGCATGAAGGCGACCATGCTGGCACATGACCTGCTTCTCGCCGGCTCGGCCTCCATCGCGGTCGCCGGTGGCATGGAATCCATGTCGAATGCGCCCTATCTGCTCGCCAAGGCGCGCGGCGGCTATCGCATGGGCCATGACCGCATCTTGGACCACATGATGCTGGATGGGCTGGAGGACGCCTATGAAAAAGGTCGCTCCATGGGCGATTTCGGCGAGCTAGCGGTCGAGGCGTATCAGTTCAGCCGCGACGATCAGGATGCCTACGCGGTCGAAACCCTGTCGCGCGCTCGCAAGGCGCTCGAGACTGGCGCTTTCGAAGCGGAAATCACGCCGATCTCGGTGAGTGGCAAGGGTGGTCCGGTCACAATCGCCAAGGATGAGCATCCGCAAAAGGTTTCGCCTGAAAAGATCCCGACACTGAAACCGGCCTTCCGCAAGGATGGCACAATTACGGCGGCCAGCGCCTCGGCCAATGCCGATGGTGCGGCAGCGCTCATTCTGACGCGCCGTTCGCTTGCCGAGCGCGAGGGATTGCCGATCCTTGCCGAAATCAAGGCGCATGCCACGCATTCTCAGGAACCGGCCTGGTACACCACCGCGCCGATCCCGGCGATCCGCAAGGTGCTCGACAGGAGCGGCTGGAAGATCGGCGATGTCGATCTTTTCGAAATCAACGAGGCCTTCGCCGTCGTCGCCATGGCGGCCGCCAAGGAACTGGGCATTGCCCGCGACCGGCTCAACGTCAACGGCGGTGCCTGCGCGCTCGGCCACCCTATCGGCGCTACTGGAGCGCGGTTGATCGTGACGCTGCTGCATGCGCTCGAGCGTCAGGGGGCAAGGAAGGGCGTCGCCGCGCTTTGCATCGGCGGCGGCGAGGCGACGGCAATTGCTGTGGAGCGGGTTGGATAAGCGAATTCGGGCAAGTCAGGTGCGTCTGCCGATGCCGCACCGGCATGGCCCGTCATCGTAGCCTTCTCCCCGCTCATGCGGGGAGAAGGAACGACCGCCAGAGGGCGAGTTCGTAACAATATCGGATGCTATATCGCTCTATTTCGCCAGCCGCAGCCTCAGCGCATTGCCGATCACTGAGACCGAGGACAGGCTCATCGCCGCGGCCGCAATCATCGGCGACAGCAGCATGCCGAAGACGGGATAGAGCACGCCGGCCGCCAGCGGCACGCCGAGCGCGTTGTAGCCGAAGGCGAAGGCAAGGTTCTGCCTGATGTTGCGGATCGTCGCTTCCGAGAGATGGCGCGCCCGCACGATGCCGTTGAGGTCGCCCTTTACCAGCGTAATGCCGGCGCTTTCCATGGCGACATCGGCGCCCGTGCCCATGGCGATGCCGACATCGGCCGACGCAAGTGCCGGAGCATCGTTGACGCCGTCGCCGGCCATGGCGATGATACGGCCCTCGGCGCGCAGCTCGTCGATCAGCGCTTTCTTGCCTTCCGGCAGCATATCGGCGCGCACTTCATCGATGCCGAGCTCTTTGGCGACGGCAGTGGCGGTTTTGCCGTTATCGCCGGTCGCCATGATGATCGTCAGGCCGCTTTCATGCAGTGCCTTGATGGCGGCTGCCGTGGTCGGCTTGATCCGGTCGGCGACAGCGACAAGGCCGGCCAGTTTCCTGTCGATGGCGACGAACATGACGGTCTTGCCCTCACTGCGCAGGCGCTCCGTCTCA
Organism: Rhizobium sp. JAB6; assembly: GCF_003024605.1. Classification (GTDB taxonomy): domain Bacteria; phylum Pseudomonadota; class Alphaproteobacteria; order Rhizobiales; family Rhizobiaceae; genus Rhizobium. The sequence continues at coordinate 298,372 of NZ_PYJQ01000010.1, read as the reverse complement.
GCCTTCAAGGCATCGGTCGAAACGGCAAGGCCGGCCATCATCGCGGCATTGCCGAGCGCGATCGTGGTTTCGCCGACGCGGCCCTCCACGCCCTTGCCTGTCACGGCCGCAAAGCCGGAGATTTCGACGAAGTGCACCCCACGCCCCTCGGCTCCGGCAACGATGGCCTCAGCCAGTGGGTGTTCGGAGCCGCGCTCCAGGCTGGCGGCGAGCGAGAGCAGGCATGCCTCGTCGATGCCTGTCGCGGGGACGATCTCGGTCAGGTTCGGCTTGCCCTCGGTCAGCGTGCCTGTTTTGTCGACGATCAGCGTATCGACCTTGGCGAAGCGTTCCAGCGCCTCGGCATCGCGGACCAGTACGCCTTCCTGTGCGCCTCGGCCCGTGGCGATCATGATGGACATGGGCGTCGCTAGCCCAAGCGCGCAAGGGCAGGCGATGATCAGCACGGCGACGGCGGCAAGCAGCGCATGCGCCAGCCTCGGCTCCGGTCCGACGAAAGCCCAGACGGCAAAGGCGATGATGGCGGCCGCGACGACGGCGGGCACAAAGACGGCAGAGACGCGATCGACCATCGTCTGAATCGGCGCGCGCGAGCGCTGCGCCTTGGCAACAAGCTCGACGATGCGCGAGAGCGTGGTCTCGGCGCCGACCTTCTCGGCCTGCATGATGAGTGCACCATTTTTGTTGAGCGTGCCGCCGGTCAAGGCATCGCCCTTGGCCTTTTCGACCGGCAGCGGTTCGCCCGTAATCATCGATTCATCGACGGTAGATCGGCCGTCGACAACCGAGCCATCCACGGGGACGCGCTCGCCGGGGCGCACCCGCAGCCGGTCGCCAGCCTGGATCTCATCGACGGGCACATCGGTTTCGCTGCCGTTGGCGCCGATCTTCCGCGCCGTTTTCGGAGCGAGATCGAGAAGCGCTCGAATGGCCGAACCGGTGCGTTCGCGGGCCTTCAGCTCGAGCACCTGGCCGACGAAGACCAGCGCGACGATGACGGAGGCCGCTTCAAAATAGACGGGCACGCTCTCGCCATGCCCTCGAAAGCTCATCGGAAAGAGGCCGGGGGCAAGCGTCGCAATAATGCTGTAGACATAAGCGGTGCCGACGCCGAGGCCGATCAGCGTCCACATATTCGGGCTGCGGTTGACCAGCGAATTCCAGGCGCGGCGGAAGAAGGGCAGCGCCGCCCAAAGAACGACCGGCGTTGCGAGGACAAGCTCGACCCACGTGGCGATCGGCTCGCCGATCCAGTCGCGAATGGGAAGGCCGATCATCGGCCCCATGCTGATGGCAAGCAGCGGCAGCGACAGGGCGGCGCTGATCCAAAGCCGGCGCGTGAAATCGGCAAGTTCCGGGTTCGGGCCTTCGTCGGCGGCGGGGATTCCCATGGGCTCCAGCGCCATGCCGCATTTCGGGCAGTCGCCTGGATGGTCGCTGATCACCTCGGGATGCATCGGGCAGGTATAGAGCGTGCCCTTCGGCACCGGCTTCGGCGAGGGCTTGTTGCCATCGAGATAAGCCGATGGCTCCGCTTCGAACTTCGCCTTGCAGCCGGCCGAGCAGAAATAGAATTTTTCGCCCCCGTGCTTCGTGAAATGGCGGGCGGTTGCGCGATCGACCATCATGCCGCAGACGGGATCCTTGGCCGTCAGATAGTTTTCCGGCGCAGCTTCGAACTTTGCGCGGCAGCCATTGCTGCAAAAGTGGAAGGTGCGGCCGTGATATTGCAGCGACGGCTTGCCCGCATCGGGATCGACGGTCATGCCGCAGACGGCATCGCGGATCATTTCATTCTGGGTGAGGGTGTTATGGTGGTCGTGACCATGATGGCTGTGATCGTGGTCGTGGTGCGGTGCCATGTCATACTCCTTTGCCCGAAGGGGCTTCGGACAGGTTTATGGACCTTCCCATCGCTGGAAGGTCAAGCCGGAAAATAGTGATTGCCATCCACAGTTCACAGAGCCGGCCTTCCTATCTCACCGCGGATGGCGATGATAAGTTCCGTAAGATCGATGCAATGACGTGATTCCAATGCGATATGATCTGAGCACGCTGCCGCTTGCCACTCTTCTGCCCGCCGTCGTCAAGGCGGAAGATATGCTGGCGCGGTTGGATGAACGCGTGCTGAGGCATGCGGTGGCGAATGGCTTTCGCGAACGTGGGCACTTTTTCGATGCTGCCGGTGCACTCTGGGTGGGCGGCGAGCTCGTGCATGTCGAGGATCTCGTCCTGCATGACGCGCGCATGGATACGCGCACCCCGACGCATGAATTGACCATCGCCCATGCGGTGCTGCGCAGTCGTCGTCGTCTTTGGACCGCCGATCCGTCCTGGGGCCTGGAGCAGGCCGGCCTTGCCGTCCTGCGCGGTGAGGTCGGCGAGACCGACGAGGGCAGCACGCCGCGCGCGACCTCTGCCCGGGCCATGGAGCCTGACGAGCCGGAGGACGAGGAGGACGATTTCGGCGTCGATTTCGCCGAGATCGATGCCATTCTCGCCCGATCCGACAAGATCCTGAATGGCGGCGCTCCGGAGGCCCGGCAGCCGATCATCGATGCCCAGGATCCCCTGGCACTCGTCCGAGACGAGGATTGGGATGAGGATGAGCGGCTGGATAGCTGGCGCGCCGTCATTCGCGAGGCGGATCTGCTGCCGGCCACCCTGGGTGCGGCGGTGCTTTTCGATGCCTGGGAAAGGATCGAGCCGCTGCGGCGGCAGCATTGGCTCGGCGGCTTGCTGGCCAGCGCCTATCTGCGCAGCCGGGGCAAGGTTACGTCTCATCTCTTCTGTCTGAATGTCGGCCTGAAGGCCGTCCGTCACGACCGCCGGCGGGCACCGGATCGCACCACACGGCTGACTGCTTTTCTGGAGGCCATGGCACTTTCGGCCGATTCAGGCCTCAAGGAGCTCGACCGGCTTTCCCTTGCCAAGCTGCAGATGGAGCTGCGGCTCAAGGACAGACGATCGAACAGCAGCCTGCCCGAGGTCATCGACGTCGTGTTATCGCGGCCGATCGTTTCGGCGAAAATGATTGCGCGCCACGCCGGCGTTACCTCAAGGGGCGCACTCAATCTGGTGACCGAACTTGGCCTGCGCGAAATGACCGGGCGGGGGCGTTATCGGGGCTGGGGCGTGCTTTAATGCGCTGCAATGGCTGGTGTGGGTAGAGCCGCCCCCGCCTTGCAACCACAACCCCGATTTTTCGTCCAATATTACAGTTTGTTACGCTAAGTGGCGCTAAAATGGACAAAATTTAATGCCCATACCAAATTCCTAAGCGACATGATGCAAGCTAAGGTCGCGCCGTGAATTACGGGGGATAGTCGATCGCCCCGGGCTTTGAAGAAAGGTGCGTGAATGGCTCGGACGTTTCGGGTCGTCGTTTGGTTGGCAGTGATCGGCGCGGTCGGGTATGGCGCCTATGCGGCCCGCGATCGTTGGCTTGCGCCGGTAGAGAAGCTGCTCGGCTACCAGAATGCGACGGCACCCGGCGAGCAGGCGCAGAGCGGACGCCGTAGCGGCCAGCGGCAGGGTGGTGGCGGACGGCGCAGCATGTCGCAGTTCAGTGGACCAGTTCCGGTGCTCGCCGCCGACGCGACGACGGCCGATGTGCCCGTCTACATCAACGGCGTGGGGTCGGTGAAGCCTCTGAATACCGTGACGGTGCGCGCGCAGGTCAGCGGACGAATCGTCGGAATCAATTTCGTCGAAGGCCAGGACGTCAAGAAGGGCGACGTCATCGCCCGTATCGACGATTCCGTCTATAAGGCGCAGCTCGACCAGGCGATCGCCAAGAAGGCGCAGGACGAAGCCCTGCTTGCAGGTGCCCAGCGCGATCTCGCCCGCTACCAGATGATGGTGAAGAGCGCGTCCGGCACGCAGCAGCAGGTCGACACGCAGACCTCATTGGTGGGGCAATATACCGCGCAGGTCCAGGCGGATTCAGCGGCCATCGAGAGCGCGCAGGCAACACTCGATTATACGACGATCAGGGCGGCCTTCGACGGGCGCACCGGCATTCGCAACGTCGACGTCGGCAATCTCGTCAGTTCGGGCGACACGACAGGCATCGTAACGCTCTCCCAGATCAAGCCGATTTCCGTGCTGTTTTCCATTCCGCAGCAACAGCTTGCCCGCGTCAATGCAGCAAGCGCAGCTGGAACGCTTTCCGTCCAGGCCTTGGGCAACGATGGCGAGACGGTGGTCGATAATGGTTCGCTTGGCGTCGTCGACAATCAGGTCGACCCCACCACCGGCACGGTAAAGCTGAAGGCGAATTTCCCGAACGACAAACTGGCTCTGTGGCCCGGCGCCTTCGTCAATGCCCGCCTGCTCGTGGAAACGCTGAAGGGTGTTACCGTCATTCCGAGCGGCGCTGTGCAGCGCGGGCCGAACGGCACCTTCGTTTATATCGTCGGCCAGGATCAGACCGTTGCGATGAAGCCGGTGAAGGTGCGGCAGCAGGACGATACGCTTGCCGTCATTGCCGATGGCGTGGCGCCCGGCGACAAGGTGGTGACGACGGGCTTCGCACGGCTCCAGAATGGATCGAAAGTGCAGATTTCGGCCAATCCGGCTCAGGCATCGCCGGATACTCCGCCGTCCAACAATAACGGGCAGCCCGTCGCAGAGAACCAAGTCCAGAATGGCGGTGCCGGCACCGCCAATGCGAGCGAGCGCCCGCATCGCCGCCACGACGGCCAGGGTGGTCAAGGCGGCCAGGGCGGCACCGGTGGTCATAATGGCCATCGCGGCCAGGATGGTCAGCCTGCCGCTGGCGGCGAGCAGGGTGTGGATACGGGGGGCGGTTCGGCCTCCAACAATTCCTCCGCTACGCCGACGCAGCAACAATGAATGTCTCGTCGCTCTTCATCTCCAGGCCGATCGCCACCTCGCTTCTCGGGGTGGCGGTTCTGTTGGGCGGCATTCTCGGTTTCCTGTTCCTGCCGGTCGCGCCGCTGCCGCAGGTGGATTTTCCCACGATCCAGGTGACGACGCAGCTTCCGGGGGCCGATCCCGACACGATGGCGGCGCTGGTGACGGCGCCGCTGGAGCGGCCACTCGGCCAGATCCCCTCCCTTGCCTCCATGACGTCGTCGAGCGCTTTCGGCATCAGCCAGATTACCCTTCAGTTCGATCTCGGCCGCGATATCGATGGCGCCGCGCAGGATGTACAGGCGGCGATCAACGCCGCCGGATCGACCCTGCCGCGCACGCTTCCCTATCCGCCGACCTATTCGAAGGTGAACCCGGCCGATACCCCGATCGTGACGCTGGCGCTGCGCTCCAACAGCTATTCGATCCGCGAACTCAGCGATTTCGCCGATACCATGATGGCGCAGCGCCTGAGCGAAGTTTCCGGTGTCGGCGACGTGAACATTCAGGGCGGCGTCAAGCCCGCGATCCGCATCCAGGTGGATCTGCCGCGTCTTGCCTCCTACGGGCTTGCCCTGGAGGATATCCGTACGGCGATCACCAATGCCAGCGTTGCCGGCGCGAAGGGTTCGCTTGACGGCACGCAGCAGAGCTTCACGCTCGCGGCCAACGATCAGATCGTCGATCCCAACGTCTACCGATCCGTCATCGTCGCGTACCGCAACAGCGCCCCGGTACAGTTGAAGGACGTCGCAACGGTCGTAGAGGGGCTGGAGAACAATCGCGTCGGCGCCTGGTATCAGGGCCAGCCCGCCGTCATTCTCGATATCATGCGTCAGCCGGGCGCCAACGTCATCCAGACCGTTGAGAATGTCCTGAAGCAGATCCCGAAGCTAAAGCAGGCGATGCCGGCTGGTGTGTCCCTCGATATCGTCAATGACCGCACGGAGACGATCCGCGCTTCGATCCACGACGTGCAATGGACGCTGGTTATCAGCATCGGCCTCGTCATTCTCGTTGTTCTGCTCTTCCTGCGGACGATGACGGCGACCTTCATTGCCGGCGTCGCGCTGCCGCTGTCGCTGATCGCAACCTTCGGCGTCATGTGGTTCGCCGGCTTCAGCCTCGACAATCTCTCGCTGATGGCGCTGACGATCGGCACGGGTTTCGTCGTCGACGACGCCATCGTGATGATCGAGAACATCGCCCGACATATCGAAGAGGGCGAAAATCCGATGCAGGCGGCGCTGAAGGGAGCCGGCGAGATCGGCTTCACCATCATTTCGCTGACCGTTTCGCTGGTTGCCGTCTTCATTCCGTTGCTGTTCATGACCGGTATCGTGGGGCGCATGTTCCGCGAGTTCGCGCTGACGCTCACTATAGCCGTGGTCGTATCCGCCGTGGTCTCGCTGACGCTGACGCCGATGATGTGCGCGCGCATCCTGCGCAAGCCCAAGGAGCATCAGGGCGGCTTTCTGGCCGGCGCCGACCGTTTCACCGACTGGATGGTGGAAGGCTATCGGCGCAGCCTTGTCTGGGCCGTGGATCGCAGCCGCCTCATGCTGCTGGTGACGGTGGTGACGCTGGCTGCGACGGTCGCGCTCTATGTCGTCATTCCGAAGGGCTTCCTGCCGGCGCAGGACACGGGCCTCATCACCGCTGTCATCGAGGCCGAGCCGACCACCTCCTTCGAAACCATGAAGCAGATTCAGGCTGATGTGACCGACCGGCTGCGCAAGGATCCGGATGTTACCGGCGTCGTTGCCGTCATCGGTGCCAGCGCCAGCAATCTGACGCTGAATACCGGCAATCTCAGCCTCATCCTGAAGCCGCGAAGTGAGCGTAATGCCTCCGCCGATCAGATTATCGAGAGAATGCGCGGCGAGGTGGCGGGCCTGCCCGGCATCCACGTCACCTTCCAGAGCGTGCGCGATATCTCGATCAGTACAAGGGCCAGCCGCGCGCCCTATCAATATACGCTGACGGGTACGGATACGAATACAGTGGTCGACTGGGCGCAGAAGCTTGCCCAGCGGCTGCAGGAGAGCCCGAAGCTGATGGATGTCGCCTCCGAAGTGGAAATGGGCGGCGGGCGTATCTTCGTCGACGTCAATCGCGAAACCGCTTCGCGGCTTGGCGTGTCCATGCAGGCCGTCAGCGATACTTTGAACGATGCCTTCGGCCAGCGGCAGATCGCGACGATCTACGGCCAGGCCAACCAGTATCGCGTCATTCTGGAGGCCGCACCGCAATACCAGTCGGACCCGAAGTCGCTCGACAAGCTCTATGTCGCCGGTGCCAGCGATACGCAGGTGCCGCTCAACGCCTTCACGACCGCAAGTTTCACGACCGCGCCGCTGGTCATCAGCCATGACGAGCAGTTTCCGGCGGTGACGCTCAGCTTCGATCTCGCCAAGGGCGCGTCGCTCAGCGACGCCGTCGCCGAGATCAAGGCGGCGGAGCTGGATATCGGCATGCCCGACAATATCCAGCGCAAATATTCCGGCGATGCCGAGGAGTTCGCCTCGTCGCTGGCGGGCGAGCCCTGGCTGATTCTCGCGGCCATCGTGACGATCTACATCGTGCTCGGCCTGCTCTATGAGAGCGCCGTGCATCCGGTGACGATCCTTTCGACGCTGCCTTCGGCCGGCGTCGGCGCGCTGCTGGCTCTGATGCTGTTCGGGCAGGATCTGTCGATCATCGCGCTGATCGGCATCGTGCTCCTGATGGGTATCGTCAAGAAGAATGCGATCATGATGATCGACTTCGCGCTGGAGGCGGAGCGGAAGGAGGGTCTCGAGCCGCGCGAGGCCATTCTGAAAGCCTCGATCCTGCGTTTCCGGCCGATCATGATGACGACGCTCGCGGCGCTCTTCGGCGCCTTGCCGCTGGCGCTGGCGCAGGGCACGGGCGCAGAATTGCGCATTCCGCTCGGCATCACCATCATCGGCGGTCTGGTGCTCTCGCAGCTTTTGACGCTCTATACGACGCCGGTGATCTATCTCGCCTTCGAGCGACTGCGCACCAAGATCGTCGGCCGCACCAGCGGCACGCCGAGCGCCGAGATGGATGAATTGGCGGGTGGCGAGACATGAACATCTCCGAGCCGTTCATCAAACGCCCTGTCGGGACGACCCTTCTGGCGATCGGGCTGATGATCCTCGGCATCGTCGCCTATCGCTTCCTCCCGGTTGCGAGCCTGCCGACCGTCGATCTGCCAACCATCGTGGTTTCCTCCAGCCGTCCCGGCGCCGATCCGGCCAGCATGGCGGCGAGCGTGGCCGCCCCGCTGGAGCGTCACCTCGGGACTATTGCCGGCGTCACCCAATTGACGTCCGTCAGCTCGCTCGGATCGAGCACGATCATCGTCCAGTTCGATCTTTCGCGCAGCGTCGATGGGGCTGCGCAGGATGTCCAGGCTGCATTGAACGCGGCTGCGACGGACCTGCCCGGCGATCTGCCCACTCTCCCGTCCTTCCGCAAGATCAATCCGGCGGCGGCTCCCGTTCTCATTCTGGCGCTGACGTCAGACAATGTCTCCCCGAGCGCCATCTACGATGCGGCGGATACCGTGGTGGTGCAGCGCATTTCGCAGGTGGATGGCGTCGGCGGCGTAACCGTGAGCGGCGCCGACCAGCCCGCCATCCGCGTGCGGCTGGATCCGGACCGGCTTTCGGCCATGGGCCTCTCGCTCGAAGCGGTCCGTACGGCGATCGTCAATGCCAACGTGCTCGGCCCCTTCGGCTCGATCGACGGTGCCAGCGGCGCTTTCTCCGTCGCCGTCAACAGCCAGTTGAAGACGCCGGAAGCCTTCGGGCGGATAGTTGTGCGCAGCGGCGACGGCACGGCGGTTCGCCTCTCCGATATCGCCACCGTCGAACCGGGTGTACGCAACAGCCGCTCGGATGCCTGGTATGATGGCAAGCCCGCCGTGCTGCTCAACATCACCAAGCAGGCAGATGCAAACGTCATTGCCACCGTCGATGGCGTCAAGCAGCTGATCCCGGAGCTGAAGCGGCTCATTCCGGCCGGCGTGAATGTCTCCATCCTTTCCGACCGCACCACCACAATTCATGCCAGCGTCACCGATATGCAATGGACGCTGCTTGCCACTATCTGCCTGGTCATGGCCGTGGTCTTCGTCTTCCTGCGGCGCGCCACGCCGACCTTTGCCGCCGGCGTTACAGTGCCCCTGTCGCTTGCCGGCACTTTTGCCGCGATGTGGCTCTTCGGGCTGTCGATCGACAATCTATCCCTCATGGCCCTTGCCGTCTCCGTCGGCTTCGTCGTCGACGACGCCATCGTGATGATCGAGAACATCTATGCCAATCTGGAAACCGGCATGAAGCCGATGCGGGCAGCGCTGGAAGGCGCGAAGCAGATCGGCTTTACCGTCGTTTCCATCAGCCTGTCGCTGCTTGCCGCCTTCATCCCGCTGTTCTTCATGGGCGGTATCGTCGGCCGGTTCTTCCAGACCTTCTCGTTGACGCTCGGCTTCACCATCGTCGTTTCGACGCTGGTATCCCTCACGCTGACGCCGATGATCTGCGGTCATCGTCTGCGTCAGCACGATGTCCACGCGCGTCCTGGCCCGTTCGGCCGCGTCGTCGAGGGCACGCTTGGCGCCACTACGCGATTTTATGGCCGCACGTTGCGGGCGGTGCTGCATCACCGCCTGCTTTCGGTGATCGTCATCATCGCCTGTGTGGTCATGTCGGGCTATCTCTACGTAAACGTTCCGAAGGGCTTCATTCCGCAGGACGACACCGGCTTTATCCAGGGCGGGACGCAGGCTGCGACCGACATCTCGTATCCGGCCATGGTCAAACTCCAGCAACAGGCGGCGGATATCGTCGCTAAGGATCCGGCGGTGTCGGGTGTCGGCTCCTCCGTCGGCGGGGGAGGCTTTTCCAGTTCCGTCAATCGTGGCCAGCTTTTCATCTCGCTGAAGCCGGAATCGGAGCGTGCGCCGACCGCCGATGTCATAGACCGGCTCCGCAAGCAGCTGATGGCCGTTCCGGGCCTCAGCACGTTCCTGTTTTCGCCAGGCGATATCCGCGCGGGCGCGCGCCAGTCGCAATCCCAATATCAGTTCACCATCTGGGGCGCCAATTACGACGAGCTGGTGGAATGGGCGCCCAAGGTGCTGGAACGTCTGCAGGCTCTTCCGGGATTGACCGATGTTGCCACCGACAGGCAGCCCAATGGCCTGCAGGCGACCGTCAATATCGATCGCACCCTCGCTTCCCAGCTCGGCATCAACATCCAGTCCATCGATTCCGCCCTCAACAACGCCTTTGCGCAACGGCAGATCTCGACGATCTACACGCAGCGCAACCAGTATCGGGTCGTCTTGGAAGCGGATCCCGACTATGCGCTCGATCCGCAAGATATTTCCAAACTCTACGTGCCCGCCTCCGGCGGCACGCAGGTGCCGCTGAGCGCGGTGGCGTCGATCGACCGGACGCTGGCGCCGCTGGTAGTCAATCACCAGGGCCAATATCCCTCCGTCACCATCTCCTACAATCTCGCGCTCAATACGCCCCTGCAGGTGGCGAACGATGCCATTCAGAAGGCGGTGCTCGACATGCATCTGCCCGATACGCTGCATGCGGATTTCGCCGGCGATGCGGCGAGCGTTACCCAGTCGTCCGGCAGCCAGCCGCTGCTGCTTCTGGCGGCATTGCTGACGGTCTATATCGTTCTCGGCATTCTCTATGAAAGCCTGGCGCATCCGCTGACGATCATCTCGACATTGCCCTCGGCCGGCCTCGGCGCGTTGCTGGCGCTTGCCGTCAGCGGCACCGAGCTGACGATCATCGCCTTCATCGGCATCATCCTCTTGATCGGCATCGTCAAGAAGAACGGCATTATGATGGTGGATTTCGCCCTGCAGGGCGAGCGTATGCTTGGCCTTTCCTCCGAGGAAGCCATCTATCAGGCATGCCTCAAGCGTTTCCGGCCGATCCTGATGACGACGCTCGCCGCCCTTATGGGTGCCATTCCGCTGATTGTCGCCACCGGCCCCGGCGCGGAGCTGCGCCGTCCGCTTGGGATCACCATCGTCGGCGGCCTCGTCGTATCGCAGGTGCTGACGCTCTATACCACGCCGATCATCTACCTGATGCTTGCCAAGCTGCACGCAAAATGGTCGCCGAAACCGCAGACAGCAGCGTCGGCTCCGGCTTCGTCGAGCTGACGAGCTATCTGTTTCACTGAGCGCAGATCGCGGTTTTCAAATCGTCAATCTTCCATTCGACCCTGGGCTCAGCGAAAGATGGGTCACCTCTCTTCCGAGGCAGCGCGGCAGTCGCATATGAAATGAAGTTGCTGCCGGCATCCTCATTCTTCCCAAGGGGGGAAGGAATTTGCGGCGCCGATGTGCCTCAAATGCGCTTGCTCTGGCTGGCGGGAGGGGGAACTTGTAGAAATCAAAAGGGCTCCCGCATTACCCGCGGGAGCCCTTTTGTTCATTCAAGACACTCCCCGCTTCGCCGTGGCGAGAGCGGGCGGCGTTTCATTAATGCGTGGTACCGCTATCTGTTGCAGGCGTTTCCGGTGTGGTCACCGGACCGATCCTGCCCTTGAAGATGCGGCGGACGGAGACGAAGAGCAGCGGGATGAAGAAGATACCGAGCACGGTCGCCGAGATCATGCCGCCCATGACGCCGATGCCGATCGAGTTCTGACTGCCCGAGCCCGCACCATTGGCGATCGCCAGCGGCATGACGCCGAGAATGAAGGCGAGCGAGGTCATCAGGATCGGCCGCAGGCGCTGGCGCGATGCTTCCAGCGTGGCGTCGAGCAGGTTCTTACCCTGGTTCTGCTGCTCGATGGCGAATTCGACGATCAGGATCGCATTCTTTGCCGCCAGGCCGATGGTCGTCAAAAGGCCGACCTTGAAGTAGACGTCGTTCGACTGGCCGAACAGGGTTGCAGCCAACAGCGCGCCGAAGATGCCGATCGGAACCGACAGCATGACGGCGAGCGGGATCGACCAGCTCTCATAAAGGGCGGCAAGCGCCAGGAACACCACCAGGATCGAGATGGCATAGAGCTGCGTCGCCTGGTTGCCGGAGAGCTTTTCCTGGGCCGAGAGGCTTGTCCATTCGTGGCTGAAGCCTGGCGGCAGGGTCGCCATGATCTTATCGATCTCGTTCATGGCGTCGCCGGAGGAGACGCCCGGGGCGGCCGAGCCCTGGATTTCGACGGCGGAGGAGCCGTTATAGCGCTCCAGGCGCGGCGAACCGTAATTCCATTCGCCGTTCGAGAAGGCCGAGAAGGGTACCATGTCGCCGCTGGAGTTGCGCACATACCAGCGACCGAAATCCTCGGGCTGCATGCGGAAATCCTTGTCGGCCTGAACATAGACAGGCTTCACACGACCGCGGTCGATAAAGTCGTTGACATAGGTGCCGCCCCAGGCGGTCGACAGGGTCGAATCGATATCCCCCAGGCTGATATTCAGGGCGCTTGCCTTTTCCTCATCGATATTCAGGGAGAATTGCGGCGTATCTTCCTGGCCGTTCGGGCGGGTGCCGAAGAGCTTCGGGTTCTTGGCGGCCGCCCCCAGCAACTGGTTGCGGGCAGCGATCAGTGCCGCGTGACCGGCGCCGTTGATGTCCTTGATGAAGAAGTCGAAACCACTCGAGCTGCCGAAGCCGGGGATGGCCGGCGGCGCCAGCGCAAAGACGTTGCCGTCCTTGATCTTCGAGAAAGCGCCCATTGCGCGCCGTGCGATCGCTTGCGCTTTGGATTGCGGCGTCTTGCGCAGGTCGAAATCCTTCAGCCTTACGAAGACGAGGCCGACATTCTGGCCCTGACCGCTGAAGCCGAAGCCGGCGACGGCGAATGCGCCCTCGACATAGTCCTTCTCGGTGTTGAGATAATAGTCTCTCACCTGATCGAGCACGGCTTTGGTGCGCGAATCCGTGGCACCTGGCGGCAACTGAATGGCGGTCAGCAGAATGCCCTGGTCTTCATCCGGCAGGAAGGAGCTCGGCAGGCGGTTGAACAGGGCAGCAACCGCGCCGCCTATGAGGACGAACACCAGCAGGAAGACGATGCTGAGGCGGATCATGCCATGTACGCCGCGCTGGTAGCGATGCGTTGCCCGCTCGAAGTTGCGGTTGAACCAACCAAACAGACCGCGCTCTTTGGCGCCATGCTTGGGCTTTCTTAAAAGAGTGGCGCAAAGGGCAGGTGTGAGGATGAGAGCAACGATGACGGACAGCACCATCGCGGAGACGATCGTTACCGAGAACTGCCGGTAGATGACACCGACCGAACCCGAGAAGAAGGCCATCGGGATGAACACGGCCGAAAGCACCGTGGCGATGCCGATCAGCGCGCCGGTGATTTCCTGCATCGATTTGATCGTCGCTTCGCGCGGCGACAGTCCCTCTTCCTCCATCACGCGTTCGACGTTCTCCACGACGACGATGGCGTCGTCGACAAGCAAGCCGATGGCGAGCACCATCCCGAACATGGTCAATGTATTGATCGAGTAGCCGAACAGCGCCAGCACGCCGAAGGTGCCGAGCAGCACGACCGGGACGGCGAGCGTCGGGATGAGCGTGGCGCGGATGTTCTGCAGGAAGACGAACATGACGATGAAGACGAGTACGATGGCTTCGAACAGGGTCTTGACCACGTCCTCGATCGACAGCTTCACGAAGGGCGTCGTATCGTAGGGATAGACGATCTCCACATTCGGCGGCAGCGTCTGGCTGAGATTGTTGATGGTCGTGCGGACCGCCTCCGCCGTATTGATGGCGTTGGCGCCCGAGGCAAGCATCACGGCCAGGCCGGCCGACGGATGGCCGTTATAGGTGCTCGATGTCGTATAGCTCTTGGCGCCGAGTTCGACCGAGGCAACGTCATTCAGGCGAACGAGCGAACCATTCGGCTGGCTCTTGAGGATGATGTTGTTGAACTGCTCAGGCGTCTGCAGACGGCTCTTGGCCGTGACGGTCGCATTGAGCTCCTGGCCTTTGCGCTGCGGCAATGCACCGAGCTGACCGGCCGAGACCTGCGAGTTCTGCGCCTGGATGGCGGAAACGACATCCGATGTCATCAGCTGGTATTTGGCGAGCTTGTCCGGATCGACCCAGATGCGCATGGCGTATCCGGAACCGAAGATCTGCGTATTGCCGACGCCTTCGATGCGCTTCAGCGTGTCGTTGAGGGTGCTGTCGACATAGTCGGCAAGGTCGTTCGAGTTAAGCTTGCCGTCGGTGGACACGAAGCCCACGACCATCAGGAAGTTCGAGGTCGATTTGGAAACCACGATACCCGTGGATTGCACGGTCTGCGGCAGCTGTGCCGTGACGAGCTGCAGCTTGTTCTGCACCTGCATCTGCGCGACATCGGGATCGGCCTTGTTGGTGAAGGTCAGCGAGATCGAGGCCTGACCCGTCGAGGTCGAGGTCGAGGTCATGTAGTCGAGATTGTCGATACCCGTCATGCCCTGCTCGATGACCTTGGTCACCGAGTTTTCGACGGTTGCCGCGTCAGCCCCGGAATAGGTGGCGCTGATGCTGACCGTCGTCGGCGCGATTTGCGGATATTGCGAAATCGACAGCATGAGAATCGAAAGCGCGCCCGCCAGCATGATGACGATGGCGATCACCCAGGCGAAGATCGGCCTGTCGATGAAAAAACGAGACATCGTCTAACCTCACTTCTGGACGCCGGAGGCGGCTTTCATATCGGTCTTTTCCAGCCCGGCCTGCTCGGCAGGCGGCTTGCCATCGGCAGCAGCCTGCTTCACTTCGCCGGTCGCATCGTCGATCGTTACCGGCGAAACGGTAACTTCCTGGCCGTCCCGGACGCGCTGAACGCCTTCGACGATCACGCGATCGCCGTCGGCGACGCCCTGGTTGACAAGCCAGCTGTTGCCGATGCTGCGTTCCACCTTCAACACCCGCTGCTGCACCTTTCCCTCGGTTGTCACGAACATGGCGATCGGTTCGCCCTTCGTGTTGCGGGTCACGGCGCGTTGCGGCACCAGGAAGCTGTTTTCGGCAATGCCTTCCTGAATGGTGGCGCGAACATACATGCCCGGCAGCAGGATGCGATCCGGATTGGGGAAGACGGCGCGCACGGTAATCGTGCCGACCGTTTCCGCAACGGAGGATTCGGCAAACTGCAGCGTACCGGTTTCCTTGTACTGGCTGCCGTCTTCCAGCGTCAGATGCACGGAAACGTTGTTTCCGCTGGTCTTCAGCCGGCCTTCCGCGACAGCGCGGCGGAATTCGAGCAGGTTGGTGCTCGACTGCGTGACATCGACATTGATTGGATCGAGCTGACGGATGGTGGTCAGCGCCGTCGTCTGATCGGCGGTGACAAGGGCGCCGACCGTGACCGTGGAGGCATCGACGCGGCCGCCGATCGGCGCTCGCATCTTGGTGTAGTCGAGATTGATGCGCGCCGTTTCCAGGGCAGCCTTTGCGGATGCCACGTCGGCATTGGCCTGCGCCAGTGCGGAAACGGCATCGTCGAGGTTCTGCTTGCTGACTGCGTCCTGCTGGGTAAGGCTCTTGTAGCGATCGACTTTCGACTGGGCGCTTGGCAGGGCGCCCTGCGCCTTTTGCAAGGCCGCGGCGGCGCTGTCATAGGATGCCTGGTAGGAGGACGGATCGATCTCGTAGAGCACGTCGCCTTCCTTGACTTCGCTGCCTTCCTTGAAATTGCGGCTGCGAATGATGCCGCCGACCTGCGGGCGCACTTCGGCGACGAGATAGGCACTGGTGCGGCCAGGCAGCTCGGCGGTGATGGCGACGGATTGCGGATGCAGTGACATGGCGCTGACCTCCGTCTTGACGACGGGGGCATTGTTTTGCGCGGAATTCTGCTGGTTGCAGCCAGCCAGCAACATCGCAGCAATCAATCCTACGGCGGTCAGCGAAGAGCGGCCGATTGAAAGGCTGTTGGTTGTCACCGGATATGCGAGTGCAGAAGTGGGAGGAGCGGGCTTTCGCACGTTGCTATTTCCTGTTGCCTTATTTATAGTACCAAGTCGTACTGAAAATATTTGTACCGCGTCAAATGTCAATCCTATTCGGTTGTTGGGATCAATACGGTGTGCTGACAAAGGAACGAACAGCCAAGGCCGATCAGGTCGCCAAACGCCGTCCGCGCGGCCGGCCGAAAACCGTGACCGACGAGGAGCGCCGCGCGGAGATCGTCCGGGAGGCGCGCGCGATCTTTTACGAACTCGGATATGCCGGCACAACCATGGATTTGGTTGCCAACCGATGCCGGATTTCGAAGCAGACCCTCTACAGACTGTTTCCGAGCAAAACCGATCTGTTTGTGGCCATCATCGCCCAGCATCGTGCATCCATGCTGGCCCTGCCGCGGCCTGAAGATGAGACCTTGCCGTTCGACAAGACGCTCGAGCAGATATTCATGATCGATATTGATGAAGATCGGGAGCGTGAGCGGGACGCATTTATTCATCTCGTCATCAGTGAATCGCAGCAATCGCCGGAGATCGCGATGTTGCTGCATACCTACGGCGGCAAGCAATCGCAGCAGATGCTGGCGGATTGGCTTCTCGAGCAACAGCGGCGCGGCGTGATCGAGATTGCCGATGCGGAAAGCGGCGCGCGCATGCTGATGAGCATGATCTTCGATGCGATGATCTCGAGGCCGGGCCGTCCGAAGGATTGGACGGACCGCGAAACGCGGTTGCGCCATCTGCGTCATTGCATCGCGATCTTTACCGCAGGCGTTCGGCCGCGCCAGGATAGCGGCTAAAGCACGCCGCGACCTTTCGGATCGCTTCTTGCATTGGGTCTTTAAGATTATGCCTGTCGTTGCCGCAAAGCCGCTACAGCCTGCGCGTGGCATACGTGAACCTCGTCCTCCCGACGGTCCCTCGTAAGAAAAATGCCGATATGGCCTGGGAAGCCATACCGGCATCGTTCCGTATCCGGCGGCAAGCGCCGGAACTACTTAAATTCAGTGTGCCACCACGTTTCCTGTGCCCGTTCCCTCTTCGAACAAGGGATTGGGCAAGCCATTTTCATACATTTCCTGCAGCACGGCCCCGAGTGCCAAATCCAGGCACCAGACCGGGAATTCAGCGTTCAGGTTTTTGGCGCTTTGCCGTGCATAGGTGATGAGCCGAGCGATTGATGCCAGTTCCTTCAGTGAGTCGGGATCCTGGTACGCTGTGTCGATCGGAAGTGCTGCTGTCATTTCATGCCCTCTATTGCCCCCGTTCCCGATAGACGAATCGTGTCTTGCCGGGAACATGAGCAAACCGTAACGAATGTTTTGCAGCTTGGCGCGTGACATGCAGCGTGACACGATGCAATCTCGGCGGCGATCGCTTGACTGGCCAGGCCAGCCTTGCGCTTCGGTTATTGGCAATAATCCTGCGCCGGCCTTTCGGCCTGCCTCGGACCGTCGCCAGACCGGCCGAATTGTCGTTCCTGTTGGAGGCGCAGTTTTAGTTGCGCAGGCCGACCGACGCGTCCGCTGCATGCGGAATATGATTGGGCAGAATGTCGGAAGCATTTGCCAATGACTTGATCAGCGTCAGCACCGACTGGCGGATGCTGGGATCGTTGATCTTCATGAACGCCTTGTTGAGGCTCAGTCCTTCCTTGGACGTCAGGAAATCCGACAGATCCTCAAGACCGTTGATCGCGCCGAGGCCATCCGTGTTCAGCGGCTGCGAATTGTCCTGCTGGAAGAAGAAGGCAACCGGTACGGCCAGCACGCCGGCAATGGCCTGCAGCCGGCTGGCGCCGATGCGATTGGTGCCCTTTTCGTATTTCTGTACCTGCTGGAACGTCACACCGATCTGTTCGGCAAGCCGCTCCTGGCTCATGCCAAGCATGAGACGGCGCGTGCGCACGCGAGAGCCAACATAGGCATCGATTGGGTTCGGTACTTTTGCACTCACTGCGCAATCTCCTTATCATATAGGGGATGGTGGAAACACCATACTCGTACCCTTCCCGGGAAGGAACGCGTTCTCCATCTGCCCGCAAAATGTGCGTTAAATATGGGTGTAACTCAACTAAAAGTCTTTTTCTGTAAAGTTTATAATCCGTCGTCCGCATAAACCGCAGAAAAGGTGATTCGCGTCAATGCGGATTGAAAATGGAGGATGGCTTGCAATTGTAGACGGGACAGAGCGGGTTATCCCTGGTGGGAACATAAGTGCGGCTGGCATAGTCGGAGATGTCGCATTGCCCGCGGCCGGCCACATAGCGATCGTAGAGAATGGGGCCGCCGCGCGACGATGGATAGCGCAGTATCACCGCCCGTTCGGCTGCGATAAGTTGCTGCACCGATGCGCATGTCTTGCCGAGCGACTCGTAACGGGAAATCGCCGATGCCGGCGCGGCTATCGTGATCGTCATCAGCACAAGGGCAGCGGCAATGATCCTCATCGATGATCCCTCCCAACGAAAGCAC
Organism: Rhizobium sp. JAB6; assembly: GCF_003024605.1. Classification (GTDB taxonomy): domain Bacteria; phylum Pseudomonadota; class Alphaproteobacteria; order Rhizobiales; family Rhizobiaceae; genus Rhizobium. The sequence goes on along the minus strand of NZ_PYJQ01000010.1, from coordinate 280,057 downwards.
TTCGTCTCAAATAGTCGCAGCGCGGGAATTGCCAAGATCGGGCAACGCTTCTCGTTGCAAGGCGGTGATGAGGGCGGCCAGATTTGCGCCGCCAAACCGAGGAAATAAACTTGCAATGTCGTTGTTTGGGATCGTGCACTGAAAGCCGACTGAAAGGTTGCACGTCCTAAACTCGCCGGGCTTCGTGGAGGAAGCAGTTTTGCGCAGCGTCATATGGCGTGAGCATTCAAATCGGAGGAGACCTTAATGCGTTCGTCGCGCACTCTTTTTAATACCGTAGCCCTATCCCTCGTCCTATCAGCTGCTTCCTTTGCAGCCCCTGCGGCACATGCCGCCGATAAGATCTCGATCATGGTGGGCGGTTACGAGAAGCAGATCTATCTGCCGGCCAAGCTTGCCGAAGGCCTCGGCTACTTCAAGGATGAAGGTCTGAATGTCGAGCTTCTGAACGAGCCTGCGGGCGTCGATGCGGAAAATGAAATGCTGGCAGGTGCTGTGCAGGGCGTCGTCGGCTTCTACGATCATTGCATCGACCTTCAGGGCAAGGGCAAGTTCGTCGAATCCATCGTGCAGTTCAGCCAAGCGCCAGGCGAAGTCGAACTGGTCTCGGCCAAGCATCCGGAGATCAAATCCCCCGCCGATTTCAAGGGCAAGAGCCTCGGCGTCACCGGCCTCGGTTCCTCGACCAATTTCCTGACCCAGTATCTGGCGGTCAAGGCCGGCCTGAAGCTGGGCGAATTCACCTCCGTTCCGGTCGGTGCCGGCCAGACCTTCATCGCCGCCATGCAGCAGGATGCCATCCAGGCCGGCATGACGACCGAGCCGACGGTCTCGCGTCTCCTGAAGACCGGGGAAGCCAAGGTCCTCATCGACATGCGCACGATGGATGGAACGAGAGCCGCCCTGGGCGGAACCTATCCTGCCGCATCTCTTTACATGCAGGAGTCGTGGGTCAAGGATCACAAGGAGGAGGTGCAGAAGCTTGCGAATGCTTTCGTCAAGACGCTGCATTTCATCAACACCCATTCGGCCGCCGAGATCGCCGACAAGATGCCGAAGGATTTCTATGTCGGCGACAAGGAAGGCTATGTGAAGGCGCTCGAAAACGGCAAGGCTATGTTCACGCCGGATGGCGTGATGCCGGAAGACGGCCCGAAAACCGTTCTTGCCGTGCTTTCCGAATTTTCCAAGAACGTTCAGGGCAAGACGATCGACCTGAAGAGGACCTATACGACGGAATTCGTCAAGAACGCCAAATAGTTCGGAGCATCGTTCCGGTCCTGACCGGGGCTGGATTTCCGTCAGATCGCGAAGTGAAGGACGAGCGCCGGCGGCACATATTTGTGCCGCCGGCGTTCACGTTAATAAAATTGCAATGCCGCATTGGAGGGTGAAAGCTGAAAGCTAGCTGAAAGGTAGCCTGGGTTAGTTTGGCTAAGCTTCGTGGAGGAAGCATCTTTTCTGCAGCGTCGCATGGCGCAACGATTCGAACAGGAGGAGACATTGATGCGTTCATCGCGCACCCTTTTTCACACCGTAGCCCTTTCTCTCGTCATATCAGCCGCTTCCCTTGCAGCGACCGCGGCCAATGCGGCTGACAAGATTTCCATCATGGTGGGCGGCTACGAAAAGCAGATCTATCTGCCGGCCAAGCTCGCCGAATCCCTCGGCTACTTCAAGGATGAAGGTCTCGACGTCGAGCTTCTCAACGAATCGGCCGGCGTCGACGCCGAAAACCAGCTGCTTGCCGGCGCCGTTCAGGGTGTCGTTGGCTTCTACGACCACTGCGTGGACCTGCAGGCCAAGGGCAAGTTCATCAAGTCGGTCGTGCAGTTCAGCCAGGCACCGGGTGAAGTGGAGCTGGTTTCGGCCAAATATCCCGATATCAAGTCCTTTGCCGACCTGAAGGGCAAGCGCGCCGGCGTCACCGGCCTCGGCTCCTCCACTAATTTCCTGACCCTTTACATGGCATCGAAGGCAGGCCTCTCTCCGGCTGACATCACGCCTGTACCGGTCGGCGCCGGCCAGACCTTCATCGCCGCCATGCAGCAGGACGCAATCCAGGTGGGCATGACCACCGAGCCGACAATCTCGCGCCTGCTGAAGACCGGCGAGGCCAAAATCCTCGTTGATCTGCGGACGCTGAAGGGCACCGAAGAGGCGCTCGGCGGTACCTATCCGGCGGCCTCGCTCTATATGGATGCCGCATGGGTCGATGCGCATAAGGAAGAAGTGCAGAAGCTCGCGAACGCTTTCGTCAAGACGCTGCGTTTCATCAACACGCATTCGGGCGCTGAGATCGCCGACAAGATGCCGAAAGATTTCTACGTCGGCGACAAGGACGGCTACATCAAGGCGCTCGATGCCGGCAAGGAAATGTTCACGCCCGATGGCGTGATGCCGGAAGATGGTCCGAAGACGGTTCTCGCCGTGCTCTCGCAGTTCTCCAAGAACGTCAAGGGCAAGACGATCGACCTGTCGAAGACCTACACGACGGAATTCGTGAAGAACGTCAAGTAAGCAGTCAGAACGCCGCTTCCGGCCAGTTTTCAGACAGGTTTCGGAAGCGGCAGTTCAACAGACTTTGCAGTTCACCGGGCTTTGCGTGCACGCCCTGAAGGCACGCGTCAGGATCAGCACCATGCAACAGGATGAACGCCGTACCCCGGCGATAGAGCTCATCAATGTCAGCCGCCGTTTCGTGTCGCCGACCGGCAAGTCGCTGACCGCACTGCGCGATTTCAACATGACCGTCGAGCGCGGCGAATTCGTCGCCGTTGTCGGGCCGACGGGCTGCGGCAAGTCGACGACGCTCAATCTCGTCACGGGCCTTGCCAAGCCGAGCGCCGGCGAAGTCCGCTTGATGGGCGGGCCGGTCAGCGGCATCGACCGGCGCGTCGGCTTCGCCTTCCAGACGGATGCACTCTTTCCGTGGCAGAATGTCATCGAAAACGTGATGTCCGGCCCGCTGTTCCGCGGCAAGTCGAAGGCCGAAGCCGAAAAGATGGCCAAGGATTGGCTGGCCCGCGTGGGTCTTTCGAAGTTCCTGCATCACTATCCGCATCAGCTCTCGGGCGGCATGCGCAAGCGCGTTTCGCTGGCGCAGACCTTCATCAACGAGCCGGAAATCCTGCTCATGGACGAGCCCTTCTCGGCGCTCGACGTGCAGACCCGCACGGTCATGCATGAAGAGCTCCTGAAGCTCTGGGCCGAACGCCAGGCGTCCGTCGTCTTCGTCACGCACGATCTCGAAGAAGCCGTCGCGCTCGCCGACAAGGTCTATGTCCTGACGGCTGGCCCGGCAACGGTCAAATCGGTCTACACGATCGATCTGCCGCGCCCGCGCGTCGTCTCGGAGATCCGCTACGAGCAGAACTTCATCGATTATTGCAAGACGATTTGGGACGACCTGCGCGAAGAGGTCGAAACCAGCTATCGCCGTGCCGCGGAAGCGGCGTAAGGGAGGATTCATCATGGCAAATACAGCTCTCGAAGCAGGCAATGCCCCGATCTTCCGCGCCGGCACTTCGGATGCGGAAATCGAAGCTGCAGCACTAAAGGCGATGACGCGCCGCAAATATGTCGTCGCCGCATGGCAGGTGGGCATTCTCGCCGCCATCCTCGGCCTGTGGCAGCTCACCTCCGATCTGCACTGGATCGATCCCTTCTTCTATTCCAGCCCCTACGCCATCGGGCTACGTCTTTGGGACTGGGTTCGCGAGGGAACAGAGAGCGGCTCGCTCTGGTATCATCTCGGCGTCACCATGGAAGAAGCGCTGATCGGCTTTATCATCGGCTCGGTGACCGGCGTCCTCGTCGGCGTCGCCCTTGGCCGCAACAAGCTCGCTTCCGATATTCTGTCGATCTACATCAAGGCGATCAACTCGATCCCGCGCGTCGTTCTTGCGCCGATCTTCGTGATGATCATGGGTCTCGGCCTGGCGTCGAAGGTGGCGCTCGCCTTCATCATGGTGTTCTTCGTGGTGTTTGCCAATGCCTTCCAGGGCGTTCGCGAAGCCGACCGTAACATGATCGCCAACGCCCGAATTCTCGGCGCATCCAACTGGCAGGTCACCCGCAGAGTGATCTTGCCGTCGGCGATGAGCTGGATTTTTGCAAGCCTGCACATCTCCTTCTCCTTCGCCATCATCGGCGCGATCGTCGGCGAGTTCGTCGGATCGCTGGCCGGCATCGGCTACCTGATCTCGATCGCCAAGGGCACCTACGACGCCGCCGGCCTCTATGCCGCGATCATCCTGGTGATGGTTGTTACCCTCGGCGCCGAATATGTGATGACACTCATCGAAAACCGCATCACCCGCTGGCGTCCGCAGCAAAGCCTCGACACGCATTAAGGGTTGGTTTTCTGGTACCTCCCAAGGCCAGAGGCCGGGCGTTTCGCCCGGCCTTTTTGTTTTACCGATACAAGAAGCGCCCTCTCCCCCGCCTGCGGAGAGAGGGGACTGTCGCGCAACAACCGCACCTCACCCCCTTCACGCCGCTGGCAGCCGCACGCGGACCAGCAGGCCGCCGCCCGCCGCATCGCCGAGCGTGACGGAGCCGCCGGCGCCGTCCACGACTTCGCGGACGATGGCGAGGCCGAGGCCGCTGCCTTCCGGCTCGGTGCCCATGATGCGATAGAAGCGTTCGAATACCTGGGCCCGCTCCGCTTCGGGAATGCCCGGGCCGTTGTCCTCGACCCATAGCAGAGCCGTGTCGCCGTCCCGGCCGATGCCGACCGTGACCCGGCCGCCCGCTTGCGTATACCGCAGCGCATTATCGACGAGATTGACCAGCATTTCGCGCAGCATGGTGCCGTCGCCTTCGATATGCACCGGTGTCTCATCGGCTTCCAGACCGAGATCGATATTGCGGCGCAGGGCTTCCTCGGCGAGCGTTTCCAGCACCCGCCTGGCGGTTTCCGCCAGATCGATCGTATCGTTGCGCGGCCGGCGGCTGCCAGGTTCGGCGCGCGAGAGCGTCAGAAGCTGGCTTGCAAGCCGCGTCACCTGCCGCGTGCTGGAACGCAACGCGGTCAGCGCCTCATCGCGGCGGCCATTGTCCGTTTCGCGTGCAGCAAAGCTTGCCTGAGTGGAAATCAGCGCAAGCGGCGTCCGCAGCTGGTGAGCGGCGTTCGAGACGAAGCGGCGTTGCGCCGCCATCTGGTTCTGCACGCGCTCCATATGATCGTTGAGGGCGTGGACGAGGGGCCGAAGCTCGTTCTGCACCATGTGGGGATTCAGCGGATCGAGGCGCTGGCGGCCGCGTCCGCGCACGGCGTCACGCAGGCGCAGCACGGGAGCAAGGCCGCGCTGCAGGCCAATGATGGTCACCAGGCCGGCAAGCAACACCAGCGCGAGCTGCTTGGTGAAGTCCGACAGCCACAGCCTGCGGCGCATGGCATACTGACTGTTATGGGTAACGGCAACGGCGACGGAAATCGTGCTGTCCTTATCGAGGCCGACAACAGGATGGCTGAGCATCAGCACGCGGACACCATCGGTCCGAAAGGTTTTATCTTCGCCGATCTGGTCACGCTCTGGCCGCGGCAGATCGGGGAAGCCGGCGACGAGATTTCCCCATGCGGTCACGACCTGATAGAAGACGCGGTCGCCATAGCCGGTGTCGAACATTTCCAATGCGGCAGGCGGAATGTCGATCTGCACCGAGCCGTTGGCATCGACCCGCACGGCCTCCGCAATGACGCGTGCCGAGGCAAGCAAGGTGTGATCGGTGACGAGATTGGCCGTCGCGTCGGCCGAACGGAAGCTAAGATAAAGATTGATGCAGATCGCGCCGATCAGGGTCAGTACGACCCAGGCGAAGAGCTGCGCCCGCAGGCTCGTCCTTACCGCGCCGACGGCACGGCTCAGGATTCCCTTGGGTGATGAAGCCTCATCATTGCGCATGGCGAAGGAGGTAACCCAGGCCGCGCAGCGTCGCGATCTGCACGGTGCTGCCTTCGAGCTTCTTGCGGACGCGATGTACATAGATCTCAATGGCGCTGGTGTCGGCGAGATCGTCGAAACCGAAGACGCTTTCGGAGAGGGTCGCCTTGGTGACGGTCGTGCCCGCCTTCATGATCAGATGTTCGAGTACCGCGTGCTCGCGCGGCGTCAGTGCCAGGGATTCACCGGCCAGGTAGAATTGCCGGGTGCCGCCGTCGAACACCAGGTCGCCGACAGCGATCTCCGGGGCGGCGCGGTCGTGGCCGCGGCGGACGGCTGCGCGTATGCGGGCTTCGAGCTCGGCAATTTCGAAAGGTTTGGCCAGATAATCGTCGGCGCCGCTGTCGAGGCCCGCAACGCGGCCATCGAGGCTGGCATTGGCCGTCAGGATGATGACCGGCACCTTGTTGCCGCTCTGACGCAGCCGCTTCAGCAGTGTCAGCCCGTCCATTTTCGGCAGCGACAGATCGAGGATGACGATGGCATAGGCCGCGACTTTCAGCATGTGCTCGGCGTCCTCGCCGTCGTAGGCGATGTCGACGACATATTGCGCCTGACGCAGCGCCTTGCCGAGCCAGGACGCCAGTTCGCGGTTGTCTTCGACGATCAGGAGCCTCATGGAGCGACTATACAGCAAGTATCGGATATGGCGAACATTTCCGGGGCTATTCCGGTTGGCGGATCATCGGCTGCCGAGCCGCAAACCCATCTCCCGAACCTCTCTCAGATAGACCTTGCGGGCATAGGGTGGGGTCAGATTGTGGTCGGCTTCGGGAATGATGGTGAGGCGTATATCGGGAAAATGCTTCAGGCCGGCGCCGTTCTCGCCGAACTCGTCATGCAGGTGATCGAGACCGATGTCGTGGGCGCTGTAGATCAGCGACATATCGACGCCGCGTCGGGCGAGTGTGCGGAAGCCGTTTAGAACAGGTCCCTGAGCCGCAGCGAAGATGGGGAACGCGCCGAGCAGTTGGCGAGCCGTTCGCAGCGCCCGCCGGCCGAGACCGGTCGCCATATTGCATATGGCGCTCCTTGCATCGATCTGGCCGCCGAAGAGCCGCTTCAGCGTCTCCATCTGCAGGAGTTTGCGCCCATAGGTTTCCAGCGACCGGGGAGCAAAGCGCAGGGCTTCATCGACCGATCGGCTCTCGTCCCAATGGAAGCTGTAGGGATTGACCGTGATGAGGCCGCGGCAGCGCGCATCGCCCAACGCTGTCTGAAAAGCGAGATAGCCGCCGCTGCAGCGCCCGACCACATAGGCCGGCAGCAGCGCCCGCCTCTCCAGAAGATCCAGCGCCTCAACGACATCGAGATGCTGTTCGCGGGAATAGAGCACCTGCTCGGGCGCGCCCGAAAGCGGCGGGCTGTCGCCGACATTGGCCGTATCGAAACGCAGGGAGGCAATGCCGTCCCGGGCAAGCGCCCGCGCCATGGTGACCGACATCCGGCCCCAGCCGGCATGCCTGTCATAGGCGGTCGTCAGGAGAAGCGCGGTCGCTCCGGTGCGGGCACCCTGCGGCTCGCAGAGAATGCCGAACAGGCGGTTGTCCGCGCCGAAACGCAGCGGCGTCTCGCGAAAGCCTTCGCCGATCAGAGGCTCGGCGGCGGGCAGTGCAAGATCCGCCGATGCCATCTCAATGGTTTTAACGGCGACCGATTGCACCCATTCGACGATCTTCCGGCCAGTTTGGGTCGGCATCGTGGCGATGGTCGGGTTCGAGACGAGATCGTCATAACCCTCGTAGGAGGCCTGTGCGACATCGGCGCCGAGCGTTTCCAGATGGTGCGCCAAGTCGGAATCTCCGGGGCGGCCCGGGCGCGTCAGCACGAGGCAGTTGGCCGTGCCGAGCCGATCCAGCGTCATGAGATTCAGCTTCTTTACCGCATCGGCGGCGCTATCGGGCATGCGCAGGCTTGCGACGGTGACGCCTTCCGCCTGGCGCTGCGCTTCGGCAAGTCCCATGCTTTCATCGATCATCTTCGACCAGACGGTCAGTTCGCGCAGATAGGCGCGGCCGGAGACGACAGGTGCGAGAAAGGCAATGCCATCGATGCCGGCAAGCCGCTCAGCGAGCGTGGCGGCAAAGGTGCCGCCGAGGCCCTGGCTGACGAGGATCAAGCGCTCGCAACCGGAAAGTGCTTTCAGCTGCGTGGCGGCGGCCAGCGCGGTTTCATGCCACGGCAACAGACCTTCGCCCGCATCGACGATATCAAGTGCATCGCCCGTGCCGGCATAATCGAAGCGCAGGCTGGATATGCCGATATCGGCAAGATCTTCAGCCAGTATCCGCCAGAACTTGCGGACGCACATCTCCTCGAAACCCCAGGGGCTGAGAAACAGGACGGCGCTGCCCCGCGAGGGTGTGACGGCCGGGGTAAACAGGCCGACGGTGCCGGCGAAGGTTATCGGGAAGGCTGCGGATCTTGTCTGCCCTTCCTTCTCCTGTTTTTCGGCGGCTCCCCAACCAGCCATGCTAGTCTCCTCACATTCGGCGCGGCGCTAAGAGGGCCAGAGCCTGAGTGGCAATCGGATTGACGCGTGCAGGCAGTCGCGTCGCGATCTGCTGCAAGACGTCAATGTCTTCGGCTGGAACGGCTTTCAGCAGTCTGAGCGCAATGCCATAGGCAAGGGCGCCGCCGATAATGGCGCTTACGAGACCTGCGACACCGGTCAGCGCCTGAACGAAACCATAGGCTGCAACCGCGCATAGAATGGCAGCAACCGTGACTTTTGCAAGGTTGATGAGCATACCGCGCGTCGATCCTTCGAATTCCATTCGGCGCACCATCAGCAGGCAAAGGGCGGCAAAGGTGAGCAGACGAATAAATGCCGCACCCTCGCCTCCGTAGAAGGGCACGGCGACGGCGCAGCCGATGACCATGATGAAGCTGGCGACGACGCCGATGACGGTGCGTTCGCGCACGCGATCCAGCGAATAGAGATACTGCGTGCATATCTGCATGAAGACGTAGGGTACGGCGGTCAGGGACAGCAGTGCCACCATGCCGCCGCTCGGCGCAAAAGCCGGGCCGAAGATCGTTACGACGAGCTCCGGCGAGATGGCAGCGAGGCCGAAGCTCATCGGCAGGGTGATATAGGCAATACTGCGCGCCACACCGGCGAAGACCTCGACCGGCAGCTTGTCCGATTCCCGCGCGTGCATCTGCTCGGAATAATAGGGCAAGAGGCTGCCGCTCAACTGCACCGGCAGCTGCAGCGCCAGATTGGCGAGCGACAGGCCGACGGCGTAAAAGCCGACCGCCTCGATACCCCAGTACCGCTGCAGGAACAAAAGCTCGATGCGATTGAGGAAGATCGAGCTGTTGATGAGTTCGATCGAGAGAATGAGCGACGAACTAAACAGAGTGGAAAGGCCGACACCGCAGCTGTTCTTGCGGGCGATGGCGATCCTAAGCGTCGCGATGAACATCGGCAGCTGGCCGATCGCATAGCCGGCTAGCGCGCCGCTGATGCCGAAGAAGATCGCGCCGAAGAGGACTGTAACGAGCTGGAGCGCCGAACTTATCAAGGTGATGCGCAGGAAAGCGCCGACCCGCTGCTCGCCGATCAGGTAGTTCTTGCTGTAGGCACCAAGAGACTGAAGAACGAAGAATACGCCTGTTATGGCGATGACTTCAGACGCATCGCCCGCCCAGTGCAAACGTTCCGTATCCCAATAATAGGCGACATAGCCGGCGAGCAGGATCACGGTTGCGAGAATCGTCGGCTGCAGGAGGTAGGCGGCAAAGCCCCGCCGCTCTTCCGCCGAATAGCCGTTTCCCTTCAACTGCGGCAGGATACGCAGCAGGGTGACGCCGGCGCCGAGCTCGGCGACGAGCGCGCCTGTTGTCGTCAGCCAGAGGGAAAAGGCGATGACGCCGTTGGCCTCCGGGCCAAGCAGGCGCGCGGCGATGATCGAACAGGCGAAACCGGTGGCAAGCAGGGTCAATCCCGCCGCCGCGTTCAAAACCGAATTTGCCATTATGCTCTTCGTCATGAAGATAGACCGTTCCTCAAACTGCCGGGACTTCGCTCCTATCCGGCTTTTCGTGGGGATAGCGCCAGCTCTATTTCATATGCCTTAATATTTAGGGTTTAATGCTGCCCTAAGTTCATTTTTTACTTCGGCTAATATTCTTTCTCTCTGATATTGGCCGCTCCCAGGCTTGTGCGGAGGGTTTCATTGTTCAGCCTCATCGTCTGCACGATCGACCGTTTCGATCAGCTGGAGCGGTTGTTTCGCTCGCTGACCGAACAAAGCCACAAAGATTTCGAGGTGATCGTCGTCGACCAGAATCCTGACGACCGGCTGCGGGCGATGATCGACAGCTTTTCCCCTTCCTTCACGATCCGTCATATCCGCTCGCCGAAGGGACTTTCGCGGGCACGCAACAACGGCATGGCGGTTGCGGCAGGCGATTACATCTGTTTTCCCGATGATGATTGCTGGTACGAGGCCGATACGCTTTTGACGGCCTCGGCGCTGTTTTCGACGCATCCGGACCTGGCGATCATCACCGGCCGCACGCTCGATGCCGAAGGTCTCGCTTCCGTCAGCCCGACGGGCGAGACGCGGCTGGCACTGACGCGCTGGAACTATCTGAAGTGCGGCAATTCCAACGGCATCTTCGTGCGCCGCGCCGCCCTGGCTGATATCGGCGGTTTCGACGAGGATCTCGGCGTCGGTTCGGAATCGCCCTTCCAGAGCGGCGAGGAGGCGGATTTCCTGCTGCGCGCGCTCGGCGCCGGCAGGCAAGCGATGTTCTTCCCGGAATTGATCGTCCATCACGATCAGGTCACCAGCGAATACGGACCGCGGCAGGTAGAGCGAGCCCGCAAATACGGGCGCGGCTTCGGCGCTTTGATGCGAAAGCAGGCTTTTCCGTCGTATTATGTCGGCTACCGGCTGTTTCGTCCGGTCGCCGGCTGGCTGGCGGCGCTGGCGCGCTTCAACGTCGATGCAGCCCGCTACAAGCGCGCCTGGTTGATGGGCATTCTGGAAGGTTACGCCGCCTGGCCGCGCTGGCGCAGAAGCTGAGGCGATTTGCCTCGCGGCGTCAGCGTCTCGGCATAGACATCCATATAGCGTTGGGCGACTTCGTTCCAGGCATAGGCGCGGGCGTCCCGCAGCAATTCCTGCCGCAGGCTCTGATCGTCGGCCCCAAGGCGTTCGAAGGCTGCGGTCAGCGTATCGGCGGCCGCTTCCGGCTTTGCGAAATCCGCAAGCATGAGGGCCGGATGGGTTTCGGCCATGGCCTTGTAGGCGTCGTTAGCGTTCAGCACCGGCAATAGGCCGGCGCTCATCGCCTCGATCGCCACCAGGCCGAAGCCCTCATATTCCGAAGCCGAAGCAAAGAGCGAGGCGCGCGCGATGATGTTGCGCATCGAGCCTTCGTCGATCGAAACATGCAGAGCGACATTGCGCGCGAGATTGCGGGCGGCAATTTCCTTTTCCAGCGTCGCACGGTCGAGATCGGACTCGGCGCCGATAATATCGAGATGCCAATCGTCATGGCGGGCCGCCAGCACCTTCATGACGTCGAGAAGATGGTCGAGCCGCTTGTTGATCGAGAAACGGCCTATCGTGACGATGCGGCGGCGCGCTTCCAGCGCAGCGCAATTTGAAAACTTGCCGACGTCGGCGCCGTTTTCGATCAAGCGCACCCGGCTGTGGGCGATCTGGGAAAAGAGTCGTGCGTCGGACTGGCTGCAACAGATAACAGAAGCGTAGCCGAGTGCGGACAGCCGCGTTGCGGTTTTGAACCAGACCTTCTTGATGGCCGCATATTTCTGCGTGTGGAAGAAGCCGCCATGCGTGGTGGCGACCATGGGTCGCCCATGCAGGAGCTTGCCCCATGCCAGCGCATCGAAGAAGAAATCGACGGCGTGGACATGCACGAGGTCGGCATCGGCCAGATGGCGAAAGACTTTGGGTGCCAGCGGATAGCGGCTGGAGCCGGACCAGGGAATGCGTACGATCTCGATGCCGTCGATTGTTTCCCTTTCCGGCAGGTGGCGGCCGGGATCGGAAAACAGGCTGTTGCAGGTAACGACTCGGACGCGATAGCCGCGGGAAACCAGCTGGCGGCAGAGGTTGGCAACGACGTCTTCCAGGCCGCCTTTGTTCGGCAGGAACTGGCGCACGACATGCACGATCAACGGCCCGGCCTGCTTGTTTGCTTGAATATCCGCAATCGCCGATGTCATCGATCCACCCTCGACCTTTATGCCTCGCCGCGCGACGGCAATCCGGCGCTGCAGCGCGCCGCCCGTTGATCAGCCGGCAAAGCAGATCATCGGGTCGGTTAAAAAGGGTTTAACTGCGGGTGGAAAGCCAAGCCGTTTCGGACAAGAGGGTTAATTTGGGAGCGTTAGGCGGCAGAAATGTCAAGCTTGTCAGGTGAATGCGATAATGCTGGACCATTGTGCCTGGCCCCTCACCCCAGGCCTCTCAAAACGCTCGGAAGGTCAGCGTCGTCAGCGAGCGGACGATGCCGGGGATGTTGGCGATGTGGTCGTTGATGAACTTGCCGATATCCTGCTCTTCGGCAATGTAGACCTTCATCAGCAGGTCGTAATCGCCGCTGGTGGAATACAGTTCCGAAACCAGCTCCGTCTGGTAGATGGCGTCGGCGACCTCGTAGGTCTTGCCGGGGGCGCATTGGAGCTGAACGAAAATGGGCTTCATGGGAATGTCCTGCTTCTGTCTGCCGCCACGATGGCGGCCGGCTTTTTTCTATAATGGTCGAAAGCGCCGCCGCCATGCAAGTTTTTCTCCAGAGCGGATGATTTTTTGGCATCATGTCATGTCCATCGGATGTTGCTCTTGCGGCTTCCGCAATTTCGAGCATGGCGCTAGATTGGCGCCAATAGCTTTCTTGATTGGACCGATTTCATGCTGAATGACCTACGCTCCCATGGTCTCTGGGAAAAGACCGCTCCGCCACCGCCGGCAACGAAGCCGCTTTCCGGCGATATCTCCGCCGATGTCGTGGTGGTCGGCGGCGGCTATACCGGTCTTTCGACGGCGCTGCATCTGGCGGAAGCCGGTACCAGCGTCGTGCTGCTGGAAGCCAATGAAATCGGCTTTGGCGGGGCGGGGCGCAATGTCGGCCTCATCAATGCCGGCATGTGGGTGATGCCGGACGATCTGCCCGGCGAACTCGGCCCCGTTCACGGCGAGCGGCTGCTCGATCTGCTCGGCAACGGGCCGAAGCTGGTCATGGAACTGATCGACAAGCATGGCATCGCCTGCGAACTCGAGCGCAACGGCACGCTGCATTGCGCCGTTGGCCCTGAAGGGCTGAAGGAAATCGAGGAGCGCGCCCGGCAATGGGGAAAGCGCGGCGCACCGGTCACGGTGCTGAATGCGCGGGAGGCGGAGCGCCGGCTCGGCAGCTCGGCCTATGCCGGGGCGCTGCTCGACATGCGTGCCGGCACGCTGCAGCCGCTGGCCTATGCCCGCGGCCTTGCGCATGCCGCAGTGAAAGCCGGCGTTACCATTCACACCGGCAGCCGGGTGACAGCGACGGAAAGAAGCGGTGCGAAATGGCTGGTTTCGACCGAGCGCGGCAAGGTCAGCGCCGACTGGATCGTGGTCGCCACGGACGCCTATAGCACCGGCCCATGGGAAAAGGTTCGGAATGAACAGGTCCATCTGCCCTATTTCAATTTTGCGACCGTCCCGCTTGGCGACAACCTCAGCAAATCCGTGCTGCCGGGACGCGAGGGGGCGTGGGATACCAAGGAAGTGCTCTCGTCCTTCCGCATGGATCAGGCCGGCCGGCTCGTCTTCGGCAGTGTCGGGGCGCTGCGCAATACCGGACTTGCCATTCACAAGAACTGGGCCCGGCGCTCGATCAGAAAGCTTTTCCCGCAGCTCGGCGATATCCCGTTCGAATGCGAATGGTATGGCAAGATCGGCATGACCGATAACGCCCTGCCGCGTTTCCACAAGCTGGATCAGAACGTTGTCGGTTTCTCCGGCTATAACGGCCGCGGAATTGCGCCCGGCACCGTGTTCGGCAAGGTGCTTGCCGGCCACATCCTCGGGCAGATTTCCGAGGCCGATCTGCCGCTGCCGGTGACCGAGATCGTCGAGCCGAGCTTCAGGGCAGCGAGGGAAATGTGGTATGAAGCGGGCGCCCAGGCCGCGCATTTCGTCGGCGCCAGAATCTAAGGCAATTCCGGGAACCAGCATTGAGGGAAGAGGAAACAAGATGACCGCGACATCGGATCTCGCTGCCGAAACCAAGGCCATACTGACGGAAATCGGCGTGCCGCCCGACCGTTACACCGGCGGAACGCTTGCCGTCACGTCTCCTGTGACCGGCGCCGAAATCGGCCGGCTGAAGGAGCATTCGACTGATGAGGCGAGTGCTGCGATCGCGGCGGCGCACGAGGCATTTCTGTCCTGGCGCAACGTGCCGGCGCCGAAGCGCGGCGAGCTCATCCGCCTGCTCGGCGAGGAGCTGCGCGCCGGCAAGGCTGCCCTTGGCCGACTCGTCTCCATCGAAGTCGGCAAGATCATTTCAGAAGGTCTTGGCGAAGTGCAGGAGATGATCGATATCTGCGATTTCGCTGTGGGACTTTCCCGCCAGCTTTACGGTCTGACCATCGCCACCGAGCGCTCCGAGCACCGGATGATGGAAAGCTGGCATCCGCTGGGGGCGGTGGGCATCATCTCGGCCTTCAATTTCCCCGTTGCCGTCTGGTCGTGGAATGCGGCGCTTGCCATCGTCTGCGGCAATTCCACCATCTGGAAGCCGTCGGAGAAGACGCCGCTGACGGCGCTTGCCGTGCAGGCTCTGTTCGAAAAGGCACTGAAGCGCTATGTCGCCGAAGGCGGCGAGGCGCCGGCCAATCTTTCGACGCTGCTGGTCGGCGGCCGCGATCTTGGAGAGCTTTTGGTCGATCATCCGCAGGTGCCGCTGGTCTCGGCAACCGGATCGACGGCGATGGGCCGCGCCGTCGGCCCGCGTCTTGCCGGCCGTTTCGCACGCGCCATCCTCGAGCTCGGCGGCAACAATGCCGCCATCGTCTGCCCGACGGCCGATCTCGATCTTACCCTGCGTGGCGTCGCATTTTCCGCGATGGGCACGGCCGGCCAGCGCTGCACGACGCTGCGGCGCCTCTTCGTTCATGACAGCGTCTATGACCGGCTCGTTCCACGCCTGCAGAAGGCCTATGGTTCGGTGACGATCGGCAATCCGCTTGAATCCGGCACTCTGGTCGGCCCGCTGATCGACAAGCAGGCCTTCGACCGCATGCAGGCAGCGCTCGCGGCTGCGAGGGCGGCCGGCGGCAAGGTCACTGGCGGCGAGCGCGTCGAAAACGGTTACGCCGATGCCTTCTATGTTCGCCCGGCTCTTGTCGAAATGCCGGAGCAGACGGGTCCCGTCGAGCAGGAAACCTTCGCGCCGATCCTCTATGTGATGAGGTACAGCGATTTTGACAAAGCGCTGGCGCTGCATAACGCCGTGCCGCAAGGCCTGTCCTCCTCGATCTTCACCAACGACATGCGGGAAGCCGAGATCTTCGTCTCCTCGCGCGGTTCGGATTGCGGCATCGCCAACGTCAATCTCGGTCCTTCCGGCGCGGAGATCGGCGGTGCATTCGGCGGCGAGAAGGAAACCGGCGGCGGCCGCGAGTCCGGCTCGGATGCCTGGAAGGCCTATATGCGCCGGGCAACCAATACCATCAATTACGGCCGGACGCTGCCATTAGCGCAGGGTGTCAAGTTCGACGTGGCATAGCGCCGGGACGAGCAAGGAGCTTTGAGGCGCTGCAGATGATGGTTGGACGAGTGTCTTTTTGCCACTCTCTTGCGCCGGCCCGTCGCGATATGAATCAGGCGATCGCAGGCTTTGCCTTCTTCTCGTCCAGCCAGCCGCCGGTGAAGCCGGCGCGTTCCAGGCCGGTGCGGAGGATCGGAGATTGCCGCATCAGATCCCAGATCATGCCGGTGCGGGCGTTTTCGATCATCATGACCAGCAGCCCCTGGTCGATCGCCACCGAGCGGTCGTCCACCCAGCCTTCCGGCCCCGGTCCTTTCACGCTCGGATTGAAGCCGCCGGGGAAGCGGCCGTCGAGCAGCAGGTTGGGATAGGTTGAAAGCAGTGCCCGCGTGCCATTGAGTGCCGCTTCGCGGTCGAACGGCAGGCAGGACAGCGGTCCCCAAGGGGCGATGGTGCCGTCGTCGGGACCGAGCGGCGCGCCGCGGGCGGCATAGCCGAAGACCTTGGGGGCATAGCGCAGGCTATGTTTTGTGCCGGTCGGGTTCGGGCCGTCACAGGCGGAAAGCCCCCAAACATCCTTCGTATAGCCGACGAAATGGCCGGGATTGCGATCCGTGTAGTCGCGCTGCACCGCAATTGCCGTCTGCGTATTGCGGAAGTAGTCCGTATCCTTGTCGGCGACATGCTCGTCACGGATGTCGCGGAAATCGATCCAGGCATGCGAGAAGAGGTGGATGAAGAGCGGCCCGGCATAGAGAAAGGGCGTATCCTTGAACATCATCCAGGTATAGGTCGAGGCAAAGGCATCGTAGCTGGAGGATGGTATCGCATGCGTGGGCGAGGCGAGCGCCAGCACATAGAGGAAGATCGCCTCGTCATAGCCCTGGTAGCGCCAGCGCAGGAAGCCGCTCGCGGGTTTCCAGCCCATGCTGATGGTCTGGCCCTTGTTCAAGGCCCAATGCCAGTCGCAGCGCTCGTAAAGAAATTTCGCCTGCTTGCGGAGATCGCGCTCGACCTGGCTGTTTCCATTGAAATAGGCGGCGGCGGTCAGGACGCCTAGCAGCAGCAGGCCGGTATCGATCGTCGAAAGCTCGCTATTCCAGGCGCGCTTGCCGGTCTCCATGTACAGGAAGTGATAATAGAAACCGCGATGGCCGGTGGCGCCGCGTTCGGTGCCCTGCTGGCTGTCTGCGAAGAAATCAAGGGCGGCCAACACCCGCTTTGCCGCATCGGCTCGGGTGATCCAGCCGCGCTCGACGGCGACCGGATAGCTCGACAGGGCGAAGCCGACGGCGGCAATGCTGCAATGGCTCGTCTTGATCGACGTATCCGCCACCAGTCCGTTTTCCGGGTTGGTATAGAGCATGAAATAGTCGAAGGCCGACCGTTGCAGTTGATCGATCAGCGCGTCGTCGGTTTCGTTTACCTGCTGCAGCATCTTCTATCCATCTCCTCGATGCTCCCATTCCCTGCTGAACATGGGAGCTTGGATAGTTGCAAATCAAACATGATTAACGATGACATACTTTTGTGGAGGATTCTTTAATATCAGTGGGTTGTTGAGGCGGTCATCCCCAGCTCTGAGGTCTGGTTATGCCCCTCCCGGGCGATTTTTCGTGGGATCGCCAGCAGAAGTGGAGGAATAGCTGATGGTATGAGCCATTCGTCGAGGGCGGAGCATCGATAGTTCAGTGATTCACGTCGATAAGATGGCCTTAGCCGAGTGCTGCGTCCAACCGGTGCTTCAGCCGCGCCAGGGTTCTGCCAAACACTGCCTCGTCTCCGAGGGCTCTGGCAAGCGTCAACGCGCCCTGGATGCCGCCGACGGCCTCTTCGGCGAGCATCTTCGCCTCGGCGCCCGGCGCCCCGGCCCTGAGCAAAGCGCCGCAAAGGGATTCGATCCAGCGATGGAAATAGCCGCCGATGGCGGCGGAGAAGCGGTCGCGCGTTTCATCCAGTGCAAAGGCGCCGATCAGGCAGACGCGGCGGCCGGAGCGGAAATAGCTGTCCGTCGTCTCCCACATGCGGGCAATCGCGGCGCGCGGTTCCTCCTCTTCCAGCGGCTTGAACATTTCAGTCACGAACCATGCGTCGATATTGGCCATGATCTCGGCCGCCATCTCTTCCTTGCCGCCCGGAAAGAAATGATAAAGGCTGCCCTTGGACAGTTTCGTGCGGGCGGTGATCTCGCTCATCGAGGCACCTTCGTAGCCGAGCTCGCGAAAGACTTCGGCAACGAGGGCGATGGCATCGGCCTTTTCGAAGAGGATGCGCACCATCTCACAGGCCGAGGTCGGAGAGGCCGGGGTGATCGTCCGGCCGCCGGCCGAGCGGCCAATGGAATTTCCGGTCCTCTTGCCTGATCGGCATGTCGTTGATGGAGGCGAAACGGCGTTGCATCAGGCCCTCGGCGTCGAATTCCCAATTCTCGTTGCCGTAGGAGCGGAACCAATGGCCGCTGTCGTCATGCCACTCATAGGCAAAGCGCACGGCGATGCGGTTGCCCTCGAAAGCCCAGAGTTCCTTGATCAGCCGGTAGTCCAGTTCTTTTGCCCATTTGCGTGTCAGGAACTCGATGATTTCCTTGCGGCCGCGCGGAAATTCAGCGCGGTTCCGCCATTGGCTGTCCTCCGTATAGACCTTGGAGACACGCTCCGGGTCGCGGCTGTTCCATCCGTCCTCGGCCATGCGGACCTTGGCGATGGCGGTTTCGCGGGTGAAGGGCGGGACGAGTGGGGTTGGCATGATGCGCTCCTTTAAACCGATTGGCTTTAAATAGACCGATCGGTTTAAAGGGTCAAGCGACGTGCTTTTTCGTGATACCGCCCTTCAGTGCGCGAACTTTCTGGCTCCGGCGACGCAGGCGACGACGGCAAGGGTTACGACCAGCATCGACCAGCTGACGCTTTCCTTGAGGAGGGCTGCGGCAAGCGCGAAGCCGAAGAAGGGCTGCAGGAACTGCAGCTGGCCGACGGCCGCGATACCGCCCTGGGCGAGCCCGCGATACCAGAAGATGAAGCCGATCAGCATGCTGAAAAGCGAGACGTAGAGGAGGCCGAGCCAGGCGGGCCCGCCGATTCCGGCCATGCTATCCGGCATTGTCATGATACAGAGCGCGACGGTGACGGGCAGGGACAGAACCAGCGCCCAGCAGATGACCTGCCAACCGCCCAGCCGGCGCGCGAGCACGGCACCCTCGGCATAGCCGAGGCCACAGACGACTACGGCGGCAAGCATCAGGAGATCGCCGACCGGCGAGGCTGACACACCCTGCGCCAGCGCATAGCTGCAGACGAGCGCGCTGCCGAGGATGGAGAATATCCAGAAGGCCGGGCGCGGCCGTTCGCCGCCGCGCACCACGCCAAATATGGCGGTCGCCAGCGGCAGCAATCCGATGAAGACGATCGAATGGGCTGAGGTGACGTGCTTCAGCGCCAGTGCCGTCAAGAGCGGAAAGCCGACGACACAACCGAGGGCGACGATCGTCAGCGAGGCGATATCACCGCGGGTAGGGCGCTTCTCACGAAAGGCGAGCAGCAGACCAAGTCCCAGAAGGCCGGCAATTACGGCTCGGGCAACGGTCAGGAACAGCGGGTCGAAATCCATCACGGCCACGCGCGTGGCCGGCAGCGAGCCGCTGAAGATGACCACACCCGTCAAACCGTAGATCCATCCTGTCGTCGTCTTGTCCATTGCGTGTGCTCCTTACTGGCTCGCGGTATCGGCGCATTTGCCTGGTCGAGCCAGAGACGGTACAGTACAATTCATACGAACTGTTATGGTTAAAGGCGCAGTACGGATGGACAATCTTTCGATGACCGGCACTGCTGGCATAACCCGGATCGAAGGCGTGATGGCGACGATATCGGAGCGCATCGCTGCGCGCAGCCTCGCGCCCGGCGCGCGGCTTCCGTCCGTGCGCAGCTTTGCCAAGACGATGCGGGTTTCCGTTTCCACCGTTGTCGAAGCCTATGAACGGCTCGCGGCCGAGGGCGTGATCCGCTCACGGCCCGGGTCCGGCTTTTATGTCTGCGGGCCGCTGCCGCCGCTCTCGCTCTCCGAAACGGGGGCGAGATCGGGCCGCAATGTCGATCCGCTGTGGATCTCGCGGCAGTCGCTCGAAGTCGGCGACGATACGCTGAAGCCGGGCTGCGGCTGGCTGCCGCCTTCATGGTTGCCTCAGACGGCCCTGCGCAAAGCGATGCGGACGCTGGCGCGCGGCGATATCGGAGTGCTTGCGAATTACGGGACGCCGCTCGGCCTGCAGCCATTGCGGCAGCTGCTGGCCCGGCGCCTGGGCGAACACGGCATCAATGTGCCGCCGGATCAGATCATGCTGACGGAATCGGGCACGCAGGCGATCGATCTTCTCTGCCGCTTCCTACTCAAACCCGGCGATACCGTCGTGGTCGACGATCCCTGCTACTTCAATTTCCATGCGCTGCTGCGGGCGCATCGCGCCAAAGTCGTTTCCGTGCCTTTCACGCCGACGGGACCGGATGTCGAACTGTTCGGCCAAGCGCTCGAACGGCACAAGCCGCGGCTCTACATCACCAACTCCGCCATTCACAACCCGACGGGTGCAACGCTCTCGCCCGTCACGGCGCATCGGCTGCTGAAGCTGGCGGATGCTGCCGGGCTCGTCATCATCGAGGACGATATCTTCGCCGATTTCGAGCAGGTGCCGGCGCCGCGCCTGGCCGCCTATGACGGGCTGGAGCGGGTGATTCATATCGGCAGTTCCTCGAAAACGTTGTCGGCCTCCATCCGCTGCGGGTTCGTCGCCGCGAAGCCGGCCTGGATC
The DNA here is from genome assembly GCF_003024605.1 of Rhizobium sp. JAB6. GTDB lineage: Bacteria > Pseudomonadota > Alphaproteobacteria > Rhizobiales > Rhizobiaceae > Rhizobium. The sequence continues at coordinate 259,567 of NZ_PYJQ01000010.1, read as the reverse complement.
GACGATCTCGTCGATCTCAAGGTCGCCAGCAGCTTCAGCTGCGGGCAAGTGTCGGCCGAGCTCGTCTATCTCGCGCTGAAGGATGGAAGTTATCGCAAGCATGTCGAGGCGCTGCGTGTCCGGCTTGCAAAGGCGATGGATGAGGTTTCGGCCCGGCTGGAAGCGATCGGTATCACCCCATGGCTCAAGCCGCATGCGGGCATGTTCCTTTGGTGCAGGCTGCCGGAAGGGCTTGATGCCGCCGACCTTGCCCGTGCTTGCCTCGCGGAAGGTGTCATCCTCGCCCCGGGCAATGTTTTCAGCCTGTCGGAAACGGCCGGCCGCTTCATGCGGTTCAACGTCGCGCAATCGGCCGAGCCCCGGATCTTCGACGTGCTGGAAGCATCCATGCAAAAGCTGCGGATGAAGCATAGGGACCCCGTTGCGACCGGCCTTACGCCAGCCTAGAGGTTTACCGGCGACACGAGCATTCCCGACCGGCCGGTTTCCACCGTGGCGGCTGCTCCTGTCGCCGGTCTGATCCCTATTTGGCGAAGAGGCTGTTGATGTCGGCGAAAGCCTTCATCTCGATGGCATTGCCGCTCGGGTCCTTGAAGAACATGGTCGCCTGTTCACCCGGCTCGCCGCGGAAGCGGATATAGGGCTTGATGACGAATTCTATGTCGGCTTTCGCCAACTTCTCGGCGGCTGCCTCCCATTCCTCCATCGACAGAACGACGCCGAAATGGCGTACCGGGACGCCGTGGCCATCGACAGCGTTTGCTGCCACGTCGGTCGTTTCACCCGGCGCCAGATGGGCAACGATCTGGTGGCCGTAAAAGTTGAAATCGATCCAATCAGGCGAACTGCGGCCTTCGGGGCAACCGAGAAGGCCGCCATAGAAGCTCCTCGCCGCAGCGAGATCGTTGACGGGAAATGCGAGGTGGAAGGGATGAAGCGGTGCTGCGCTCATGATGGTCTCCGGAGAAGCGAGTGATGCAGCCATTAATAAGATACATTTTTCTCTATGAAAAATGGTATATCGTGATGTTGAGATACAGGAAAAATTATGAATCATGATTGCGGAACTTCAAACCCTTGTGGCTATCGCCCGCTTCGGAACGTTTGCTGCGGCGGGAGATCGCATTGGCCTGACGCAGGCCGCTGTCAGCGGGCAGATGAAACGGCTCGAGGAAAGGCTCGGCGTCAAACTGTTCGAGCGGACGGGCCGCTCCGCAACGCTGAATGCCGCCGGGCTTAGAACGCTCGAGCGCGCCAAGAGCATTATCGCGATGTTCGAGCACATTGCCGATCCCGTCGACGAGACCTCGGGCGGCGAGCTGCGCGTCGGCGCAATCGCTTCCGTTCAATCGGCGCTGCTTGCCCGCGCACTCGGTCCTTTTCGGCAGCGATTTGCAAACCATCACCTCCGCATCGTCCCAGGGGTGTCGCTGCATCTGCTCGACCTGCTCGATGCCGGCGAACTCGATCTCGCCGTGCTGATCGAACCTCCTTTCGGCTTGCCCAAAAATCTCATCTGGCGACCCCTGGTGCGCGAGCCCTATGTGCTTGCGGTTCCCGAGCGGCTCCAGGGCGACGACTGGCGAACGCTGCTGCGCGAGCAGCCCTTCATCCGCTATGATCGCAGCTCGTTCGGAGGGCGGCAGGTTGACCGCTTCTTGCGGTCGCATTCGATCGTTCCGCGGGAATCGGTGGAGATCGACGATATAGCAGGGATCGTCGCGCTGGTCGGACAGGGGCTCGGGGTGGCACTTCTGCCTGTTGTCGACGGCAGTCCTCCTCCGGTGGCGCCGATCCGCATGGTGCCCCTATCCGGACCTGCATTTTATCGCGAGATAGGGATATTGCAGCCGCAGGAGAGTATGCCAGCCGCAATCTGTCTTGCAGAATGCCTGATGGCGACTCAGCAATAAGACCATATTCGGCACAAAACCGTGCCTCCGAGCCGCCAGCGGCAATGCCGTCTCTTCCTGAAGCTCTTGCCACACGGAAAATATCCGTCATAGCTTTGCCACATGGCCGCTCCAAGTGCGGTTCATATCCGCAATGGAATACACCGTTTAGTGAGGCCGGTCGTGCGCGTTCTGCTTGTTGAAGACGACAATATCCTCGGCTCATCGCTGAAGAAGGCGCTGGAAAAGCACGCCTATGGCGTCGACTGGATGCGCGACGGCGAATCCGGCCTCGAAGCGGCGGAGCATTCGCATTTCGCGGCGATCGTGCTCGATATCAATCTGCCGCAGCTGAGCGGCATGGAGGTGCTGCGGCGCATCCGGCAGCGGGGAAATTCCGTGCCTGTGCTGCTGCTGACGGCGATGGATTCCGTGCGCCAGAAGGTCGAGGGCCTGGATGAGGGTGCGGACGACTATCTCGTCAAGCCGTTCGATCTCGACGAGCTGCTGGCGCGGCTGCGGGCGCTCATCCGCCGGCGCGACGGACGCACCGAAAGCGTCATCCGCTGCGGTGACGTCGAGGTCGATCCCTCCGCCATGGTGGCTCGCAAGGGCAATGTGCAGGTCCATACGACGGCGAAGGAGTTCCATCTCCTGAAGCTGCTCATGGAGCGCAGCGGCCGATACGTGACGAAGAACGATATCGAATATGCGCTTTATGACGCGGAAAACACCGTCGAGAGCAATACGATCGAAGTGACGATCTACAATCTGCGCAAGAAGCTCGGCACCGATTTCATCAAGTCGATCCGCGGCGTCGGCTATATGATCGAGCGATGAACAATTCCACGCTCACCCGCAAGCTGTTTCTGCGCATCGCGCCGGTTGTCGTGGTGACGATCGTCGTGATCGCCGCCTTCGCCTTCAACAGCGCGACGCGGGAAATCAATAATATCTACGATGCCCAGCTCATCGATGATGCCAATGTGATCTGGAGCCTGCTGCGTCGGCCGCTGGAGAAGAATCCGGACCATGGCGCCAAGCAGATCGACGACATCGATTTCAACATGGACAATCAGCTGGCCTTCAACGAAGACGCTGATGACTATGCCGATGCGCATATGTTCCGCGCCTGGGTCGACGGCAAGATCCGCTTCTACAGCAGCACGGCCTTTCTCTCTGACGTTCCGCAGCAGAAGGTGGGTTTTACCACGCTGACCTATGGCGGCGATGAGTGGCGCGTCTATTCGCTGCCGATCCCGAACACGACCATCGTGATCGAGCTCGGCGAAAAGATCGCGCTGCGCGAAACGCTCGTTTCCAATATCTTGCTCAATCTGTTCTTTCCGCTGCTGATGCTGGTGCCGGTCATCGGCTTTCTCATCTGGCTCGGCATCAATAGCGGCCTGCGCACGATTCACGGGCTGGTGCGGCAAATCCGGACCAGATCGCCCGACGATCTCTCGGCTATCCCGGTCGAAGAGCTGCCGCGCGATCTGCTGCCGCTTGGCCGGTCGATCAATCAGCTGCTTGAAAAGCTCGGGCAATCGCTGACGCTGGAGCGACGCTTTTCCGATCTTGCCGCGCATCAGCTGCGCACGCCGCAGGCGAGCGTGAAGCTGCTGTTGCGAATGCTCGAGAACAGCGACAGCGATCAGGAGCGCCAGGCGATCATTTCCGATCTGGTGGCCAGCAACAACCGCACCATCCATCTTATCGAACAGCTGCTGCGGCTCGCCAGGGTCAGTCATCACCCTCTTAATCTCACCTCGATCGAGCTTTATCACTGGATGGCGTCGCTCATTGCTGAATTCGGCAACATCATCACCAGCCGCAAGCTCGACGTCGTGCTGGAAGGGGACGAAGCGATCCAGATCCGAACCGACGAGGCCCTGCTGCGCATGCTCGTCACCAACCTGCTCGACAATGCGATCAAATACACGCCCGCCGGCGGGGAAATCAAAGTTTCCATCGCCTCGGAGGATGGCTTCGGTTGCATTTCGATCAACGACAGCGGCCCCGGCATTCCGCCGCACGAAAGGGAGGCGGTGTTCCAGCGCTTCTACCGCCTCCATACGCTTCACACCGAAGGGGCTGGCCTTGGCCTTGCGATCGTCGCAGACACCGCAGACCGCCTTTCAGCAACCGTCGATCTTTCCACATCTCGTCTGGGTAGCGGTCTTCAAGTCGATTTGAGATTGCCGCTCAGCTAAAAATGACAGCCTCGTCGTTTTTCATATTCGCATCATTTTCCGCTCATGCCCGGCTCATCTGAGGTTGTTAGACGCAACTTAAGATTAGGCGAAGGGGTATTTGATGCAGGTGTTTTGCGATTTTGATGGAACCATATCCATCGAAGACGCGACGGATATGGTGCTAACCCGTTTCGCCGGTTCCGAGTGGGAAGATATCGAGCAATTGTGGAAGCAGGGGCAGATCGGCTCCGGCGAATGCATGCGCCGGCAGATCGCTCTCATCAAGGCAAGCAGAGGCGAGCTCGACCGTTTTCTCGATACGCTGGCGATCGATTCCGGTTTCGAGGCTTTCCTGTCCTTCTGCCGCCGCGGCGAATTGCCTGTCACGATCGTCAGCGACGGTGTTGATTATTTCATCCGGCGCATCCTGGCGCGTCACGGCATCGAGGGTCTGCCGATCGTCGCCAACGTGCTGACCTGCAGCGTTTCCCAGGGCCGCGAATCCTATTCGCTGTTTCCGCCGTTTACGGCGACCGGCTGCGTATCCGGCGCCGGCGTCTGCAAATGCCGCGTCGTCGATAGCAGCGACCTGCAGGTCTATATCGGCGACGGGCGCAGCGACTTCTGCGTTTCCGACAAGGTGGACCTCGTTTTCGCCAAGGCCAAGCTTGTCGATTACTGCGAGGAAAGCGGCATTCCCTATGTCGGTTTCGAAGACTTTTCCGACCTGCTTCCAAAGATGGAAGCCGTTCTCCCGAGCGTCGAGCGACGCTCCCGTACGCTGCCGCACTTCAAGACAGCGTAAAACAGACCGAGAGGCATTGAATGAAAACGAATGTAGCCGAAGCCTTCAGCGGCGAGACCGAGTCCGTCCGCTCCGAAGAGGAATTGCGCGTTCTTGAGGAGCTCTATTGCTCCCATGGCGATACGGTTCACTACACGGACAAGCCGAAATTCTTCGAGGAATGCGAAGGTTCCTATGTCTACGATCGGTCCGGAACGCCGTTCCTGGATCTGCAGATGTGGTACTCCGCCGTCAACTTCGGCTATCGCAACGAGCGCCTGAACCAGGCTGCGCACCGCCAGCTCGACCGTCTCCCGCAGGTCGCCTCGCAATATCTGCACCGCGAAAAGGTGGAGCTTGCCGCGATGATCGCCCAGGATGCCGAGCGCAAGTTCGGCCGCAAGGGCCGCGTCCACTTCAACGTCGGTGGCTCGCAGGCCGTCGAGGATTCCTTGAAGCTCGTGCGCAATTACACCGGCGGCAAGAGCCTGATGTTCGCCTTCGAAGGCGGCTATCACGGCCGCACGCTCGGCGCTTCGGCAATCACCTCGAGCTATCGCTATCGCCGCCGTTACGGCCATTTCGGCGATCGCGCGCAATTCGTCGAGTTCCCTTATTACTTCCGCGGCCCGAAGGGCATGTCGAAGGAAGAATACGGACATTACTGCGTTCAGAAGTTCGCCCGCCTGTTCGAGAGCGAATATAACGGCGTCTGGGACCCGAAAGCCGGCAAGTCCGAATATGCGGCCTTCTACATCGAGCCGATCCAGGGCACCGGCGGCTACGTCATTCCGCCGATGAACTTCTTCGTCGAACTGAAGAAAGTGCTCGACGATCACGGCATCCTGCTCGTCGTCGATGAAATCCAGATGGGCGTCTACCGTACGGGCAAGCTCTGGTCGATCGAGCATTTCGGCGTTTCGCCGGATGCGCTGATCTTCGGCAAGGCGATCACCAACGGTCTCAACCCGCTTTCCGGCGTCTGGGCTCGCGAAGAGATGATCAATCCGGAGATCTTCCCGCCCGGCTCCACGCATTCCACCTTCGCCAGCAATCCGATGGGCACTGCCGTTGCGCTGGAAACGATGAAGATGCTGGAAGAGCAGGATTTCGGCGCCGCGATCATGGAGAAGGGCGCGCATTTCCTCGACGGACTGAAGCAGCTGCAGAAGCGGCATGCCATCGTCGGCGAAGTCGATGGTCTCGGCCTGGCGCTGCGCATGGAAATCTGCAAGGACGACAGCTACACGCCGGACAAGGCGACGATGGACTGGATGTGCGACGAAGGCATGAAGGGCGATCTTCAGGTCGGCGGCAGGACCTACGGCCTCGTGCTTGACGTCGGCGGCTACCATAAGAACGTCATCACCTTCGCTCCGAACCTGCTCATCACCCGCGAAGAGATCGATCTGGCGCTTGCGCTGCTCGATCAGCTTCTGACGCGCGCGGCCCGGAGATAAGACCGTGCAACTGCTGCTTCTTCATCTCGATGATGCTTTGGAGTTGCAGCCCGACTTCGTGCGCGCCTGCAAATTTGCCGGCGCGTACCAGTATTTCGGCAAGAACGCCGGTCAGCAGGTTCGGCTTTGGAGCAAACAGGGTGCCCTTGACGATCTCAGCCGCGAGATCGTCAAGAACAGGCCGACGACAGGAAAGACGCCGCAATTGAGCTTCATGGGCTCCGGTGATTTCCATCATATCACCGCCCTGCTGCTCGACGATGCGCTCGAGCGTCAGTCCAGTGCGGCCACGCTGATCCATTTCGACAATCATCCGGATTGGGTCAAATTCGACGGCGGACTGCACTGCGGTTCCTGGGTCAACAGCGCCCTTGCCAATTCCAACGTCCAGAAGGTCATCACGATCGGCGTCTGCAGTCACGATCTTCGCAGCCCAGAGCGCAAGGGGGCCAACCTGCATTGGCTCGCCGACGGCAAGCTGGAGCTGTATCCTTACGAGCATCCGCCGAGCCGCGTCGTTGGTGACTACGGCAATGGCGCCAGCTACCGGCAGGAACGGGGTGCGCTGCACTGGAAGTCGATCGCCGAGATCGGCGAGGAAAATTTCATCGATCACATGCTCAGCCGTATTCGTACCGAAGCGGTCTATGTAACGATCGACAAGGACGTGCTGGCAGCCGACGATGCCGTTACCAATTGGGATCAGGGCCGCATGCGGCTGCCCTACCTCCTCTCGCTGATCAGCGAAATCGGCAGCCGTCACCGTATCATCGGCGCCGATGTCATCGGGGATTATTCGATCCCGAGCTATGCTGGCAGTCTTCGGACGCAGTTCATGAAGCGCGCGGAGATCTTCATCGATCAGCCGCGCATGCGTCAAGGCGCCGAAACGACGAGGAACATCAACAGCGCCGCCAATCACGCGCTGCTGGAAGTTCTGGCGGAGTACATGGAATGACTGGCAGCCTGACACTTCCCATGCTGGGACTGATCCTATTCTGCATACTCGCGGAGACGGCCCGCGAAGTTTGCTTCAAGCAAACGGCCGGCGAAGGCACCCTGCTTTCGGCGCTGGCCAAGCCGATCACCTGGCTCGGCATTCTGTTCTGGGCCGTGGAGCTTTTCACCTGGACGGCGGTTCTCGAGCACGTCCCCCTGACAATCGCCTTCCCGCTGATGGCGCTGAGCTACGTGGTCATCGTGCTCGCCGGCGCCGTCATCTTCAAGGAAAACATCAACCTGCGCCACGCGACGGGCGTATTCCTCGTCACCGCCGGTGTGGCTTGCGTGGGAGTTACAGGATTATGAAAATCTTTGCGCACACCCGATGGGACCTGGCACCGGTTCTGGCCGCTGTCGCCCATCTCGCCTTCGACATCTATCTGATCGTCGGCTTCGAAAGCCGGCCGCTTTGGCTTTCGGCCATTCTCGGCTGCCTTTATGCCGTTTCCATCTCCTGGAACATCAACAGCATATCGCATAACTTCATCCACACGCCCTATTTCAAGCCGCGCTGGATGAACTATGGTTTCAGCCTGCTGGAGTCGGTCGCGATCGGTTTCTCGCAAACCTATTATCATTGGGTGCATATGCGCCACCATTCCGGCAACAGCGACCGCCCGAACGAAAAGGGCGAGACTATCGACATGCTGTCGATCTATCGCTACGGCCGCGACGGCCAGCCGGAAAACGTCTGGTCCTACACGTTTCTGAGTTTCTTCCGCGACAGCCTCGGCGACATTCACAAGGCGATTGCCCGCAACCGTCCGTTCGACGCGGCCTGGGGCCGGTTCGAGCTCTATTTCTTCCTGGGGCTTGCCGCGCTTGCGCTCGTCTACGACTGGAAAGCGGTGCTGTTCTTCGTGCCGTTCTATTATATCGGCAATTGCCTATCGTCGCTGAACGGCTATTACGAGCATCTGAACGGCGATCCGGACGAGCCGATCGCCTGGGGTGTTTCGAGCCACAAATCCTTCTACAACTGGCTCTGGTTCGGCAACGGCTATCATGCGGAGCACCATTATCGCCCGCGGACTCACTGGACGAAACTCCAGGCGCTGCACGAGCAGATCAAGGAAGAGCAGGAAAAGAACGGCACGCATGTGATCAGCACCTGCCATGCTCTTGGCTTCATGGCCAAGGAAAACCGGCAGTCGGAGCTCTCTCATGAAAGCTGACGAATTGAGCTTCTTCATGGAGGGCTCAAACGGCAAAGGCGTCCTTCTGGTCCATGGACTGACGGGGGCGCCCGCCGAAATGAAGCTGGTGGCCCGGCACCTCAACCGCCGAGGCTACAGCATATATGCGCCGTTGCTGGCCGGTCACGGCGTCGATGCGAAGACGCTGCGCGGAACCCGCTGGGAAGACTGGCTGGCCTCGGTCGTCGAGGCATCGCGGTTGCTGGCATCCCGGACGCAGGAGGTCTTCGCCGCCGGCATCTGCGTTGGCGGAAAGCTCGCCATGCTGGCCGCCGAACAGCAGAAGAAGACCATCGGCGCGGTGGCGATCTACTCTCCCTGCTTCAGTTACGACGGCTGGGACGTTCCCTTCTACTATCCGCTGCTGGCCTCACAGATCGGCTGGCTCTCACGCGTTCCGTTCCTCGACCGGCTGAGCTTCAGCGAGACGACCTCGCTCGGGATAAAGGACGAACGCATGCGCCGGCTGATCGAAGGCATGGCGAGCGAAGGCGTCTTGGAAAAATTTCCCGGCAAGGGTCTGGTCGAGATGCATCGGCTGGGCAAGGCTCTTCGCAGCCTGTTGCCGCAAATGCAGACGCCGACGCTGATCCTGCATGCCGAGGACGACGATCTCGCCAGCCCGAAGCATGCCCGCTATATTTCCGAGCATATCGGCGCTCCGCACGAGCTGAAATGGATCACCGACAGCTACCACATGATCCATGTCGACCGGCAGCACCGCCAGGTGGCCGATTTCACGGCCGATTTCTTCGAGGCGCGTCATGTCGCAGCCGCTGCTTAAAGTCCCGCCGCAGCCGATGGGCGATCCGGTGGCCGAAGTTCATGTCAGCATCCGAGCCATCGGCCGCGATGCGTGGAATGCGTGTTTCCCGGGTCAGGTCGAGGACTATGATTGCCTGCTGGCGATCGAGGAAGCCGGTCTCGAAGGGTTCGAATGGCGCTACATCACCGTCACGGAGGGCGGACGGATCAGCGCGGCCATGCCGGCCTTTCTCTGCCTTTATGCCCTTGATACCACGCTGGAGGAAGGTTTCCTGCGCCGGTCCATGCGCAAGGTCCAGCGCTATTTTCCGAAGTTCCTGAAGCTGCGTCTTGCCTGCCTCGGTTCGCCCTGCACGGAAACGGGAGCGATCGGCTTTCATCCCGACGTCGATAGCGAGCGCCGCGGCGTCTTGCTGGCTGAGATGCTGTCCTTTTTCGAGCAGGTCGCTGCGGCCGAGCATTGCGGGCTGATCGGCCTCAAGGACATTCCCGAGCCGACATCGGCCGAATTCGGCGCGCTGTTTGCCACGCGCGGCTATGCCTCGATCGGCGGCCTGCCGACCGCCTGGCTCGACATCGATTTCAAGACGGTCGACGAATATCTCGCCAGGCTTTCGTCCGGCACCCGCAAGGACATGCGGCGCAAGATGAAATCCTTCGAACAGGTCAGGGTCGAGATCCGGACCGATTTCGGCGAATTCCTGCCGGAGGTCATGGCGCTCTATCACGACACGCGCAATCGCAGCGAATGGCAGTTCGAGGAACTGACCCCTGCCTATTTCCAGGGCATTCTCGACCGCATGAACGGCCGTTCCTTCTGCGCCTTCTATTTCGTCGAAGACAAGCTCCTGGCCGCCAATCTGATCGTCCATGACGAGCGGGTGGCGATCGACAAGTTCTTCTGCATGGATGGCGAAAAGGGCCGGCCGTACAATCTCTATTTCCTGAGCTGGTTCACCAATCTGCGCTATTGCCTCGACAATGGATTGAGCCGGTACCAGAGCGGCCAGGCCTATTATGAAAACAAGGTGCGGCTCGGCAGCAAGCTGACGGCCAATGCCATGTATTTCCGCCATCGCAATCCTTTCCTTCAGGGAGTGTTGCGGCTGGTGTCGCCGCTGTTCTCGACAGATGAGGCGGATGTGTAATGCCGATGCGTCTTTCCTGGCTTGCCGTGCCGGTGCTGAATACTCTGTTCCAGTTCTTCATCAAGCTCGGAGCCGAGCAGATGAGTGGTGGCGGCACGGAAGGCTGGCTGTGGCAAGCGCTCTCCTCCTACTGGATATTGGCGGCCATCGCCGTCGAGATCGGGACCTTCTTCATCTGGATGAACGTGCTTGCCGAACTCGATCTCAGCCGCGCCTTCCCGCTTTCCGGCATCAGCTACGTGCTGATCATCGCCACAGGCTGGTTCGTCTTCGGCGAGCGTGTCGTCGCCCTGCAGGTGGTCGGCAGCGGATTGATCCTCCTGGGGGTCTGGTTGATTGCCGGTGCCAATGCGGTGCCGGAAGAGCGTGACGATTGGCATGTGAAGCATGACGGGCTGCGCAGCAGCGCCGGTAAGGATGGGTGATGACCGGTTCTCCAGCTGAAAGCCGCCCCAAGGGCAAGAGCAATGCCCTTTTCTCCGGCGTTGCGGACTGGTGCGTGAAGCGCGCGCTGTCTTCGATCGTGACGCGTGGTGCGTTGAGCGTGACCACGGCCAGCGGCCGTGTGCTGACCTTCGGCGACGGAACCGGCAAGCCGGTTCACGTTCGTTTCACCGACGACCGCGCCGAATGGGCGTTTCTCATCGATGCCGATATGCGGCTCGGCGAACTCTTCATGGATGGCCGCTTCGTCGTCGAGCAGGGTACGCTTTACGATTTCGTGGCGATGATCTTGCGCGAGGCGCAGAACAGCACTCATCCCCTTATTGCCCGCATCATCGATTACGCGCGAACGAAGCTGCGGATTTTCCGCCATCGCAACCTGCCGGGGCGATCGAAAGCGAATGTCGCGCATCACTACGATCTCGACGGCCGGCTCTACGAGCTTTTCCTCGATCCGGACCGGCAATATTCCTGCGCCTATTTCGAGCATGCAGACCAATCACTTGACGATGCGCAGATTGCCAAAAAGCGGCATCTCGCCGCCAAGCTTTTGATCGAGCCGAACAACAGCATCCTCGATATCGGCTGCGGCTGGGGCGGCCTCGCGCTGCATATGGCCGAACATGCGCCGGGCGGTTACGTGCTCGGCGTCACCCTATCGGAAGAGCAGCACGAATACGCGTCGAAGCGGGTCGCCGAGAGGGCGGGTGGAACGCCGGCAGAGGTTCAGTTCGCGCTGAGGGATTACCGCAGCCTGACCGGCCGCTTCGACAGGATCGTTTCCGTCGGCATGTTCGAGCATGTCGGGCTTGCATCCTATCGCACCTTTTTCCGCAAATGCGCCGAGCTGCTGGAGGACGACGGCATCATGGTGCTGCACACCATCGGCTGTTCGGCGACACCGGGCTTCACGACGCCGTGGCTCGACAAATACATCTTTCCCGGCGGCTATATTCCGGCGTTGTCCGAGATCGTGCCTGAAATCGAGGCGGCGGGGCTTGCCATTACCGATGTCGAGGTGCTGCGGCTGCATTATGCCAAGACGCTGGAGGCGTGGCGGGAGCGGTTCATGGCACGCTGGGACGACGCCGCCAAGCTCTACGACGAGCGCTTCTGCCGCATGTGGGAATATTATCTTTCGACGGCGGAGGCAGCGTTCCGCTATGAGGATCTCGTCGTCTTCCAGATACAGATCGCCAAGCGAAACGACATCATTCCGCTGACGCGCAACTATATTGCCGAGAATGAAGCGAAGAGCGTTTCAAAACTTGACGTTGAAGGTTCTGTTCAGCGTAAAGCCGATAATGTTCTGGTCGGGTGAGCCGAAGCGCGAGGTGATCGGGCTATCGGCGGCATCGCCTACGAGGCGGTTATATTTTCCGTAAACCTGCACGCTCCATTCGGGCGAGATCGTATAGGTCGCCGCCACGGTGAAACCGACCGATTTGATGCCGGCACCGGCATCGAAGGCATTGATATGGCCATGCCTTGCAGCTTCACTCTCCGAGATGCCGAAGTTGGTGCGCATATAGACTGTGTTTGCCATCGACAGGCGAGGACCGGCGGACAGGAGCCATTTGTCTCCTAGCGGCTGGAACCAGTCGAGGGCGAAATCACCGACCAGTCCATCGCCGCCCCAAAGCGATTGGCGGATCTCCGTGCGGAACCGGAGCCGATTGTCCATCAGCCAATATTGCGCAAAGCCGCCCGCATCGAAATTCCAGCGCACCCTGCGCTGGCTTTGCAGGTGCAGGTCGTTGATGTCGAAGCGGTCGTCCCGCAGCCCCACAACCGGGCCGATTTCGACACCGCCGAGATCGAAGAGCTGATAATCGAAATTATCGTCCGGCGCGCTGTATTCCTGGGCCTCACCCAAACGATGAATGTCGAAAGACGGCAGGGCGCCAAAGGTATAGTGCTTCGATCCCTCATAGCTCGGACCGTATTCCACGGTCGCGCCAAGCGTGACGACCCAAGTACTGGACGAGGATTTAGCAGGGGTATCGTCCGCTCTGGACGAGGCGGGAAACATGCCGGCTATGCACGCCGCCAGCAACCCCGTTCCGGCCAGTGCAGACAGCCGGGCGGAAAAAGATGTCCCAACATTTAACACTCTGAAAACACCTGATACCTGATCGCCCCTGCAGCTCTACTAGCACAGCTCGCGGCTTGAAAAACAGCAGAAAGTTTGAAAGCAGACATGGCGCCCGACCAGCGGCCTGAACGCTTCCGTATCGCTAACGCCCCCATGAACCATCCTTCTGCAGACAGCAAAGCAGGCCACCTCCTGTCGTGGCGGCCGCGGCGACTGCAATAATTCCCGCCAAGATAGAGAGATTTTATTTCACGAACCTGAAGCGCATGCGCGGCCGGATATATCGTTCAGGCTTCGGTCGGTTGGAAGCTGCGCGTTTTGTTCCTAGATAGGCTTTGTCCGATATCGAGCTTCGACTGTGGACGGATGATAAAAGAGCACGCAAGGCAGGTTTCAGCGCATGAAGGATCGGCCATTCGGAACATCGGGCATCCCTGGATGGTTGAACCGCTACGAGCCTTTGCTGCTTGTGATGTTCGCCGCGCTTTCGGGCGGTATTCTTCTGTTCATCTATCTGACGGGAGAGGTCCTCGAAGGCAGCACGAAGGGATTCGACGAGGCTATATTGCTGGCGCTTCGCCAGCCCGGGAACCTGGCCGTGCCGATCGGGCCGGGATGGCTGACCCATGCCGTCAAGGACATTACCAGCCTCGGCGGGACGACGGTTCTGGCGCTGATGACGGCGCTCGTGACGATCTATCTGCTGCTCGACCGGCAGCGCGCCATCGCCATCTTCGTCCTGGCCTCGGTTCTTGGCGGCTGGGCGCTGAGTGCGGCCCTGAAGGTCGGCGTCGCACGGGCGCGGCCGGATATCGTGCCGCATCTGGTGGAGGTTCACGATCTGAGCTTTCCGAGCGGCCATGCCATGGTATCGGCCGTGACCTATCTGACCCTTGCCGCGCTGATCTCAGGCACGCGGACCTATCGTTCGACGCGTGTTTTCACCGTGGCGGCCGGCATCCTGCTGACATTGATGATCGGCGCGAGCCGGGTCTATCTCGGCGTGCATTATCCGACCGACGTTCTCGGCGGCTGGTGCGCCGGTGCGACCTGGGCGCTCGCCTGCTGGATCATTGCCCGCCGCTCTATATCGCCTGCGGCCAGGGGCAAGGGATATTCCGAAGACGATGGCCCGCCTTTCAAGTGAGGGAAGGTGATCTTACCGGATCAGCACTGGACTTCGAGGCGCGTGGCCACCAGCAGCGAGTAGTCCGTGCCTTTCGGATCGCTGAAGAACATGCTTGTCAGCGCAGCCTGGTTTTCGGCCATGACTTCTTTCGGATCGGGTCTGATGACCTTGCGCTTGCAGCGGCCGAAGGCGGGTCCCGATGTGCTCAAATCGTTGTCGGTGGCGAAATCGACCGCCGTATAGAGTGTCTTGTCGTAAATGCCGAAGATGGTGGTTCCCTTGAGGAAGGTCTTCTGCTCCGGCTTGAGCGAAAAGGTCAGCGTCAGGGAGCCGTCCTTATAGTGGGCCTCAATCGCGTCCGGCTTTGCCATCGGCACCGCTTTGCCATTGCTGGTGACGTTCGTGTAGTAACCATATTGCGCCAAGGAATCCCTGACCGTCTTTCCCACGGCCTTGAGCTCGCTCGCGCTCAACGACTGATCGCCGCTCTTGCCGTAATCCATGAGCACGGAGGAGGTGAACACCTCGTCGAAGCTCCAGACATTGCGCAGCTCGCTGATGGAGCCATCGGGCGCCGAGACGACCTCGAATTTGGCATCGATGAAGATATGCGGATGGGCGAGCGCGGGAAACGGCAGAAGCGACAGTATCGCAATCAGCAGGGAAATCTTTGTTTTCATGCGCACAGCTACCGCGTTCCGTCCGTTATCCGTTGCGCAGACCTGCACGTCAAATTGGACTGATTTGAGACCTGCGCTTCGGCCGCCGAGCGAGGGTGGGCGAGGGGAGAAACATGCTTGCTGCCATCTCTGAGCATGTTTACGAATTAAGAGTTAAAATCGGTTTCCGACATCGAAGAGGAACGGGAAAGCAAAATGACTCAGTCGGGATTCATCGCATATTCCGGTGCGCTGGCGATTGCGGCAATCATTCCGGGTCCGCAAATCGTTGCCATCGTGGCGCAAGCTTTGAAGAGCGGCTATCGGCGTGCAGCATGGATGACGGCCGGTATGGTGTTCGGCGACGTATTGTACCTTGCCACGGTTCTTGCCGGATTGGCATTCATCGCGGAAACCTTCAGTTATTTGTTGATTGCGATCAAATGGGCAGGGGTAGCCTATCTTTGCTGGCTGGCTGTGCAATTCTGGCGATCCGGCGAGACCTTCGATGAAAGCCATGCGGCCCAGCGGGGGAGTGGTGCAAATGCATTCGTTTCGGGCGTTCTGGTGACGCTCGGCAATCCCAAATCGATCCTGTTCTATATCTCCATCCTGCCGACGGTCGTGGACATCCGCGCGCTATCGGCCACCGACGTTCCGATTCTTCTGGCGATAACCGCCATCATTCTGACCGCCGTGCAGTTCCCTTTCGCCATCCTCGGAGCGAAGACGCGCCGGTCCCTGCAGTCGCCTCGGGCGATGCGCCTGATGAATCGCGGCGCAGCCTTTTGCATGGGAGGCGCTGCGGCGACGATCGCGATTCGTAACTAGGACGAGCGCATTGCGCGGAAGCGCGAGAGGAAAAGAAAACAGGCGCGCGAAAAATGCGCCTTCCGGTCGGAAAGGCGCTTTTACGGCCAAGCCGTAGCGTCTTTATTCTATGGGAAAATTTGAAAACTGGAGCGGGCGAAGGGATTCGAACCCTCGACCCCAACCTTGGCAAGGTTGTGCTCTACCCCTGAGCTACACCCGCTCATTCCCGTCGCGATCCGGGGTAGTGTGTTGGACCGCTGGGCGTCGTCTTGCGGCGACGGGCGCTATATGGCCTAACCATTTTTCAAATGCAACAGGGAAATGACGCGTTCGCGAAGAAAAATTGCATCTTCTTTTCGCAAGCTCTCGGAAAGCCCGGAAACGCCGGGCTTTGTCGTCTCGAAGATTGCAATGAAATTGTGGGCGACGTATCAGGAGCGGACCATTTTTCATTGCGAGACGTCATGACCGAGACCACCCCGAAAACCCGCGACGACCTCTTCCGATTCCTGGACGGGCTCGGCATTGCCCATAAGACCAAGGACCATGCCCCGGTTTTCACCGTCGCCGAATCGGTATCGCTGCGCGACGAGATTCCCGGCGGCCATACGAAGAACCTGTTCGTGAAGGACAAGAAGGACAATTTCTTCCTGCTGACCGTCGAGGAAAATGCGACCGTCGATCTGAAGACCGTTCACACGCTGATCGGTGCGGCGAGCAAGGTGTCCTTCGGCAAGCCGGAGAAGCTGATGGAATATCTCGGCGTCCTTCCGGGCTCGGTTACGGCCTTCGGCGCGATCAACGACACCGCCAACAATGTCACCTTCGTCCTCGATGCCGATCTGATGGCGCATGACATCGTCAACTGCCATCCCCTGTCGAACGATGCGACGACGTCGATTGCCAGCGGCGACCTCCTGCGCTTCATGGAGGCGACGGGTCATACGCCGCTAGTCTTGAAAGTGACGAGCTAACATACGATTTTAGCGCTAAGATATGGCAGGCGGCTTCTCTTTGGGCTGTCCGCGTGCTTTGACCATTCCATTCGGCGTGCTGCGAGGCGGACTTCAATGGGTTCGTTCGGAAAGCATGCTCCTTACAAGATCAAGGATGCCGGCAGGCGGGAGACACTCATGAGCGGTTCGAACAATCCCTACAACGCTTCCTTCGGCGGGCAGATGTCGGCCTCGGCATCTTACGGCGGCGCGCCGGCCGCAGGCGGCGCATCGCCGATCAAGGATACGACGACTGCCAACTTCGCCAAGGACGTTATCGAAGAATCGCGCCGGCAACCGGTGCTGGTCGATTTCTGGGCGCCCTGGTGCGGCCCGTGCAAGCAGCTGACGCCGGTTCTCGAAAAGGTCGTCACCGAAGCGCAGGGGCGCGTCAAACTGGTCAAGATGAACATAGACGATCATCCGTCGATCGCCGGCCAGCTCGGCATCCAGTCGATCCCGGCCGTCATCGCCTTCGTCGACGGCCGTCCGGCCGATGGCTTCATGGGTGCTGTTCCCGAGAGCCAGGTTCGCCAGTTCATCGATCGTCTCGGCGGCCCTGCAGGCGGCGGCGATCAGGCGGCGGAAATTGCCGCAGTTCTCGAAGAGGCGGGCGGCCTGCTTGCCGCCGGTGACGTCAATGGCGCTGCCGAACTCTTCGGCGCGGTGCTGCAGGCGGACCCTGAAAATGCCAAGGCGCTTGCGGGCATGGCGGAATGCATGATCGCCGCCGGACAGAGCCAGCGCGCCCGCGAGGCGCTTGCCGACCTGCCGGAAACGCTCGCCAAGGATGCCGGCATTCAGGCGGTGGTCAAGAAGCTGGATCAGATCGACGAAGCCCGCAAGCTCGGCGATCCCGTGGCGATCGAACGGGAACTGGCCGCCAATCCGGACAATCACGAGCAGCGCATCAAGCTTGCCAAGATCCGCAATGTCGAAGGCAAGCGGGACGAGGCGGCCGACCATCTTCTGACCGTCATGCGCAAGGATCGCAGCTACGGCGACGACGGCGCGCGCCGCCAGCTCCTGGAATTCTTCGAGGTATGGGGCGCCAAGGACCCGGCCACCATCGCGGCACGGCGCAAGCTGTCCTCCATTCTGTTTTCGTAAAGGGTCTGTTCCGCCAGGTGTAGCGATCGTGCGGAACCTTCCGGACGATCGCCTGTTAGGCAGCGGTCAAGATATTCGGCAGGCGGGCGGCGTTTTTCATTGAAGATGCTCTTGTGTTTTCGGCAGACGGGCTCACATTATCGGTGACGGCGCAAAAAGGGACGATGACCGCGACTGTGTCGTTCCTGCGCGGCCAACTGCGGCGCGCGCGGCGATCCAAAGTGCGTTGCGATCTTTCGGCTTTGCTTTTCGCACTTTAGGTCTTTGATTTTGCGCATGTCGCTGTCGCAAAACCGCTGCACACTTGCGCGACATGCTTTGGCGGGATGGAAGAGATGCAAGTCGGCAATGCCAGATATTTGAAGCCAAGCGATCTGCCTGATTCGGTTGCCGTCTTTCCTTTGTCCGGTGCGTTGCTGCTGCCCGGGGCGCAATTGCCGCTCAATGTCTTCGAGCCGCGCTATCTTGCCATGTTCGATGCGGCGATCGCCGGAAATCGTTTGATCGGCATGATCCAGCCGGCGCTGGGAGAGCCGCCGGAATCGTCCAATCTGGCGCATGTCGGCTGCCTCGGCCGTATCACTTCCCTCTCGGAAACCGGAGACGGACGCTATATCGCCGCGCTGACCGGCATATGCCGTTTCCGGCTGATGGATGAAATCACCAACAGCCAGCCCTATCGCACCTTCCGCATCACGCCCTTCATCTCCGACCTCAAGTCGCACCATGAGGAGGATACGGTCGACCGCGCCGCGCTGCTTGCGGCGTTCCGAGCCTATCTGGAAGCCAACAAGCTGGAGGCGGATTGGGAAAGCGTCGAGCGCGCCGACAATATGATGCTGGTCAATTCGCTGTCGATCATGGCGCCCTTCGATCCGGCCGAGAAACAGGCCCTTCTCGAAGCGCCCGACCTGAAGACCCGCGCCGAAACCTTCATCGCCATCGTCAAGATCGTGCTCGCCGGTTCCGGTGACACCGATTCGCTGATGCAGTAGGAGCTTGCCGATGGATGTCACGGTCAGCAAAGTCGATCCGAAACTGCTCGATCTGCTCGTCTGCCCGCTGACCAAAGGGCGGCTGAGCTACGATCGGGAAAAGAACGAGCTGATCTCGGAAAAGGCGCGCCTCGCCTATCCGATCCGGGATGGCATTCCGATCATGCTGATTTCGGAAGCGCGGCGTATCGAGGATTGAGGCTGATTCAGTTCGGTTGAGATGTATCATTCAATCGGCGATGCACCAGTAAAAGGCTGAGGAGCGTGCAATATGCAATGCCCGAGATCACGAGAGCCAACACAGAGCAGTCTGCGGACCGGCGTAGGTCACTACAGTCGTAAATAATGGTGGCGCCGCTGCATAGGAGAGATTGAGCGGGACCGCCAGTCGTGCCGATGCGCGGGCGTAAGTGCCGGTGGGAAAAATCTGCAGCGGCAGCGTGGCGCGGGTAACGGCGGTGATGCCGCTGGCAATGCCATAAAGCGCGGCGAAAAGCATGGCGCCCGTGAAGCTGTTGCTCAGCAAAAGAACCGCGAAGCTCAAGGGAAACAGAGCTGAGCCCGTGAGGCCGATGAAAAAGCCCGACCAGCGCCGGCCGCCTAGAAAATCGACCAAGCGGCCTGCCCATCGGGCAATGCCGATGAAGGCTGCTGCCGCCAGCGCGCCTGCATGATCGAGACCGGCAGCCTCGAAGAGGATGATGATCGTCAGGGCAAATCCCCAGGTTACGAAGCCGTTGGCGGCAAAGCTTGCGGCCAGCAGGATAAAACTCGGCCCATGGATGGGCGCAGACTCCGGTGCGGCCTTAACTCCCGATTTCTCCTTAGGCCGACGGGCGAGCGCGGTCCAATGGAGTGGCGCGCAGACAAACAACATCAGCGCGGCAAAGAGAAGCGTTGTTGCGCGCCAGCCCCATTGATCCTGCAGAAGGCCGGTCAGCGGCCAGACGATCGTCGACGTCAGACCACCCGCCAGGATCAGAATGCCGAGCGCCCGACGCGCTTTATCGCCGGCGATTTCGCTGACCGCGATCTGTGCCGGTGTGGTCAACATGCAGGTGCCGGCGAGGCCGATGGTCACCCATGAAAGGATATAGAAGACCGGACCGTGGGCGAGCCCGAGGATCAGCAGTCCGCCGGCGCCCAGAGCGGCTCCCCAGGTCATGACCGCGCGCGCGCCGTGGCGTTCGAAGATTGAGCTCAGCGGCCAGGACATCATCGCCATCACGACAAGCATGATGGTTGGTCCCGCCATGACCATGGGCAGAGCCATCCCCAGCTCGCCGGCCATGGCAGGGCCCATCACTGCCGGAAGATAGAAGGTGGCGCCCCAGCCGATGAGCTGGGTCAGCGACAGGGCGACAACGGCACGAGCTGTAGGCGAGCGGAGCCGAACGCCAGTAATCGGTGCGGAAAGCGTCATGAAGTCGCGGCAATGATGGAAAAGAGGAGGCATCAAATACCCTTGGATGCGACTACCTTTTACGTCTTATGGAATGAGGAACGTCGGCATTTCCGTCAGCGATGGCGAAAAGAAATTGATGCTGGCTTAGTGGCTGCACTTGCTGTGGTTCCAGGTCCGTTGTGATATTGGGTGGGGCTTAAAGCGCAAGTTTCCGGTGTTATCCCACCTCCGTTGTGCTTGATTTTCGCATTATGCTCAAACGAGGAATTTGAGGGGAGGTTGAGGAAAATTCATGCAGAAGCGACACCGCATCTCGCTCAATGCCATCAGGGTGTTTGCGATCGTGGCACGCACGGGAAGCCTGGTGGCGGCCGGTGCCGAGCTTGGCGTTACCTCCGGCGCGGTAAGTCACCAGCTCAAAAAGCTTGAAGATGAGCTTGGGGTGATTTTCTTCCGCCGCGGAAACAATACCGTCTCCCTCACCGAAGTGGGGCGGCGGTTCTATCAGGAGGTGGCGCCGGCGATCGGGCTCATCGAACGTTCGGCAGATGCCCTCTATCGCGATGAAAACGAAATCGGCGTCCATGCCACCACATCGCTAGCGCTGCGCTGGCTTATCCCGTCGCTGGATCGCTTTCGCGCTTTCTGCCCGCAGGTGCGCGTCCGGGTGGAAACGAGTTCCGCGCGCGGCTTTCCGGCAGTTCCGGACTCAGATGTGAGCATTCGTCATTTCCGGATTGGGGAGGTCGTGGAGGGATGGGAATTCCTTGCGCGCGACCTACGCCGTCCGGTCGTTTCTCCGGGCCTCCTGGCAAAGGAGGCCAATCGTCAGGAGATTGCCGTTCCGCGCCTGCCAGCTTTGCAATGCTGTGTGGGTAACTGGGATTGGCAGCTCTGGTGCGAGGCGTTCCATCTTTCGCCCGCAGATCTTTCCTTCAGCCATGCCTTCGATACGGACGATGCCGCGCTTCATGCCTGCGTTGCCGGTCTTGGAGTGCTGCTTGCACCGACCATCCTCACGGGTCGGGAAATGAAGTCGGGGGCACTGGTAAACCTGCCTGGCTACGAACCGGTCGAAATCGGCATGTATCGCTACCAGCGCCGTTCGGAATCAAGAGCGGTCCGTCAATTCTGCAGCTGGATGGATGCCGAGATGCGGAACTTCGTATAGCGGCTTTCCGCTTCAGAGATTGGCGATTCGACCCCGACTTCTCAAATCGCCTCGCCAGCCAGCAGCCGCGGATTATCCCTAGCAGTCGTCCCGGCCGCTTGGCCGATAAAAAAGGATTTGAGGCTGGGCAGGCGGTCAACGATCCCCAGCCCGAAGTCGCGGGCGATGCGCAGTGGGGTGTTATCATTGGAAAACAGCCGGTTCAGCACGTCGGTCGTCACCCCCATGCGGAAAGTGTCGAAGCGGCGCCAGGTCTGGTAGCGTTCGAGGGTGTTGATCGAGCCGATGTCGAGGCCGAGGCGGTCGGCCTCGACGATGGTTTCGGCAAGGGCGGCCACATCCTTGAAGCCGAGATTGAGGCCCTGGCCGGAGATCGGGTGGATGCCGTGGGCGGCATCGCCGGCCAGCGCGAAGCGCGGCGCGACGAAGGCGCGGGCAAGGGTGAGGCCCAGCGGGAAGGCGCGGCGTTCGCCGACGGTGGTGAGCGCGCCGAGCTTATGGCCGAAGCGGCGTTCCAGCTCCTCCTCGAAAACGAGATCGTCCGAGGCGACCAGTCGTTCGGCATGGGAGGTGCGCTCCGTCCAGACGAGCGAGGAGCGGTTGTTCTTCAAGGGCAGGATGGCGAAAGGGCCGGAGGGGAGGAAATGCTCCTCGGCGCAGCCGCCGTGCGGCCGCTCATGCTCGACGGTGACGACGATGCCGGACTGGCCGTAGTCCCAATTGACGGTCTTGATGCCGGCCATGTCGCGCAGCTTGGAGCGCACACCGTCGCAGGCGACCAGAAGCCGCGTTTCCAGCGTGCTGCCATCCGAAAGGGTAAGGGTGGTCTTGTTGTCGGCGGTCGTGAATCCGGTGGCGCTGAGGCCATGCTTGATCGCAATGCCCAAGCGCTCGCAGGCGCCGCGAAGCGCCCCGACCATGGTGAGGTTCGGCACCATGTGGGCGAAGGGGTGGCCCTCGGCCACTTCGCCGTCGAAGGTGAGGAAGACCGGGCGGACGGGATCGCCGGTGCGCGAATCGGTAACGATCATGCGGGTGATCGCTTCGGCCTCCGGCGCGATCTCGTTCCAGACGCCGAGGACTTCCAGCATCTTCGAGGCAGCGGAGATGATCGCCGATGCCCGCATGTCCTTCTTCCAGGCGGTTTCCGGCGCGGCTTCCACGATCATGACGTCGAGATGGGGTGCGGCCTGCTTGACTGCGACCGCTGCGGCGAGACCCACATATCCGCCGCCCACTACCAGCATGTCCAACATAGCGCTTCCCTGTCTTACTGTCACGTCCTGCTCTATATAGAGCATCCTGTTGACGGTTCCTACCATGGGAGTTCAAGCAAAATGTCGCGAGAGACCGAGAAGCTCACCCCGATGGAAACCGTGCTGGCGACGCTCGATCTCGAAACGATCGAGATGAACCTGTTTCGCGGCAACAGCCCGCAGGTCGGCTGGCAGCGCGTCTTCGGCGGTCAGGTCATCGGCCAGGCGCTGATGGCGGCGCAGCGAACGGTGGATGGCGATCGCTTCGCGCATTCGCTGCATGCCTATTTCATGCTGCCCGGCGATCCTTCGGTACCGATCCTCTATCAGGTCGATCGCCTGCGTGACGGTTCGAGCTTCAACACGCGGCGGGTGCTTGCCATCCAGCATGGCAAGGCGATCTTTGCGCTGACCGCATCCTTCCAGGTCGACGAACCCGGCTTCGATCATCAGGGTGAGATGCCCGACGTGCCGATGCCGGAGGAATTGATGGACGAAGAGCAGGTCAAGCAGCGCTATCTCGCCCATGCGCCGGAGAATGTGCGCCGCTACTGGGAGCGCAAGCGGGCGATCGAAATCAGGCCGGTGTCGATCGAGAGCTATTTCTCGCGCTCTCAACCAAGCCAGCGGCAGAATATCTGGGTTCGGGTCACCGGACCCGTGCCGGATGACCGGCTCTACCAGAATGCCGTGCTTGCCTATCTCTCCGACATGACGCTGCTCGATGTTGCCCTGAATGCGCATGGGACATCGGTTCTGGACCCGACCGTCCAGGTGGCGAGCCTCGATCACGCCATGTGGTTCCATCGCCCGTTCAAGCTCGACGACTGGCTGCTCTACAGCCAGGAGAGCCCCAGCGCCTCCGGCGCGCGCGGGTTTACCCGCGGCAGCCTGTTTACACGATCCGGTGTCCTGATTGCGTCGGTGGCGCAGGAGGGTCTGATTCGTAAAAAGGCAAATGATTAAATAAAGTGCAATTTTATAAATTTGCACTTTGTTTGTGCGGCTCGCGCGGCGACAAATGCCGCTTTATTGGGTCTGCGCAAAAAATCCGTTTTATTTCAATAGGTTATAAATGTGTCACGAATCTGGCACGTCCTTTGAATGTGTATGGCCAGTCGCTGCAAAAACAATCGTCGGCGGCAAGGAGAGTCGGCTCCGTGCCGAGGCTAACAAAGGATGGGAAACCAGATGAAAATTGTGATGGCCATTATCAAGCCGTTCAAGCTCGATGAGGTCCGTGAGGCCCTCACGGCTGTCGGCATCCAGGGCCTGACTGTGACCGAAGTGAAGGGCTACGGGCGCCAGAAGGGGCATACCGAGATCTATCGCGGCACCGAATATGCCGTCAGCTTCCTGCCGAAGCTGAAGATCGAGGTCGCGGTCGCATCCGAAACCGTCGACAAGGCCGTCGAGGCCATCGCGTCGGCCGCCAAGACCGGCCAGATCGGCGACGGCAAGATCTTTGTCTATTCCATCGACCATGCCGTGCGCATCCGTACGGGCGAAACCGATTCAGAAGCGCTGTAAGAACACGGCGGACCAGGGAGTTATTTGCATGTCATTTTCCACGATTTCCTCCGCCTTGACACGGGTGGGCGCGCTTTCTGCGGCCTTGCTTGCGCCGGCGATCGCCTTTGCGCAGGAGGCCGCCCCGGCTGCTGCGGCCGCGACCGCCGCCGCTCCTGTTCCCGACAAGGGCGACACCGCCTTCATGTTCATCTCCACCATTCTCGTGCTGTTCATGCTCGTGCCAGGCCTTGCGCTGTTCTATGGCGGCCTCGTCCGCGCCAAGAACATGCTCTCGGTGCTGATGCAGTGCACGATGATCGGCGCTGTCGTGATGATCCTCTGGGTTCTCTACGGTTACTCCTTCGCCTTCGGCGGCGGCACCAGTCCTTATTGGGGCGGCACGGCCAAGATGTTCCTTTCGGGCGTCTCGACTTCGACCACGGCGGCCACCTTCTCCAAGGGCGTCGTCATCCCTGAATTCATCTTCATGCTGTTCCAGATGACCTTTGCCGCCATCACGCCGGCGCTCATCATCGGCGCCTTCGCCGAGCGCATCAAGTTCGGCGCAGCCGTGCTCTTCTGCGCGCTGTGGGCGACCTTCGTCTACTTCCCGATCGCTCACATGGTCTGGGATTCCAACGGCATGCTCTTCAAGATGGGCGCCCTCGACTTCGCAGGCGGCACCGTCGTTCACATCAATGCCGGTATCGCAGGCATCGTCGGCGCCCTGCTCGTCGGCAAGCGCGTCGGCTTCGGCAAGGACATGATGGCTCCGCATTCCATGACGCTGACCATGGTCGGCGCATCCATGCTCTGGGTCGGCTGGTTCGGCTTCAATGCCGGTTCGAACCTTGAAGCATCCGGCGGCGCAATGCTCGCAACCGTCAACACCTTCGTCGCAACCGCGGCCGCCATCATCTCCTGGTCGCTGGTCGAAACCTTCACCCGCGGCAAGGCCTCCATGCTCGGCGGTGCTTCGGGCATGGTCGCCGGTCTCGTCGCCATTACGCCTGCAGCCGGTATCGCCGGCCCGATGGGCGCGATCGTCATGGGCCTGATCGTCTCGCCGCTCTGCTACTTCTTCGTCTCTGTCGTGAAGAACAAGTTCGGCTATGACGATACGGCCGACGTCTTCGGCGTACACTGCATCGGCGGCATCTTCGGCGCCATTGCGACCGGCATCTTCGCCAGCGCCTCGCTCGGCGGCGTCGGCTATGCCGACGGTGTCACGATGGGCAGCCAGGTCGTCGTCCAGCTGACCGCCGTCGTCACGACAATCCTGTGGTGCGGCATCGGCTCGGCGATCCTCTACAAGGTGGTCGATGTCATCATCGGCCTGCGCGTCGCTCCGGAAGCCGAGCGTGAAGGTCTCGACCTCGCTTCGCACGGCGAAGCCGCCTACCATAATTCCTGATCGGAGCTTGCGAAACCGGAGCAAAACTTCCGGTTTCGCTCAACATCCCGTCGCGTCCTGTTTCATCGCAAATAGGCCGCTCTTGGCCCGGACCTCGGTTCGGGCCCTTTTCTTTGGTGCAATCATATCCAGCCGGAAAAGCCGGCGATCCCCCCGCTCGGCGTGCATGGTTAACATGCCATTAACCCTCCTCTGATTAGGTATGGCTAACCTGCCGGCGAGTGGGCATAGACCGATTCGCTTGCGCTTTGGACTGGAACGGGGCTTGATATCATGGGCAGAAGCAATTCGGCGGCGTTGAGCGGTCGCCCCGACCGTTTATCGCTTTCGAGCGTGGTTTGGCGTCAGATCAAGGGGCTGTCGGGCTTCGCGATATTGTTCCTGCTGGCACTCGCCGTTGCGGCGCTGGCGACATGGAACGTCATGGATCCCAGCTACTCCTATGCCACCGCCAACGCGCCGACCAACCTGCTCGGCTTTCCCGGCGCCGCCTTTGCCGACATCGTGATGCAGTCGTTCGGCCTTGCCTCGGTTCTGGCGATGCTGCCCGTCGTCGCCTGGGCCTTCGCGCTGATTGCCAACCGCAAGCTTCATCGTGTGCCCTCGCGCCTCGGCGCCTGGTTCGGCGGCTGCATCGTCGCGGCCGGCTCCATCGCCTGCTTCCCGGCGCCGCCGACCTGGCCCATCCCGAACGGTATCGGCGGTGTCGTCGGCGATCTTCTTTTGCGCCTCCCGGCCCTTTTCATCGGCACCTATCCGAGCGGTGTGGTCGCCATCATCATCGGTTCGGTTCTTGCCGTGCCGGCCGCATGGCTCATGCTCTTTGCCTCCGGCATCATCGGCGAAAACCTCGTGGAAGACGGGGAGGATGAGGACGATTACGAGGAAACCCGCAGCCGTGCCCGCCGGGTGGGCGACGTCGACGAGGATGATGACCGCGGCAGCTTCCTCGCCAATTTCATGGCTTTCGGCGCGGTCATGCATGCCTGGTACAACACCCAGGCCCGCCTGCGCCGGCTGTTCGGCATGGGTCCGCGCAAGCGCCGCGACCATGCCTTCGATGCCCCTTACGATTTCAACGATGACGAATTCGGCACGCTGAACGAGCCCGTGCGCGCCAAGGCGCCGATGGCGCGAGGCGACCGTCTCGAGCCCTCCATGGATGTGCCCGCCGCCCGCCGCGTCGTTTCCGCGCCCTCGATCAGTCTCGGTGACGACGATGAGGACGAGGATTCTCTTTATGATCGCGATCCCCGGCGTCCGGCCGATATCCTGCCCGACGACGAAGATGAGGATTGGCCGTTGGCCCCGGCCGCCCCGAAGGGAGCCGCCGCCGGCCATCGCGTCACGCCAGCCGCTCCGCGCCCGAAGCCCGGCGCGCGGGCAGAGCGCGAGGCGCAGACCTCCTTCATCCGTCCGTATGGTTTCCAGCTCCCCGCCGCCCATCTGCTTGCCGAACCGAAGGCTGTTGCCCGCGATGCGACGCTCTCTGCCGATGCGCTGGAGCAGAATGCCCGCATGCTCGAAGGCGTGCTGGAGGATTTTGGCGTCAAGGGCGAAATCATCCATGTCCGCCCCGGTCCGGTCGTCACGCTTTACGAGCTGGAGCCGGCGCCCGGCATCAAATCGTCCCGCGTCATCGGCCTCGCCGACGATATCGCCCGCTCGATGAGCGCGATCGCCGCCCGCGTCGCCGTCGTTCCCGGCCGCAATGCGATCGGCATCGAACTACCGAATTCGACGCGCGAGACGGTCTATCTGCGCGAGCTCATCGCCAGCCGCGATTTCGAGGCCTCCAAGGCGAAGCTTGCCATGTCGCTCGGCAAGACGATCGGCGGCGAGCCCGTGATTGCCGATCTCGCCAAGATGCCGCATCTGCTCGTCGCCGGCACCACGGGCTCGGGTAAGTCCGTCGCGATCAATACCATGATCCTGTCGCTGCTCTACCGCATGACGCCCGAGCAGTGCCGGCTGATCATGATCGATCCGAAGATGCTCGAACTCTCCGTCTATGACGGCATTCCGCATTTGCTCTCGCCCGTCGTCACGGATCCGAAGAAGGCCGTCGTTGCGCTCAAATGGACCGTCCGCGAGATGGAAGAGCGCTACAAGAAGATGTCGAAGATCGGCGTGCGCAATATCGACGGCTTCAACAGCCGCGTCGAGCAGGCCGTTGCCAAGGGCGAGGCGATCAGCCGCACGGTGCAGACCGGCTTCGATCGCCAGACCGGCGAGGCGATCTACGAAACGGAAGAATTCGACCTGAAGCCGATGCCCTATATCGTCGTCATCATCGACGAGATGGCCGACCTGATGATGGTCGCGGGCAAGGATATCGAAGGCGCGGTGCAGCGTCTGGCGCAGATGGCCCGTGCAGCCGGGATCCACGTCATCATGGCGACACAGCGCCCCTCGGTCGATGTCATCACCGGCACGATCAAGGCGAACTTCCCGACACGCATCTCCTTCCAGGTTACCTCGAAGATCGACAGCCGCACCATTCTCGGCGAGCAGGGAGCCGAACAGCTGCTCGGCATGGGCGACATGCTCTACATGGCGGGCGGCGGACGTATCCAGCGCGTCCACGGTCCCTTCGTCTCCGACGGCGAAGTGGAGGATATCGTCGCCTATCTGAAGACGCAGGGCGCGCCGCAATATCTCGATGCCATTACCGCCGATGATGAAGAGGATGATGACGGTCACGGTCCGGTCGGCACCTCCAATCTTTCCGATTCGGAGGACCCTTACGATCAGGCGGTCGCAATCGTGCTGCGTGACGGCAAGGCATCGACCTCCTATATCCAGCGCCGCCTCGGTATCGGCTACAACCGCGCGGCGTCGCTGATCGAGCGCATGGAGCAGGAGGGCGTGATCGGTCCGGCCAACCATGCCGGCAAGCGCGAAATTCTCGTTCCGACCGAAGCGGATATTCTGGATCGCTGAGGCCAAAGTTCCTTTCAGCGGCATATCCGGGCGAAGTTCAGGGAAATTTGATCGCAACCCCTTACCGGCCTTAGCCGTTGCGCCATGAAGACGCCGATTTTGCGCGCCATGGACGAAGCATGAAGGAGAATTCGATGACAAAGTTTGATGCGCAGCCGTCCAGCCGACTTTCCCTGACCCGCCGGCATTTGCTCGGTGCCGTGGTTGCGTTCGGCGCGGCAGGCGTGCTGCCGGTTTCGGCTTTCGCGCAGGCGCAGACCCAGACAGCTGCCGCTACCCTCAATCCCGGTATTGCCCAGGCCATCGCCGATCATTTCTCGTCCATCAAGACGATGAAGGGCGGCTTCCTGCAGATCGGCCCGCGCGGCGATCAGATGAGCGGCTCCTTCTTCATCCAGCGGCCCGGCAAGATGCGTTTCAACTACGATCCGCCGTCTCGCATGCGCGTGATCTGCGACGGCAACAATGTGCAGGTCATCAACGACCAGACGCAGACGCGAAACATGTATCAGCTGTCGAAGACGCCGCTGAGCCTGCTGCTCGCCAACAAGATCGATCTTTCCGCCGACATGGTTCGCGATGTCGATTCGAAACCGGATCTCACCAAGATCACGCTCGGCAACCGGACTGTGTTCGGCGATTCCACCATCACGATGATCTTCGATTCGAAGACCTACGACCTGCGCCAGTGGACCGTCATCGATCCGCAGGGCAAGACGACCGACGTGATCATCAACAACGTGAAGACCAACGTTGCCTTCGACGACAGCGTTTTCCGCATCGATTACACGCGCTGAGCGTCGTCTCCGTACCGAGCCATAGGTAAGCGCGGAATGGCGCTTTTCTTTCCGCTGCAGCCGGTCTAAAGCCTTACGCTGACCGGAGAGACCAGCGCTTGATCGAATCGCTCAGTCGCTCCGGCTGTCTGTTTTGACGCAATTCCGGATGGAAAAACGCTGCGCACTTTTCCTCGAATTGCTCTAAGGAAAGGCTCGGGCATGGGATTTTCGATTGCGACCTGGAATATCAACTCGGTGCGGCTGCGTATGCCCATTGTCGAGCGGTTCGTCATGCAGGCCCGGCCGGATATTCTCTGCCTGCAGGAAACCAAGGTTCCGAACGAGCTTTTCCCCCATGCGCCGCTCCGCGCGCTTGGTTATGAGCACATCATCATCCATGGTCAGAAGGGCTATCATGGGGTGGCAATCGCCTCGCGTTTCCCGCTGACCGAGGATCATCGCCAGGATTATTGCAATGTCGGCGACAGCAGGCATATCTCGGCCATCTTCGAGCGCGGCGGCCGGCGCATCCGCCTGCATAATTTCTATGTTCCGGCCGGCGGCGACGAACCTGATCGCACGATCAATCCGAAATTCGGCCACAAGCTCGATTTCATCGAGGAGATGAAGAAGCTGCATGCCAATGCCGAGCAGAACACCTCCGCCATCCTTGTCGGCGATCTGAATATCGCGCCGCTGGAGCATGACGTCTGGTCGCACAAGCAGCTTTTAAAGATCGTCAGTCATACGCCTGTGGAGACAGAAGGGTTGCTCGAGGTGATGAAGCGCGGCTCCTGGCTCGATCTGATGCGCCAGCAGGTGCCGGAAAACGAAAAGCTCTATACGTGGTGGAGCTATCGCGCCAAGGACTGGGAGGCCGCCGATCGCGGCCGTCGTCTCGATCACATCTGGTCGTCATCTGATCTCGGTCCGCATCTGCAGAGGATCGAGATTCTGAAGGCGGCGCGCGGCTGGGACCGTCCGTCCGACCACGTGCCGGTCGTGGCGCATTTCAATCTCTAAAAGGGATTGCTCGTTTTAAGAGAAGCGGCCGAGCATTGCGGCCGCTTGCCTCGCCAGAGCGGCGAAGTTTTCACGGATGCGGTTCTGGATCAGCAGACCGGCGTCCGGATATTCTTCGATCAACCGGTGAAAGAGGGCGCGCGTGATGCGGATCACGTCGGATTCTTCGGCGGCGACAGCCGTATACTTCCGCTCCACCAAGGTCACCATCGCCAGTTCCGAAAGCATGGTGCCTGCCTGGACTATCGCTTCCACCTGCTTTCGGCCGTCTGCGTCGATGGTGCTGAGCTCGAAACTGCCGCGCGTGATGACATAGGCGCATTCGGCGGGCGATTTCTCGCGGAACAGCGTCTGGCCTTCATTCACATGGCGGCGGTCGGCGCCGAAGGCGATCAGCCGCAGCGGCTCGTCGCCCATGCCGTGAAACAGCGGCAGTTGCGACAGCAGTCGGATATCGTCGTTCAGCGCCATCGATTGCCTACGGAATGATCTTGTAGCCGCCGTTTTCCGTGACCAGGATTTCGGCGTTGGAGGGATCGCGTTCGATCTTCTGGCGAAGGCGGTAGACATGCGTCTCGAGCGTATGGGTGGTGACGCCGGAATTGTAGCCCCAGACCTCTTCAAGAAGGATATCGCGGGTCACGACCCTCTGGTCGGCGCGATAGAGATAGCGGATGATGGCCGCTTCCTTTTCCGTCAGGCGGATCTTCTGCCCGTCTTCGGTAGTGAGCAGCTTCTGGCTGGGCTTGAAGAGGTAGCGACCGACGGTAAAGGTCGCGTCCTCGCTCTGCTCGTGCTGGCGCAGCTGCGCGCGAATGCGGGCGAGGAGGACGGCGAAGCGGAAAGGCTTCGTCACGTAATCGTTGGCGCCGGCTTCAAGCCCGAGGATGGTGTCGGAGTCCGTGTCATGGCCCGTCAGCATGATGATCGGCGGCTTGAAGCCGTTCTTGCGCAGCAGCTTCACGGCCTCGCGGCCGTCCATATCGGGCAGGCCGACATCCATGATCAGGAGATCGACGGGTACGGTACGCGCCGTCTGCACGCCCTTTCCGGCGGTCACTTCCTGCAGGACGTTGAATTCCTCGTAAAGCGATAATTGCTCGACTAACATCTCACGCAGGTCGTTGTCATCATCCACCAGGAGAATGGTGCGTGCCGTCATGCCGTTCGGGTCCTTGTTCTCATTCCTCCTAAGTCCTACGCCAAATTGCACTTTTGGCAAGTCGCGAGGCGACTCAGGCTTGGTCGTTTGGTTGAAACTGCTATGATTTCAAACGAAATCACACGCAAAGCAAAAACATGTGAGGAAAATGCAAAAGACAAGAGCGGGGGCAGGGCGGACCGCATCGACGATCGTCGTGCGGCCTGCGCCGGTCCAGAAGACGCGCGCATTGGTGCGGGTTGGGGGCATGACCGTGCTGGCGGCGATCGGCCGGTCCGGACGCAGCATATTGAAGCGGGAGGGCGACGGCGCGACGCCCATTGCCGCCATGAAGCTGCTCTACGGCTTCACGCGCGGCGATCGCGTCCGCTTTCTACGGACAGCCCTGCCGATGCGGCATATCCGCAAGGATATGCTCTGGTGCGATCAATCCGACGATCCCAACTACAACAGGCCGGTGAAGGCGCCCTTCAAACCAAGTCACGAGGAATTGCGGCGGGGCGACGGTCTTTACGATATCTGCTTGGTGCTCGATTGGAATGTGCGCTCGCGCCGGCGCAACCGCGGCTCAGCGATTTTCTTCCACCTGATCAGGCCGGGATATGAGCCGACGGCCGGGTGTGTCGCAGTCAGCCTGCGCGACATGAAGCGCATCCTGCCATCCCTGCGGAAAGGTACGACCGTTCGGGTTGTCTGAAATGCCGCCCGGGGTTAACATCCCGATATTCTCCACTATATGGGATTTCGACCGGTGCGCCTTTGCGGACCTGACCGCCCATCTTTCAGAATTTAAATTACGCCTTCACTCCACCCCCTTATCATCCTTTGGAGACTTATCGTGACCGCCCAACCGACAATCACGTTCAATGACGGCAATTCCATTCCCCAGGTCGGCCTCGGCGTCTGGCAGACGCCGGAAAACGTCGCGCCGATGGCCGTCAGCACGGCTTTGAAAGCCGGTTACCGCCATATCGACACCGCAGCCATCTATGCCAATGAGGATGGTGTGGGCGAAGGCGTGCGCCAGTCGGGCGTTGCCCGCGAGAACATCTATCTCACCACCAAGCTATGGAACGAGGCGCAAGGCTTCGATTCCACGCTGAAGGCCTTCGACGAAAGCCTGAAGCGGCTCGGCACCGACTATATCGATCTCTACCTCATCCATTGGCCGTCGCCGCATCGCAACCGCTATCTCGATACCTGGAAGGCCTTCGTGCGCCTGAAGGAAGAAGGCCGTGCCCGCTCGATCGGCGTTTCCAATTTTGCCGCGGCGCATCTCGAACGTATCATCGGCGAGACCGGGGTGACGCCCGTCCTCAACCAGATCGAGCTGCACCCGACCTTCCAGCAGAAGGAATTGCGCGCCGTGCACGACAAGCTCGGCATCAAGACCGAATCCTGGAGCCCGCTCGGCCAGGGCAAGCTTCTCACCAATGCCGTCATCGGCAAGATCGCCGCCAAGCATGGCCGCACCCCTGCACAGATCATCATCCGCTGGCACATCGACAATGGTCTGATCGTCATCCCGAAATCGGTGACGCCGAGCCGCATCGAGGAAAACCATAGGGTATTCGATTTCAAGCTCGACGGCGACGATCTGGCAGAGATCGCCAAGCTCGATTCGGCCGGCGGCCGCATCGGCCCGGATCCGCTGACGGCGAGCTTTTAACCCGCTTGCGAATCTCCAGGTTTGAAGGAGGCTCGGTTGCGATGGCAGCCGGGCCTTTTTGCTTTCTCAGCATTTAGTCCGATATTGGAAAGCGCGCCTTGTACATTGCCGCTGCGTTCCTGCTCACCATCGAGGCAATATCGTTTACGGTCGCGACCCAGCGCTCATCGAAAAGCAGCAATGGAATTGCTGCGGCCAAGCTCACGAGAACAGTGATGATCCCCGCGACCGTTGCGGCCCATGCGTAGGAACCGCACCAATCGTACATGGTGGCAAAGCCCAAGGACGACACCGACGCGATCACCAGAAAATGCACGAGGTAAAGAGGGAAGGAGAAACGTCCCAACAGTCGGCCGAGCCTGCCCGAGAGTGGACGCGCGAGTTTCGGGCAATAGATGAGACAGACCATCAGGCCTATGGATCCGGCAATCTGGAGATCGAGATCGAGCGAGCAGAGCAGGAGAACCGAGATGAGACCAACGAGCGCGGCAATCCAGATATTGTCGACGGCTTTCATGCCCGTCGATGCGAAGAGGAATGCCAGATAGGTGCCTGCGGCAAATGGCAGGAGTGCGTGACCGTACCTCCAGAGGAGGTAGGCAGAGCCGATCATCAGTATCAGCTGCACGATCGATGATCGGCGCATCGTCAGCCCGCACAGCAGAAAAACGAGAAGGCTGCCAAAATATTCGTATCGCATCGTCCAAAGATTGGAATTGTACCAGAAATGGTTCTTTAAGAGGAAAACCAGCAGGAATTGTCCGATTGCGGATGCGGGTGTCGGCGTGAAGTCTTGCGGCAGATAGGCATTTCCGAACGTCTTGAGCCAGTCAGAACCCGTTATGAGAGCGGCTTCCTCATTATAGTGGAGGCTGAAAAACAGGATGAGGAAGCCGCAGCAGATTGAGACGGCTGCGGGTCCCATCAGTCTCGGAAGTCGTTTCAACGCGGATATGAGTAACGACTTGTATTCAGGGCGCCGATAGAATTTCAGAGCGAGTACAAAGCCGGAAAGGACAAAAAAGAAGGTTACCGCCGACTCGCCACGCATGATCCAGGCGAATGGTGTGCCGGCCAGGCCCTTTGGATATGGTTCCTTGATCCAAGGCAGGAAGGCAAGGCAGAAATGATGGAACATGACGATTATGGAGGCGATGCCGCGCATCGCTTCCAATGACGTTAGTTTCGCAGACGCTGTTAAAGATACCTTGTCATCTCCGAGTAGCATTTGCCGAAACTCGACTCCTGAATATCATTCTTGCAGCTCATGACAGTGGGCTTCGGTTAATATTGTGCACAACGCCAAGTAGATGCCAGAAAATAAGGTTAAGCGCTCTACAATTCCCCAGGCGAGAAGGTGGCGCGTCTTAGCAAGGCAATATTCATAATAGCCACGGCGAGTGTCCCAGCGATCAGCAGAGCAGCCACCGCAAATGCAATCTGCGTTCCGCTCGCCACTGCGTCCGGATGTGCAGCCGTGATGTCGGCAGCTCCGGAGGCGAAGGCGAAGACCGCCCCCATGACGGCTGCGCCGGCGATCAGGCCAAGATTTCGTGACAGCTCAACATACCGGAAATCACGCCACGTTGCTCCGCATTTATGTCCTCCATGATCGTGCTTTGTTGGACCCCTGAATGAGCGCATAGTTTGCGGTCGCGATAACCAGGATGTCATGATCTCGCTGCTTTGGCATCCGCGGATGGATGTCGACCCGGCGCATCGCTGGCTGAGGGGCTGAATTCGCGATATCTGCCCCGGATCGCGTTCAACCAGATTCGAGGTCGGCTAAATAATTGCGCAGCAGCCGGTCAAGAGCCTTTCGTTCGCCTTCAGAAAGAGTGGAGATCAGGCGTTTCTGCGTTTCGACATGCGCCGTCACCGCCGCGTCGATAAGCTCGAAGCCTTTCGGCGTCAGGGATATCAGGAAGCTGCGGCCATCATCCGGATTCTGGCTGCGAGCGACGAGGCCGGCCCTCTCGAGCTGATCGATGCGATTGGTCATCGTGCCCGATGACACCATCATCGTCTCCATCAGGTCGCTGGGGGAGAGGGTGTAGGGTTCGCCCGAGCGGCGCAGGGTCGCCAGCATATCGAAATTCGCCGCGTTCAGGTTGAAGCGGCCGAAGGTCTTCTCCATCTCGCGTGAGAGATGAAGCGCGAGATTGCGCAGGCGCCCGAGCAGGCCCATGGCGGTCGTGTCCAGGTCAGGCCGTTCGCGGCGCCATTGCTCAAGAATTTTGTCGATGCGATCCATGCCGGGATCACGCCATAAATTTATCTTGACGTCAAGGTATCTTGAGTTATCTTGAGGTCAAGATAAATTTCGAGGCTGATGCCATGAACCGCAATGTCGACCTGTTGCTCACCGCCATCGCGCCGGCGATCTGGGGCAGCACCTATCTGGTGACGACGCAGCTTTTGCCCGCCGGCTATCCCCTTACGGTCGCGATGCTGCGCGCGCTACCGGCCGGCTTGCTACTGCTCCTTATCGTGCGGCGGCTGCCGCATGGGGCCTGGTGGCTGAAGTCGCTGGTGCTCGGGGCGCTGAATTTCTCGGTCTTCTGGTGGCTGCTGTTCATTTCGGCTTACCGGCTGCCGGGTGGCGTGGCCGCGACGGTCGGTGCCGTCCAGCCGCTGATCGTCATCGTGCTCGCACGATTTCTGCTGGGGTCGCCGATCCGCAGCCTTTCCATCATTGCGGCGATTGCCGGTATCGGCGGTGTCGCGCTGCTGATCCTGACGCCGAATGCAACGCTCGATCCGACCGGCATTGTTGCCGGCATCGCCGGCGCCTTCTCCATGGCGGCCGGAACCGTGCTCAGCCGCCGCTGGCGGCCCGATGTCTCGCCCCTGACCTTCACGGCATGGCAACTGACGGCGGGCGGCGTGCTGTTGCTGCCGGTAGCGCTGCTGCTTGAGCCTGCGCTGCCGCATCTGACCGGCGCAAACA
Organism: Rhizobium sp. JAB6; assembly: GCF_003024605.1. GTDB lineage: Bacteria > Pseudomonadota > Alphaproteobacteria > Rhizobiales > Rhizobiaceae > Rhizobium. Next base: position 223,601 of record NZ_PYJQ01000010.1, on the reverse strand, counting down.
TTCTCGGCTTTGCCTATCTCGGGCTGATCGGCGCGGCGCTGACCTATATTCTCTGGTTCCGCGGTCTGTCGCGGCTCGAACCCTCGATGGTTTCGCCGCTCGGCTTCCTCAGCCCGACGACCGCGGTAATCCTCGGCTGGGCCGTGCTCGGCCAGCAGCTGAGCCCGATGCAGATCTTCGGCATCATCATTGTGCTCGCCAGCGTCTGGCTGAGCCAGCGGGCGCAGCAGGCTCCGGCCGGGCAGACTCCTTCTCCGGGAGCGAAGGTGCCGACAGGCGGATAAGGGGGTATGCCGGGGACACCGAAGCTGATGAGTCCAAGGCCATTGTCCCCCTCATCCGACCCCTTCGGGCCACCTTCTCCCCGAGGGGAGAAGGTGCGTTGGGCACCAACCCCGTTTGATATGCGATTTTCTATCCACAAACGAAATGGGCGGCCATTCATGGGGCCGCCCTTTTATCATTCATGTCCTTGAAAGGATCAGTTCCACTCGCGGATATCGACGAAGTGGCCGGCGATCGCGGCGGCTGCGGCCATGGCGGGCGAGACCAGATGCGTGCGGCCCTTGAAGCCCTGGCGGCCTTCGAAGTTGCGGTTCGAGGTCGAGGCGCAGCGTTCGCCCGGCTTCAGGCGGTCGTCGTTCATGGCGAGGCACATGGAACAGCCAGGCTCGCGCCAGTCGAAGCCGGCAGCCTTGAAGATCTTGTCGAGGCCTTCGGCTTCGGCTTGTTCCTTCACGAGGCCGGAGCCCGGAACGATCATGGCATCCACCGTGGAGGCGACCTTCTTGCCTTCGACGACCTTGGCGACGGCGCGCAGGTCTTCGATGCGGCCGTTGGTGCAGGAGCCGATGAAGACGCGATCGACGTTGATCTCGGTCATCGGCGTGCCCGGCTTCAGACCCATATAGTCGAGCGCGCGCCACTTGGAGGCACGCTTGGTCTCGTCCTGGATTTCGTCCGGGTTCGGAACAACGCCCTGTACGGAGATGACGTCTTCCGGGGAGGAGCCCCAGGAGACGATCGGCGGCAGGCTTGCGGCATCGAGCTTGACGATGCGGTCGTAATGCGCGCCTTCGTCGGACTTCAGGGTCTTCCAATAGGCGATTGCCTGCTCCAGCGCTTCGCCCTTCGGCGCGCGCGGCTTGCCCTTGATATATTCAAAGGTAGTCTCATCCGGAGCGATCAGGCCAGCGCGGGCGCCGCCTTCGATCGACATGTTGCAGATGGTCATGCGGCCTTCCATCGACAGCGAGCGGATGGCTTCGCCGGCATATTCGATAACGTAGCCGGTGCCGCCGGCGGTGCCGATCTCGCCGATGATGGCGAGGATGATGTCCTTGGCGGTGACGCCCGGCGGCAACTGGCCGTCGACCTGCACCAGCATGTTCTTGGCCTTCTTCTGGATCAGCGTCTGCGTGGCGAGCACATGCTCGACCTCCGAGGTGCCGATACCATGGGCGAGCGAGCCGAAGGCGCCGTGGGTCGAGGTATGGCTGTCACCGCAGACGATGGTCATGCCGGGCAGGGTGAAGCCCTGCTCGGGTCCGATGATGTGGACGATGCCCTGGCGCTTGTCGTTTTCGGAGTAGTATTCCACGCCGAATTCGGCGGCATTCTTGGCAAGCTGCTCGACCTGGATGCGGCTTTCCTCGTTCTTGATGCCGAGGTGGCGATCCGGCGAGGTCGGGACATTGTGGTCGACGACGGCCAGCGTCTTCTGCGGCGCGTGAACCTTGCGGCCGGACATGCGCAGGCCTTCGAAGGCTTGCGGCGACGTCACTTCGTGAACGAGATGACGGTCGATGTAGAGAAGACAGGTACCGTCTTCCTGGCTGTCGACCAGGTGGTCATCCCAGATTTTGTCGTACAGTGTGCGTGGAGCGCTCATGGCTACAGATCCATATTGGCATTATCGAAAAGGGGATTGACGGATCAGGACCGCCGGCCTCGGGTGTGATCAGCGAAGTCGGCTGTTGAGCGCGCCCGAAATCATCGCAAAGAAGCGTGCCGGCAGGCGCTTGTGGTCCTGCAGCACGAAAGCCGTGACGTAACGTCCGTCTTTGCTCATGATCTTACTCATGGCCATGCTCATATCAATTTTCAAAACCTTCGGCAATGGCGACGATAGGCTGTATCGGAACGGCCGGGATCCGGCCGAACCGATCACACCTGCGCTTCCGGCGGCTGGCGCGCCACCATGCGGGGGAAGGCGGAGCGGTCGCTGCCGGAGCGGCGGCGCATCCAGGCTTCGAGCTGCCTGAGCAGCAGGGACAGACCGATCGTCAGCAGCAAATAGATGAAGGCAAGGATGGACAGCGTTTCGAAGTAGCGGAAATTGGCCGAGTAATAGAGCTTGGCGAGTTGGGTGATATCGGCGACCCCGAGGACTGAAACGAGCGAGCTGTCCTTCACCATGGCAATGAAATCGTTCGACAGCGGCGGCAGGATGACTCGGATCGCCTGAGGAAAGACGACGAGGCGAAAGCGCTGGAAACGGCTGAGGCCCAATGCCTTTGCCGCTTCGATCTGACCCTGGTCGACCGCCTGGATGCCGGCGCGGAAGATTTCGGCGATGAAGGATGAATAGCCGATGGTCAGCGCGATGATCGTGCGCCAGACGAAAGGCACGTCGCGGGTGACGAGCGGCGCCGTCCAGCCGACGGAGATCAGCGGGGATGTGATGAAGTTATAGACGGCAACAAAGGCCGGCGTGCCGACGAAGGCGACATAGGAAAGCAGCACCAGCATCGGAATGCCACGCACGATCTCGATATAGAAACGCGCGATTTGCCGGAGCACGAGGAAATCCGACAGGCCGAGCAGCGCGAGCCCGAGGCCGAGCAGCATGGCCAGCGTGAAGGCCACCAGCGTCACGAAGACCGTGACGCCGATGCCATTCAGCAGAAGGGAGAAAATCTGGGCATAGAGGCCGTTCGCCGCAATTGCGAAGGAAGCGACGATGCCGAGGATAGCGAGGGCCACCAGCCACCAGGGAAAGTCTTCCTTGCCGCGGTGCCCGCCCGGGCCTGCCAAAGGTGCCATCAGAGCGGGCTTCCAGTATGTCGATCTGCAGGGCTCATTGGCCCATCTTATAGTCGAGGAACCACTTCTTGTTCAGCGCGTCGAGTGTGCCGTCGGCCTTGAGGCTGGCAATCGCGGCATTGACCGGGGCGACGAGATCGGAGCCCTTCTGGAAGATGAAGCCGAAATCCTCGGTGCCGAGCGGGCCGCCGACCAGCTTCAGGCCGCCATTGGAGGCATCGACATAGCCCTTGCCCGCCGTGCCGTCGGTCAGCACCATGTCGACATCGCCGGTCTTCAGTGCCTGCACGGTGGCGCCGAAGGTTTCGAAGGTCTTGATACGCGGGTTCTGCTCGTTGCCGTCGAGGACTTCATAGACGGCGGTGTAGAAGGGCGTCGTGCCGGGCTGCGCGCCGATCAGCGCATCCTTGACGGCGGCGAAGCTCTTGGCGTCGGTGAAGCGCTTCTCGTCACCACGCACGAGCATGAACTGCTGCGAGCGCATATAGGGGTCGGAGAAATCGACTTTCTGCTTGCGGTCGTCCTTGATGGTGATGCCGGTCATGCCGATGTTGTACTGGCCTTCGGAAACGGCCTGGATCATCGCGTCCCAGCTGGTGTTCTGGTACTCGACCTTGAAATTCAGGCGCTTGGCTATCTCGTTCATGGCGTCATATTCCCAGCCGATCGCCTTGTTCGTCTTCGGATCGATGAACTGCAGCGGCGGATAGGCATTCTCGGTAACGACGATGACGGTCCTGCCGTTGAGATTCGGAAGATCGGCGGCGAAAGAAGCGAAAGGTGCAAGCATGAGGGCGCCAAGGCCCAGAAGGAACGAACGACGGAATGCCATGGAAATCTCCCCGATTAGAGCATGATGCCGAAAAGTGTCACCGGTTTTCGGACAACATCATGCTCTCCCTATTTGCTTCTGGCGCGGATCCAGATTTTCAGGCCGATTCGACCTGAAATCACCCGACGCCGGAGTGGCGGAAAACTGTCATATTTGGAAAGCGGATGGCAAGGCTATTGCCACGGCCGCGATCATAAAAATGGGAAAGCAACTCTAAAGCGGGCCGCGAATTGAGAAAGATCGTTTTCGCTCGGTGCTGACGGCAGACAGCAAAAAGGCGACCCGAGGGCCGCCTTCAAGCTTTGCGATCCGAAGTGGATCGAAACTTATTCCGCTGCCGGCTCGGCTGCAGCAGCTGCTTCTGCGGCTGCCTTTGCTTCTGCGGCTTCGGCTGCTGCCTTCTCGGCTGCGAGCGCCTGAGCGGCTGCAACCTTTTCGGCTTCGATGCGTGCCTTCTCGTCGGCCAGAGCCTGGCGCTCTGCGTCGTTGAGCTTGCGGGCGCGGGTGCCGGTGTTTTCGACGATACGGGCAGCCTTACCGCGCAGGTCGCGCAGGTAGTAGAGCTTGGCGCGACGGACCTTACCGCGACGAACGACTTCGACGCTTTCGATCATCGGCGAGTAAACGGGGAATACGCGCTCAACGCCTTCGCCGTAGGAGATCTTGCGGACCGTGAAGTTTTCCTGCAGGCCACCGCCGGAGCGAGCGATGCAAACGCCTTCATAGGCCTGAACGCGGGTACGGTTGCCTTCCGTGACCTTCACGTTGACGCGAACGGTGTCGCCAGCGGAAAATTCGGGAAGCGTGCGCTTGGCTTCGATCTTGGCAGCCTGTTCGGCTTCCAACTGCTGAATGATGTTCATGTTATCAACCTCGTTGTTGGTTCAACAGCCAGAGCGCTCATCATTCTATCTTTGGTCGGACCCTGAGATCACGCCTCGGATATATGCCCGTTCAGGCAGGAGCGAATACGTCTGCTCTTCTTTGCTGGTTGATGGGAAATTTCCCATGCCGGCGCGCACATATCCTATTGTCGCGGCTTTGTCACCCCTTTATGGGGTAATTTCATGAACGAGAGGCCGCTTTTGAGGGGCGCATTCCACGCGCTGGCTAAAAAATAAGCCGGTATCCGAAGCGTTTAAATAATTGTCAAAATTCACGTCGTGCGGCACACTTCTCTCGGTAGAGGAACTGATAAAAGTTTCACCAGGGGAACTGAGAAAGGGGCAGTCATGACAGTGAATAATCCATCGCCCTCGCTTTACAACGAGGATCTGGCACCAGCCAAAGAGCGGAAATGGGGAGCTTTCAGTATTTTCAACGTCTGGACCTCAGACGTCCATAGTCTATGGGGCTACTATCTCGCCGCCAGTCTTTTTCTGCTCTGCGGCAGCTTCATCAACTTCGTCATCGCCATCGGCATCGGTTCGCTGGTGATCTTCTTCTTTATGAGCCTTGTAGGAAACGCCGGCGTCAAGACCGGCGTGCCCTTCCCGGTGCTGGCGCGTGCTTCATTCGGCACATTCGGCGCCAATCTACCGGCGCTGGTCCGCGCCGTTGTCGCCTGCTTCTGGTACGGCGCGCAGACGGCGGCAGCTTCCGGTGCGATCGTCGCACTGCTGACGCGCAACGACAGCATTCTTGCCTTCCATCAGAATAGCCATTTGCTCGGCCACTCCACGCTGGAAATCATCTGCTATGTCATCGTATGGGGCTTGCAGTTGCTGATCATTCAGCACGGCATGGAGACGGTGCGCAAGTTTCAGGATTGGGCCGGTCCGGCGGTCTGGGTGATGATGCTTTTTCTTGCCGTCTATCTGGTGGTGAAGTCCGGCACCTTCTCCTTCGGCGCCGAAATTCCGCGGGATGTGCTGCTCGACAAGACCAAGGATGCCGGCGTGCCGGGTGAACCGGGCAGCTTTGCCGCGCTTGCCGCAGTCGCCGCGACCTGGATCACCTATTTTGCGGCGCTCTATCTGAACTTCTGCGATTTCTCGCGCTATGCCACGGACACCAAAACCCTGCGCAAGGGCAATCTTTGGGGTCTGCCGATCAACCTTTTGGCTTTCTGCCTCGTTGCGGGCGTGACGACGACGGCAGCATTTGCCGTTTATGGCGAAGTGCTGCTGCATCCGGAAGCGATCTCGGCAAAATTCGACAGTTGGTTCCTGGCCTTGCTGGCGGCGCTCACCTTCGCGGTGGCGACGCTCGGCATCAACGTCGTGGCGAATTTCGTCTCGCCGGCCTTCGACTTCGCCAATGTCTTCCCGAAGCATATCAGCTTCAAGCGCGGTGGCTATATCGCAGCGTTGATCGCGCTGGTGCTTTATCCCTTCGCGCCATGGGAGACCGGCGCCGCGCATTTCGTCAACTTCATCGGTTCCACCATGGGCCCGATCTTCGGCATCATGATGGTCGACTATTATCTGATCCGCAAAGGTCAGCTCAATGTCGAGGCGCTCTATCATGAGAACGGCGAGTTCGCGTTCCAGAGCGGTTGGAATGTCAACGCTTTGATCGCCTTCGTCATCGGCGGCCTGTTCTCGTCGATCCTGCCGACCTTCACCAGCATTCTGCCGGATTGGTGGGGGACCTATGGCTGGTTCTTCGGCGTCGCCATCGGCGGCGGGGTCTATTATGTGCTCAGGATGCGCGGCGCACCGGCTGCCGCCGCTTTGCAAAAGTAATATCCGATGTCCGGCTTCGGCAGGGCATATTGTCACGAAGCTTCGATCCGCCGCTCTTGAAGTGGCGGGTCAAGCAAATTCGCCGGGTCATCACGGTTAAATGGCAGCGGCCTGCTCGCTGACCATCGTGCTCGGCGGGCGCTATCTGGGGCTGTCTGGAATTTCAATTGATCGGTGAGGTTTCGGCGGGCGCCCCATCGCCTTCGATCGGCTACTCCCTGGGCGTTTGGTCAAGCAAATCCGGCCGGCGTTCTTTCGTCAGCTTCTCCGCCTCTTGCCTCTGCCATTTGGCGATGGCGCCATGATTGCCGGAGATCAGTATCGCTGGAATCTCGCGTCCTTCCCAGACCTGCGGCCGCGTGTACTGCGGATGTTCGAGCAGGCCGCCTTCGAAGCTTTCGTGAAGACCGGAAAGATCGTTGCCCATGACGCCGGGCAGAATGCGGACGATGGCGTCGAGCAGGATAAGGGCTGCCGGCTCGCCGCCGGAGAGGATGTAATCGCCGATCGAGACCTCTTCGAGATTGCGCCCGTCGATCACCCGCTGGTCGACCCCTTCGAAACGGCCGCAGACGATGATGACACCATCGCCGGCGGCGAGTTCACGCACCCGCCTCTGCGTCAGCGGCTTGCCGCGTGGGCTCATGAGCAGGCGCGGGCGGCTGTCGTTCTCGCTGGCATGGTCAATGGCGCGGGCAAGCACATCCGGCTTCAGTACCATGCCGGCGCCGCCGCCGGCCGGCGTGTCGTCGACGGTGCGGTGCCTGTCCGTGGCGAAATCGCGGATCTGTACTGTATCCAGCGACCACTGCCCGCGTTCCATGGCCTTGCCGGCAAGGGACGTGCCGAGATGGCCGGGAAACATCTCGGGATAAAGCGTCAATATGGTCGCCCGAAAACTCATGGCGCGGTCACTTCCCAATAAGGCTCACTTCTTCGGCTTGCGCGGCTTTTCGGGTTTTTCCGACTTGCCGATGAGGTCGTCCGGGTTGTCGACAAGTCCCGCGGCCAGAGGATCGATTAAAATCTTGCCGGCCTCCAGATCGATCTCGAGCACGGCGGCTTCGGAAAAGGGGATCAGCACGGGGCGCTTGCCCGGACCTTTCAGCTCCAGCAGGTCGCCGGCACCGAAATCATAGATGCCGCTGACCGTGCCATAGCCGACACCCTGATCATCGACGGCTTCCAGCCCTTCGAGATCGGTGTAGAAGAATTCGTCGTCGTCGAGTTCGTCATCCGGCAGGTTGTCACGCTCGATATAGAGTTCCAGGCCGTTCAGCGCCTCGGCGGCATTGCGGTCGTTGATGCCGCGGAAGCGCACGATGACGACGTTCTTGGCCTCGCGGATTTCCAGAACTTCGAAGCTGCGGCCGTCCATGCTGTGCAGGTGTCCGTAATCGCCGAGCGCAGTCGGATCCGACGTATAGGCGCGGGCGCGCACCTCGCCTCGCAAGCCTTGTGCCGCGCCGATGGTCGCCATCAATACCGGGTTTTGCAGTTTCGTCATGGTCTCTTCGCCGGTTGCCGGGATTATGCAGCAGATCCAAAATGCTGCAGCGGCCTTTGCGCCTCCATGCGACGCGCGGCGCTGCAGTTGGTTCTCTCATAGGCTGAACATTTGCCGATGGGAAACAAAAAACGGGCGGCATGTCGCCATGCCACCCGTTTTCAATGAATGCGAGGTCCGATTACTCGGAAGCAGCAGCGGCGTCAGCAGCCTTCTGTGCCTTTTCGGCAGCGCGCTCCTGAGCCTTCTTGCCCGGCTTTGCCTTTTCCGGGTTGTTCTTGGCTTCGCGCTTTGCAATACCGGCTTCGTTGAGGAAGCGCAGAACGCGGTCGGTCGGCTGTGCGCCGTGGTCGAGCCAATGCTTGATGCGTTCGACCTTCAGTTCAACGCGCTTGGCGTCGTCCTTGGCCAGCATCGGGTTCCAGGAGCCGAGGGTCTCCAGGAAACGGCCGTCGCGTGGCGAACGGGCGTCGGCTACGACAACGTGGTAATACGGGCGCTTCTTGGAGCCACCGCGGGCGAGACGAATTTTCAATGCCATGTTAATTCTCCTTAGGCTTTTCTTGACCGCTTCGTTGTGCGGCATGGTTACGTCGCGCTGCTTTTTTCATGCTGTATGATCCCTCTCGAAAACGTCCTGCGCCTTTTGGGATCATGCGGCCGGGGGTTACCCTTTGAAATCCGCAGCGATCTGTTCATGATGCCGGATGACTTCCTTGATGACGAAGTTCAGGAACTTCTCGGCGAAATCCGGGTCCAGATTGGCGTCCTTTGCCAGGCGGCGCAGACGCTCGATCTGAAATTCTTCGCGCGCCGGATCGGCCGGCGGCAGGTCGTACTTGGCCTTCAGCACGCCCACTTCCTTCGTGCAGCGGAAGCGTTCGGCCAGCATATGCACCAGCGCGGCATCGATATTGTCGATCGACTGGCGGTATTTGCCCAGTTGGGCCTTGACGTCTGGATCAATCATGGGGGTCAACGATCCTTCTCACTTCTTCTTCGGCAAACCGGGAAGCCCCGGGAAACCACCGCCTAGGCCAGGCAGCTTGGCGCCGCCGAGACCCGGCAAACCGCCCCCGCCGCCCAGACCCGGCAAGCCACCCGGCAGACCGCCAGGGCGGCCGAGGCCGGCTGCTTCGGCCTGCTTTTGCAGGGCTTCGAGCTGCTTGGGGTCCATATTCGAAAGGTCGGGCATGCCACCCATGCCACCGCCGAGGCCCATCTTGCCGGCAAGGCCGCCCATCAGCTGCTTCATCATGCCGCCTTTGCCCTTGCCGCCCATCATCTTCATCATGTCAGCCATTTGGCGGTGCATCTTCAGAAGCTTGTTGATGTCGGAGGCGTCGGTGCCGGAGCCGGCGGCGATGCGCTTCTTGCGGGAATGCTTGAGGAGATCCGGATTGGCGCGCTCGGCCTTGGTCATCGAGGAGATGATGGCGAGCTGGCGCTTGAACAGGCGGTCGTCGAGGCCGGCGGCCGCCATCTTGTCCTTCATGCCGGACATGCCGGGCATCAGGCCCATGATGCCGCCCATGCCGCCCATCTTCTGCATCTGCTGGAGCTGGTCGGCGAGATCATTGAGGTCGAACTTGCCCTTGGCCATCTTGGCAGCCATGGCGGCCGCCTTTTCGGCGTCGATATTCTCGGCAGCCTTCTCGACGAGCGAGACGATGTCGCCCATGCCGAGGATGCGGTCGGCGATACGGCGGGGATGGAATTCCTCCAGCTCACCCATCTTTTCGCCGACACCGATCAGCTTGATCGGCTTGCCTGTCACAGCGCGTATCGAAAGGGCGGCACCGCCGCGACCATCGCCGTCCATGCGGGTCAGCACAAGGCCGGTAATCCCGACGCGCTCGTCGAAGTTACGGGCGAGATTGACGGCGTCCTGACCGGTCAAGCTATCGGCGACCAGCAGGATTTCGTGCGGAGTGGACTTCTTCTTGATATCCGCCATCTCGACCATGAGCGGCTCGTCGATATGCGTACGGCCAGCGGTGTCGAGGATGACGACGTCATGGCCGCCGAGCTTGGCGGCTTGGACGGCGCGTGCGGCAATATCGGTCGGCGACTGACCCGCGATGATCGGCAGCGTGTCGATGCCCGTCTGTACGCCGAGCTGGCGCAGCTGCTCCTGCGCTGCCGGACGGCGCGTGTCGAGCGAGGCCATCAGAACCTTCTTGCGGTCGCGGCTCGTCAGGCGATTGGCGATCTTGGCAGTCGTGGTGGTCTTACCGGAGCCCTGCAGGCCGACCATCATGACGACGACCGGGGCGGGAGCGTTGAGGTCGATGCCGACGCCTTCGCCGCCGAGCATCTCGATCAGCTCGTCATGGACGATCTTGACCACCATCTGGCCGGGCTTGATCGACTTCAGGATTTCGGCGCCGACGGCTTTTTCACGGACGCGATCGGTAAAGGAACGAACGACATCCAGCGCCACGTCGGCTTCCAACAGCGCGCGGCGAACCTCGCGCAGTGCTGCGGAAACATCAGCTTCCGAAAGCGCGCCGCGGCCTGTCAGTCCATTCAGAATGGAACCAAGACGGTCCTGGAGGTTTTCAAACATCGGTTCTTCCTTATCGATCGCTTGGGATTTGGACTTGGCGCAACTTGCGCGGTTCCTCGCCCGAAAACGTCGTGCTTTTCCATGACGAAAACAAGACGCAAAGCCAAAAAGCACCCGAGGGCGCATCGCGCTGTCGGGTGTTGACCTCCGGGATCTCTTTATACCTTAATGGGTCCCGGTCGGTGGCTCGGAGGCTTGTGCTCGTCGCAGATTGCGGGCGATAAACAGGAAAAGGCCGGCAAAGTCAACCCAATGCGGCCGAAATGCCTGAAATGCACGCATGACATCATCATATCGATGTCGATTTGACCGTATAACCGTTTTCAAATTGTTGTATCGATCCCAGCCGTCAAGTGATTCCTCGAGACCGTTCCGAATGAATGATGCAGCCCTGACCGATCTTCTTGCTGCCTGTCGTGCCTATGCCGGTGGCCGGGTCGACACCCGTTTCAACGCGGCGGCGCAAGCCTTCTACGCGAGCGCCAAGGCCCAGCCGAAGATCGCCGCGCGGGCGGCGCGCGAGCTCAGCCGCCTGCCGCCACCGGGAGCCGCCGTTCTTGCCAATATGCTCGGCACCATCGTCGAAAAGGGTAGTGCGGTGGAGCGCAGCGGTCCGGCTGTCTGGGAGCTCTATCTGGCGTGGCTGCCGCAGATCCATCGCGGCTTTGCCGGCCGAAAGGAGCTGAGCCCACGGCAGAGACAGCTGCTCGATGCCTTTCAGCTGCTCGGCCAATCGGTGGTTTCGCATCTTGCCGGCATGCCGCAGGAACGCGCGCTCGCCGCCCGCAACACAACGCTGATGGCGCAGCTTGCGGAATTACAGGATTATACGCCGGGTGCGGCCTGGGTCCGCCAGATGCTTCTGAGCCGCAGCGACGATCTGCTGGTGCTGCACCTGCCGAGCCGCGAGGGCTTTCGCCTGCGCTACGAGAATATCGCCAATTGCTTTCATCTGTTCACGCTCCTCCAGGCGGCCTTCGGCGAGCGGCTTCCTGGCGGCCGTGCGCCCAATAGGTTCATTGTCGACATGGCACGCTGCGTGACCGTGGCCGAAGAGGGTAATGACGAGCCTTGGTGGCGCTACCAGACGATGCGGCGGGAGGAGCCGGGTCTTGCCGATGTTTCCGGCGAGGCCTCGGTCGAGACGATTTCCCGCATCGATGGCCGGCAGATCATCCTGCTTTCGCCTCCCATCGAAGGCGCGGCGCTGTGGGACACGAGCTTTTTTACGCCGCAGCTTTTCGCCATGCCGGCGAATGTCGTGCTCGAGGAGGCGCTGACGCCTTCCGAGGTCGAAGAATGGTTCGCTAAGATCGGCCTGCCGAAGGGCGAAGCGACGGGTGAGCGAGGAGCGGGTAAGGCATGACAAGCTCATTGTGCTCGGCCAGGAAAAACCCCTATTATCAGGGTCCGGTGTCCGATCACTTCGATGGCAAACGTTTCTTCAATCCCGGCGGCATCGCGCCAGGCAATGGGCTCGATCTTTTGCGCTGGCAGCTCGGCGGCGGGCGAGTGCGCTGGCCCAATCCTGTTATCAGCGCCTTTCCGCCGGCCAAGCCGGACCGGCATGTTTTCGGTAGTCAGATGCGGGTGACCATGGTCGGGCACGCCTCGATGCTGGTGCAGGTCGCCGGGTTGAATATCCTGACCGATCCGGTCTGGTCAGAGCGGGTCAGTCCCTTCCGCTCCGTCGGGCCGAAGCGGGTTGTGCCGCCCGGCATCCGCTTCGAGGACCTGCCGCATATCGGCCTCGTGCTTGTCACGCATAATCATTACGACCATCTCGATCTCGTGACCCTTGCCCGCCTGCAGCAGGCGCATCGGCCAAAGATCGTCACGCCGCTCGGCAACGATACGATCATTCGCCGCGCCATTCCCGATGCCGACATCACTGTCGTCGACTGGGGCGATCATATTGAAGTCAGGGGCGGAGTGAGGATCGATGCCGAGCCCTGCCATCATTGGTCGGCGCGCGGCATGGGCGACCGGCGCATGGCGCTCTGGGCGGCATTCGTGCTCACCACGCCATCGGGCAAGATCTACCATGTCGGCGACACCGGCTTTCACGATGGCGTCAACTACGAGGCCGCCCGGCAAAAGCATGGCGGCTTTCGCCTCGCGATCCTGCCGTTCGGCGCCTATGAGCCGCGCTGGTTCATGAAAGGCCAGCACCAGAATCCGGAAGAGGCGGTCAAAGGCATGAAGCTCTGCAACGCCGCCTATGTCGCGGGGCATCATTTTGCGACCTTCCAACTGACGGACGAGGGCATCGATGCGCCCGTTCAGGCGCTGGATGCCGCGCTGAAGGCCGAGGGCGTGGAGCCGGATCGGTTTCGCCCGCTTCGGGCAGGCGAGGTTTTCAACGTGCCTGTTGTGTGAGGGGCGCCAAATATCCCTTCTCCCCGGGGAGAAGGGGGTGCGTCGTGCGTCGGCGTGCCTTACTGCGTAATCTCAGGCTCAACCAGCTTTGCCAAATTGATCAGCGATTCCTGCCAGCCGAGATAGCAGGCTTCCGGCGGGATGACATCGGGGATGCCGGCCTGGGTAATGTTGACCTCAGTTCCGACGAGAACCTTCTTCAAGGTCACGGTTACTTCCATTTCGCCCGGAAGGTTCGGGTCGTCGAACCTGTCGGTGTAGCGCACCAGCTCGCCGGGGATCAGCTCGCGGAAATCGCCGCCGAAGGAGTGGCTCTCGCCAGTGGTGAAGTTGCGGAACGACATCTTGAACGTGCCGCCGACCTTTCCCTCGAAGTGATGCACGCTGCAGGCAAAACCGTTCGGCGGCAGCCACTTGGCCAGCGCATCCGCTTCGATGAATGCGCGATAGACTTTCTCGGGGTTGGTCGCCAGAACGCGGTGCAGGCGTATGGTATTCGGCATGGTCGTAATCCCTGTGGTTTGACGGAGTGGACGAGCCTAGGACGTGGCAGTATCTGAATATCCGACACGGCGAATGATTTTTCTGAAAATAAATGGCGTCAAGGCTGCCTTGCGGAATTTTCGCTATGGGGAAATCTGAAATTCAACAGAAGGCTGGCCGCAGCCCTGTGATTTGGGATCGTTTCAGCCTCTTGGACGGTCCCGAATAATGCCTCCTTCACGTCCCACTGGTAATTCCCCCGCATTTCCGCCATATACAGCTCGAAAACACGGACGGACATGGCATCATGAGCAATACGGTCGAATTCGCGAGGATGAACGGGCTTGGAAACAAGATCCTGGTCGTCGACATGCGCGGCCGCAAGGATGTGGTGACGCCGGCGGCGGCGATCGCGCTCAATGCCGATCCGGCCACCCAGTTCGATCAGATCATGGCGATTCACGATCCGAAGATTGAGGGCACTGACGCCTGGATCGATATCCTGAACTGCGACGGCACGAAGGCGCAGGCCTGCGGCAACGGCACGCGCTGCGTCGTGCAGGCGCTGGCGGCCGAAACCGGCAAGAAGGTGTTCACCTTCCAGACAGTCGCCGGCATCCTGAATGCCAGGGAGCATGAGGATGGCACGATTTCGGTCGATATGGGCACGCCGGTCTTTGTCTGGGACAAGATCCCGCTTGCCGAGGAATTTGCCGATACCAGCCGCATCGAGCTGCAGATCGGGCCGATCGACAATCCCGTCCTGCATTCGCCTTCCGTGATGTCGATGGGCAATCCGCATGCGATCTTCTGGGTCGACAAGGACCCGATGTCCTTCGATCTCGATCGCTTCGGTCCGCTGCTCGAAAATCATCCGATGTTTTCCGAGCGCGCCAATATCACGCTGGCGCAGGTGCTTTCGCCGACCCTTGTGCGCACCCGCACCTGGGAGCGCGGAGCTGGCTTGACGCTTGCCTGCGGCTCGGCCGCCTGTGCGACAGCCGTCAGTGCCGCCCGCACCGGCCGCACCGGCCGCAAGGTGACGATCGACGTCGCCTCGGCGCCTGCACCGGGCAAGCTCACCATCGAATGGCTTGAAAGCAATGATCATGTCGTGATGACGGGTCCCGCCGAATGGGAATGGTCCGGCATGGTCGATCCGGTTACGGGTCTTTGGACGCGCGATGAAGAGCAGGGGGCTCAGGCGCGGTGAGCGGGGTCGAGGTCATTACCTTCGGCTGCCGTCTCAATACCTATGAATCCGAAGTGATGAGGGCCGAGGCGGAAAAAGCCGGGCTCAACAATGCCATTCTGGTCAATACCTGTGCCGTGACGGGCGAGGCCGTGCGCCAGGCGCGGCAGGCGATCCGCCGGGCGCGGCGCGACAATCCGAATGCTCGCATCATCGTCACAGGCTGCGCCGCGCAGACCGAGAAGCAGACCTTTGCCGAAATGACTGAGGTGGATGCCGTGCTCGGCAACGAGGAGAAGCTGAAGAGCACCTCCTACAGGGCGCTTCCCGATTTCGGCGTTTCTGCGGAAGAGAAGCTGCGGGTCAACGACATCATGAGCGTGCGGGCGACCGCGCCCCAGATGATCCGCCATATCGACGGTCATGTGCGGGCCTTCATCCAGGTGCAGAATGGCTGCGACCATCGCTGCACCTTCTGCATCATCCCCTACGGCCGCGGCAATTCGCGCTCGGTACCCATGGGCGCCGTCGTCGATCAGGCGCGTAATCTCACCGAAAGCGGTTATCGCGAGATCGTGCTGACCGGTGTCGATGCCACGAGCTATGGCGCCGATCTGCCGGGAGCGCCGACGCTCGGGTTGCTAGCCAAGACGCTGCTGAAGCAGATCCCGGAGATCCGAAGGCTGCGTCTTTCTTCGATCGACAGCATCGAGGCCGATCGGCATCTGATGGATCTTATCGCCGACGAGCCGCGCTTCATGCCGCATCTGCATCTCTCGCTGCAGCATGGCGACGATATGATCCTCAAGCGGATGAAGCGGCGGCATTCGCGCGCCGGCGCCATGCGTTTCATAGAGGATGTGCGCCGCCTGCGCCCGGAGACGAGTTTCGGCGCCGATATGATCGCCGGCTTTCCGACTGAGACGGAAGAGATGTTCGCCAATGCCGTCGGCCTGGCGCAAGAGGCCGACATCGCGCATCTGCACGTCTTCCCGTACAGCCCGCGCCCGGGTACGCCGGCCGCCCGGATGCCGCAGCTTGATCGCGGCTTGATCAAGGAGCGCGCCGCCCGCCTGCGCGCGGTCGGGCAAAGATTGCACCAGGCGCATCTCGACAAGATGGTCGGCACGCGGCAATGGTTGCTTGTGGAAAATAACGGGCTGGCGCATACGGAAAACTTCACGCTTGTCGCCACCCCTGGCCTTCGCCCGCGCGAGCTTGTGCAGGTCGCAATCACCGGCCACAATGGCAAGCACCTCGACATGCAACTTCTGGCCGCCGACGCGGCCTAATGCTTCAACGGACATTTCATGGCGCTCGGTTTCATCAAAAAAGTCTTCACCTTCGGCCGCGAAAAGCCGGTCGAGGAGCAGGCGCCTGCGGAGGATTTGCCGAAGGTTGAGGCAATTGCCCCGGAGCAGGAAGCGCCTGTTGCGGATGTTTCGCCGGCTTCGGAACCTGCCGAACCTGTATCACCCCCCTCTGTCCTTTCGGGACATCTCCCCCACAAGGAGGGAGATCGGTTGGAGGATGCCGCGCCGGCTGAGCAAGAGCGACAGGCTGAAAGCCAGGCGGACGCCTCCGGCGTGAAAGAGGTTGAGGCCGCCGCTGAGGCTCCGGGTTCGCTTGAATTCGAGTCAGAAGAGCAACATGAAGACCTTCAGGCAATCGGAGCGCAACATGCTGCCGATCCTGAAGCGAATGTAGTTACAGAAGAGCGCCCCATCGAACCAATCTCCCCCCCTGTGGGGGAGATGTCCGACAGGACAGAGGGGGGTGAGGAAGCTTCGCCAAACTCGGAACCTTCGTCTGAAAGCACGGAAACCGAAGCAAGCTCCGAACCTTCCTCGGAAGTCATCGAAACCCCATCTACCCCCATCCTCCCCAAGGGCTTCTCCACCGCCGCCTCCGCGCCAGCTCCCATCCACGAAGCGCCAAAACAGAAGCTTTCCTGGTTCCAGCGCCTGCGCGCCGGGCTTGCGCGCACCTCGTCGCAGCTGACCGGGCAAATCGCCGCACTCTTCACCAAGCGCAAGCTCGACGATCAGACGCTGCAGGATCTGGAGGATCTGCTGATCCAGGCCGATCTCGGTGTGGAAACGGCGATGCGCGTCACCGATACGCTGGCCTCCGAGCGCTACGGCAAGGATGTGACTGGCGAAGATGTCGGCCGCATCATGGCGCAGGAGATCGCCAAAGTGCTGAAGCCGGTTGCCAAGCCCTTGCAGCTCGATCTCAGCCACAAGCCGCATGTCATCCTCGTTGTCGGCGTCAACGGCACCGGCAAGACGACGACGATCGGCAAGCTGGCCGCAAAGCTCTCCGGCGCCGGGCTGAAGGTCACGATGGCCGCCGGCGATACCTTCCGTGCCGCCGCCATCGAGCAGTTGAAGATCTGGGCTGAGCGGACGAAATCGGACTTCATCGGCACCAAGCTCGGCGCGGATGCCGCCGGCCTTGCCTTCGATGCCTTCCAGCAGGCCAAGGCTAACAAGAGCGACGTTTTAATTATCGATACCGCCGGCCGCCTGCAGAACAAGGCGGAACTGATGGCCGAGCTGGAAAAGATCGTGCGTGTGCTCGGCAAGCTCGATCC
This sequence comes from Rhizobium sp. JAB6, assembly GCF_003024605.1. Taxonomy (GTDB): domain Bacteria; phylum Pseudomonadota; class Alphaproteobacteria; order Rhizobiales; family Rhizobiaceae; genus Rhizobium. The sequence continues at coordinate 206,311 of NZ_PYJQ01000010.1, read as the reverse complement.
GGATGCACCGCATACGGTGCTGCAGACGCTCGATGCCACCACGGGCCAAAACGCCCTGAACCAGGTGGAAATCTTCCGCAATGTCGCCGGTGTGAACGGGCTGATCATGACGAAGCTCGACGGCACGGCGCGCGGCGGTATTCTCGTCGCCATCTCGGCCAAGCACAAGCTGCCGGTCTATTTCATCGGCGTCGGCGAGGGGGTAGACGATCTCGAGCCGTTCGAGGCCGAGGATTTTGCCCATGCCATCGCGGGAACGGGAGCTGCAAGCAGCCAATGAATGACAAGAACAAGTTCGACGATAGGGAAAGTGCCGCAATGACGACCAGTGACCGCGATCTCGCCCCAAGTGCTGCCGACAGGCATCATCCCCTGCTGAAGCTGGTGCTGGAACTCGGGCCTTTGCTGGTATTCTTCTTCGGCAATCTGCGTGGCGACTGGCTGGCGCAGCATTTTCCGCAGCTGGCGACGCTCGGCGGTCCGCTCTTCGTCGCCACAGGTCTGTTCATGGCCGCGACGGTGATCTCGCTCATCGTTTCGAAGGTCATGCTCGGGCATTTGCCGCTGATGCCCTTCGTCTCCGGCATCGTCGTCGTCATCTTCGGCGCCCTCGGCATCTACCTGCAGAACGAAACCTTCATCAAGATGAAGCCGACCATCGTCAACGCGTTGTTCGGCATCGTTCTGCTCGGCGGCCTTGCCTTCGGCAAGTCGCTGCTCGGCTATGTCTTCAATGCCGCCTTCCAGCTGGATGCCGAAGGGTGGCGCAAGCTGACGCTGCGCTGGGGCATCTTCTTCTTCGTTCTCGCCGTGCTCAACGAAGTCGTCTGGCGTGGCTCGAACTGGCTTTATCTTCCCGATGCCAAGGCGGCGGATGATCTCTGGGTGAACTTCAAGGTCTGGGGAACGATGCCGATCACCATCCTCTTCACCCTGTCGCAGATGCCGCTGATCATGAAGCACACGGTCGAGCCGCCGGTGGAAAACGGGAAATGAGCGAAGCTATCGACGCCCAAAGCCGCTACCGGCAACAGAGCTTCTGGTTCGTCGCCTGCGCGGTCGTTCTGCTCGTGCAGATCGTGGCGGAGCATCTGATGGGCCGCGTGGCGATCTGCACCTGCGGCTACGTCAAGCTGTTCGAGCCGGTGGTGAAATCGAGCGGCAACTCGCAGCATATTGCCGACTGGTACACCCCGTCGCACATCATCCACGGCTTCCTTTTCTTCGGGCTCACGCATCTGATCATGCGCGGCAAGCCGCTGTCGATGCGGCTCTTCGTTGCCATGCTGATCGAATCCGGCTGGGAAATCCTGGAGAATTCCCCAATCATCATCAACCGCTACCGCGCCGCGACGATCTCGCTCGATTATGTCGGCGACAGCATCCTCAACTCGTCGATGGATGCCGTGTTCATGGTGGTCGGCTTCCTGTTCGCCTGGCGCGCCCCGGTGCTGGTGACGGTTGTCATCGCCATCGTCTTCGAGCTGCTCACCGGTTATTTGATCCGCGATAATCTCACGCTCAACGTGCTGATGCTGGTCTGGCCGGTTGAGGCGATCAAGACGTGGCAGGGCGGGATTTAATCTTTTCACCCTCGCCCATTGGGGAGAGGGTGGCGCGACAGCGCCGGGTGAGGGGGCGTTACCGGGAGAGGGATGGCTTTCGCTCACCGCTTAAGGCCTTGTTGTTTCGGGCCCCAGCCCCTCATCCGCCCTTCGGGCACCTTCTCCCCCGAGGGGAGAAGGGAGTTAAGACGCCGGCTTTTCCTGCGCTTTCGCTATGGCTGGATAGAGCCCCTCCTTCAAACTCGTCGGCGTAAACGGACCGACCTGTTTGTAGAGGATCGTGCCGTCGGGGGAGACGAGGTAGGATTCCGGAATGCCGTAGACGCCCCAGTCGATGGCGGCCGAGCCGTTCGGGTCGATGCCGATGGCGTTATAGGGATTGCCGAGTTCACCAAGGAAACGGAGGGCGTTTTCGCTCGTGTCCTTGTAATTGATCGCCACGATGTTGAGCTGACCACCTTTGGCAAGCTCCTTCAGCACCGGATGCTCGTCGCGGCAAGGGATGCACCAGGAGGCGAAGACATTGACGAGCGTCAGCTTGCCCTTGATGGCGTCATCGGTCAGCGCCGGCAGGTTGGAGCCTTCGAGAGGCGCGAGCGCGAGCTTCGGCGCCTTGGTGCCGATCAGCGCCGAGGGAATGGCCGATATATCGGTGCCATGCACTTCCTGGTCATACATGACCTTGCCGACGGCGAATGCGATGCAGGCAAAGACGATCAGCGGAACGAGCGCCAGCAGATAGCGTGCGGTGCCGCTGGATTTCGGCTGATCCTTGTTATCGGCATCCGTGGTCATTTGGTTTCGCTTTCGGGCGCGCGCTGCGAGCGGCGGCGGATGCCGGAGGCTTCCAATGTTGCGAGTTCGCGGCGGCGGAGGCGCCCGTCGATCCACACCCAGGCGATGATCGCAAGGATCATGAAGGCGGCGAAGCCGTAGGAGCCGAAGACATAGAAGGGATGCGACATGCTAGTCCTCCCGGCTTGCCATGCGCGCCGCCATGCGGCGCTGGGTGGCGATGCGGCGGCGCCAGATCTCGTTGCGGATCGCCATCAGGTGCAGCGTGAAGAACAGCAGCGTGAAGGCGAGCGCCATGATGAAGAGCGGCCAGAGAAATTCCGCGTCGATGGCCGGGCCATCCATGCGCATGATGCTTTCCGACTGATGCAGCGTGTTCCACCAGTCCACGGAGAACTTGATGATCGGGATATTGATGAAGCCGACCAGCGTCAGGATCGAGGCGACGCGGGCAGCCTTGGACGGATCGTCCATGGCGCGGTTGAGCGCGATCAGGCCGAGATACATCAGGAAAAGAATGAAGACGGAGGTCAGGCGCGCATCCCACACCCAATAGGTGCCCCACATCGGCTTGCCCCAGAGAGATCCGGTGACCAGCGCGATCAGCGTGAAGGCGGCGCCGAGCGGAGCCGCCGTCTTGCCGGCGACATCGGCGAGCGGATGGCGCCAGACGAGCGTGCCGATCGCCGACATGCTCATGATCGTGTAGCACATCATCGAGAGCCAGGCGGCCGGGACGTGAATATACATGATGCGGACGGTATCGCCCTGCTGATAATCGCCCTCGGTCGAGAAGGCGAGATAGAGACCGATCGCGAAGAGCACGGCGGATATGGCCGCCAGCCAGGGAATGAGACGCGCCGAAAGCGCCAGGAACCGTGTGGGGTTGGCGAGGTCGGAAAATCGGCTGATTGCAGGGCTGATGTCGCTCATTTTTCCTGTTTAAACCGATATCGCTTATACGGCAATCGACCCCAGCATTTCCGGGCTATCAATCCGTTGTGTTGCGTAGGGCAAGAGCTGCCGCCGCAGGCCCGAGCACGGCGAAGAATAACGTTAAGGCCATCAGGATCAGGAACGGAGGCAGAAAGGGCTGCGGCCCTTCGACAGCGGCATAGGTGGCGCTGACGCCGAAGATCAGCACGGGAATGGTGAGCGGCAGAACGAGAATGGAGACCAGCAGCCCGCCGCGCGGCAGTGCCACCGCGACGGCGGCACCGACCGCACCGATGAAGGTGATCGCCGGCGAACCGACGAGCAGCGTCAGGGCCGTCGCCCCGATTGCCGTCTCGTTCATATTCATAAAGAGACCGAGAAGCGGCGAGGCGATGACGAGAGGCAGGCCCGTCGCCACCCAATGCGCCGCGCATTTGACGAAGACCGTGAGCGCCAGGGGCGTTTCCTGCATGACGAGCAGATCGAGCGAACCGTCGTCGCGTTCTGCCTGGAACAGTCGGTCGAGGCCGAGGAGGCTGGCAAGCAGCGCGCCGATCCAGACAATGGCGGGACCGATCCGCGAGAGAAGCTTGAGGTCGGGACCGACGCCGAAGGGAATGACGGCGACGACGGTGAGGAAGAAGAGAATGCCGATCAACGCCCCGCCACCGGCGCGCACCGAAAGTCTGAGGTCGCGGAGGAAGAGGGCGGTCATGAGGAGACTCTTTCATGCTGAGAGACACCTAGAGTACCCCCCTCTGTCGCTTTCGCGACATCTTCCCCACAAGGGGGGAGATTGGTAACTTGCGGCGCGTGCATGCACTGATCGAACATCGAATCTGCAGAAGCAGAACCCGCTGGTTTTGTAAGCGGGTGCGGTAAATTCTCAACAATCTCCCCCCATGTGGGGGAGATGTCACGAGGTGACAGAGGGGGGTATCGAAGGTGCGGCATAAGAAGAAATATCTGCATCATCCCCAAACCCCCTCACTCCCCCCGGCAAACCCCGTCATCCGCATCTCCTGCACATTCTCCAGTCCCAGCGGCTGATGCGTCGCCGCAAGAACGATGCCTCCGCTCTTCTGATGCGCCGTGATCAACTCGGCAAACAGCCGGTCGGCGGAGCTGTCGAGCGCTGCCGTCGGTTCGTCGAGGATCCAGATGGGGCGGTGGGCGACCAGAAGTTTTGCGAAAGCGATTCGCCGCTGCTGGCCGGCGGAGAGGTAACCGAAGGGGAGGTGCGCGATGCCGGCAAGGCCGACGGCATCGGCCGCTTCATCGACATTCAGGCCGGAGCCGCCCGCCATGTCGCCGAGGAAAGTTTTCCAGAAAGTGAGATTTTCGGCGACGGTCAGCTCGGATTTCATCGCATTGCGGTGGCCGAGATAGTGGCTGGCTTCGCTCGCCGGCCGGTCCGATTCGCCGTCCTTTCCGGTGAATATGACACGGCCCTTTTCCGGCCTCAGAAGGCCTGCCACTACGCGCAGAAGCGTCGATTTTCCCGACCCGTTGCGCCCTGTCAAAACCAGTGCGTCTCCACCTGCCAAGTTAAAGGAAACGTTCAAGAAAATCAGGTCTTCGCCCCGCCTTGCCGACAGATTTTCAGCGCTTAGATGCATTCGCTCAGGCTTTCCCGGTTTTCGCTGCTGCAGCGCGCAAAAAATTGTCGAAATTTGCGCTTTGTCACTCTGGCAAGTCTTTACGAAATTATCTATAAGACCTGCAACCACGCCAGCGGCCGGCGTGAATTTCATCCTTGCGCCGAACATAAGGTCTTCTCCTTACGTGCGGACAGCGGAAATGGCCGTACCCGCATCCTGATGTGCATAAAGTGCATAGGCGTTCGCACGACTGTGTTGGCTATCAGAAACGGGGTATCTCGTGTCTAAATCTCTTGACAGTTTCAATTGTCGTTCCACGCTGACCGTGGGCGGGAAAGACTATGTCTATTTCAGCCTTCCCAAGGCTGAAGCTAATGGTCTGTCCGGCGTTTCCAAGCTGCCTTATTCCATGAAGGTGCTTCTGGAAAACCTGCTGCGGTTTGAGGACGGGCAGTCGGTCACGAAGGAGCATATCCTTGCCGTCGCCGAATGGCTGACCAACAAGGGCACCGTCGAGAACGAAATTGCCTATCGCCCGGCGCGCGTGCTGATGCAGGACTTCACCGGCGTTCCGGCCGTTGTCGACCTTGCTGCCATGCGCGACGCGATGGTCTCGCTCGGCGGCGATCCGGAAAAGATCAACCCGCTCGTTCCCGTCGACCTCGTCATCGACCATTCCGTCATCGTCGACGAATTCGGCACGCCGCAGGCCTTTGCCAAGAACGTCGAGCTGGAATACCAGCGCAACGGCGAGCGCTACCGCTTCCTGAAGTGGGGCCAGCAGGCATTCAAGAATTTCCGTGTCGTTCCTCCCGGCACCGGCATCTGTCACCAGGTGAACCTCGAATATCTCGGCCAGACCGTCTGGACGAAGGAAGAGAACGGCGAAACGATCGCTTATCCGGACACCTGCGTCGGCACCGATTCGCACACGACCATGATCAACGGCCTCGGCGTTCTCGGCTGGGGTGTCGGCGGTATCGAAGCTGAAGCCGCCATGCTCGGCCAGCCGGTCTCCATGCTGCTGCCGGAAGTCATCGGCTTCAAGCTGACCGGCAAGCTCAAGGAAGGCGTTACCGCGACCGACCTCGTTCTGACCGTTGTGCAGATGCTGCGCAAGAAGGGCGTCGTTTCCAAGTTCGTCGAATTCTTCGGTCCCGGCCTCGACAACATGCCGCTCGCCGACCGCGCCACCATCGGCAACATGGGCCCGGAATATGGCGCGACTTGCGGCTTCTTCCCGGTCGACAAGGAAACGCTGAACTATCTCAACATGTCCGGCCGCGCCAAGGACCGTATCGCGCTCGTCGAAGCCTATTCCAAGGCTCAGGGCATGTGGCGCGACAATGACGGTTCCGACCTCGTCTTCACGGATACGCTCGAACTCGACCTCGGCGACGTCGTGCCGTCGATGGCCGGCCCGAAGCGTCCGGAAGGCCGTATCGCGCTGGAAAACATCGCTTCCGGCTTCGCCACCTCGCTGGAAACCGAATACAAGAAGCCGGGCCAGCTCTCCAACCGTTATGCGGTCGAAGGCACGGATTTCGATATCGGCCATGGCGACGTTGCGATCGCCGCCATCACCTCCTGCACCAATACGTCCAACCCGTCGGTGCTGATCGCTGCCGGCCTTCTTGCCCGCAACGCCGTTGCCAAGGGCCTGAAGACCAAGCCGTGGGTCAAGACCTCGCTGGCACCGGGATCTCAGGTTGTCGGCGAATATCTTGCCAAGTCCGGTCTGCAGGCCGATCTCGACAAGCTCGGCTTCAACCTGGTCGGCTTCGGCTGCACCACCTGCATCGGCAACTCCGGCCCGCTGCCGGCGCCGATCTCGAAGACGATCAACGACAAGGGCCTGATCGTCGCCGGCGTCCTCTCCGGCAACCGCAACTTCGAAGGCCGCATTTCGCCCGACGTCCAGGCGAACTATCTCGCTTCGCCCCCGCTCGTCGTCGCCTACGCGCTCGCGGGCTCCGTGCAGCTCGATCTGACGAAGGAGCCGATCGGCGAGGATCAGAACGGCAAGCCCGTCTATCTGAAGGACATCTGGCCGACCTCGCATGAGGTTCAGGAGTTCATCCAGAAATATGTCACCCGTGAGCTCTACGAGACCAAATATGCCGATGTCTTCAAGGGCGACGCCAACTGGCAGGCCGTGCAGGTTCCTGCGGGCCAGACCTATGCCTGGGACGACAACTCGACCTACGTGCAGAACCCGCCCTACTTCGTGGGCATGGGCAAGAAGGGCGCCGGCGTTTCCGACATCAAGGGTGCTCGCGTTCTTGGCCTCCTCGGCGACAAGATCACCACCGATCACATTTCGCCGGCCGGTTCGATCAAGGCTGCCTCGCCGGCGGGTGCCTACCTCCTTGGTCATGGCGTCGGCGTTGCGGACTTCAACCAGTACGGCACGCGCCGCGGCAACCATGAAGTCATGATGCGCGGCACCTTTGCCAACATCCGCATCCGCAACCACATGCTCGGCCCGAACGGCAAGGAAGGTGGCTACACCATCCATTATCCGTCCAAGGAAGAGACGTCGATCTACGATGCGGCCATGCAGTATAAGGCCGAGGGTGTTCCGCTCGTTATCTTCGCAGGCGTCGAATATGGCAACGGCTCGTCGCGCGACTGGGCTGCCAAGGGCACGAACCTGCTCGGCGTACGCGCCGTGATCGCCCAGTCCTTCGAGCGCATCCACCGTTCGAACCTCGTCGGCATGGGCGTCATCCCCTTCGTCTTCGAGGAAGGCACGACCTGGGCCAGCCTCGGCCTGAAGGGCGACGAACTGGTCACGATCGAAGGGCTGGAAAACATCAAGCCACGCGAGCGCAAGATCGCCAAGATCACCTATGGCGACGGCACCGTGAAGGACGTTCCGATCATCTGCCGCATCGATACGCTGGATGAGGTCGTCTACGTCAATAATGGTGGCATCCTGCAGACCGTTCTGCGCGATCTCGCTGCCTGATAGGCATCGAAACTAAAAACGGGACGCCGCCGGGAAACTCTCCCGGCGGCGTCTTGTTTTTCACGGTGATGTGTTCGGCGTTGCTGCCATATGGCCTGAGCCTCACCCCATCGTGACTTTGCGTCATCGCGCTAAGCTATTATCTCTTGTTTCAGGTTTTTCAGGCTTGATGTGAGCATGGCCGCTCGGCAAGCATGAGTGTTTCGGAGTCTGTATGGGCAGAAGGCTCTCGGGATTTGATGCAGGGGTAAGATGGAAATGCGCCTTCGATTTTCGGTACCACTTGTGGCAGGCATTGCGCTCGCAAGTTCGCTGCATGCGCAGGAAGCCCCGAAGATCAAGGGCGTCGTCGAGCTTTTCACCTCGCAGGGCTGTGCCTCCTGTCCTCCGGCCGATGCGGCCTTTCGCAAGCTGATCCGCCAGGGCAATGTCGTGGCGCTTGCCTACCATGTCGACTATTGGAACTATCTCGGCTGGAACGACACCATGGCGTCCAAGGACAATACGGCGCGCCAGTATGCCTATGCCCGCACGATGGGCCGCAGCGGGGTCTATACGCCACAGGCGATCGTCAATGGCAGGGACCATATGAACGGCGCCGATCTCAATGCCATCAACATCAAGCTGGATGATTTTCAGCGCCTTGGCGAGGGGCTGACGGTTTCTGTCAGTGCCGCCATGAAGGGTGACGAGCTGGAGATCAAGATTGGGGCCGGGCAGGGCAAGGCCAATGTGGTTGCCGTCTATTTCGACAAGGAGCAGATGGTGGCGCCGAAGGGCGGTGAAAATACCGGCCAGCAGATCGCCTATATGCATGCGGTATCCGATGTCGAGACGGTGGGCATGTGGGACGGCAAGGCCATGAGCCTCGTACTGCCCTCGACCGTGCTCGATAAAGCCGGCCGGCGGGGCCTCGCAATCCTGCTGCAGGCATCGACGCCTGCGGGCGATCCGGCCGCCATTCTCGGGGCGACTGTCTTGACGGTAGGTTCCGACGGCTGAGCGGCTTTGTCAGCTTTGCCGGAGTTCGTCCATTCGGCTTGGGTCGAAAAGGTCCCTATTCTAGCCGAGGCCAAAAAATGGGTTCCCTATTTTGGCTGGTGCCAAAAAGGGGTCCCTATTTCGGCTGGCGCCGAAAAGGGGTGGTGCCCGGCGAGGACGCATTCGGGGCTGGGGTTTAATCGATGCGCCCCGGCCGGGCCGTTTGACGCGGCGGCGTCAAACGGCCCTCTATACTTCCTGTAAATTGGGCGTCGTTTTGGCTGAAATGCGGCGCTGACGAGGTGGTTCACAGTTGGGAAAGAAATTGTGAGGCGGCAGCCGTCTTGCAATTTGATGTGGCTGAGGCAAACTGTCATTCTCCTGTCATGAGATAGCCCCTGGGGGATTGATGACTGATCAGCCGGATTTGAGACACGGTGAAAGCCGTTCCGTCGATACCAATTCATCCGTCGTCGTTGATCTCAGAGAATACAAACAGAGCAAGGACCCGCTGCCGGTGACGTTTCATCGCCGGGAGCTGGATGCGATTCTCTGGATCTATGGCCGCATGGTGGGCGAGGGCGAGTGGCGCGACTACGCCATCGATCATTTGAAGGACAAGGCGGTTTTCTCCGTCTTCAAGCGCTCCGGCGAGATGCCGCTCTTCCGCATTGAAAAAAATCCGAAGCTTTCGGCCAAGCAGGGTGCCTTTTCCGTCATCAATACCAACGGCATGATCCTGAAGCGCGGTCATGAGCTGAGCCAAGTGTTGAAGGTTTTCGACAAGCAGCTGAAGCTGGTGGAGAAGTAGTTTCTACTCATTTGCAGAGGGGGATCATAGGCGCAACAATTGCCAGGCCGGCACTACCCCCCAAACAACGTCCCAGGATAGACCGACGGATCCGGATCGGTTTCCGCGCCGTCCCCGAGCGCCTTCTGCATCAGCATCGTATCCAGCCATCGCCCATGCTTGTAGCCGGCGCCCTTGAGCAGTCCGACTTCGGCAAAGCCAGCCGCGCGGTGTAGGGCGACGGAGGCGGGATGGGCGCCGCCGATGACGGCGATCATCTGGCGGAAGCCGAGCCTCTCGCAGCTTTCGACGAGCGCCTCGAGCAGGAGCCTGCCGACGCCGCGACCGCGGGCCTCCGTTGCCAGATAGATCGAATCCTCCACCATCCAGCGATAGGCCGGCCGCGTGCGGAACGAGGAGGCATAGGCATAGCCGAGGAAAGCGCCGGCCTCGTCTTCGGCGACGAGATAAGGATAGCCCTTGTCACGGATCGCCTCGAACCGGGCGGCCATTTCCTCCTGGTCCGGCGGCGTGATCTCATAGCTTGCCGTGCCGCTGAGGACGGAATCGCGATAGATTGCGGTGATATGGCGAAGGTCGTCTGCGGTTGCGCTGCGGAGGCTGACTGACATTGTTTTCATTGCCTGATCTGCGGTTTGTGAAGATTGCTATCAAATAGCAGGCTTACCCGCCAGGCAAATAAAAAGGCGGCCGAAGCCGCCTTCCGTTGGCCGTTCATGCGGTGCGATTAACGGCGGTTGCCGAGGAACTGCAGCAGGAACATGAACAGGTTGATGAAGTCGAGGTAGAGCGACAGGGCGCCCATGATCGCCTTGCGGCCGGCAACGGTCGCATCGTCGGCATCATAGTACATTTCCTTGATCCGCTGCGTGTCCCAGGCGGTAAGGCCTGCGAAGACCAGGACGCCGATTACGGAAATGGCGAACTGCAGGGCGGACGATGCCAGGAAGATGTTGACCAGCGATGCGATGATCAGGCCGAAGAGGCCCATCATCAGGAACGAGCCCATCGCCGACAGGTCACGCTTCGTCGTGTAGCCGTAGAGCGACAGGGCGCCGAAGGAGGCGGCGGTCACGAAGAAGGTCTGCACGACGCTCTGGCCGGTGTAGATGATGAAGATCGACGAAAGCGACAGGCCGACAAGCGCGGCGTAGACCCAGAAGGTCGTCGTCGCGGCGGCCACGCTCATGCGGTTGATCCTGAAGCTCAGGAAGAAGACCATTGCCAGGGGAGCGAGAATGACAACCCACTTCAGCGGGCTCAAGTAGATCGCCTGGCCGAAGGCCGTGATCTGTCCGTTTGCGAAAGCGAGCGAGAAGGAGAGATAGGCGGCAACACCCGTGATCGCCAGACCCAGCGCCATCAGGTTATAGACCTTGAGCATGTAGGCTCGAAGGCCCTCGTCTATCATCGCACCGGATTGCGCACCGCTCTGCGCCCGGTTTTGGTAATTGCGAAAGTCAGCCATGTTTTCCTCTTTCAAGCTCCGATGTGAGTACGGTGTCGGGTTTTTCAGAACCCAGGCGCCGCTGCGGAGCTCAGCATGCCTGCACAGAATATGAGGCTTTCGGGCCGCATGCACAAGGGTCAACCGGCCGGCCCGATGTTAAATCGATGTAACATCGGGCCGTTTTGGCGGCTCTGCGGCGTTGGCGGAGAGATTAGAGCTCGCGCAGAACGGGCGCCGCCTTCTGGCCGAGGATGCGCCAGGTACCGATCAGGCCGATGCCGACCGTCAGCACCAGAGCGATGACGAGCGTCGATAGGGCGACGTCGGGCAGGAAGGCCGAGGGCAGGTGCATGATGCGGCTGACGATATACCAGGCGGAGGCGGCGCCGGCGATCAGGGCAAAGACGGCGGTTGCCGCCCCCAGAATCAGATATTCGTAGCTGAAGGCGCGGATCAATGTCGCCCGCGTCGCGCCGAGCGTCTTGAGGATGACGGCATCATGTGTGCGTGCGCGGTTTCCGGCGGCGAGCGCACCAGCCAGCACCAACACGGAGGCGATGAGCGCGACAGAGGCGGCGGAGCGGATGGCGGCCGCCAGCTGCCCTACCAGCGTGTTGACGACATCGAGCGCATCCTTGACCCGGACGCTTGTGATGGTCGGGTAGGTATTGGTGACTTTCCTCAGGATCGCCGCTTCCTGTTCGGAGGTGGCGGAGGTGTCGGTCAGGGTCGCGAGCCAGGCGTGCGGTGCGCCCTTGAACGTATTGGGCGAGAAGATCATCACGAAATTGATCGATAGCGATTGCCATTGTACCTTGCGGAAGCTGGCGATCTTGGCGGTGATGTTGCGGCCGAGCACGTTGACGGTGACCTTGTCGCCGAGTTTCAGGCCGAGCGCCTTGCCTTCCTCTTCGGAAAAGGAGACCAGCGGTTCGCCGCTATAGTCCTTGCCCCACCATTTGCCTTCCGTGACCGAGGCGTTTTCCGGCACCGTATCCGCATAGGTAATGCCTCGGTCGCCGCGCAGGACCCATTGGCCTGCGGCCGGCACCTTCATCTTGGTGACATCCTCGCCGTTGAAGGCGACGATCCGGCCGCGCAGCATCGGCGCTTCGACGAATTTGCCCTTAGGGTCGACGTCGAGGACGATCTTGCGGAAGCCTTCCAGTTCCGGCCCCTGGATGTCGACGAAGAAGAAGTTCGGCGCCTGCTCGCTCATGCGCCCCATCAGCTCGCGGCGCATGTTGCCGTCGATCAGCGTCAGGGTCACCAACAGCGCCAGACCGAGGCCGAGCGACAGCACGACGGATGAAGTCAGCGCACCCGGCCGGTGGATATTGCCGATCGCAAGGCGCAGTGCGGGTGAGCGCACGCGCGGGCTGCGGCGGGCAAGCCAGGAAAGCAGGGCGGCAACGGCGCGCAGCACGATGAAAGCGCCGGCGATCGAGACGACAAAAACGATCGCGATGAAGCGATCATAGGCGGTGGCGATCGCCAAAGCTGCCAGGGCCGCCATCAGCACGCCGGCGGCCAGCAGATAGGGCCAGCCGGGCAGGCGGCGCACTTCGAAGCCCTGTTCGCGAAACAGCGCCGTTGCCGGCACCTCGCGGGCATGGCCGAGCGGCGGAATGGCGAAGGCCAGAGTCGTCAGCAGGCCGAAGAGGGCAGCCAGCGTCAATGCGCCGGGATAGAGCCGCGGTGCGGTCGAGATCGGCAGGAATTCCGCCATGAACTGCGACGCGATCATAGGTGCGAGGGCGCCGAGCACGAGGCCGATTGCTATGCCGGCAAGTGCGATGACGGCGATCTGGATGAGATAGATCAGCACGACGACGAAGGCCGGCGCGCCCAGGCATTTGAAGGTGGCGATGGTGGTGCGCTTCGAATCGAGGAAGGCGCGGACGGCATTGGCAACGCCCACGCCGCCGACGATGAGCGCCGCCAGGCCGACGAGCGTCAGAAACTGTGAGAAGCGGGTGACGTTGTCGGCGAGCTGAGGTGCTGCACGGTCGCTGCTGCGGATCGACCAGCCCGCCTGCGGGAAGGCGGCATTGGCGCGGTCGGCGAGATTGCGCAGACCGGTGGCGGGATCGGCCATGCGGATCCTGTAGGCCTGTTCGACGAGGCTGCCGGTCGTGATCAGGCCGGAGGCGATCAGTGCGTCGCGGCTGGTGAGCAGACGTGGCGCGAAGCCGAAGCCTTCGGAGACGGCATCCGGCTCGCTTTGGATGGTGCCCGATATGTGCAGCTTCGTATTGCCTAGCAGCAGATCGCTGCCGACCTTGAGGTTCAGGCGTTCCAGCAGCAGGGGGGCTACGACGGCGCCATAGGCGCCATCCTTTGCGGCCAGTAACGTCGAGAGCGGCTGACTGGGGTCGGCCTCAAAGGTGCCGTAGAGCGGATACGCGTCGTCGACCGCCTTAACCTCGACCAGCGCCTGATCCGATCCATCGGGCAGCCTCGCCATGGAGCGCAGGCCGGTGGAGCGCGAAACTTTCCCTAGACTTTGGAGATAGGCGAATTCTTCCGGCGTCGCCTCGCGATTGCGCAGTTCGAAACGGGCGTCACCGGCAAGCAGCGCTTGCCCTTGCGTCGAGATCGCATCGGTGATCGAACGGGAAACCGAATTGACGGCGGCGATTGCACCGGTGCCGAGCGCGATGCAGGCGAGAAAGATATAGAAGCCGCCAAGGCCGCCGCGCAATTCGCGCATGGCAAGGCGGAAGGCAAGCGGCAGGCGCAGTCCCGCCGCGCTCATGCCAGTGCTGCCTGGCTGGTGCGGGTGCGGGTGCCGTCATTCTCGATCTCGCCGGAGCGAACGCGGATCTGACGCGAGCAGCGCGCGGCAAGCGCGGGATCGTGGGTAACGAGCAGCATGGTCGTGCCGCGTTCGGCCTGCTGGGCGAAGAGCAGGTCGGCGATCTGCCGGCCAGTATCGGTGTCGAGATTGCCCGTCGGTTCGTCGGCGATCAGGACGGCGGGCGAGGGGGCGAGCGCGCGGGCGATCGCCACGCGCTGCTGTTCGCCGCCGGAAAGCTGGCCGGGATAGTGCGTGAGCCTTTCGCCCAGCCCCACTGCTTCCAACTCGCGCCGGGCGATGTCGAAGGCATCGCGGACATTGGCAAGTTCCAGCGGCACGGCGACGTTTTCGAGCGCCGTCATGTTGGCGATCAGGTGGAACGACTGAAAGACGATGCCGATATTGCGGCCGCGAAAATCGGCGATGCGATCTTCGCTGAGACTGTGCAGCGGCGTGTCGCGGATCAGAAGTTCGCCGCTGTCGAGCTTTTCGAGGCCGGCGAGCACCATCAGCAGAGTGGATTTTCCGGAACCGGAGGGGCCGACAATGCCCACCGATTCACCCTCCATGATGGTGAGGTCGATGCCCTTCAGCACATGGACGGAGGCGGCGGCGTTGCCGAGCGTTAAATCCGCCTTCTTCAGCTCGATGATGGTTTTTGCCAATGCGAACGCCCTATATATCAGAGAACATCAGAGACAATGGCGGGCGCAATTTGGCCCGAGCAGCGAATTTAGGGAATGGATCATGGGTTTTAAAGTTGCCGCGCTTCACTTCGCTGTCATCACTTTCGGTCTTTTGTTTGGCGTGGCGGGTTCTGCAAATGCGCGGACCATTCAGCTGGTCGGCTTCGGCGACAGCCTGATGGCGGGCTATCAGCTGCCGCCCGGCGATGGCTTTCCCGCCAAATTGGAGGCGGCGCTGAAGGCCAAGGGATTGGATGTCGCGGTTGCCGACGCGGGCGTTTCGGGAGATACGACCTCGGGCGGCCTCTCGCGCATCGACTGGTCCGTGCCTGACGGTACGGATGGCGTGATCCTTGAGCTCGGCGCCAACGATGCGCTGCGCGGCATTCCCCCGGAGCAGACGGAGAAGAACCTCGAGACGATGATCGAGCGATTGAAGGGCCGAAAAATCCCGATCCTCCTCGTCGGCATGCTGGCGCCGCCGAATATGGGAGGCAATTATGCCGAGAAGTTCAATCCGATCTACAAACGTCTGGCCGACAAATACCAGCTTCCGCTTTATCCATTCTTCCTCGATGGCGTGGCAACTCATGCGGATTTGCAGCTGTCGGACGGGATGCATCCGAACCCCAAGGGGATCGATGTGATGGTCGAGCGTATGTTGCCGGCTGTTATCAGTTTTGTAGGGACGATTGACGCAGGTGCGAAATAGGTGCTTGCACCGACTGCAAATGCGTGATTCCCTACCTTTACCTGCAAGAGATTCGGGGAGTGCTCGTCATGCCGAGACTTTTTACCGCCCTCGAAATTCCGCGCAATGCGGCCATGAGCCTGTCATTGTTGCGCGGTGGTCTCCCGGGAGCCAGGTGGATCGACGTTGAAAATTATCACATTACCTTGCGCTTCATCGGCGATGTCGATGGCCGCACGGCCGATGAGATCGTCGACCGGCTGGACCGGATAGATCGGCCCGAATTCCAGCTTCGGCTGGAGGGCATCGGCTCCTTCGGCTCCAAGAAACCGCATTCGGTTTGGGCCGGGGTCTCGCAGACACCGGATATGTTCGCGCTGCAAGGCGAGATCGAGCGCATCTGCCAGCGCATCGGCCTGCAGCCGGATCCGCGCAAGTTCACGCCGCATGTGACGCTCGCCAGGCTGAAGTCCTCGCGGGTCGACGATGTGGTGCACTATCTCTCCGGCCGCGGCAACTTCTATACGGCGCCGTTCACGGTCGGGCGTTTTGTGCTCTTGTCGTCGCGCGAATCGGTCGGCGGCGGTCCTTATCTCACCGAAGAGATATTCCCGCTTCACGAGCCCCGCAGTGCGTTCCCGACTTTGGGCAACAGCGCGCTGCAGCCGGTCAAGAGCATGGTATAGACAGCCTCGAAATCCTCGCGGTCGCCGTAGTAGGGATCGGGGATATCCTTGTTGTTGCCAAGCGCAAGGGCATTGAAGAGATGCAGCTTGCCGAGGGCATCGAGGGGCGCTGTCTTGCGCAAGTTCTTCAAATTGTCCTGATCCATTGCCAGGATGAGATCGAACCTGCCGAAATCGGCCGGCTCGATGCGGCGGGCGCGCTGGGCTGAAATATCGATTCCATGGCCGGCGGCAACCGCAACCGAGCGGCGATCCGGGCGTTCTCCCTGATGCCAGCCGCCGGTACCGGCCGAATCGATGTCGAATTCGCCGCCACGGCCGGCTTCACCCGCCAGATGCCTGAATATGCCTTCGGCGAGGGGCGAGCGGCAGATATTGCCGGCGCAGACGAAAAGAACCCTGTGACGATCCATGCTATCGTTCAACCTCCGGAGCTTTTACGCTTTTTTCGAAATGCGAAAACGCTCTATCCTTTTTGCTTTTACGCAATTCCGGAGGGAAACCGTTTCGCACTTTTCCTGGAATTGCTTAGAGAGGAGTGATGCATCATGAAATACGAGAAGCTGGACCGCGCGGCAATCGATGAAAATCTTGCGGAACTCAGCGGATGGGCGCTTGCCGCAGACGGGCTGTCCATTTCAAAAACCTTCAAGTTCCGCAACTTCGTCGAAGCTTTTAGCTTCATGACCGAAGCCGCCCTTGCCGCAGAAAAATTCAACCACCACCCGGAATGGTTCAACGTCTATTCCCGCGTCGAGGTGAAGCTGACGACCCATGATGCTGGCGGTCTGACCGACTATGACGTGAAGCTCGCGAAAGCGATGGAGAAAGCGGCTGCGCGCCGGATCGATTGAATCGCGCCAGGCGATCACCATATGTTGACACGGCCCGGGCGACGGGGCGGCGAATAGAGGTGAATGGAATGGATGACATCAAGTACGGGGAAATCCTGATGCCTGGTGACGACGAGACCCAAAAAGAGCAGGAGAAATCGGTGCGCAGAAAATTCTGGCCGACCTTGCGGAAGGCGGCTCGCCATATTCCGTTCTCGCGTGACGTCGTGGCTGCCTTCTATTGCGCGCTTGATCCGGACACGCCGACCCGCGTCCGTGGCATATTGCTGGCGGCACTCGGCTATTTCGTCATGCCCATCGACATCATCCCCGATTTCTTTGCCGTCATCGGCTACTCGGATGACGTAGCCGTGCTGACGCTCGCCTTCAGCATGATCAGGGGGCATATCCGCCAAGAGCACTACGATGCCGCCGATCGGGCTTTACAGAACGAACCGGAGGCCATGAAGACGGCCTGATGACCACTTTCGCCGATCGGTTCAAATCCTCTCGGCTTTCCAGAGCTTTATGAGGGCTCGCTGATTTTAGCGAGGTCAAATTCTTGCCTGAATCTTTCTGTCTTAAATCGAATCCGTTGGGTGGTATTCCACCATCCGGGTTTTCCAATTCCATCTTGTGCCTTTCAAGCTTCGTGCGATAACTGGGTTGAAATGACACGGCGCCAGTGGCGGGCGGTGCTCCGTTGACGGTTTGGTAACCTGAATAAAGTCAAAATAAGGCAGCTCACGAGCATAGGCGTGCGTCAAACGAATCGCCATGAGCTCTGGACCGCAAGAAATCGGCAGGAAACCATGTTTGTAAAAAGCTTCGCAATCGCCCTCTCGCTCGTTCTGGCCGGAACCGGCATAGCGTCCGCGCAGACCAAGAAGCAGGCGCCTGCACAAACGAAAGCGGCAGCGCCGGCAGCGCCTTCACTGATCCAACAATTTGGCGACTGGGGCGCTTATTCCTATCAGTCGGCGGCCGGTAAGGTGTGCTATGTCCTGTCGGTCGCCAAAACGAAGTTGCCGACCTCCGGCGTCGATCATGGTGACAACTTCTTTATCGTTACCCAGCGTCCGGGCCAGAACATCTCGTATGAGCCGCAGGCGATGATGGGTTATCCCCTCAAGGACAACTCCAAGGTCAATGTCACGATCGACAACAAGACCTTCGTGATGTTTACAAAGGACAAGGCGGCCTGGGTTGAAAACGCCGCGCAGGAGCCGGCGCTCGTCGCCGCGCTGAAGTCCGGACATTCGCTGAAGGTTTCCGCGACGTCGAAGAAGGGCACCGCCACTTCCTACACCTATTCGCTGAAGGGTGTGAGCGCTGCGCTGAAGCAGATCGAAAACTGCAAATAGATCGAAGGCCGAGGGATCACGCGAATGTGATCCTCCCCGTCGCCGCGACCGTGATGATGAGGCCGGCCATGCTGACCGGCCTTTTTGTTTCAAGGGCCGACCTCAGGCTTTCGAGGGAAAGGGATGACGCGGGCGGAAATTAATGCTAAATGCCGCGCCAACGATAGGTGTGCGGCAGATAGATTGCCCCGCCGCCGCATGAATCTTCAGATTTCCGTGCCTTGTCCGCATCCGCAGCTTTTGTCAGCTTTTGCGGCATCGCCGCTGTGAACCGTTGGAACGATCCTATGTCCGCCACCGATGTCATAACTCCCTCCAGGCTGAAGCCCATGCCGGTACCGCAGCCGGTCGAACTTTCGCCGAAGCCGTCGCTGATCGGCATGACGCGCGAGGAAATGGGTGCAGCACTCAAGGAAAAGGGTGTTGCCGACAAGCAGATCAAGATGCGCGTCAGCCAGCTCTGGAACTGGATCTATGTGCGCGGCGTCTCCGATTTCGATTCCATGGCGAATGTGTCGAAGGACATGCGCGAGATGCTGAAGACGCATTTCACCATCGCCCGTCCCGAGATCGTCGAGGAGCAGGTCTCCAATGACGGCACCCGCAAATGGCTGCTGCGCTTTCCGCCGCGCGGCGCCGGTCGTCCCGTCGAAGTCGAAAGCGTCTATATTCCGGAAGAAGGGCGCGGTACGCTCTGCATCTCCAGCCAGGTCGGCTGCTCGCTCACCTGCTCCTTCTGTCATACGGGCACACAGCGCCTCGTGCGCAATCTGACGGCGGAGGAAATCCTGTCGCAGTTGCTTCTGGCGCGCGATCGTCTCGGCGATTTCCCGGATCGCGAAGCGCCGCAGGGCACGATCATGCCGGCCGAGGGACGCAAGGTCAGCAACATCGTCATGATGGGCATGGGCGAGCCGCTCTATAATTTCGACAGCGTCAAACAGGCGCTGCTGATCGCATCCGATGGCGACGGCCTGTCTCTTTCGAAGCGGCGCATCACCCTTTCAACCTCGGGGGTCGTGCCGGAAATCTACCGGACCGGCGACGAGATCGGCGTCATGCTGGCGATCTCGCTGCATGCGGTGCGCGACGATCTGCGCGACATGCTGGTACCGATCAACAAGAAATATCCGCTGAAGGAACTGATGGACGCCTGCCGCGCCTATCCCGGCCTCTCCAACGCGCGGCGCATTACCTTCGAATATGTGATGCTGAAGGGTGTCAACGACAGCCTCGAGGATGCGAAGGGCTTGATCCAGCTTCTGAAGGGCATTCCGGCCAAGATCAACCTGATCCCCTTCAATCCCTGGCCCGGCACGAACTATCAGTGTTCCGATTGGGAGCAGATCGAGAAGTTCGCTGATTTTATCAATTCGGCCGGCTATGCCTCGCCGATCCGCACGCCGCGCGGCCGCGACATTCTCGCCGCCTGCGGTCAGCTGAAATCGGAATCCGAGCGCATGCGCAAGACGGAGCGATTGGCTTTCGAAGCCATGATGATCGCCAATCACGGCGAGGATTGAGATAGATGCTTCTTGGACTGCGCAAGCCGATGCGCCTCCTGTGGGGCTATGTCGCCGCCTGCGCTCTGATGGGCTTCGTGCTGGCCTGTGTTGCTGCGTGGACCATACCGGAGACCGCGGCGCCCGAGCTTTTCGTCCTGACCATCGCTCTGACCAAGGTCGCGATGATCGTCAGCATCCTGCCGTCTCTTGTGGTCATTCCCATTCTCGAATGGCGCGGCATGCGTCGATGGTATGGCTATGCGATTTTCGGCGCGGTTCTATCGGCGGTCGCGTCCATCCTGATTTCGGGCGGGACGGAACGGCCGCAAACGCTCAATCTGATTACCGTCGCCGTCTGCTTTGCCTTTCTAGGTGCAGCCTGCGCCACCGTCTATTGGTGGATCGCCGGCCGCTTTGCGGGACAATGGTCCGTTCTCAACGAGCCTGAGTGAAGAAGATCTTCACCGCGAAGATCGAGAAAACGCTGGCAAAGGCGTAGTCGAGGCCGCGCATCACGCCGCGATTGCGCTGCAGCCAGGACGACAGACCGTCGGCGGCAAGAACGACGAGCATGTTCACCGGCATGCCGATGACGATGAAGAAGAAGCCGAGGAAGAGCAGCTTGTGCGTGACTGCGGGATCGCCGGCGGTGACGAACTGCGGCAGGAAGGTCATGAAGAAGATGATGACCTTCGGGTTCAGCAGATTGACCCAGAAACCGTTCGAGATGTTGGCGAAGGGCGTTCCCCCGACGGTATCGATCTTCTTGACCGACAGGCTGGAGCCGAAGCGGATTGCCTGGACCGCCAGCCAGAGCAGATAGGCGGCGCCGCCGGTCTTCAGGACGGTAAAGGCGACCGGAGAGGCAGTGATCAGCGCCGAGATGCCGAAGGCCACCAGGCAGGTATGAACGACAACGCCGAGCGTGGTGCCGAGCACGACGAAGAGCGCCGCCTTCTTGCCCTGTGCCAGCGCACGGCTGATCGACAGCGTCATGTCGGGACCGGGCGTCATCGCCAGCAGCAGGCTCGCTGCGGAAAAGGCAAGAAGGGTCGGCAGGCTGGGTATGAAATCCATAAGGGCTGCTCCGAAAGCCGGATTAAAGCATGTCGCGCAAAAGTGTATAGCGGTTTTGCGAGAACGACATGCGCAAAATCAAGGAGCTAAAGCACAGGAAGCGAATCTGAAAGATCGCGATATGCTTTAGGTCTATCCGTTCTTACCCGGCTTTCGGTTGATTGCAAATCAATCCTTCCTTTCGAGGAAAGCCTTGAATTGATCGGCATAGTCCGGGTGCCACCGCGACAGCGGCGGCCGGTTCTCGACAATATCGCCGGCAGCCCAGAGCATGCGGCGTTCGTCGACCGGCCGGGCCACATCATTATCGGGGCAAAGAATGTAGAAATCGCCGCGCTTCAGGCTTTCCATCATGAACTCGACCGTCTGCTCTGGCGTCCAGGCGGCAGCAGGCTTTTCCCGTCGATCGCCTTTGGTCAAGCCTGTGAAGACGAAGCCGGGGATGAGGAGATGGGCCGAAATCCTGGCGCCTTCCGTGTTGCGCAGCTCGTGCTGCAGCGCCTCAGTAAAGACCTTCACACCGGCCTTCGAGACATTGTAGGCGGGATTGCCGGGAGGCGTGGTGATGCCCTGTTTCGAGCCGGTGTTGATGATGACGCCCGGCTTGCCGTGCGCCAGCATACCGGGCCCGAAGACGCGCGTGCCGTTGATGACGCCGAGCAGGTTGACGCCGAGGATCGCGTCCCAGCCGGCCTGGGCGCTGAAGATGGAGGTTTCCGGGCCGATGCCGGCGTTGTTCATCAACACATGCACGCGGCCGAAACGCTGCAGGACGGCACGTTCCAGTGCTTCCAGCGCTTCCTTGCTGGCGACATCCGTCTCGATGGCCATCACATGCTCTTCGCCTGCAATCGTCTTGAGTTCAGCGCTCGCTTCGGCCAGGCGATCGCCGCCGAGATCGGCGATGACGACGCTCATGCCGAGGGATGCGAAATGTTTCGCCGCGGCAAAGCCGATGCCGGAAGCGCCTCCGGTGATGACGGCAACATTGGATTTCTTGAAAATGTCTTGAATATCGGTCACGAGCGGAGCCCTCCTCAGGCATTGTTCGGTCGCCGCCGAATATGGTACTTTCGGCAATCAAGTCAAACCGCTGGAGGTCGCGCTCGTGACAAAGCATGTGTCCATAGAAATCGACGAGCAGATGGATGCGTTTATCGGCGAGCAGATCAGCCACGGCAATTACGATTCGCCAAGCGAGGTCATCGACGCCGCGCTGAAATTATTCCGTAGCCGGGCGGAAATAGATGCGATTGAAGCGGCGATCGCCGAAGGGGAGGCCTCGGGCGAGCCGGAGGAGTTTGACTTCTATGAATTTATCGAAGGAAAGAGAAAGTTGCGCAATCAGCGATGAAGAAATTGGTCTTCTCGCCGAAAGCAACGTCCGACATCGATCAAATCTACGACTATACCGAGGAAAAATGGGGTCACGAGCAAGCGGAGGATTATGTCTTCGCTCTGCGTGATCGTTGTCATGCTTTGATGAAGGGCATCGCACGCGATCGCAAGGTCGGCGGCATCAAACGGGATTATCTCGCTCTCGCCTCTGGCTCATTTCATCATCTATAAGGATGGCGTCGAAACGGTCACGATCATCCGCATCCTGCATCGACGGATGAATATCGGCGCCCATCTTTGACGCTGTCCTGAGAAACGTCCCGCTCTCGCCTCCCCTTGCGCCGCACGATAATCTCGCTAAAAGTTCCGCGATACAGGTTTGCGGGCATTTTCTCTGGTCCGCCTTGAAACGGAACTCATCATGGCATCACATAAAGACGTGAAGAAAGTCGTTCTCGCCTATTCCGGCGGTCTCGACACCTCGATTATCCTGAAGTGGCTGCAGACGGAGCTCGGCGCCGAAGTCGTCACCTTCACCGCCGATCTCGGCCAGGGCGAAGAGCTGGAGCCGGCGCGCAAGAAGGCCGAAATGCTCGGCATCAAGGAAATCTATATCGAGGATGTGCGCGAGGAATTCGTGCGCGATTTCGTCTTCCCGATGTTCCGCGCCAATGCCGTCTATGAAGGCGTCTATCTGCTCGGCACCTCGATCGCGCGTCCGCTGATCTCCAAGCATCTCATCGAGATCGCCAGGAAGACCGGCGCCGACGCCATTGCTCACGGCGCGACCGGCAAGGGCAACGACCAAGTTCGTTTCGAGCTTTCGGCCTATGCGCTGAATCCGGACATCAAGATCATCGCACCCTGGCGCGACTGGTCGTTCAAGAGCCGCACCGATCTGCTCGAATTTGCCGAGAAGCACCAGATTCCGGTTGCCAAGGACAAGAAGGGCGAAGCGCCTTTCTCCGTCGACGCCAACCTGCTGCACTCCTCGTCCGAAGGCAAGGTCCTGGAAAACCCGGCCCAGGAAGCGCCCGAGTATGTGCACATGCGCACGATCTCGCCGGAAGCAGCCCCCGATAAGGCCACCATCATCAAGATCGGCTTCGAAAAGGGTGATGCCGTTTCTATCGATGGCCAGCGACTGAGCCCAGCGACCTTGCTTGCGAAGCTGAACGAGTACGGCCGCGACAACGGCATCGGCCGTCTCGATCTGGTCGAGAACCGTTTCGTCGGCATGAAATCGCGCGGTGTCTACGAGACTCCCGGCGGCACGATCCTGCTCGCGGCCCACCGCGCCATCGAATCCATCACGCTCGACCGCGGTGCCGCGCACCTCAAGGACGAGCTGATGCCGCGCTATGCCGAGCTGATCTATTACGGCTTCTGGTTCTCGCCGGAACGCGAGATGCTGCAGGCCCTGATCGACAAAAGCCAGGAGCATGTCGAAGGCGAGGTGACACTGAAGCTCTACAAGGGCAACGTCATGGTCATCGGCCGCGAAAGCCCGAAGTCGCTCTACTCCGACAAGCTGGTCACCTTCGAAGACGACCAGGGCGCCTACGACCAGAAGGATGCGGCTGGTTTCATCAAGCTCAACGCCTTGCGCCTGCGCACGCTCGCCAAGCGCAACCTGTCGAAGTAACCGCTCTCTCTCGATGAAGCCCGCTTGCGGTGTCGCCGGAGGCGGGCTTTCTCATCTGAGCCTGCGAAGGCGGCGGGCTTGGATTATTCCACCGGCCGCAATTCGCGTTCGACTTCCGCCGGTGCCTCCGCCTTCTGCAGATTGCTGCGGAAAACACACAGGGCGTCATGCAACTGAAGCTGAAGAGCCGGATCGAAGCCCTGTGTCGCATTACGCTCGACTTCGCAGATCTCCCTATCGATCTGCTTCAACTTGGCGTCGGCGGCATCCGACAGCACGATGCGCTTGGCACGGCGGTCGAGCGGGTCGGGCTGGCGTTCGATCAGGCCGCGCGCCTGCAACTTGTCGAGAAAGGCGCTGACTGTCATCGGCTCCAACCCCATGCGGGAGGCGATGTCGAGCTGGCGACTGCCATTGATGGCGGCAACCTGCATGAGCGTCCGCGCTTCTCCGGCCGTCAGTCCAAGCCCGGCGACAAGAATGCGTCGCTCGAAGGCCGCCCTGATCAGTCGGGCGCAATCGCTCACAAGAAAGGCGAGCGAATCCGTATTAATCCTGCTGTTCATAAGCGCTTCCCTACCTACGCTCTTTAGTTTTTGGGCCCCACTACGTACATATTGATTTCGTCCCATGAACACAACGACTTCTTCTGTCCGCAACGCGCTCGTGCTTGACCGGGTTCCGCAGATTGCTACTCTCGCGCGATTGCCAGCGGGAACATCCATCATGACGCAATCGCTTGTTGTCGGCGCTTTTCTGGCCGCGCTTTTCTATGTGCTCATCCCCGGCCCCGCCTTTCTGGCGCTGCTCGGCATAGGCGCCGGACAGGGGCGCAGGGCGGGCGCATTCTTCGTCAGCGGCCATCTGCTGGGCGATCTCGTCTGGTCCACACTCGCCTTGGTCGCCATCGTCGGCGCCAAGACCATCGGCACCTTCGTCTTCGACCTGCTCGGCTTGTTGTGCGGCTTCTATCTCGCCTGGATCGGCTGGAGTGCCGTGACGGCCAAGCCGAAGGGCGATGGCAAGGCACTCGTCAATGTCGACCGGCCGTTCCGCCGCGGCCTGATCTTCGGGCTAACCAATCCAAAGGGATATCCCGTAGCGCTGGCAACCTTTACGGCACTTGTCGCGGGCTCCGCCGGCGCGCTGACCTTCAGCGCCCTGCCGTTGCTGCTGACGGTTTCCTTTGCGGGGTTCATAACGGCCGACGTCATTCTCATCAGTATTATCGGAGCAGGCGCTGTTCGGCGCTTCTATCGCGCGCATGAGCGGCTGATCGTGCGCTGCTCCGGCGTCCTCTTCATGGGATTTGCTGTGCAGGCGCTCTGGCATGCCACGCCCGGCCTGCTCGGCTGGCGCAAGGCCTGAGTCCGCCCTATCAATTTGTTAGGCTCCCGCCATACCAATTCGGCGGAGCTGGCCTTATATCGTGCTTCGATCAGATGTCTGTCGAAAGGATGCCCCGCATGTCTTCCCCTATCGCCGTCAATCCTGCGCTCACCGAATGGACCGGACATCAGGGGCTGCCGCGTTTCGATGCGGTGAAGGATACGGATTTTGCACCTGCCTTCGATGCAGCGCTTGCATCGCATGAGGCCGAGATCGATGCCATCGCCGGCAAGAGCGAGGCACCGACCTTCGCCAATACCGTGACGGCGCTGGAGATCGCTGGCGACGAGCTGTCGCGCATTTCTGCGCTCTTCTGGAACAAGGCAGGCGCGCATACGAACGAGACCATCCAGGCACTCGAGCGCGAGATCGCACCAAAGATGGCCCGGCACTATTCGAAGATCGGCACGAATGCGGCGCTCTTTGCCCGCCTCGACGCGCTCTGGGAAAGCCGCGACGCACTTGGGCTGACACTGGAAGAAACCCGGGTGCTGGAGCGGCACTGGAAGGGCTTCGTCAAGGCCGGTGCCAAGCTGCCGAAGGCCGAACAGGAGCGCCTGTCTGCCATCAACGAAAAGCTTGCCGGCCTCGGCGCGCAATTCGGGCAGAACGTGCTGGCGGATGAAAAGAGCTGGGCGCTGCTGCTGTCGGAAGAGGCCGATCTCGCCGGCCTTCCCGACTATCTGCGCGAGGCGATGGCAGCGGCTGCGCGCGAACGCGGCGAGGAGGGCAAATATGCCGTCACCCTCTCGCGCTCGATCATCGAACCGTTCCTCACCTCTTCCGAGCGGCGTGATCTGCGTGAGCAGGCCTTCAACGCATGGGTGGCGCGCGGCGCCAATGGCGGCAAGACCGACAATCGTGAGATCATTCGCGAGACTCTGGCCTTAAGAGCAGAGAAGGCGAAGCTGCTTGGCTACGCGAATTTCGCCGAACTCAAGCTCGACAACACCATGGCAAAGACGCCGGCAGCGGTGAACGATCTTCTGATGACCGTGTGGGACAAGGCGGCAGCACGCGCGGCAGAGGAAGAAAGGGATATCGCGGCGTTGATCGCCGAGGAGGGCCGCAACCACGAGGTCATGCCCTGGGATTGGCGTCATTATGCCGAGAAGATCCGGACACGGAAGTTCGATTTTTCCGAAACCGAATTGAAGCCCTATCTGCAGCTCGAAAAGATCATTGCCGCATGCTTCGATGTTGCCGGCCGCCTGTTCGGCATCAAGGCCATCGAACAGAAGGGTGTTCCCGCCTATCATCCCGATGTGCGCGTCTTCGAGATTCGCGACCGCTCCGACAAGCTCGTCGCCCTGTTTCTCGGCGACTATTTCGCCCGCAGCTCGAAGCGCTCCGGCGCCTGGATGAGCTCTTTTCAATCGCAGCACAAGCTGCCGCTGAAGAACGGCCATACCGGCGAACTGCCGATCATCTATAATGTCTGCAACTTCGCCAAGCCGGGGGAAGGCCGGCCGGCGCTGCTGTCGCTCGACGATGCCCGTACACTGTTCCATGAATTCGGCCATGCGCTGCACGGCATGCTTTCGAACGTCACCTATCCCTCGGTTTCGGGCACGGGGGTTTCCCGCGATTTCGTCGAACTGCCATCGCAGCTTTACGAGCACTGGCTGACAGTACCCGCCATTCTCAAGGAATATGCCGTCCACTACGAGACCGGCGCACCGATCCCGCAGGCACTGCTCGACAAGGTTCTTGCCGCCCGCACCTTCAATGCCGGCTTCAATACGGTCGAATTCACCTCTTCGGCTCTGGTCGACATGGCATTCCATACGCGTGGCGCCGTCGAAGATCCGATGGCGGTGCAAGCCCAGGTGCTTGCGGAGATCGGCATGCCGAAATCCATCGTCATGCGCCATGCGACGCCGCACTTCCAGCATGTGTTCTCCGGCGACGGCTATTCGGCCGGTTACTATTCCTACATGTGGTCGGAAGTGCTCGATGCCGATGCGTTCTCCGCCTTCGAGGAAACCGGCGATGCCTTCAATCCGGATATGGCCGCAAAATTGAAGGCCAACATCTATTCCGTCGGCGGTTCGATCGATCCGGAAGATGCCTACAAGGCCTTCCGCGGCAAGCTGCCGAGCCCGGATGCGATGCTGAAGAAGAAGGGCTTGGCGGCCTGATCTTTGCGTTCCGTAGGCAGAAAAAAGTCAGCCGCGAAAGGTCAACCTTGGCGGCTGATTTATGTGGCAGTGCTTGCTTCGCACTGATCTTCTCGGTCAATCAGGGTTTGCGAGAAAGCAATGCCAACAGCTCAGCCAATTGGCCTGCTTGCGCATCGTTCAGCTTATCGCCCACATGGCGTTGAAGCGCCGAGGCATAGACTGCCCACATGCGGCTGCGCATGGCACTTCCTGCTTCGGTGATAAGGACCCAGCGGCCTCGGCCGTCCTCGGAAAATATTTCACGATGAACCAGGCCGGCCTTTTCCATTCGGTCGAGCAGGCGCGACAGATTATGCTGGGCGAGGAGCGTGCGCTCCTCGATCTCATAGGGGCGCAACTTCCCTTCCGTCGCCTGGGTCAGCTCCCATAGCACATCGTACCAGCCGAGCGGTGGCAGGCCGGCGTCCTTCAGATCATGCTCGATCGCCGCGAGGACGATTTGTTGCGTGCGCATGAGGCGCACCCATGCTCGCGTGACGGCGGCGGAGGGTTTTGAAGCGCTGGCATCTGAATAGTCGGGCATGGATGCAATTACATCTATGTTGACCGGCTTGGCAAGACCGCATATAGATGCAATTACATCTATCTTGAACGAAGATCCAGGAGATTGATCATGTCCGACGCAAAACTGGTCCTTGTCAGCCACTACCTTTGCCCCTACGTGCAGCGAGCCGCCATCACGCTTGCCGAAAAGGGTGCGCCATTCGAGTTCCGCTATGTCGATCTATCTGCAAAGCCCGATTGGTTTCTGGCTATTTCCCCGCTCGGCAAAGTTCCGCTGCTGATCGTGCGGCAGGACGACGGAGTGGAAACGGTTTTGTTCGAGAGCGCCGTGATCTGCGAATATATCGAGGAAACCCAATCCGGTGCTCGGCTCCACCCCGACGATCCGCTCGCGCGTGCCCGCCATCGCGGCTGGATGGAATTCGGTTCTTCCATCCTTTCGGATTTGTGGGGATTCGAGACCGCCAGGGACGAAGGGACCTATGAGGTCAAGCGCAAGGCGCTGATCGATAAATTTGCTCGTGTCGAGGCGGAATTGAAAACCGGCCCCTTCTTTGCTGGAGAGGCGTTCAGCCTGGTCGATGCAGTTTTCGCGCCGATCTTCCGTTACTTCGATGTATTCGACACCATCACATCGACCGGCGTGTTCGACGGGCTCTCGCGTGTCAAGGCATGGCGCGGGGAGTTGGCAATGCGGCAAAGCGTGCGAGACGCAGTGACGCACGACTATCCCGAGCGCCTCAAAGCTTTCCTGCTTCATCATAATGCGTTCTTACTGAAACATGCCGCCTGACTGAGCTGCACAAATCCCGATCGAGGCGATTGCGTGGATCTGACTTGGCCATGCGATAGAAAAGAGTTCGGCTGCCCAGACGTGTAAGACTGATGCGTGAGGCACGGAAAGCCGGCATTCAGCCCCTTTCTTGCCTCCCCCCTTTCGCATTCGCGAAAAAAAGGGTATGAGCGCGCCAAATGCAATTGGCGTGTTTACCAAACACTGCGCCCCAGCCTCAGAGATTAAGACATATGGCACTTCGCAACATCGCGATCATCGCGCACGTTGACCATGGGAAAACCACCCTCGTCGACGAGCTCCTGAAGCAGTCCGGCTCCTTCCGCGAGAACCAGCGCGTTGCCGAACGCGTCATGGATTCCAACGATCTGGAAAAGGAACGCGGCATTACCATTCTTGCCAAGGCGACCTCGGTCGTCTGGAAGGATACCCGCATCAACATCGTCGACACGCCCGGCCACGCCGACTTCGGCGGTGAAGTCGAACGTATTCTCTCCATGGTGGATGGCGCGATCGTTCTCGTCGATGCTGCCGAAGGCCCGATGCCGCAGACGAAGTTCGTCGTCGGCAAGGCGCTCAAGGTCGGCCTGCGCCCGATCGTTGCGATCAACAAGATCGACCGTCCGGACGCCCGCGCCGACGAGGTCATCAACGAAGTCTTCGATCTCTTCGCCAATCTCGACGCCACCGACGAGCAGCTCGATTTCCCGATCCTCTACGGTTCAGGCCGTAACGGCTGGATGAACTATTCGCCCGATGGCCCGAAGGAAGAAGGCCTCGGCCCGCTTCTCGATCTCGTCGTCAAGCACGTTCCGGAGCCGACCGTCGGCGAAGGCCCGTTCCGCATGATTGGCACGATCCTGGAAGCCAACCCCTTCCTCGGCCGTATCATCACCGGCCGTATCCATTCCGGCTCGATCAAGCCGAACCAGGCCGTCAAGGTTCTGGGTGGCGACGGCAACCTCATCGAAACCGGCCGTATTTCGAAGATCCTCGCCTTCCGCGGCATCGAGCGCCAGCCGATCGAAGAAGCGCATGCGGGCGACATCGTCGCCATCGCCGGCCTTTCCAAGGGCACCGTCGCCGATACCTTCTGCGACCCGCAGGTTACCGAGCCGCTGGTCGCGCAGCCGATCGACCCGCCGACCGTCACCATGTCCTTCATCGTCAACGACAGTCCCTATGCGGGCACCGAAGGCGACAAGGTCACCTCGCGCGTCATCCGCGACCGCCTCTTCAAGGAAGCCGAAGGCAACGTTGCGTTGAAGATCGAAGAAGCCGAAGGCAAGGATTCGTTCTACGTTTCCGGTCGTGGCGAATTGCAGCTCGCAGTTCTCATCGAAACCATGCGCCGCGAAGGCTTCGAGCTTGCCGTGTCGCGTCCGCGCGTCGTCATGCATAAGGATGAGAACGGTCAGCTGCTCGAGCCGATCGAAGAAGTCGTCATCGACGTGGATGAGGAGCATTCCGGCATCGTCGTGCAGAAGATGTCCGAGCGTAAGGCTGAAATGTCCGAGCTGCGTCCTTCGGGCGGCAATCGCGTCCGTCTCGTCTTCCTGGCGCCGACGCGCGGCCTTATCGGCTATCAGTCGGAACTTCTGACCGACACGCGCGGCACGGCCGTCATGAACCGTCTGTTCCATGACTATCAGCCCTACAAGGGCGAAATCGGCGGCCGTGTGAACGGCGTGCTGCTCGCCAATGAAGCCGGCGAAGCCGTGGCCTATGCCCTGTTCAACCTGGAAGACCGCGGCCCGATGATCATCGATGCCGGCGAGAAGGTCTATGCCGGCATGATCATCGGCATCCACTCGCGCGACAACGACCTCGAAGTCAACGTGCTGAAGGGCAAGAAGCTCACCAACATCCGCGCCGCCGGCAAGGACGAAGCCGTGAAGCTGACCCCGCCGATCCGCATGACGCTCGACCGTGCGCTCTCCTGGATCCAGGACGACGAGCTGGTGGAAGTGACACCGAAGTCGATCCGCCTGCGGAAGATGTATCTCGATCCGAACGAGCGCAAGCGTTACGAGAAGGCCCGTCTGGCCTGATCATCCTAACCGAGCAATGCATTCGACCCCGGCCTTCGTGCCGGGGTTTTTAATTGCATGTTCGGTTTTTGAGCCCTTGTCCAAAAGGTTAAAAAGTCGTTAATTTTTGTCAATGATCCACGGATAAAGCCTGTGGGCAAGTCTGCCATCTTTATGAATGAGGATGGTTAATTCTCGTTGGTAAGATCAGAGTAGACGTTATGAAGACGTTGTCGATTGATGTTCGGCGGGCAGAACCTGATGATGCCCGGGCCATTTCGGAGGTGCACCGCCAGTCCTGGCAGTACACCTATGCCGGCATCATTCCGCATCGCGCTCTCGGCCAGATGATCGAGCGCCGCGGCGAAGCCTGGTGGCGCAAGGCGACCAGCGGACCGGCAACGCTGCTGGTTCTGGATGTCGCCGGCGAGATCGCAGGCTATGCCACGCTCGGCCTCAATCGCGCCCGCGCGCTGCCGCAGGAAGGCGAGATCTACGAACTCTATCTGCGCCCGCAGTACCAAGGGCTGGGCCTCGGGCGCATGCTGTTCGGCGAGGCGCGCCGACTGTTGAAATCGCTCGGCTGCAAGGGACTGGTGGTCTGGTGCCTCGAGGAAAACGAGAATGCATACCGCTTCTATCGTGGGCAGGGGGGCGCGGATTTCTGCGAGGGCATCGAAACCTTCGATCACAGGCAGCTGCGCAAGATCGGCTTCGTCTGGCCGTGAGCGGCGCTGTAGCGCTCTAAATCTGCTGCATAATTACATCCCTAAAATCGATTCCGATTTGAGGAATCATGCAGTAAATCCGCCTCTTTCCCGATGCGTTGTTGCGTTGCGGCATGAATCCTATTATGGGGCTGGCGGCAACCATCCTTATCTAGGGGACAAGCATGCGTATCGACGCGATTTCCATTGGCAAGAATCCGCCCGAAGACGTCAACGTCATCGTTGAAGTGCCGGTCGGCGGCCATCCGATCAAGTACGAAATGGACAAGGAGGCCGGCACGCTGGTCGTCGACCGTTTCCTCTACACGCCGATGACCTATCCGGGCAATTACGGCTTCGTCCCGCACACGCTCTCCGAAGACGGCGACCCGATCGACGTTCTGATCGCCAGCACCCGTCCACTGGTCCCGGGCTGCGTCATCAATGTCCGCCCGATCGGCGTGCTGAAAATGGAAGACAATTCCGGCAAGGACGAGAAGATCATCGCCGTTCCCTCGCCGAAGCTGACGCTGCGCTATGAAAAGGTCAAGGAATATACCGACCTGCCGGAGATCACGCTGAAGCAGATCGAACATTTCTTCGAGCACTACAAGGATCTGGAGCCCGGCAAGTGGGTGAAGATCTTTGGTTGGGGCGGCTCCAAGGAAGCCGGCGAGCTGATCGTCGAAGCCATCGCCCGCGCCAAGAAGGCAAAGGCCTGATCAGCCCTCGCAACAAGGTTTAATTTCTCCATCAAATCCTCCGGCTCGCCCTCGATCCGGAGGATTTTTTTGCGCGCCGTTTCGCCGCTGACGAGGGTAAACGTGGATTTGGGAATGCCGAGGCTCTTTGAAAGCAAGGCGATCAGTGCCTTGTTGGCTTTGCCCTTTTCGGGTGCTGCAGAAACGCGCGCCCTCAGATAACATTCGCCGTCGCTGCCGGTTTCGAGCCCATCAATCGCGTCACGCCCGCCATTGGGCGTGAGCCGCACGGAAAGCCTGATGTGATCCGGAAAGGCCTGCCAGGCCTTGTTCACCGCAGGAATATGGGGACGATCGAATTCCACATCAGCGAGCGGATGAAGAAGATGATCAAGAGCAGGATGACCGGCGAGATATCGATGCCGCCGAGGTCAGGCAGAATGCGGCGGATCGGCCGCAGGGCAGGTTCGGTGACCGCATAAAGGAAGTTGCCGACGGAGCTGACGAATTGATTGCTCGAATTGATGACGTTGAATGCATAGAGCCAGGAAAAGATGGCGCTGGCGATCAATATCCAAGTATAAAGATTCAAAGCCAGATCAATGGTTTGAAATAGGGCGAGCATGTCCGTCTCCAATTCGCGGTTGACAGACATGTAGACATTGGCGACTAAACGGGCAAGTCCCATGCTCCCAAGCATGTTGAATCCTGTTTAAAAGGCCTGCATTTGCGCTGGCCGCCCCCGTCGGAAAGTCTCGTCCCATGTCGTTCGCTGCCAGCGGAGACCGGTTTGCCGCCTTCAGACACATTGCCTATACCTATTTCTTCTTCGCGCGGTTTTTGACGGGCTTTGCCACGCAGGTCGTCAGCGTCTCCGTCGGCTGGCAGATGTATGAGCACACCGGCCAGCCGATCTATCTCGGTCTGATCGGCCTCGTGCAGTTCCTGCCGTCGCTGCTGCTGATCCTTGTGACGGGCACGGTGGCAGACCGGTACAACAGGCGCCTGATTTCCGCGATCTGCATTTTCGTCGGCACTCTCTGCACGACTGCGCTGCTGTTTCTGACCGTATCGGGCACCTTCGCGCCGCTGCCGGTGTTTCTGATCCTCACGGTCTTCGGCATCGAGCGGGCTTTCATGACGCCGGCCATGCAATCGCTGGCGCCCAACCTGATACCGCCCGAAGATCTGACGAACGCCATCACCTGGAACTCGATGTCATGGGATGCGGCCGCCATCCTCGGTCCGGTGGCCGGCGGCCTGCTTTATGGCATCGGAGCCAATATCGCCTATTCCGTGGCCGTGCTTTTCTTCGCGGCCGGTTCAGTGCTCACCTTTCTGATCCCCAAGCCGCAGCAGCGCATCGCGCATGAGCGGCGTAGCCTGAACGAGATGCTCGCCGGCTTCCGGTTCATCTGGTCCGAAAAAGTGGTGCTCGGCGCCGTCTCGCTCGATCTTTTCGCCGTGCTGCTCGGGGGCGCCGTCGCGCTGATGCCGATCTATGCGCGCGATATCCTGACGCTCGGACCATGGGGTCTCGGCATGCTGCGCGCGGCGCCAAGCTTCGGCGCGATCGCCATGGGCCTGTTTCTGGCGACCTATCCCATCCGGAACCGCGCCGGTCTCTGCATGTTTGCCGGCGTCGCCATGTTCGGCGTGGGCACGCTCGTCTTCGGCATCTCGCATACGCCGTGGCTGTCGATAACAGCTCTGGCCGTCATGGGCGCTTCCGACCTGATCTCTGTCTATGTGCGCGAAACGCTGATTACGCTTTGGACGCCGGATCATGTCCGCGGCCGCGTCAATGCCGTCAACATGGTCTTCGTCGGCGCGTCGAACGAGCTCGGCGAATTCCGCGCCGGCACCATGGCGCATTATTTCGGCGCAATTCCCGCCGTCGTCATCGGAGGCCTCGGCACGCTGACGGTCGCCATCCTCTGGGCCACAGGTTTCCCGCAGCTGCGCCGGATCGATAGTCTCAACGCGCCCGACCGTGACGGCGAGCCGCAGCCGGTTTGAGGAGCGCGCAATGGCGAGGTTGCCGGATCGATACAATTCGTTTTCGGCGCTTCGCGAGCGTGAAACTGAAGGCGTCGACTATCGCATCCATATCGAGGATCGATCATCTAATGTCGCTGTCATCGCTCCCCATGGCGGTTTCATTGAGCCCGCCACATCCGAGATCGCTCTGGCGATCGCGGAGGAGAGGTTCTGCCTTTATCGTTTCGAGGGGCTCGATGCGGCGAGGCTCCATCATGAGCTGCACGTCACCTCCGAAAATTTCGATGAACCGATAGCAAACGGCTTAGTGGCCAGTTCCTCGGTCGTCGTCGCCGTTCACGGGCGAGCGGATCGGGAGGATCCGCTGACGAGCTGGATCGGCGGTCTCGACACGGCGCTTCGTGACGGGATCGTCAGGGCATTGCGCCTCAATGACTTTGCGGCGGCCGCGAGAGTGAAAGGGGAGGCGCTTGCGGGAGCTTCCGCCGGCAATATCTGCAATCGCGGCCAGCGACAGGCCGGCGTCCAGCTCGAAATTCCGAGAAGCGTCAGAGATATTCTTATGAATGACGCGGAAAAGATGAAGCGATATGCGTCTGCGATCCGCGGCGCGATCGATGAATTCGATCGCGTTCTGTTGTCAGGCGAAGGCCTTTAGGCCGCCATCGCCTGCTTGCCCTCGAAGACAAGATCGAGGAATTCCGACAGCCAGGCCTTTAATGCCGCGTCGAAGATCATGCGGCCTTCCAGATGTTCGCGGCCCTGCTGCGCGTTCGGCATGCAGAAGCGATGTTCGCCATGCACGACCCAGCGCTGCATCATGGCGCGGGTGAGCTCCGCATGGAATTGCAGGCCCCAGGCGTTGGCGCCGTAGCGATAGGCCTGGTTGGGGTAGGTCTCCGCCGTTGCCAGAAGATCGGCGCCGTGCGGCAGGTCGAAGCCTTCGCGATGGAAATGATAGACCATCTGCGGCCAGCGCATCAGCAGGCGACCCTTTTCCGTCGGCTGCAATGCATACCAGCCGATCTCTGTCTTGCCGTCATCGCGCGCCTTCACCTTGGCGCCGAGGTGGCGAGCGAGCAGCTGCGCGCCCAGACAGATGCCGAGATACGGCCGGTTTTCCTTAAGCGGTACCTTCAGCCAGTCGGTTTCGGTCTTGATGAAGTCGTCAGGGTCGTTGGCGCTCATCGGGCCGCCGAAGACGACGGCGCCGGCATGGGCCTCCAACGTCGCGGGCAGCGGATCGCCGAGGACCGGGCGGCGGATATCGAGATCGAAGCCTTTTTCCAGCAGCATCTGGCCGACCCGGCCGGGGCTGGAGCGCTCCTGATGCAGGATGATCAATATCGGGCGGCCGGCGCTCTTCGGCCCTTCAATCATCATTGCCTGTCTCCACCCTGAAACCGGGCGCGCGTGCGGCAGCTTCCTGACGCTTCATGATGCGTTCGCGATCGGAAATGCCCATGAGGTCCGCGATGCGCCAGATAGCATGGTCCTCCATCTCGCTGCGTTCGCCATCGGCATAGACGATATCCCAGAGAATGCCGAGCAGTTCGAGGCGCTGCGTGCTGTCGAGGTGGCGCTTCAGATCCGAGGTAAAGCGATAATAATCGACCGCCTCGCTTTCCGCTTCCTCGCCGGCCGCGATCAGCTGGTCGAGCTTGCGGCCATCGAGGCCATACTGCTCCTTCAGCAGCTTGCGCAGCCGCTTCTTCTCGCTGTTCTCGATCTTGCCGTCCGCCTCCATCACCTGGATGCAGAGAGCCGCCACGGCGACACGCGGGTCGTCGGGCGCAAAGCTGGATCTGGGATGGTCTTGGGTCAGGTTATGAAGAAATTCCTGAAAGCGTTCGAACATGCGTCTCCATTCTCAAAACGGGCCGAGCAGGGTTCTTGGGGCACCATGCTCCATCTTTTTGTCTTCCCGAATTCCAGACGCAAAGCCGCTGCGCGCTTTTGCCGGAATTGCCTTAAAACAATTTGAGCCGTGTCTTGGGTTCCGGTTCAAGTTTATGATCTTTCACGCCCGGATCATCAGGCGCACCACCGAAGAAGGGCCGCGGCTCCGCGTCCTGCTGCACCGGTTTTGGCGCTGTCTCGGGCACGCTCGGCGTGAATTTTGCCACGGCCGGCTCCAATTCCATGACATAGGCATTGCTGGCTGGCGATGCAACTTTTGGTGAATTCGGTGTTTCCGCCGCGGTTGCGCGAGCTGTCTCGCGCACAGGCGGCAGCGATTTCAGCGCCGCATCGACAGAGACCGAAGAAGCCTCTTCGACCGGACCTTCGACCTGACCGAACGGCGCCTTCCATTCGAAGGCGTCGAGGCGGCCGGTTACCGGCGACAGCGGCAGCCATTTTTCCGAGACGAAACCATCGGCGACCCAGGCGGGGTCGCGGGGGGCGCGCAGCGCCTGCGCCATCCAGTGGCGGACGCGGCCCTGATCGCCGGTTTCGGCTTCTTCGATATCGGCGAGAAGCAGGAAGGCGCCCTCCCGCGCATCGATCCGTGCGGCGGCTTCGGCCTTGGCGCGGGCCTTGCCGAAATCGCCCGCGTCCATCGCCGCCTTTGCGGTCAACAGCAGAGCTTCGACATTGTTCGGGCGGATCGCTTCCAGCCGTTCGGCGCGCTTGAGGCGATCGAGAACGGAATCGCCGCTGCGGGCCCGCACATAGGCTCTGCCGATTTCCGGATGCGGCTGCGCTTTCCACACCTGCTCGAGAATGGAGGCAGCCTTGCGCACCTTGTCTTCACGGAACAAGGCCTTGGCGGCGATCAGTGCCGCGGGCACGAAATCGTCCACGAGCTTCAATGCCGCCAGCGCATCGTCGCGCGCGCCGGCGGGATCGCTTTCCACCTTGTCGCCGGCGCGTGCCGTCAGCAGGACGGCGCGTTGACGGTTGGCGGTTGCCTTGTCGACGACATTGGCTGCCTTCTGCTGATCGAGCAGCTTGATGGCATCATCCCAGCGGCCGGCCCGGCTGCGATATTCCAGCGTCGCCTGTGCCGCCCAGGGCAGGTAGGGCGCCTGGTCGGCAGCCTTCTCGGCATATTGCCGCGCCGCCTCATGCGCGCCGAGGCGCTTGGCTTCGAGATAGAGGCCGCGCAGGCCGAGTTCGCGCGTTTCAGGATCATTCGCCATCTGCTCGAATTTCTGGCGGGCCTCTTCATGCTTGCCTTCGATCAAGGCTGCCTGGGCTTCGAGCAGATTGATCAGCGGCTCCTGATCGGAGCGGATGAGGCCGCGGGTCCGGGCCGCCATCTTGCGGGCAAGCAGCGCGTTGCCGGCGCCGGCGGCTATGAGGCCGGTGGAAAGCGCCTGATAGCCACGGTCACGCTTGCGGGCACGGAAATAGCGGGTGACGGAGTGCGGCGAGGTCCAGATCAGGCGCACGAACCACCAGACGATCATGATGGCGGCGACGATCGCAATCAGGATGGCGGCGGCGACGATCAGCTTCGTCTGGTAAAGCTGGCCTTCCCAGACCAGAGAGAGATCGCCAGGCCGATCCGCGAGCCAGGAAAAACCATAGCCGAGAGCCAGGACGAGAATGGCGAAGATAAGCAGTCTGATCATTGCTGCGCTCCGTCCTTAGAGCCGAATGATTTTAGATCGAAACGATCTAAAATCTGAATCCGCTCTAACATCAAATAGGTGGAGCATGATGCCGTCCGAAAACCGTTCACACTTTTCGGCATCATGCTCTAGTTCTGTTTCCCGGTATTGGCGATTGCCTTCGACAAGGCGTCACTTACCAGGTCCTCTATGCGGATGCGGGCCTCCAGCGATTGCTTGAAGGCGGCCGATGCGGATTTGGCGGCATCGGGCAGGCTGTTCCACTCGGTCACAGCACCCGGAAGATCACCATTCCTCACCTTGTCCTCGAAGCGAGCGGCGATGGCATCGATGCTGTCGCCCGGCACATCGCCGACGGGGCGGACCTGCACCAGCGACTTGGCGCCGGATATCAGGCGGCTGCTCCAGCTTTGGTTGGGATCATCGGTCTGCGCCGTTGCGACGATTGCCGTTGCAACATTCGAAACCTGACGGATCAGGTCGGCCCGAGAGGGTACGCCGGTCTGGGCAAAATTCTTGAGAGCGGCGACAGCCGGATCGTCCGGCGCGACATTGGCGAAGGTGTCGAGCTCCGGCTGGAAGGGGCCGCCGCGGTCGATCGCCGCCTTCAACGCCGCCGCCGCGATGGCACGGGCGACAGCGCTCTCCTGGCTCGGCCCGCTCAGCTTCTTTTCGGCGTCGTCGAGACGCTTGCTGACTTCGGCATCGGAGCTTGCCTGGCTCTGCGTCGCCTTGCTGAGATCTGCCTTCAGCTGCTCGACCTCGCCAGTGAGCGAAGCGATCTTCTGATCGGAAGCGGCATTTGCGGCGCCACCGGATCCGCTTGCCCCGCCGTGAGCCACACTCGTCTCAAGCGCTGCGACTCGGGCGGCCAGCGTTGCGTCCGGTTTGGCTGCCGGCGCGGCGGCGAGATTGGCGACGCTCTGCTTGAGGCCGTCGATTTGCGCATTCAATGCGGCGATCTCGGCCGAATTGCCTTTGCTGGCGCGGCCGCCCGGCAGGAAGCCTGCATATTGCAAGGCGCCGGCGCCGATGAGGGCGATCAGGCCGCCGACGATGCCCGCCGCGATCAGCCCCGAAGTCGAACCTGCGTGCGATGGCGCACCCTCGGTATGAGGCGCTTGTTCGGCATGGGAAGGCCGAGGATCGGCCTCGTGCGCGGCTGCAGCTTGCGGCTCTTGCGGAGCGGAGGCGAAAATAGACTCCTGAGCCTCATCGCGAAGCGGCTCCTTATCCGCTTCGAGCGGCACTTCCCCCTCCTTGGTCGAGGAGCCGCCAGGTTCCTCATGGCTGCGCTCCGTCAAATTTTCGGGAGCTGCGTCCTGCGCAGTCTTTTCGGCTTCCAGATCGATCGTGACCGGTTCTTCGTTGGGCTTCGAATGGTTAGGCGTTTTTCGCGATACCATGAGGTCCTCTTTTCATGCGCTGCAGCGAAGTTAGACAGACAAGACGATTATGGAAAGGCCTTACATCAAAATTGCGGCCTTACGCCCGGATCAGAAGCGCCAGAAGTCGGTCTTCGTTCGGCATGTCGGCGATATCGACTTGGGATTGCAGCGTCTCCGGAACTGCGCCGGCGACGGCTTCGCTCAAGCAAAGAAACCGTGTTTCGGCAAAAACCTCCATGGTGTGACTGACAAAAGACAGGCTGAAAAAGCGCCTAGCTGTTTCGTGAGAATAAAGCAGCACGGCATCCGCGCGAGCGTCGGCGAAAAGCCGGCGAAGAGTGACATCGTCGGGGCCGATATCCCGCATCCGGTAGCATTCGACCGTCAGGAAAGGCAGGTGCCGCTCCGCCAATCCCGCTTCGAAGCCGGGTGCCCGGGGAAAGCCTGCGAGATAGAGGAGAGGTGTGGTATTCCCGCCGGCAGAATGGCATGAAATCAGAGCGGCAAGCTCGGCGCCGCCGCCTTCGGAAACCGCGATATTGCTGAATCCCAGCTCCGCTGCCTCTTTGGCCGTTGCCTTGCCCACTGCAAAGAGCGGCCGTCCGAGATGGGGCTCGATATCCCCGCCCAGCACCGCCAGCGCGCGGATCGCCTCGGCGCTGGTGACGGCGATGGCGCCCTGCGTTGCCAGGAGTGCGCGTCTTGCTTCCTGGACACGATGGACGGGTTCGACTAGCGGCAGCAGCAGAGACTCGTGCCCCATCTGCGCCAATCGCCGAACGGTACGTTCACCCGAATGCTGGGGGCGGGTGACGACGACGCGCATCTTTTGTCAGATCCAGTCTTCGAAGAAGGTGCTGCCGGCTTCAGCGCGGATCGCCTGCCCGGCATTGACGCCGAGCGCCTCGGCATCGCGGCGGTGGCCCTCAATGGTGGTCGTGTGCACTTGTCGGCCGTCCGGGGTGAGGATCATGCCGAAGAAGCGCAGATGGTCGCCTTCGCAGATTGCGTAGCCGGCTATCGGTGTGCGGCAGGAGCCATCGAGCGCCGCCAGGAAGGCGCGCTCGCAGGATACGGCATCAAAAGTCGGGCCGTCATTGACCGCGGCGAGCAGGTCGTTCATCCGCTGATCGTCGATCCGGCTCTCGATGGCGATTGCGCCTTGCGCAGGCGCGGGTGGGAATTCGTCAGGATCGAGAATGTCGGTGATGACGTCGACATTGCCCAGCCGCTTCAGGCCGGCGAGCGCCAGCAGGGTCGCGTCGGCCTGTCCCTCTTCCAGCTTGCGAAGACGCGTCTGGACCGAGCCGCGGAAGGTGATGACGTTGATATCCGGTCGCAGGCGGCGGATCAGCGCCTGCCGGCGCAGCGACGCCGATCCGACGGTGGCCCCATGCGGCAGCTCGATCAGTTTCGGCGCGGTACGGCCGATGACCGAATCGCGAATGTCCTCGCGCGGCAGATAGGCAGTCAAAGCCAGGCCTTGCGGCAGCTTCGTCGCCATGTCCTTGGCCGAGTGAACGGCGAAGTCGAGTTCGCCTGAGGTCAGCTTCTCTTCCAGTTCCTCGGTGAACAGGCCCTTGCCGCCGATTGCCGCCAAAGACCGATCGGTGATGCGGTCACCCTTTGTGGTGAGAACGACGATTTCGAACATCTCCTCCGGAAGGCCATGGGCCGCCATCAGGCGGTCGCGCGCTTCTCGCGCCTGGGCGAGCGCCAGCGGGCTGCCGCGTGTGCCGATCCGGAAAGGTTTTGTTTGCATCCGCTTTGATCCGTTGTTACCGACAGTTCCCGTAACCATATTTCCGCTTTACCGCAATCGACCTGTAGGCAACGAACTTTCTCCATGGCATCCGTTCTTCGCATTCTCGGCATCGAAACAAGCTGCGACGAAACCGCTGCAGCCATTGTCGAGCGCCGGGATGACGGCACGCCCAGGGTCTGTTCCGATGTCGTCCTCAGCCAATTGGACGAGCATAGCGCCTATGGCGGCGTCGTACCGGAAATCGCCGCGCGTGCCCATGTCGAGGCGCTGGATACGCTGATCGACGAAGCATTGAAACGCGCCAATGTGTCGCTCTCGGACGTCGATGCCATTGCCGCCACCTCCGGGCCGGGCCTCATCGGTGGCCTGCTTGTCGGGTTGATGACAGGCAAGGCAATTTCGCGCGCGACAGGTAAGCCATTATATGCCATCAACCATCTGGAAGGCCATGCCCTGACGGCGCGGCTGACGGACGGACTCACGTTTCCCTATCTCATGCTGCTCGTTTCCGGCGGTCACACCCAGTTGATCCTGGTGCGCGGCGTCGGGGAATATGAGCGCTGGGGCACGACCATCGATGACGCTCTCGGCGAAGCCTTCGACAAGACGGCGAAACTCCTTGGATTGCCCTATCCCGGCGGCCCGGCCGTAGAAGCTGCCGCGAAGAACGGCAATCCGGATCGCTTCGATCTTCCGCGGCCGCTGGTCGGCGAGACCCGCCTTGATTTTTCCTTTTCCGGACTGAAGACGGCAGTGCGGCAGGCGGCAACCGCGATTGCGCCGGTCACGGAGCAGGATATCGCCGATATCTGCGCCTCCTTCCAGAAGGCGATTTCACGCACGCTGAAGGACCGGATCGGCCGGGGCTTGCAGCGCTTCAAGACGGAATTCCCGAAGACGGAAAAGCCGTCGCTTGTCGTGGCTGGCGGCGTTGCCGCCAATCTCGAGCTGCGCCGCACGCTGCAGGAGCTTTGCGATGCCAGTGGGTTCCGCTTCATCGCGCCGCCATCGAGATTATGTACGGATAACGCGGTCATGATCGCCTGGGCCGGCCTGGAACGCATGGCGGCGGGCGCCGCACCCGACGATCTCGACGTGCAGCCGCGCTCACGCTGGCCGCTGGATCAGAAGGCGGAAACTCTGCTCGGACACGGCAAACGAGGAGCGAAGGCATGAGCGGCAATGAGCGGATCGCAGTCATCGGCGCCGGTGCGTTCGGCACGGCGCTTGCCGCCGTCATCGCACTGACCGGTCGCAGCGACGTCATCCTCGTCGGGCGGAAAGCAGGCTTGATGGCCGATCTCGCCGCCGATCGCATGCATGATGCCGTTCTGCCCGGGATCGACCTTCCGGATTCGCTGCAGTTCTCTGCCGAGGCGGACGCCGTTTCCACTGCCGGCATCGTTCTGTTTGCCATGCCCTCGCAGGCCCAGGCCGATGCTGCCCGCCATTACGGGCCTTATCTTGCCAAAGATGCGGTCGTCGTTACTTGTGCGAAGGGCATCGACAAGGTCTCCGGCAACCTACTGACCGATATGCTGGAGCGGGAGTTGCCGGAGCATGCAATCGCCGTGCTCTCCGGGCCGGGCTTTGCCGCCGACATCGCCAAGGGCTTGCCAACGGCCATGGCGATTGCCGCAGCCGATATGGGGGTGGCCGAGAGGCTTGCGCTGGCGATTTCCGGCCCGACGTTTCGCCTCTATGCATCGGATGACCGCATCGGCGTTCAGCTCGGCGGTGCCTTGAAGAATGTTCTCGCGATTGCCTGCGGCATTGTCGAGGGCCGTGGCATCGGCGATTCCGCCCGTGCGGCGCTGATCAGTCGTGGTCTTGCCGAGATGTCGCGCTTCGTTGCAGCCAAGGGGGGCAAGGCTGAAACCGTGCGCGGGCTTTCCGGTCTTGGCGACCTCGTGCTGACGGCCACCAGCCACCAATCCCGCAATCTGCGCTTTGGCATCGCGCTCGGTGAAGGCAAGGCTGCCGATCCGACGCACGGCATCTTGGTCGAAGGCGCCTATGCCGCCTCCATTGCCGCGCGGCTCGCACACGAACTGGGCGTCGACATGCCGATCACCGAGGCAGTCTCCGCCATCATCGACGGCAAGCTCGACATAGCCACAGCCATCGGCCAGTTGATGACACGGCCGATCACCACGGAATAACTTGAATAACGGGGCATCTCTGGATATATTACTGGATATATAGGAGACCCCGATGACCAGTTCCCAGAAACGCGCAGTCCAGAATTACCGCTCCCGTCTTGGCGAGCGCGGTCTGGCACGCTTCGAGGTGCTGGGGCTCAATGAGGATAAGGCGCTCCTTCGCTCGCTGGCACGGCATTTGGCAGAGGATGGTGC
Organism: Rhizobium sp. JAB6; assembly: GCF_003024605.1. Lineage (GTDB taxonomy): Bacteria > Pseudomonadota > Alphaproteobacteria > Rhizobiales > Rhizobiaceae > Rhizobium. The sequence continues at coordinate 163,180 of NZ_PYJQ01000010.1, read as the reverse complement.
CGAAGCGGCCCGCATTCGTGATGTCGTCATCAAGACGATCTCGAAAGAACCTTCAAAAAAGGGCGGTGTCATTGCCGCGCTCCGAAGTTTTCCTCTCGAAGATGCTGAACTGGATCTCGAACGGCTGCGGACCGAGCCGCGTGAGATCGATCTGTGACGCGCTACCTGCTGGATACCAACATTGTTAGCAACGCGATCAAACCGGAGCCTTCGCAGGCGCTTTTGGCATGGTATGCGGAGCAAGCAGATGATGATTTATTTGTTCCATCTCTCGTGGTGGCCGAGATTCGGCGCGGTATTTTGATCATGCCGGCGGGTCGCAGGCGCAGTTTGCTGGAAGCATGGTTTTCAAGCTCTGCAGGACCGCAGGCAGTATTCGCCGGGCGAATCCTTCCTTTTGACGAGCGCGCTGGATTGCTCTGGGCACAACTCATGGCCGAAGGGCGGTCGATTGGGCGCCCGAGAAATGCCTTTGATATGATTATCGCCTCTATAGCTGTCGTGAACGATTGTGTTTTGGCTACGGACAACGAAAAAGACTTTTGGGGTCTGGATTTCATCAACCCTCTTCGCGCAGAAACCAGATGACGTGCCGCAAGTAAGGCCTTATCCATCGCCATCAATCGTTTTTGATTTTCTTGGGAGAATTAAACCATGCTTTTCGCCTTTGTCTGCAAGGACAAGCCCGGTCATCTGAATGTTCGCATGGAGACGCGTCCGGCGCATCTGGAGCATTTGAACAAGCTCAATGCCGAAGGCACATTGAAGATGGCCGGTCCATTCCTGGATGCGGACGGCAAGCCGAACGGCAGCCTTGTTGTCGTCAATGCCGAGAGCGGCGAGGCAGCCAAGGCGATTGCCGACGCCGATCCCTATATGAAGGCCGGCCTGTTCGAGAGCGTCGAGATCAAGCCGTTCAACTGGGTCTTCAACAATCCGGAGGCATGAGAGATGGCTCATTGGCTTTACAAATCCGAGCCGTCCTCCTGGTCCTGGCAACAGCAGAAGGATGCCGGCGCAAAGGGCACCGAATGGACCGGCGTGCGCAACTATCTTGCCCGCAACAACATGCGGTCCATGCAGATCGGCGACAAGGGCTTCTTCTATCACTCCAATGACGGGCTGGAGGTCGTCGGTATCGTGGAGGTCTGCGCGCTCGCCCATCCGGACTCGACCGCCAAGGACGATCCGCGCTGGGAATGCGTCGACATCCGCGCGGTGCGCGACATGCCGAATCCCGTGACCCTCAAGGATATCAAGGCCAATCCGAAGCTCTCGCAAATGTCGCTCGTCACCTCCATGCGGCTTTCCGTGCAGCCGGTGACCGACGAGGAATGGCTCGAAGTCTGCCACATGGGCGGCCTGGATAATCCGCCGGTCTGATCCGGCTGAAGGACCTCGTGAAAACCGATCCCGAAAGCTTCATCCTTGCCAATACCAGCCTCATGGCGCCGCCGCATGTGCCGGAAATCCGTTTGCATCTTGCGAGCGAGGCGCATGAACTCTGGCTGAAGACGGAAGAGGAGCTGGAGGCGATCGGCTTGCCGCCGCCCTTCTGGGCCTTTGCCTGGGCCGGCGGGCAGAGCCTGGCGCGCTATATCCTCGATCATCCGGAGATCGTTGCAGGCAAGATCGTGCTGGATTTTGCCAGCGGCTCCGGGCTCGTCGCGATTGCGGCGATGCGTGCGGGTGCGGCTCATGTGCTCGCGGTCGATATCGATCCGTGGGCGGGCACGGCGATCCGGCTCAATGCCGTTGAAAACGGCGTCGATCTGGATTTCGCCGGTGAGGATATCATAGGCCGCACCGTGGATGCGGAGGTTATTCTTGCCGGTGATGTTTTTTACGATCGTGATATCGCGGCGAAGCTCGTTCCCTGGCTGCGTCAACTAGCCGGCGAGGGGAGGCTCGTTCTGGTCGGCGATCCCGGCAGGGCCTATCTTCCGAAGGAACGCCTGGAGGCGCAGGCCACCTATGAAGTGCCGGTTACGCGGGCACTGGAGGATAGCGAGGTCAAGAAGACGACGGTCTGGCGTTTTGCCGCCGATTGACAATCGTCAGTGCCGGATAACGCAGACGCCCGCTTCATACGAGCAGGGATTGCCGGCATAGCGGACATCGATGACTTTCGCCTTCGGCCTCAGCTGCATTGTGGCAGGCGGAGCGTAGGGATTGTAGCCGCCATAGCCGATGACATAGGTACCACCATCGGCCCGATAGACGTCGGCCGAGCCGGCATAGCTGCCGGCGTTCGCCGCGTCGCGCCGTTCCATGATGACGATCCGGGCAGGTTGCTGCTCGCGATCCTGGGGTTCCGCTATCTGGTTCAGGTGCACCAAGCCGGAGCGGTCCTGATGATGCCAGTGCCGGTAGTCGCCCGCCGATGCCGGTGCGAAGGAAAGAATTGCCGCCGCCACGATGAGCGCTGCTGCCTTTAAAAGATGCGGCTTCATGATTCGCCTCGCTTCGATCGGTTAATGAAATCTTAACGGCAGATTGCCCCAAGAGCCGCGCGAAGTCCACGTCACGGTTGCCGAAATGGTAAACGGCCCCGAATGGGAAGTCCGTGCTTGCATGCTCGCTAAAGTGCAATGCGATCCGAATCGATTAAATTCGATGCAGGCATCAATTGGGCTTGTGGATGGGCGTCTCTGTGATTATTGGTCGCAATGATGCAACGCACACTGCACGTCTTTGCGCGCGCGTTGCCCCGGATACCGGGTTCTAAGCGTATCGTAACGCCGCGAGGTTCTGATGGCGAACGTCACACAAAACCGGCCTTTGTCGCCGCATCTGCAAATCTACAAACCCATTCCCACCATGGTCATGTCGATCCTCCACCGCATCACCGGCGGCGCGCTCTATTTCGGCACGCTGCTGGTCGCCTGGTGGCTGATCGCCGCGGCGACCGGTCAGGCCTATTTCGATCTGGTCAACTGGATCATGGGCACCATCATCGGCCGCATCATCCTGTTTGGCTACACCTGGGCGCTTCTGCACCATATGCTTGGCGGTCTGCGCCACTTCGTGTGGGATCTGGGGCATGGGTTCGATCCCGCCGTTTCGACCAGGATGGCCAAGGCCACGCTCATCGGCTCGATCTGTCTGACCGCGCTGGTCTGGATCATCGGCATCATCATCCGGTTGGGTTGATTGGCATGATCGCTCCCGGAAGCGCTTCAGCGCATTCGGGATCATGCTTTAAAGGATATTTCTCATGGATATGCGCACTCCTCTGGGCAAAGTCCGCGGTCTCGGTTCCGCCAAGGAAGGTACCGATCATTTCTGGCGCCAGCGCCTGACCGCCGTTGCCAACGTTCCGCTCTTGCTCTTCTTCGTCATCTTCCTGATGATCTATGCTGGCGCGCCCTATGCCGAAGTTGTGCATGCGCTGTCGAACCCGATCGTCGCCGTCATCTTCGGCCTGATGGTGATCTCAGCCCTCTTTCACATGAGGATCGGCATGCAGGTCATTATCGAGGACTATGTTCATGGCGAATTCGCCAAGATCGTCCTTCTCATGCTCAACACGTTCTTCGCGATCGTCGTGGCGGGGCTCTGTCTCTTCGCCGTTCTGAAGATCGCGTTCGTAGGATAATTGCATCATGGCACCGAACTCATCCGCTCAGAATGGGCCCGCTCAGAACGGGAAAGCCTACAAATATATCGATCACTCCTATGACGTAATCGTCGTCGGCGCCGGCGGCGCCGGCCTGCGCGCCACGCTCGGCATGGCCGAACAAGGTTTCCGCACCGCCTGCATCACCAAGGTCTTCCCCACCCGCTCGCATACGGTCGCAGCCCAGGGCGGCATTGCCGCCTCGCTGCAGAACATGACGCCGGACAGCTGGCAGTGGCATCTCTACGACACCGTCAAGGGCTCCGACTGGCTCGGCGACGTCGATGCCATGCAGTACATGGTCATGGAAGCGCCGAAGGCCGTCTACGAGCTCGAGCATTACGGCGTGCCTTTCTCCCGTAACGAAGAAGGCAAGATCTATCAGCGCCCGTTCGGCGGTCACATGCAGAATTTCGGCGAGGGACCGCCGGTACAGCGCACCTGTGCCGCCGCCGACCGTACCGGTCACGCTATCCTGCACACGCTCTACGGTCAGTCGCTCCGAAACAACGCGGAATTCTTCATCGAATATTTCGCGCTCGACCTCATCATGTCCGATGATGGCAGCCGCTGCACCGGCGTCGTTGCCTGGTGCCTCGATGATGGTACGATCCATCGCTTCGCCGCCAAGATGGTGGTGCTGGCGACCGGCGGCTATGGCCGCGCCTATTTCTCGGCGACGTCTGCCCATACCTGCACCGGCGACGGCGGCGGCATGGTGGCCCGCGCCGGCCTGCCGCTGCAGGACATGGAATTCGTGCAGTTCCATCCCACCGGTATTTACGGTTCGGGATGTCTTATTACCGAAGGCGCGCGCGGCGAAGGCGGCTACCTCGTCAATTCCGAGGGCGAGCGCTTCATGGAGCGCTATGCTCCCTCGGCGAAGGACCTTGCCTCCCGCGACGTCGTTTCGCGCTGCATGACGCTTGAGATCCGCGAGGGTCGCGGCGTCGGCAAGAACAAGGACCATATCTTCCTGCATCTCGACCACCTCGATCCCGCCGTGCTGCACGAGCGTCTCCCGGGCATTTCCGAAAGCGCCCGCATCTTCGCCGGCGTCGACGTGACCCGCGATCCGATCCCGGTCCTGCCGACCGTTCACTACAATATGGGCGGCATCCCGACGAACTATTGGGGCGAAGTGCTGAATGCCGACAGCAGCAATCCCGAGCGCGTTCTGCCCGGTCTGATGGCTGTCGGCGAAGCCGGCTGCGCTTCGGTGCACGGGGCCAACCGCCTCGGCTCCAACTCGCTGATCGACCTCGTGGTCTTCGGCCGCGCCGCCGCCATCCGAGCCGGCCAGGTCATCGACCGCAACAGCCCTGTTCCGCCTGTGAACGTCGCCGCCTGCGACAAGATCATGGAGCGTTTCGACCGCCTGCGCCACGCCAGCGGCTCGACGCCGACTGCGGCACTGCGCGAGAAGATGCAGCGCGCCATGCAGGAAGACGCCGCCGTGTTCCGCACGCAGGAATCGCTGGAATCCGGCTGCCGCCGCCTGTCGGAGATCTGGAAGGAATTGCCTGACATCAAGGTCACCGACCGGTCGCTGATCTGGAATTCCGATCTCGTGGAAACGCTCGAACTGCACAATCTGATGGCCAATGCCATCACGACCATCTACGGCGCCGAAGCCCGCAAGGAAAGCCGCGGCTCGCACGCCCGCGAGGACTATACCGAGGGCAAGTTCGCCGGCCGCGACGACGAGAACTGGCGCAAGCATACGCTTGCCTGGGTCAACGAGGCAGGCGAGGTGAAGCTTGACTATCGTCCGGTTCACACCGACCTGATCGCCGAAGGCATCGATCCGCACAAGATCGAGCCGAAGGCACGCGTGTACTGATCTGAGAGGAACTGACCATGGTTGAACTTGCTCTCCCCAAGAACTCTCAGATGCGCGAAGGCAAGGTCTGGCCGAAGCCGGTCGGCGCGAAGAACACGCGCGAATTCCGCGTCTATCGCTGGAGCCCTGATGACGGCCAGAACCCGAGCATCGATACCTATTACATCGATGTCGACGATTGCGGCCCGATGGTGCTCGACGGTCTGCTCTACATCAAGAACAAGATCGATCCGACGCTGACGCTGCGCCGCTCCTGCCGCGAAGGGATTTGCGGCTCCTGCGCGATGAACATCGACGGCACAAACACGCTCGCCTGTACCAAGGGCATGGACGAGATCAAGGGCACCGTGAAGATCTATCCGCTGCCGCATATGCCTGTCGTCAAGGACCTCGTGCCGGATCTGACAAACTTCTACGCCCAGCATCGCTCGATCGAACCCTGGCTGAAGACGGTATCGCCGCCGCCGGCCAAGGAATGGAAGCAGAGCCATGAAGACCGCCTGAAGCTCGACGGCCTCTACGAGTGCATCCTATGCGCCTGCTGCTCGACCTCCTGTCCGAGCTACTGGTGGAACGGCGACCGCTATCTCGGTCCGGCTGTTCTGCTGCAGGCTTACCGCTGGCTGATCGACTCCAGAGACGAAGCCAAGGGCGAACGCCTCGACAATCTCGAGGATCCCTTCCGTCTCTATCGCTGCCATACGATCATGAACTGCGCCCAGACCTGCCCGAAGGGTCTGAACCCGGCCAAGGCAATCGCCGAAATCAAGAAGATGATGGTCGAACGGCGGGTCTGACCCGCCGTTTCCAGCCGTTTAACCGCAAAGCAAAATGCTGCGGCGGGCTCGCCGAAGCGCCCGCATCGTTCTCCAGATGGCGCATAACATGTTGCCGTCGCGAAAGCATTCGAGCAAGGACGGGCATCGGAGAGGCCACCGAACGGCCGCTCGCAGCCATTTTAGACGGGTTGCAGCGGATTAAGCCTTGAAACCACCCAATTCTTGTCCAGCTATGGCCTACGGCACTTTGTGGCGGTATCGACTTGATTAACCAAAGTGAAATACGATAATTCGGACATCATTAAATATCACTTTGCAGATGTCAGCGGTGGACAATCATTTAGGAGTGTGATGATGCAGTTTAGATATGCAGCGACGGCTGCGGCGATTGGTCTGTCGCTTGCCGGTTGCCAGCGCACGGCATACAACAACGACAGTTATTCTTCTCCGCCGCCACTGCAGGCTCAGCCTGTTCCTTCCGTACAATCAAGCCAGCTTCCGCCACCAGGCGCCGGCAACGGCTCGCAGTTTCCAGCCCCTCCCACGGGCGCTCCGAATGCGGGGAATCCGGCGCAACAGCAGGCGATGGCGGCTTCCGCCATGGATGTCACGAAGGAATCGATGGTCGGCAGCTGGAAGGTCAGCAATGGCGGATCGAGCTGCGACATGTTCCTGACGCTGACCAATCTCGGCAGCGGCTCGCGCGGCGGTACGCGCGGCTGCGCGGGCGAACTGACCTCCATGGGTTCGTGGGAGGTTTCCGGCAAGCAGGTCCTCCTGAAAAATCGTGATGGCTCGACCATCGGCACACTCTACAAGACGGCCGCTGCGCGCTTCGACGGTTCGACCGCCTCCGGCCAGCCGCTCAGCCTCAGCCGATAAGCTTATTTGAAAGGGGCAGCATCCTTTGGGTGCGCCCCATTTGCACAGGCGGATATTTCCCCATGCAGCCCATGCCAGATTACTCGCTCAGCGTCTGCGAACAGCTGAAGGCGCTGACGGCGTCCGGGTCCCTTCAGGTGGATTCGGCGCAGATGGATGTGGCGAAGATGCTGGACCGTGTGCTTGCCGATCTCAAGCGTAAGCGGCCCGCCGCAAAATCCAGCGCCCTGGGGTGGATGTTTGCCGCGCGCAAGAAGTCCGTCGAGACGATCAAAGGCCTCTATATTCACGGCAGCGTCGGCCGCGGCAAGACCATGCTGATGGACATGTTCTTCTCGATGGCGCCCTGCCAGAAGAAGCGCCGGGCGCATTTCTTCGAGTTCATGACCGACGTGCACAACCGGATTGCGGCGCAGCGGCTGAAATTCAAGAACGGCGAGACGAAGCAGGCCGATCCCATACCGCCTGTTGCCGCCGATCTCTACGCCGAAGCCGAACTGCTGTGCTTCGACGAATTCACCGTGACCGACATTGCCGACGCGATGATCCTTTCGCGGCTGTTTTCCGAGCTGTTCTCGCTCGGCTGCGTGCTGATCGCCACTTCGAATGTCGAGCCGGACAATCTCTACCGGGACGGGCTCAATCGCGGTCTTTTCCTGCCCTTTATCGATCTTCTGAAGAAGCATGTCGATATCGTGACGCTGGATTCGCCGACCGACTACCGCATGGAGAAGCTGAACAGCCAGCCCGTCTATCTCACCCCCCTCGACCAGCGTACCGACATGGCGATGGATGCCTCCTGGATGCAGGCATTGCACGGGCGCAAGGCGCAGCCGGCGGAGATCCCGATGAAGGGGCGCTCCATCCATGTCCCGCTGGCCGTCGATCGCATGGCGCGTTTTTCCTTCGCCGATCTTTGCGGCGCGCCGCTTGGCCCCGCCGATTTTCTGGCCATCGCCGAGCGTTTCGATACGATCTTTCTTGATCGCGTGCCGAAGCTCGGTCCGGATAAGCGGAACCAAACGAAGCGTTTCATCATTTTGATCGATACGCTCTACGATCATAATATCCGGCTTTACGTCTCCGCAGCCGCGATGCCGGAGGACTTGCTAGTGGAACGCCGGGGCACCGAAGGCTTCGAATTCGACCGGACCGCCTCGCGGCTTTTCGAGATGCGCAGCGCCGAATATCTCGCTCAGACTCGGGCAAGGCGCGCCGCCGAGTAACAAACCAGTGAAACACCCGCTTACGTTTACGTAAGAATTTTTCGATCTAACCGATTGAAATTCCTGATCTCAAAATAATCAATTGCCAATTTCGCCCTTTGGGTCTATGCGAATGGCGGCAAAGGTGGATGCCTTGCAGGTGTCCTGCCACGGATTTTGATCGCAAAGGATACACCGAAATGGCGCGCAACAAGATCGCACTTATTGGTTCTGGCATGATTGGTGGCACGCTGGCGCATCTCGCCGGCCTGAAGGAACTGGGCGATATCGTCCTGTTCGACATCGCGGACGGCATTCCTCAGGGCAAGGGTCTCGACATCGCCCAGTCCTCCCCGGTCGAAGGCTTCGACGCCAACCTCACCGGCGCCAGCGACTATTCCGCGATCGAAGGCGCAGACGTCTGCATCGTCACGGCCGGCGTTCCCCGCAAGCCGGGCATGAGCCGCGACGATCTTCTCGGCATCAATCTCAAGGTCATGGAACAGGTCGGCGCCGGCATCAAGAAGTATGCCCCGAACGCCTTCGTGATCTGCATCACCAATCCGCTCGACGCCATGGTCTGGGCGCTGCAGAAGTTCTCGGGCCTGCCGACCAACAAGGTCGTCGGCATGGCCGGCGTGCTCGACAGTTCGCGCTTCCGCCTCTTCCTCGCCAAGGAATTCAACGTATCGGTCGAAGACGTCACGGCTTTCGTTCTCGGCGGTCACGGCGACTCGATGGTTCCGCTCGCCCGCTACTCCACCGTTGCCGGCATCCCGCTGACGGACCTCGTCAACATGGGCTGGCTCACCGCCGAGCGCCTCGAAGAAATCATCCAGCGCACGCGTGACGGCGGCGCCGAGATCGTCGGCCTGCTCAAGACCGGTTCCGCCTATTACGCTCCGGCCGCTTCCGCCATCGCCATGGCCGAATCCTACCTCAAGGACAAGAAGCGCGTCCTGCCTTGCGCCGCCTACCTCTCCGGCCAGTATGGCGTGAAGGACATGTATGTCGGCGTTCCCACCGTCATCGGTGCCGGCGGCATCGAGCGCGTCATCGAGATCGACCTGAACAAGGCCGAAAAGGAAGCCTTCGACAAGTCGGTCGCGGCCGTTGCCGGCCTTTGCGAGGCTTGCACGACGATCGCGCCGTCGCTGAAGTAATTTCCGACTTCCAACAGGGATAGACCCATGAACATTCATGAATACCAGGCCAAGGCGCTGCTGAAGACCTATGGCGCACCCGTCGCGGACGGCGTCGCCATCTTCTCCGCCGATGAAGCCGCCGCCGCTGCCAAGCAGCTTCCGGGCCCGCTTTACGTCGTCAAGAGCCAGATTCACGCCGGTGGCCGCGGCAAGGGCAAGTTCAAGGAACTCGGCCCGGATGCCAAGGGCGGTGTCCGCCTTGCCAAGTCGGTTGACGAAGTCGTCGCCAACGCCAAGGAAATGCTCGGCCACACGCTGGTCACCAAGCAGACCGGCCCGGCCGGCAAGCAGGTCAATCGTCTCTACATCGAAGACGGCGCCGATATCGACCGCGAACTTTATCTCTCGATCCTCGTCGACCGTTCCGTCGGTCAGGTCGCTTTCGTCGTTTCGACGGAAGGCGGCATGGATATCGAGACCGTCGCGCACGATACGCCGGAAAAGATCATCACCGTCGCCATCGATCCGTCGGCGGGTGTGACGGCTGCCAACACGGCCGCCCTTTCCGACGCGCTGAAGCTCGAGGGTGCTGCCCGCGAGGATGCCGCCAAGCTCTTCCCGATCCTCTACAAGGCCTTCGTCGAGAAGGATATGGCGCTCCTCGAGGTCAACCCGCTGATCGTCATGACCAACGGCCGCCTACGCGTTCTCGACGCCAAGGTTTCCTTCGACGGCAACGCGCTCTTCCGTCATGAAGACATCCGCGCACTGCGCGACACGACGGAAGAAGACGAGAAGGAAATCCAGGCGCACGAATACGACCTCGCCTATGTCGCCCTCGACGGCAACATCGGCTGCATGGTCAATGGCGCCGGTCTTGCCATGGCAACCATGGACATCATCAAGCTCTACGGCGCCGAGCCGGCGAACTTCCTCGATGTCGGCGGCGGCGCCACCAAGGAAAAGGTCACGGCCGCCTTCAAGATCATCACTGCCGATCCGGCCGTCCAGGGCATTCTGGTCAACATCTTCGGCGGCATCATGAAGTGCGACGTCATTGCCGAAGGCGTGCTCGCAGCCGTCAAGGAAGTCGGTCTGAAGGTTCCGCTCGTCGTGCGCCTCGAGGGCACCAATGTCGAGCTCGGCAAGAAGATCATCAATGAATCCGGTCTCAACGTCATCTCCGCAGATGACCTGGACGATGCCGCCCAGAAGATCGTGAAGGCAGTCAAGGGCTGATCGGGATGGCTGCTTCCTTCGCTCCAACGGCTGCTCATCTTCGCCTCGGTGCCTTTGCCGGCACCTGGGAAGGGGAAGAGCGCGTCGCGGCTTCGGCCTGGACGAAGGAAGGCACGGCAGCCGCGCGCCTCACGGCCGAGTGGCTGTTCGGCGGATTTTTCGTCGAGCAGCGCTACGTGCAGACGCGGGACGGCAGCACGTCGTTCGAAGCCCGGAACATTTTCGGCTTCGACGCTGCGGATCAGGCCTACAAGCTCTATCAGTTCGATACGGTAGGCTTTACGCCCGCCGCGCCGGCCTCCGGCGAATGGACCGACGACAAGCTTGTCCTGACCAAGGTCTCGCCGCGCGGTCAACAACGCACTCTCTTCCAGTTCGAAAATGAAGACTGCTACCGCATGGGCGTCACGTTCTCGCCCGCCGGCAGCGATACATGGCAGGAGGTCGTCAGCGGCTTATATCGCCGCGTTGCCTCCGCGTCTTCCAACCTCTCGTAACAAAGGCCTCGCATGTCTATCCTCATCAACAAAGACACCAAGGTTCTGGTTCAGGGCCTGACCGGCAAGACCGGCACCTTCCACACTGAACAGGCGCTCGCCTATCACGGCACGAAGATGGTCGGCGGTATCCACCCTTCCAAGGGCGGTGAAACCTGGACCGGTTCCAAGGGCGAAAAGCTGCCGATCTTCAAATCGGTCGCTGAAGGCAAGGAAGCGACCGGCGCTAACGCATCGGTCATCTACGTGCCGCCGGCCGGTGCCGCGGCTGCGATCCTCGAAGCGATCGAAGCCGAAATCCCGCTCATCGTCTGCATCACGGAAGGCATTCCGGTCGCCGACATGGTCAAGGTCAAGGACCGTCTGATCAAGTCGAAGTCGCGCCTGATCGGGCCGAACTGCCCGGGCGTTCTGACGCCGAACGAATGCAAGATCGGCATCATGCCGGGCTCCATCTTCAAGAAGGGCTCCGTCGGCGTTCTCTCGCGCTCCGGCACGCTGACCTATGAAGCCGTGTTCCAGACCACCAATGAAGGTCTCGGCCAGACGACGGCCGTCGGCATCGGCGGCGACCCGGTCAAGGGCACCGAATTCATCGACGTCCTGGAAATGTTCCTCGCCGACGACGAAACCAAGTCGATCATCATGATCGGCGAAATCGGCGGCTCGGCGGAAGAAGACGCCGCGCAGTTCCTCAAGGACGAAGCCAAGAAGGGCCGCAAGAAGCCGATGGTCGGCTTCATCGCCGGCCGCACCGCACCTCCCGGCCGCACGATGGGCCATGCCGGCGCCGTCATCTCCGGCGGCAAGGGCGGCGCGGAAGATAAGATCGCAGCGATGGAATCGGCAGGCATCCGCGTGTCGCCGTCGCCGGCGCGGCTCGGCAAGACGCTGGTGGAAGTCCTGAAGGGCTGAGCCTACCTATAGCAAGGCCGGACGGGGCGGCAGTCGCCTTGTCCCGTCCGGTTCCGGCATTCGCAAGTGCATAGCTGCGGCCTTGACGGCCGCGAACGAAATACGGTCGCCGGGGACCCGAAAACCGGCAATGCAAACAAGTTGGGAGACGGGCGAGAGCGCCCGCAGATTCACCATGGCAAGGCAAGAAGCCAACGAGCAATTTCAGATCACCTCGTTCCTGGATGGCGCCAATGCTGCCTATATCGAGCAGCTCTACGCGCGCTACGAGGACGATCCTTCATCGGTCTCCGACGAGTGGCGGTCTTTCTTCAAGGCGCTCGAGGATAGCCCCGACGATGTGAAGAAGGCAGCGCAGGGCGCCTCCTGGCGGCGCAAGAACTGGCCGATCCAGCCGAAGGGCGATCTGGTTTCCGCGCTCGACGGCGACTGGGGCGTTGTCGAAAAGGTTATCGAAACCAAGCTGAAGGCCAAGGCCGACGCCGCCGGTGCGCCGGCGAGCGCGACCGACGTGTTGCAGGCGACACGCGATTCCGTCCGCGCCATCATGATGATCCGCGCCTATCGCATGCGCGGCCACCTGCACGCCAAGCTCGATCCGCTCGGCATCGCCGCTCCGGTCGAAGACTACAAGGAGCTGTCGCCGGAAGCCTATGGCTTCACGGAGGCCGACTTCGACCGCAAGATCTTCATCGACAACGTGCTCGGCCTCGAATTCGCGACCGTTCGCGAGATGATCGAAATCCTCGAGCGCACCTATTGCTCCACCCTCGGCGTCGAATTCATGCACATCTCCAACCCGGAGGAAAAGGCATGGATTCAGGAACGCATCGAAGGTCCGGACAAGGGCATCGCGTTCAACCCCGAACGCAAGAAGGCCATCCTGCAGAAGATCATCGAAGCCGAAGGCTACGAGCAGTTCCTCGACGTCAAGTTCAAGGGCACCAAGCGTTTCGGCCTCGACGGCGGCGAATCGCTTATCCCGGCGCTTGAACAGATCCTGAAGAGCGGCAGCCAGCTCGGTCTTCGCGAAGCCGTGTTCGGCATGGCGCATCGCGGCCGTCTGAACGTGCTGTCCCAGGTCATGGGCAAGCCGCACCGCGCCATTTTCCACGAGTTCAAGGGCGGCTCCTACGCGCCTGACGAAGTCGAGGGTTCGGGCGACGTGAAGTACCATCTCGGCGCGTCCTCGGACCGCGATTTCGATGGTGCCAAGGTGCACGTATCGCTGACGGCAAACCCGTCGCATCTCGAAATCGTCAACCCGGTCGTCATGGGCAAGGCCCGTGCCAAGCAGGATATGGGCGCCACCCAGTGGGACGGCGACATCATCCCGCTGTCCGAGCGCGCCAAGGTCGTGCCGCTGCTCATCCATGGTGACGCGGCTTTCGCCGGCCAGGGCGTCGTTGCCGAAATCCTCGGTCTGTCCGGTCTGCGCGGCCACCGCGTTGCCGGTACGATGCACGTCATCATCAACAACCAGATCGGTTTCACCACCAATCCGGCCTTCTCGCGTTCGTCGCCCTATCCGTCCGACGTCGCCAAGATGATCGAGGCGCCGATCTTCCACGTCAACGGCGATGATCCCGAAGCGGTCGTCTATGCCGCGAAGATCGCGACAGAATTCCGCATGAAGTTCCACAAGCCCGTTGTGGTCGACATGTTCTGCTATCGCCGTTACGGCCACAATGAAGGCGATGAGCCGTCCTTCACGCAGCCGAACATGTACAAGGTCATCCGCGCCCACAAGACGGTGCTGCAGATCTATTCGCAGCGTCTGATCAGCGAAGGCGTGCTGACCGAGGGCGAAGTCGAGAAGATGAAGGCCGATTGGCGTGCGCATCTCGAGCAGGAGTTCGAGGCCGGCCAGTCCTACAAGCCGAACAAGGCCGACTGGCTCGACGGCGAGTGGTCCGGCCTGCACACGGCCGACAATGCCGACGAGCAGCGCCGCGGCAAGACCGCCGTGCCGATGAAGTCGCTGAAGGAAATCGGCCGCAAGCTGTCGGAAATCCCCGCTTGCTTCCACGCGCACCGCACCATCCAGCGCTTCATGGAAAACCGCGCCAACATGGTGCAGACGGGCGAGGGCATCGACTGGGCCATGGCGGAAGCCCTGGCCTTCGGTTCGCTCGTGGTCGAAGGCCACAAGATCCGCCTGTCCGGTCAGGATTGCGAACGCGGCACCTTTTCGCAGCGTCATTCGGTTCTCTACGATCAGGAGACCGAAGAGCGCTACATCCCGCTCGCCAATCTCTCGCCGACCCAGGCCCGCTACGAAGTCATCAACTCGATGCTCTCTGAAGAAGCGGTTCTCGGCTTCGAATACGGCTATTCGCTTGCCCGTCCGAACGCGCTGACCCTCTGGGAAGCCCAGTTCGGCGATTTCGCCAATGGTGCGCAGGTGGTGTTCGACCAGTTCATCTCGTCGGGCGAGCGCAAGTGGCTGCGCATGTCCGGTCTCGTCTGCCTGCTGCCGCATGGCTACGAAGGTCAGGGTCCGGAACACTCCTCGGCCCGTCTGGAACGTTATCTGCAGCTCTGCGCCGAGGATAACATGCAGGTCGCCAACGTCACGACGCCGGCGAACTACTTCCACATCCTGCGCCGTCAGCTGAAGCGCGATTTCCGCAAGCCGCTGATCCTGATGACGCCGAAGTCGCTGCTGCGCCACAAGCGCGCGGTGTCGACGCTGGCGGAGATGGCGGGCGAAAGCTCGTTCCACCGCCTGCTGTGGGACGATGCGGAGCTGATCAAGGACGGTCCGATCAAGCTGCAGAAGGACAACAAGATCCGTCGCGTCGTCATCTGCTCGGGCAAGGTCTATTACGATCTGCTGGAAGAGCGCGAGAAGCGCGGCATCGATGATATCTACCTGCTGCGTATCGAACAGCTCTATCCGTTCCCGGCCAAGGCGCTCATCAACGAGCTCAGCCGCTTCCGCAATGCGGAGATGGTCTGGTGCCAGGAGGAGCCTAAGAACATGGGCGCATGGTCCTTCATCGATCCGTATCTGGAATGGGTGCTCGCCCATATCGATGCCAAGTACCAGCGCGTTCGCTACACCGGCCGTCCGGCCGCCGCCTCTCCGGCGACGGGCCTGATGTCCAAGCATCTAGCGCAGCTTGCGGCGTTCCTTGAGGACGCGCTCGGCGGTTGAGGGGTTGCGCGATGGCCTATTTTCATCTGAAACTTGTGCCGCCGCGCCCCAGCTTCCCGCATGACGGTACGGAGGAGGAGATGGCCGCCATGCAGCAACACGCCGCCTATTGGCGTGAACATGCGAGTGCCGGAACGGCAATTGTCGTCGGCCCGGTCTTCGCGGCCGATGGTGCTTTCGGCATGGCTGTCGTCGACGTCGAGCATGCCGATGCGGCCAAGGCGCTTGGTGATGCCGACCCCGTTCTTCTCGCCGGACTCGGTTTCCGTATCGAAATCTCGCCGATGCCCTCACTCATTCTCCGGTCCTCTGTCGCCGGAATTCCATCCAACTCATAAAGACGAAAATCAGGATTTGAACAATGGCCACTGAAATCCGCGTTCCTACCCTCGGCGAATCCGTCAGCGAAGCGACCGTCGGTACCTGGTTCAAGAAGGTCGGCGATGCCATCAAGGCCGATGAGCCGCTTCTCGAACTCGAAACCGACAAGGTGACGATCGAAGTGCCGGCGCCTGCTGCCGGCACGCTTTCCGAAATCGTTGCCCAGGCCGGCGAAACCGTGGGTCTCGGCGCGCTGCTCGGCCAGATATCCGCCGGCAACGGCGCTGCTGCCGCTCCGGCACAGGCCGCCGCCGCACCTGCTGCCCCGGCGCCTGCCGCTGCCGCACCGGTTGCCGCTCCCGCCGTTTCCGCTCCGGCTTCCTCGATGCCGCCGGCACCGGCTGCCGGCAAGCTGCTGGCCGAAAACAACCTTTCCGCCGATCAGGTCGAAGGCAGCGGCAAGCGCGGCCAGGTCCTGAAGGGCGATGTCATCGCTGCCGTCGCCAAGGCCGCTTCGGCTCCAGCCGCCGCGCCGACCGCACCCGTTGCCGCCCGCGCCCCGACCGCCGTCGAGGACGTCAGCCGCGAAGAGCGCGTCAAGATGACCCGCCTGCGCCAGACGATCGCCAAGCGCCTCAAGGACGCACAGAACACCGCCGCCATGCTCACCACCTATAACGAGGTGGACATGAAGGCCGTCATGGACCTGCGCAACAAGTACAAGGACATCTTCGAGAAGAAGCATGGCGTGAAGCTCGGCTTCATGGGCTTCTTCACCAAGGCCGTCACACACGCGCTGAAGGAACTGCCGGCTGTCAACGCCGAGATCGACGGCACCGACATCATCTACAAGAACTACTGCCACGTCGGCATGGCTGTCGGCACCGACAAGGGCCTCGTCGTTCCCGTGATCCGCGATGCCGACCAGATGTCGATCGCGGAAATCGAGAAGGAACTTGGCCGTCTGGCGAAGGCCGCTCGCGACGGCTCACTGTCGATGGCCGACATGCAGGGCGGCACCTTCACCATTACCAATGGCGGCGTCTACGGTTCGCTGATGTCCTCGCCGATCCTGAATGCGCCGCAGTCGGGCATTCTCGGCATGCACAAGATCCAGGAGCGTCCCGTCGCCATCGGCGGTCAGGTCGTCATCCGCCCGATGATGTATCTGGCGCTCTCCTACGATCACCGTATCGTCGACGGCAAGGAAGCGGTGACCTTCCTCGTGCGCGTCAAGGAAAGCCTGGAAGATCCGGAACGTCTCGTTCTCGATCTCTAAGGGGAGCGTTGGATCATGTCGACATGGCCCCTGCGGACGCTGCGCGGATTGTTTTGCGCCGTCGCCGCATGGGTGCCATCGGCCGCCGGTGCGGGCGAGCTCGACATGTCCAAGCTCAGCAGCAATCTCGATCTGGTGTCGCTTGGCGACGCCGATCTTGCCGCCCGTTCGATCAATATCCGTCGCATCGGTAAGGTCGAGCTGACCTCGGGGCGGGTCGTCGCCAGCGATCCGCTTGTCGGGCCTGACCGCGAGGCATTTACCCGCACCGTTTCTCCCGGCGACTATCCCGTCACCTTATATCAAGCCTTCGGCCGCATCGCTGCGGCCAGCATGCGTTTTGCCGAGGGCAAGCCGGTGCGCTGGGAACCGGCCTTGGTACCTGGCCAGGATATCAATTCGCTGAAGAATGACGAATTCTTCGGCTATCCGGTCGATGCCGGTCTCGGCTGTTACATGGATGCCGACACCTATACGCTGATCCAGGAGCGCGAAAAGCGGGTGAAGCTCGAGACGTCGTCGTCGGATATCAACTACTATGATGATGTTCTGGCGTCCGAGTTGCAGCCGAATAACGGCGACTATGCCCTGCACCGGCCCGTATCAGGCAAACGGGGTAACGTCGCCGTTTTCTCGAGCGGCTGGGGCGACGGCTTCTATCCGGTATTCTGGGGGCTCGATGCCGGCGGGCATCCGCTGGTTCTATTCACCGATTTCGGCGTAATCGAGAATGCCGATGGCCGGCGCGAGCCGGGAGGGAAATGACCATGCCGGCTCAGACCATGATGACACGGCTGGCATCAATGCCTTGGATAATGCTGGCCTGCGCGGCCAATCCCATGCCTGCCCATGCGGAAGAGTGCCTGCAGGAAAAGGCTATCTATGTCGATATGGACAATGCCTATGAGCTGCGCTTCGAGCCGATGGGGTCGGAATCGTCAGTCAGCAACAGGTTCAAGCTCGCCGTGCGCAACACGGCCATCTTGGCCGAAGGCATCGTCATGCGCGGTGACGATCAACTGCGTGCCGATGGCCGGATCATGTTCGAATGCCCCGAAGGCGATGTCACCGGCGCGGATCTCCGCGCTTGCACCGTCTGGCAGGGCATGGTCTACGCCTCGGATCTGAAGGGCCATATCCGCGCGCTGCCGGCGCAAGGCGAGAGTGCGGCGGATCGGCTTTTCCTGCCGGCGCTCGGTCCCGCGATCCAGAAATCGTCCCTCTGGGGCAAGGGCAAGGCGACTGTCGCGCCCTGGGATGTCCTTAGTCTGAAAGGATGCAATCAATGACCGACGATGCACCTGTTCTTCTCGTAACCGGCGGCAGCCGCGGCATCGGTGCCGCGCTTTGCCTGGCCGCCGCTCGGCATGGCTGGGCCGTGGCGGTCAATTACGCCTCCAACAAGGATGCGGCCGAGGCTGTGGTGGGGACGATCGTCGACGCCGGCGGCGAGGCGATCGCGATTGCCGGCGATGTCGGCAAGCCTGAGGATATCAAATCCATCTTCGCCAAGGTCGATGCGCATTTCGGCCGTATCGACGGGCTCGTCAACAATGCCGGCGTCGTCGATGTCATCCAGCGCCTGGACGAGATGACGCCGGAGCGGATCGACCGCATGTTCCGCATCAATGTCACCGGTTCGATGCTGGCGGCGGCCGAAGCCGTGCGTCGCATGTCGACCCGCCACGGCGGTAAGGGCGGGGTGATCGTCAACGTCTCCTCCATGGCCGCCACGCTCGGCGGCGGCGGACAATATGTCGATTATGCCGCCTCCAAGGGAGCGATCGATACGTTCACTGTGGGGCTTGCTCGCGAGGTGGCTGCGGAAGGCATCCGCGTCAATGCTGTCCGGCCCGGCATTATCGATACCGATATCCATGCCGCCGCCGGCCTGCCGGACCGAGCTCGCGATGTCGCACCGCAGCTGCCGATGAAGCGGGCAGGAACTTCCGACGAAGTTGCGGATGCCATTCTCTATCTGTTGAGCCTGCACGCATCCTATATAACCGGTGCCGTGCTCGACGTGAGCGGTGGCCGCTGATCGGAACGGATTGATAACATGCAGTATATCTTCGAATTTCTCGGCCTGATGGTGGTGTTCTCGATCTTCATCGTCGTTCCCGGCGCCGATTTCGCCGTGATCCTGCGCCAGAGCATCGTGCATGGCCGCCGTGCGGCCATGATGACCGGGCTCGGCATGGGCTTCTCGCTGCTCTTTCACATCAGCTACACCATTCTCGGCCTCGGCCTGATCGTGTCGCAGTCGCTGATGCTTTTCAGCCTCATCAAGTGGGCCGGCGTTCTCTATCTCGTCTATCTCGGCATCAAGTCCTTCCGTCAGGCGGGCTTCCACGTGAAGGATGTCGAGATCACGGAAGAAGACCGAAAGCCGGTTTCCGTCTGGCGCTGCCTGGCGACGGGTTTCGTCACCAATGCCCTGAATCCGAAGCCGGTGCTGTTCTTCCTGTCGCTGTTTTCGACGCTCGTGCATCACGATACGCCGGCGCTCATCCAGTTCAGCTACGGCATCGGCATGGCGTCGGCGCTTGTCGCCTGGTTTGCCGGGGTTTCCACCTTCTTCACCGTCAAGCCGGTGCGCGATCGTTTCATCGCGTCGGGCAAATGGTTCAACCGCATCACCGGAGCGGCGCTCGTCGGCTTCGGCATCCGCCTCGCCCTGGCGCGGGCGGCCGACTAACAAAGATATCAAACAAGGAAATTGAAACATGTCCTACGATGTGATCATTATCGGAACCGGCCCCGGCGGCTATGTCTGCGCAGTCAAGGCCGCGCAGCTCGGCCTGAAGGTCGCGGTCGTCGAAAAGCGCGCGACCTATGGCGGCACCTGCCTCAATGTCGGCTGCATCCCCTCCAAGGCGCTGCTGCACGCTTCCGAAGTGTTCCATCATGCCGGCCATGGCATGGATGCCCTCGGCGTCGAAGTTGCCGCTCCGAAGCTCAATCTTGAAAAGATGCTGGCGCACAAGGACGCGACGGTCAAGTCGAACGTCGACGGCGTCGCCTTCCTCTTCAAGAAGAACAAGATCGATGCCTTCCAGGGCACCGGCAAGATCGTTTCGGCCGGCAAGGTTTCCGTCACGGCTGACGACGGCAAGGTCACCGAGATCGAAGGCAAGAATATCGTCATTGCCACCGGTTCCGACGTTGCCGGCATTCCGGGCGTGCCGCTTGAGATCGACGAGAAGGTCATCATCTCCTCGACCGGCGGCATCGCGCTCGACAAGGTGCCGGGCAAGATGATCGTGGTCGGCGGCGGCGTCATCGGTCTCGAGCTCGGATCGGTCTGGTCGCGCCTCGGCGCCAAGGTCACCGTCGTCGAATATCTCGACACCATCCTGGGCGGCATGGACGGCGAAGTCTCCAAGCAGTTCCAGCGCATGCTCGCCAAGCAGGGTCTTGAGTTCCACCTCGGCGCGAAGGTCGTCGGCGTGGAAAAAACCGGCAACGGCGCTAAGGTCACCTTCGAACCGGTCAAGGGCGGCGACAAGGTCGTGCTCGATGCCGATGTCGTTCTCGTCGCCACCGGCCGCAAGCCGTACACGGCAGGCCTCGGCCTCGAAGAAGCGGGCGTCGCGCTCGACAATCGCGGTCGCGTCGAGATCGACGGCCACTTCAAGACGAATGTTGCCGGCATCTATGCCATCGGTGACGTCGTGAAGGGTCCGATGCTCGCCCATAAGGCGGAAGACGAGGGCGTGGCGCTTGCCGAAATCCTCGCCGGTCAGGCCGGTCACGTAAATTACGACGTCATTCCGAGCGTCGTCTACACACAGCCGGAAGTCGCTTCCGTCGGCAAGACCGAGGAAGAGCTGAAGGCGGCGGGCATCGCCTACAAGGTCGGCAAGTTTCCGTTCTCGGCCAATGGCCGCGCCCGCGCCATGCTGGCGACGGACGGTTTCGTCAAGATCCTCGCCGACAAGGAAACGGATCGCGTTCTCGGCGGCCACATCGTCGGCTTCGGCGCCGGCGAGATGATCCACGAGATCGCCGTGCTGATGGAATTCGGTGGCTCGTCGGAAGATCTCGGCCGCACCTGCCATGCGCATCCCACCATGTCGGAAGCCGTGAAGGAAGCCGCGCTCGCGACCTTCTTCAAGCCGATCCATATGTAAGATCGGAGCGTCCCGGCATGACAAGTGCCGGCATTGCAATGCTTGCCTGATGATGCGATGTACGGGGCTCCTTGCATCGCATCATCTCATCGTTTTCACCAACAAAGCAAGCATGTCACGTCAAAACCCAGCCGGCCGCCTATCCCTGAAACTTTTCGTTGCGGCAGCGCTCGCGTTCCTCGTTACCGTTGCGGCTCCGGCCCATGCGGAAATGCCTGTCGCCGGCTGGCTGCAGGCGGCAAGCGACCTGCCGGTGGAGCAGGGGATACGTTTCGGGACCTTGCCGAACGGCATGCGGTATGCCGTCATGCACAATGCGACGCCGGCGGGTCAGGTGGCGATCCGCCTCCGCATCGGCGCCGGTTCGCTGCAGGAGCGCGATGACCAGCAAGGCCTTGCGCATTTCCTCGAGCATATGGCCTTCAAGGGCTCGACCCATGTGCCAGAAGGCGAGATGGTGCGCACACTTCAGCGTCTTGGTCTGGCTTTCGGCGCGGATACAAATGCATCCACGAGCTATGGCGAAACTGTCTATGCGCTGGATCTGCCGGAAGCCAATCCGGAGACGGTCTCGACCGGGCTGATGCTGATGCGCGAGACGGCGAGCGAACTGACGCTCGATGCCGGCGCCTTCGACCGCGAGCGCGGAGTCATTCTTTCGGAAGAGAAGCTGCGCGACACGCCGCAATATCGCGGCGGGACCGGTTTGCTCGCGCAACTGCTGCCAGGGCAGCGTGTGTCGCAGCGCCCGCCCATCGGCAAGACCGATATCATCAGCAATGCTCCGGTCGATCTGCTGCGGGACTTCTACCGCACCTATTATCGCCCGGATCGCACCACCCTGATCGTCGTCGGCGATATCGATGCCGCCGCCATTGAAGCCGATATCCGGACTCGCTTCGGCAATTGGACCGCCGCCGCACCTGCACCCGCCGACCCTGATCTCGGCACGCTCCAAAGCCATGGAGCGCGCGTCGGCACGGTCATCGTGCCGGGTGGCGCGACCCGCGTGCAGCTTGCCTGGACACGGGCTTACGACACTTCGCCGGATACGGTTGCCAAGCGGCGCGTGCGGCTGGTCGAGGATATCGGTCTTGCCGTTCTCAATCGGCGCCTGTCCGTTCTGGCGCAGCAGCCCGACCCGCCTTTCGTCAGCGCGCGGGCCGGTGCGCAGGATCTGCTGAAATCAGCCCATGTCGCGATGGTTGCCGCCGATAGCGATCCCGCTGAATGGCAGGCTGCCCTGGCAGCTATCGATCAGGAGCAACGCCGCATTGCGCAGTTCGGTGCCTACCAGAGCGAGATCGACAGGGAAATTGCCGAATATCGCTCCACCCTGCAGGCTGCCGCGAGCGGAGCCGCGACGCGTACCAGTCCGGATATTGCCGGCGCGCTCAACTGGAGCGTCGGCGAAAATATGGTGTTCACCTCACCTGCGGACGATCTGGCGCTGTTTGATGCCGCGATGAAAGACCTGCGTGCAGACGAGGTAAACAAGGCTCTTCAGCGCGTCTTTACCGGCAATGGTCCGCAGCTGGTGCTGCAAATCCCGCAAATGCCCGAGGGCGGGGATGCTGCTGTCGAGAAGGCCTATGCCGATTCGCACGCAGTGGCGGTGAAGCCACCGAAACAGACGGCTGCGGTCGCATGGCCCTATACCGATTTCGGCAAGCCGGGCGATGTCGTCGAACGCCGTGAGGTCGATGATCTCGGTATTACGATGATACGTTTCGCCAATGGCGTTCGCCTGACCGTCAAGCCGACCAAATATCGCGCTGACGAGGTTTTGGTGCGCGCAGAGATCGGTCACGGCCGGCTGGACCTGCCGAATGATCGTCCGCTGCCGATCTGGGCTGCACCGGCGCTGCCGTTGTCCGGCCTGAAGGCCATCAGCTATGACGACATGCAGAAAGCCTTTGCCGCGAAGGTCGTCAGCATCGATTTCGCCGTTCAAGATGCTTCTTTCAAATTCGAGGGTACGACGCAGCCGCGCGAC
This sequence comes from Rhizobium sp. JAB6, assembly GCF_003024605.1. Taxonomy (GTDB): domain Bacteria; phylum Pseudomonadota; class Alphaproteobacteria; order Rhizobiales; family Rhizobiaceae; genus Rhizobium. The sequence goes on along the minus strand of NZ_PYJQ01000010.1, from coordinate 140,167 downwards.
CTGCAGACGCAATTGCAGCTGCTGACCGCCTATGTCTCCGGCCCGGCCTATCGTCCGGATGTCTTCAAGCGGGTTCAGCAAGCGTATCTGAATATGCTTCCCCAGCTTCAGGCGACACCGGGCAGCGTGGTCGGGCGTGATCTTTCCGGTCTCCTGCATTCCGGCGATCCGCGCTGGGCGTTCCCGGACCGCACGCAACTGGTAGATACCAAGCCGGAAGACTTCAAGAGCTTCCTGCAGCCTGCACTTTCGAAGGGGGCGATCGAGGTCATCGTCGTCGGCGATGTCGAGGTCGACGACGCCGTTCGTTTGACCGCGCAGACCTTCGGCGCCTTGCCGGTTCGCGACGACGGAGAGAAGCAGCGCGACGGCTCCGACGTGCATTTTCCGGCACCGACGATCGATCCCGTCGTTCGGCTTCATGACGGGCGCAGCGACAATGCCGGCGCAGCCGTCGCCATCCCTATCGGCGATTTCCTCTCCGATCTGCCGCGAGCTGCCGCTGCCAATGTCGCTGGGGCGATCCTGCAGAATCGCCTGATCGACCAGTTCCGCATCGCCGAGGGCGCCACCTACAGCCCTCAGGGCGAGGTCGATCTATCGAGATCGATCCCCGGCTATGGTTTTGCCTATCTCTATGTCGAAACCACGCCCGCCAAGGTGGATCATTTCTTCGAGCTGGTGGATAAGATCGCTGCCGATCTCGGTCATGGAGATATTTCGCCCGATGAGCTGACGCGGGCCAAGGTTCCGATCATTGAAGCGGTGAAGCGCTCGCAGCAGACCAACGGCTATTGGGTCCAGAATCTTCGCGATGCCCAGAGAGATCCCCGGCGCCTCGACCGTATTCGCGGGAGCATCAGCGGCTACGAGGCCGTGACCGCCGAGGATGTCCGCGCCGTTGCAGCGACCTATCTGAAGCCGAAAACATCCTGGCGGGTGAAGATATTGCCGGCCAACGGATCGGCGGTTCGCTAACCTGCCGGCCGAATTGCCGCAGCCGGCGTTTGCCGATCGGCAGCTTGACCGGATCTATCTCGCAATCATCACGCCATTCCACCGGCTGATCGTCGCGAGGATGCTTGCCGATCTCGGCCATGGGATGCGAGCGGTCAGTTCACCGCCGTCACTGTAAAGCCCTGCTTGCGCAGCAGCGACACGAGGCCCTGATCACCGACGAGGTGAAGCGCGCCGACGGCGATGAAAGCATTGCCCTTGTCGAGAACCGGAGCGGCACGCTCGGCCATGACCTTGTTGCGGTCGAGAATGATGCGTTGCTCGAAGGCGGCGGTATCATCGTCCGTGATCTTCTGGTCCGGTTCGATTACCTTCAGCATCGGGATCATCGCGCCGATATTGCCGGCGAGATAGAGGCCGGTCATGGTCTCGTTGATATCGTTGATCTTGTCGCCCAGTTCGAGCGCCTGCAGCAGCGACTTCAGGTGCAGCGCGATCGGCAGGTCGCTCATGGCCCTGGCCTGCTCGGCCAGAGTTTCGAGACCAACGACCTTCTTGCCCTCGGCCATGGCGTCACTCGCCAATTTCTGATCGAGGAATTTCGCGCCGGCCGTCTTGCGGCGGACCTCGCAGCCCGTCATCTCGAAAGAGCTCGAGATCAGCCAGGGCTGCATGCGGGAAACCGCGGCGAGCGCGATGCCGCGCGCCTTCAGCCCTGCTTCGAGCCGGGCATTTTCTTCCGGTGTCAGATGCTGGCTGATGGTCGAGCCGTCGGTGAGCATGGTGAGCGAAGGGTTGGCGAAGAGCGTAGCCGCAGCCTTCCTGTCGTCGAGAATTTCGTCCGATTCGACCACGATCGTATCAGCCGCGGCCGCAGCATCGGCGGCTCCCTTGGGCATGGTGACCACGCGTGAATCCGAGACATGCATGGTACCGAGTAGCCAGGACGGCTTCAGGCCGGGCTTTTCGATCTTCCAGAAGATGCCCTTGCCATTCTCTACCTTATCGCCGGCGGCGATAATGGAGGCGTATTTTGCCGGGTCGCTCTTTTGCAGTTCGGCCATGAGATCCTTGCCGCCGCAGCTGTCGGACACGGCACCTTCGGCATGGGCCGGCTGCAGCGTCAGCATGGTCGCGATCAACAGAATGGCGAGCATCAACGGAAGGGCGGTTGCAAGCCAGAGCAGCATATCGCCAAGCGTCGGCTTCGACCGTATCGTCTTGGACCCGAGGGCAGAAATCATCAGAACCTTCCGTTCGCAGAGGGCATGACCGCTAACGCCCGAAAGCGGCTTTCGCAGGGCATGCGCGATATGGCTCTGCTCTACGCGCGCGAGACGGAGATTCTCTTAACGGGAGAGGTTAATCTTTCCTTACGCGCGCGGATGGGCGCGGTCGTAGACCTCGAGCAGCCGCGAGGAATCGACGCCGGTATAGACCTGCGTCGTCGAAAGGCTGGCGTGGCCGAGCAGTTCCTGGATGGTGCGCAGGTCGCCGCCTCCGGCCAGCAGATGAGTGGCAAAGGAATGGCGCAGCGCATGCGGCGTCGCGGTATCCGGCAGCCCGAAGGCGCCGCGCAGCTTCTGCATGCCGTGCTGGATGATGCCCGGCTGCAGCTTGCCGCCGCGCGCGCCGCGAAAGAGGGCGCCATCATCGTCTAGATGGTAGGGGCAGAGCTTACGATATTGGTCGACCGCTTGCGTGACGATCGGAAGCAACGGTACCAGCCGGGTCTTGTTGCCCTTGCCGGTAATGCGCAGCGAGGTTGCGCCCGGCGGAAAATCCCGCGGCTTGAGATCGAGCGCTTCGGAGATGCGCAGGCCGCAGCCATAGAGCAGGGTCAGCACGGCGGCATCGCGGGCGGCGATCCAGGGCTCTTCGTGAAGCTGCGCCTCATCGCTGACAACGGTAATCGCCTGCCGGTCGGAAAGTGGCTTCGGCAGCGATTTCGGCTGTTTGGGCGAGCGCACCGCGGCGGCACCCGCGGCATTCACCAGGCCCTTCTTTTCGAGATAGCGCAGCAGCGAACGAAGCCCGGCGAGATTGCGCCCGAGCGAACGCGCGCCCGCGCCGTCCTTGCGGCGGGCGGCCAGAAAGGCGCGAAAGTCGGCAGGGCGCAGCGCATGAATATCCTCGATCGTCGCCGGACCGCCGAGATGGCCGGTGAGGAAGATCAGGAATTGTCGCGTATCGCGTTCATAGGCGTTCAGCGTATGGGCGGCGAGCCGCCGCTCCCGGCCGAGCGCTTCGAGCCAGCGGCCGCGTTCCGCCATCAACCTTGAGTCGGCGATAACAAGCAATTCGTTCAGTGGAAAACCCCTTGAAATTCGCATTCCTTCTGCCACTTTGAAGGAAGGAAGGTTATGGAATCGCTAATTTTCCCGTTGCTTCCGGTGCGTTTCCCCTGCGTGCCGCGGGCCGCATCTGGACTCCAATAAACTGCATATGGGTCGCTCCGGATCTAGGATGGTCCCGCCTTCCATATGCGAGGCGCTTGTCATGCTTCGATCATATTCGATTGCGATAGGATATATCCCAACCATTCAGGATACTTCATGGCACGCCGCGGTTCGATAACTGCACTCGGGCAGATTGCAGAAGCAATCGCTTTGGTGTCCCAGGGGCAACCGGGGCATATCGTCGATACGTTGATTGCCGAACGCGGGCAGAAGATCGTCCGCAATCCGCTCTGGCCGTTGATGCGCCCCTTTCTCTACACGCTGCTGCGCTACAACAAGGCGATCGAATTCGCCGATGATGTCGCCAAGCTTTCTGGCTTCCAGTGCTTCGAATATATGAGCGATCTGCTGCGGCTCGATATCGGCGTCACCCATGCCGACCGCATTCCGGCTACCGGCGGTTTCATTCTCGTCAGCAATCATCCCACCGGGATTGCCGATGGCGTCGCCGTCTTCGACCTCCTGAAGTCGCGCCGGCCCGATATGATGATCTTTGCCAATCGCGATGCGGTACGCGTCAACCCGCGCTTTGCCGAGATGATCATTCCGGTCGAATGGCGCGAGGAATATAAGAGCAAGCCGAAGACGCGCGAGACCTTGCAATTGACCAACCGCGCCGTGGCGGAAGGCAAGGTCACGGTGCTGTTTCCCTCCGGCCGCATCGCCTATTGGGCGAACGGCAAGCTGAATGAGCGGCCGTGGAAAACCTCGGCCGTAGGCCTGGCGCGCAAATACAATCTGCCGATCCTGCCCGTGCATCTGACGGCGCGCAATTCCGGCCTGTTCTACTGGTTCGCCAAGTGGTCGACCGAGCTGCGCGACATGACGGTGTTCCACGAGCTGCTCAACAAGCGTGGCGACCGGTTCGATTTCCTCGTCGGCAATCTCATTCCCGTCGAGCACCTGGACGGCGATGTCAACGAGGTGACGAAGGCGCTGGAGAAGCACACGGTCTTCGATCTTGCGGCGGACGGCAACGCAACCTTCACGCCGCTCGTTCCTCCGAACCAGGACGAACCCCTGGTTTCGCATTCTCTTTAATTTCAGAATCGGCTAAACCCTCGGCCATGCAGCTACGCTCCATGTCTGCCAGGAATTATCGCTCCCTGCGCTCGATCCGCATGGATCTTGCCGACGTCAATCTGTTCATCGGGGAGAATGGGGTGGGCAAGTCCAATCTCTATCGCTCGCTGCAACTTGTGCAGGCCGCGGTTCGCGGCCGCCTGGCATATGAAATCTCAAGCGAAGGCGGCATGTTCTCGGCCATGTGGTCGGGCAAGCGTCGCTCGCATGAACCCGCACGCATCCGTTTCGATGTCGAGCTGCTCGACATGGAGCGGGCGGCGACATTTCGCTACTCGATCGAGGCCGGCATACGGCCGCCGACTGCTGCGGGTTTCTCACTTGAGCCGGAAATCAAAACCGAGGAGCTTACGTTCGAAGCCGGGCGCCGGCCGGTCACGATGATGAAGCGTGACGGCCCTGGTATTGCCGTTCGTGGCGAGAATGGCCGCATGGAAGCCTATCGCGAACCGGCCTTGCCATCGGAAACCGCGATCGCGCTGCTGGGTGATGCCGGACATTATCCAGAGATCGGTACCTTCCGGCGAGCTGTCGATGCCTGGCGCTTCTTTCATGGTTTCCGCACCGATCGCGGTTCGCCACTGCGTGCGCCTTGCCTGGCGATAACGTCGCCTATGCTGGATGAGGATGGCGTCAACATTGCCGCCACCTTCGCCACGCTCAAACATATACGAGGAGATACGGTCGAACTCGACCGCGTAATCGCCGTCGCTCTTGGCGGCGCTCGGCTCGTCGTGCCGGTGCCGGAGGAAACGGCGGATTTCGGCCTGATGCTTCCTGAGTTTCCCAACCGCGTCTTCCAGCCGCGCGAGTTATCGGATGGCCAGATTCGCTTCCTCGGTCTTGCCGCTGCCCTGATGTCCTACCGCCTGCCGCCGCTGATCGCGCTCAACGAGCCGGAGGCGAGCCTGCATCCCGACATGCTGGTGCCGCTTGCCGATATGATCGCTGAGGCGGCAAAGACCAGCCAGATCTGGATCGTCACCCATTCAGAACGTCTGGCGGACGCCGTGCAGGAGCGCTGCGGAGCGAAGCCGCGCCGGGTGATCCGGGAGGATGGCTCCACCTGGATCGACGGCATGCGGCTGACCGGCGTGATTGATGGGGATGATGAATAGCAGCGATCCAGCAAGGCGGGTTTTCTTTTGCCTCCGTCCGGGGCATGGTCTGGCGCAATGAGCAAAGATTCTTCCGATCTGTTCGGTGCGCTTTTCGAGGCCGCGCCCGCAAAACCTGTGATGAGCCGTACCGTGCCCGTTCTCGTGCCGATGCCGGCGCCGAGGGCATACTCCTATGCCGTGCCCGAGGGCATGGCGGTGGAGCCGGGCTCGGTCGTGCAGGTGCCGCTCGGGCCGCGGCAGGTCATCGGCCTCGTCTGGGATGGCGAGGATGACGGCGGCGTCGATCCGCAGAAGCTTCGGCCGATCAGCCATGTGTTCGATTGCCCGCCGCTCGGCAAGCATATGCGCGATTTCATCGACTGGGTTGCCGCCTATACGCTGTCGCCGCCGGGACTGGTGGCGCGCATGGCGCTGAGGGCGCCGGCCGCCTTCGATCCCGAGCCGATGATCGAAGGCTTGCGCTTTATCGGCGGCCAGCCGGAGCGGATGACGCCGGCTCGCGCCAAGGTGATGGAGATCGCTGCCGACGGGCTTTCGTGGACGCGCACCGGGCTTGCACATGCGGCCGGTGTGTCCACCAGCGTCATTGACGGGCTGATCGCGCAGGGCATTTTCGAGACCATCTTCCTACCCCCGCCGCCGGTCGTCGCCAGGCCCGATCCGGAGTTCACCGCATCGAGGCTGCAGGGGCCGCAGAGGGACGCCGCTGAAGAGATATTGGCTGACGTGCGCAAGGGCGAATTCGCGGTTTCCCTGATCGACGGCGTCACCGGCTCCGGCAAGACGGAGGTCTATTTCGAGGCGATTGCCGAAACGCTGAGGCGCGGCAAGCAGGTGCTGATCCTGCTGCCGGAAATCGCGCTGACGGCAAGCTTTCTCGAGCGTTTTCAGGATCGCTTCGGCGCCAAGCCGGCCGAATGGCATTCCGATCTTGCGCCGAGGATGCGCGAGAAGGTCTGGCGCCAAGCAGTCACGGGCGAAGTCAGGGTGGTGGCCGGAGCGCGTTCGGCGCTCTTCCTGCCCTTCGAGGATCTCGGTCTCATCGTTGTCGACGAAGAGCATGATCCTGCCTACAAGCAGGAGGATCGCGTCTATTATAATGCGCGAGACATGGCCGTGGTGCGCGGACGCATCGGCGATTTTCCCGTCGTGCTGGTGTCGGCGACCCCATCGGTCGAAAGCCAGGTCAACGGCCAGAGCGGACGCTACACCACAATCCACCTGCCGACGCGCTTCGGCGATGCGGCCCTTCCGGATTTGCACCTGATCGATATGCGCCGGCATGCGCCGGAGCGCGGCGGATTTCTTTCGCCGGTCATGATCCGCGCGATCGGCAAGACGGTTGCCAAGGGCGAGCAGGCGCTCTTGTTCCTTAATAGGCGCGGCTATGCGCCGCTGACGCTCTGCCGGGTCTGCGGCTATCGTTTCCAATGCCCGCAATGTTCGAGCTGGCTGGTAGAGCACCGGTTCCGCAGCCAGATCCAATGCCATCAATGCGGCTATGCCGAGCGCACGCCTGAGGCCTGTCCCGAATGCGGCACGCTCGACCATCTCGTCGCCTGTGGCCCCGGCGTCGAGCGCATTGCCGAGGAGGTGGAGCGGCATTTCCCCGAAGCGCGGACGATCGTGCTCTCCTCCGACATCATGGGGGGCGTCAAGCGGCTGAGGCTGGAACTCGACGCGATTGCCAAGGGCGAGGCTGACATCGTCATCGGCACGCAGCTCGTCGCCAAGGGGCACAATTTTCCGCTGATGACGCTGGTCGGCATTGTCGATGCGGATCTTGGCCTGGCGAATGGCGATCCACGCGCTGCCGAACGGACGTTCCAGCTCCTGTCGCAGGTGACGGGCCGCGCCGGGCGAACCGGTCTGAAAAGCCACGGTCTGCTGCAGACCTATCAGCCGCAGCATCCTGTCATGCAGGCGATCGTATCCGGCGATGCCAGCGCCTTTTACGAGCGCGAGATATCGGAGCGGGAGAAGGCCATATTGCCGCCCTTCGGCCGGCTCGCGTCGATCATCGTCTCCGCCGACAGCAGGCAGGATGCCGAAACCCATGCGCGCGGCATGCGCAACGCCGCGCCGCAGGTTTCAGGTATTTCGGTGCTGGGTCCGGCCGAAGCGCCGATTGCGCTGGTGCGCGGCCGCCATCGCTTCCGCCTGCTGGTGCACGGCCGGCGCAATTCCGACATGCAGGGCTTTCTGCGGGCCATGCTGGCGCAGTCTCCCAAGGAGCGCGGTTCCGTGCAGGTGCAGCTCGATGTCGATCCGCAAAGCTTTCTGTGATTGACGCGACGGATATTTCGGCTGCACCTTCCCCTTCTAACGCGGATCATGCCATAAGTCGGCCGTCTCATTTAACGTGATTTGCACGGTTGATTCTGAGGGCGACCGATGGAGCTTTATTTTCCGACCGAATTCGGTGAGCGGCTTGCTTATTGTTCGGCTGCCATTACGGCACTGATCGGCCTCTTCCTGATGTTCGCGCCGGGCTATACCTATCGCTTCCTGAGGCTGCAGGTGAAGGAAGGCCGTTCGGAAGCCCATGCCGAAGCGCGCTCGGCCGGCGGCTTCATGGTCGGTTTCGGGTTGGTGGCAATTCTGCTCGCGCAGCCGATGATCTATCTCGCGCTCGGCGCCTCCTTCGGCGTCGCGGCGTTCGGTCGCATCCTGTCGCTCATGTCCGATCGGGGCAGCGTATTTTTGAGTCTTCTCCTTCTGGTTGCGCAGGCGATTCTTGCTGCGCTACCTTTTCTCTATGGTCTCGGCTATATTTGAGCCGAAAACGGCTCCGGCGCTGCCGTTTTTGCCCGCGCTATTCTCATGCTTTTCGAATTTTGCCATCATAAATTCGCCGGAATGGCGTATTCGTCGAATACGCGTGTTGCGAGTCTCAATATCCTATGTTAGACGAACCCCGAATTTCGGATGAGGCGGGAGAGCACTCCTGCTGATTTCTGGGGGAAATCAAAACGAATTCAAGGACATATCGCTTCCGTCACACGGAAGTTTGGTTCTTGGGTTGAAATCAGGGAATTTTGTGCCCGTGGCAGACACATCCCAGCATGTTTCTGGCGTTGCAGAACGATATGCCTCGTCGCTGTTCGAATTGGCCCTTGAAGAGGGTGCCGTATCGGCAGTGGCCGCCGATCTCGATCGGTTCCAAGCCATGCTCGACGAAAGCGATGATCTGAAGCGCTTCGTCCTCAGCCCGGTCTTTTCGGCCGAAGAGCAGGTTGGTGCGATTGAAGCGCTGGCGAAAAAGGCCGGCTTCGGCGCTTATGTCACCAATTTTCTGAAGCTTGTGGCCAGCAACCGGCGCCTGTTTGCGCTGCCGGGCATGATCAAGGCTTTCCGCATCATCGCCGCTCAGCATCGCGGCGAGATTTCCGCCGAGGTCACCTCGGCTCATGCGCTCACCCCGGCGCAGGAAGATGAATTGAAGGCGGCGCTGAAGGGCGTCACCGGCAAGGATGTGGCGATTGCCGTCACCGTCGATCCGTCGATCCTCGGCGGCCTGATCGTCAAGGTCGGTTCGCGTCAGATCGATACGTCCCTTCGCACCAAACTCTCCACCCTTAAGCTTGCATTGAAAGAGGTCGGCTGATGGATATCCGCGCCGCGGAAATTTCCGCAATTCTGAAAGATCAGATCAAAAACTTCGGCAAGGAAGCTGAAGTCTCCGAAGTCGGCCAGGTTCTCTCCGTCGGTGACGGTATCGCCCGCGTCTACGGTCTGGACAATGTTCAGGCCGGCGAAATGGTCGAATTCCCCGGTGGCATCCGCGGCATGGCGCTGAACCTCGAATCCGACAATGTCGGCGTGGTTATCTTCGGCTCCGACCGCGACATCAAGGAAGGCGACACCGTCAAGCGCACCGGCGCGATCGTCGACGTTCCGGTCGGTCCGGAACTGCTCGGCCGCGTTGTCGACGCGCTCGGTAATCCGATCGACGGCAAGGGTCCGATCAATGCAACCCGCCGCGCCCGCGTCGACGTCAAGGCTCCGGGCATCATTCCGCGCAAGTCGGTTCATGAGCCGATGTCCACCGGCCTCAAGGCCATCGACGCTCTGATCCCGGTTGGCCGCGGCCAGCGCGAGCTCGTCATCGGCGACCGCCAGACCGGCAAGACCGCCATCATCCTGGACACGATCCTGAACCAGAAGTCCATTCAGGATAACGGTCCGGACAGCGAAAAGCTCTTCTGCGTCTACGTCGCCGTCGGCCAGAAGCGCTCGACCGTCGCCCAGTTCGTCAAGGTGCTCGAAGAGCGCGGCGCGCTGAAGTACTCGATCATCGTTGCGGCGACCGCTTCCGATCCGGCTCCGATGCAGTTCCTGGCTCCGTTTGCCGGCTGCGCCATGGGCGAATACTTCCGGGACAATGCCCAGCACGCCCTGATCGGCTATGACGACCTCTCCAAGCAGGCCGTTGCCTACCGTCAGATGTCGCTGCTGCTGCGCCGCCCGCCGGGCCGCGAAGCCTATCCGGGCGACGTTTTCTACCTGCACTCGCGCCTCCTCGAGCGCGCTGCGAAGATGAACGACGATAAGGGCGCTGGCTCGCTCACCGCTCTCCCGGTCATCGAAACGCAGGGCAACGACGTTTCGGCCTTTATTCCGACCAACGTGATCTCGATCACCGACGGCCAGATCTTCCTTGAAACAGACCTGTTCTACCAGGGTATTCGCCCGGCCGTTAACGTCGGTCTGTCGGTTTCGCGCGTCGGTTCGTCGGCGCAGATCAAGGCGATGAAGCAGGTTGCCGGCTCGATCAAGGGTGAACTTGCCCAGTATCGTGAAATGGCCGCCTTCGCCCAGTTCGGCTCCGACCTCGATGCGGCAACGCAGCGCCTGCTGAACCGCGGTGCCCGCTTGACCGAACTCCTGAAGCAGCCGCAGTTCTCGCCGCTGAAGACGGAAGAGCAGGTTGCGGTGATCTTCGCCGGCGTCAACGGCTATCTCGACAAGCTGCCTGTCGCGCAGGTCGGCAAGTTTGAGCAGGGTCTGCTGTCCTACCTCCGCTCGGAAGGCAAGGAAATCCTCGACACCATCCGTACCGAAAAGGCCATCAGCGACGCGACGAAGGGCAAGCTCACCGCTGCTCTCGACAGCTTCGCCAAGTCTTTCGCGTAATCGGGCCCAAGCTCTAGGACGGACCAAGGATGCCTTCACTCAAGGATCTGAAAAACCGGATCGCCTCCGTCAAGGCGACGCAGAAGATCACCAAGGCGATGAAAATGGTCGCCGCGGCGAAGCTTCGGCGTGCGCAGGAGGCGGCCGAGGCCGCCCGGCCTTATTCGCAGCGCATGGCCTCTGTTCTCGCCAACATTTCGTCTGCCGTCAGCGATGCTGACGGTGCGCCGCTGCTGATGACCGGAACCGGCAAGAGCGATGTGCATCTACTCGTCGTCTGCACGGCCGAGCGTGGCCTTTGCGGCGGCTTCAATTCGCAGATCGCACGTTTTGCACGGGATCACGTTCGCAAGCTGCTCGCCGAAGGCAAGACCGTGAAGATCTTCACGGTCGGCAAGAAGGGTTACGATATTCTGCGTCGCGAGTATGCGTCTCTGATCGTCGAGCGCAAGGAACTGCGCGACGTCAAGCGCATCGGTTTCGACAATGCCGACGCCATCGGCAAGCGCATCATCGAGATGTTCGAAGCCGGCGAATTCGATGTCTGCACGCTGTTCTATTCCGAATTCAAGTCGGTGATCAGCCAGGTGCCGACGGCGCAGCAGCTCATCCCGGCTTCGGCTCCGGCCGTCGTCGAAGAGGACGCGGCCCACAAGGGCGCCGTCTACGAATACGAGCCGGATGCGGCTTCGATCCTCGCGGACCTGATCCCGCGCAACATCTCCGTCCAGATCTTCCGCGCGTTGCTCGAAAACGTCGCCGGCGAGATGGGCGCCAAGATGAGCGCGATGGACAATGCGACGCGCAACGCTGGTGAGATGATCAACAAGCTGACGCTGAACTATAACCGTCAGCGCCAGGCACAGATCACCAAGGAATTGATTGAAATCATTTCGGGCGCGGAAGCGCTCTGAGGTTAGGGAAAGAGGGTAAGAATATGGCTGACGCAGCTACCCCCGCAGGTTCTGTCGGTAAGGTTACGCAGGTTATCGGCGCCGTTGTGGACGTTGCTTTCGAAGGCGAACTCCCGGCGATCCTGAACGCGCTTGAAACCGACAACAACGGTAATCGTCTGGTTCTCGAAGTCGCACAGCACCTCGGCGAAAACTCCGTTCGCACGATCGCCATGGACTCGACCGAAGGTCTGGTCCGCGGCCAGCCGGTCAAGGACACGGGCGCACCGATCTCGGTTCCGGTCGGACACGAGACGCTCGGCCGTATCATGAACGTCATCGGCGAGCCGGTCGACGAAGCAGGTCCGCTGAACACCTCCAAGAAGCGCGCCATCCACCAGGAAGCTCCGTCCTACGTCGAGCAGTCCACGGAAGCGCAGATCCTCGTCACCGGCATCAAGGTCGTCGACCTGCTTGCTCCTTACGCAAAGGGCGGCAAGATCGGCCTGTTCGGCGGCGCCGGCGTCGGCAAGACCGTTCTCATCATGGAACTGATCAACAACGTCGCCAAGGCGCACGGTGGTTACTCGGTGTTCGCAGGCGTGGGTGAACGTACCCGCGAAGGCAACGACCTTTACCACGAAATGATCGAATCGGGCGTCAACAAGCATGGCGGCGGCGAAGGCTCCAAGGCTGCGCTCGTTTACGGCCAGATGAACGAACCGCCGGGCGCCCGCGCCCGCGTCGCTCTGACCGGTCTGACCGTTGCTGAAAACTTCCGCGATGAAGGCCAGGACGTTCTGTTCTTCGTCGACAACATCTTCCGCTTCACGCAGGCTGGTTCGGAAGTGTCGGCTCTGCTCGGCCGTATTCCCTCGGCCGTGGGCTATCAGCCGACGCTCGCCACCGACATGGGCCAGATGCAGGAACGCATCACCACGACGACGACGGGCTCGATCACCTCGGTTCAGGCCATTTACGTTCCGGCCGACGACTTGACCGACCCGGCACCGGCAACCTCGTTCGCCCACCTGGACGCAACGACCGTTCTGTCGCGTTCCATCGCTGAAAAGGGCATCTACCCGGCTGTCGACCCGCTCGACTCCACCTCGCGCATGCTCGATCCGATGGTCGTCGGTGAAGAGCACTACGAAGTTGCCCGTAAGGTTCAGTCGACGCTGCAGCGCTACAAGGCCCTGCAGGACATCATCGCCATCCTGGGCATGGACGAACTGTCCGAAGACGACAAGCTGGCCGTGGCACGCGCCCGCAAGATCGAGCGCTTCCTGTCGCAGCCGTTCTTCGTCGCCGAAGTCTTCACCGGCTCACCGGGCAAGCTCGTCGCCCTCGAAGACACGATCAAGGGCTTCAAGGGTCTCGTCAACGGCGAATACGACCACCTGCCGGAAGCTGCCTTCTACATGGTCGGCTCGATCGACGAAGCGATCGAAAAGGCCAAGAAGCTGGCAGCCTAATCAGGCCAATCCATCGGCGCGCGGCATCGTCCGCGCGCCCTTGCCTTGCGAATAAGACAATCGAGAAGTGACGGGTCATGGCTGACAATTTCAATTTCGAACTGGTTTCTCCGGAGCGCCTGCTGCTGTCGGAACAGGTCATCGATGTCGTCATCCCCGCTACCGATGGCGAGATGACGGTCATGGCTCATCATGCGCCGACCATGACCACGATCAAGCCGGGCGTCGTCAAGGTGCATTCCGCTTCGGGCAAGAAGCAGGACTACGTCGTTTTCGGCGGTTTCGCCGACATCCTGCCGACCGGCTGCACGCTGCTTGCCGAATCCGCCGTTCCGGTCGAAGACATGAGCCGCGACGAACTGGACCGCCGCATCAACGCTGCCAAGGCCGAACTTGAGGATGCCGAGCATCACGAGCACAAATCGCGCCTGGAGCATTTCATCATGGAACTCTCGCATCTGCGCGGCTCGATCCCGCAGGATTGATGCGATCCGAATCAGCGGATGATGTGGAAGCGGTCCTCTGGGCCGCTTTTTGTTGAAAGGGCTGGAGGCCATCCTCGCCCTTCGAGGCAACGGCTGCTTGCTTCCGGGTGAAGGCGGAGCAAAGCGCGGGTAATATGCGGCGCAAACCCGGGCCACCTCGTGGTTCGAGGCATCGCCGTTTTCGCTTCGCTTAACGGCGTTGCACCTCACCATGAGGTGGAGCGAGCCCTGTGGAGAGGTACGCAAGAGCCTGTGAGGTGCGAAAGCCCCATGCGCTTGTCGAACGGGCTGCAGCCTCGAACCACGAGGACGGGTGGCGAGCGACCGCAACTGCTACTTTTCAAAGCGGAGGCGGTAAGGCGATTCCTCCGGAAATAGCGTCAAGTCTACTGTCCCGTCAGCAGAAACCTATGCAACTGTGCCGCCTCCGGAGACAGCGAGCGGAAGCGCGGCGCACCCAGATAATAGCCGAAGCCGCTCTCGACCCGGTCGTTGCCGAGGCTGACGAGCGAGCCCGACTGCAGATATTCCTCAATAAGGCCGAGGCTGCCGAGGGCTATGCCTTCGCCCCGTAACGCTGCTTCCACTGCCATGATGTAGGTCGAGAAGGACAGGCGCGGCCTCGGCAGCTTACCCTTCAGGGGATCGCCGACGCGGCTGAACCATTGGCGGAAGCTGATCCAATGAGCGTTGGCGCGCTCGTAGTCGATAAGATCGAGCCCGGCGATATCGACCGCCGTCAGAGCCTGAGGGTCGAGGCCGCGGGCCGCCAGGTAATCCGGCGAGGCAATCGGCACCAGCACCTCTTTCATTAGTGGGGTCAGGCTCCAGCGTGGGTGTTCGCCGGTGGAATAGATGATGATGAGGTCGTTGTTCTCCGAGGCAAGTTCGGAATGGACGTCCGTCGTCAGCAGCCGCACCGAGATGCCGGGGCTCTCCTTGCCGAAATCTCTCAGCCGCTGCCCGAGCCAGAGATGGGAGATCGAACCGCTCGCCGCAATGGAAATGATTTCACCCGTACCAGTACGAAACGGCTCCAGGCTCTCCTCAAGATATTCGAGCGTGGCGCGCACGCGCTGAAACAGCCGCTCGCCATCTGGCGTCAGTGCAAGATTGCGGCCGCGTCGGGTAAAGAGCGTCGCGCCAAGATGATCCTCCAGTCCCTTGATGCGGCGACTGACGGCGGCCTGGGTGATGTTCAGCTCGCGGCCGGCACGGGAGAAGTTCATGGCGCGCGCCGCGGCGTCGAACACGCGAAAGGCCTCCAGCGGTATTTTCTCTAGCATCGGCGCTCCATGATTTCAGATCATCAATATTCCCGATAATTGCCCGGATTTGAAGATCTGAAATTGTGATACAGAGTTATGACATCGTTTTAAGCCGCTTTCCAAGGTGATTCCGCGTGTCCTTTTCCGTTTCCGCCATTCCTGACATTCGTTTCGGCGAGGGTGCGCTCTCCGGTCTTCCCGCTGCCGTCAGATCCTTCCACGGCGTCGGCACGGTTCTGCTCGTGATGGATGCCTTCCTGGCACAGTCCGGACTTGCGGCCAGGATCAGCGCTGAGCTCGCGGAACCGGGTATAAAGACGCAGGTCTTCTCCGATTTTGCCGGCGAGCCGAAGCTTGCGCATCTGCATGCGGCGATCGCGGCGGGGCAGGGCGCGGATATGGTAATCGGCATCGGCGGCGGCTCGGCGCTCGATATTGGCAAGATCGTCGCCTGCTGCATCGCTTCGGGTAAAGATCCAATGCATTATGCGCTGGCGGCCAACCCGCTGCCAAAGAACCCGTTGAAGAAGATCATGATCCCGACCACGGCCGGCACGGGTTCGGAGACATCGGCGACGAATATCTTTGCCGGACCCGAAGGCAAGAAGCTCTGGATCTGGGGCCCGGAGACGAAGGCCGATCTCGTCATTCTCGATCCCGCGCTGACGAAGACCTTGCCTGCCAATCTCACTGCATGGTGCGGCCTCGACGCTTTCATCCATGCTTTCGAAGCAGCCACGAACCGCAACAGCCATCGCGGTGCACAGTTCTATGCGCATCAGGCACTGCGGCTGCTGACGGGTGCGCTGGAAACGGCCGTGAAGCAGCCCCATGATATGGCCGCCCGCGGCGATGTGCTGCTCGGCTCCTGTTTTGCCGGCATTGCGATCGACAATTGCGGCACGGCGATCGCGCACAATGTCAGCCATGCGCTGGCGGGCCTTGGTCCCGTTCACCATGGTCTTGCAACCGCACTCGGCTTCGAAGCGACGCTTCCATGGCTGGTCGAAGCGGATACGGCAGATCTCAATGCCGCCGCCAGGGCATGTGATGTCGAGAGTGCCGCGGAACTTCCCGCTTTCGTCTCCGACTGGATGGATCGCTGCGGCATTGTCCGTTCGCTGCCCGCGGCCTTCAAGCCGTTCGACGAAGCTGATCTCGCCCGCGAAATGCGTGCGCCGGAAAACCTGCCCATGCGGCGCTCGACGATCCGCGACGTGACGGATGCCGATATCGACCGCTTTGCCGCCGCCGTCATGGCGCTGCCGAAAGGAATTTGAAATGACCAAGAACTACACGCGCGACTATTGGGAAAGTGTTCTTTCCGGCCTCAAGCCGGAAGGGCGTCATTTCATAAACGGTGCCCATCGCGCCGCGGCCTCGGGCAAGACCTTCATCCGCGTCCGCCCGATGGATGGCAAGCCCGGCGCTGAGCTCGCGCGCGGCAATGCGGCGGATATAGACGCTGCCGTCGCTTCCGCTCGCGCCGCCTTCGAGAGCGGCATCTGGCGCAAGAAGGAGCCGCTGGAAAAGAAGAAGATCATGCTGAAATGGGCCGATCTCATCCGCGCTCACGGCGATGAGCTGGCGATGCTCGAGACGATCGATGTCGGCAAGCCGGTCATGGCTTCGCTCGGTGTCGATGTGCGCCTTTGTGCCGATGGCATCCAGTTCTATGGCGAAATGATCGACAAGATGTATGACGAGATCGCGCCGACCGGCCCGAATGCCCGCGCATTGGTCCGTAAAGTACCGCTCGGCGTCGTCGGGGCGATCACGCCCTGGAACTATCCGATGATCATCGATGCCTGGAAGCTCGGGCCGGCGATCGCGGCCGGCAATTCCGTGGTGCTGAAGCCGGCCGAACAATCCTCACTTTCGGCGATCCGCCTTGCCGAGCTCGCAGTCGAGGCCGACTTGCCGGCCGGCGTCTTCAACGTGGTGACGGGATATGGCGAGGAGACCGGCAAGCCGCTGGCGCTGCACATGGATGTCGACATGATCGCGTTTACCGGCTCGACCGAGGTCGGCAAGCTGATCATGGGCTATGCGGCGCAATCGAACGTCAAGCGCGTGGCGCTGGAGCTCGGCGGCAAGTCGCCGCTCGTCGTGTTCGAGGATGCCGATCTCGATGCGGCTGCCGTCGCTGCCGCCTGGGGCTGCTTCTATAATTCCGGCGAAACCTGCCATGCCTCGACGCGCCTCATCGTACAGCGATCGGTGCAGGAGAAGCTCATTGAAAAGATCGAGGCTGTCACGCGCTCCGATATCGCCCTCAAACATCCGCTCGACCCTACGGCGCAGATCGGTGCGCTGATCGAGGAAGAGCATATGAACAAGGTGTTGGCGATGATCGCGGCCGGCGAGAAGGAAGGTGCGCGTCGTGCCTTCGGCGCCGAGCGAGTCTTGAGCGAAACCGGCGGCTATTATGTGTCGCCGGGCGTCTTCGTCGACATGACCAACGACATGAGCCTAGCGCGGCAGGAAATCTTTGGCCCTGTGCTTGCCGCCATTCCTTTCGATACCGAGGAGGAGGCGCTGAAGATCGCAAACGACACGATCTATGGGCTGGCCGGCGCGGTCTTTACCAAGAACATGGATCGTGCCCACCGCTTTTCCGAAGAGATCCATGCGGGTACGGTGTGGATCAACACCTATGACATGTCGAACTTTGCGACGCCCTTCGGCGGGTTCAAGCAGTCCGGCTTCGGCCGCGACCGCTCGGTGCACGCAATCGACAAATATTGCGACTACAAGACCATTTGGCAGCAGTTCGGCTGAGGCTTGCGGGGAGGCACGACCATGAGCAAGATCGTTTCCATCGAGATCACCCATCACCGCCTGCCGCTCGATCCGGCATTCAAGGCGAGCTGGGATGGCCGCCCGCGCCGGCATTTCGATGCGACCATCGTGCGCGTCAGGGATGACGAGGGCCGCGAGGGCATCGGCTCCGGCGACCTGATGAAGGGTTTCGAGGGGCATGAGGATCTGTTCATCGGACAGGACCCGCGGCACGTCGAACGGCACTATGAAATCCTGTCGCATATCAATTTCCATTATGGCCGCTGCTGGCCGATGGACCTTGCGCTGTGGGACCTTTCCGGCAAGATCACGGGCGAGCCGGTCTGGCGGATGCTCGGCGGCCGCGCCAGCCGCGTGCGGCTCTATGCCTCCTCCGGCGTGCTGCGGGAGCCTGCGGCCATGGCCGATCAGGCCGAGCGCTATATCGGCGAAGGCTTTCCGGCCATGAAGGTGCGCTTCTCCTCGTCTTCAGGCGGCCGTGGCGGCTGGCGCGAGGACGTCAAGGCGCTGGAAGCGATCCGCGCCCGTGTCGGCGACCGGCTGGAGCTGATGGTCGATTGCAATCAGGGTTGGCGCATGCCCTGGGATACGACCCTGCCCTGGACCTTCAAGGATGCGCTTGCCGTCGCCAGGGAGTTGGAGCGGCTCGGCGTCTACTGGATGGAAGAGCCGCTTCATCGCTCGGATCGTAAGGGCATGAAGGAATTGAAGCAGGCAACATCGGTGCGGATCGTCGGCGGCGAGATGACGCGTGAACTCTATGAATTCCGCGATATCATCGAGGAGCGTGCCTTTGATGTCATTCAGCCCGATGTCGCGCTCGTCGGCGGTATCACCGGTTGTCGGCGTCTCGCCTATCAGGCGCGCGAGGCGGGCGTACAGTTCACGCCGCACTCCTGGACGAACGGCATCGGGGTTCTCGCCAATGCGCATCTGACCGCTGGTGTCGCCGACGCCGCCTGGCTCGAATATCCCTACGACAATCCGGAATGGAGCGAAGCTCGCCGCGATTACCCGATGGCGTCGCCGCTCAAGCATGAGGCCGGCTGGCTGAATCTTGGCGTTGCGCCGGGGCTTGGCGTCGTTCTCGACGAGGAGCGGCTGAGGGCGACGCGTATTTAAAGGCGCTGCAGAATTAGGCAGCAAGGCCGTGGCATGTGAGGTGCCTAGGCACCGCAAGTCCTTCTCCCCGAGGGGAGAAGGGGGTGTGCGGCGCCGATGTGCCCCCATGACCCTAACCTCGTACTACGCAGTGGCGGGTCGCATGACTTTGTTTTCACGAGTCCGCGCCCACTGAATGACGGGGCGTTCGAGCAGCACATAGCTCAGCGTGCCGATGGCGAAAATGATGGCGGTTGCGATCAGGCTTGAGATTACCCAGCCGCCCAGCACATCGTCCGAACCCGCTCCGAAAGACGAGGGAAAGAGCTGCGGCATCAAGGTCAGCACGATATCCTGCCAGATGTAGACGCCGAAGGAGACGGTGGCGACATAACGGCTCACGGGATTGTCGAGCAGCTTTGCCAGCAATAGCGATTGGGGAAGCATGCAAAGGGCGACCGCGACAGCAAGGGGCAGCAGCGGAAATTGATAGGGAATGCCGAGCCAGGCATAGCCTTCCGCCGCGCCGCCGATCGACTGCGGCAGCTGCCAGGCGCCCATGACGATCGCGAGCGCGCCGACAATGTCATAAATCGCCGAGCGCCGGGGCGGTAGGATGGTCTGGATGCCAGCCGCCAGCGCGCCGATCGCGAATATCGCGAAGAAGCCGATCGGATTGTAGCGCGGCATCCATTCCTTGGCGCCGCCCTGGAAGCCATATTGCCATCCTCGCCCGACAGTGTCGGTCGGCAGATAGGTGACCACGAGCCAGTGAACGAGCAGCGAGACCGCGATGATGCCGATCCAGAGCAGGCGGCTGACGACCACGGAGCGCGATCTCAGCTTCGGATGAAACAACAGCAGGAAGCCGACCGGCAGGAGAACATAGCAGGCGGTCTCGAAGGGGATCGACCATAGCGGCCCATCGCCCTGCACCGGGAAAAAGGTGCGCCAATGCCACTGGCTCATCAGAAAGAAACCGGCGACGTAGCGGCCGACCAGTTCTGCATCCAGCGGAAAGCCGTAGATGGCGAAGCTGATAACGAAGCCGACCGTCAGGGCAAACCAGAAACCCGGCAGGATGCGTGCGGCGCGGCGCATGGCGTAGATCTTCAGCGAAGGCAGCGGTTGGGCTCTATCCAGCGCCAGCCAGAAGGGACGTGCGAGCAGGAAGCCGCTGAGGACGAAGAAGACCGAGACGCCATGGTTGCCGAAGCGTGCCACTATGAAGGTCATGTCCAGATCCGGCGGGATCTTGTTGAAATTCATTCGGAGCACGAGATGATGAACAAGCACCATCAGACATGCGACGGCGCGCATGAAATCCGCTCCTCCCAGCCGCTTGGCGTTCTCCATTTTCCTATCCGCCCGAGATCTCCCTCCATTGCGTTAGGTCATTGCGACCGTTTCGGCAAGCGTGATCCTCAGAGACAGGACGCCCGGACCTATTGGTGCCAGTCCGGGCGTCGAACCGATCTCCCGCACCTGCCAGAAACGGGGATCGGATTCCTGTGTTGGGGATAGGGATCAGGCAGCAACCGAGCGGTAGGGGCGTGTCGTGCGAGCCGGCTTCAAGGCACTGCTCCACCACGTCAGCCGCGCGATCATGAGGACAAGCGATTTTCTGGCGTCGAGCGGATTTTCCAGCGTGCCATCCTCGGCAAATCTGCCCCAGGGATTGGCAAAGCTCACCGTATCGCGCACAGTGACCGTATGCAGTTCGGCAAAGACGAGCCGCAACTGCTCGACAGCGCGCAGGCCGCCGGAGATGCCGCCATAGGAGACGAAGGCGACAGGCTTGCCATGCCAGGGCTCGTAGACGAGGTCGAGCACGAATTTCAGCGAGGCGGTGAAGCTGTGATTGTATTCGGGGGTCACCACGATGAAGGCATCGGCATCCGAAAGCCGCTCTGAGAGAGCAGCGACGCCGGGATGCTCGCGATTGTGCTCAAAAGGCAGATCGAATTCGAGGGGATCGATCAGGTCGATATCGATAGACGGATAATGCGCCAGTTCGCGGGCGACCCAGTTGACCACCCGGTCGCACAGCCGCCCCGGACGCGTGCTGCCGTAGATGATCGCCAGCCGGGTTCTTTCTGTCATGTCTTGCTCCTGCTTTACGCGGTTCGGAGCCAGGGTTATAAAACCTCAAGTAAAGTTAAGGTCAATAGCGAAAAATGGGAAAAATCGACCCGGCTCAATTCTCGAAGCTGCTGACGGTCGGCGAGGTGGCGGCGCGCAGCGGCGTGGCTGTGTCGGCGCTGCATTTTTATGAGGCGAAAGGCTTGATCGAGAGCCATCGCAGCCGCGGCAATCAGCGGCGCTACCCCCGGGAAGTGCTGCGGCGAGTTTCCGTTATCAAGGTGGCTCAACGGGTCGGTATTCCGCTTGCCGAGGTTCAGGCGGCTCTTCAATCGCTGCCGCAGGGGCGCACACCGACGGCATCCGACTGGAAGGCGCTTTCGGAGCTATGGAAGGACGATCTGGACGCCCGCATTAGGCGCCTGGAGGGACTTCGCGATCAGCTGGACAGCTGCATCGGCTGCGGCTGTCTTTCGCTCGATAGCTGCCCTTTACGCAATCCGTGGGACGCGCTTGCCGAAGAAGGCGTCGGCCCGCGGCTGCTCGATCCCGGAGAGTGAATCGGCCGCTCAGGCGTGGACGTGGCTCTCTGCCATATAGCTGTCGAGAGCTGCGGCCTCTTCCTTCGAAAGATAAAGGCCCTTCTTGGAGCGGCGCCAGAGGATGTCTGCGACGCTATAGGCCCACTCCTGCTCCATCAGATACCGCACTTCCGCCTCATAGAGATCGCTTCCGAAACAACGGCCGAGGTCGGCGATCGTCTTTGCGTCGCCAAGGATCACGGCAGCGCGCGTCCCGTAGCGGCGGATGAGGCGCCGGGCATGCGGATCGGTGAGAAAGGGATAGCGCGACTTGAGCCTGGTGACTTCGGCCTCATAGCCGCGAACCGGAAAGTCGCCGCCGGGCAGCGAGCTGCCGGCAGTCCAGGGCGTGCCCTTCAGGCCGATGGCTTCGCCGATCTTTTCCAGCGCATGTTCGCCCAGGCGGCGATAGGTGGTGAGCTTGCCGCCGAAGACGTTGAGCAGCGGCGGCTGGCCCTCTTCGCCTTCGACCTTCAGCACGTAATCGCGTGTGGCTTCCTGCGCTTTCGATGCGCCATCGTCATAGAGCGGGCGTACGGCCGAATAGGTCCAGACGATGTCCTCGCGCCGGACCGGCTCCTTGAAATATTCGCTGGCGGCGTTGCAGAGATAGGTGGTTTCCCCCTCGGTGATCTTCACATCCTTCGGATCGTCCTTGTAGTCGCGATCCGTGGTGCCGATCAGCGTGAAATCCTGCTCGTAGGGAATGGCAAAGATGATGCGGTTGTCCGGGTTCTGGAAGAAATAGGCGCGCGGGTCGTCGAACTTCTTGCGCACGACGATATGACTGCCCTGAACGAGACGGACATTGTGCACCTCGTTCTTGCCGAAGGCATCGCATAGCACATGATCGACCCACGGGCCTGCGGCATTGACCAGCATGCGCGCGTGAAACTGGCGCTTCTCGCCGCTGATCGCATTTTCCGTTTCGATCACCCAGACAGCGCCTTCGCAGCGGGCGGAGATCACCTTCGTCCTCGGCATGATCGTCGCACCGCGGTCGGCCGCATCGCGTGCGTTCAGCACCACCATGCGGGCATCGTCGACCCAGCCGTCGGAATATTCGAAAGCCTTGGTGAAGAGCGCCTTCAGCGGCTTGCCCGCCGGATCCTTCTTCATGTCCAGCGTCGTTGTCGGGGGCAGCAGCTTTCGTCCGCCGAGGTGGTCGTAGAGGAAAAGGCCGAGGCGGATCAGCCAAGCCGGGCGTATGCCGCCCTTGTGGTAAGGCAGGACGAAGCGCATCGGCCAGATGATGTGCGGCGCCATCGCCCAGAGCACTTCGCGTTCCATGAGGGATTCGCGCACGAGGCGGAATTCGTAATGTTCGAGATAGCGCAGCCCGCCGTGGATGAGTTTGGTCGCGCCGGACGACGTGCCGGAGGCGAAGTCGTTCATCTCGGCAAGCGCGACCTTGTAGCCGCGCCCCGCGGCGTCACGGGCGATGCCGCAGCCATTGATGCCGCCGCCGATAACGAAAATATCGTAGACCTGCTCGCTCACCCGCCCCTCCGCAAAGGCCAGCCATCCCTTGAAGATGGAAAATCGAAACTAATCCATCTAAAACGAAACAGATACGAATGTCAAACGAACGTTTCTTGAGGGAAAGTGCGCCGATCAGGCCGATCTGCGAGAGGTTTCAACAAGATGCACGTCATGCTCCATCGCGATGGAACGCACGGATTCGATGCTGCATTCGTCTGTGACGAAGGTATGAACCTGGGAGAGATGACCGATGCGAACCGGGGCGGTTCGTTCGAACTTGGTACTATCGGCGACGAGGATGACGTGCCGTGCATTGGCGATGATCGCCTGCGCGACTTTCACTTCGCGAAAGTCGAAATCCAGAAGTGCGCCGTCAGGATCGATCGCGGAGGCGCCGATGACGGCATAGTCCACCTTGAACTGCTTGATGAAATCGACGGCCGCCTCGCCGACGATGCCGCCATCCGAACCGCGCACGACACCGCCGGAGATGACGACCTCGATGGAGGGGAAAATGCGCAACTTATTGGCAACGTTGATATTATTGGTAATAACCATCAGTTCGTGGTGGCCAAGAAGTGCCTCGCCGACCGCTTCCGTCGTCGTGCCGATATTGATGAAAAGCGAGCTGTTATTGGGGATCAGGCTTGCCGCGGCGCGGCCGATCGCCTGTTTTTCGGATGCGGCGATGGAACGTCTCGCCTCATATTTCACGTTCTCGGTTCCGCCGGGAAAGATCGCGCCACCATGCACGCGCGACAGCACGCGGCCGTCGCAAAGATCGTTCAGGTCCTTGCGGATGGTTTGCGGCGTGACCGAGAAGCGTAACGCCAGTTCCTCCACCAATACTCGCCCTTCCGCCTTGGCGATGTCGAGAATCTCGGTCTGACGTCCGGATAGGAACATGGTTTTCGCTCCCTTTCTTTCGTTTTTTTGTCATCATATGATAAAGTGAAAATTCCGCAATTACCGGCGCGCGAATTGTGTGATGTGGGGAGGGTCTCGTGTTTCATCCGAAGCTATTCGAAAATCGCAATGTCGTGGTCACCGGCGCCGGCCGCGGTATCGGGCTGGAGGTTGCGCGGCAGTTTCTCGATTGCGGCGCCCGCGTCCTCGTCCATATCGGCCGTGACGCCGGTCGCCAGTTGCCCGATTTTCTGATGGAGGCGGAGGCCGAGCGGCGAGCCTTCCTCGTGGCTGGCGATTTCGCGGCCTGGGGTACGCGCGATTTCGTCAACGCCGCGGGGGAGCGTTTCGACCGCATCGACGTGCTGGTCAACAATGCCGGCACCATGGTCGGCCGGTTTGCGGCCGGCGAGCTGACCGACGAACAATACGAGCAGATCGTTCATCTCAATCAGACTTCCGTCATGGAGGTGACGAGAGGGCTGTTGCCGCTGCTGCGGGCTGCCGGGCAGGCGGCGATCGTCAACACCGTCTCGATTTCGGCGCTCACCGGCGGTAGCCCGGGATCGGCGATCTATTCCGCCTCGAAGGCCTTTGTCGCGGCCTATTCGAAGGCGTTGGCGCGGGAGCTGGCGCCTGACGGAATCCGGGTGAACTGCGTCTCGCCCGGCACGATAGCGACCGATTTTCATGAGCGTTATTCATCGAGAGAGAAGTTGGAGCAGACGCGCAAATCGATCCCGCTTCAGCGCCTGGGCGCCCCCGAAGATTGCGCGCCCGCCTATCTCTTTCTCGCGGCGCCCCTGCTTTCCGGCTATATCACCGGACAGGTGATCGAGATCAATGGTGGGCAGCTTATCTGCTAATAAAGCGGACCTTTTTTGGGTTTCCGCGTCTTTTTTGAATCAGCTTCTGATTTGATAATATTATAAACATCCCCGGGGGATTCTTACTAGAGGCTGCCATATGTCGTCGTCTCTACCGCAAGACGGTGAAGCGGAACGTGATGTTGAGGAAATGACCGACAGGGCGCGAAAGGCGAGCGCCCTGCTGAAAGCATTGTCGCATGAAACCCGTCTGGCAATTCTCTTCATGCTTGCCAAGCACGAGAAAACGGTGATGGAACTCGAGGCTCTTCTTGATCTGCCGCAGGCCGTGGTATCTCAGCATTTGGCGCGCCTTCGCCTGGATAAGCTCGTCGATACGCGCCGGGAAGGGCGTCTCATCCACTATGCCGTCGCGCGGTCGGAAATCTGCGCCGTGGTCGATTCGCTGCAAGAGGCTTTCCGTCAGATCGATCGCTGATGCCTGAGGCTGCCTTGCATGTTGCGTTCGTCAGGCGACGGGTCTAACTCTTTCGCTTCGGGAGAGCGGGATGATCGACAAGCTGGAATTCTTCATCGCGCTGGCGAATCAGAAGCATTTCGGCCGCGCGGCCGAGGAATGCGGCGTGACGCAGCCGACCCTGTCTGCGGCCATCCGCCAGCTGGAGGATCAGCTCGGCGTAATGCTTGTCAGCCGCGGTTCGCGCTTTCAGGGGCTGACGCCCGAGGGGCAGCGTGTGTTGGAATGGGCGCGCCGCATCGTCGGCGACAGCCGAACCATGCGCGAAGAGATGCGCGCGGCGCGCAAGGGGCTTGCCGGCCATATCCGCATTGCCGCCATTCCGACGGCACTCGCCATGGTGCAGAAAATCACCACGCCTTTCCAGGAAAGACACCCCGACGTCACCTTCTCCATTTTATCGCGCAATTCGCTGCAGGTTCTGAGCCTGCTCGAAAATCTCGAGATCGATGCCGGCATCACCTATCTGGAAAACGAGCCGCTCGGCCGCGTCACCAGCGTGCCGCTCTATGCGGAGCGTTACCATCTGATCACGGCGGCGGGCAGCCCGTTTTCCGAGCGCAAGACCGTCACCTGGAAGGAGGTCGGCGATCTTCGGCTTTGTCTATTGACTGCCGATATGCAGAACCGTCGCATCATCAATCGGCATCTTGCCGAGGCAGGTGCTACGGCCAAGCCGACGCTGGAATCCAATTCGATGATCGTGCTGTTTTCGCATGTGCAGACCGGCCGCTGGGCGAGCATCATGCCAAAGAACATCGCTGATTCCTTCGGTTTTCCGGCGGATATTCACAAGATCCCGATCACGGAGCCTGATGCGGAGCATCTTGTCGGTCTGGTCGCCACCCACCGCGAACCCTTTACGCCACTCGTCTCCGCCTTGTTGCACGAGGCGAGATTGCTCGCGGAAGAGAATGGGAATTGATAGAAAATTTCTATCGAGCGACGAGACTGCCTTATTGATCCTTTGCCGTCTCCCTGCGAGCTTATCCTTGTGGCGTGTCGATCGCGCGCCAGAAGGAAATGCCGCATGGTCTTTTCCGAAGATTCGCCTTCGATCTTCGGAGCTATGCGCGGGAGGCTGCTAATGAGTTTGAATCAGGCCGCGGATGATATCGCAATCCGCGCCGGAGCCATCATCGATAGCATGAAATCGATGGAGGGGCCGCTTTTGCCGATCCTGCACGGGATTCAAGAGGAATTCGGCTATGTGCCGCAGGATGCGCTGCCGCTGATTGCTAGGGCACTCAACCTTTCACGCGCCGAAGTGCACGGTGTCATGACCTTCTATCATGATTATCGCGATCACTCCGCAGGCCGCCACATTCTGAAGCTCTGTCGCGCCGAAGCCTGTCAGTCGATGGGCGGCGATGCGGTTGCGGAGCGCGTCAAGCGGCTCTTGGGTATCGATTTCCATCAGACAACGCTCGACGGCAGCGTCACACTGGAGCCGGTCTACTGTCTGGGGCTCTGTGCCTGTGCTCCGGCCGCAATGCTGGATGGCGAGTTGCATGGCCGGCTCGACGATGAAAGCGCCGAAGACCTCGTGAAGGAGGCGCGCCAATGACGGTGACCATCTATATCCCCCGCGATGCCGCCGCCCTTTCGCTCGGTGCGGAGAAGGTGGCAAAATCGGTCGCGCAGGAAGTGGCCAAACGCGGCCTGGATGCGCGCATCGTGCGCAACGGCTCGCGCGGCATGTTCTGGCTCGAGCCCTTGGTTGAAGTCGAGCTCGGCAGCAAGCGCATCGGTTATGGGCCAGTGAAGGCAAAGGATGTAGCGGCGCTCTTTGACGCAGGGCTTGCCGAAGGCAGCGAGCATCCGCTCTGTCTTGGGGAGGTCGAAAACCTCCCATTCCTGAAAGAACAGACACGCCTGACCTTCGCCCGCTGCGGCGTCACCGATCCGCTTTCGCTGCAGGATTATGAGGCCCATGGCGGCCTGAAGGGGCTGCGCCGCGCCATCGACATGGCGGCTGGCGATATCGTCAAGGAAGTGACCGATTCCGGCCTGCGCGGTCGCGGTGGTGCCGGCTTCCCGACCGGTATCAAGTGGAAGACGGTGCTCGATGCGCCTGATGACCGCAAATATATCGTCTGCAACGCCGACGAGGGCGATAGCGGCACCTTTGCCGACCGGATGATCATGGAGGGTGACCCCTTCGTGCTGATCGAGGGCATGGTGATAGCCGGCTTGGCGACGGGGGCGACGAAGGGCTTCGTCTATACGCGCTCGGAATATCCGCATGCGATCGCGGCGATGACCGAGGCAGTCGAAATCGCCCGCAAGGCCGGCATTCTTGGCACGTCGGTGCTCGGTTCCGGCAAGACTTTCGATATGGAAATCCGCACCGGCGCCGGCGCCTATGTCTGCGGCGAGGAAACAGCGCTGCTGAACAGCCTCGAAGGCAAGCGCGGCGTGGTGCGCGCCAAGCCGCCGCTGCCGGCACACAAGGGGCTGTTTGGCTGTCCGACCGTCATCAACAACGTGATTTCGCTCGCCTCCGTTCCCGTCATCATGGACAGGGGGGCGGTCTTCTACCGCGATTTCGGCATGGGTCGTTCGCGCGGCACGATCCCATTGCAGATCGCCGGCAACGTCAAGCACGCTGGCCTCTACGAGACGGCCTTCGGCCTTTCGCTCGGCGATATCGTCGACAGGATCGGCGGCGGCACGGCGTCCGGGCGGCCGGTCAAGGCGGTGCAGGTGGGTGGGCCGCTCGGCGCCTATTTCCCTCGCGCTCTGTTCGACACGCCGTTCGACTATGAAGCCTTCGCGGCCGAGGATGGCCTGATCGGCCATGCCGGCATCGTTGTTTTCGACGATACCGCCGACATGCTGAAGCAGGCGCGGTTTGCGATGGAATTCTGTGCGGTCGAAAGCTGCGGCAAGTGTACACCCTGCCGTATCGGTTCGACACGCGGCGTCGAGACGGCCGACAAGATCGCGCAAGGGATTGAGCCCGAGAAGAACAGGGAATTGCTTGCCGATCTCTGTAACACGATGAAATTCGGTTCGCTCTGCGCCCTCGGCGGCTTCACGCCCTATCCCGTCATGAGCGCGATGACCCATTTCCCGGAGGATTTCTCTCCGGCACCCTTGATTGCAGCGGCGGAGTAAGATCCATGTCCCTCGTTCCAGAAATCGACTACGGCACGCCGGCCTCCCAGTCCGAAACCATGGTGACGCTGACCATCGACGGCCGCCAGATCACGGTGCCAGAAGGCACGTCGATCATGCGCGCGTCGATGGAAGCCGGCATTCAGGTGCCGAAGCTCTGCGCTACGGACATGGTCGATGCCTTCGGCTCCTGCCGCCTCTGTCTCGTCGAGATCGAAGGCCGCAACGGCACGCCGGCTTCGTGCACGACGCCTGTCGCATCAGGCCTCGTCGTCCACACGCAGACGGGCCGTCTGAAGGATATCCGCCGCGGCGTGATGGAGCTCTATATTTCCGACCATCCGCTCGACTGTCTGACCTGTGCCGCCAATGGCGATTGCGAGCTGCAGGATATGGCTGGTGCCGTCGGCCTGCGCGATGTGCGCTACGGCTACGAGGGCGACAATCACGTCAAGGCCCGCAACAACGGCGACATCAATCTGAAATGGATGCCGAAGGACGAGTCCAATCCCTATTTCACCTATGATCCTTCGAAATGCATCGTCTGTTCGCGCTGCGTGCGGGCCTGCGAGGAAGTGCAGGGCACCTTTGCGCTGACCATCGAGGGTCGCGGCTTCGGCTCGCGCGTCTCGCCCGGCATGCATGAGAGTTTCATCGACAGCGAGTGCGTTTCCTGCGGCGCCTGCGTGCAGGCCTGCCCGACGGCGACGCTGACCGAAAAATCTGTCATATCGATCGGCCAGCCGGAGCATTCCGTCGTCACCACCTGCGCCTATTGCGGCGTCGGCTGCTCCTTCAAGGCGGAAATGCGCGGAGAGGAGCTGGTGCGCATGGTGCCTTGGAAGGACGGCCAGGCCAATCGCGGTCATTCCTGCGTCAAGGGCCGCTTCGCCTATGGCTATTCGACCCACAAGGACCGCATCCTCAACCCCATGGTGCGCGAGAAGGTGACCGATCCTTGGCGCGAAGTGAGCTGGGACGAGGCCTTTGCTCATATCGCTACCGAGTTCAAGCGGCTGCAATATCAGTATGGTCGCGATTCCATCGGCGGCATCACCTCTTCGCGCTGCACCAATGAGGAAACCTATCTGGTGCAGAAGCTGGTGCGCGCCGGCTTCGGCAACAACAATGTCGATACCTGCGCCCGCGTCTGCCACTCTCCCACAGGCTACGGACTTGGCCAGACCTTCGGCACGTCGGCCGGCACGCAGAATTTCGACAGCGTCGAGCATTCCGACGTGGTCGTCGTCATCGGCGCCAACCCGACCGACGGCCATCCGGTCTTCGGCTCGCGTCTGAAGAAGCGGCTGCGCCAGGGGGCCAAGCTCATCGTCATCGATCCCCGCCGCATCGATCTGGTGCGCACGCCGCATGTCGAGGCGAGCTATCACCTGCCGCTGAAGCCGGGCACCAATGTCGCCATGCTGACGGCGCTGGCACATGTCATCGTTACCGAAGGCCTGTTCGACGAGACGTTCATCCGCGAGCGCTGCGACTGGTCGGAGTTCGAGGATTGGGCAGCCTTCGTGGCCGAGCTGCAGCACAGCCCCGAAGAAACGGAAAAATACACCGGCGTTCCAGCCGATCTCGTGCGCGGGGCCGCGCGCCTCTACGCCAAGGGCGGCAATGGCGCGATCTATTACGGCCTCGGCGTCACCGAACACAGCCAGGGCTCGACGACGGTCATGGCGATCGCCAACCTTGCCATGGCGACGGGCAATATCGGCCGTCCGGGTGTCGGCGTGAATCCGCTGCGCGGTCAGAACAATGTGCAGGGCTCCTGCGACATGGGTTCCTTCCCGCACGAGCTGACCGGCTATCGCCACATCTCGGACGACGCAACGCGCGAAGTCTTCGAAAAGTTGTGGGGCGTGAAGCTCAATAACGAGCCCGGCCTGCGCATCACGAACATGCTCGATGCGGCCGTCGACGGCACGTTCAAGGGCATCTACATCCAGGGCGAGGATATCCTCCAGTCCGATCCGGATACCAAGCATGTCGCGGCCGGCCTTGCCGCGATGGAATGCGTCGTCGTCCACGATCTCTTCCTGAACGAAACAGCCAACTACGCGCATGTCTTCCTGCCTGGCTCGACCTTCCTCGAAAAGGACGGCACCTTTACCAATGCCGAGCGCCGCATCAATCGCGTGCGCAAGGTCATGACCCCACGCAACGGCTATGCCGACTGGGAGGTGACGCAGAAGATGGCGCAGGCCATGGGCTTGGGTTGGAACTACACCCATCCTTCCGAGATCATGGACGAGATTGCGGCGACGACGCCGACCTTCGCGCTGGTCTCCTACGACTATCTGGAAAAGATGGGCTCGGTGCAGTGGCCCTGCAACGAAAAGTTGCCGCTCGGCTCGCCGATCATGCATGTCGACGGCTTCGTGCGCGGCAAGGGCAAGTTCATCCGCACGGAATATGTTCCGACCGACGAGCGCACCGGCCCGCGTTTTCCGCTGCTGCTGACGACCGGGCGCATTCTCAGCCAGTACAATGTCGGCGCTCAGACGCGGCGCACCGAGAATGTCGTCTGGCACGCCGAGGATCGGCTGGAAATCCATCCGCATGACGCCGAGCAGCGCGGCATTCGCGATGGCGACTGGATCCGGCTCAGCAGCCGCTCCGGCGACACGACGCTTCGAGCGCTGATTACCGATCGCGTCGCCCCCGGTGTCGTCTATACGACCTTCCATCATCCGGATACGCAGGCGAACGTCATCACCACCGATTACACCGACTGGGCGACGAACTGCCCGGAATACAAGGTGACCGCGGTGCAGGTTTCGCCATCGAACGGTCCGTCGCAGTGGCAGGTCGAGTATGATGAGCAGGCTCGGCAGTCGCGGCGTATTGCCGGGAAAATGGAGGCTGCGGAGTGAATTTGAGGATGCGGAGGAATACCCCCCTCTGTCACTTGGTGACATCTCCCCCACAAGGGGAGAGATTGGCAGGTCGCGGGATGCGCGCGGCACAAGCAGATGCTGTATTTGCAAAGATTGCAGCTTATTGTTTGACGGATAAAGAGCGTCAAACTCCCAACGATCTCCCTCCTTCTGGGGGAGATGTCGCGACAGCGACAGAGGGGGGTACTTTCCGCCCCACCCGCCAATGACCAGATTCACAGCCACCACCACTATCCCCGAAACCGCCCGCCGCAACGGCTTGGTGCGGTCCGGCTCCCGTATCGTTCCCGAGGAAGTGCCGATCGCCTTTTCCTATGGCGGCACCTCGCATGCGGTCATGATGGGCACACCCGCCGATATCAAGGATTTTGCCGTCGGCTTCAGTCTCACCGAAGGCATCATTACCGACATCGCTCAGATAGCCGCCGTCGAACCGATCGAGGACGAGCAGGGGATCGACGTGCAGATCACGCTCGTCGACCATGCGGCAGATGCCTTGCGGCTGCGCCGCCGCCATATGGCGGGTCCCGTCGGCTGCGGCCTCTGCGGCATCGAATCGATCGAGCAGGCGGTGCGCAAGGTACCGGATGTCTCACAGGTCGCTTTAAAACTGACGCAAAAGGACATTGTCCGCGCGATCGCGCTGCTCAACGATGCGCAGCCGCTGCATCGCGAGACTCATGCCGTTCACGGTGCAGGTTTCTATATTCCGTCCGGGGGGCTGCTTGCCGTGCGCGAGGATGTCGGCAGGCACAATGCGCTCGACAAGCTCTGCGGCGCGGTCGTCCGTTCCGGCCATAAGGGTGCGGAAGGTGTGGTTGCCGTCACCAGCCGCCTGTCCGTCGAAATGGTGCAGAAGGCGGCTATCCTGGGTAGTGCTGTCCTTGTTGCCATCTCCGCGCCGACGGCGCTTGCCATCCGCACGGCCGAGGAGGCCGGCATGACGCTGGTGGCGCTGGTGCGCGGCGACGACTTCGAGATTTTCACTCATCCGCATCGCATTATCACGGGGAGCATCGCCGATGTCGCCTGAGGAAACGCCGCACGGCAAGACCGAAACCAAGCTTATCTACATGGCGAACCAGATCGCCACCTTCTTCAAGACGCAGCCGGCAAACGAAGCGGTGCAGGGCGTTGCCACCCATATCAACAAATTCTGGGAGCCACGCATGCGCCGCCAGCTTTTCGCAATCATCGATCACGGAGATAGCGGGTTGAGCCCTTTGGTCTTGGAAGCGGCCTCGCTGATCCACAGGCCGGCGCCGGCCGACGAAATCAAGCCGGCTTAATATCGTCACGGGGTGATGCATTGGGATGGGCGGTATTGTGTCGGCGCGCTTTGCATCATCCTGTCGATGTATGGCGGCGGCTTTGCCACGGTTCCCGCCTATCTCGCCGATATATTCGGCACGCAGTTCGTCGGCGCGATCCACGGCCGGCTGCTGACGGCCTGGGCGACGGCCGGGATCATCGGGCCTGTCGGCGTCAATTACATCCGTGAGGCGCAGAAGGCAGCTGGCGTAGAAGGTGCGCAGCTCTACACCTTCACCATGTATATTCTCGCGGTCATGCTGGCTCTGGGCTTGATTGCCAATTCGCCGGTCAAGCCGCTCTCTGACAAGTGGTTCATGTCGGACGAGGAGGTCGCCGTGCTGCAGGCAAAAACCGCTGCTGCCAATGCGGGTCCCACCGGCTCTTTCGGCATCGACACGGGCGGTTTCGATGGCAGGGCGCTGATTGCCTGGGCGCTCGTCGGCATTCCGCTCCTCTGGGGTGTCTGGGTGACGATCAAGAGCACTTACGCTCTGTTCGGCTAAACGACTTCCGCAAGACCACGAAGCCGCTTCGACTATCCGAGACGGCCTCGTGCTGAAGGTTCATTGCGAGGGAGATCAGGCGGCGCGCCGCATTACCATATCGCGGATCATCGAATCGGCCAGGCGGAATTGCGCCAGCAGCGTGTGCAGCGCATCCGCCTCATTGGCGAGCCTGAGGCTTGCGGCGGTGCTCTCTTCGACCATCGCGGCATTCTGCTGAGTGGTCTGATCCAGCGAGTTGATCGCCGAGTTGATCTCCCTAAGGCCGATCGTCTGTTCCTTCGACGCCTTTACGATGGCAGCGACGTTGGTGTTGATATCGCCAACCTGGGTGACGATCTGTTCCAGCGCCTTGCCCGTCTGGCCGACAAGACCGACACCGTTCCTGACATGCTCGCTCGATGTCGTGATCAGCGCCTTGATTTCCTTGGCGGCACTGGCCGAGCGCTGAGCAAGCTCGCGTACCTCCTGCGCCACGACGGCGAAGCCCTTGCCTGCCTCGCCGGCTCGTGCGGCCTCGACACCGGCATTCAGCGCCAGCAGGTTGGTTTGGAAAGCTATATCGTCGATGACGCCGATGATGTTGGTAATCTCACGCGAGGATTTCTCGATCTGGTCCATGGCGGCGACGGCGTTGCGGACCACCGTGCCGGATTCTTCGGCGCCGCGTTTGGTTTCGGCAACGAGACGCCCTGCTTCTTCCGCACGCTGGCTGGAATCGGCGACGGTCGTGGTGATTTCTTCCAGGGCCGCGGCCGTCTCTTCCACCGAGGCGGCCTGCTGCTCGGTACGCTTTGAAAAGGCCCCGGCTGAATTGCCAAGCTCGCGCGAGCCGGCAGCAATGGCGCTGGCATTGTGGCCCACTGTGGTCAGCGTCACGGAAAGCTTCTGGATGGTCGCATTGAAATCGCGGCGAAGCTGTTCCATGGAGGGCACGAAGGACCGCTCGAGCGTCTTCGTCAGGTCGCCTTCCGACAGTCTGCGGAGTGCGCCGGCAAGTTCGCTGATGGCGCTCATGCGGGAGGTGACATCGGTCGCGAATTTCACGACCTTGTAGACCTTGCCGTCGGCATCGACGATAGGGTTATAGGCCGCCTGAATCCAGATTTCCTTGCCGCCCTTGCCGTAGCGGACGAATTCGTTGGCGATGAACTCGCCCTGCGCCAGGCGCTGCCAGAAACGCTTGTATTCCTCGGTGCGGGCATAGGCCGGATCGCAGAAAATACTGTGATGCTTGCCGACGATCTCGCTGAGCGCATAGCCCATCGCGCTGCAGAAGTTCTCGTTCGCGGTCAGGATTTCGCCGGTCGGCAGGAATTCGATGACGGCCTGCGAGCGCGAGAGTGCTTCAAGCTTGCCGGCATCGTCGATCGTCTTCTTCTTGGCCTCGGTGACGTCGGTGGCGAATTTTACGACCTTTACCGGTTTTCCGTTGCGGAAGACGGGATTGTAGGAGGCCTCTATCCAGATTTCGCGATTGCCCTTGGCAAAACGCTTGTAGGTGCCAGCGTCATATTCGCCGCGGCCGAGACGCGCCCAGAAATCATGATAGGCAGGGGTTGTCACATAGGCGGGATCGCAGAACATCCGGTGATGATTGCCGACGATTTCCTTCAGCTCGTAGCCCAGCGTGCGGCAGAAACTCTCATTTGCAGTCAGTACTTTACCTTGAATATCGAATTCAATGATGGCCTGTGATTTAGATATTGCGGAAAGAATGCGGCTGGCATCCGATGATAAACTGAACATTCCTATTCCCTCTGAGAAAGCTCACGTGTGTCGGGCGTCGATTAATGGCATCGAAGCGGGCGGCCGTGCTCGTCGGCACGCCGAAAACGGCGTTCCGCAAGGGATGGTCGGAATGCAAAGATTGTATTTTGTTTCCTCGCTTCACAATCGATGATGGAGTTGTCTGCATTAATTTCGAGTAAAAATTAGTTAGTTAGAAATTATATTCAAATAAAACATAACTAACTAAAATTATGAGGTAATAAAAAACCGCCGCGAGAGCGCGGCGGTTTCGTAAAAGACTATACGGTGAAGTTAAGCGGCGAGTTCGTCCGTTTCGTTTTCCTTGAACATCTTGGCGAGGTTCAGGAAGCAGATCATTCCATTCTCCGTGGCAATGATGCCCTCGCAATAGGCGCGGTCGAAGGAGGCGGTCACTTCCGGAACCGGCTGTACCTGGCTGGAGGCGATCGTCAGGATATCGGAGACGCGATCAACCAGCATGCCGATGACCATGCTGTGCACTTCGGCGACGACAATGGCACTGCGCTCGTTGGCGACCGTGCTCTGCATGCCGAGCTTGTAGGCAAGATCGATGATCGGGATCACGGAGCCGCGCAGGTTCATGACGCCGATGACATCGGCCGGCGCATGCGGGATCGGCGTTGACGGTGCCCAGCCGCGGATTTCGCGGATCGTGGTGGTCTTGACGCAGAATTCCTGATCATGCAGCCGGAAGGCAATGATCTCCAGAGTCTCGCCGCTGAAGCTGGTGGAATTGATCGTGGCCATGAACGCTCTTCCCATTGAACCATGACGCCGAATCCGGCGTGTTCATGCCACGATAGAGCAAGAAGATTGCTCAAACATAAATCTATACAAGCGGTTTCGACTGGACAGGCTGGTAGGGCAGGATGCTGGAAGTACGGAGGTTGCAGAGAGAGGCCGGCCACCCGCCCCTTGCGGTTCGAGAGGGCCCTTTGGGCTTCCTCACCATGAGGGCAGGTCTTTCGAGCGCTGCCGAAAAAAAGGGGCAAGCCGTATCAAGGACCGCGCCCTCTCCACCCTCATCCTGAGCCTGGACGAGGGTGGCCTCGAGGGAAGAATAGACGGCCTCAAGCGGCTCGTGTCGGGCGGTCGAAGATGCGCCGGCCGAAGAGACTTGCAGCCATTTCCACGAGAACACGGGCGCTCTTGCCGCGGTCGTCGAGGAAGGGGTTGAGCTCGACGAGATCGAGGGAGGAGACGAGATTGCTGTCGGAGAGCATTTCCATGATGAGATGCGCTTCGCGATAGGTGGCGCCGCCCGGCACTGTCGTTCCGACGCCCGGGGCAATATCCGGATCGAGGAAATCGACATCGAAGCTCACATGCAGCAAACCGTTGGCGGCGCTGACGGCATCGAGCACCTTGCGCATGATGGCGGCGACGCCTTGCTCGTCGAGGGAACGCATATCGAAGACGTTGACGCCGTGTTCGCGGATTTCCTCGCGCTCGCGCGGATCGACGGAGCGGATGCCAACCTGGAAGACCTTCGTCGGATCGACCAGCGGCCGTCCGGCAGGCAGAACACTTTCGATCTCGGCTTCGCCGCAGAAGAATGCGACGGGCATGCCATGAATATTGCCCGACGGCGAGGTGGCGGGTGAATTGAAGTCGGAGTGAGCGTCCAGCCAGAGCACGAAGAGCGGACGGCCGACCTCGGCTGCGTGGCGGGCCATGCCGGAGACGCTGCCCATGGAGAGGCTATGGTCGCCGCCAAGGATCAGCGGGAAGCCTCCGGACGATGCGACATCATAGACCTTTGCTTCCAACGCGCGGGTGAAAGCGCCGACGATCTTCAGATTGTGGGCCTTCGGATGCTCCGGAAGGTCCGCTGCCGGAACAGGACGCAAGTCGCCGCTGTCGGTGACGCGATGGCCAAGCTCGATCAATGTCGTTTCGATGCCGGCGATGCGGAGCGCCGTCGGACCCATGCCGGCGCCGCGGCGGCCGGAACCTTCTTCCAGGGGAACGCCGATCAGGGTAACGGGAGTGGATTGCGTATTCATCGGCATTGCTCCGAGGGTTAGAGCGATTCCGGAAAAGCCAGCAGCGGTTTTCGGAACGGGGTAAAAACAACGACATAGATCAGATCGCGCCATGAAGGGCTGACCGGTCCGATTATATTGGCCGGCATTATCAATTGTCTGGATGACAGCAAAAAGATGGAAAATTGTCCAGAATCGACCGTCTTTCGACAAATTGATCAGTCCCATTGCGCAAAATGATCGTCCTCTAACAGCGAATCTCCGTGCGGGCACGCGCTGCGCAATAATGCGCGCTCTCGTTTCCTCATTGTCGCGGTGAGATGCCATGGGTGTAATCATGGCGGCGTGTATGGAAGCGCCGTCGAGAACGGCTTGATTGCTGCCTCTACCTTCGCAATGATCCTGAGACGTGCGTGCCGGCGGCCTCCGGGCCGTCGTGTTTATCAAGCTGCTCGGCAAACCTGCGAATGATGGTCCTTTTCGAGGGCCAGGTATTCCTCAATATTCATGTTCGTAGACGATGCCGGCTTCGCCGGCGCCGTCCGAGCCTGCCGCACCGCGAAGCTTCACGCCGCGCCCGACATTCAGGTTGATGATCGCCTTGGTATTGTTGGAGGCGCCCTGCTGTAGCTCGATATAGGTGCGGCTGTTGAGATATTTGCCGGCGCCAACCTGTGCCTGGCCGTTCGCATCCGTGGAGATATCCAGATCGTCCACGCCGAGATGGCTGCGCAGGCCTTCGAACAACGAGGTCGAGCGTCCGCCGGCAAGCTGGCTGGCGGCATCGGCCAGCTGGGCGATCTGCATGGCCGAGAGTTTCGACATGGATTGACCGAAGATCAACTGTGCGAGAACCTCATCCTGCGGCAAAGCCGGAGAAGACGAGAAGCCGATCTGCGGGTCGGTCGCAAGGCCAGTGACATCGACGGTTATGGTGGTGGAACCTGCCGTCGACGTCGCTTCCATATTGAGGGCGGGCGTCAGGTCTCCACCGAAGGTGATCTTGCTGGTATCGGTGAAATCGAGCCGGCGGCTCAAGATGGTCAGGCGTCCACGCCGCATGGTGAAGCCGCCGGATACCACAGGTTCGGCTGCCGTGCCGCGAACCGTGACATTGCCGCCGAGTTCGGCATCGATGCCGCGGCCACGGACGAAGATCTGCGAGGGGGCATCGAGTTGCAGGTCGAGGCCGAGAGTCGTCGATTTGCTGCGCGGCGCCTCGGGCTTCTGATCCTTGAACTGGGCCTTGACCGCAGCCGGAGCGTTCTTGTGCTTGATGTTGATCTCCGACAACGATGCCGGCAGCTTTTGCGGCACCGTGATCGATGCCTTGTTGATGCGGAGATTGCCCGTCAGCATCGGCGCGGTGATCAAGGGTCCCTTGATTCCGAGTGTGCCGTTGACCGTCGCGGTGACGAGGGTCCCGTCGACATAGATGGCGTTGTTGAACTTCATCTGAATATCGGCAGGGAAACCGCTATCAGGGGCAATGCCGACCGTGCCGCTGCCCGAAACGCTGCCGCCGCTGGTGAGATTGCCGCTCAGCCGCGAGATGACGGCCTGCCTGCCGTCGAGCGTAACCGTGGCGGCAAGGCCGTTGAGCGTCAGGTTACGCCGCACATCGACCAGCTTGGCGCCGTCGGTGGTGATCGAGCCGGTAATGGCGGGCGCCGCCGTCGTGCCACCGATCTGGATATCGATCTTGGCGGTGCCTGTCATCACCAGACCCTGGGCGGCCAGCTGGCCCGCCAAAGCGTCGAACGGCAGATTACCGGCAAATCTCAGCGCCATGGCCTTGTTGCCGGCCATGGCGATGGTGCCACCGCCATTCAGCGCCAGCCCGCTCTGGCCGGTCAGGTTGGTGTTGATGGTCACGACATTGTCGGCGAACTTACCGTCGGCCTTGATGCCGAGTGCGGCGAGGCCGGCGGATTTCGTCTGGCTTGTCGCCGCACCGGACCAATTGGTCTGGAAGACCACGGCCGGCGCGGCCGCCTTGCCGGTGACCGCCACCGTGCCCGAAATCACACCCTCTGCCGCCAGCGTCGGCACGAAGACATTCGCGAGGCTCGCCGGCAGGTTGGCGATCTTTGCATTGATGTTCAGGGCCTGCCCGGCGGTGCCGTCAACGGTCACCGAACCGCCGCCGGTCTGAAGCGTCAGGCCGTTCAGCGAGGCGACGCCGTCCTTGATGACGATCTTCGTCGGCGATGCAAGCTTCACCGGGATGGTACGCGGCGCACCCGCAAACGAATCGAGATTCACGGTCGTCTGGCCGCCGGCCGTCTCGACGCTGCCGCGTGTCGTCAGCGGCGCGTTGTCATAGGACGATTTCAGATCGAAATCCGTGCGGCTGCCCTGCTGGGTGAAGGTCAGATTGAGATCGGCGATGCGGTTGGCGCCGGAGGCGATCGCATCGGCGCGGATGCCGCCGTTGGCGGAGAAGGCCTTGAGATCGTCGACGGCAAGCGCCACGACCGGCTTGCTGATGATAAGATCGTCGCGGCGGATGTCATTGCCATTGGCGTTGACCTTCAGGCCGGTCTTGCCGTTGGCGCTGGCGATATCGAGCGAGCCCTTGAGGTCGCCTTCGGCCTTCTGTCCGGCAAGCGCGGCCAGAAGACCGAGATCCGGCAGGTCGAAGCTCAGTGCGCCCGTCGGCTCGAAACTCGGCGACAGATCCAGCTTGCCCTGCAGCTTGTTTGTGCCGATTTCGGCCGCCAGCGACGGGATGCTGGTGCGGCCATCCTTGGAAATCGCGTCGGCGGTGATGCGGATCGGCTTGCCGTCGATTGTCCCGCTCGCCTGAACCTTTGCCTGCGGCGCTTTGGGGTCGGCGGTGCCGGTCACGCCGACATCGAGCGTATCGAGCAGCCGTCCCGCCAGCTTGACATTGACGGCCTTGACCGTCGCGTCGATGCTGAGCGCGGAGAGCGGACCTTTCGCCTTGAGATCGATATCGGCTTGTCCCTCGGCATTTGGGACGAGCTTGGAAAGATCGAGCACCCTGCCGGTGATATCCGACGTCAGCGACTGGTCGCTGAGCGCGACATTGCCGCCGATCTCGGCCACGTTGGATTTCACCGCAAGATTGGAGAGCGTCATCTTGGTCGGCACAGTGCCGGCGACCTGACCCTCCAGCGAAATGGTCCCCTCGAACTTGTTCGATATGCCCTCAGGCAGCACCCCGGGCAGCGCGAAGAGTTTGAAATTGCCCGTCAGCGCCTTTGAGGAAAGCGTATATTTGCCGTTGACGGTGCCGCCGATGCTGGCGCTTTCAAGCGTCGTATTGTTGAAGCCGATCGTATCGGGCGAGAGCTGCAGCGGCGCGGTCAGGGCGACCGGCGCGCGAATGAGGCGGTTGAGATCGAGGCTCACGAAAGCCGTCTGGCCGACGACGAGGCGAAGCTGCAGCGGGCCGGACATGCCGGTGAGGTTGAAGGCATCGCTTCGGGCACTGAGATTGATCTGTCCGATATTGCCTTGCGGGGTGCTGGCGCTATCGAGCGCGGCCTTGGCA
This sequence comes from Rhizobium sp. JAB6, assembly GCF_003024605.1. Lineage (GTDB taxonomy): Bacteria > Pseudomonadota > Alphaproteobacteria > Rhizobiales > Rhizobiaceae > Rhizobium. The sequence goes on along the minus strand of NZ_PYJQ01000010.1, from coordinate 99,868 downwards.
TCGATCTTCACCGATTGCGCCGCGCCCGTCAGCGCGATGTCGACCCGCGAGATCAGGGCGCGGGCCTCGCCGTTCTCCATCGGCCAGCGGAAGTCGACAGGACCGGAAGTGCCGATCAGATTGGCATTGAGGCTGTTGTTGCCGGCGGGATCGAGCGTGCCCGATGCGGCAAGCACGGCGCTGCCTGTGGCGAGGTTGCCGGTCTGGATATCGATCTTGCCCTTGCCGTCAAAGGCTGCCGACAGATCGATCGTCGTCTGGCCGGCGAAGAGCGCACGCAGGGTCGGCGGCAGGAGCGAATCGACATCGCCGCCGCCCTTGATGTCGATGTGGTGCAGGCCGTCCTTGGAGAGGCTGTGATGGCCGGTGATAGCAACCGTCGGCTTGCCGTCGAGGGCTGCCTGCAGCTTGCCGGCCCAATTGGAGAGAGGGCCATCTCCGGACAGATCGATATTGACCGCCGGACCGCCCGGCAGATGCAGCAGCCCGGCCAGCATGCCGTCGCGGGGCTCGGAGATCTGCGTCCTCAGCTTCAGCTGATTTTGCGCCGGAGCGAAGGCAATATCGGCGGAAAGCTTGGCGTCGGGCACATCATGGCGGCTTGCATCGATCATCAGACCCATGCTGCTGTTGTTGGCCTTGACGCTGCCGTCGGCGGCGAGAACGAAATCCTGTCCTGCGACGGCCTGTCCGATCCGAAGATCGGGCAGGACGATGGCGCCGATATCGACAGCGACGGGCAGCGAGAAGCCGCTGCCTCCGGTCGACTGGGTTTGTGGCGCGGCTGCGGCCGTCGAAACCGGCAAGCGTTTGAAGTCGATAACACCGGCTGCGACGCGATCGGCGTGGAAGGTGCCGGTCAGCAAAGACAATGGAGACCAGTCGATGGCAAGGTTCTGTACCTTGGCGTAGGGACCTTTGGTGTCGGATACGGTGATCGAGCCGATCCTCAGATTGCCGCTCAGCAGTCCGGAGGGGGCGGCGATCGCGATGGTGCGATCCGGCGTCGAGGCGAGCTTCGCCACCTGATCGACGGCATAGCCTGTTGCGGAGGGTACCAGGCCGACGACGAGCACAGCCGCAATCACGAGCAAGAGGATTGCCACGACCGCGTAGGCGATCAAGCGCACCAGTTTCCCGAGGATTCGAATCAATATGCTCATGAAAGCGACAGTAGCCTCAATTTCGTAACCGTGTGCTGAAAGACCTGCGACAACTCTGGGGTTTATCAGAAGGCCTGACCAATGCCGGCATAGATGCCATAAGATGTGCCATTGTCATATTTCTTCAACGGCACGGCGACATCGAGCCTGATCGGACCGAAGGGCGTAGCGTAGCGCAAGCCCACGCCAGCGCCAATGCGCAGATCGGACCCATCGGGCAGGACGCCGTCGGTGACGCTGCCCATATCGACGAAGGGTACCACGCCGATCGTATCGGTGATCTTCACACGCGCTTCAAAGGAGGCGGTCACGTAGGAGCGTCCGCCGGTTTCGTCACCGCGGGAGTTATAGGGCGAGATTTCCTGATAGCTGTAACCGCGCACCGAGCCGCCGCCGCCGGCATAGAAACGCCGGGTCGCGGGAATGTCCTCGATACCGTTTGCACCGAGCAGCGAGCCCGCCGCCAGCTTGCCCGCGAAGACCACGTTGTTGTTGGCCCCCATGCCCTTGTAACCGGTGATCGAGCCCTCGAAGGAGCTGAAGACCGTGCCGCCGATGGCCTCATAGCTCGGCTTGGCGCTGATGGAAGCGCGATAGCCTTCGGTCGGGTCCAGCTTGTTGTCACGCGTATCCCGGACATATTCGAGCGGGATCGCGACCGTCAGGTAATTACGTTTTCCGAAAGCGTCGGTCGTATCGGATTCATAGGACACCTCGCCGCCGGCGGACACGGTATCCTGATCGTTGATTTCATAGGCGAGGCCGCCGCTCGCCGTGACGGTGTTGGCGTCGTAGGCGTCGGGATGCAGGCTCTGCATCTTGAGGCCTGTCGTGAAGGTCGCGGAAGGATAAAAGGTCGCGGGCCTGACATAGGTGATGCCGGCGGTGTAGTCGAACTGGCCGACATCCGTGGTCTCGCCGATCCGGGAAACAGAGCCCTCGATGCGTAGCGAATCCGCGCGTCCGGTCAGATTGCGGTGTCCCCAATAGCCCTGCAGGCCGAAGCCGTCGATGGTGGAATATTGCGCGCCGACCCCGAAGAAGCGCTGCTTGCCTTCCGACACCTCGATGGTCGTCGGGATGCTGCCATCCGGCGCCAGCTTGTCGGCCTCGCGGATGGTGACGCTGGAAAAGACGCCGAGCTTTCTCAGACGGTCCGACGCCTTCTTCAGCTCCGCGGGCGAATAAGGCTTGCCTTCATTGATGCGGGCATAGCGCTTGATGAAATTCGGATCGACCGACTTCTGTCCGGTAACGCCGACATTGCCGAAGGGAGCGACGGGGCCGCTATCGACCTTCAGCGAAACATCGACCGTATTGGTCGAATGATCGGCGACGACATCGCGCTTGTCGAGCTTGGCGAGCGGATGACCCTCGTTCTTGAAGTCGGCGACCATCTTGTCACCCGCCTTCAGAATGGTCAGCGAGCCGGCATTGCCGCCGCGCACGAGACCATAATTGGCCGGGTCCAACCTGGCGGCGTCGCCAAGCAGGCTGATCTTGCCGAGCTTGAAGACCGGGCCCGGATCGACGCTGATCGTGACGGCAACGGGCTTGGCGCGGCTGAAGGTCGGTGTCGGCGGCAAGGCTTCGAGGGGGGTGCCGTTGACGGTGATGGTGACCACGCCGCCATAACGGGCCTTTTCATAAAGCGTCGCGATCAGGCGGTCACGATCGTCACGCGCCTTCACGACGACGCCGAGATCGCCGGAAACCGGCTTCTTTTCATCGGAGATCAGCATCGAGCTATCGCTCAATGCCTCCTTGAGATCCTTGTCGAGATTGTCTGCCTTGAAATCGACCGTGTAGTGGACGGGATCGGAAACCTGATCCGCCGTTTCGTCTTCACCCCAGAGCTTGATGCCGAACAGCTTAAACGCAAAGGCATTTTGGGCGCACACCGGACCGAACGCGAGCGCTGCCGCAACCGCTGCCACGGTTCCTGCCTGCCGATACGCAATACTCTTTCTCGGTTCAGTTCTTTTATGCATACGCCGCTTTACGGTTACATGAGAACTTACTCAGTTTGACGTTTCCCGGGAGTTAACGCGCGGCCACCATAGAGGCAAAACTCCCTCAGGTGTACCGTTTTGGAGTCGAAAACGTCTAAAACATGCCCAATATGGGGTGAAACGCCAGTGTTCCGCTGGGGTGCTCATCTATTCGAGCGGTCTGAAAAACAGTGTCCACGGGTTACCCTCGGCCATGTGGCGGCAGGTTGGTGCCCGTGCCGCGGCTATTTAGCGGCCGGAATCAAAAAATCCCGGACTTGCGGCCCGGGATCTTCGAAATTCGATGAAAGGCTGATCAATAGCCGCCGTAGCCGCCGCCATAACCACCGCGATAGCCGCCGCGCGGGCAATCGTCGATGTAGCGGCGTCCGTAGCGGTCGCGATAGTAGCACTGGCCGGGCTGTTCCTGGACGCTGCCGATGACGGCGCCAGATACGCCGCCGATCGCTGCGCCGACTGCCGCGCCACGGACGTTGCCGGTGACTGCGCCGCCGATGATCGCGCCGGATGCTGCGCCGATGCCTGCGCCCTGTTCGGTCGGCGTGCAGCTTGCGATAGACAAGCCGACCAATGCGAGCATAAGAACTTTCTTCATTTACTCTCTCCAACGTTAGTTAAGCCGAACCCCGGCCAACGTCGTCCCAATTCTTCAGCTCCACCACGATGGGCTGTCTTTACAGTCCTGCAACGATAGAAAATATCGTGCAAAATATGATTGTCTATTGGTGGTTAGCAGTTTTTTTCATTGCTGAAAAAAGACGGCCTTCCGTCTGGAGAAGAAAACAACTGGCCGCGAGGCAGAAAATCCGCCTCCTCTCTAAAGTAGAGGTTGATCGGTTTGCGAAAAAGTCAAATGATGCCCCTTGCCTCTGGAGGAGGCGAGGAGGAAAATATGGCAAAAGTGACTTTGACGGTGAACGGCCGTTCGGTCAGCGGCGAGTGTGAGGATCGCACGCTGCTTGTCCATTTCATCAGGGAAAAACTCGGCCTGACCGGAACCCATGTCGGCTGCGACACCAGCCAGTGCGGGGCCTGTGTCGTGCACATGGACGGCAAGTCGGTGAAGAGCTGTTCGATCCTGGCCGTCCAGGCTTCTGGCTCCAAGATCACAACCATCGAGGGTCTGGCCGCCAATGGCGAGCTGCACCCGGTTCAGGCCGCCTTCAAGGAGCATCATGGCCTGCAATGCGGCTTCTGCACGCCGGGCATGGTGATGACATCGGTCGACATGATCAACCGCCATGGCGGCAAGCTGGACGAGAAGACGGTGCGCAGCGAGCTCGAAGGCAATATCTGTCGATGCACCGGCTATCACAACATCGTCAAGGCAGTGCTTTCGGCCAATGCCGAGATGAATGCCGCAAGCCAAGCGGCCGAATAGAGTTTCACCGAGACCGTCTGGCAGAGCGCCGATGATTGACGTCTTGGCGTGGCGCCAGGCCCGCAACCCCGATGGGAGGATGTGATGGGCGTGGAAGGCATTGGTGCGCGCGTGGCGCGCAAGGAAGACAAGCGATTTCTGACGGGCAAGGGGCGCTACACCGACGACATGGTGACGCCGGGCATGAAATATGCCTATTTCGTCCGCAGCCCGCATGCACATGCAAGGATCAAGAGCATCGACACCTCCGCGGCTCTTTCCATGCCGGGCGTGATCGGCGTGCTCGACGGCAAGCAATTGCTTGATGACGGCATCGGCAACCTGATCTGCGGCTGGATGATCCATTCCCGCGACGGATCGCCGATGAAAATGGGCGCGTGGCGGCCGCTGGCGGTCGATACCGTGCGCTATGTCGGCGATGCAGTCGCCATCGTCGTTGCCGACAGTCTGGGCGAGGCGCGCGATGCGGCGGAAGCCGTAGCAATCGACTACGAGGAGCTGCCTGCCGTCGTCGAGGCGGTGGATGCGTTGAAAGCCGGCGCGCCGCAGATCCATCCGGAAGCGGCAAACAACCTGATTTTCGACTGGGAGCTTGGCGACGCGGCAGCGGCCGACAGGGCGATCGCCGAGGCCGCGCACGTCACCGAAATCGAGATCCACAACAACAGGCTTTCGCCTAACGCCATGGAGCCGCGCGCCACGCTCGGCATCTATGATGCGGCCGAAGACCATTATACCTGCTACACGACCAGCCAGAACCCGCATGTGGCCCGGCTCGTCATGAGCGCCTTCTACAATGTCGCGCCGGAAAACAAGCTGCGTGTCATCGCGCCCGATGTCGGCGGCGGCTTCGGCTCGAAGATCTATATTTACCCGGAGGAAATCGTCTGCCTTTGGGCATCGAAAAAGACCGGCGTGCCGGTCAAATGGACGGCCGACCGCACGGAGGCCTTCCTGACCGATGCGCATGGCCGCGACCACGTTTCCAAAGTCAGTATGGCTTTTGACGCGCAAAACCGCATGACGGCGCTGAAGGTCGATACGATCGCCAATCTCGGCGCCTATATGTCGCTCTTCTCCTCGGCGGTGCCGACCTATCTCTATGCAACGCTGCTGTCGGGGCAATATGCCATTCCGGCGATCCATGCCAATGTCCGCACGGTCTATACCAATACCGTACCCGTCGATGCCTATCGCGGGGCAGGGCGGCCGGAGGCGACCTATCTGCTGGAGCGCACGGTGGAAACGGCGGCGCGCGAACTCGGCGTCTCGCCGGCGGAACTCCGGCGGATCAATTTCATCCGTTCGTTCCCCTATCAGACGCCTGTGATCATGAATTACGACGCCGGCGACTACGAGGCTTCACTCAACGCCGCCATGCAGCAGGCGGACTGGGCCGGCTTCCCGGCTCGCAAGGCGGAGGCCGCCCGCCGCGGCATGAAGCGCGGCATCGGCATGGCCTGCTACATCGAGGCCTGCGGCATCGCGCCCTCGCAGGCCGTGGGATCGCTAGGGGCCGGCGTCGGGCTCTGGGAATCGGCCGAAGTTCGGGTGAACGCGGTCGGAACGATCGAAGTGCTCACCGGCTCGCATAGCCATGGCCAGGGGCATGAGACGACGTTTGCGCAGCTCGTGGCGGATCGCCTCGGCGTGCCGATCGACAGCGTCTCCATCGTCCATGGCGATACCGACAAGGTGCAGATGGGCATGGGCACCTATGGCTCCCGCTCGGGCGCCGTCGGCATGTCCGCAGTCGTCAAGGCGCTCGACAAGGTGGAGGCGAAGGCGAAGAAGATCGCCGCACACCTGATGGAGGCCGATGAGAGCGATATCGTCATCGAGAATGGCGAGCTGAAGGTGGCGGGCACCGATAAAACATTGCCGTGGTTCCAGGTGGCGCTGGCCTCCTATACGGCGCACAATCTGCCCGCGGGTATGGAACCTGGCCTCAAGGAAACCGCCTTCTACGATCCGGCGAACTTCACCTTTCCGGCCGGCTGCTACATCTGCGAGGTGGAGGTGGACCCGGAAACCGGCAAGACGGAGATCGTGCAGTTCGTCGCCGCCGACGACTTCGGCAATATCATCAATCCGATGATCGTCGAGGGGCAGGTGCATGGCGGCATTGCGCAGGGTATCGGCCAGGCGTTGCTGGAAGGCGTGCATTACGATGAGAGCGGCCAGCTTCTGACCGCGAGCTTCATGGATTACACTATGCCGCGCGCAGACGATCTGCCGTTCTTCCAGCTTTCGCATCAGAACACGCCTTGTCCGAACAATCCCCTGGGTATCAAGGGATGCGGCGAGGCCGGCGCCATCGGCTCGCCGCCGGCGCTGATCAACGCGATTACCGATGCCATCGGCAACAACAGACTGACCATGCCGGCGACCCCGCTCAAGGTGTGGGAAGCGGCGCGGGCCACGGCCTGAAGCGAGAGGAGGATAGAACAATGTATGCAACGAATTACCATCGCCCCTCCTCGGTCGACGAAGCCGTCAAGCTTCTATCCAATACCGACGAAGGCAAATATGTCTCCGGCGGCATGACGCTGATCGCCACCATGAAGCAGCGCCTGGCATCGCCGAGCGATCTCGTCGATCTCAGGCATATCCCTTCGATCAAGGGGATACGCGTCGATGGCCGCAGGGTCACGATCGGCGCGGCGACCACCCATGCGGAGGTCGCCTCTTCCGCTGCGATCCGCGCGGTCTGTCCGGCGCTCTGCGACCTTGCCGGCATGATCGGCGATCCGCATGTCCGGCATATGGGCACGATCGGCGGCTCCATCGCCAACAACGATCCAGCGGCGGACTATCCGTCGGCGATGCTGGCGCTGAATGCTACGATTGTCACCGACCGGCGCCAGATCGTGGCCGACGATTTCTTCCGCGGCCTGTTCGAGACGGCGCTGGAGGGGGCTGAGCTCATCACCTCCATCGCCTTCGATGCGCCCGAGCGGGCAGGCTATGCCAAGTTCCCCAATCCCGCTTCGCGCTACGCGATGACGGGGGTCTTCGTCGCCAAAGGGGCAGGTGGGGTGCGTGTCGCCGTTACCGGCGCCGGCGCCAACGGCGTGTTCCGCCATGCCGAGCTGGAGCAGGCGCTTGCGGCGAATTGGCTGCCGGAGGCGGTGGCGGGCGTGACAGTCGACCCCGCGGAGTTGCTGTCAGATCTGCATGCAACGGCCGAATATCGCGCCAATTTGATCAAGGTCATGGCCAAGCGTGCGGTGGCGGCTGCATAGATCAGCCGCGAACGAGCTCGGAGCGGGGGTTTACCCTCCGCTCCGGATAGAGTGTTTCCAGCACGGTTTCGATTGTCAATTTGACGTGAAGGGTTATTCTTGTCTGGAATTGTTCAAAATTAGGGGCCATTTGCCGCAGTCGGGCGCGAAAGCAAAGTGGAGGGGTTGACGTGCGAACCGGCATTCTCGAAAACGGTCGCACGGTTCTGGAGCATATGATGGATTTCGAAGCATTTTTTAAAGGCGAGCTGGAAGGTCTTCACAATGAGGGCCGTTATCGGGTTTTCGCAGATCTCGAACGCCGCCGTGGCAATTTCCCTCGCGCTGTCAGACATACCCCCAACGGCCCGCAGGAAGTGACCGTCTGGTGCTCCAACGACTATCTCGGCATGGGCCAGCATCCGAAGGTGATCGAGGCGATGAAGCAGGCGATCGATCACTGTGGCGCGGGTGCGGGAGGCACCCGGAATATTTCTGGCACCAACCACTATCATGTTCTTCTCGAGCAGGAACTCGCCGATCTGCACGGCAAGGAATCCGCCCTGATCTTCACCTCGGGTTACATCTCCAACTGGGCTACGCTCGGCACGCTCGGCGCGCGCATTCCCGGCCTCGTCATCTTCTCGGATGCGCTGAACCATGCGTCCATGATCGAAGGCATTCGCTATGCGAAGTGCGACAAGGTCATCTGGAAGCATAATGATCTGCACGATCTCGAAGCCAAACTGAAGGCTGCCGATCCGAAGGCGCCGAAGCTGATCGCCTTCGAGAGCGTCTATTCTATGGATGGCGATATCGCCCCCATCAAGGAAATCTGCGATCTCGCCGACAAGTATGGCGCGATGACCTATCTCGATGAAGTGCATGCCGTCGGCATGTACGGTCCGCGCGGCGGCGGCATTGCCGAGCGCGAGGGGCTGATGGATCGCCTGACCGTCATCGAAGGCACGCTCGGCAAGGCGTTCGGCGTCATGGGCGGCTATATTGCTGCCTCCACCGCGCTCTGCGATTTCATCCGCTCGTTTGCGTCGGGCTTCATCTTCACGACCTCGCTGCCCCCGGCTCTGGCGGCGGGCGCCGTCGCCTCGATCCAGCATCTGAAGGTCAGCCAGTTCGAACGCATGCGCCATCAGGATCGCGTGCGCAGACTGCGCGCCCAACTCGACGCATCAGGCATTCCGCATATGCCGAACCCGAGCCATGTCGTGCCTGTGATGGTGGGCGATGCTGCCAAGTGCAAGTGGATTTCGGACCTGCTGCTCGACGCCGGCGTCTATGTGCAGCCGATCAACTATCCCACAGTGCCGAAGAAGACCGAGCGCCTGCGCATCACGCCGACGCCGCTGCATTCGGATGGCGATATCGAGCAGCTCGTCGGTGCGCTGCACGCACTCTGGTCCCGCTGTGCGCTGGCAAGGGCCGTTGCGTAAGGAACGGCCGGTAAGCTAGACGTGCTGTTTAGCTGCCACCAATCGTAAGTTTATACTTATACTTACGCGTTACGCGGCCTTCTCCCGCTGAGCGACGAGCGCGGCGGCGCGGCGGCGCGCCTCGGCGTCGGCCGCAAAGACGGCATCCATGGTGTCGGCGCTGCCGGTCGCGATCATCTCGTCCATGACGGCTTCCGCAATGTCGGCCATTTCGAGGAAGCCGATGCGGCCGTCGACGAAGGCGTGAAAAGCGATCTCCTCAGCCGCATTCATGATTGCGCCCTGCAGGCCGCCACGCTCCAATGCGGTGCGGGCAAGGCGCAGTGCCGGGAAGCGCACTTCATCCGGCGCCTCGAAATCGAGCCGCGCGAGCTTGGCGAAATCCAGCCGGTCGACGCTGAGCTTCGTGCGGGCGGGATAGGTCAGCGCATAGCCGATGGCGGTGCGCATGTCGGGACAGCCGAGCTGCGCCAGCACGGAGCCATCCGTGTAGCCGACCATCGAATGAATGACGGATTGCGGGTGGACCACGACCTCGATCTGATCGGGCCGGACATTGAACAGGTGCTTGGCCTCGATCATCTCCAGCGCCTTGTTGAACATGGAGGCGCTGCCGATCGAGATCTTGAAGCCCATCGACCAGTTGGGATGGGCGCGGGCGGTTGCCGGCGTGACATTGGCCATCTGCTCGCGCGTCCAGGTGCGGAAGGGGCCGCCCGACGCGGTCAGGATGATGCGCTCCACCGCGTGCTGCTGGTCGTCTTCCAATGCCTGGAAAATGGCGCTGTGTTCGCTGTCGACTGGGATCAGCCGGCCGCCGCCTTCGGCAACGGCGCGCACGAAGAGATCGCCGGCGGAGACGAGACATTCCTTATTGGCAAGCGCGATATCGGCGCCACGGCGGGCAGCTGCCAGCGTCGGTGCGAGACCGGCGGTGCCGACGATCGCGGCCATCGCCCAGTCGGATGGCATGGAGGCGGCCTCGATCAAGGCATTCTTGCCGGCGCCGACGGCAATGCCCGATCCGGCAAGCGCATCCTTCAGCTCCCGATAGCGCTCCTCATTAGCGGTCACCGCGAAAGCGGCGCCGCAGGCCTTGGCCTGCTCGGCCAGCAGGCCGATATTGTCATGCCCGGTGATGGCGGCGATATCGAAGGCGTCGCGCCCGCCAAGCTGGGCGATGACGTCGAGCGTATTCTGGCCGATGGAGCCGGTCGAACCCAATATCGTCAGGCGCCGACGCCCCTTGCTGGCGGTGTTCATTCATGTATCCGCATTTGCTGCTGCTTCCCAAGGCTCTACAGGGGATTGCCGGGAGCGGCAAGTCCGGAGCCATGCAACCGCTCCTCCGGTGGTACACGCAGAAAGCGATCACGCAATTAGTCATATTTTTTCCAATCTCCATTGAACCAAATGCAAACTGCTGCGTTTTCCGACCACCTGAGTGCGGAGGGTGGAGAATGGTTTTCAAGGCGGCAACGTTTCACGGCATGGAGCTCTATCTGGAAAACGAGCAGGCCAGGCGCTCGGCGCTGGAATCCGCCGTTGCCAATGCGCTCGCCGTCGCCGGCGGAATCGATGCTTCCGATGTGAGCGTGATCGCGGCAGGCCAGGAAATCCGCCTGCACGGTTCGGTCGCGACCTATCAGGAGGTGAAGCGGGCAACCGCGGTCGCGGAATCCATTCCTGGCGTGCGGTTGGTGAGGAATAGGATCGCGGTAGGGTAAGCGCGAGCTTCAATCCTTGTTCATCCCGCGTCCGATGGGGATTACGAGGGCATACCCGATCCGGGCGAGAAGATCATCTATGATGTGCTACTGGTTGCCGATCCCGAGACCGGACGGTCGTGACTTCTACGATGCAGATTTTGGTGGGACTGTCGATGCAAGAATGGCGGAGGCGAAAGCCTGCAACGTGGCCTCTCGATCCGTTGCGATCATTGCGGCCGCCAGAGACACGAAATCATGTGGGTGGATGCAAACCTGCAGATGCTCTGCTCTCAGCTTGTCACCCATGTTGAACGATAGCGACGCATGCCGTTCATGCGGAAGGCCATTCGGGGTCCATAGCCCGATGGAGATCTCATGCCTATCACTTACATGTTTCCACCGGCCAAAGGGTCGGCGTACTCTGGAACGTTCTAACATCCGTTTTTTCATGCGAGCTATCCATATCAGACGTGAAGAATGTGCAGACAAGGAATAGGAGCAAAATTTAAAACGGGGGAGGCTTTTCGCCCACTAATATCGACAGCTCCCCGCCGCGGTAGGGCATAACTTTAATTCCGACGGCCGCTGATCTTAGGCCAGTCGTCAGAGGCGACGGGTCGGGCGCTGTCACAATTACACCATAAGGTTTTGGTACTATCATCCCTGACGGATTAGGAATAACGTTTACCCCAGCACGGGAGAGCGCGTTCGCAATATCTTGAGCGAAGGCAAGTGACTCTGCGTCGCTTGTAAAGCTGAGAACTACTTGTTGTATTTTGCCAGCTACGGCGGTTGCTAGTTTGTCTGAATCTTCTGGTGAAAGATGCCTTGACGAAAGGGCTGCTTGAAGCTTGAGGCGACTCGCCCTTTCGGCTTCTAGCCTCTCCTGTAGTGCAACTGCTTCCAATTTCAGTTGGTCAGACGATTTTTTAAGCTGGGCAGATCTCTCGTCGGCCTCCGATGCTTGCTTTTCAAGGGTAGCTGTCCGTTCTTTTGCCTCGAACTGAAATTTCGCTAGTTCGCGATCTTTTGCATTGGAAATCTCCGTTGAGGTTTGCCACATCACCCAGCTCGCTGCAACGGTAACGGCCGTGAAGACGACTGCCGAAGCCCCGGCTATCAAATACGTCCAATTGGCAACTGAATTAGCAGTTTCAATGGAAATTCCGAACATACTATCTGACCGCTTCATTGAAATTGCCGTTGTGTTTGTTAGTTTTCTTGGTCTTCTGCGGGCTATATTTCTTTTGATTTCTATTTTTGTGCGACTTTATTGGCAATCTGCCGATTGTGCGTAGCTCCGCGGGTTCTAAAAATCGTCGCGTGAGAAGTTCGCGCAAGCATTGGTGACGAAGACCAATGCCGACTTCCAAGTAAAACGTGATTTCAATCGAACTTAACGAATACACAACCTCTGCCTGCGGCAGCGATCTGGATAAGGTCATTTGTGGATTTGGACCCTGGCACCCAAATCTGAGCGCCTTTGCCTGCAGCTGCAGCAGCAATCATGATCAAGTCATTTGTTGACTTCCCGGCTTTGGTCAAATCGAGACCGCCGCCGGATGCAGCGATTTGAATGCATTCGTTCGTAGTTTTCATCTCATCTACCCCCAAGGCGCCTATTTCTTTATCGTGAGTGTTTCGTCAGATCTAAAACGCGCCTCGGTGTATTGGATAACAATCCACTTCTCTATCGTGATAGAATACCCGAGCTCACGTTCAGCGGCAGGCTTGATTGCCTTGAACGCCGTTACTGCGGCATCGATGTCTGAGAAGGTCGCTTCAAGTGTCGTATTGGGCAATTTTCTCCATTTGGGCTCAGAACTCCCCTTAATCCAGGGTTCCCAGCCAAGGCTCTTCGCCGCTTTTAAGAACGCAGAATGCGGCGAATGCGCTTCGCCGAGGTCATAGGTCGCTATAAACAGTGCCATCTTGTTCTCAGCTGTTAGATTGCATTTTAATGCAATATTAGTCGCCCGTGAGTCGCAAGATATGGATCAGATTATCCCCTTTTATCCTCCTTAATTCACCCAGCCGAGGGCAGGAACTTGACAGGTAGCGGTGGAGAAAGGCTCTGCGGAAAACGTTGAGCAGGTACGGCACAAGACGCCACGGTCCGATGGTGTCATCGATATTATCCGTGCGAGGAAAGCTAATCTATCTCTCCTAAGCGTTACCGTTCAGCTTCGATGAACGACTTATCATGCTGGCGTCGAGGATCGGGCGACCATCCGCGCATGAGCGCCTGCTCGAAACCGTCCAAATTGAGCAGGCTTGGCTCAATAAGGGTCAAAATCATTTGTACGCGTTGAAGCCCGATGTTCTCTCAATCTCGACCACGCGATCATCATTCAGGCTGAAATAATGGTGATCTCGACGCGATTCGAACGCGTGACCCTCAGATTAGGAATCTGATGCTCTATCCTGCTGAGCTACGAGACCACTTGGCATGATCCATACAAAAGCAGAGGCCCGAAGCCAAGCCTTTTTGCGTCGTGGGGACAATCTGTCTTGAGCGTGCACCCCGCGCGGCTTTGAAGGCTGCGCGGGGAATCGGTGAGAAGCCTTAGGCGTTGAGGCGCTGTTCGGCGAGGCGCACCCAGTAGGAAATGCCGTGGGCGATGACTTCGTCGTTGAAATCGTAGGCCGGGTTGTGCAGGCCGGCGCTGTCGCCGTTGCCGACGAAGATGAAGGCGCCGGGGCGGGCGTTGAGCATGTAGGAGAAATCCTCGCCGCCCATCATTGGATCGATATTCGGGATGACATTGCCGGCGCCCGCAATTTCCTCGGCCACCGCAATCGCATGATCGGTCTCGTCGGCATGGTTGAAGGTGACGGGATAGTTGCGGTGGAATTCGATCTCGACTTCGGCGCCGTGGCTCGTCGCGATGCCTGTCACGATCTGCTTGAAGCGCTGTTCGGCAAGGTCGCGAATCTCAGGGTCGAGCGTGCGCACCGTGCCGCCGAAGCTCGCATCGTTCGGGATGACGTTATGCGCATTGCCGGCGTTGAACTTGGTGACGGAAACCACCACCGATTTCAGCGGATCGGCGCTGCGCGAGGCGATGAGCTGCAGGTTGGAGACGATCTGCGCGCCGATGGCGATCGGATCGATCGTCCTGTGCGGCATGGCGGCATGGCCGCCGAGGCCCTTGATGGAGACGGTGAATTCATCCGTCGCGGCCATGATCGCACCCTTGCGGATGGCGAAGTGGCCGACCGGAAGGCCGGGCATGTTGTGCATGCCATAGACTTCGGCGATGTGGAAACGCTCCATCATGCCGTCCTTGACCATGGCGTCGCCGCCGGCGCCGCCTTCTTCCGCCGGCTGGAAGATGACGGCGATGTTGCCGTTGAAATTGCGGTTCTCGGCGAGGTATTTCGCAGCCCCCAGCAGCATGGCGGTGTGGCCGTCATGGCCGCAGGCATGCATCTTGCCTGGAGTTTGGGAGGCATAGGGCTTGCCGGTGATTTCGGTGAGCGGCAGGGCGTCCATGTCGGCGCGCAGGCCGATCGTGCGCCCTTCGCCCTTGCCGCGGATCAGGCCGACGACGCCGGTGCGGCCGATGCCGGTCACCACCTCGTCGACCCCGAAGGCGCGCAGTTTCTCGGCCACGAAGGCGGCCGTATTTTCAACGGCATAGAGGAGTTCGGGATGCGCGTGGATATGGCGGCGCCACTCGGTCACTTCGCCTTGAAGTTCTGCGGCTCTGTTCAAGATCGGCATATGCTGATTTTCCTGCTGCTCAATATCGATTCTGGTTCAACCTGCGGGTCCTTGGCACAGCCTGGGCGGGCCTCTTGCGGCCCTTGCTGCGTGCCATCGGGAAATAAAGTCGTCAATCGCCTTTGCCTTCTCCTAGCCATATAGGTTAAATAGACGAAGCTTTCGAGAAAATTCCGGACTTCTGAAGGATAGATCGTGCCGACGAAGCAGAATCGTTTGTATGCCGCCCTGCGGCTCGTTCCTATGGCCGCAGCAGCATCCATGCTTTTCCTGTCGACCGCGCAAACGGCCGGAGCCAATCCGCATATTCTCGTCGATGTCGGCACCGGGCGCGTTCTCGACCAGCAGGAGGCCTTTCGCCGCTGGTATCCCGCCTCTCTCACCAAGCTGATGACGACTTACGTCACGTTCCGGGCAATCCAATCCGGTCAGGTCCGGCTCGATACACCGGTGGTCATGTCGAAGCTTGCTGCCGCACAGCCGCCGGCGAAGATGTACTTCAAGCCGGGCCAGAAGATGACGCTCGACAATGCCTTGAAGATGATGCTGGTCAAATCGGCAAACGATCTCGCCATGGCCGTTGCCGAGACGGTCGGCGGCTCACAGCAGGGCTTCGTGGCGCGGATGAATGCGGAAGCCGCGCGCCTCGGCATGCGCGACTCGCATTTCATCAACCCGAACGGCCTGCCCGGCAAGGGGCAATATACGACGGCGCGCGATCTTGCCATTCTCAGCGTCTCGCTGCGCCGCGAGTTCCCGCAATATGCCGGCTATTTCTCGCTCGAAGGCTTCACCAACGGCGTGAAGCAGGTGCCGAACATCAATATGCTTATCGGACGCTTCGAGGGCGCCGACGGTATGAAGACCGGCTTCATCTGCGCGGCCGGCTTCAACCAGATCGCCTCGGCGACCCGCAACGGCCGCACGCTGATCTCGGTCGTCCTCGGAACCGACAGCCTGGCGGCGCGTGCCGACGATTCCGCCAATCTCCTCGAAAAGGGTTTCCAGAATCAGCTGTCCACCAACGATACGCTGGCGACGCTCAGGCCCGATATGCCGGTTACCGGCGAGGTCGCCGATGTCACGGCCGATATCTGCAGCGCCAAGGGCGCGCAGGCGCGCAGCGAAACCCGCGATCCGTTCGGCCGCACCAAGGTCCAGTCGCCCTATATCCACGAAATGGATCACGAGCCCAATTTCGTCTATGCCGGCCTGATCGGCGGCCAGGACATCGCGACGGCCGCCAAGGGCGACAAGGACGATGTGACCGCCCGAGGCGACAAGGCGATCAAGGACAGCAAGGTCGCGATTTCCGTCGGCGCCAATGTGCCGGTTCCGATGCCGCGTCCCACTTTCTAGAGCGGTTCAGCGTTTCACGGAAACTCCGAACCGCTCCGTCTTTTTGTTTTCATGCAATTCCGGACGGAAAGCCGCGACGCACTTTCCTGGAATTGCTACAATTATCGGATAGTACCCATGAGCGTTTCGCAGCAAAGAGTGCCGGTTGCCATCCTGACCGGCTTCCTCGGTGCGGGTAAATCGACCCTGCTCAACCGCATCCTCAAGGATGAGGCGATGCGCGATGCAGCCGTCATCATCAACGAGTTCGGCGATGTCGGCATCGACCATCTGCTGGTGGAAAGCTCCGGCGATTCCATCATCGAGCTTTCCGATGGCTGCCTGTGCTGCACGGTGCGCGGCGAGCTGGTGGATACGCTGGCAAACCTCATGGACGCGATGCAGACAGGGCGCATCCGGCCGCTGAAGCGCGTCGTCATCGAAACGACCGGCCTTGCCGATCCCGCGCCCGTCATGCAGTCGGTCATGGGCAATCCGATCATCGCCAACAATTTCGACCTCGATGGCGTCATTACCGTCGTCGATGCCGTCAACGGGCTGCAGACGCTCGACAATCATGAAGAGGCGCGCAAGCAGGTGGCGGTTGCCGACCGGCTGATCGTGTCGAAGACGGGGATTGCCGGTGCCGTGCCGGAGGCTGAGCTGGAGAGCAGGCTGAGGGCACTCAATCCGCGCGCGCAAATCCTGAATGCCGATAGCGATGAAGCCGGCCGCGCAAGCATTCTCATCAACGGCCTCTACGACCCAGCATCCAAGATCGCCGATGTCGGCCGCTGGCTGCAGGACGAGCTTCAGGCGGACGACGATCACCATCACCACGATGACCACGATGATCACCACGATGACCACGGCGGCCATGGCCATCATCACCATCATGGGCACCATCACGGCCATCGGCATCAGCACGCTCATGATGTCACGCGTCATGACGGATCGATCCGCTCCTTCTCCATTGTCGAGACGCAGCCCATCGATCCGATGGCGCTCGAAATGTTCATCGATCTCCTTCGTTCGGCGCATGGCGAAAAGCTTTTGCGCATGAAGGCGATCGTCGCCGTCTCCGACCGGCCGGAGCGTCCCGTCGTGCTGCATGGCGTACAGAACATCTTCCATACGCCGGTGCGGCTGCCGGCCTGGCCCGATCCCGAGGACCGGCGCACGCGCATGGTCATCATCACGAAGGATCTGCCCGAGGATTTCGTGAAGGGCCTGTTCGACGCCTTCCTCAGCAAGCCGCGTGTCGATACGCCTGACAGGGCGGCGCTGGAGGACAATCCGCTGGCGGTGCCGGGGATGAAATTTTAGCTAAGTCCCGATGAAATCCAACAACCCGCTTCGCGCTCGAAGCTCCTTGTCGCCAGCGGGGAGAAGGTGGCCCGAAGGGCCGGTCAGGGCGCTTTCCCGATTTGAATTCATGGACTTCCGTGCGCGTGGCGGGTACCCCCTCATCCGCCTGACGGCACCTTCTCCCGCTGGGGAGAAGGGGTGTGCGGCAGCGTACCTGCCTCATGTGCGATTGCCCTCATGGTGAGGCGGGAGCGCAGCGAGCCTCGAACGACGAGGATGGCCACGGTCGCAAATGCTCACCCCTTGCGGATCACAAAGCGATGGCCGCTGACTGTCTTCTCACTCACGAGAAGCGTGTGGCCCTTTTCGTTGCAGAGATGCGGGATGTCGATGACGGCGAGGGGATCCGTGGTTTCCACGGCCAAGGTCGCGCCGCTTGCCATGCCGCGCAGGCGCTTCTCCGTCTTGATCGCCGGATAGGGGCATTTCAGGCCGCGCAGATCGTAGATCTCGGTATCGGGACTATTCACTCTTCGCCCAGAACTTCCAGAAAGGCGGCTTTTTGGCCTCGGTCTGCGCGGTCTCGACGGCGGGGTTCGGCGCATAGGCGAGCGCGTTCAGGCCGGGGTTCATCGGATTTGCCGTCGGGATCGGCACATTGGCCGGAATATTGGCCGCAACGACCGGACCGGCCGCGGGCTGCTGTGCTGCCGCTTCGGGGGTTGCTATCGCAGGGCTTGCCGCTGCCACGCGAATGCTGGCCGTCGCCGGATTGGCCGTCGGGCTGACTGCCGTGCCGCCGCGCGCGACCTGCTGTGCGGACTGGTTGGCCATCATCGATTCGAGATCGGCGACTTTCATCATCTTGCCGGCGGCAAGCGCGGTGCCTGTCGGAGCATAGGCGATATCGTGGCCCTTGCGCTGCTTGGCGACGATGGCCTTGCGCTCGGCTTCGGTCGGGTCGTACCAAGCCATGCCGTCGAACTTCTTCGAGGCAGCGGCATAATCCGTCTGATATTGCTTGTCATAGGTCGCCAGCGCCATCTGCAGAGCCGGCGGCGTCGTCATGACAGGGCATTTGCCGCTGGCGTTGAATGGACCGCTGGCCTGCTGGTTGAAGACATATTTCTTCTCGCAGACCTCGACCTCGGGCGGGCGCTTGGTGACTTCGAAATTATCGTAGCCGACCTTCAGCATCTTCCAGAATTCGATATTGGGGCTGAGGCGGTGCTTCCACATGTTTTCCGCCGTCATGCGGAAGGGGAAGGCTTCGAGCTGAACGGCCTTCTGGCCGCCCTTGAAGGCGTCGCGCGCGAAGGCATAGATTTCCAGCACCTGCTGGTCGGTCATCGAATAGCAGCCGGACGACGAGCAGGCGCCGTGGATCATCAGATTGTTGCCGGTGCGGCCATTGGCGGCATCGTAGCGGTTCGGAAAGCCGGTGTTGATCGCGAGATAGTATTTTGAATTCGGGTTCAGGTTGGCCGGCGTCAGCATATAGAAGCCTTCCGGCGCCTGCCGGTCGCCTTCCTTCACCTTGGGGCCGAGACGGCCGGACCAGGCGCAGATCTTGTAATCGGCGATGACTTCGAAACGATTGTTCTGGTTCGCCTTTAGGATCTCCATCACGCCTTCTTCCTTGAAGATGCGGATCATGATCGGCGAGTTGCGGTCCATGCCCTTCTTGGCCATGTCGGCGAGGATATGGTTCGGAAGCGGCTGTTCGACCTTGTTCTTCACCTTCGACAGGTCGATCGACGCGGTGTCCAGCGCGTCGTTGCAGCCGGCGAGCGCCAGCGCCATCAGGGAGACATAGGCAAGGTGACGAATGCGCATTCTGACTTGGTCCATAAATGCGAAGAGTGGCAGCTCGATCTGTTTCGCCACTCCCCTCGAAGCATGAAACGGAATCATAGGCGGTTTATACTTGAAAATTCCTTACCAGCCTATGACGTGCCCGCAGCGCGTCGGCAAGCTTTTCTTTGCCATAATAGCTTCGATAACGGAAATGTGGCCAAGGTTTGGCCTCATTCCCGCTTCCGGCGATCACTTTTTTCGAATGCTGCTCAGAGATTGCGGCCGATGTTGAGGAATTTCTGGCGGCGGTCGCTGCGCAATTGTTCGCCCGAACGGCTGGAAAGTTCAGCAAGCGCGTTCGCAATCGTTTCGCCGGCCGCGCTTATCACGGCGTTAGGATCGCGATGGGCGCCGCCGACGGGCTCGGGGATGATGCCATCGATCACGCCGAGGCTTTTCAGATCATCGGCGGTTATCTTCATGTTGGTGGCGGCTTCCTTGGCGCGCGTTGAATCGCGCCACAGGATCGACGCCGCGCCTTCGGGCGAAATCACGCTGTAGATGGAATGTTCGAGCATATAGACGCGGTTGCCGACGGCAATCGCGATGGCGCCGCCCGAACCGCCTTCGCCGATGACGATGGAGATGATCGGCACCTTCACGCCGAGACACATCTCGGTCGAGCGGGCAATCGCTTCGGCCTGGCCGCGCTCTTCGGCACCAACGCCCGGATAGGCGCCGGCGGTATCGACCAGCGTGATGACGGGCAGCTGGAAGCGATCGGCCATTTCCAGAATGCGGATCGCCTTGCGGTAGCCTTCCGGCCTGGCGCTGCCGAAATTGTGCTTCAGGCGGCTTTTGGTGTCGTTGCCCTTTTCCTGGCCGATGAGGGCGACCGGCTGGCCGCGGAAACGGCCAAAGCCCGCCTGGATGGCAGCATCCTCGGAAAATTGACGATCGCCGGCGAGCGGCGTGAATTCCGTAAACAGGGTATTGGCATAGTCGACGAAATGCGGGCGCTGCGGATGACGAGCGACCTGCGTCTTCTGCCAGGCGTTGAGCTTGGAATAGATGTCGGCCATCGCCTCGCGGACGCGGATTTCAAGCCGTCCGACTTCTTCGGACGTGTCGATGCTTTCGTCTTCGCTCGCCAGTTTCTTGAGCTCGTGAATCTTGCCTTCGAGATCCGAGATGGGTTTTTCGAAGTCCAGATAATTGTGCATGAGGTGCGTTTCCGATCCTTTTGCCCGTGACGAGAGATGGCGGCTTTGGCCTGTATGCCGGTCCTAATCCTGTTTTTTTGCCTGTTTGGCAAGGGGGTGATGCGTTTGGACCAGCTGATGGAGGCGTTCTTCCAGCACATGTGTGTAGATTTGTGTCGTCGAAATGTCCGAATGGCCGAGAAGTTCCTGCACCACGCGCAGGTCCGCGCCGTTGGCGAGAAGATGGCTCGCGAATGCATGGCGCATCACGTGCGGCGAGATCATCGAAGGCGTCAGGCCGGCCCGGATGGCAAGATCCTTGAGATCGCGCGCAAAGACCTGACGCGGCAGATAACCCTGCTTGGATGCGGCGGGGAAAAGCCAGGGATTTTCGGATAGCGGCTGCCTGGCCTTGGCTGAAATCGCGGCCTGCAGACGACCATAGGCCTTCAGGGCCGAAATGGCGGTCTGTGATAGCGGCACCAGCCGCTCCTTGTTGCCCTTGCCGCGGATCATCAGGAAACGACCTTCCTGATCCAAGACTTTTGCCGGCAGAGAGACGAGCTCGCTGACGCGCATGCCGGTGGCGTAAAGCATTTCCAGAAGCACCAGCATGCGCAGGCGCTGCAGCTGATCAGGCCCTTCGACCGCCGCCTCCCGCTCTGCCTGGGTCAGAAGCCTCGTCACCTCATCGACGCCCATCGTCTTCGGAAGGGCCCGGCCCTTCTTGGGCGCATCGAGAATTCCGGTGGGATCGTCGGTACGCAGACCTTCGGCATAGAGGAACTTATAGAATTGCCGCATGGCGGAGAGGCGGCGTGCCTGGGAGGACGGCTTGAAGCCCTGGCTCGACAGGCTGGAAAGATAAGCGGCCAGATCGCTGGGACCGGCTTCTGTCAAGCGGATACCCTGGCCGGACAGGAAGGAATGGAGGTCATCGAGGTCGCGCTCGTAGGATTGCAGCGTGTTGACGGCGGCACCCCGCTCGGCGCTCATCATCTCCAGAAAAGCTTCCAGGTGCACGCGCCCCAGATCCCTCTTGCCCGCTCGTACATTCTCGGCCGGCGCGCTCATGGTTTCAGCGAGCCTGTCGTCGGCGGGTTGAGGCGCTCGGGGGCAATGCGGATCGTCACGTCGCGCGGCTGGGGATCGACGAAGAGCACGAGAGCCCACATCGCTCCATATATCGATCCGGCGATGACCGCGCAGATGACAAGGAAGCGAAACAGGGTGGGCATTCGAAAACTCTCCTTCGCCGTTCATTGGCGCGGCGATGCGCAATAATTATGTCCTTCAAGAGTTAGCCGAAG
Source organism: Rhizobium sp. JAB6 (assembly GCF_003024605.1). Lineage (GTDB taxonomy): Bacteria > Pseudomonadota > Alphaproteobacteria > Rhizobiales > Rhizobiaceae > Rhizobium. The sequence goes on along the minus strand of NZ_PYJQ01000010.1, from coordinate 78,246 downwards.
GATAATGCAGACATGTTTACGGCAGCGGCGTCTTGACGCTACCGGTGCATTTGACGATACCGTTTCCAAAGAAATTGTGAATGGGCCGATGAGTGAACAAGTCCTGACCCTTGCCGAGAGCCTCAGAGACAGGGCGCGCGCTGCGCTGGGTCAGCGCAATCTTGTTTTCGTGGGATTGATGGGAGCAGGGAAATCCTCGATCGGCCGGCCCGTTGCGCAGCAGCTCGGCCTTCCCTTCGTCGATACGGATGCCGAGATCGAGCGCGTGTCGCGCATGACGATCGCCGAATTGTTTGCCGCCTATGGCGAACAGGAGTTCCGGGCGCTGGAGACGCGCGTCATCAAGCGGCTGCTCAAGGGCGGTCCGCGCGTCGTCTCGACGGGCGGCGGCGCGTTCATCAACGAAAGCACGCGGCTGCACGTCAAGCGCGGCAGCCTTTCGGTCTGGCTGAAGGCCGATCTCGATGTGCTGTGGGAGCGGGTGAACAAGCGTGATACGCGCCCTCTGCTCAAGACCGAGAATCCGAAACAGACCCTCGAGAACCTGATGAATGCACGCTATCCGATCTACGCGGAAGCCGATATCACGGTTCTCTCCCGCGACGTAAGCAAGGATATCATGGTCAGAGAAGTCCTTGCCGCCATCGCCGAGGGAAAGAAAGCAGAAAGCAAAATGCCATGAATGCGATTGCACCGGCCTCCGCAGAGCGTCTCGTGCGCGTGCCTCTCGGCGAGCGTGCCTACGACATCCTGATCGGCCCCGGCCTGATCGCGCGTGCGGGCCAGGAGATCGCAGCGCGGCTGAAGGGCCGCAAGGCGGCCATCGTCACGGATGAAAACGTCGCGCCGCTTTATCTCGCTGCATTGGCCGCCAGCCTGGAGGCGGCCGGGATCGAGGCTTCCAGCCTCGTTTTGCCAGCCGGCGAAAAGACCAAGAGCTTCGAGCATCTGATCACCGTTTGCGATGCGGTGCTGACCGCGCGCGTGGAGCGCAATGATGCGGTGATCGCGCTTGGCGGCGGCGTCATCGGCGATCTTGCGGGCTTTGCCGCCGGCATCGTGCGCCGCGGCGTTCGTTTCGTTCAAGTGCCGACATCGCTGCTGTCGCAGGTAGATTCGTCCGTCGGCGGCAAGACCGGCATCAACACCCGTCACGGGAAGAACCTCGTCGGCGTCTTCCACCAGCCCGATCTCGTGCTTGCCGATACCGATGTGCTGAATACGCTGAGCGAGCGCGAATTCCGCGCCGGCTATGCCGAAGTCGCCAAATACGGGCTGATCGACAAGCCGGATTTCTTTGCCTGGCTCGAGGGCAACTGGAAGGATGTTTTCGCCGGTGGCACGCCCCGTATCGAGGCGATTGCCGCAAGCTGTCAGGCAAAGTCCGATGTCGTCGTTGCCGACGAGCGTGAAAACGGGGCGCGTGCCTTGCTCAATCTCGGCCACACCTTCGGACATGCGCTGGAAGCGGCCACCGCCTATGACAGCCGCCGGCTGGTGCATGGCGAGGGTGTCGCGATCGGCATGGTGCTGGCGCATGAATTTTCCGCCCGGCTCAATCTGGCAAGCCCCGATGACGCCAAGCGTGTCGTAGCGCATCTGAAGGCCGTGGGCCTGCCGACGCGGATGGATGATATTCCGGGCGAGCTGCCGCCGGCCGAAGCGCTGATGGATGCGATCGCGCAGGACAAGAAGGTCAAGAGCGGCAAGCTCACCTTCATCCTCACGCATGGCATCGGTCAGTCCTTCGTTGCCGACGATGTGCCGTCTTCCGAAGTCCTGAGCTTCTTGAAGGAAAAACATCCCTGATGACCGTCGAGGGCATGCTGGCTGTTCTGTGGGAATATTGGCCCGAGATTATCTCGATCGTGGCCCTGGTGCTGCTTTCCGCGTTTTTTGCCGGCTCGGAGACAGCGCTGACGGCGGCTTCGCGCAGCCGTATCCATACGTTGGAAGCCAATGGCGACAGGCGGGCCGGCATCGTGCGGCTCTTGATAGAGCGCCGCGACCGGTTGATCGGCGCGCTGCTGATCGGCAACAATCTCGCCAATATTCTGTCGTCCTCGCTTGCGACCAGCCTGTTCCTGGGTCTGTTCGGCAATTCCGGCGTGGCGATCGCCACCGCCGCCATGACGGTCATTCTCGTCATTTTCGCGGAGGTTCTGCCGAAGAGCTGGGCCATTGCGACGCCGGACCGCTTCGCGCTGAATGTCGCCGGTGCGACACGCCTCTTCGTCATCGTCGTCGGGCCTGTGTCGAGCGTCGTCAATGCCATCGTGCGCCAGATCCTCGGTATCTTCGGCGTCAATCTCTCCCGGGAGGTATCGATGCTGACGGCGCATGAGGAGCTGCGCGGTGCCGTGGATCTGCTCCACCGCGAGGGATCGGTGGTCAAGGCGGACCGCGACCGTCTGGGCGGTCTGCTCGATCTCGGCGAACTGGAACTCTCCGATATCATGGTCCACCGTACGGCGATGCGTGCCATCAACGCCGACGATCCGCCTGAGGTGGTGGTGCGGAGCATTCTCGACAGCCCCTATACGCGTATGCCCCTTTGGCGCGGCACGATCGACAACATCATCGGCGTCGTGCATGCCAAGGACCTGCTGCGGGCGCTGGCGGAACGCAATGTCGAACCGGAAAATCTCGATATCGTCAAGATCGCGCAAAAGCCCTGGTTCGTGCCCGACAGCACCAATCTGGAAGATCAGCTCAATGCCTTCCTGCGCCGCAAGCAGCATTTCGCGGTCGTCGTCGACGAATATGGCGAGGTACAGGGCATCGTCACCCTGGAGGATATTCTGGAGGAGATCGTCGGCGATATTGCCGATGAGCACGATCTCGATATCCAGGGCGTGCGGCAGGAGGCCGACGGATCGATTGTCGTCGACGGCGTCGTGCCGATTCGCGATCTGAACCGCGCCCTCGACTGGGATTTGCCTGATGAAGAGGCGACGACGATTGCCGGCCTCGTCATCCACGAATCGATGACCATTCCGGAAGAGCGGCAGGCTTTCACCTTTTACGGCAAACGCTTCATCGTGATGAAAAGGGAAAAGAACCGCATCACGAAACTGCGCATTCGCCCTGCCGAAACCGAAGAGGCAAAGCCGGTTTAGGGCGTCTTGCGGTGTCTACCAGCGCACCGCTTCTCCGGGCGCCGCCGGCTCCACCGCCAGTGCATGCAGGCCCGCGTCCAGCTCCGGCTTCAAAAGCTCGTTGATCGCCCTATGGCGCGCAAGGCGCGGCATGCCGGAAAACTTGGCGGAAACGATTCGAATTCTTATATGGGTTTCGCCGGTTCCCGTCATGTCGGGCTGATGACCCGCGTGAAGGTGGCTTTCATTGATGACGGCAAGGCGCTCTGGCGCGAAGGCGTCGATGAGCTTCCGCTCGATGCGGGATTGCAGTATCGTTTCCATATTCCCGCTTCGACCTCGTTCTCGAAAAAAGGCTCCCACAAAGCCTGTAACATTCCTGTTTGTCAATTCTTGTTGTGGGGTATCCAAGGCCCCATAATTAGGACGCCATGAGACTTGATTCAAAATATTTCGATCGTATCCGCACCCGCCGCAAGCGCGCGCAGGAGCCCGAACAGGGTCCGCCGACGTGCCAGTGGGACGGCTGCGACAAACACGGCACGCATCGCGCCCCGGTGGGGCGCAATGCGGAAGGGCAGTTCTTTTTGTTCTGCTTCGAGCACGTCAAGGAATACAACAAGGGCTATAACTATTTCTCCGGCCTCTCGGACGGGGAAATCGCGCGCTACCAGAAGGAAGCCATCACCGGCCACCGTCCGACCTGGACGGTCGGGGTGAACAAGGCTGCCAAGCATAGCCCGCTTCATTCCGATATCCGTTCCGGCGCCTATTCCCGAGTCCGCGATCCCTTCGGCTTCGTAAGGGAAGGCGAAGGACAGGGCCGAGGCCCGCGTTTTCCGCAGCAGCGCAAGCTCAAGACGCTGGAAGCGAAGGCCTTCGATACAATGGGCCTCGGCGCCAATGCTTCGGCCCCGGAAATCAAGCGCCGCTACAAGGAATTGGTAAAAATGCACCATCCCGATGCCAATGGCGGCGACCGCGGATCGGAAGAGCGTTTTCGTGCAGTCATTCAGGCCTATCAATTATTGAAACAGAACGGTTTTTGTTAATTCCTGTTCTTGCTCTCCGCCTTCAATCAGGTATGGTCCAAATCGGCTGAAGCTGCGGGCAACCGCGGCAGGGTGCGCATTTGGCTGGCTGCACCTCGGTCAACTTTCCGGACGCGGCGTTTCTTGTCCGGGACTCTGTTCAAGGATGCTCGCAAGCGATCACATCATCGCGCCGAGATTTTGCTTTAGTCCCGGAGAAGTATCGCCGCTGTTCCGACCGAACGGATGCGGGCAACAAGCTGCGGCGTTTCGGACAAATCGGCTAAGTTTGATATGGCAGGGTGAGAGCCACCCGCCCTGGAGACATGATGAGCAAGATTGACCTTGATATTTCCGAGATCCCCGATACCACCGTTTCGGTCCGTGAGGTTTTCGGCATCGATTCCGATATCCGCGTGCCCGCCTACAGCCAGGGCAGCGCTTACGTGCCCGATCTGGATACGGACTACCTCTTCGACCGCGAGACCACGCTTGCCATCCTCGCCGGCTTCGCTCATAACCGCCGCGTGATGATCTCGGGCTATCACGGCACCGGCAAGTCTTCCCATATCGAGCAGGTCGCCGCCCGCCTCAACTGGCCGTGCGTGCGCATCAATCTCGACAGCCATGTCAGCCGTATCGACCTCGTCGGCAAGGACGCGATCGTCGTCAAGGACGGCCTGCAGGTCACCGAATTCAAGGACGGCATCCTGCCCTGGGCCTATCAGCACAATGTCGCGCTCGTCTTCGACGAATATGATGCCGGCCGTCCGGACGTGATGTTCGTCATTCAGCGCGTGCTGGAATCCTCGGGCCGCCTGACCCTGCTCGACCAGAGCCGCGTCATTCGTCCTCACCCGGCCTTCCGCCTTTTTGCGACGGCCAACACGATCGGCCTCGGCGACACGACCGGCCTCTATCACGGCACCCAGCAGATCAACCAGGCGCAGATGGACCGCTGGTCGATCGTAACGACGCTGAACTATCTGCCGCACAATAACGAAGTCGATATCGTGCTGGCGAAGGTGAAGTCCTTCCGCACCGACAAGGGCCGCGACACCGTTTCCAAGATGGTCCGTGTTGCCGACCTGACGCGGGCGGCCTTCATGAACGGCGATCTGTCGACCGTCATGAGCCCGCGTACCGTCATTACCTGGGCCGAGAACGCGGAGATCTTCGGCGACGTCGCCTTTGCCTTCCGCGTCACCTTCCTCAACAAGTGCGACGAGCTGGAGCGGCCCCTGGTCGCCGAGCACTATCAGCGCGCCTTCGGCGTTGAGCTGAAGGAAAGTGCCGCCAACATCGTGCTCGAAGCCTAGAACATTTCCGCTTTTCTTCGAATCGCGAAAACGTTCTATCTTTTTGTTTTGACGCAATTCCGGATAGAAAACTGCTATGCATTTTTCCTCGAATTGCTTTAGGGAAAAGCCGATACATCATGTCAGGTCGCGGAGATAATTCCAAAGCGAAGCCGGGTGCACCGGTGGACATGGAGCCGTTGCGCCGGGCGATCACCGGCTGCGTCCGCTCGATCGCCGGTGATGCCGAGGTCGAGGTGGCCTTTGCCAACGAACGCCCGGGTATGACCGGCGAGCGCATCCGCTTGCCGGAGCTTTCGAAACGGCCGACGGCCCATGAGCTCGCGGTGACCCGCGGCCTCGGCGATTCGATGGCCCTGCGGCTTGCCTGTCATGATGCACGTGTCCATGCCGTCATGGCACCCCAGGGTGCGGATGCCCGCAGCATCTTCGATGCCGTCGAACAGGCCCGTGTCGAATCGATCGGCTCGCTGCGCATGAGCGGCGTCGCCGCCAACCTCAATTCGATGAATACGGAAAAATACGCCAAGGCGAATTTTTCCGGCATCGAGCGGCGCGAGGATGCGCCGATCGGTGAGGCCATGGCCATGATCGTGCGCGAGAAGCTAACCGGTCAGAAGCCGCCGGAAACCGCCGGCAAGGTGCTCGATCTCTGGCGTCCCTTCATCGAGGAAAAGACTGGCGGCGAGCTCGATAACCTGCTGTCGTCCATCAACGACCAGCAGAGCTTCGCCCGTATCGTCCGCAACATGCTGACGGCCATGGAGATGGCCGAAGAATATGGCGACGAGCAGTCGGAGCCCGACAGCGAGGATCAGCAGAGCGAAGAGGACAAGCCGAGCGGCGAGGACCAGGATAACGACGAGGTCAAGGAAGACGAGGGCGCCGATGCCGCGCCCGCGGAGGATAGCGAAGCTTCCGACGAGCAGATGGAAGACGGTGCGACCGAAGACGGCGGCGAGATCTCCGACGACGACATGAGCGAAGAGGGGGAGGAAGATTCGGAAACGCCGGGCGAAACCCGCCGTCCGAACACGCCCTTTGCCGACTTCAACGAGAAGGTCGACTACCACGTCTATACCGAGGAGTTCGACGAGACCACCACGGCACAGGAACTGTGCGACGTAGCCGAGCTCGAGCGCCTGCGTGCCTTCCTCGACAAGCAGCTTGCGCATCTGCAGGGTGCCGTCGGCCGGCTTGCCAACCGTCTGCAGCGTCGCCTGATGGCGCAGCAGAACCGTTCCTGGGACTTCGATCTGGAAGAGGGGTATCTCGATCCGGCCCGCCTGCCGCGCCTGATCATCGACCCGATGCAGGCGCTGTCCTTCAAGATGGAGCGCGATACGCAGTTCCGCGATACGGTGGTGACGCTGCTGATCGACAATTCCGGCTCGATGCGCGGACGGCCGATCACGGTGGCAGCTTCCTGCGCCGACATCCTGGCCCGCACGCTGGAGCGTTGCGGCGTGAAGGTCGAAATCCTTGGCTTCACCACCAAAGCGTGGAAGGGCGGTCAGGCGCGTGAAAAGTGGCTCGCGAGCGGCAAGCCGCAGACGCCGGGCCGGCTGAACGATCTGCGCCACATCATCTACAAATCTGCCGACGAGCCCTATAGACGGTCTCGCAGCAACCTCGGGCTGATGATGCGCGAAGGCCTGCTCAAGGAGAATATCGACGGCGAGGCCTTGATCTGGGCGCATAACCGCCTGCTCGGCCGCCGCGAGCAGCGCCGTATCCTGATGATGATCTCGGACGGTGCACCGGTCGACGACTCCACGCTGTCGGTCAATCCGGGCAATTATCTGGAGCGGCATCTGCGCGCCGTGATCGACCAGATCGAGACGCGTTCGCCGGTGGAACTGCTGGCAATCGGTATCGGTCATGACGTGACGCGCTACTACCGCCGCGCCGTCACCATTGTCGATGCCGACGAGCTTGCAGGCGCGATGACGGAGCAGCTTGCCTCGCTGTTCGAAGATCAGACCAGCATGCCGCGCTCGCGCATGCGCCGCGCCAGCTGAGCCCGCTGCGTTGTTTTTCGGCATCGGCCACAAGGCCGGTGCCTTTTCTGCCGGAAGGGGCTGTACTCTCTGGCCGTGATCTGCCGCGGCCGTGGCGCACCTTGTTGGCCGCAGTTCTCGCAGCGCTGCTTGCCGGCTGCAGCTCAGGCGACAAGGGCGAGGAAGGCGGTCCGGCGGAGATAAGCGCCACGGTGATTTCCACCTTCAAGCCTGGTTCGAATGAAACACGGTTCGGCGCGCTGGAATTTGTCGGTGGCCTTGAACTCAGCTCGAACAATGTGTTTCTCGGCGCCATCTCGGCTCTTCGCTTGCGTCCCGATCAGCGGCATTTCATTGCCGTGCTGGATACTGGACACTGGATGACTGGAATCATCGAGCGAGACGATGAGGGCCGCCTGAAGGGTGTCGGCGACGCTCGCATCACGCCGATGATCGACCGTCATGGCGGCACGGATGCGGGCAAAGGGGATATGGATGCGGAAGGGCTGGCGCTGCGCGGAGATCATGTCCTCGTCAGCTACGAGCAATATCATCGCGTCGATGCCTATCCCGACCCGGGTTTCGAAATTTCTCCGCCTGACGGGAGCTTGCCCCTTCCCATTCCGCGATTGCAGCTGCGGGCCAATCACAGCCTCGAAGCGCTGATGATCGCGCCGCAGTCGAGCCCGCTTGCCGGCAGTGCCGTTCTCGTCACCGAAGACAGCCTGGACGATCAGGGCGATATGCTTGCCGCCATTCTGGATGGACCATTGAATGGCCGCTTCACGGTGCGGCGCCACGCCGGCTTCAGCGTCAGCGATGGCGTCTTTCTGCCGGATGGAGACCTATTGCTGCTGGAGCGGCGCTTCGGGCTGATGCATGGTCTCGGCGTCCGCATCCGCCGGATCGCCGGCGCGGATATCAAGCCGGGCGCGGTCGTGGATGGCGACGTTATCTTCGAGGCTGGATCCACGGCGCAGATCGACAATATGGAAGGTATCGACGTCTTCAGGGCCGCCGACGGCTCCCTGCATGTCATTCTGATCTCGGACGACAATCATTCGATCCTGCAGCGCAGCCTGATGCTCGAATTTCGCCTGCACGATGAAAGTGTCGTCAGTCAGAAATAGAAGCGGGGCGGCTGACTGGCTTCCTACACCGGCCTTACAAAGACCCGCGCAGTCTTCCCGATTGGGCTAATGCCCCCGCATGGCGCGAATCGGCAGCGATCCGCGCCGACGGTCGGCCGCTCAGGCGGTTGGAGCCTGCGACATCGGCTTCAGCATGTTCATCAGCGCGCCGTAAGGCAGCAACATGACGAGACCGACGGTTACCTTGACCGTGAAATCGCCGATCGCCCAGGAAATCCAGCGCGGCGCCGAGATGGCGAAGGCACCGAGGATAGGCGCCCATTCGATCGCGAAAGGTTCGTTCGGCCCGAAGAAGACGAAGAAGGGCGCGAAGGCGAAGGAGAAGAAAATCAGCGTGTCCAGCATCGAGCCGATGAGCGAACCGAATAGCGGTGCGCGCCACCAGGCCATGCGGCGAAGGCGGTTGAAGACCGAGATATCGAGAAGTTGGCCTGCGAGATAGGCCGAGCCGGAGGCGATCGCGATGCGCGGCTGTGCCGTATAGAACGACAGCGCGACGCCGACGACGAAGCCTGCGAAAACGACCTTGCGCGCGGCCTTGGGGCCGAACTGGCGGTTGGTCAGATCGGTAATGAGGAAGGCGACCGGATAGGTGAAGGCGCCCCAGGTAAGGATATCCGCGAGATTGATGCCGGCGAGTGTCGCCTGCAGCGGATACTGCACGAGAATGTTGGAAGCGACGACGACCAGCGTCATCAGCAGAACGTAGATTAGGGTATAGCGTGCCGTCAGCATTTTTTTATCCTGGGTGATGCCACCAGTTGAGGGAAGCCGGGCATGGAAAAAGGCCTGTCCGGATATCATCCGTGCAAGCCTCTTAACCCGTATGAAAATTGCGAAGCGCAGGTGCCGATTAAGCGGCGACTGCAGCTTCAGCAGACTTCTTGACGATCTGGCGACGCAGGAGGCGAGCGCGCATGCTGAGTTCGTTTTCGCTTGCCTTCAGGAGGAAAGCGTCCAGACCACCGCGATGCTCGACCGAGCGGAGCGCTGCAGCGGAAACGCGCAGACGGTAGCGCTGGCCGAGAACGTCGGAGATCAGCGTGACCTGGCAGAGGTTCGGCAGGAACCGACGCTTGGTCTTGTTGTTGGCGTGGCTGACATTGTTGCCCACGAGGACGGCCTTGCCGGTCAATTCGCACATGCGGGACATGGTACACCTACTTTTGTTTTTCTCGGCCATCGGATAGACATCCCGGGCAAAACCCGGCGCGCAATCCAACAGGCCATAATTGGAAAGTTGCGGTTCTATAGTCAGAGAGGCCGGCCGCGTCAAGCCAAACCTTGTGTTTTCCCGCAATTCCGTCAAAAAGCTGCTGTTGTCTGACGCTCGCAGCAGGCAAGCAAAGCAACTATATATCCAGCCTGACCCTCGTTGAAGGCCCTGATCATGGTTCAAATTCGGAAATGGCTTCTCATTTCAGCGATCGTTGTGTCGATGCCGTCGATGGCACTGGCCGATGTGCTGCGGCATGAAACGCGCTATCGCGTTTCGCTGGCCGGCCTGCCGATCGCCAGGGCGGATTTCAAGACCGAGGTCACCGGCAAGCAGTTCACCATTCGCGGCGACATCACGTCGGCAGGCCTTGCGGATCTCGTCACCTCGATCGACGCGAAGACCGATGTGACCGGCATCGTCAACGACAGCAAGCTGCAGGCGACCCATTACACGCTCTTCTACAAGAGCGGGAAGAAAGAGCGCACCTATGATGTCGCCTATGCCAACGGCAACGTGACGTCGAACACGATCACGCCCGAGCCGAAACGACCGGACACCTGGATTCCCATCACGGAAGGCGATCTGAAGTCCGTGCTCGATCCGATATCGGGCATGATCTTTCCGATCACGCCCAGCCTCAATCTCTGCAATCAGACGCTGGCCGTCTTCGACGGCGAGATGCGGATGGATCTGAAGCTGTCGCCGAAGGGATCGCACCCCTTCTCGACGGAGGGTTTCAAGGGCAAGACCATTGCCTGCGGCGTGCGCTTCACGCCGAAAAGCGGCTACAAGAGCACCCGCAAGGACTATCTCTATCTTGCCAAGAGCGACAATATGGAGATCTGGTTTGCCAAAGCGGACACCATGAATGTCTACGCTCCTGTTTACGTCCGTATCCCGACACAATATGGAACGGTGACGATTACGGCGGTAAAATATGGCAGCTAGGCCGGGTGCCGTGTTACGGAAACGCTTGACGATTCCCGCCGTTGTTTCTACGCAATTTCCGGTGGAAATGGCTATGCATTTTTGTGAATTGCTTTAGCGGGCTCGGGGCGTCCGCGGCAACGGGCTGGGGGCAGGGATGAAATTCCGCGCGACGTTGATAGGCTTTTCAGCCATTTTGATGTGGTCGTTTCTGGCGCTTTTGACCGTCGCCTCCGGCAAGATGCCGCCCTTCCAGCTGCTTGCCGTCTGCTTTGCGATCGGCAGCATTCCAGGCATCATCGTTCTTCTGCTGAAGCCGGAGCGGCTGCAGCTGCTGCGCCAGCCTGCCAAGGTCTGGATAACAGGCATTGCCGGGCTATTCGGCTATCACTTCCTCTATTTCACGGCATTGCGCCACGCGCCTGCGGTGGAGGCGGGCCTCATCGCCTATCTCTGGCCGCTGCTGATCGTCGTGGGTTCGGCGCTGCTACCCGGCGAGCGGCTGCGATGGTATCATATTCTCGGCGCCCTGATGGGACTTGCGGGCACGGTTCTGATCATCGGCCGCAACGGCTTTCATTTCGAGGGTGCCTATGCCGTCGGCTATGGCGCGGCATTCCTTTGCGCCTTTACCTGGTCCGGCTATTCGCTGATCACGCGCCGCTTCGAGGCCGTTTCCACCGATGTCGTTACCATCTTCTGCCTCGTGACATCGATTCTCTCCTTTTTCTGCCACCTTGGCCTGGAGGAAACGATCTGGCCGGAGAGCGTGGCCCAATGGATCGCCGTGCTCGGCCTCGGCCTTTTTCCGGTCGGCGCTGCCTTTTATGCCTGGGATTATGGCGTCAAGAACGGCGATATCCAGATCCTTGGCGCGGCGAGCTATGCCGCGCCTCTACTCTCGACGCTGATCCTGACGCTGTTCGGCTTTGCCGAGCCGAGCTGGGGCATTGCACTCGCTTGCCTCCTCGTGACGGGAGGGGCGGTGCTGGCCGCCCATCGCATGATCCTGCGCCGGGACGATGCCGTAGGGACGCAGGCGGAAGCGGCGGAGTAGTTCCACCACGGTCATTGCCGCCTATTTCTTGAAGACTTCTTGCAGGAAGGCGACGAGCGACGGCCGCCAGACATCCATCTCATGCTGGAGATCCGGATACTCACGGTATTCGTGCTCGATCTTCTTGTCGTCCAGCGTCGCCTTCAGGCCGGCTACGTCCTTGCCGACGACCTGGTCCTTGCTTCCCACCGTTACCGTGAAGTTGTGCAAGGCCTTGTTGATCTTCTCCGGCTCGTTCAGCACGGCGTCGACCGTCTTGTTCGGAACGGTCGTCGTGCTGACGCCGCTGAAGGTCGCGACCCAGCCGAACGTGTCCAGATGCGAGAGGCCGGATACGAGGGCCTGATAGCCGCCCTGGGACAGGCCGGCCACGGCGCGGCCGCTCGCCTCGTTTCGCACCCGATAATGCTTCGTCACGTACGGAATGAGATCTTCCGTCAGCTCGCGATCGGCTGCCTCGGCATTGGCGGGATAGAAATTCGCGCGGCGGTCGGCGGCGGGGAAGTTCTCGGCGACCGCGTTCGGCACGTCGGTTTCCGTATCCGGAATGACGACGATCATCGGCTCGATCTTCTTTTCAGCGAGAAGGTTGTCGAGGATCTGCGGTGCGCGGCCCTGGAGGACCCAGGACCCCACAGTGTCGCCGAAGCCGTGATAGAGGTAGAGCACCGGCAGCGGCTTGGAGGAATCGGTGTAGCCGGGCGGCGTGTAGACATACATTTGCCGTTCGGAATTCAGGGCCTTGGAATGCAGGGTCACCAGCCGCAGGTCGCCGTGGGGCACATTGCGGATATCGAGAATGCTGCCGGGCACCAGGATTAGGCTGGTATTGACCTGCCGCTGCGGCTTGGGCGCATTGGTGCCGGGATCGATGGTGCGAAAGCCGTCGATGTTGAAGTAATATTCGTAGAGATCCGGCTTCAGCACTTCGGTCTTGGCGCTCCATGTGCCGTCGTCGCCGCGCTGCATGGCGACAGGATCGCGCGAGCCCAAGGCAACCGAAACCGCCTTTGCCGCGGGCGCATAAAGGCGGAAAGTGATCGACCCATCCTTCTCGACCGAGGTCACGAAGTTCTTCAGGGGCTGGCTGGCGGGTGGAGAAGCCGGGGCATCGAGGGCAAGGACAGGGGCGCTCATGACACATCCCGCCGCGACGAGAAAAGGAAACAACAAACGCACGAAAAAACCTCCTCCGGATCAATCAATTTTCACTTTCCCCGTGTAAAGCTGACACAGCGCGTCGCTTTTTCAAGGCTGTCGCTGCGCACCGTCTGGCCGCACCCTGCGTGATGTCAATGAAAGGTAAAAGAAGGTTCAGCCTGAAGCAGGCTTCCAGTCCGGCGGCGCCATCTCGAAGCTTGAAAATTCGAAGCCGGGTGCGACCGTACAGCCGACAAGCGTGAATTGCCCGAGGCTTTCGGCCGATTGCCACCAGTTGGCCGGGATGATGGCCTGCGGACGCTCGCCCTTTGCCAGATCGACGCCCAGTACGAGCTTTTCACTGGTCTTGCCATCGGCGGAACGATGGAGAGCAAGCGGCGCCCCGGCATAAAAGTGCCAGACCTCGGCGGCGTCGTGCACCCGGTGCCAATGCGAGCGTTCGCCCGCTTCCAGCAGATAATAAATCGCCGTGGAATGGCCGCGCGCGCCGCCGTTCTCGTCGCGAAACGTCTGCACATACCAGCCGCCTTCCGGATGCCGCTGCATGGAAAGCGTTTCGATGATCTCCTTTGCCCGCATCAGAAATTGTCCTTGCGCTTGCGGATCTCGGTGAAGACTTCTTCGTTGCTGCGGCTTTCCATCAGCAGGTGGCGGCGGATCGCCGGATCGGCGGCGCGCAGGAAGGGGTTCGTTTCCTTTTCCAGCGCCAGAGTAGTCGGGATAGTGAACTTGCCTTGCGCCCGCAACGCCTCGATATCCGCGGCGCGTGCCTTCAGCCGTTCGTTGTCCGGGTCGATGGTTAGCGCGAAGCGGGCGTTGGAGAGCGTATATTCATGGCCGAAATAGACGGCCGTTTCGTCCGGCAGGACCGCAAGTTTCTGCAGGGAGGCCCACATATCCAGTGCCGGCCGTTCGAACAGGCGGCCGCAACCGAGCGCAAACAGCGTGTCGGCGGCAAAGAGCAGCTTGTCGTCGGCAAAGTGATAGCAGACGTGTCCGGCCGTGTGGCCGGGCGTTTCGATGACATTGACGGTATGGCCGGCAAATTCGAACGTATCGCCATCGCCGACGGCGCGATCGAGGCCCGGAATGGCGACGGCCTCGTTGATCGGGCCGATGATCTCCAAGCCGAACTGCTCCTTCAGTGCCAGATTGCCCTCGACATGATCGGTGTGATGATGCGTGGTCAGGATATGGCTGATGGTCCAGCCGCGACGATCGGCCGCCTTCAGGATCGCATCCGCTTCCGGAGCGTCGATCGATGCCGTCGATCCGGTTTCGGGATCATGGACCAAGACGCCGTAATTGTCGGAACGGCAGATAAATATCTCTAATTCCAATGGTTTCATGACCGAAATCATCCTCATCTTTTCCGTTGGTAGAGAATGTAAGCCGTTCGGCCTTGAAGTCCAACGTTCGGCTGATAACATTTGTTTCGATGCATACCGATATCGTCGATCTTCGCCAGTTTTATCATTCCGAGCTTGGTCGTTTGGCGGAGCAATCTATCGCCATGGCGCTTTCTTCCATCTGGGCGCGCATGCCGGAGGAGCGGCTTGTCGGCCTTGGCTATGCCGTTCCTTATCTCGACCGTTTTCGTGCCGATACCGAACGCACCTTCGCCTTCATGCCGGCGGGACAGGGTGCGGTGAACTGGCCTATGGGCTCGGCTTCGGCGACAGCCCTGATCTTCGATGAAGAACTGCCGCTGCCCGACAGTTCGATCGACCGCGTGCTGATGGTGCATTCGCTGGAATTCGCTGAAAGTCCGCGCGAGACTCTGAAGGAGCTTTGGCGCGTTCTGGCGCCCGGCGGTCGGCTGGTCATCGTCGTGCCGAACCGTACCGGCGTATGGGCGCGCATGGAGCATACGCCATTCGGCTCCGGCCGGCCCTATTCGCGCGGCCAGCTCACCTCGCTGCTGCGCGAAACCAATTTCACGCCCGGCGCGACCGCGGAGGCACTGTTCTTTCCGCCATCGAAGCTGCGCACCGTGCTGCGGCTGCGCCGCGCCTTCGAGCGGGTCGGCCGCACCCTTTGGCCGGCTTTTTCCGGCGTCATCATCGTGGAGGCGCAGAAGCGGCTCTATCAGGGACTGCCCGTGGCCGTCCGTGCCTCGCGCCGTGTCTTCGTGCCGGTGCTGGCACCGCGCGGCATACCGACGACGCGCGATGGCGCGTAACGCTTTCGCCGTAGCGTCACACTCGACAAATTTGTCAATCCGCATTAATGCGACGGGGTGTTATAAACCGGAATTTTCCGGTCCTTCCCAAGGTCGATCCCATGAGCATGGAAATGAGCAAGCCCGTCCCGCGTTCCGGCATTCTCGATATCGCCGCCTATGTGCCGGGCAAGGAGCATGCGCCGGGCGTTGCGCGCGTGTTCAAGCTTTCCTCGAACGAGACGCCGCTTGGCGCCAGCCCCAAGGCCATCGAAGCCTTCCGCAGCGCTGCCGGCAATCTCGAGCGTTATCCGGACGGGCAGGCCAAGGAGCTGCGCCAGGCGATCGCCGATGTCCACGGGCTGAATGTGGCCAATATCCTCTGCGGCAACGGTTCCGACGAATTGCTCGGCCTGCTCTGCCACACCTACCTCGGCGCGGGCGATGAAGGCATCATTACCGAACACGGCTTCCTAGTCTACAAGATCCAGATCATGGCCGCCGGCGCGACGCCCGTCACCGTCAAGGAAAGGGATTGCACCGTCGATGTCGACGCCATCCTCGCCGCCGTCACGGAAAAGACCAAAATGGTCTTCATCGCCAATCCGGCCAATCCGACCGGCACTTATGTGCCTGTCAGCGAGATCCGCCGGCTGCAGGCGAGCCTGCCGAAGCACGTCATTCTCGTGCTCGATGCCGCCTATGCCGAATATGTCCGCCGCAACGACTACGAGGCGGGTCTTGAACTCGTTTCGGCCAATCAGAACGTCGTCATGACCCGTACCTTCTCCAAGGTCTATGGCCTTGCCGCACTTCGTATCGGCTGGATGTACGGCCCAGTCGATATCGTCGACGCGATCAACCGCGTGCGCGCTCCGTTCAACCTGAACAGCGCGGCCATCGCCGCGGGAGCGGCTGCCATTCGCGATCAGGCCTTTACGGAAAAAGCCGTCGCGCATAACACGCTCTGGATCGGGAAGGTGACGGCTGCGCTCGAGGCTCTCGGCCTCAAGGTGACGCCGTCGGTTGCGAATTTCGTGCTGATCCATTTCCCTGACAGCAACGGCAAGCGCGCTACGGAGGCCGATGATTTCCTGACGAGCCGCGGCTATATCCTGCGCGCCGTGCGGGCCTACGGCTTCCCGAACTCGCTGCGCTTGAGCATCGGCACCGAAGAGGCCAACCTCGGCGTGATCGACGCTCTGACCGAATTCATGGGACGCAACGCATGAGCAACATCCAGTTCGACCGCATCGCGCTGATCGGCATCGGCCTGATCGGCTCCTCCATCGCCCATGACATCAAGCGTCTCCACCTTGCCAAGGAAGTCGTGATCTCGACGCGCAGCGCCGAGACGCTGAAGCGTGCCGAGGAACTGAAGCTCGGCGATCGCTATACGCCGTCCTCGGCCGAAGCGGTGAAGGGCGCCGATCTTGTCATCGTTTCCGTGCCGGTCGGCGCTTCGGAAAGCGTCGCCAGGGAAATCGCTGCGCATCTGAAGCCGGGCGCCATCGTCACCGATGTCGGCTCGACCAAGGCATCAGTCATTGCACAGATGCAGCCCCATATGCCGCCGAACGTGCACTTCATCCCAGGCCACCCGCTCGCAGGTACGGAGAAATCCGGTCCGGATGCGGGTTTTCCGGGGCTCTTCAAGGGCCGCTGGTGCATCTTCACGCCCGTTCCGGGCACGGACGAAGCCGCGATCAGGACGCTTCGCGGCTTCTGGGAGACTCTGGGCTCCCGTGTCGACGAGATGGACCCGGAGCATCATGACAAGGTGCTGGCGATCGTCTCGCATCTGCCGCATCTGATCGCCTACAACATCGTCGGCACCGCCGACGATCTGGAGACGGTGACCGAGTCGGAAGTCATCAAATATTCCGCCTCCGGCTTCCGGGACTTCACCCGCCTTGCCGCATCCGATCCGACCATGTGGCGCGACGTCTGCCTGCACAATCGCGATGCCATTCTGGAAATGCTGTCTCGTTTTTCCGAGGATCTGGCATCGCTGCAGCGCGCCATCCGCTGGGGTGACGGCGACAAGATATTCGACCTTTTCACGCGTACGCGTGCTATCCGCCGTTCGATCGTCGAAGCCGGCCAGGATGTCGACGTGCCGGATTTCGGTCGCCATGCGCTGGATGCGAAGGAATAACTGCTCTTCGGCCTTCTCTCGGCCGGGGCGACGGTATTGAACTTAGATCGGCGGGATCTTGCCGAGCGGGATGAAGCCGCTGAGCGAGAGGCGGCCGCGATCGGCGGTGAGATCGACGGAAACCTTGTCGCCGCCACCGGCCAACGCCTTCAGCATCTTCGTGGCCGTCTTGATGATGTTCTTGGCGGCGGGCAGCGTGGTGGTTAGACTATCACCCCAAGGGCCGATCTGATTGATCTCCAGCTTGAACTGGCCGGACAGAAAACCCTCATCATCAAAATTGAAAGGGCCGGAAAGCGTCATGATGCGCCCGTCGCCGATGTCGATGACGGCCTTATGCAGCATGCCTGCCGAGCCGCGAAGCCCTTCGCGATCGCTGCCATCGAGCAGGCCGGCCTTGCCCGATAGCGTGACGTTGGCGCTCGTCGAGGCGGTCGGCAGGGTCTGCGGAAAATCCTTGATCACGGCATTGGCATTTTCGATGCCGATCGCAAAATCCAGATCGGTGCCGTTCTGGCTGGCATGCATCTCCGTGTGGGCAGCGGTGACATTGACGCTCTGGCCGGTGACGGAGGAGACGATGCCGGCATTCAATCCTTCGATGACGGTCTGGGTCTGCGCCACGCCGCGGCCCTTGGCGACGAGGTTCGATTGCAGATAGGCCCATTCGGCCGATACCGTCAGGCCCTCCGTCGTCCGTAGCTCTGCAGGAGATTTCAGGCTCCAGCTCACATGGTTGGGCTGGAAGACCGGCGCGGAGGCGCTGAGCCCGTCGAAATTGGTGGAGACGCCCCGCGTCTGATTATCGACCGTCACGGTGTCGCAGGTCAGGCCGATGGAGAAGGGGAAGCCGTTGAAGACCATGTTCTCGCATTTGCCGGCAATGCCGGCACTGTTCTGCTGGCCGAGCGCCTTCAGGACATTGCTCCTGACGAAACCGGTCGCATAGTACCAACCGCCGGTGTAAAGACCGGCCAAAACCACAACAAGCCCAAAAAGGATGAGCCACAGACGCTTGCCTCGACCGGTCGTTACGCTCTGGCTTGACGCTGCCATGTTGTTCTCCAATGGTTGGACCGAAGCTTCACAGTGATTTGGCGTTGGATATGGACGAATTTTGGGTGTTTGGCTACGGATCCCTCATGTGGAATCCGGGCTTTGGTTATGACGAGCGGGCCGAGGCCTTGATTTTCGGTTATCGCCGCTCTCTGTGCGTCCGTTCCTGGGTTCATCGCGGCACGGAGGAAACCCCCGGTCTCGTCCTCGGCCTCGATCGCGGCGGTTCCTGCCGCGGCATGGCCTTTCGGGTTCCCGCCTCCGATTGGGACGAGGTGCTGACCTATCTGCGCGAGCGCGAACTCGTCACCAACGTCTATCTCGAAAAGACCCTGCCGATCCGGCTCGCCGACGGGCGGCGCGTCACCGCCGTCGCCTATGTCGTCGATCGCACCCATAGGCAATATGCCGGCTCGCTGGATACGGTCGAGGCGGCGCATGTGGTGGAATCCGCCATCGGCCGCTCCGGGCCGAACGATGCCTATCTCTTCAATACATTGGCGCATCTGCGGGATATGGGCATCCGCGATCACTGGCTCGAGCAGGTCGCCGGCGAAGTTGAGCGGATGCGAAAGGCATCCTGAGCCCGTCGTCTGGCATTGAGAGCTCGCTCAGACTGCCGCGGTAACGGGTTTTGCCTTGGTGATTTCCGCGAGACGCTGCGCCGCCGTCGGCGGAACCGGCAGGTTCGGGTTGTTGGCGATCGTTTCGACCAGCAACTCGTCGCTTGCCCTTTCCGTTTCCTCGATCAGACGTGCGAAAAAGGCATCCGGGTCCATGCCGGGCTCGATCGGCGGCAGGATGCGCACCTTGATGTGGCCCGGATACTTGCGAAAGGTGCGGCGCGGCCAGAAAAGGCCGGGATGCATGGCAACGGCGACGACGGGGATGTTGAGGTCGCGATACATGCGGGCGATGCCGTATTTATAGACCGGCTCAGCACCCGGCGGACGACGGGTTCCTTCAGGGTAGATGATGAGCTGACGGCCTGTCGCGAGTTCCTCGCGAGTACGCTTCAACACATCGAACATGACCTTGCCGCGCGCACCGCGATCCACCGGAATCATGCGCTGCTTCTTCGCATACCAGCCGAACAATGGGATCCACAAAAGCTCACGCTTCAGGATGTAAACCGGATCCTCGAGATAGGGCAGCAGCGCGAATGTATCCCAGAAGGATTGGTGCTTGGGCGCGAAGATGAAGCTGCCTTTGGGGATGTTCTCCAGGCCTTCGATCTCGAAGGTGGTGCCGACGATCTTCTCCATCAGCCAGGTGCTGGATTTCGCCCACGCCTTCGGGATCGCATAGGCCGCCTTGCGCGGCATGAGGAAGTAAATCGGGGTCAACACGATCATGCGAATGATCAGATTGGCATAGAAGGCCGTGTTGAACAGGATCGAACGCAAGATAATCATCGAGGCTTTTCCACTGCACCGGCTTGCGCCAGCATCCGAAAGTTTGCCTACACGATTACGGCGTCAATAAAAAGTCGGTCTTTGTGTGGTTGCGCGTCTTCGCCCGTTCGCCCTCCTAGATTCGCTCTTTGCGGGCGAAGCTCTCTATGTCGCACAAACCGACGCACGGTTTGACGCGGCCGACCTCAGTCGTCGTCCTCGGCCGGCTGCCGCGAGCGCAGGCCCAGCGGGCGCCCGAGGCCGGTAAGGTTGCGGGCACCGGCAAGGAGCACCTTCACATATTCGGAGATCATCGTCCGCAGCGCATTCGGGTCCGTGAACCAGTTCTTGCTTTTCAGATCGGAGTTGACGACCGGATAGGGAATGAAATCGGTCGAGGGATCGACATATTTCAGTTCCGCCAGGCTGCGGGGCATATGGTAGTTGTTCGTGACAACGAGAACGCTCTTATAGCCCCTGGCATGAATCCATTTTGCCGCTTCGCGGGCATTGCCGATCGTATCGAGCGCGTCGTAGCCGATGTCGACACAGCAGCTGAACAGGCTGGCGGAACTCTGCGTCAGTTTGCGGATCTGCGTCGGTGTTGTGGTCGGATGTGCGCCCGAGATCAGCAGGCGGTTGCCGGCGCCAGTGCGCAGCAGTTCCACCGCCTGATCGATCCGCTGATAGCCGCCCGTCAGCACGACGATGGCATCGGCCTTGGGGTCGAGCGGCGGCTTCAAGGTGGTGATCGAATCGGCGAAATGCAGGAAGCCGCCGAAAACGATGGCGACGAAGAAGATGAAAGCGAAGCCACCCCAGCGCAGGAGACGCCGGAACAGGCTGCGGCGCACGGGTCCGTCGCCGCGGGGGCGTGTCCGCAGCGACTGCAAACTCACGGTCTTGCGAGTCGTCAGATCCATGCTCATGATTCGGTATTATACGCCAATTGCGGCAAGGAACGGGCTGGCAAACGGTAAAAAAACATCGCTGAAGCGTCAATTCTGTACGCTATCCGTCCGCCCGGGATCGGACCGGACCAGATCGATCTCGTAGATCGTGCGCATCACGGTGAAACGTGCCGTCAGCGTCGTCAGCAGTGCGATGATGATCATGGTGGCGAGAATGCCGACATAGCCGAGCGCGCCGACGGAGAAAGTCCCGAACAATGCCGTTGCCTGGTCGGTCTGCGGCGTGGCAATCGTATGGCTCTGCAGGATGCCGGCTGTCGCGAAGAACAGGGCGGCGAGCGCGCTGCCGGCTCCGGATCCCTTGAGGCTGATCTTCAGGAAATGCTTCTGGAATTCATTGGCTACAAAGGTGCTTTCGGCCCCGACGAAATGCAGGACCTCGACGATATGGCGATTGCCGGATAGTGCGCCGCGCGTGGCGAAAACCACCGTCAGGACCATGGCAGTGAAGACGAGCAGCAGCACGCCCGTGCCGATGAGAACGGTGGTGTGCGCCATCGACACGAGCCGGTCGACCCAGGTGCGATGATCGTCCAGGGTCGCTTGCGGGATCTGCGCCTTGAGCAGGTTGCGCATGGCTTCGAAATCAGGCGGATGCGTCTCGTCTATGGTGATGATGACGAGGCGCGGAACGGGGAGTTCCTTGATATCGAGGCCGGCGCCGAGCCACGGCTCCAGCAGGCGCGCAGTCGCCGCCTCGTCGACAATCTGGCCCGATTTGGTGCCGACGAAGCTCAATGCGATATCGCGGGCGCTCGCGAGCGCCTTTTCCATGTCGAGATTGTCGTCCGGCTTGATCTGGATGGTGATCTCGCGGGAAATCTGGCTTTCCCAGCTCGCCGCCGTCGAGCGCACCATGCTGACCGCACCGAGTGTGAGGCAGGCGAGAAAGGCCATGATGGCGATGACGACGATCAGCGCATTGCCCTGAATGTTCGAGGACGGCACGATCGGCCCCGTCGGGCGAACGCGCATCTCCGGGCGCTTGCGTTCTACAGGCGATGTACCGGGCGCTTGCCGCGCTTGCGGAGCCGCGGAACTCGGGGCTGTCCTGCGGGGGCGGGGGTCAGTCATAGATATCGAGATGCCCCCCCGATAGGATCATGCGTCTCGCTTCGATCTGGTCCATCAAAGCGAGATCGTGCGTGGCAATGACGACAGCGGTGCCGAGACGGTTGAGTTCCAGAAACAGATTGAGCAGGCGGCGCGCCATCGGGGGATCGACATTGCCCGTCGGTTCGTCGGCGAGCAGGATTTCCGGACGGTCGATGAGGGCTCGCGCGATGGCGGCGCGCTGCTTCTCGCCGCCCGAAAGAACCGGCGGCAATACATTGATGCGCTCGCCGAGCCCTACCCATTTCAGCAGTTCCAGGACATCGGTGCGGTAGGAGCTTTCATCCTTGCCGCGCACGCGGAGCGGCAGGGCAACATTTTCATAGGTCGTCAGATGCTCGAGCAACCGGAAATCCTGGAAGACGATGCCGACGCGGCGGCGCAGCAGTGGCAGTTCGTTGCGCGGGATCGACGAAATCTCGCGATCGAACATGCGGATCAGCCCACGCGTCGGCTGCAGCGACATGAAGAGCAGCCGCAGCAGTGTGGTCTTGCCGGCGCCGGAGGGGCCGGTCAGGAACTGGAACGATTTCCTCGGTATGTCGAAGCTCAGGTCGCGGAGGATTTCCGGACCCATGCCGTAGCGCAAACCGACGTTCTCAAAATGAATCAACGGGCAGTCCAGTCTTCCGCAGGGTTCAATCAGGCGACTTGTTAACCAATGGCATTAACAGCCGGTAAATTTTTCTGGAAAGGCGCCCTATTCATGGCGATCTTTGCGAAGCATTAACCATTAAAATTTACGACTGGGCAGGATTCGTTTCAATGCCCTGATTAGTAATGGGCGTCGAAACCATGTGGATCACCGCAACGGGAGGCCATCATGGGCGCTTTTCGCCACCGTCAACAGCAGGCGGGACTGGTTTATGACCTCATTCCGCCCGAACGCGGAGCGGGATCCGGTCAGGCGCGTTACGTCATGCCAAAGCCCGATATCGTCGATGCCGAATTCGTGACCGTTTCTGCTGCGCGCGGGCGGACCGCATCCGGCGTCAACATGCGCTATGGCGGGCATGCCCGAGCAAAACCGCAGCCGGTAACGCGCAAGACCACCTTCTCACGCATCCTGTCCGTTCTGCAGGTGACCGAGGAGGTCCTGCAGCAGGCATCGCGTCGCAGTTTCGTGGCGCTCATCATCTGCCTTGCAATATTGATCTTCGGTCTTTCCGGCGGTTTTTCCGGTTTCTCAAACGCACCAGCGGAGGCGACGTCCGATCCGCTGCAATTCTCGCATGTGACGCTGACGCCAAGAGATGAGAACGGGCTGCCCGTCTTGAGACTGAACGGCATCATCGAGAATGTCAGCGGTGCCACGCTTTCGGTTCCGCAGGTGCGCGCCGATCTTTTCGCCGGCAACCAGTTGGTCAGGAGCATCGTGGTGGACACCGCCGTCGATCGTCTCGGGCCGCATGAAAGCCGCGGATTCTCGACACGATTGCAGCATCCCGGTGGAAAAACGCCGGATGTCCGGCTTTCCTTCATGCCATAGAGCGTGATGCCGAAAAGCGTACGCGGTTTTCGGGCGACATGATGCTCAACCTATTTAATTCCGGAGCGGATTCGGATTTTCGGTCGATTCGACCAAAATCATCCGTCGCTGGGGTGTGTCCGGCTTGCCGATTGTGCTACGGGCTACTGCTTTAGAGTGCTACAGCGACCTTTGCGCGTCTTATACGACGCGCGGCGCTGTAGAGCTTGATCGGCGGCCAAGGGCCGCGCAGCCATGGAGCATGCCAATCAATGCCTGTCGTACGCGGGAAGAATATCGAGCCGCTTTTCACTGCCGAGCAGATTGCCGAACGCAATCACGCCATGGCGAAGGAAATCGCCAGCGGGCCGACGAAGGATCTCCTCGTCATCGCCATCCTCAAGGGCTCGTTCATTTTCGCGGCCGATTTGCTGCGTGCCTTGCATGAAACCGGGCTTGCTCCGGAGGTCGAGTTCATCACGCTTTCGAGCTACGGCGCCGGCACGACGTCGCAGGGCGTGCGCATCGTCAAGGACATCGACAGCGACGTTCGCGATCGCGATGTGCTGCTGATCGACGATATTCTAGAATCGGGCCGCACGCTGCGTTTCGCCAAGGAGCTGCTCTACGAGCGTGGTGCCCGCAATGTCACGCTGGCCGTGCTGCTCGACAAGAGCGTCAAGCGCCAGGAAGAGCTGGAGGCCGATTATGTCGGCTTCGAATGCCCCGATTATTTCGTGGTCGGTTATGGCATGGATGTCGCCTACGCCTTCCGCGAACTGCCCTTCGTCGGCGTCGTCACGGGCGACGCGGAGGCCTGAATTTAAGTTAATCCCGGCGGCATGTCCGCCTTTCCCATTCCGCTCCAACGATGACGAACCGTTAACCACGGAGCCCGATCGCCTCTGCGACGTTTACCTATCGCAAACGGAATTCTGGTGATTTCGGTCGCGGAACATGACGGACCAGGAGCACGGACCATGGCAAAAATTCTGATCACGGAAGACGAAGATTCGCTTCGCAGCTTCGTCGCCCGCGCGCTGCGCTTGGACGGCCACGAGACCGAAGAGGCGGCGGACGGCGCGGAAGGCTTGGAAAAGCTGAAAGAGGGCGGCTACGACCTCCTGCTGTCGGATATCCGGATGCCCGTGATGGATGGCATCGAACTTGCCCATCAGGCGCATTCGACGTGCCCAGGCATGAAAATCCTGCTCATGACCGGCTATGCGGAGCAGCGCGAACGTGCCGACGACCTTATGGAAAAGATCGTCGACGTCGTTGCGAAGCCCTTTGCGTTGCCCGACATCCGCAAAGCCGTTGCGCGGGCGCTGGCTGCCTGACATTGATTTCTGGTCAGCACGGGTTGTTCGTGCTGGCTCCATTCTCGTCAGCGCGACAGGCCCAAAGCGGCCTTACTGACCCAAATTGAGCAAACGTTCCAGATAACGCCGTTCTTCGCTGAGCGTCGGATTGTTGCTCAGCCGCTCGCGGATGGCGTCCAGAATTTGGCGGGCGCGCTCTGCCTTGATGATGTCCGGCACCATGTTGTCATTGGGATTGTCGGAGAAACCACCCTCGTTACGCGACCGGCCGAGCGGGTCGCGGCTGTTTTGGCCTCCCTGGCCCATCTGTCCCGGCATCTGTCCCTGACCCTGGCCTTGTCCCTGCTGCATCTGGGCCATGAGCTGGTTCATCATCTCGCGCGTGCCCTTGCGCAGGGCATCCAGCGCACGTCCCTGGCCCTGAACGGCGCCTTCGCCATTGCCCTCGGCAAGCTGACCTGACGCGCCCTTCATTTCCTGCTGCGCCTTGCCGTAATTCTGGTTCGGCTTCATGCCAAGCGAGCCGAGATTTTTCTGAAGCTCGCCGAGCTGCTTGCCGAGATCCTCCTGCTGCTGGCGCAATTGCTTCAGCGCGTCGCGCAACTGATCCGCCGTCATGCCGTCGGTGGGATCCTTGCCCTTCTGGCCCTGTTGGTTCTGGCCCTGCTGCTGATCCTGCTGACCTGAATTGCGCTGGCCCATATCCGGGCGCATCTGATCGTTGAGGCCGGGCATGGGCTGATCCATAAAGCCATCGCCATCCTCATTGGAATCGCCGCGCTGCATGCGGTCGCGCATCGCCTGATCGAGCTTGAAGGTCTGATCCATAAGCTTCTGCTGATCGCGCATGATGCGGCCGAGCTTGTCCATCTGCTCGCGCATCTTGTCGTTGGCCTGATTCTGCTGCTGCTGCCCGGGCTGCGGCTTGCCGGCCTGCAGGCTGTTCATCAGCTGCTGGAGTTCGGAAAGCATCTGCTGTGCCGCCTGGCGATTGCCGGAGCGGGCGAGATTCTCGATCTGATCCATCATGCGCTGCAGATCCTGCTGGCGCAGGATATTGGCGGCGCGCTGGTTCGGCTGGGCCGGCATGTTGCGCATGCGCTCGGCCAGCTCCTTCATATAGGCGTCCATGGCCTTGCGCAGCTCGTCGGTGAGCTTCTTGATCTCGGCGTCGGAGGCATTGCGCTGCAGGGCGTCCGAGAGCTGCTGCTGGGCGTCGCGCAGGGCCTTTTCCGCATCGGTCAGCTGCGCGTCTTCCATGCCGAGCGCGATCTGCCAGAGATAATCGGCGGTGTCCTTCAGCGAGGCTTCGCTGCTTGCAAGCTTCATGCGCGTCAGCGCCGACTTGATCGCAAGATAATTGCCGAGATCGGGAATGGTCTCTTCAGGCCGTATGGTCAGCGACTTGTTGAGCTCGATCGCCTGCGGCATCTTCCGTGTGTCGAGCGCGAAGACCTGACGTTCTTCGGCCACGGCGGCGGCGAGCGGCTGGCTGAAATTGCGAGATGGCAATATCATCTCATAGGGCGAACTGCGGCCGGTCTGACCGGCTCCGTCCTTGGCGACGAGGGTGATGCGCACGCGTTTGCCGGCCAGCGGATCCTGCGTCAGATCGTGGCTTGCCAGACCCTTGCCATTGCGGCGGTCACGACGCGGAAGCTCCAGTCTGTATTCGGACAGCCCATAGAGCGGGGTCGCGGCCGGATCGGATTCGACTGGCACGATCTCGGCGTGGGCTTCCTCGACGCCATAGTCGTCCTTGACCCTGAAGCCGAGTTCCAGCGCACCGCTCGCCGTCGCATGCGGAATGCCGTCGAAGGTGATTTCCGGCGGTTTGTCGACGACCACGTTGAAGGACCAGGACTTGCCGTTGACGGTGAGTTCGCCACCCTTCTCGAGTTTGAGAACGTGGGTGCGGGCAACCATCCCGTCCGCAGCCGGGATATTGCCGGTG
The DNA here is from genome assembly GCF_003024605.1 of Rhizobium sp. JAB6. Classification (GTDB taxonomy): domain Bacteria; phylum Pseudomonadota; class Alphaproteobacteria; order Rhizobiales; family Rhizobiaceae; genus Rhizobium. The sequence continues at coordinate 51,686 of NZ_PYJQ01000010.1, read as the reverse complement.
CCGTTCGCTGCCGGCGGTATGCCGGGAGGCGTCGCGGGTTTTGCGCCAGCCGGCCCCTGCTTGTCGGCATCATCGGCCTGCTCGGGAATTTCTGCGCCTTTTTCCGCGCCAGTTGCCTGGAACAGCACTTTCTCGTCCGTTGCGGCACCCGAAACACGCACGGTGAGCTCCGAGAATTGCGGCACGTTCAGGCTATTGCCGGCATTATCGACATTGCCCGTCAGATAGACCGGCGGCTCGCCGGTATAATAAGGCGGGGTGACCCAGGCATCGACACGGATATCCGGGTTGCTGGACGTGGAACTCGATGGCGTGAAGGCATCGCTCAGCGAGCCGCCGCTGTTGGACATGGAAAAGCTGAAGGCCGTTACCAGCAGCAGAGCGGGGATGGCGCGCAATGCGAAGCGGTCGTAACGGGTGATATCCGGCCTTGGCGGCCCGGCGTCCAGGGCGGCGATGCGTTCTGCCATGCGCGTCTGGTGCTCGCGCCAGAGCGCGCGGGCAAAGGGGGTGTCGAGCGCCGGTTCGTCTTCCTGCACCGTAACGGGCTGGTGGGCGAGGCCGTTGCGCTCCTCCAGCAGCCGATCCGCTTCCATGGTGTCCGGCCAGCGCAGGCGGCGCAGCGGATAGAGGGAGATGGCGAAACCGACGGCGAAGACGGCAAGCAGCAGAAAGCGCGGAACATCCGGCGTTATGCGAAAGATGCCGAACCAGGCGGCGGACAGAAACAGGGCCAGAATGGAGGCCGGCAGCAACAGCCGCGGCAGAAGCTGTTCGCTGACCAGCACCAGCCGCGCAAAAAGACGCTTTACCGCAACCATGCGCGCCAGCGCCGGGCGGGTGGCGAAAGCGCCCTTCCTAGGGTTGCTGGAGGTGGTCATCGGTCCGGTCTTCTCCCGATCTGACGTTGGCTGGTCGCCCGTTTGGGTGGCACGGCGTCCCACACGCTCGCGCACGCGGTGCACGGCGAGACACCATTCAATCAAAGATAACATTCTTTGTGGCGAAGACGAGGGCAACGGGCGTGAAAGGCTGCTTTTTCATCGGGCTTCGCTGAAACGTGATCGGGCAAAGCGGCTTTCGCAGTTCTGCCCGAAGTTACTAATTGCAGCCGGTTATCCCTCAAGCCAGACCGGGATGGAATCCAGGCCGATCAGTTCCTCGTACGTCCCACGCGGGCGGATGACGTGGAATTCATTGCCCCTGACCAGCACTTCGGGAACCAGAAGCCGGCTGTTGTAGGTGCCGGCCTGTACGGCGCCATAGGCGCCGGCCGAACTGACAGCAAGAAGATCGCCGGGCTTCGGCAGCGCCATCTCGCGGTCGAGCGCCAGATAATCGCCCGTCTCGCAGACCGGGCCGACGACATCGGCCTTGATGCGCGGTGTGCTGGCATCGCCGGCCGCAACCGGCCTGATCTCGTGATAGGCCTCGTAGAGCGTCGGACGGATGAGGTCGTTCATGGCGCCATCGACGATGACGAAGCTCTTGTTGCCGGCATCCTTCACATAGATGACCTCGGTCACCAGAATGCCGGCATTGCCGACGATCAGGCGGCCGGGCTCGGTGATGATCTTGCAATTGAGGCCGCGCAGCTGGTTCTTGACGATCTCGGCATAGGCATCCGGCAACGGCGGCGGATTGTTGTCGTCGCGATAGGGGATGCCGAGGCCACCGCCGATATCGACGTGATGGATATCGTGGCCATCGCCGCGCAGCGTTTCCACAAGGTCGCGCAGCAGCTTGAAGGCGTCGTCGAAGGGCTGCAGCTCGGTGATCTGGCTGCCGATATGCATGTCGATGCCGGAGACCTTGATCCCGGGCAGGCCGGCGGCGCGGGCATAGACGGCGCGGGCACGCTCCCAGGAGATGCCGAACTTGTTTTCCTTCTTACCGGTCGAGATCTTCGCATGGGTGCGGGCGTCCACATCCGGATTGATGCGGAAGGAGACGGGGGCCACCTTGCCGGCCCGGACGGCGCGCTGGTTCAGCACTTCCAGTTCCGGTTCGGATTCGACGTTGAAGCAATAGATGCCGGCTTCGAGCGCTACGTCCATTTCCTGCGCCGTCTTGCCGACGCCGGAGAACATGATGCGGCTTGCCGGAATGCCCGCGGCCAGTGCGCGGCGCAGCTCGCCGACGGAGACGACATCGACTCCGGCGCCGAGCCTGCCGAGCGTCTTCAGCACCGCCTGGTTGGAATTGGCCTTCATGGCGTAGCAGACCATGGCATCGACATCGCCGAAGGCTTCCGCGAAGACGCGATAATGGCGCTCGAGCGTTGCCGTCGAATAGACGTAGAAAGGTGTGCCGACCGCCTTGGCGATCTCAGGAACCGGAACATCCTCGGCGTAGAGGATGCCATCGCGATATTCAAAATGGTTCACGGTCGCTGCCTAATCAGAGAAGCGGGTCGAGGAAGAACTTTTTGTCCTCCGTACCCGGTTCCTTCGTTGGCTTGGAGACGTCACCGCCTTTGGTCGCGTGCGCACTCGGCGGATCGAGAGGGCCTTTGCGGCCACATCCGACCACGGCAAGGCCGACGACCGAAAGCACGACGGTCAGGCGGATGATGTGCGGCATGTTGATCTGCATCGAAATCCTCTTGGGCGGCAAACGCGGAAGTCACTCTTCTTAGCGAAGTTTCCGACCCTTGTGCACCCTGATTGTTGCTTGTGATTTCGCCGTTTTTCTCAGTTGCGGGCGCGCCAGAATGCGATCTGCTTGCGCACTTCCGAGGGCGCCGTGCCGCCGAAGCTCTTTCGGCTGGCGACCGAGGCCTCGACCGTCAGGACATCGAAGATCTTGTCGGTGATATCCGGATGGATCGCCTGCAGGTCCGCAAGCGAGAGCTCCGCGAGTTCGCAGGATTTGCTTTCGGCAAGCGCCACGGCACGCCCCGTCACATGGTGGGCATCGCGGAACGGCAGGCCGGCTTCGCGCACGAGCCAATCGGCGAGATCGGTGGCGGTGGAATAGCCGGAGCCGGCGGCGGCTTTCATGCGGGCGGTGTTGATCGTCATGTCCCGCATCATGCCGGTCATGGCGGCAATAGCGAGTTCCAGGCTTTCGGCGGCGTCGAACACCTGTTCCTTGTCCTCCTGCATGTCCTTGGAATAGGCGAGCGGCAGGCCCTTCATGATGGTCAGCAGCGCCACCAGCGAGCCGTTGATGCGGCCGGTCTTGGCACGCACGAGCTCGGCGGCATCCGGATTCTTCTTCTGCGGCATGATGGAGGAACCGGTGGAGAAGGCATCGGACAAACGCACGAAGCCGAATTGCGGCGTCGACCAGATGACGATCTCTTCGGCAAGGCGCGACAGATGCATGCCGGCGATGGCGGCGATCGACAGGAATTCGAGGGCGAAATCGCGGTCGGAGACGGTGTCGATCGAGTTGCGGGTCGGCTCGCGGAAGCCGAGTGCCTTGGCCGTCATGTGGCGATCGATCGGGAAGCCGGTGCCGGCAAGGGCAGCGGCACCGATCGGGGATTCGTCCATATGCTCGATGGCGTGGCGCACGCGCGAACGGTCGCGGCCGAACATCTCGACATAGGCCATGCAATGATGGCCGAAGGTGACGGGCTGCGCCGTCTGTAGATGGGTGAAGCCGGGCATGACGGTTTCGGCATGCTCTTCGGCGCGGTCGAGGAAGGCTGCGATCAGCTCCGTCAGCGCCTGCTCGCATTTTTGCAGCTCTTCCTTGACCCAAAGGCGGAAGTCGAGCGCCACCTGGTCGTTGCGCGAGCGGGCAGTGTGCAGGCGGCCGGCGGCCGGGCCGATCAAGGTTGCAAGCCGTGCCTCGACGTTCATGTGGATGTCTTCGAGACGGCGGGAGAACTCGAAATTGCCGCTCTCGATCTCTGACAGGATCGTGTTCAACCCGTGAACGATCTTGTCTTTATCGTCGGTTGAAATGATGCCTTGATGGGCCAGCATGCTTGCATGCGCGATTGAGCCGCGGATGTCCTGGGCAAACAGCTTCTTGTCGAAATCGATCGAGGCATTTATCTCCTCCATGATTGCCGCGGGGCCGGAAGCGAAACGCCCGCCCCACATCTGGTTGGAGGATTTGGTGTCCGTGCCGTCAGTCATGAGATGCCCACCTGGAGAATGAAATGACAGCAAAGAAGCCGTTCGGTCTGCCGTCCATGAAACTCGTAATACTTGCCGCCGTCGCTGGCGTCATTGCCGGCGCGGCAGCGGTATACGTGAAGGAGGCAGGGTATGGCAATGGCATTGGTGAAACGGCTTCTGCCGATCAATGCGGATCGGCCAAGGATCGTGCCGCTGCTCTGACGCCCTTTACCAAAGGTCAGGTCGCCGCCATGAGCGTGCCGCCGTCACCGATCTCGCTCGAGGATGTTTCTTTCAAGGGAGCTGAGGGGCAGCCGCTGTCGATCGGCAGCTTCGCCGGCAAGACCGTGCTGCTCAACGTCTGGGCGACATGGTGCGTGCCGTGCCGCGAGGAAATGCCTGCACTGAACGCGCTTGAGAAGAGCGTCGGCAGCGACAAGTTCGAGGTGGTCGCGGTCAACATCGACACCGGTGACGATGAAAAGACCAAGGCCTTCCGCACCGAATATGCGATCGACAAGCTCGGCTACTACCGCGACAACACGATGGGCGTATTTAACGTTCTGAAAAAGCAGGGCCTGGCCTTTGGTTTGCCGGTGACGCTGCTCATCGACGACAAGGGCTGCCTGTTGTCAGCCATGAACGGACCTGCGGCGTGGGACAGCGACGACGCGAAGAAGCTGGTGAAGGCGGCTGCTGGGAGTTGAGCGGTCTGGGTGTTCCATCACCCGCCCTCTCCCTTCTAGGGTCGCTTGCGCTCCACCTCGGAGGGAGGCTAATCTACTGTCCCCGCTGCAATTTCCGTCATTTTCAGCGCATCTTTTCGGTGGTCGCCGTGCAGTTTCGTTCCGGGCTCATGGTGAGGCGCGGAGCCCGAAGGGCGGAGCCTCGAACCACGAGGGTCGACCTAAGGCTGCAAAGAGGTTTACCGCGTAGGAACCGGCGTTTCGCCGCGGTAGTCATAGAAACCGCGGCCGGATTTGCGGCCGAGCCAGCCAGCTTCGACATATTTTACTAAGAGCGGGCAGGGGCGATACTTGGAGTCGGCGAGCCCGTCATGCAGCACCTGCATGATCGAAAGGCAGGTGTCTAGGCCGATGAAATCGGCAAGCTGCAGCGGGCCCATCGGATGGTTGGCGCCGAGCCGCATGGCGGTATCGATGGCATCCACGGTGCCGACGCCTTCATAGAGCGTGTAGATCGCCTCGTTGATCATCGGCAGCAGGATGCGGTTGACGATGAAAGCGGGGAAATCCTCGGCGACGGTGATCGTCTTCTCGAGCGAAGCAACATAGTCCTTGGCGGCGGAGAAGGTCGATTCGTCGGTGGCGATGCCGCGCACCAGTTCCACCAGCTTCATGACCGGAACCGGATTCATGAAGTGGATGCCCATGAAGCGTTCGGGACGGTCGGTGGCAGAGGCAAGCCGGGTGATCGACAGCGACGAGGTATTGGTAGCGAGCAGCGCTTCGGGCTTCAGGACGGGGCAGACCTGCGCGTAGATCTTGCGCTTGACGCTTTCGTCTTCCGTTGCGGCTTCGATGGCGAGATCGACCTGGGCGAGATCGTTGAGATCGGCGGAGCCGGTGATGCGCGAGAGGGCTGCCTTGCGCTCCTCGTCGGTCGTTTTGCCGGAAGCGACCTGCCGGGCGAGGTTGCCGTTGATGGTGGCAAGCCCGCTTTCGATGCGGTCCTGCGAGAGATCGTAGATATGGACCTTGTAGCCGGCCATCGCGGATACATGGGCGATGCCGCAGCCCATCTGGCCCGCGCCGATAATACCGATCGTTTTCAGCGAACTCATTGCCAACTCCCCGGCGCGCTCCTGGCGATGCGCTATGCTTTTAACCTAAATTTGCCGGGCCATTTCTAGCCCGGCAAAGATTGATAGACCTATAAGAGACGATTTTCCAGTCTCTCGCAACTGCGAGAAGGCGGTGGGCGCGATCAAAGCGCCTTTTCCAGTTCCGGCAGTGCCTCGAAGAGGTCGGCGACGAGGCCGTAGTCGGCGATCTGGAAGATCGGCGCTTCCTCGTCCTTGTTGATGGCGACGATGACCTTGCTGTCCTTCATGCCGGCCAGATGCTGGATGGCGCCGGAAATGCCGCAGGCGATATAAAGCTGCGGGGCGACCACCTTGCCCGTCTGGCCCACCTGCCAGTCGTTCGGCGCATAGCCGGCATCGACGGCGGCCCGCGATGCGCCGACGGCGGCACCGAGCTTGTCGGCAACCGGCAGGATGACTTCGCGGAACTTCTCCGCCGAGCCGAGCGCGCGGCCACCCGAGATGATGATCTTGGCCGACGTCAGCTCCGGACGATCCGACGTCGACAGCGCATCGCCGACAAAGGTGGAGAGGCCGGGATCGGCAGGGGCCGAGACCGTCTCGATCGCAGCCGAGCCGCCTTCGGCAGCAGATGCGAAGGAAGCCGTGCGCACGGTGATGACCTTCTTGGCGTCGGTCGACTGCACCGTCTGGATGGCATTGCCGGCATAGATCGGCCGCTTGAAGGTATCGGCGGAAACGACTTCGATGATTTCCGAGACCTGGGCGACATCGAGCAGGGCGGCAACGCGCGGCAGCACGTTCTTGCCGACCGAGGTCGCAGCGCCGATGATCACGTCATAGGAACCGGAAAGCGAAACGATCAGCGCCGCCAGCGGTTCGGCGAGATTGTTGGCAAGGCTTGCATCCTCGGCAACCAGCACCTTGGAGACGCCGGCAAGCTTGGCGGCCTTATCGGCCGCAGCCCTGGCGCTGGCACCGGCGACCAGCACATGCACATCGCCGCCAATCTTTGCGGCAGCCGTCAGCGCCTTGGCGGTCTGGTCGGAGAGGTGGGCATTGTCGTGATCAGCCAGAAGAAGAATGGCCATATGTCTAACTCCTCGTTCGGACTGTGGGTTAAAGCACGCCGGCTTCGACTTTAAGCTTCTCGACCAGCTCGGCAACCGAGCCGACCTTGACGCCGGCCTTGCGGCCGCCGGGCTCTTCCGTCTTCAGGACCTTCAGCCGCGGCTCGGTCGAGACGCCGAAGTCTGCCGGGCTCTTCTTGTCGAGCGGCTTCTTCTTGGCCTTCATGATGTTCGGAAGCGAGGCATAGCGCGGCTCGTTCAGGCGCAGGTCGGTCGTGACGACGGCCGGGAGCTTGACTTCGATGGTCTGCAGACCGCCATCGACTTCGCGGGTCACCTTGGCGCTTCCCTCACCGATCTCGATCTTGGAGGCGAAGGTTGCCTGGGCGGTGCCGAGGAGCGCCGCCAGCATCTGGCCGGTCTGGTTCGAATCGTCGTCGATCGCCTGCTTGCCGACGATGATGAGGCCCGGCTGTTCGGCGTCTGCGACACCCTTGAGGATCTTGGCGACGGCGAGCGGCTCGACGGCATCGTCGGTCTCGACCAGGATGGCGCGATCCGCGCCCATGGCAAGCGCGGTGCGCAGCGTCTCCTCGGCCTTGGCCGGACCGATCGAAACGACCACCACTTCCTCGGCCTTGCCGGCTTCCTTCAGACGCAGCGCCTCTTCGACCGAGATCTCGTCGAACGGGTTCATCGACATCTTCACGTTCGAAAGCTCAACGCCAGAACCATCCGGCTTCACGCGGATCTTTACGTTGTAGTCAACGACCCGCTTAACGGGAACCAGTATCTTCATGGAATCCTTCCTTCAACATGACCGCCCGAGAACATGCGCTGCTTAGCGCCATTCCATTTGTCGAATGGCGACATGGATACGCGTTTTTTCCCCAATTACAACGCTTCCAGGCCGCTGAAACGCGAATTGCTTGAAAGGCATAAATAACGTTTACGTCAACGTCAATACATATGCCCCAGCGACTGGCGCCTGTCGCTACCGATTCTTGCCGGGAACCCAGAGCACGTCGGCGCGGCCCTTATCATTGGCGTGACGGGCGGCGACGAAAAGGAAATCGGAAAGCCGATTGATGTATTTCAGTGCCGCCGGGCTGACGCGTTCGCCTTGCTCACGCGACAGCGCCACCATCAGGCGTTCGGCACGCCTGGCAATGGTGCGGGCGAGATGCAGATGCGCGGAGGCGGGACTGCCGGCCGGCAGAACGAAGGATTTCAAAGGCTCGAGATCGGCATTGAGCAGGTCGATATCATGTTCCAGGCGTTCGACCTGATGGTCGGTGATGCGCAGGGGTTCATAGGGTAGAGGTTCATCGGTTTCCGGCGTCGAAAGGTCGGCGCCCAGATCGAAGAGATCGTTCTGAATGCGCACCAGCACCGCGTCGACTTCGGGCATGTCTGACATGTGCAGCCGGGCGACGCCGATGGCGGAATTGGCTTCGTCGACGGTCCCGTAGCTTTCGACGCGCAGATCGTGCTTCAGCCGTCTCGGGCCGGCGGCAAGGCCCGTCGTGCCGTCATCGCCGGTTCTGGTGTAGATCTTGTTGAGCCTGACCATCGTGTTCCTGTCGTTAGAGCCTTTCGCTTTTCTTCGGATCGCGAAGTGCTCCAACCCTTCGTTTTACGCAATTCCGGACGGAAACCGCTACGTACTTTTCCTGAAATTGCTTTCGAGCAAAAGTGTTAGCGGTTTTCGGGCGACATCATGCTCTACTTCTTTGATTCTAGAACGGATTCAGATTTTAGGTCGATTCGATCTAAAATCATCCGGCTCTAGGCCGGGCGGCCGCCGCCCGTCAGCCAGAGCGTCAGCATGATCAGGATCACTGCGACTGCCTGCAGCAGCACGCGCAGCTGCATCAGCCGGTTCGAAAGGTTCGGATTGTCGCCTTTCATCATGTTCAGCAGGCCGCGAACAAGAACGATCGCGACAAGTCCCATGACAATGATGGCGGCAGTGTAGGTAAACGTAGACATGGCTCCTCCATCCTTGTCTTCACGGCAGCTCGGTCTTCAATACAAGCTCGGCCCGCCATTTCTTGAGTTTCATGCAATTCCGCGCGGAAAATAGCGTCCTATCTTTCTCGGGATTGCTTCAGTCCAGCCGGCGCATCAGACGATAGAAAAGGTTGGCCGGCAACAGCCTTTTCAGAAGGACGCCCTGTTTGGCGGGCGTCGTTACCAGATAATGTGGACGCGGGTTTCTAACGTTCAAAGCCGATTTTAACACATCATAGACCGCTTCCGGACCCAATTTATGTTTACTGATCGGGCCCGAGCCGTCCAGACGCCTCAGCTGCCTGCGGTATTCCACCGCATGGGGCGAGCCTTCGAGGTCGATGTGCTCGTTGATCTTGGTGAGCGCATTGGCGGTAAACTTCGTCGCAATCGGCCCGGGTTCGATGAGGCTCACATGGATGCCGCTATCCTGCAGCTCCATTCTGAGCGTGATCGTGAGCCCTTCCAGCGCGAATTTCGAGGCGGTATAGGCACCGCGGAAACGATAGGGAACGAGTCCCAGAATGGACGAGCAATTGACGATGCGGCCATGGCCCTGTTTGCGCATCAGCGGCAGGATCTGGCGCGTCAGCTCGTGCCAGCCGAAGAAATTCGTCTCGAACTGCTCGCGCAGCACATCCGTCGTCAGGTCCTCGACGGCGCCCGGCTGCCCGTAGGCGCCATTGTTGAAAAGGGCGTCGATGTGGTCGCCCGTACGTTCGCGTAGCGTCGCCACGGTGGCGGAAATGGTCTCGGGCTTTGTATAATCGAGGAGCAGCGCTTCGATCCCGTCGGCTTCGAGCGGGGCGAGATCGTCTTCCTTGCGCACGGTTGCAAAGACGCGCCATCCATCGGCTTTCAGCGCCCGTGCGCAATAAGCGCCGATGCCGGAGGAGCAACCAGTGACGAGGATCGTGCGTTGTTCCGTCATGGGAAGATGATTCCTGTACAAACCGGGACTCGTTTCCCATATTCAGGACCCCGATACAATCGACAACGGCGGTACCAGCCGAATGAATGCCGACGCCAAGCGGAGATGGAATGCCGACAGCCCTGCGGACGACTTACAAGGTGATCTACGACGCAGTGTTCCATTTCGTCGAGGACGACGGATTTGCCATGGCAAGTCATGTGGCGCTTTCGACGCTATTGGCGGTTTTCCCCTTCCTGATCTTCGGCACGGCGCTGGCAAGCTTTCTCGGCGCCAGCCAGTTTTCGTCGACGGCCGTGCATCTGATCTTCGACACCTGGCCGGAGGCGATCGCCAAGCCGGTCGCCGATCAGGTCGTGCAGGTGCTGACCATCCCGCGAGGCGGGCTTTTGACGGTCTCCGTGCTTGCAGCCGCCTATTTCGCCTCGAACGGCGTCGAGGCACTGCGCATATCGCTGAACCGCGCCTACCGCGTGCTCGAGACCCGGCCCTGGTATTTCAACCGCCTCGCCAGCCTTGGCTACGTGCTGATTGCCGTACTCATCTTTGCCATTCTCAGCATTCTGCTCGTCGCCGTACCCCTCGCCCTCAATTACACCCGGCAATGGCTGCCCAAGCTTGCCGACATCCTCGACATCGTCTTCAGCTGGCGGATCTACGGTACGATCTTCCTGTTGCTGGCGGGCCTGCTGATCCTGCATCTGTGGCTGGCGGCCGGACGCAGGCGGCTGCTGGACGTCATCCCCGGCGTCATACTGACATTGCTCTTCTGGTCGATCGGCGCGGTGCTCTTTGCCTATTATCTCTCGACCTTCGCCAATTACACCGCCACCTATGCCGGCCTCGCCTCGGTGATGATCGTGCTGATTTTTCTCTACATGCTCGCGGTGATCTTCATCATGGGGGCGGAGATCAATGCGGCGCTGATGAAATTTCGCGTGCGCCGTCTGCTGTTCGGCAAGGTGGCGAGCCGTGCGGCCGCCGAGGTAGCTTCGGAAAAGATACCCTCAGAACCAGGAGCCAAATCAGAGGCCGATGCGTCGGCGAAGCTCAACCGATGATAGGCCCTGTCGGCGCCATTCGGCAATGCCGGTGTCGCGCATGCTCTTGGAGAGCTTTTTGCCATCCTCTCCGAGGACGAGACGGTGGTGATGATAGAGCGGCTCCGGCAGGCCGAACAGCGTCTGCAGCAAGCGATGGATCGACGTGGCGTGGAAGAGGTCCAGCCCGCGCACGACATGGGTGATACCCTGAACGGCATCGTCGACGACAACAGAAAGATGGTAGCTCGAGGGCGCATCCGAGCGCGACAGTACGACATCACCCCAGGCGGCCGGGTTGGCAAGGATGGTGCCATCGCCGCTTTCTTGCCAGTGCAATGGTTCGTCCACTGTCGCTAGCGCCTTTTCCATATCGAGACGCCAGGCATGTTTCATGCCCGATGCCAGCAGGCGCTGCCGCTCGGCATCGCTGCGCTCGCGATCGTCGGGTGGATAGAGCGGCGTGCCGTCGGGGTCGCGTGGCCAGGATTTGCCATCCGCCTCGAAAGCGGCGACGCGCGATTTGACCTCGCCGCGGGTCAGGAAGGCGGGATAAACGAGGCCACGTGCGATAAGGGTCTGCAACGCCGCCTGATAGGCCGCAAAATGCTCGGATTGCCGGCGCACCGGCTGCTGCCAGCTGAGGCCGAGCCAGGAGAGATCGGTATAGATGCCCTTTTCGAAATCGGGTGTGCAGCGCGCCTGATCTATGTCTTCGATGCGCAGCAGGAAATCGCCGCCGGCTTCTGCAGCCATGTCGTGGTTGAGGATCGCCGAGAGCGCATGGCCGAGATGCAGCGGGCCGTTCGGGCTCGGGGCAAAACGGAACTTCGGCTTTTGACGGGGAATCTCGATCATGCTTTCTTCTGCCACGAATTCGAACCGGGGACTACGAGACGTCATGCAGATCATTCGCGACGAGCGCGATATCGAACGAGGGCTTGCTGCCCTGCTGGAACTCGATCCGCGCCTGCGGCCGGTTGCCGCAGAGGCGGGTAGCTTGCCGCTGCGCCTGCGCGAGCCGGGCTTCGAAGGGCTTGCCCATATCATCGTATCGCAGGTCGTCTCGCGCGCCAGTGCTGACGCGATCTGGGGGAAGATGATTGCCGGGATGGGGCAGGTGACCGCTGAAGGCTATGTGGGGCTGGAGCCGGAGGCCTGGCGAAACTTCGGCCTGTCGCGAATCAAGCACGAGACGCTGCATCGCGTGGCCGAGGCCGTTGCAGGCGGCAGCCTCGATCTTCACGCGCTCAGCGCCGAATTACCTGAAAAGGCGCTGGCCGAACTGACGTCCATCAAGGGAATCGGCCCCTGGACCGCCGAAGTCTACCTGATGTTCTGCGGCGGTCACGCAGATGTGTTTCCGGCGGGCGACGTGGCGCTGCAGGCGGCCGTCGGCATGGCGTTCGGTCATGACGTCAGGCCCTTGGCCAAGGCCGTTGCCCTGGAGGCCGCGGTTTGGGCGCCCTGGCGCTCGGTCGCGGCCCGGCTCTTCTGGGCTTATTATGCCGTGAAAACGCGCCGGGACGCGCTGCCTATAGTATAATCGGCGCCCTCCCTGAAATCGCCTTTATGCGCTGAATTTATTGGACTTCACAATCCTGTAACAACCGGCCTAATATACAAGATGTAGATGCCGAATCGATCAGGAGGGTTCCTTGACGATTGCAGTCTCCCCGCAGTCCCTGCCGGCGCTCGTGCTGAACGCTGACTATAGACCGCTGAGTTACTATCCCTTGTCGCTCTGGTCCTGGCAGGACGCGATCAAGGCGGTTTTCCTTGACCGTGTGAACATCATCGCGGAATACGATCAATGTGTGTCCTCGCCGAGCTTCTCGATGCGGCTGCCAAGCGTCGTATGCCTGAAGACTTATGTGCAGCCGTCCCGCAATCCCGCCTTCACCCGCTTCAACGTCTTCCTGCGCGACAAGTTCGAATGCCAGTATTGCGGCTCCCATGACGACCTGACCTTCGACCACGTCATCCCGCGCGCCCACGGCGGCGAGACGACCTGGGAGAACGTCGTGGCCGCCTGTTCGCCCTGCAACCTGCGCAAGGGCAGCAAGCTGCCGAAGCAGGCCGGCATGTTCCCGGCGCAGAAGCCATACCAGCCGACCGTGCAGGACCTGCACAATAACGGCCGCCTGTTCCCGCCGAACTACCTGCACGACAGCTGGCTCGACTATCTCTACTGGGATTCGGAACTGCAGCCGTAAGATTTCCTTCTCCCCTTGGGGAGAAGGTGGCCCGAAGGGTCGGATGAGGGGGCGGCGGCTCGCAAATTTGCCTTTCGCTCGCCGCTCAAGGCCCTCGTCGCTTCGCTTCTCGTCCCCCTCATCCGGCCGCTCGCAGTTTCGCTTTGCTCACCTGCTCGCGCTCACCTTCTCTCCGCGGGAGAGAAGGGTTTAAGCAGCGTTCTTCGCACCCACAAAAGCAATAGCAGCCAGGATCACGCTGGCGATCACATTCCAGCCAGCCATCGACAGGCCGAGGATGCGCAGCGCCGCTTCCGTGCAGGACGGCCCCTTGATGGTGTTCAGCTGGCCGAGCAGGTCGCCGGCATTCTGCGTGACGCTGCTTGCCGTCGTCGAGCAGGTGGTCGGGCCTTCCCAGAAGTGCCATTCGACGCCGGCGTGATAGACGCCGATGCCGCCGCCGACCACCATCATCAGGCCGGCGATGATGAGCAGCCCGCGGGTGATCCAGGAGGGCAGGCCGGCGATTGCCGTCAGCACGGCGATGATGGCGACGGGGATACCGTAATAATAGGGCTGGCGCTGGTCCAGGCAGAGCGCGCAAGGGATATAGCCGCCGATATACTGAAAGCCGAGCGCCGAGCCGATGACCACGATCATGCCGATCGTCAGCAGGACGCCATAGCCGAGGCCGGCGCGGGAGGAAGGCGAAGTCGTGGACATGCGTTGGGGGCTCCTTGGTCAGCTCGCCAGGGCAAAATGGAAGACGGCGTATAGGGCGATGAGAACGGCGGCGGCGGCCATGGCGATCTGGCCCAGGCGCTTTTCGATGAAATGGCGGATGGATTCGCCATAGCGGCGAAGCAGGAAGGCCAAGAGGAAAAAGCGGGCGCCGCGGGCGACGATGGCCGAGACAATGAAGAGGCCGAGATTGATATGAGTGACGCCGGAGAGGATCGTCACCACCTTGATCGGCGGCAGATGCGCCAGGCCCGATGTGACCAGCAGCAGGAGCACCCATTCATAGGTGATGCCGGCACTCATCTGGTTGAAGGCGTCGAGCTTGCCGTAGAATTCGAGGATCGGCTTGGCGATGGTCTCGAAGGCGTAGTAGCCGAGCGCCCAGCCGGCAATGCCGCCCAGCACGGAGGCAACCGTCGCCGTCAGCGCATAACGCCAGGCGCGCTCGGGCTTGGCGAGCGACATCGGCAGGAACAGCACGTCCGCGGGAACGAGGAAGATGGAGCTCTCGACGAAGGCAATAACGGCCAACCAGATTTCCGCCGATTTGCGGCCGGCAAGCGACATGGTCCAGTCGTACAGTCTACGAAGCATAGGGCCCCCTTTTTGCTGCGTTGCAAACCTTTAGGGGGCAGGATTATGGCTGTAAATGGTCGGGGACTGATGGAAGTGGCGGAAAGGCAAAATTTTTCGTGATGATGAAGCGTCGATGATGGGACCTCGCCCGGTGATCAGGCGCTAAGGCTTTAGCTGGTACAGGTCATCACGCCGTCTCTAACAATGTCCGCCCATTTAGTTCCAAGTGTTTCCTTCGCAGAAAGCGCATTTTGAGCCCCAGGCTCACCGTTCTTAAACATATGCACCGCCAGCTTCTGATTATGACGGCCGGCGACGAACATAGGTCCAGGCTGATAAACAGTGTTGGCTTGGTAAAAACCGGTATTGCCTGAGAAAGTCGCAGTGCCGGTCGTTGAGTAAGATCCCGGCATCTGAATCAAATGGGTCGTGTCCTGTCCTTGCTGGCCGACTATCATATAGCGATCATAGCCTGCCTTGATTGTTTCGATCGCCGCTTGTTTTTCGGCGACCTTCATTGCGCCTTCATCTCCGCAAACCGGCGCGGCGCTCGTGCTTATGATTGCCTCGTTTTGCGAAATTCGCATTGCACTGGAACGTGCGCAGCCCACAGCGAGCAGGCAGAGGCCTACCGCGACAACAATTTTAAACATGTCCAATGCCCCTCAAACTCTTTCGCGGTAGAGTTGATTGTGGTGCGCCTTAAGTCAACCAACATTTTCGGTGCTTGCGCTCGGCGCTAAAAATTGCTCTCAGCGCATGACAAAGGCGCGGTGAAGGAGCCTGAAAGTGCGTTGTTGAGCACCAGGCAGGAAAGATGATCGGCAACGGGTAGTCGCTAAGCGAGCCAGTTAGAGAGCCGGCCCGTCATTTGTCGGGCTGGGCCGTCACTTCTGTGGCCGTCACGAAAGCCTGTCCATCGCCCACATTGGACGTGTACGTTTTACCACCTCGGAATCGTAGTGCTTCTCACTGGCACCTGTATTGAGGTGGCCAAGAATTGCCGCCGTGTCGGTCAGGTGGACGCCGGCTAGGTCACATCCATCGGCCATGTTGTGGCGCGAGGAGTGCACGACATAGAGGGGATTTTCGATGATAGAAGGTACCGTTTCCAAGGGTCAACCTAGGATAAATGGTCACGTCCTCCAAGTCTGGCATTGTAGCAGTCTGCTGAGTAGATGGAAGCTCAAGTCATTGGAAAAGTTCTTGACATATTTGAGGATTTTTGGTGCCCCATGCCGGAGTCGAACCAGCACTTCTTTCGAAACTCGATTTTGAGTCGAGCGCGTCTACCAATTCCGCCAATGGGGCAACGGGGTACTGACGAGGCGGCTGTCTAGCATGTGATCGGCTCGGCGCGCAAGCCGGGTCGGCAGATATTGCGAGTGTTTCCGCAGGGTTGCGGTTTGGCCCATGGTGTCGGGTGGACGCCATGGGCTTTTTGCCGTTTGAGGCTCAGTGAGCCATGGCCGGGCCTTTGCTGGTGGAGCCGGACTTTTGCAGGGTGATCGCCAGGATGGCGGCGAGCAGGCAGAAGGCGCCGGCGACGAAGAAGGCGGGGAGGTAGGTGTTCAGCTCCGTGCGCGTGAGGCCGGCGCCATAGGCGGCGGTGGCGGCGCCCAGCTGGTGGCCGGCGAAGACCCAGCCGAAGACGAGGCCAGCCTTTTCGCGGCCGAAGCGGTCGGCGGCGATCTTGACCGTCGGCGGCACGGTGGCGATCCAGTCGAGGCCGTAGAAGACGGCGAAGATCGACAGGCCGTAGAAGGTGAAATCGCTGAAGGGCAGATAGACCAGCGACAGGCCGCGCAGGCCGTAATACCAGAAGAGCAGCCAGCGATTGTCGAAGCGGTCGGAAAGCCAGCCGGAGCCGATCGTGCCGAAGAAATCGAAAATACCCATGACGGCGAGCACGCTGGCGGCGGCGACAGGCACGATGCCGAAATCGCCGCAGAGCGTGACGAAATGCGTCTGGATCAAGCCGTTGGTCGACAGGCCGCAGATGAAGAAGGTGGCAAAGAGGATCCAGAAGGTCGAAGTGGTGGAGACCTCCCGCAGGATCGCGATCGGCGAGGCGAGTGCTGCCTTCAGGTTCCTGGTGGCGGCCGGTGGCGGCGTGATGTGGACCTCGCCGACCAGCGGCAGATTGACGTCCGAGGGGCGGTCGCGCATCAGAAGCAGCACGATGAAGGCCGCGACGACGATCATGCCGCAGACGAAAAGCACCGTGGTGCGCCAGCCGTAGCGCGTCGTCAGCTCCGCCATCAGCGGCAGGAAGACCAGCTGTCCCGTGGCTGAGCTTGCCGACAGCATGCCGATGACGAGGCCGCGATGCTTGGTGAACCAGCGCGTCGAGACGGTCGCCGCCAGCACCATGGCGGTAAGGCCCGTGCCGAAGCCGATGATGATGCCCCAGCATAAAAGCAGCTGCCAGACCTGCGTCATGAAGAGCGAGCCGACAAAGCCGACGCCGATGGTCGCCAGGGCGAAGACGATGACCTTGCGAACGCCGAAATGGTTCATGAAGGCGGCTGCGAAGGGACCCATGAGGCCGAACAGCAACAGCCGCACGGCAAGGGCGGAGGAGATGGAGGAGGTGCTCCAGCCGAATTCATCCTCCAGCGGCTTGATGAGCACGCCGGGGGCGCCCATGGCGCCGGCCGTGACCAGCATGGTGAGAAAGGTGGCGGCGACGACGACCCATCCATAATGGATGTTGCGCCGGGCAAGCGTCGAGGCAAGGGCAGTGGAAACCATGAGCTGCGTTCCAATCAGGTTGGTATCGTGTCGTCGGGGCCGGACTTGCGAAAACGCCGGATCGTGGACAGTCGGGGGGGTACCGTACCACGTCTAGCGCTCTGCCGTTCTCCCGGCTTGAACGTTTGTGCAAAGGCATTTACATGATTGCTGTCATATTTGTTGCGTATTGATGATGGCCATCATATAAATTGTCAATACAGTTTTCTTGATGTTCTGATGGAGTTTTTTGATGAGAGTGAGCCGGGAGAAATTCGCCGAGAATCGCGAGAAGATCCTTGCCGTGGCAGGCGAGCTCTTTCGCGAGAAGGGTTTCGACGGCATCGGCGTCGCCGAGATTATGAAGGCGGCGGGGCTGACGCATGGCGGCTTCTACGGACATTTCGATTCGAAGGACGAGCTTGCCTGCGAAGCGAGCAAGGCGCTGGTGGCCCGTTCGCTGGAGCGCTGGAAGGAAGTGGCGGCAAGCTCGCCCGACCAGCCGCTGGAAGCGCTGCTTGCCCACTATCTCTCGCATCGCAACGTTGTGGAGCATGCGACCGGCTGTGTCTTTGCGGCGCTGACACAGGAGGTCAGCCGCCACGGCCCCAAGATGCAGTCCACTTTCACCGGCGGTCTCATGGGGCTGGTCGAGGTGCTTGAGGAGATTGTGCCCGGCGAAACGCCGGAGGAACGCCGGCGCAAGGCTTTTGCCAGCCTTTCCGCCATGGTCGGCGCCGTCATCCTGGCGCGCGCGATGGACAATCCCGAATTGTCGCAGGAATTCCTGTCGGCGACCCGGCAGGAGCTTTCGCCGCGGGGTAACGAAAACAGCTGATCTAGTCGCGGAAGGCGAGCAGCCCGTTCGCCTCGACGACCTCCCTGAATTTGCCGTCGGGCGCGACCGCCAGCAGCTCGGCGCGGAGTGCCGCTTCGAAATCGGCCGCCTTGTCGCCCAGCGCCTGCGGCGAGGTCGATGACATCGAGAAGATGCGGCCGACGATCTCTTCGATATCTCTGGTGTACTCCGAGACGATGCCGATCCGTTCGAGATTGTGGAAGGGCGAGGCGAGCAGCATGGCTTCATGCGGCGCCCATTCCTTGCTCCGGCGCATCTGCCGCTCCGCGCTGCGCTCGGGCGAATAGGTTTCCATCAGCGGCTCGAGGATGCCGCGCCAATCCGGCTCCGCCAAAATGCCTTTATCGTGAAAGAGGGCGACGGCGCCGCCCGGCTCGATCAGCCTGTCCAGTGCTTGAAGCGTTGCCGGTCTGTCCATCCAGTGGAAAGAGCGGCCCATGACGCAGAGGTGCAGGTTCCCGATATCGGGGCCGAGATCATAGGAGGAACCCTGCCGGATGCTGATGTCGACGCCGGCTGTCTTCGCGCCGAGCGCGGCTTCTGCAAGCATTTCCGGTTCCGGATCCATGGCGGTGACGGCGGCGCCCTGCAGCCGCGCGAAGGCAATGCCGAGCTGGCCGGGGCCGCAGCCGAGATCCAGCACATGATCGCCGGGCTTCAGCCCACTGCGCTCGGCGACGCGGGTGATCAGCCTGTCGGGATAGGGGATGCGATAGCGCAGGTAATAGGCCGCGGTCGATTGAAAGCGCCGCGCTTCGAAGGGAACTGTGATCATCGGATATCATCCTCGGGGGAAAGGAACCTCGATCTGTTAAGCCCCAACTATGACCTGCTCGTGAAGTCACTTTTGCGCGATTTGCCGCGTGGCCAATCGGCTTCAGAGGGTGCCGTCAGGCGGATGAGGGGCTTGCCGAGAGCAGGAAAGTCCATGAATTCAGGTCGGCCAGCCCCGTCCCCCTCATCCGACCCTTCGGGCCACCTTCTCCCCGCTGGGGAGAAGGAGTTGCTCGGCAACCACTTCATTTCATATGCGGATTGCTTTGCCGGAAGAGGAGTGAGGGGCTAGGCAAGTAGCCGCAATATCACCAACCTGACCATCCGTAGATCTTCGATCACTTGAACCCGGCAACCCCATGCGGAACATAGGGGCTTTCCAACGCCTCGATTTCCTCTGGCGTCAATTTAACTTCCAGGGAAGCGACTGCATCCGTGATGTGGCCGGGCTTGGAGGCGCCGATGATCGGGGCGGTGACGGCGCTCTTCTGCAGGATCCAGGCGGTTGCGACCTGCGCGCGCGGGATGCCGCGCGCCTTGGCGACTGCGCCGACGGCATCGACGATCTTGCGGTCGGCTTCGAGCGCCTGGGTATAGAGTGTCTTGCCGAATTCGTCGGATTGCGTACGGGCCGTCGTTTCGTCCCAGTCGCGGGTGAGCCGGCCGCGGGCGAGCGGGCTCCAGGGGATGACGGCGATCTTCTGGTCCTCGCAGAAGGGCAGCATTTCGCGCTCCTCTTCGCGATAGAGCAGGTTCAGGTGATCCTGCATGCTGACGAACTCGGTCCAGCCATGAAGGCGGGAGGTGTAGATCGCCTTGGCGAACTGCCAGGCGTACATGGAGGAGGCGCCGATATAGCGGGCCTTGCCGGCCTTGACGACGTCGTGCAGCGCTTCCAGCGTTTCCTCGATCGGGGTCGTGTAGTCCCAGCGGTGGATCTGGTAGAGATCGACATAATCGGTGCCGAGGCGGCGAAGGCTGTTGTCGATCTCGTCGAAGATCGCCTTGCGGGAGAGGCCGGCGCCGTTCGGGCCGGGGCGCATGCGATTGAAGACCTTGGTGGCGAGCACGATATCGTCGCGCTTGGCGAAATCCTTGATGGCGCGGCCGACGATCTCTTCCGACGAGCCGTTGGAATAGGTGTTGGCCGTATCGAGGAAATTGATGCCGGCCTCGATCGCCTGGCGGAGCAGCGGGCGGCTGTCCTCCTCCTTCAGCGACCAGGCATGCGTGCCCTTGTTGGGGTCGCCATAGGTCATGCAACCCAGGCAGATGCGTGAGACTTCCAGACCGGTCCGGCCAAGCTTTACGTATTCCATCGATATTCTCCGTCCATTCGATTACCCGGCGCAAAGAGGCCCGCCGCCTGGAGAGCGGCGGAATGCGTGCGTCACCAAAATAATCCGGCGGTCAGGCTTACCGCCGATCGGTGCGTCAGTTCGTGAAGAGCTTCGAAGTATTCTTCAATAAATAAGGCAAATCATTTGGCAGGGAAGACGGCAAACTCAAATGTTTCCTTGAACCCTGCGGGCGACAGGTGTTAGCTGCGCCGCACAATTTTTGGAATTCCGCATGAAATTGCCCCCGTGTGATACTTACGAAGCCCTCTATCGCGACTTTCGTTGGGAGATTCCGGCGAAATTCAATATAGGACATGCTGTTTGCGATGCCTGGGCCGAGCGCGAACCCAACCGGATCTGCCTTCAGCATTTCAATCCGGACGGCAATCACTTTTCCATGACCTATGGCGAGTTGCGGGATCGCTCCGCCTCCTTTGCCAATGCGCTTGCCTCGCTGGGCGTGCGGGCGGGAGATCGGGTCGCGCTGCTGCTGCCGCAGGGTTTCGAAACGGTCGTGGCGCATGTGGCGATCTACAAGATGGGGGCGATCGCCCTGCCGCTGGCCCTGCTGTTCGGCGCAGAGGCGTTGGAATACCGGCTGAAGGCAGCCGGTGCGGCGGCGATCGTCACGAACCGTTTCGGTCTTGAACGGCTGCGTCCGATTCGAGACCGCCTGCCTGAACTCGCACAAGTGATCAGTATCGATGGCGCCGAGGATGGCGTTGCCGGTTTTGCCGAGCTTATCGCGGCGCACCCGCCCTGGTTCGAGATCGCCGACACCGGCCCGGACGATCCGGCAATGATGATCTTCACCTCGGGCACGACCGGCCCGCCCAAAGGGGCGCTCCACGGCCATCGCGTTCTGCCGGGGCATATTCCGGGCATGCAGTTCGCCCATGAGGGCTTTCCCAAGTCCGAAGACCGGCTTTGGACGCCCTCGGATTGGGCCTGGGCCGGCGGCCTTCTGAATGCGCTCTTGCCGAGCCTGATGCTGGGCGTTCCCGTGGTTTCCTCCCCCGCGCAGAAGTTCGACCCCCATATGGCCTTCCGCATCATGGCCGAGATGGAGGTGCGCAATGCCTTCATCCCGCCGACGGCGCTGCGGCTTTTGAAGGCCGTCGACAATCCGCGTGTCCGGTACGATCTCAAGCTGCGCACCATCGGTTCGGCCGGCGAAGCGCTCGGCCGCGAAACCTTCGAATGGGCGCGGTCTACGCTCGGTGTCAGCGTCAATGAGTTCTTCGGCCAGACTGAATGCAATTTCGTGCTCTCTTCCAGCGAGGCCTTCGGCGTCAGCCGTGCCGGCGCGACCGGCAAACCGGTGCCCGGCCATCGCGTGGCGATCGTCGATGCCGAGGGTATCGAGGTTCCCGTGGGCGAGAGCGGGCAGATCGCCATAAGGCGGCCCGATCCGGTGATGTTTCTCGGCTACTGGCAGAATGAGGCGGCGACGGAGGCGAAATTCGCCCATGACTGGTTGCTGACGGGCGATATCGGCCGGCAGGACGCGGATGGCTATATTTCCTTCGTGGGGCGCGACGACGATGTCATTACCTCGTCCGGCTATCGTATCGGGCCGAGCGAGATCGAGGATTGCCTCGGCGGCCATCCCGCCGTGCAGCTTGCCGCGGCGGTGGGAAAGCCGGATGCGGTCAGAACGGAAATCGTCAAGGCCTATGTGGTCCTCGTGCCCGGCCGCGAGCCGAGCGCAGAATTGGCCGCCGATATTCGGGAATGGGTGAAGACCCGGCTTTCCATGCACGAATATCCGCGCGAAATCGAATTCGTCGATGCTTTGCCGCTGACGACCTCGGGCAAGGTGATCCGCCGCCTTCTGCGCGAGAAGGCAATTGCCGAAGTCAGCGTTTCGTAAGCGACAGGATCTTTTCGCGCAGCAGCTTCGCCATGTTGCGCGTGCTGCGATACATATGCAGCTGCGTGGTCACCTGGCGCACGTCGCGGTCGCCGTTCGGCGTCAGGCCGACGATCAGCGTGCCCATGTCCTCGCGTTCATGCCAGAAGCGGCTCATGATCGGATGATCCGGCACGGCGCAGGAATCGGAGCGGACGACGTTGGCATCGTCCAGATGCCATTCCGTCAGTTCCCCCATCAGCAGCTTGCCCGGCGAAAAACGGGCATAGGTTTCGTCATAGGCGGTCTTCCAGGTATAGGCCTCGCCGCCCATAATGAGCACGATCATCGAGGCGATGGCCCTGCCGTCGAGATCGATGGTGTGGATGCGCACCGCGTCGATTGCCGCAAGGTTGGAAATCGCTTCGCGGGCAAAGGCGGCATGATGGCGATCGGTGACGAGCGCCGAGCGCTTCCTGCCCTTCCAGCCGCTTGCCTCCAGCGCCAAAAATTCTTCCATGCGTCCATGAATATCGCGGGGTTGGCGGGCGACGCTGTAGCTGATCTCGCCATGGCTTTCCAAAAGTCGCCATTGGCGGCGCATTTCTCGCAGATGCGCGTTGGAAATCGTCCGCCTGAGATAGGTGAGCGCGTCGTCGTTGCTCTGGAGCATCGGACGCTGGAACGGATTGGCAATGGCGATCGGCAGGTTTCGGCCGATGGCAATGACCTTGGCCATCTGGACGAAGCGACCGTTGAGCCGGACATCCGGCAATACGAGCGTAGTGGGCAGATGCAGTTCCGATCGGGAGAGTGCCTCGAAGAGGTTGTCGAGCGTTTCGCCGGCATCCTCGGAATCGAGCAAAGGCGTGCCGAGCGGGCCGAAGGAATTCGACCAGACGCGGATGATCGACGGGCCGATCGCAAAACCCGGCTTGTCGACTGTGAAGGGCATCAGAAGACGGATGCGGCTGCGCGTGCTGCTGTTGTCACGCATCAGTGCCAGACGCACCTGCCGGTCCTCGAGACGCGGCATGGCGGGTGCCAGGAAGCGGCCCGAGAAGAAGACGTTCGGTTCCATAGCGCGGTTGGAGAGGAAGTCGAGCTCATCCTGCAGCTCATAGCCGAGCTTGCCGGGATAGAGGCAGAGTTCGCGCCCGGCGCGGCCGACCTCGACCCGCGCTTCGGCTTTTGGCGTTTCGAAGTGCAGCGCCGCGAGCGTATGAGTGAGGGCGTTCACTTGGCTATCGGTGGTTTCAATATGAGGAGGACGTGCCATGATCAGAAAGTCCTCGCTGCTGATGGCACCGCCGGACGCCGCGTAAGGGCAAACAGGCTGATGCCGAGTGCACGGCGGACGACGACGTGCAGGAGCAGGGCTTCGATTGCCATGGCGGTGGCGCCGGCAATTGCCGCACCTTCGATGCCGAAGTTGGGTATGAGCACGACGTTAAGCCCGACATTGGCAACAAGCGCCACAGCATAGAGATAGACGCAGAGCATCTGCTTGTCCGCCATGGTCAGGAGCACTTCGGCAGGGCCGACCAGCGCTCTTGCGAGGATGCCGGCAAGCAGGATCGCCATTACGATCTGTCCCTCCGCGAAGGCGGCGCCGAACAGCGAGAGCAGAAGCTGCCCCGCCGCCAGTACCACGAGGCCGATGGCGAGCGCCGGAAAGAAGGACCAGCGTGTCGCCTCCGTCGCAAAGGCTGCGAGCTTGCTCCGATCGCCTTCGGCAAGGATCGCGGCAAAGCGCGGTCCGATGGCCGCCCTGACGGCGAAGGAGACGAAGAGCACCAGGGCCATCGTTTTTGCCGCTGCGAAATAGACGGCGACTTCATCCGGATCGAGGAAAATGCCGACGACGATGACGTCCGAGTTGGTGAGCAGGTATCCCACGCCTTCGACCAGGAAGATCGGCAGGGCGACGGCGGTCCAGGCATTGAATTCCACGGCCTTCGGACCTCTCGGATACTGGCGGCGCAGACGGAGCGTCACTGCGAGATATTGCAGCAGGACGCTGGTGAAGGCACCGGCGAGCGCCGCGGCCATGGCGGTAACGGCATCGCGGGGCGCACCGGCGAGGATCGCAGCCACCATGAAGAGCAGGATCAGCGTCGGGCGGATGAGGAAGGTTGGGCTGAGCGCCATGATCGGCCAGTGCTTGGCGCGGGCCGTACCATCCAGCACATCTCCGAGCGCGATCATCGGCACGGCAATCAGACCGAGGAAAACCGGCATCACGTAGTAGTGCTCGACCATGCCGCGAAAGGCAAAAAGCAAGAGTGCCCCGATCAGCGCCAGCGTCCCCGAGACGGCGACCACGAACCGGCGTGCCGTGGTGTTCAGACCGCGAATGGCATTGTAATTGCCGCTGGCGTCGTACTGCGGCAGGAAGCGGATGATGGCCGTCGGGAAGCCCAGGCAGGCGAGATTGCCGAACAGGATCATCAGAACCCAAACGAAGACGAAAATACCGTATTCGAAGCGGCCCATGAGGCGTGCTAGGATGATCTGCGAGAGAAAGGCGAGGGCGGCGCCCGCGACGCGGATGGCGAAGGCTGTGAGCGCCATCCGTTGCGAGGCGGCTTTCTCGTCCTGACCGGCAAGCAGGATGCTGATCCTGCGCAGACACGGCGATAGGGCGGCCCGCAAAGCGGACGGCAACATTCTTTCCGCTGTTTGAAAGACCGCCATGATAGATACGCAATACTTTAAGTATGATCCCAAACTCGCGATAGTCTTGGCAGAGGAGAGTTAAGAATCAGTTCTTGCATCCTATAAAATGGCTTTCCCGAAATGGCGGGTTGCTTATCGATCGATCCTGAAAGCAATCATGAGGCGCAATCTCCCTTGGGACAGCGTCATGCCGCTGCCTCAGGAAACGGGTGGCCGCGGTTCGGCCGGCATGCAGAATCCAGGGTCTATCGGAGGAGGATTTCATGCTCACACTTTACGATTATTTGCCGTCGCAGAATGGCTGGAAAGCGAGAGTTCTGTTCGGATTGCTCGATATTCCCTACCAGACCCGCCTGGTATCCATCTTCGAAGGTGAGGGGCGCACAGACGCCTTCTTCGAGCTCAATCCGGCAGGCGGCATTCCCGTGCTCGAACTGGAGGATGGGCGAACGATTGCGGAATCGAACGCTATTCTCACCTATATTGCCGATGGCACACGGTTTCTGCCGGCGGAGCGCTATCGGCGCGCCAAGATCATGCAATGGCTGTTCTTCGAGCAATATCATGTCGAACCGGTCATCGGTACGCTGCGCTTCTGGACGCTGGCGGGGCGGCTGGACTCCAATGCCGTCATAGCAGAAGCCAAACGCTCGGCCGGCCTTCGAGCGCTTGCAGCGCTCGAGCGCGGGCTGAAGAACACGACGTTTCTCGTTGGCGACGAGTTTTCGATCGCGGATATTGCGGTTTACGCCTACGCCCACAAGGCGGCGGATTGCGGCTTCGATCTTGCCGATTATCCAGCACTTACGGCTTGGTTCGATCGTGTGCTTGATGTCATCGGATCAGGCTACCCGATCCATCTCTATAGCGAGGATCCGCATTCCGCTGTCTGAGCTCGTTTGGCTCTTCGTTGGGGGACGACTCCACTCATCCGGCAGCAATTACATATGAAATGAGGGCGTCGCCGCGTCCTTCTTCTCCCGAGCGGAGAAGGAATTCGTGGCGCCCTGATTTATCAGATGATAACCCGTTTCAGATCCTGCCCAGCAAAAATGCCGCCCGAAGGCGGCATTTTTGCTCATTGCTATCGGTTTGCGGGCCTCAGACCACTTCGCTGCTTTCGAAGGCGCCGTGGCAGTGCTTGTACTTCTTGCCGGACCCGCAGGGGCAGGCCTCGTTGCGGCCAACCCGGCCCCAGGTGGCGGGGTTGCGTGGATCGCGATTTTCCGGAGATACGAAGCTTTCGCTTGCAAGCGTGAACGGGGAAAATTCGTCCTCACCCGTCGTCGCATCGATGTGGCGGGCCTGCATCGGCGGCGTTTCCGGCTCGGCCGGCTGCTGTACGAGTTCGACGCGCGAAAGCTGGGCTGTGACCGCCTGGCGAAGGTTGTTCAACAGCGCCTGGAACAGCTCGAAGGCTTCCGCCTTGTATTCCTGCAGCGGATCGCGCTGGGCGTAGCCGCGGAAGCCGATGACAGAGCGCAGATGATCGAGGTTGACGATGTGCTCGCGCCAGAGATTGTCCAGCGTCTGCAGCACGATGGAGCGTTCGACATAGGTCATGATCTCGGGTCCGAAGCGCTCGGCCTTTTCGGCCGCTGCCTTTTCGACCGCTTCCGTCAGGCGCGCGCGGATGTCATCTTCGGCGATGCCCTCTTCCTTGACCCAGTCATGAATGGGCAGATCGAGATCGAAGAAGTTGGCGACAGCCGTCTTCAGTCCGTCGGCATCCCACTGTTCGGCATAGGCGCGCTCCGGAATATGTCTAGCAACGAGGTCCTCGATGACGTCATGGCGCATGTCGCCGACGAATTCGGAGAGATCCTTCGATTCCATCAATTCGACGCGCTGGTCGAAGATGACCTTGCGCTGATCGTTCAGAACGTCGTCATATTTCAGAACGTTCTTGCGGATGTCGAAGTTGCGAGCCTCGACCTTCTTCTGGGCGCGTTCCACCGCCTTGTTGATCCAGGGATGGACGATCGCCTCGCCTTCTTTAAGGCCGAGCTTCTGCAGCATGCCGTCCATGCGGTCGGAGCCGAAGATGCGCATCAGGTCGTCCTGAAGAGACAGGTAGAATTTCGAGCGGCCCGGATCGCCCTGGCGGCCGGAACGGCCACGTAGCTGATTGTCGATACGGCGGCTTTCGTGGCGCTCGGAGGCGATGACGTAGAGGCCGCCGGCGGCGATCGATTTCTGCTTGAGTTCCTTGATCTCTTCGGCAATGCGGGCAATGGCCTCGTCGCGTTCCGGACCCGGCTCCATTTCGTGCAGTTCGCGTTCGACCCGCATTTCCAGATTGCCGCCGAGCTGGATGTCGGTGCCGCGGCCGGCCATGTTGGTGGCGATCGTCACCGCACCGGGAACGCCGGCCTGGGCGACGATGTAGGCTTCCTGCTCGTGGTAACGGGCGTTCAGAACCTGGAAATTGGAGAAGCCGCGCTTGCGCATGAGGTCGGCGAGAAGTTCGGACTTTTCGATCGACGTCGTGCCGACCAGCACTGGCTGGCCGCGCTTGTGAGCATCCAGGATCTCGTTGATGATGGCGTTGTACTTCTCGGCATGCGTGCGATAGACCTCGTCGTCCTCGTCGATACGCTGGACCGGCAGGTTGGTCGGCACCTCGATCACGTCGAGGCCGTAGATGTTGCCGAATTCCTCTGCTTCCGTCGAAGCCGTACCGGTCATGCCGGCGAGCTTGTCGTACATGCGGAAATAGTTCTGGAAGGTGATCTGCGCCAGCGTCTGGTTTTCCGGCTGGATCTGCACATGTTCCTTGGCTTCCAGCGCCTGGTGCTGACCGTCCGAATAGCGGCGGCCCGGCATCATGCGGCCGGTGAATTCGTCGATGATGACGACTTCGCCGTTGCGGACGATATAGTCCTTGTCGCGCTGGAAGAGCTTGTGCGCCTTGAGCGCGTTGTTGATGTGGTGGACGATCGCGACATTCTCGACGTCGTAAAGCGATTCACCCTTCAACAGGCCAGCTTCGCGCAGCATGTTTTCCAGCTTCTCGGTGCCTTCTTCGGAGAAGTTGGCCGAGCGCTGCTTTTCATCGATTTCGTAGTCCTCCTTCGCCAGACGGGGAATGAAGGTATCGATGGTGGTATAGAGATCGGAGCGGTCGTCGAGCGGACCGGAGATGATGAGCGGCGTGCGGGCTTCGTCGACGAGGATCGAATCCACTTCGTCGACGATCGCGAAGCTGTGGCCGCGCTGAACCATCTGGGCGCGCTCATACTTCATGTTGTCGCGCAGATAATCGAAACCGAGCTCGTTATTGGTGGCGTAGGTGATGTCGCAGGCATAGGCGTCATGGCGCTGTTCATCCGACAGGCCGTGGACGATGACGCCGGTCGTCAGGCCGAGGAAGCTGTAGAGGCGGCCCATGGTGCCGCTGTCGCGCTGCGCCAGGTAATCATTGACGGTAACGACATGCACGCCCTTGCCGGCCAGCGCGTTGAGATAGACCGGCAGGGTAGCAACCAGGGTTTTACCTTCACCGGTCTTCATTTCGGCGATGGCATTGGAATGAAGGATCATGCCGCCGATCAGCTGCACGTCGAAAGGTCGCATGCCGAGAACGCGGCGCGAGGCTTCGCGCGCCACTGCAAAGGCCGGCACGAGGATATCGTCCAGCGTCTTGCCTTCCGCGAGCTGCTGGCGGAACTCAACCGTCTTGGCGGCCAGAGCTTCATCGGACAGCGCCCGTATCTCCGGCTCGAGCGCATTGATTGCGGCTACTTGCGGCTGGAACGATTTAACCCGGCGGTCGTTGGACGAGCCGAACAACTTGCGGGCAATTCCACCTAGGCTGACCATGTGACTGGTCCTTTCTGAGATTTCATCCTGCCGTTTCCTGCTTTATCCCTTCCCGAAAAAAACGGGAGTATAGCACAAAACGGCCGGAAACTGTTCTGGACGCGAGGTTGCGTGACAGATAAGAGGGGGGTCGATTGATGTCAACGGGATTTGGCCGATACAGAAAGGCCACATTCTCCTGCTGAAGGCTTTTTCACGCCGGATTCACATCTGTCGAGCCGGTCGAGACCACCGAAGGGTTATTTTATGTTGAAGTATAACAAGCTTGCTGCGGTTGCTTTCGCAACAATCGTTACCTTCCAGGCTCCGGTCTTCGCGGCCGATGCCAAGGACCCCGTTGTCGCCAAGGTCGGCGATGTCGAAATCCATCAATCCGAACTCGATCTGGCGATCGCCAATCTCGATCCGCAGCTCGGCCAGCTTCCGGACGACCAGAAGAAGGTCGCAGCACTTTCGGCCTCGGTCGACGTGAAGCTGCTGTCGCAGAAGGCCGCTGCCGAGAAGCTCGATCAGACACCGGATTTCCAGTCCCATATGGCCTATCTGCGCGACCGCGAGCTGCACAATGCCTACTTCAAGGCTCACGTTGCCGACGCCATCAAGGACGATGAAGTCAAGGCCCGCTACGACAAGGAAGTCGCAGCCCTGCCGAAGCAGGAAGAAGTTCACGCCCGCCATATCCTCGTCAAGACCGAGGATGAAGCCAAGGCGATCATCAAGGAACTCGATGCCGGCAAGGATTTCGCCGCACTTGCCAAGGAAAAGTCGACCGACCCGAACAAGGCTGACGGCGGCGATCTCGGCTATTTCGGCCATGGCCGCATGGTCAAGGAATTCGAAGACGCGGCTTTCGCGCTTCCGGTCGGCACCTACACGAAGACCCCGGTAAAGACCGATTTCGGCTGGCACATCATCAAGGTCGAGGACAAGCGCAATGCTCCTCCTCCGCCGTTCGACCAGGTCAAGGACCAGGTTCGTCAGCTCGTCATGCGCGACAAATATCTTGAGCTCCTGAACAAGGCCAAGCAGGACACCAAGGTCGTCATCAACGATCCGGCGCTCAGCAAGGCCTATGACGATGCGCAGAAGCAGCAGGATGCGGCGCCGGCCGACGACGCCGTTGCTCCCGCCGATGGTGCGGCAGCGCCCGACGCTCAGCCGCAGCAGTAAGTCACAGCAGTCAAGCAATCAGGGCCTGGGTTTTCCAGGCCCTTTCCTGTTAGGTGGGTCTCATGTCCGGTTCCGTCTCTCCGCTCGCTCCTAAAACCTTTACTGCCATGCCTGCGCTTCGCGGTGTGCGCATGACCACGGCATCCGCCGGTATCAAGTACAAGAACCGGACCGACGTCCTGCTGATGGTTTTCGACAAGCCGGCCGCCGTTGCGGGCGTCTTCACCCGTTCGAAGTGCCCTTCGGCTCCGGTCGATTTCTGCCGCAAGAACTTGGCACACGGCAGCGCGCGCGCCGTCGTCGTCAATTCCGGCAATGCCAATGCCTTCACCGGTTTGAAGGGCCGCCAGGCGACCGAGCTGACGGCCAAGTCCGCAGCTGCGGCTGTGGGCTGCAGTGAAAACGAAGTCTATCTCGCCTCCACCGGCGTCATCGGCGAGCCGCTTGACGCCGCCAAGTTTGCCGGTGTGCTCGATACCATGGCCAAGGATGCGACGAGCGATTTCTGGTTCGAGGCCGCCAAGGCGATCATGACTACGGACACCTATCCGAAGGTGGCGACCCGCACCGCCGAGATTGGCGGCGTCAAGGTCACCATCAACGGCATTGCCAAGGGCGCCGGCATGATCGCGCCCGACATGGCGACGATGCTCTCCTTCGTGGTCACCGATGCCGATATCTCCTCTGCCGTTCTGCAGACGCTGCTTTCCGACGGCGTCGGCCCGAGTTTCAATTCGATGACGGTCGACAGCGACACCTCGACCTCGGACACGCTGATGCTGTTTGCCACGGGTGCCGCCGCAGCCGACGGCCAGGCGCATATCGACCGTGCCGACGATCCGAAGCTTGCCGGTTTCCGTGCGGCACTCAATGAGCTTTTGAAGGATCTCGCCATCCAGGTCGTTCGCGACGGCGAAGGCGCGACCAAGATGCTCGAGATTACCGTGACGGGCGCCGAAAATGACGCGGCCGCCAAGCGCATAGCCCTTTCGATCGCCAATTCGCCGCTGGTCAAGACTGCGGCCGCCGGCGAAGACGCCAATTGGGGCCGCATCGTCATGGCGGTCGGCAAGGCGGGCGAAATGGCGGACCGCGACAAGCTCGCCATCTGGTTCGGCGACGTTCGCGTCGCCGTCGACGGCGAGCGCGACCCTTCCTATTCCGAGGAAGCCGCCTCGAATGTCATGAAGCAGCAGGATATTCCGGTGAAGGTCGATCTCGGCCTCGGCAACGGCAGCGCTACGGTCTGGACCTGCGACCTCACCAAGGAATATGTTGCCATCAATGGCGACTACCGGAGCTGATACCTCGCTGATGCATGCGCAGTCCACGATAAACAAGCTGCCCCTGGTGCGCAGGCTCGAAGCCGTCGGCTTTCGGGCATGGCCTGCTTCGTCGGTGCAATATGATGGCAGCTGGCAGATCCGGCTCACGGCGGGTCATCCGTCGAAGCGGCTGAATTCCGTCGTGCCGCTCGATCCCTCCGATCATCGCGATCTCGAAATCCGGCTGGCAAAAGCACAGCGCAAGTTCGAGGCCTACGGCAGGCCGATGGTCGTGCGCGAGACGCCTCTCGCCTCGCCGAAACTCATCGATCTCCTGCGGGAGCGCGGCTGGACGTGTTTCGACGAAACGATCGTCATGACCGCCAATCTCATCGATCTCGAACTGCCCGACATGCTGGATCACCTGCCGAGCCACGATGTCGGCCGCTTTGTCGATGCGAGTCTCGTTGTCGATGAGGCCGATCCGGCTCTGAAGCCCGCATTGGCCGAAGTGGTGAGCGGCATCAAACCGCCATCAGGCCTCTTCGTCATCGAGGATGCCGAAGCCGGTCCTTTGGCAACGACGCTTTGCGTGCAGGACAATGATCTTGCCGGTATCATGTCGGTTGCAGTCTCGCCGCAGCACCGGCGCAAGGGATTGGGCGTCGAAATCCTGACTTCTGCGTTGCGCTGGGCCCGTATGCGCAGCGCCAAGACCGCCTGGCTTCAGGTCAGCGCCGACAATGCGCCGGCTCTGGCGCTCTATGTCCGTTTCGGCTTCCATGAAGCCTATCGTTATCGCTATTGGCAACCGCCGAGGGCTGCATGAGCGAGGCTGGCCGCAAGATCGTTCTCGTTGCCGCCTGTGCGCTTATCGACGCGGATGGCCGCATCCTGCTGGCCCAGCGTCCTGAGGGAAAATCGCTCGCCGGCCTGTGGGAATTTCCCGGCGGCAAGGTGGAAGCCGGCGAGACGCCCGAGGAGACCCTGGTGCGCGAGCTTCAGGAAGAGCTTGGCATCCAGACGAAAATCGCCTGTCTCGCGCCGCTGACTTTTGCCAGCCACACTTACGAAACCTTTCATCTCCTGATGCCGCTTTACATCTGCCGGCGCTATGAGGGGATACCGCATGGCCGGGAAGGGCAGGCGATCAAATGGGTGCGGCCGCAAGTTTTGCGTGATTACCCCATGCCGCCGGCCGACGAGCCGCTGATTCCGTTTTTGCAGGATCTGCTTTAGCTTTTTAAGGCAGCTTTTTAAGGTAAGGGCTGAGGTAACGCTGCCATCGGTGGCGTCGCGCCGTGTTTAGATATCCTTGAATTTGAAACTTGATTTTGCAAGTTGATCGAGGTGGGAGACGCCGGGCTCCCTGGGGGGCGCATCGGTCTTCGGCATTCTGCGGAGCAAATCCGTGAGCATGTCAGATTGCCTGCCGCACTCACCGCGAATCGCCTCCAGATGTTCGAGCATCAGTCCAAAGGCATAAATCCCGGCACCGCTAAAAGCGTAGGAAAGGGCGGCTATCAGCCCTGCCGCTACGCCAGCCGCACTTCCAATAAACAACGTCGCAATCCCGAACAGGATCGCAATACCAATCACCAAACCGCCAACCGCCTTGAACAAACCTGCCATGTGCAAATTCCCACAATCCAAGATAACAAAATACAACTTCCACGATAAATCGTGGGCGCGCAAGCGTCAATCTCTATTATTTGGCGTGTCGAGGAAATCTTCCCGCAGCGCGTGCGCCCGCGAAGCGAATTCGATGTTCCGTAGCGGGCGGATCTTTTTCGGGTTTGCGCAATGAGGGTTTGAAATGCGTAAAGGCGGTATGCCGCAAGTATGGTTAATGGCAATTAGCCCTTTTATATCAGTGGTATAGTCAGAATCGGATACTGTCCCAGAATTTTACGTCTCATTAATTTACATGTGGATATTAAGAGATCGTTTATGACCTTCTGGCATTGAATTCTCTCAATCAAGCGGTTGTTGGGTGCGTTAGAGAAGGCTTGACATAATGGACGACGATTTCTGGAAAGCTGTTCAGGAAAAAGAGCAGTCCTATTCCACGTCGCGCAGGACGGGCGCGTTGAATATCGCTTTGCTGTTCGGCACGGCGGCGGTTGCGCTTTCGCTTATTCTGACCCCGATGCTCTCGGACAAATCCAAGTCGCGCGTGCTTGCAAGCGCGCCGGATATCGACAATATTGCTACGGGTTCGATCCCGCAGACGGAAAATGGCAAGCGGTATACGATCCGCCGCAGCGTTTTGCAGCAGGAGCCGGGTTCGGTCTGCATCGTCCAGGGTTATGGGGCCGATACCGGCTGCCAATAACGCATTTCCAGGAAAAGTGCGCAGCGGTTTTCCGTCCGGAATGCGTAAGGAAACAAAAGACAGAGCGTTTCGCGCATCGAAGAAAAGCGGAAATGCTGATAGTGCATGAGCATAGCCTGCCGGATGCCATGACGAGCATCGGATTCATCAGTTGTCCAATGCTGGGAGCTTCGAGCTTATGCGTTCCGTTCGGCGTATTTTCACCGACAAGACCGGTGCCACGGTCATTGAATATGGTCTCATTGCAGCCTTGATGTCGGCCGCAATCATCAGTGGTGTCGGCGCCTTCGGCGGCAGCCTCTCAAGCACATTCAATCTTCTATCCAATACGGTACAGAATTCGGCAGCGTCGCAGAACTGACGCGATCGCCTACTGTTTGAGCTTGTGCTCTTCAACCTTGAGCGCATCGGCCAACCGCGCCTTGGCCGAACCCGGCTGTAACGGCTTCTGCTGGCTCTCGTGCGGTGCCCAGCCTGAGACATAGATGATGGAGAATGTCGCCCTGATCCGCCCGTCCGGATCGGAATAGCGCTCGGCGTAGAGCTCGGCCGCGCGCAGAAAGAAGGCGCGCGTCAGCGGCTTGCGGCTGCGATCGACCAACGGATTGGTCATGCCCATGGCGCGCAGGTCGCGCATCAGGGCAAACAGATTGTCGTAGCGCACCGTATAGGTTTCGGCGTCGATGACGGGTAGGGTAAAGCCGGCACGCTGGAGGAGACCGCCGATATCGCGGACATCGGCAAAGGGGATGACGCGCGGGCTGGCCCCGCCCGTAAGCTCGATCTCTGTCGCGAGCAGCACATCGCGCAATTCCTGCAGGGTTCCCGAGCCCGGGATCGCCGCCAGGAAAAGACCGTCGGCCTTCAGCGCGCGGCGGATCTGGATGAAGACGCCCGGGGTGTCGTTGGTGACATGCAGGCTGAGCGGAGAAAGCACGAGGTTGATCGATTCCGGCGTGAGCGGCAGTTCCTCCGGCGGCGCCTCGATGATGGTCTCGCCGGGGGCAGCAAAACCCTTCTCACTTTCGATCCGTTTCAGGTGACCGACCTTGCCCGTCGCCAGAGCCAGGCGCGCGGCAATGCCGGTCGCCCCCTGCAGTTCGACTGCCGAATCGAAATGGCGCTCGGTAACAGCAAGCCGTTCGGCGAGCTCGCCAGCGGCAATGTCGAGCAGGAAAGCCGCTTTCGCGTCACCTTGTCTTAGCGCCCGGCGCTTGCGGGCCGAAAGCAGCGATTGGTCGAACACGATTTCCATGATGGTTTCCTGCGCTATCCTCAATTCGGCGGGTGGCCGGGCACACGCATTCCTGTTGCGCAATTCCGGACGGAAAAGCGCTATACACTTTTCCTGGAATTGCTAGTCTCAATCATATGGGGATGATGGGACGCGAAATCACCTTTTCGATGCTGAGCGCCGGGCTGAAAAAGCCTTGGATGGCGCTTGCCGATCTCGTCTATCCGCCCGCATGTCCGGGCTGTGGGGTTTCGGTGGGCGCACATCGAGGCCTCTGTCCGGCATGCTGGTCCGGTATTCGCTTCATCGAGCGGCCCTATTGCGAGGTACTGGGCAGTCCGTTTTCCCATGATCTTGGTGCCGGCATTCTGAGCGCCGAGGCGATTGCCGATCCCCCGGTCTTCGACCGTCTGCGCTCCGCCGCCGTTCACGACGGCATCGTGCGCGATCTCGTTCTCAGCCTGAAATATCGCGATCGCACCGATCTCGCGCCGATGATGGCGGGCTGGATGCTGCGCGCCAGCGACGGGACGGTCGCTGCCTGTGATGCGATCATTCCGGTGCCGCTGCACCGGGCGCGGCTGTTTGCGCGCAAGTACAATCAGGCGGCCGAACTTGCCCGGCATATCGCCCGCCTTTCGGGCAAGCCGCTGCTGGCGGCAACACTGCTGCGCGTCAAACGCACGAGCCAGCAGGTGGGTTTGGGAGCCAAGGCGCGGCAGGACAATGTGCGCGGTGCTTTCGCCATTTCCGAGCATAGAGCCGCCGATATATTCGGGCGGCGCATCGTTCTCGTCGACGACGTTTATACGACCGGCGCTACGGTCGCGGCTGCCGCGCGCGCCTTGAAGAAAGCAGGGGCTGCCGATGTCACTGTTTTGACCTTTGCAAGGGTCGTCGGCCATCTTATATGACAGTCAGATATAGGCTTTTACGGAGTGGATCATGGCATCCGTCGTTATCTATACGCGTGAATTCTGCGGCTATTGTGCCCGTGCGAAATCCCTGCTCGAATCGAAAGGCGTCGACTATGTCGAGCACAACGCCACCTATTCGCCGGAAATGCGGCAGGAAATGATTGCCAAGGCGAATGGCGCCTCGACCTTCCCGCAGATCTTCATCAATGGCAAGCATGTCGGCGGCTGCGACGACATCCATGCGCTCGATCGGGCCGGCAAGCTCGATGCGATGCTGGCTGCCTGATCCATATTGGCGAGGAAGAAACGGATGAGCTTCAAGGCTGCTGCCGTCCAGATGTGTTCCGGCGTCGATCCGGTGAAAAATGCGGCTGATATGGCGCGGCTGGTGCGGGATGCCGCCTCGCAGGGCGCGATCTACGTGCAGACGCCGGAGATGACCGGTGCCGTGCAAAAGGATCGCCCGGGGCTGCGTGCCGTGCTGAGGGATGAGCCGAACGATATCATCCTGAAGACGGCCTCCGAACTGGCGAAGGAACTCGGCATCCATCTGCATATCGGCTCGACGGCCATTGCGCTCGATGACGGCAAGATCGCCAATCGCGGTTTTCTCTTCGGTCCCGACGGCAAGCTCATCAATCGCTACGACAAGATCCATATGTTCGACGTCGATCTCGACAATGGCGAGAGCTGGCGTGAGAGCGCCGTCTACCGCGCGGGATCGGAAGCGCGCATCGCGTCGCTGCCGTTTGCGGAACTTGGCTTTTCCATCTGCTACGATGTGCGCTTTCCGCAGCTCTTCCGCGCCCAGGCCGTTGCCGGCGCCGAGGTGATGACGGTGCCTGCCGCCTTCACAAAGCAGACCGGCGAGGCGCATTGGGAAATTTTGCTGCGAGCCCGCGCCATCGAAAACGGGATGTTCGTCATTGCCGCCGCCCAGGCGGGCAAGCATGAAGACGGCCGTGAGACCTTCGGCCATTCGATGATCATCGATCCATGGGGCAAGGTGCTGGCATCGGCTGGCGGCACGGGCGAAGCTGTCGTCATTGCCGAGATCGACGTTGCCGCCGTTAAATCAGCCCATGACAAGATACCGAACCTGAAGAATGCGCGTGAATTTTCACTGGAGAAGATCGCGACGCCGGCGGCTGGAGGCGCCGCTGCTTGATCCGTTATTCGCTTACCTGTGACAATGCCCACGAGTTCGAGGGCTGGTTTTCCGAAAGTGCCGATTTCGATCGCCAGGTCGCAAACGGTTTCCTCACTTGTCCTGTCTGCAACTCGGCTGCGATCTCCAAGCTGCTGATGGCGCCCTCCGTGTCGACGGCTCGCAAGAAGGACGAGATGCAGACGCTCGCAATGGACGCAGCGCGCAAGGAGGCGATGGCAAAGCTCAAGGAAGCGGTTGACGCCATCAAGGCCAATGCAGAGGATGTCGGCACGAAGTTTCCCGAGGAAGCCCGCAAGATCCATTACGGCGAGGCGGATGCGCGCGGGATCATCGGCAAGGCGACGCCGGATGAGGCACAGGCCCTCGTCGAGGAAGGTATCGAGATCGCCGCCATTCCCGTATTGCCAGACGATATCAACTGATGCCGGCGGGCGCGGGCAAGCATCTCGCCATGTATAATTTCGGGCTGCATGTTGCGGCCTATGAAAGCCATGCAGTCGAGAGTTTTCGGTTGCGAGAAGCGGCGAATTTCGAGGCGGCTGCGCATGCTCGAGGTTTCATCGGCCGCTCCGGTTATGCCGGCGAGCCCGGCGCGGCTTGCTGGGGAGAGCAGGTCTTTCCGCGTTTCATCGAGGGCAGCGGTTTTCAGACCGCGCCGTCATCCCTGTCGCTTTGGACCGATATCGAATCGCTGATGGCATTCACCTATAGCGGCGTGCATGCGGACGCCCTGAAGGGCGCACGACATTGGAACGTCAGGCAGAGCTGGCCGCCGCTTGTCCTCTGGTGGGTGGATGCGGGGGACGTTCCGGAATGGAAGGATGGCGTCGAGCGGCTGGAGCATCTTCATGATCACGGGGCAAGCCCGACAGCCTTTTCGTTCAAGCAGTCCTATGGGCCTGATGGCCGACCTCAGAAGATCGATCGCCTGCGTATCAAGGAGATCGCTGCTCTTAACGCTGTGGGTCAGACCGAGTTGCTGGCGCATGTGCTGACATTGAAGGTTTGAAGCGCGAAGGCCTGAAAAAGGTTTGCAGATGCGCGATCAGCTCAGATTCGCCCGTTTCGCCAACAGCATATAGTTGACATCCATGTCCTTCGAGAGATTCCAGCGGTCCTGCAGCGGCGAATAGAAGACGCCGGTGCGGGCGGTGATCTCGAGGCCGCTCGCGGCAAGCGGCTTTTCGATCTCCTCCGGACGCACGAGCTTTTCATACTGATGGGTGCCGCGCGGCAGCCAGCGCAGGAGGTTTTCGGCGGCGAAGATGGCAAGGGCCGCGGCCTTCATCGTGCGGTTGATGGTCGCAACGAACATCAGGCCGCCGGGTCGCACCATTTTCGCGCAGGTCGACAGGAAGAATTCGACGTCGGCGACATGCTCGACCACTTCCATGTTGAGCACGATATCGAAGGTCTCGCCGGCCTCGGCCAATTGTTCGGCGGTGACGGCGCGGTAGTCGACGGGAACGCCGGAGGCTTTTGCGTGTGTCGAGGCGATGCCGATATTTTTTTCCGAAGGGTCGGCGCCGATGACGGTGGCGCCCATGCGGGCGACCGGCTCGGACAGCAGGCCGCCGCCGCAGCCGATATCGAGTACGCGCAGGCCTTCCAGCGGCCGGCTGCTCTTCGGATCCCGGTCGAAATTCTCGCAGGCGCGGTCGCGGATATAGGCGAGGCGCACCGGGTTGAACTTGTGCAGCGGCTTGAACTTGCCGGTGGGGCTCCACCATTCCGCCGCCATGGCGGAGAAACGGTCCACTTCGCTCTGGTCGATCGTGCTCTTTGCCGTTTCGTTCATGGCTCGCTCCGAGATTTGCGTCGTTCGAATGTTCGGACGACTGCACGCAATAATTCTATCCGTAGGGTGAAGTCGGACGATCGATGCGCGATGTCAAGGGCCTGCGGCCTTCGATCAGCTGTGGGATACCTCGATCGAGAGGCGCGAATTGCGATGGGAAGGTTGACACGGAGGTATCTTATGGCCGATCAATCCCCGGGCTGTGAAATGGACTTTCGGAACCGGGATCGATTGCGATCGACCGGCTTGTAGAGGAGTTCCTCATGAGACCACTCCGTCTCGCGACGGCCATCGCCATGGGCTGGCTTGCGGCCAGCCATGCAAATGCCGGGGACGGCAAGGGGTTTCGCCTGACGATCGACGGGGTCAGCGTTGGCATCAATCCCGGTGATACACTCGAAGTCACCATGAAGGACGGCAGCAAGGTGCCTGTGGAGCTGCAGCGCAGCGAGACGGTGACCTTCACCGGCGGAAAATTCTCCTTCGATCACGATGGCAAATTCACGGTCGCAAAGACGGATCTCGGGGGCGGCGTCCAGCAATATGCGCTGATGACGCCGATCGGCACCGGCATCATCGTGCAGGTCTATAAGGGTCTCAATCCTTCCAGCTATACCGATGCCGTCCTGCAGCAGATGGTGCAGGAAAGCCTCAATGGGGGCGCGAAGGTCAGCAAGCGGTCAACCCAGCGCACATTGCCGAGCGGTACCGTATTGAAGGGCCTCAAGGCCGAGACGACCACGGACGACGACGTCATGGAGTATGAGATCGTTGCGACCGGCCGGCCGGAAGGCGGCGTGCTTGTCGCGACCTTCCTCAACAGGGAAAACCTGCCTAAGGAAGGGGGTATTCTCGACAAGTTCTGGTCCACCTTAAAAGTTGATTTCTAGAGTAAACTTTTAGTCGCCGTGGCGTCCAGCGCTATTGCGCCTGCCCGACAAACTCGCTAAGAGACGGCCCCATTGAGATCACGCTTTTCCGGCTACCGAACCGGAAGGGCGATTTTGCATGTCGGGCTTATCGCATTCAGCCGCCCGGCGCAGGGTACTGGTAGAGGCACATGGCACGCATCGTGATGAAATTCGGCGGGACCTCCGTCGCTGATCTGGACCGCATCAAGAATGTCGCCCGCCATGTGAAACGCGAGGTCGACGCCGGTCACGAAGTGGCAGTCGTCGTTTCCGCCATGTCCGGCAAGACCAACGAGCTCGTTGGCTGGGTTCAGAACATGCCCAAGGTCGCCGGCGCCAATCACTCGATCTACGATGCGCGCGAATACGATGCGGTTGTTGCC
Organism: Rhizobium sp. JAB6; assembly: GCF_003024605.1. GTDB lineage: Bacteria > Pseudomonadota > Alphaproteobacteria > Rhizobiales > Rhizobiaceae > Rhizobium. Next base: position 12,015 of record NZ_PYJQ01000010.1, on the reverse strand, counting down.
TCCGGCGAGCAGGTCACGTCCGGCCTTCTGGCGATTGCGCTGCAGGCGATGGGCATCAACGCCCGCTCCTGGCAGGGCTGGCAGATCCCGATCCGCACCGACAATGCGCATGGCGCGGCCCGCATTCTCGACATCGACGGCGAAGACATGATCCGCCGGATGAAGGAGGGGCAGGTGGCAGTCGTCGCCGGCTTCCAGGGTCTCGGTCCCGACAATCGCGTCGCGACGCTCGGCCGCGGCGGCTCCGACACGTCAGCGGTCGCGATCGCCGCCGCCGTCAAGGCCGACCGCTGTGATATCTATACCGACGTCGATGGCGTCTATACGACCGACCCGCGCATCGAGCCCAAGGCACGCCGCCTGAAGAAGATCGCCTTCGAGGAAATGCTCGAAATGGCCTCTCTCGGCGCAAAGGTGCTGCAGGTGCGCTCGGTCGAGCTCGCCATGGTGTTCAAGGTCCGCACGTTCGTGCGCTCTTCTTTCGAGGATCCCGATGCTCCGGGCATGGGAGATCTGCTCAACCCGCCCGGAACGCTGATTTGTGACGAGGATGAAATCGTGGAACAGGAAGTAGTCACCGGCATTGCCTATGCCAAGGATGAGGCCCAGATCTCGCTGCGCCGTCTTGCCGACCGGCCGGGCGTTTCCGCCGCGATCTTCGGGCCGCTGGCCGAAAACCACATCAATGTCGACATGATCGTCCAGAACATTTCCGAGGACGGCTCGAAGACCGACATGACCTTCACGGTCCCCTCGGGCGATGTCGAGAAGGCGCTGCGCGTCCTGGGGGAGAACAAGGAAAAGATCGGCTACGATGTCGTCCAGAGCGAATCAGGTCTGGTCAAGGTTTCGGTCATCGGCATCGGCATGCGCTCGCATGCGGGCGTGGCTGCGACCGCTTTCCGGGCACTTGCCGAAAAAGGCATCAACATCAAGGCCATTACGACGTCGGAAATCAAGATTTCCATCCTGATCGACGGTCCTTATGCAGAACTCGCAGTCAGGACTTTGCATTCCTGCTACGGTCTGGATAAGAGTTGATTCACGACAGCTGACGACGGACCGTGACGGAGGCGAGTTTCGGCCGGCCCTGACGTGGGCAAGACAGGCATGACATCTTGATTCGGGAGCTAGTGGCGCAATGAGAGACCTATCCGGCGGTCCACGCGTTCTGCTCAAGCGGCTACGCGAATTGATGGCGGAGCCGCTGGAGCCGCAGGAGCGCCTTGACCGGATCGTCCGCCAGATTGCCAGCAACATGGTTGCTGAAGTCTGCTCCGTCTACGTGCTGCGCGCCGACGGTGTCCTCGAACTGTATGCTACCGAGGGCCTCAAGAAAGAGGCTGTCCACCTTTCGCAATTGAAGATGGGGCAAGGCCTCGTCGGCACGATTGCCGCATCCGCCCAGCCGCTCAATCTTTCCGATGCGCAATCGCATCCGGCCTTCCGCTATCTGCCGGAAACCGGCGAAGAGATCTATCATTCCTTCCTCGGCGTGCCGATCCTGCGCACCGGCCGGTCGCTCGGTGTCCTGGTCGTCCAGAACAAGGCGAGCCGCACCTATCGAGAGGAAGAGCTGGAGGCGCTCGAAACGACGGCCATGGTATTGGCCGAGATGATCGCGACCGGCGAGCTGAAGAAGATCACCAAGCCCGGCCTGGAACTCGATCTCACTCGCTCGGTCACGATCGATGGCGACAGCTACAATGAAGGCATTGGCCTCGGCTATGTCGTGCTGCACGAGCCGCGCATCGTCGTCACCAACCTTCTGAACGAGGATGCCGACAAGGAAATTGGACGTCTCGCCCAAGCGCTCGGATCGCTGCGCATTTCGATCGACGACATGCTCTCGCGCCGCGATGTTTCCATGGAAGGCGAACATCGCGAGGTTCTTGAAACCTACCGCATGTTCGCACATGACCAGGGTTGGGTGCGCAAGCTCGAGGAGGCCGTCCGCAATGGATTGACCGCTGAAGCAGCCGTCGAAAAGGTGCAGAGCGACACCAAGGCGCGGATGATGCGGCTGACTGATCCCTATCTGCGCGAGCGCATGCACGATTTCGAGGATCTGGCGAACCGGCTTTTACGGCAGCTCATCGGGCATTCCGGCCGTACCAGCGCCGAAGGCTTTCCGAACGACGCGGTCATCTTCGCGCGTGCGATGGGTGCGGCGGAACTGCTCGATTATCCCCGCGCCAATATTCGCGGCCTGGTGCTGGAAGAGGGCGCGGTCACGAGCCATGTCGTCATCGTGGCGCGCGCCATGGGCATTCCGGTCGTCGGACAGGCGGTAGGCATCGTCGCGCTGGCGGAAAACGGTGATCCGGTCATCATCGATGGCGACGGCGGCCATGTGCATTTGCGGCCGATGGCCGATCATCAGCGCTCCTATGAGGAGAAGGTCCGGTTCCGTGCCCGCAGGCAGGAGCAGTTCCGGGCTCTGCGCTCCGTCGAGCCGGTCACCAAGGACGGGCAGCGCATTTCGCTGCTGATGAATGCCGGCCTTTTGGTCGACCTGCCGCAGCTTGCGGAATCCGGAGCCGAGGGTATCGGCCTGTTCCGCACTGAATTGCAGTTCATGATCGCCTCGACCATGCCGAAGGCGGATGAGCAGGAAGCCTTCTATCGCAATGTCATGAAGCAGGCAGGCGGCCGGGTCGTCACCTTCCGCACGCTCGATATCGGCGGCGACAAGGTCGTTCCCTATTTCCGGGCGCATGAGGAAGAAAATCCCGCGCTCGGCTGGCGTGCCATCCGCCTCTCGCTCGATCGTCCCGGCCTGTTGCGCACGCAGCTCAGGGCCATGCTCAAGGCGTCGGCCGACGGCGAATTGAAGATGATGGTGCCGATGGTCACGGAAGTCTCCGAGATCAGGGCCGTGCGCGAACTCCTGCAGAAGGAAGTCCAGCACCTCTCGCGCTTCGGACACGGCTTGCCGCGCAAGCTGCAGTTCGGCGCGATGCTCGAGGTGCCGGCGCTGCTGTGGCAGCTGGACGAGCTGATGGCGGAGGTCGATTTCGTCTCCGTCGGCTCCAATGATCTGTTCCAGTTCTCAATGGCGGTCGATCGCGGCAATGCCCGCGTTTCGGATCGCTTCGATCCGCTGGAGCGCCCGTTCCTGCGAATCCTGCGCGATATCGTGCGCGCCGGGCAACGCAACAATACACCGGTGACCCTCTGCGGCGAACTGGCCGGCAAGACGATTTCGGCCATGGCCCTGCTTGGCCTCGGCTTCCGCTCGGTTTCCATGTCGCCGGCCGCGATCGGCCCGGTCAAGGCAATGCTGCTCGGGCTCGACCTCAAGGCCCTGTCCGATGTCATGGAGGCTGCGCTGGATGACAAGCAGCCCAAGGCATCGATGCGGGAGATCCTTGTGCACTTTGCCGAGAGCCACAATATTCCGCTCTAGCGCCCGATCCCGAAAAGCACGAAGCGGATTGCAGGCAGGACCATGCGCATAATATCAAAGCAGAAATAATAAGAAGAATTGGAGTAGAGGGTGGCGAAGCTTCCCGTTGAAAAAATGCGCGAGTTGGAACGCCGTTTCGGCGAGATCGAAGCTCGCATGTCCGCCGGCCCGGCCGCGGATGTCTATGTGAAGCTTGCTTCCGAATATTCCGAATTGCAGCCGGTCGTGACCAAGATCCGCGACTACGAGCGCGCCCTTGCCGAGGCTGCCGATCTCGAGGCCATGCTTTCCGACAAATCGGTCGAGCGCGACATGCGCGATCTCGCCGAAATGGAGCTGCCCGAGGTGAAGGAGCGTATCGAGACGCTGGAGCAGGCCATTCAGATCGAGCTTCTGCCGAAGGATGCCGCCGATGAGAAGAGCGCGATCCTGGAAATCCGCGCAGGCACCGGCGGCTCCGAAGCGGCCCTTTTTGCCGGCGACCTTTTCCGCATGTATGAGCGCTTCGCCGCCAGCAACGGCTGGAAGGTGGAAGTGCTCTCCGCAAGCGAGGGCGAAGCTGGCGGATTCAAGGAAATCATCGCCACCATCAGCGGCAAAGGCGTGTTTTCCCGGCTAAAGTTCGAATCCGGCGTTCACCGCGTGCAGCGCGTGCCGGAAACCGAGGCGAGCGGCCGCATCCACACCTCGGCGGCGACCGTCGCCGTGCTGCCGGAAGCCGAGGAAATCGATATCGAAATCCGGCCTGAGGATATCCGCATCGACACGATGCGCTCCTCGGGTGCAGGCGGCCAGCACGTCAACACCACCGACTCGGCCGTGCGTATCACCCACATCCCCTCGGGTATCGTGGTGACGAGCTCGGAAAAATCGCAGCATCAGAACCGCGCCAAGGCCATGCAGGTCTTGCGTTCCCGCCTTTTCGACATGGAGCGTCAGCGCGCCGACAGCGAGCGTTCCGCCGACCGCAAGAGCCAGGTCGGCTCCGGTGACCGGTCCGAACGCATCCGCACCTATAATTTCCCGCAGGGGCGCGTCACCGATCACCGCATCAACCTGACGCTCTACAAGCTCGACCGGATGATGGAAGGCGAGATCGACGAAGTGGTCGATGCGCTGCTGGCGGATTATCAGGCGAGCCAGCTCGCCCAGCTCGGCGAACAGGCATGAGCGGCGGGCAGGGGCCAACCGTATCCGGGCTCCTGCAGGAGGTGCGCGCGCGTTTTGCCGAGGCCGATCTCGACGATCCCGCCACGGAAGCCCGGATTCTTGTCGGCGGCCTTCTTCATCTTTCCGCTACCCGGCTCGTGACGCGGGGTTCCGAGCCTGTGTCCGAGGATGACGCCGCGAGGGTACGTGCGGCGATCGCCCGACGGCTCGATCACGAGCCGGTCTATCGCATTCTCGGCGAGCGGGAATTCTACGGCCTGTCGCTGCGGCTTTCGGCTGCGACACTCGAACCGCGGCCCGATACGGAAATTCTCGTCGATACGATGCTGCCGTATGTCAGGCGTCTTGAATCTCAGATCGGCAATATCCATATACTGGACATCGGAACGGGAACCGGCGCCATTTGTCTGGCGCTGCTTCATGAATGCCCCGGAGCGAAGGGCGTAGGTTCCGACATTTCCAGCGAAGCGCTGGAAACCGCTCGCGGGAATGCTGAGCGAAATGGCCTGGCGGCGCGGTTCAGGACCGCGCATGGGAGCTGGTTTGACGCCATCCACGAACGTTTTCATGTGATTGTCTCAAATCCGCCCTATATTGTGTCCAATGTCATTTCCACTCTCGCTCCAGAAGTAAAGGATTTCGATCCTCCCGCAGCCCTTGACGGGGGCCTTGATGGGCTGGATGCATACAGGGCGATCGCGAAGGACGCGGCTCGATTCCTGCATCCCGGCGGCATGATAGGTGTGGAGATCGGCTACGATCAGCGTGAAACGGTGACTTCGATTTTTGAAGGAGCAGGATTTTCCCTCGTCAAGGCGGTTCGCGACTACGGGCAGAACGACCGGGTTCTTGTGTTTGAATTTCAACATTAATGCGTCGTTTTCAGCGGATTTGTGGAACCCCGTTGTTATCGCAAAGAAAAAGCTTGGATTTCCTGAGGAAGCAATATAGGTTGCGCTCACGCGTTGGGCGGCTGGGAATGAGCGAGACGATTCGCTTATCTTGGACAGCCTCGGGGAACCGCTCTCTGGTAAGAGTGTCAAAGGTTGAAGATAACCCAATGCGTGATCAGTTTAATCTGACGTAGTCGAGCGGCAGACCGGCGCCAAAGCGCAGTTTGCTTGCGGCACGAAAGCCCTGGTTTGGCGTTGTCCGGACCGCGGCGGCGGGTGTCGTGTATGATTTTATCCCAACGAAGAGAATTCAGGTGAAGGATCTATGAGGCCAGGACAGCAGAACAAGCGCGGTCGGGGGCGTGGTAACAACAACAACGGCGGCGGCGGAAATAACAACAACAATTTCAACCGCAAGGGCTCGAACCCGCTGACCAGGACTTACGACAGCTCTGGTCCCGATGTGAAAATCCGCGGAACCGCGCAGCATATTGCCGAGAAATACGCGGCCTTGGCTCGTGATGCTCAAAGCTCCGGCGACCGCGTCATGGCAGAAAACTACCTGCAGCACGCCGAACATTACAATCGGATCATTGCCAGCGCGCAGGCGCAGATGCAGGAGCGCTATCAGCGCGACGATCATCATAACTACAACGACCGCGATAATGCCGAGCGCGACCTCGACGATATGGACGCGCAGGAAATCGACGATCAACCGCAGATGGCTCAGCCCTCGGCGCGCCCGCAGCATTCCGCTCCGGCGGTTGCCGCAGCGCCCGCGCACGAGGCCGAAGCCATCAACGGTACAGGCCCCCAGCCCGTAATCGAAGGCATTCCGGCCGAAGTGGCGATCGAAGAGGAAACACCGGCCGTCGCCGCCAGCGAGCGCCAGCCTCGCCGTCGCAGTGCGGGGGGCAATCGCCCGCGCCGCCAGCCGCGCCGCAGCGCTGCATCGGGCGAAGGCGAAGGTCAAGGTGATGAGGCCGGGTCTGGCGAAGCGCCGGCCATGGCGGACGCTGCTTCGGAATAAGACCTATGCGCGTTCCAGCGCGGACGGCAGAAATTGAAACGGCAACGGCAGTGCGACATGCGCTGCCGTTGCCGTTTTGCTGTGAGCGTATGAAAGGCGGAATGTCATCAAGCAGCGAGACGCAAAGATTCGATGCCGTCGGCTGGCGAAGCCGGGTTGAACTGCCCCATAAGTCGGCGCGCTGCGGCGACAAATCGCGTGCCTTTTTCGCGTTTCGCACCCTTTAAACTCTTCAAATACCCTCCCATATTCTCTCCAGTTGTCTTGCCGCAAATCTCAATGGCGGGAAGGCGGGGCCTGCCTCTAGAGGGGGCTCAATCTCAATCATCGGTCTGTGCCGGTCCGGGCAGAGCGATTCATGGAGGTCTCATATGAATATTGAAAAATACTCGGAGCGGGTACGCGGTTTCCTGCAATCCGCCCAAACCAACGCGCTTGCGCAAGGTCATCAGCAGTTCACGCCCGAGCACGTTCTCAAAGTGCTTCTGGACGACGATCAGGGCATGGCCGCCTCGTTGATCGAACGCGCCGGCGGCGACGCGAAAGCTGCCCGCATTGCGAATGATGCCGCGCTTGCCAAGCTGCCGAAGGTTTCCGGCGGCGACGGCCAGGTCTATCTTTCTCAGCCGCTCGCCAAGGTCTTCGCGACCGCCGAAGATGCAGCAAAGAAGGCCGGCGATAGTTTCGTCACCGTCGAGCGTCTTTTGCAGGCCCTGGCGATCGAGCCTACGGCCTCGACCTCGGCGACGCTGAAGAATGCAGGCGTTACGCCTGTTGCCCTCAATCAGGTCATCAACGAGATCCGCAAGGGCCGCACGGCGGACTCCGCCAATGCCGAGCAGGGCTTCGATTCCTTGAAAAAATACGCCCGAGACCTCACGGCGGAGGCGCGCGAAGGCAAGCTCGATCCCGTGATCGGCCGTGACGACGAAATCCGCCGCACGATTCAGGTCCTGTCCCGCCGCACGAAGAACAATCCGGTTCTGATCGGCGAGCCCGGCGTCGGCAAGACGGCCATCGTCGAAGGTCTGGCGTTGCGCATCGTCAATGGCGACGTGCCGGAATCGCTGAAGGACAAGAAACTGATGGCGCTCGACATGGGCGCGCTGATTGCCGGTGCGAAATTCCGCGGTGAGTTCGAAGAGCGGCTGAAGGCCGTCCTCAATGAGGTGCAGTCCGAAAACGGCGAGATCATACTGTTCATCGATGAGATGCACACCCTCGTCGGCGCTGGCAAGGCTGACGGCGCCATGGATGCGTCCAACCTTCTGAAGCCGGCGCTTGCGCGCGGCGAGCTGCACTGCGTCGGCGCGACTACGCTCGATGAATATCGCAAGCATGTCGAGAAGGATCCGGCCCTTGCCCGCCGTTTTCAGCCCGTCATGGTCGAAGAGCCGACCGTCGAAGACACGATCTCGATCCTGCGCGGTCTGAAGGAGAAATATGAGCAGCATCACAAGGTGCGCATCGCAGATGCCGCACTGGTGGCTGCTGCGACCCTTTCGAACCGCTACATCACCGACCGCTTCCTGCCGGACAAGGCCATCGACCTGATGGATGAAGCCGCAGCGCGTCTGCGCATGCAGGTGGATTCCAAGCCGGAAGAACTCGACGAGCTCGATCGCCGCATCATCCAGCTGAAGATCGAGCGCGAAGCCTTGAAGAAGGAAACCGACCAGGCCTCGGCTGACCGGCTGAAGCGGCTGGAAACAGATCTTGCTTCTCTGGAAGAGGAAGCCGATGCGCTGACCGCGCGCTGGCAGGCCGAAAAGCAGAAGCTCGGTCTTGCCGCCGACCTGAAAAAGCAGCTCGACGATGCCCGCAATGAGCTCGCCATTGCCCAGCGCAAGGGTGAGTTCCAGCGTGCCGGCGAGCTCGCCTATGGCGTCATCCCCAATCTGGAGAAGGAACTCCATGCGGCGGAAGAGCAGGATAGTGCCCGCGATTCCATGGTGCAGGAGGTCGTTACCGCCGACAATATCGCGCAGGTCGTCTCCCGCTGGACCGGGATTCCCGTGGACAAGATGCTGGAAGGTGAGCGCGACAAGCTGCTCCGCATGGAGGACGAGCTCGCAAAATGGGTCGTCGGCCAGGGTGACGCCGTTCAGGCCGTCTCACGCGCCGTCCGCCGCTCGCGTGCCGGCCTGCAGGATCCGAACCGGCCGATCGGCTCGTTCATCTTCCTCGGCCCCACAGGTGTCGGCAAGACGGAGCTGACGAAGGCGCTTGCCCGCTTCCTCTTCGACGACGAAACGGCGATGGTGCGCATCGACATGTCCGAATACATGGAGAAGCATTCCGTGGCGCGGCTGATCGGTGCACCTCCCGGCTATGTCGGCTATGAGGAAGGCGGAGCGCTGACGGAAGCGGTCCGCCGCCGGCCCTATCAGGTCGTGCTGTTCGACGAGATCGAGAAGGCGCATCCCGATGTCTTCAACATCCTGCTCCAGGTTCTGGATGACGGACGCTTGACGGACGGGCAGGGCCGTACGGTCGACTTCCGCAACACGATGATCATCATGACTTCCAATCTGGGCGCCGGGTATCTCACTCAGCTGAAGGATGGCGATGACAGCGATCTGGTGCGCGAGCAGGTGATGGATGTTGTCCGGTCGCATTTCCGGCCGGAATTCCTGAACCGTATCGACGAAATCATCTTGTTCCACCGCCTGAAGCGCGATGAGATGGGCGCGATCGTCGATATTCAGCTCGAACGCCTGCTGAAGCTGCTGTCGGAGCGCAAGATCGCGCTCGAACTCGACGATGATGCCCGTAACTGGCTCGCCAACAAAGGGTACGATCCGGTCTATGGCGCGCGGCCGCTGAAGCGGGTGATTCAGAAATATGTTCAGGATCCGCTCGCCGAACAGATCCTTTCGGGTCAAATTCCGGACGGTTCGCTCGTCAAGGTTACCAGTGGTTCGGACCGGCTTTTGTTCCGTCCGCGCCAGGCGGTAAACGAAGCAGCCTAGAGCAATTATAGGTAACGTGCGCAGCGGTTTTCCGTCCGGAACAGCGTGAAAACAAAGAAATAGAGTGGTTCAGAAATTCCGTGAAAAGCTGAACCGCTAAGTTGCGGCGGCTCAATAAATGAAGAAGTGCGGATGGCGGTCTTTGGGCCGCCATTTTGCCATGGGGCTACCCGACAGCTCAGCATGAAATGGGCCCAGGCTATTTGCTGGCGATCTGCTTCGTCTTCTCGTCGGTGAGCAGTGTATCGATGCGCTTGCGCTCTTCCTGGAATTTGGTGAGCGCATCGCCTTCCAGCGATTTGCCGCCGGGAAGGCGGATGCGCAGCGGATCGACCTTCGTGCCGTTGACGATCAGCTCATAGTGCAGATGCGGGCCGGTCGCGAGACCAGTCGAGCCGATGAAGCCGATAACCTGCCCTTGAACCACCTTTGCGCCCGGCACGATGCCCTTGGCGATGGCGCTCTGGTGATTGTAGGAGGAGACGTAGCCGTTCGCATGGCGAATGAGCGTCTGATTGCCGAAGCCGCCCGAATCCCAGCCGGCTTTCTCGACGACGCCATTGCCGGCGGCAATGATCGGCGTGCCGCGGGGCGCCGACCAATCGACGCCGGTATGCATGCGCGCAAAGCCGAGGATCGGGTGGCGGCGCATGCCGAAGCCGGATTTGAAGACGCCGGTGGGAACGGGATTGCGCAGCAGGAACTGCCGGATGCTCTTGCCGTTCTCGTCGAAGTAATCGATCGAGTGATCGGTCGGATCTTCGAAGCGGTAGAAGCGGGTGACGTTGTCGCCGAACCGCGCGTTGACGTAGAGCAGCTCGGAATCGGCCGTCGCCTGCCCCTTGTCGTCGGTGACGGAGAAGAAGGCTTCCAGCGAATCCGTCGGCTTCAACTGTGCCTGGAAGTCGACATTGCTCGCAAGCAGCTTGACGATCTGGGCCACCATTTCCTTGGTCATGCCGTAGGAAAGAGCGGCGCGATAGATGCCGTCATAGACGCTCGGCAGATCGCGCCCGGCCGCCAGGGCAGGCGCGTCGTTGTCGAAAGCCGTGGAGATGGCATCGAGCATCGGTGGTGGGTTCCCGGCTACGAATTCGCCATGGTCGTTCTGGGCTATTGTGAGCAGATGTTTCGTGCCGCGATAGATGCTGGCGCGGATGATTTTTGCCTGCTCGCCCTTCTGCAGGATGCCGATGCGCAGCACGTCGCCGGCGGAGACATCGGACGAACCGAAGAGCGGCTGGATCTTGCTTGCGACATCATTCGCGTCAGCCTTGAGGTAGCCGGCGCCCGTGAGTGCCGCGGCAATCGGCATGTTCTCGCGGACCGGAATGATGTCGTCGGCGAATTCTTCCGTCTGCGCGGTCACCGCTTCCGGAGCCGAGACGGACATGTTTTCTTCGACGATGCGTGCGGAAAGACCCGCCGTCAGGTCGACATCGGAATCGTCATTGGCGAAACGGCGCGGATCGACATAGTAGAGCGCCGAAAGCTGGGTATTGCCATCGGCCAGCACCGAACCGTTGGAACGGACGTTCTCCTCGACCTCGTCCAGCGACATGGAGCCGGCGAGCTGGAATGGAATGTCCTTGGCGGGAAAGGGGATCGTCTTCAGGCTGACTTCGGATTCGACGTCCGATCCGTAGATGGCACCGGTCTTGTTGGCCGGCTGCGGGATGTTGTCGTCCGTCGAAAAGATCGCCAGAGGATCGAAGGGCGGGTAGCTCTCGCTGGCGATGCGGTTGGTAGCGAGGGCGATCTTCACATGAGCGAAGGGCTGGCGGCGTACCACTTCCTTGTCGCCATCGCGCACAACGGTGGAAACCTCGAGAATATTGCGGTCGGAAGGCTTCGAAGCGATTGCGGTGGAAATCAGCCGGCCGCCGCGCGTGACCTGATCGTCGGTAGCATTATGACTGTCGATCGTCGCATAGGCTTCCGCGGGGATGGCGAGCTGCTGTCGGCCGTCGAGTGCGGCAAACAATGCCACTCCCATCAGGATGCTCGAGGTAACGCCGGTCAGGAAGGTGCCGGAAAGCCAACGGAGAGAAACCTCGCGCCGATCCGGCGCCCGCCTGCCATCGGCCAGGATCGGCGGCTCGTTACCGAGCGATCGGAGCATCATCTTGTCCGTCATCATGCCGATCGTGATCCGCTTCCTTCATGCAAGCCGCAGGCTGGGGGCGAAGATGTGCATATTTATGACAGGGGTGTCAAATCAACCGGTCGCTTTTGCGGCGAGTCATATGCTGTTTCCCATAAAATGGCTGGGGCGATGATGAGGGCGGGGACTTAGAAATGCGGCTTTGCAGCTTGTTCTGCCATCATCCGGCCGGCCAGAGCGCTTTATCGAGGATACCTGTGGGTGTTTTGGCGGTTTATTTGCGCTGATCACAGGGGTGTTCACAAAACTCACATAAGAATCAATCAGTTATTTGTTTTTTGATTTTTTTCAAAATCGGCCTGTTGACTTGGTTCGGAGGTAGGGTCTATAAGCCCGATCACTGACGAGGGCGGCGGCGCTGCTGGCGACGAAGTTTC
>NZ_PYJQ01000001.1:95000-901106 GCF_003024605.1 Rhizobium sp. JAB6 | reverse complement strand
ATCGACAATCCGTTCGGCACGAGATTGTCACCCATGTCTTAGGTACGTTTTGTTACCTATGTCTCCGGGCTGGACAAAGTGGAGTGTGGCTGGGGCGCCAGGATTCGAACCTGGGAATGCCGGTACCAAAAACCGGTGCCTTACCGCTTGGCGACGCCCCAACAGAGGAAATGGCTGTCATACCAGCCAAATCGGCGTCTGATTAGCAAAGGTCGCATCGCGCTACAATGACTAAGTGATGCACGGACGCATATTTCTGTGTGCTTTTCCGGCGGCTATGGTAGGTCTTGCTGCACTGCATTGCGCATGAGGAGATCCGATGAGCCAGTTTCGCGTCCGCCCGCCGGCCGTGCCTACCGTGCTTCTCGATGATGCCGTCTGCCGTATCACGCGCTGGGATTTCGAGCCCGGTGCCGATACCGGCCATCATGTCCATGGCCTCGGCTATGCCGTGGTGCCGATGACGGATTGCCAGTTTCTGCTGGAGGAGCCGGGCGGCATCAGGCGAGTCGATATCGCCAAGGGCGCCGCCTACCGGCGCGAAGCGGGCGTCGAGCACAATGTCGTCAATGCCGGCTCCGAGCCGATGTCATTCATCGAAATCGAATACAAGCAATCATGAGCACGCCCGACTTCGACCTTGCTTTCGAGCCCGCCTATGGCCGCGCGGTCCCTGTCGCACCCGCCATCGAGCGGATGACGGTCAACAATCCCAGCGCTTTCACGTTTCATGGCACCAACAGCTATATCGTTGGAGGTTCTTCAGTCGCCGTTATCGACCCCGGTCCGGAGAATGAAGAGCATTTTACGGCGCTGATGGCGGCGCTCAAAGGGCGCGAGGTCACGCATATCTTCGTCAGCCACACCCATCGCGATCACTCGCCGCTGGCCAGGCGGCTGAAAGAGGCGACAGGGGCGCTGACCGTCGGTGAAGGGCCGCATCGGGCCGCGCGCCCGCTTCATCAGGGCGAGGTCAATCCCTTTGCCGAAAGCTCCGATATGGAGTTCCGGCCGGATATCGTGCTTGCCGATGGTCAAAGCGTCTCGGGGGACGGCTGGCAGCTGACGGCGCTGCTGACGCCGGGGCATACGGCCAACCACGCCTGTTTTGCACTCGACGGCACCGGCATCGTCTTCTCGGCCGATCACGTCATGGCCTGGGCGACCTCGATCGTCGCGCCGCCCGATGGCTCGATGGCGGATTACATGGCTTCGCTGGAGCGGCTGCTTGCCCGTGAGGACCGGCTGTTCCTGCCAGGTCACGGCGGCCCCGTGAAGGAACCCGCCTCCTTCATGCGCGGCCTCAGAACCCATCGCCGCATGCGCGAACGGGCCGTGCTGGAGCGCATCAAGGCCGGCGACCGGCTGATCCCGGACATGGTGAAGGCCATCTATCGCGATACGGACCCGCGCCTGCATGGAGCAGCAGCTCTTTCGGTGCTGGCGCATCTGGAAGACCTGGTCGAGAAGGGCCAGGTGGAAACCGATGGACCGCCGGCGCTCCTGGGCGCCTACCGTCCGGCTTGAGCCCTCAGCTTCCGGCAATGCCGAGCAGTTCCGCATCCAACGCCTTCAGATAGTCATCGGCCAGATCGGCGCTGACGCCGAGATCGTCCTGGCCATAGCGAGAGGCGACGCGGATATCGACAAGGGTGGTTTCCGCCTCCTCGCGAATGCGGATCAATATATCGCATGGCAGGCCGAAGATGCGGGTTCGTGTCTCCCCCTGCAGAATAACGTCGGTATTCTGGCGGATGAGTTCCGCCACTCCATCGCGGAAGGGACGTGGGGTCGGTACGGGAACGATGGCGGGCAGATCGCCGGCGGCGCTGCCGTCCTGCGCCGGATTGACGGTCTGCGAGCGCGTGCGGCGTTTCGGCGTTACGTTGCCGTTCGGATCCGTGACATCGGCGCCCTCGGCCTTGACGATGGTGATGTGGCGATCATGCGCGACCTTGCGCACCGCCTCCAGCACGCGGTCGGACGCACCTTCGTAGCGCCGGCTGATCAAGGCGGGATAGGCATCGAACTGCGCTTCGCGTTCCTGCGGCGTCATCAGATGGCGCGGCGGCAGCCACAGCTGCCGCGCATCCGGCGTCGCCAGCCATTCCAGCGGGTCGTTGAGGTCGGTCGAAATCTCGTGGATATGCGGCCGCGTCCAATAACGCTCGGCGCCCAAGCCGAAAATCGCGAGCGGCAGAGCGGCGTAGACGAGCGCCTTGACGGCGGAGACGCCGCCGATGGCAGCGCTCTGCCAGAGTTGGGCAAGGCCGACCAGCGCCAGCAGCACCGCCAGAAGCGCGCAGCCGGCAGAAATCAGAAGCAGCAGCACGAAATAAGGCGTTTCCAGCGGCGCGAAACGGTGGCCGATCAGCGTCACGCCGCAAAGCACCAATGCAAACGAAGCGATCAAACGCGCGGCACGGGCGGCATGTGAAACAGGACGGTCGAAACGAATGGTCATCAATGGCTCGTCGGCGCGTCGGATCGGAAGCCGGATGCACCGAATCCCGGAAAGCAACTTATGTTTAGATCAGGAAACGGCGAAAATAAATCGAATGTCACGGCATCGGCGCCTAATGTTTGATCCAAGCTCAAACCAGTAACGCCTAGACCAAAAATGTGAGCGCTTGCTTAAATTCCTAAAAAAGGCCATTCTTTAGCGTTTTATCGAGGCTGTGAAAGGACTTGATGAGATGGAACCGATGCTTTCTCAAGACGTCGCCCCCAAATCCGTGCCGGGAGCGGCGATCGCCGGAGCCGACACGGCCGATCCGTTCCTGCCGCTGGAGCTGCTCGAACTGGAGCTTTCGCTCGAGGGTTTTTCCGGTGGCGACGCCGGCTTTTGCGAAGCCGTTCGCAAGGCCGCTGCAGCCGTGCGCGGCGATTTCCTCTTCGATCTGCCGGCTGAGGGGCTGATATCCGATTGCCGCAGGCTGGCGGTGCTGCGAATTCCGGAAGGGGATACGAGGATGCGCACCCTCTTTGCCGCGCTTGACGAAGACGGCGCGGAAATCCGCGTGCTGCAACCCGGTGAGGAGACCGAGCACCTTTTGCGTTTCGCCGATGCCTTCGTCGACCTCTTGCAGCGGATGCCGGCGAGACCGAAGGGAGCCGCCTGAGCGATCGGTCCGCGGCGGTAATACGCCTTTCGCGCCTCCACGCGCGGGGCTATAGTTTGTGCCTGTAAAATCCGCATTCGGGATAACACGTCATGCGTATCGCAGCTTCCGCACTATCTCTTCTCGCCGTCATGCTTGCGCTCTCCTCCTGCCAGACGGCCGAGGAAATCAGGGCGGCCGACGAATCCAGATGCAGCGGCTATGGCTTCAAGCCAGGCACACAGAATTTCGCCAATTGCCTGATGAATCAGGATCTTAGCCGCCGCGCGGACCAGCGGGCTTTCATGGAAAGCAATGACGATTTCTTCTGGGGTCCGACCATCGTCGTCGGCGGCCCCGGATATTACCATCATCGCGGCTACTGGCGACACTGACCGGGATATTTCAGCTTTAGAAAATCAGGCTCGTCCCCTAATCGCCGCTTGGGCCGCGGCAAGCCGCGCAATCGGTACGCGGAAGGGAGAGCAGGACACGTAGTCCAGCCCGATCTCCTCGCAGAAATGGATCGAGGCGGGATCGCCGCCATGCTCGCCGCAGATGCCGAGCTTCATGTCGTTGCGCGTGCGGCGGCCGCGTTCGGAAGCAATGCGGATAAGTTCGCCGACCCCGTCGAAATCGAGCGATATAAAAGGATCGTGCTCGATGATGCCCTTGCGCTGGTAGGTCGGAATGAAGGCGGCGGCGTCATCGCGCGACATGCCGAAGGTGGTCTGCGTCAGGTCGTTCGTGCCGAAGGAGAAGAATTCAGCCGCTTCAGCAATGATGTGGGCGCGCAAGGCCGCACGTGGCAGCTCGATCATCGTGCCGACGAGATAGTCGATCTTCATCTTCGCTTCGGTCATGACGGCGCGCGCCACCTCGTCGATGCGGGCCTTGACGTAATCAAGTTCCGAGCGCAGACCAACCAGCGGCACCATGATTTCCGGCACGACCGCCGCTCCTGTTTCGCGCGCGGCCAGAACCGCTGCCTCGAAGATCGCGCGGGCCTGCATCTCGACGATCTCCGGATAGGAAATCGCCAGGCGACAGCCGCGATGGCCGAGCATGGGGTTGAACTCGTGCAGCGCATCCACCCGCTGGCGCAGGGCGGCCGGCTCCATGCCCATGATCCCGGCCACTTCGGCGATCTCCTCATCCGTCTTCGGCAGGAATTCGTGCAGCGGAGGATCGAGCAGACGGATCGTCACCGGCAGACCATGCATAATGGTGAACAGCCCGGTGAAATCGAGCCGCTGCATCGGCATGAGCTTGGCAAGGGCGGCCCGGCGCCCCGCTTCGTCCTCCGCAAGGATCATCTCGCGCATCACATGGATACGGTCGCCTTCGAAGAACATATGCTCGGTGCGGCAAAGGCCGATGCCCTCGGCGCCGAAGGAGCGGGCGGCGCGCGCATCGGCAGGCGTGTCGGCATTGGTGCGCACCGTCATGCGGCGTGAGCGGTCGGCCCAGGCCATGATGCGGCCGAAATCGCCCGAAAGCTCCGGCTGGATCATCGGCACTTCCCCCTTCAGCACCTGGCCGGTGGAGCCGTCTATCGTGACGATATCGCCCTTCTTCAAGATGATGCCGATGCCGATCAGCTTTTCGTTGCGCAGGTCGATGCGCATGGTTCCGGCGCCGACGACGCAGGGAATGCCCATACCGCGGGCAACCACGGCCGCATGGCTGGTCATGCCGCCGCGGGTGGTCAGGATCGCCTCGGCGGCATGCATGCCGTGAATATCTTCGGGGCTCGTCTCGATGCGCACGAGAATGGCTTTGCGGCCTTCCTCCTCGGCAATGATCGCCTCTTCGGCGGTGAAGACGATTTCGCCTGTTGCCGCACCCGGCGACGCGGGAAGACCGGAGCCGATGACCTCGCGGCGGACCCGCGGGTCGATCGTCGGATGCAGGAGCTGATCCAGGGTCGTCGGATCGATGCGCGAAACTGCCTCGTCCTCGGTGATCAGCCCTTCGTCGACCATGTCGACGGCGATCTTCATCGCCGCCTTGGTGGTGCGTTTGGCGTTGCGGGTCTGCAGCATCCAGAGCTTGCCGCGCTCGATGGTGAATTCCAGATCCTGTACGTCGCGGTAATGCGCTTCCAGCTGCGCGCAGATTTTCCGGAACTCGGCAAATGCTTCCGGCATCAGCTTTTCCATCGACGGCTTGTCATAGCCGGAGGCTATGCGGGCGACTTCCGTGATGCTTTGCGGCGTGCGGATGCCGGCAACGACATCCTCCCCTTGCGCATTGACGAGGAATTCGCCGTAAAGCTCCTTCTCCCCCGTCGATGGATTGCGCGTGAAGGCAACGCCGGTTGCCGACGAGTTGCCGAGATTGCCGAACACCATCGCCTGAATGTTGACGGCGGTTCCCCATGCCTCGGGAATATTGTGCAATTGGCGGTAGGTGACGGCGCGTGCATTCATCCAGCTCGCAAAGACCGCACCGACTGCCCCCCAGAGCTGAACCTCCGGCTCCTGCGGAAAGGCCTCGCCCAGTTCTTCCTCGATGACGGCCTTGTAGATCGATACGACGTGCTGCCATTCGACGGCGGTGAGATCGGTATCGAACTCATGGCCGAACCGCGCCTTTTCATCCTCCAGAATCTCTTCGAAGACCTCGTTGTCGAGACCCATGACGACATCGGCATACATCTGGATGAAGCGGCGGTAGCTGTCCCAGGCAAACCGTGCGTCCCGGGCGTCATGGCCGAGCGCCTGCACGGTGGCATCATTGAGCCCGAGATTGAGGACAGTGTCCATCATGCCCGGCATGGAAGCGCGGCCGCCGGAACGCACGGAAACCAGCAGCGGCCGCTCGGTATCGCCGAACTTGCGTCCGGTAATAGCCTCCATCCGCTGCAACCCCCGCATGACCTGCGGCTTCAGCTCTTCGGGAATCTTGCGGCCGTTCTTGTAGTAGAAGGTGCAGACGTCGCTGACGATCGTCAGGCCCGGGGGGACCGGCAGGCCGAGATTGCACATTTCCGCAAGATTAGCGCCCTTGCCGCCGAGCCGCTCAAAATCTCCAGCGCCTCCCTCGGCCTTGCCGTCGCCGAATGTATAGACCCAATCCGTCATCGTCTCCGCCCAACTCCTCCGGTTGAACTTAATTCATTGAGGCACAAATGAAAATCGACAATTACGGCAAAATGTTGCGCCGCACAATTAATATGACCCGCCGCCTCTGTTTCAATCGATTGATCGAAACCAGAGGCCGCGAGTCATTGATGTCAACTGCTGCCGCTAAGCTTGCGGCCCGCGTTGAGCCAGAATCTTGTCGATGCGCATGCCGTCGAGATCGACGATCTCGAAATGCCAGTCGCCAAATGAGAAGCTTTCGCCTACCTCGGGCAGATGGCCGAGCTGGTAGAGCGCAAAGCCCGCGAGAGTATGGAAATTGACCTCCTCCTCGCTGAAACGAAGCCCTAGCCGCGCGAAGGCATCATAGACGGGCATCATACCTTCCATCAGCAAGGATCCGTCGGGCCGCTCGACGACATCGGGCGTGTCGTTTTCGATATCGGGGAGATCGCCGGCGATCGCTTCCAAGAGGTCCGTCTGGGTGACGATGCCTTCCAGACTGCCATATTCGTCGATAACCATGGCGAGGCGGACTGGCGCGCGCTTGAAGTTTTCAAGCACCTTGAAGACGGCCGTGGACTCATGAACGACCAGCGGCTGGCGGATGACGGCCATGGGGTTCAGCGGTTCGCCGTTCAGAAGCTGGTCGAGCAGATCCTTCTTCAGAATCATGCCGATCGGCTCATCGATGGAGCCGCGGCCGACAAGAAGCTGCTCGAAGCGGCTTTCGCGAATGGTTTTCTGCATTTCCTCCGGCGGGTCCTGGGCATCGATCCATTCGACCTCCAGCCGCGGCGTCATGATATCGGAGACATCGCGGTCGCCGATATTGAAGACGCGCTCGACGAGATCCTGCTGCGCCTGTTCCAACAGGCCAGCCTCCTGGCTTTCGGCGATCAGGAGCTTGATCTCGGCCGGCGAATGCAGGGAGCCCTCGCCCGCGCCGGGGCGCAGGCCGAAGAGGCGCAGCACGAGATTGCCAAGGCCGTTCAGCACGGTAATTGCCGGGCGCAGCAGGAAGAGGAACAGCCCGAGCGGGCGCACGACGCCAAGCGCCGTGCCTTCGCTGCGTTGCAAGGCCAGGCTCTTCGGCGCAAGCTCGCCAAGAACGATATGAAGCGCGGTGATGATGATGAAGGAAATGGCGACGGCGATCGCATGCGATCCGGCCGCAGCCCATGTTCCAGGCAGAAAATCGAGCAGCGGCTCGAGCAGATGAGCAAGAGCGGGTTCACCGACCCAGCCAAGCGCCAGCGACGAAATGGTGATGCCAAGCTGTGTCGCTGCAAGGTTGGCATCGAGATTATCGACCGCCTTCTGCAGCGCCTTGGCGTTCATTCGCCCTTCGGCAACGAGCTCGGTTACGCGGCTGCGGCGAACGGAAACCAGAGAGAACTCCGCCGCAACGAAAAAGCCGTTGGCGGCGACGAGCAGCAATACGGCAAGTATTCCGAGGATATCGAAAATACCGCCAGTCGAGTCAGACATACTTCCCTTCCGGGCGGATCAGCGCCCATGTTGTTGATCGAAAAACGAAACTAGCACGCTTTCACGACATGCGGCAGCCGACCCGGCAATTTCTTGTCGGACCGGGAACAGTTTTCTCAATCCAGACGTGGAGCAGCGCTCAAGCGATTTCGCGCAGCCGCTCGGCGGTCTGCAGATCAACGGATACGAGCTGAGAGACGCCCTGCTCCGCCATGGTCACGCCGAAGAGCCGGTTCATGCGGGCCATGGTGATCGGATTATGGGTGATGACCACGAAGCGGGTTTCGGTGGAGGCCGCCATTTCGTCCATGAGATTGCAGTAGCGCTCGACATTATGGTCGTCGAGCGGTGCATCCACTTCGTCCAGAACGCAGATCGGCGCGGGATTGGTGAGAAACACCGCAAAGATCAGCGCCATGGCCGTCAGCGCCTGCTCGCCGCCCGACAAGAGCGTCATGGTCTGCGGCTTCTTGCCCGGCGGTCGTGCGAGGATTTCGAGGCCTGCCTCCAGCGGGTCATCCGACTCGATCAGCTGCAGCTCCGCAGTGCCGCCGCCGAAAAGATGGGTGAACAGCCGTTGGAACTGGGCATTGACGATGTCGAAGGCAGCGATCAAACGCTCACGGCCCTCGCGATTGAGGCTCTGGATCGCACCACGCAGCTTCCGAATGGCATCAATGACGTCATCGCGTTCCTTGATCAGCGCCTGCAGCCGCTCCGTCAGCTCCTTGCTCTCTTCCTCGGCACGCAGGTTGACGGCACCGAGACGCTCGCGCTCGATCTTCAGCCGCTCCAGCTCACGCTCGACTTCGCGGAGATCAGGCACGCTTTGCGGTGGCGCAAGACCGGTCAGGCGCATGGCCTCATGTGGTTCGACATTGAGAGACTGGCGGATGCGCAACTCGCTCTCCTGCCGGCGCTCGCGGGCGGAAACCAGCCGCTCCTCGACACGGCCGCGCTTCTCGCGACTTTCCGCCAGTTCGGAAAGCGCAGTCGCCGCATGACGATCTGCCTCGCGCTGAATGACCTCCGCTTCGGCAAGGCGGTCAGCGGCATGGCGCCGGGCCTCCTCGGCCTTCTGCAGCTCGTTCATCAAGGCGCGGCGCTTGTCGTCGAATTCATCCGGCGCCAAATCGAGCTCGGCCGCCTCCTCGCGCGCTTCCTCTTCACGGTCGCGCAGCGTCTGAATATGCTCCTCGGCACTGGCAGCGCGCTGGCGCCAGGTATCTCTCTCCTGCCGGATCGCCAGAAGACGGCGCTGGCGCGCTTCGTTTTCGCGGTTCAGACCCTCATGGCGGGCTCGGGCTTCGGCCAGGATGCCGCGATCCGTGGCGACTTCGGCCTGCTGGTCGCGCAGCTTCAGATCGATAGCGTCGAGATTCGGCGCATCTTCCAGTTCGATGCGGGCATTTTCATCCTGCATGGCCACATCTTCCAGCTGCTCCTGCAGCCGGCTGACGGCCTCGACGATGACGTCGCGGCGGCGGATGAGATCGCCGGAAGCGCGCTCCGCTGCAGCGAGCGCTTCCCGTGCCTCGGCCAGACGCCGCGCAGCAAGCCGGCTGGCGTCGCGGGCGGTCGCAAGATGCCCCTCTTCGGCCCGGATCGCATCGGAGGCTGTCGACAGGCGCTCTTCGGCCTCGGCAAGCACATCGCGCGCCAGCTCGGCTTCGGTCTCCAGCTCGGAAAGACGGTTCTTCTGAGCGAGCCGCAGGGCAGCCGCACTCGGGGCATCAGCGCCGGTGACATGCCCATCCCAGCGGAACACGGCGCCGTCTTTGGTCACCAACCGCTGCCCCGGCTTCAGCTCCGGCATCAGCCGCAGGGCGTCTTCCGCCGAAACGATGCCGATCTGGCGCAGGCGCCGCGTCAGTGCCGCCGGCGCACCGACATGGGTGATCAAGGGGGCCGCGCCTGCCGGCAGAGCCGGATCGTCGGCACCACTGCCGTTGCCGGACCAGTAGACCGGCGCGCTAGAATCGAGCGAGGATTCCAGATCATCTCCGAGGGCTGCGCCAAGTGCGGTCTCGAAGCCGCGGTCGACGCGCAGCTCTTCGGCCACGGGCGAAAAGGCACCGGACGTATCGCCCGCCGCCAGCATCTTCGAAATGGTCCGCGCCTCGGTTTCCAGCGCATTCAGACGCGCCCGCGCCTGCTCGACCGGCCCGCGGGACAGCGCCTCGATTTCGCGCGCCTTGGCGAGAACGGCTTCGACGCGCTGGGTCTCGCCTTCCGCATCGGCAACGACATTCTCCGCCGCCTCGACCATTTCGCGCTTTTCGCTGGGGTCGGGCAAATCGGCCATCTTCTCGTCGATGGCGGCAAGCTCGCGGTTCGCTTCATCGGCCTGGCGCTCCAGCCGCATCTTGCGGTCGGCGAGATCGCGGATGGCGCGCTCCAGCTGGTTGCGGGCGGCAGCGGCTTCGGCACGCTCTGCGGTCAGGACTGTAAATATCCGCTCGCTGTCGGCGAGCTTGGCGGCCGCTTCTTCGAAGGCTAAGCGCGTTTCCTCTGCAAGTCTGCCGGAATCGGCAAGGGTATCGGCGATGTCGGCTTCTTCGGCATCGAGCTTTGCCAGAATAGCAGCGTTGTCGGCCACAAGCCGCTGCTCGCGGCTGATATCTTCGGCGAGCTGTGCCAGACGGCGGATCAATTCATCCCGCCGCCGCAGGATACGGTTGACATCCTCCTCCAGCTGCGAGCGGGCGATCTGCAGACGCTGCAGGGCGGCGGCGGCTTTCGCTTCTTCGTCTCGCAGTTCCGGCAGCTTGAAGCTGGCAATGCCCTGTGCCTTTGCCGCCTCCATCTGGATCTGCGCCTTTTCGGCGACCAGCACGGTTGCCTGGTTGAGCGCGCTATCGGCCTCGGCCTCGGCTTCCTTGGCCTGCACCCAGCGGATATGCAGCAGCATCGCCTCGCGGGCGCGGATATCGGCCGAGAGCATCTTGAAGCGGTTGGCCTGACGCGCCTGGCGTTTCAGGCTCTCGATCTGGCTCTCGAGCTGCGATGTGACGTCATCCAACCGCTCGAGATTGCTTTCGGCGGCGCGCAGGCGCAGCTCGGCTTCATGCCGGCGCGAATGCAGGCCGGAAATGCCGGCCGCTTCTTCCAGAAGCTGGCGCCTCGCCTGGGGCTTGGCTTGAATGAGCTCGCCGATACGCCCTTGCCCGACCATGGAAGGCGAGCGTGCGCCGGTGGAGGCATCGGCGAACAGCAACTGCACATCCTTGGCGCGCGCTTCCTTGCCGTTGATGCGATAGATCGAGCCCTGCTCACGCTCGATGCGGCGCGTAACCTGGATCTCGTCGCTGTCGTTGAAGGCGGCTGGCGCGGTGCGATCGCTATTATCGAGATAAAGGCCGACTTCGGCGGTGTTGCGCGCCGGACGATTGGCGGAACCGGAGAAAATCACGTCATCCATGCCGGAGGCGCGCATGTTCTTGTAGGAATTCTCGCCCATGACCCAGCGCAACGCTTCGACAAGATTGGACTTGCCACAGCCATTCGGGCCGACAACACCGGTCAGGCCGCGCTCGATGACGAATTCCGCCGGCTCAACGAAGGATTTGAAGCCGACAAGTCTCAGCCTGTTGAATTTCATCGGCTGATCTCCACCCTCCGCTTGAGGGGGCGGATCGGACCGAAGGCCGGAGGTGGGGTGATCATGCGTTCACCCCGGAAATCACCTCTGCTCGCGCTTTCCGCGTGACCTCCCCTCTGGAGGGAGAGGTCATAGAAAGCAGGCGTGCGACCCCGGCCGCCCGCCTGTGATGTAAAAAGGCGCGGATCAGAGCAGGCTGTCGATAAGCTTCGACATGGCAGCAACAGACATGTCCCCTGCATAGCGCTTGCCATTGATCAGGAAGGTCGGCGTGGCATTGACGCCGAAATCCTTGGCTGCGCGTTCCCGTACAGAGTTGACATCATCCAGAAGCTTCTGGTTCGTCAAGCATTTCGTGAAGCTATCCTCAGTAAAACCAGCCAGTTTCGACATCTGAAGCAGTGCGGCACGGCCATCGACGTCGGGCGAAGCCCAGGCGATCTGCTGCTTGAACAGCATTTCGACCATCGGCATGTACTGTTCCTGCGGGGCGCAGCGGGCCAGCATGAAGGCTGCGGCAGCACGCGGATCGAATGGGAATTCGCGGATGATGAAGCGAACCTTGCCGGTATCGATATATTTCTGCTTGATCGTGTCGAAGGTAGTGACGGCAAAATGCGCGCAGTGCGGGCAGGTCAGCGACATATATTCGACGATCTTGACGGGCGCATCTTCCTTGCCGAGTGCAATTTCAGGCAGCGGGCCGGGCTTCAGCACTTCGTTCATGTCCACATTGCCGTCTGACGGCGGCACTTCGTCTTCTGCAGTCGCGGCGGATGCGGTGCGGGCAACGGCAGAAAACGCCACGCAGAGAGCTGCAACGGCAGAGCCGCCCAGCAGGTGGCGTTTGGTCAAGAGCATGTCGGACATCGGCATAGAGTCACCCGTCGTTAAAGAGGCTTCGAATGTTTCATGCGATATAACGGCAGCTTGCCGCTAACAAGGCACGGTTGGCCAACTTTCTTCAAAGAATTGTGACCTGGGAAAGACAGACAACTTAAATTCTGTCCACAATCGGCAAAGCTGACCGTTCAGCCGGCCCTTATCGCCGCCTCCAGGCCATGGCCGTACCCAGACGCTGCACCGCGGCTCTGATCTTCTCATCCTCGAGGCCGTCCATCATATCGGCCAGCTTGCGGGCTGCCTCGCCCTTCAGGGGTGGCGGCGTGCGGGAGCGTTTGGAGGCGATCGAAACCGGCTTCTGCACGATGCGGATCTGATTGACAGCATAGAAACCGAAGAAGCTGTTGATGCGCTGGATGAGCTCGCCTTGAGCATGAGTGAGAAAGAGCGCACGCGCGCCCTCGCAGGCGATCGTCAGCACGCCCGGATGATAGCGGTCATCCATACCGGGGCCGGTTCGCTTCGCCCACGCGATCTTTTCCGGGCGCGTGCAGTCGGCAAAGTCCTCGCCGGCGATTTCGTCCCAGCAGCCGAGCAGCGTCGTGTTGATGCCCGCGCGCTTTGCCAGCACCGGATCGACGATGCCGTTGGTCAGCTCGGAAATCTGCTTTTCGCCTTTTCGGGGATAACTCATCTCAATCGGCTTTCGGTACATGCTTTGTGCATCGCAGACCTTGATCCTCCGACGCAGCTTGGCCAAGTATAGAGCACTTCCCCTCGACGCGGCAAATCATGACCACGACTTTAGAATCCCCCACGGCCGCATCCCTGCTTGCCTGGTACGACCGACACCACCGCGACTTGCCCTGGCGGGTCTCGCCGCCGATGGCCGCACGCGGCATCAAGCCCGACCCCTATCGCATCTGGCTGTCGGAAGTGATGCTGCAGCAGACGACCGTGCCGGCGGTCAAATCCTATTTCGCGAAATTCCTGGAGCGCTGGCCGACCGTCAATGATCTTGCGGCCGCTGCGAATGAAGACGTCATGGCGGCCTGGGCTGGGCTCGGCTATTACGCCCGTGCCCGCAATCTGAAAAAATGCGCCGAAGCAGTTGCAGCAGATCATGGCGGCCACTTTCCAGATACCGAGGAGGGTCTGCGCGCGCTGCCGGGTATCGGCGATTATACATCTGCCGCCGTTGCCGCCATCGCGTTCAATCGCCAGGCAGCCGTGATGGACGGCAATGTCGAGCGGGTCATTTCCCGTCTCTACGCGATCTCGGCGCCACTGCCGGGCGCCAAGCCGCTGATGAAGCAGAAGGTCGCACTGCTCACACCCACCGACCGGCCGGGCGATTTTGCTCAGGCGATGATGGATCTCGGCGCGACGATCTGCACGCCGAAGCGCCCGGTCTGTTCGCTCTGTCCCTTCAACGGCGCCTGTCAGGCGCTCGCCACGCATGACCCGGAGCACTTCCCCGTCAAGGCGGCAAAGAAAGCGAAGCCGGTGCGTCAGGGCGCGGCTTTCGTCGCCGTTAGTGACGAAGGCGAAATCTTCCTGCGCCGCCGCATCGAAAGCGGGCTGCTGGGCGGCATGACGGAAGTGCCGACAACGGGCTGGACGGCGCGGATCGACGGCGAGACCGGCATCGAGGCAGCCCCCTTCCCGGCCGACTGGCAGCCGGCAGGCACGGTGACGCATGTCTTTACCCATTTCGAATTGAGACTATCGATCTGGCGCGCCAAGTCAGTCTCGCAGGAGGACAACCATGACGGATGGTGGGCGCCGGTTACAAATCTTGAAGACCAGGCACTGCCGACAGTCATGAAAAAAGCGATCGCTCAGGCTATTCCCAATGCGTTCGCAAAAATGCGTTTGGACCAGAAATCAGGAATTCATTCATGACGACGGAAATACGGCATATCGTTTTCGATATCGGCAAGGTTCTCATCCACTATGATCCAAACCTGCCCTACAGCCGGATCATTCCGGACAATGCCGAACGCGAATGGTTCTTCGCCAATGTCTGCACCCATGAATGGAACCTCGAGCAGGATCGTGGCCGCACCTGGAGCGATGCCGAAGCGCTGCTGATCGCCGACCATCCGGAGCGCGAGGAACAGATCCGCAGCTTCCGCAAATATTGGCACGAGATGGTGCCGCATGCCTATGATGACAGCGTCGCCATTCTGGAACAGCTTATCGCGGAAGGCCGCGACGTCACCATGCTGACCAATTTCGCCTCCGACACCTTTCGCGAGGCGCAGGAGCGCTATCCCTTCCTCAAGAAGCCGCGCGGCGTGACGGTTTCCGGCGACATCGGTCTGATCAAGCCGGATGTGGCGATCTACGAAACCCATGCCAAGAGCTTCGACCTCGATCCGGCCTCGACGATCTTCATCGACGATTCCTATCCGAACGTCGAGGGCGCGCGCGCTGCCGGATGGCATTCCGTTCACTTCACCGGCGCCGAGAAGCTGCGAAGCGACCTCGCCGCCCATGGCATAAAGGTTTGACCCGATGACCTTCGATCCAGCAGAGCGTATCGAGCTGTTCCATGACGCGATCAATCGCCTGGACTACGAGGCGATCGAGAATTTCTTCGCCGAGAATGCGACCTATGTATCGAACGGTGTCGGCAGCCTCGCCGGCCGGGCGGCGATCATGGAAGCCTTCCGCGGCTATTTCGACACCTACCCCGATCAGACGGCATCGAATTCCCTGGTGGAAACGCTGACGCCGCTGTCCGGTCGTGCCGTCTGGTCGGTTCGTGCCACCAACAGCAAGACGGGCAAGCCGCTGATCCGCGAAGGCGAGGAAACGATCACCTTCAACGAGGACGGCCGCGTCGTGCGGGTCGACGTTACGGACTATCAGGAATTCTGATAGCTGAAGCTGACAAGATGCCCAGGGCCTTACCGGCGAAATTCCGGTAAGGCCCTGGGCATTTCACCTTCTTCCCTGACTGGAGGTACACGGAGAAGGCGGATATGTTTGCGGGAAATGACCGAGGATTATTCCACCTTGGCCAGATCGCTGCGGATGATGGCTCTGAGTTCGTCGATTGGACGCAGGGAACGCCCGTCGTCGAAATGCCAGAACATCCACCCGTTGCATGCATCAAGGCCCTGGACCTTCGCGCCAAGGCGATGAATGGAACCGGCCTCGCCGCCGGAGGCGACCGTGCCGTCGGCGCGTACGATGGCGCTGTAGCGGCGCTTGGCATCGGTCAGCACCTGGCCGGGCTTGACGAGGCCGCTCTCGATAAGCACGTTGAACGCAACGCGGACCTCGGCCTTCTTGCCTGTCATGACGGTCAGTTCCGCCTTGCCGAGCGGCTCGACGGCTGCGATGCGGGCGCTGGCCGCGTCGATATAATCTTGCTCACGCTCGATGCCGACGAAGTGGCGGCCGAGGCGCTTGGCGACGGCGCCGGTCGTGCCCGATCCGAAGAAGGGATCGAGGATGATGTCGCCGGGCTTGGACGAGGCCATGATGACACGGGCCAGCAGAGCTTCCGGCTTCTGCGTCGGATGCACCTTCTTGCCGTCGTCGCCCTTCAGGCGCTCATTGCCGCTGCAGATCGGAAACAGCCAGTCGGAGCGCATCTGCACATCGTCATTGGCGGCCTTCATGGCGTCGTAGTTGAAGGTATAGCCCTTCGCCTTGGCGTTCGGGCTCGCCCAGATCATCGTCTCATGCGCGTTCTGGAAACGGCGACCCTTGAAATTCGGCATCGGATTGGTCTTGCGCCAGACGATGTCGTTCAAGATCCAGAAATTCAGATCCTGCATGGTCGCACCGACGCGGAAGATATTGTGATAGGAACCGATGACCCAGATCGTACCCGTCGGCTTCAGGACGCGGCGGCAGGCGAGCAGCCAGGCGCGGGTGAAGGCATCATAGGCTTCGAAGGAGGCAAACTGGTCCCACTCGTCATCGACGGCATCGACCAGCGACTGGTCCGGACGGTGCAGCGTGCCGCCAAGCTGGAGATTGTACGGCGGGTCGGCAAAGATGACGTCGACGGATTGGTTGGGGAGTGCCTCAAGAGCGGCCACGCAATCGCCCTTGATGATCGTGTCGATCCAGGACCCGGGAACTGTGGAGGTCCTGAGGTCGGCAAGCGGGAAAACTGACGCCATGTGATACTCGCTGTTACACTTACTCGGTGCTCTTAACTGAGCGTTATGGTTACCTAACTTGGTTACCAAAGACTAAAGCGGCGGCATATTTTCCAGTTTCCCGACGAAGCCGCCGGGAATGCAGACCTCGTCGAAAGGCGCTATCGCTTTGAAAGCCCTAGTTATCGTGCACTGGGTGGCTATCGTCGGGCGCTTCCGCCCGTTCCGTCATCCCATAATCGCGAAGCACCTGCGCGACGCGCAAACGATAATCGGCAAAAACCGTCTTGCGGCCAGCTTTCTGCGCGGCACGATGCGCTTCGCGGTTTCGCCATTCGCGCACGGCAGCTTCGTCGCGCCAGAAGGACAGGGACAGGATCTTGCCCGGATGGCTGAGGCTTTCAAAGCGCTCGATCGAGACGAAGCCGTCGATCGTTTCCAGTTCCGAACGCAGCGTTGCTGCGATATCGAGATAGTGCTGACGTTCGTCGGGATGGGGAATGACTTCGAAAATGACTGCGATCATGGCGATATCCTCGGAGCGTGCGGCAGGGAGATATTTTTTAGGAAGATGCGATCCTCCTGCAAGATGAAACGCTCGCGGCGGGCTAGATCAAGATTGGCCTGCGCCAGCGGATCGGCGGCGAGGCTCTTGCGATAGGCCTCGTAGGCGGCGAGATTCTCGATATTGTAGATGCCGTAGGCCGTCGTCAGCGAGCCCTCATGCGGGGCGAAATAGCCGATAAGATCGGCGCCGTTGCGCGGGATGATCTGGCCCCAGGCCTTGCCATATTCCGCGAAAGCCTCCTGCTTGAAGGGATCGATCTGATAGCGGATGAAACAGGTGATCATTGGCTTTCTCCTTTGCTGATGAGAGTGTTTTCTCACATTGCAGGACGGAGATGGTTCGGTTACGATCGAAGTATGAAAGAAGGTCCAGACATAGCACAGATCGGCTCGCTGATCGGCG
Organism: Rhizobium sp. JAB6; assembly: GCF_003024605.1. Lineage (GTDB taxonomy): Bacteria > Pseudomonadota > Alphaproteobacteria > Rhizobiales > Rhizobiaceae > Rhizobium. Next base: position 883,890 of record NZ_PYJQ01000001.1, on the reverse strand, counting down.
ATCCCGCACGAGCGAACATTCTGACGGCGCTGATGGGCGGTCGGGCGTTGACGGCAACCGAGCTGGCGGCGGCTGCCGGCGTGACGCTGCAGACGGCGAGCGCCCATCTTTCCAAGCTCGAAACGGGCGGCCTGCTGGCGCAACGCAAGCAGGGCCGTCATCGCTATTTCACGCTGGCGGACGATCGCGTCGGCAAGCTGCTCGAGGGCATCATGGGCTTTGCCGCGAGCCGCGGTCATCTGCGCCATCGTCCCGGCCCGAAGGAGCCGGCGCTGCGCAAGGCGCGCATCTGCTACGATCATCTGGCCGGCGATTATGGCGTGCGCATGCTCGACAGCCTGATAGAGGCAGGATCGATTTCCGCCGTGGGAGAAGGTCTGAGCCTGACGGCCGATGGCGAAAGGCATCTGGGATCGATCGGCATCGACATCTCCGGATTGCGCTCCAGCCGCCGCCCGCTTTGCCGATCCTGCCTGGATTGGAGCGAGCGACGGGCGCATCTGGCCGGCAGTCTCGGCAAGGCGCTGCTTTCGAATTTCCTCGACAAGGGATGGGCGCGGCGCACCGAAAACAGCCGCTCGATCTTCTTCACACCCGAGGGCGAGCGCCGCTTTCTGGCGCTTTTTCCGCTTGAGTTAAGTGATGAGGTCACACGACCCGAGCCGTAGGATGAACCTTAGTCTGCCTTGATCAGGACACCACTGAAATCGCTGTCAGCAATGCGGCTGCAGAGCTCACCCCATTCGCAGCCCAGGCAAGCGTGACGGATTTCGCCGCTGGCGAAATTGCGGCGCAGCTTGGAAAGCAGTCTGGCATCCGGCACCAACACAGTGCCAGAGCCGATCTCCTCCCCCAGCAATGCCGCGATGTCGGCAAGAGCCGCCGCATCCCGCTCGATGACCGAAGCCTTGAAGCAGTGCGGTTCTTCCTCGCCAAGCAGCGGCGCGCAGATGTCATCCGGGCCGGAGACCAGTTTGATCTCCTCCCCTTCCGACAGCCGCTCGGCGATGCGGCGATAATTGTCGGTGAATGCCGAGGTATAGCCTTCACCGACGAAGGTCAGCATGCAGAGCAGATGGTGGGCACGAAGCCTGACAATCAATTCAGACGCGCCTTGCCGCCGTAGATCTGGACGGTCTTCAGCACCGCAGCCGCAAGGGCGGATTTGAGCACGGCGCCGAGGATGAATGGCGCCACGCCAAGCAGCCAGCCTTTTTCCGCGCCGATCAATGCCGCCAGCCACGCGCCGCCGATGGCGAGGCAGAGAATGTTGGCCGAGAGATGGGCGAGAAAGCTGCGCACGACGCGGTTGCCGCTCCAGCCGCGCTCGGCAAGCCAGCCGGCGAGGGCAGCGATGATCGGGAAGGAGGCCAGATAACCCGCCGTCGGCCCCATAAACGGCGCAATGCCGCCTGCCCCGCCGGCAAGAACCGGAAAGCCGATCGCAGCTTCACCCAGCCAGGCGAGAACCGTGACTGCACCAAGACGCCAGCCATAGAGCCCGCCGATCATAGTGATCGCGAATGTCTGCATGGTGATCGGCACCGGCACCATCGGCACTGCGATTTGCGATGCCAACGCCAGAATCAGCGTTCCGGCGAGAACGAACGCAGTCTTGGCAACAAGCGAACGCTGGCCGAGACGAAGCGGATCGAAAGCGACTTCATCATGATGCTGCAATAGAGACATGGGCTCTCCTTTCAAATTATAGATAATTTTCCGATCTCATCTATTTTATGGGAGAGATCGCAAAATCAGGCAAGTGGCAAGCGCTCAAAATTCTGAGCAATCTTGAGATCATATTGGAAAACAAGAGCAATAAATCTAGGGAGCGCGGCGAACCGCGGCTCGGCCCCGGCCAAGGCGCGGTGGGCGACAGAGCGATCGAATCCCTCGTAAAGCACCGTTGCCGGGGGAATGCTCAGCCATCCATCCTAAGTTATCTATAATTTCAGCCGACGATTGCGAAGGCGTCGCGCGTCGATCCGGAAGGCGTGCGCACCGGCGCGCGACCGATCCACTGCACATGCTTTTGCAGGATCCCAGCCGCCTCGTCGGCCCGTCCGTGGCGCAGCGCCGCCAGAATGGCGCGGTGATCGTGATCGGTGCGTTTTTCCCAGCCGGATTGCCAGGCGGAGAAGAGAAAGCGAGCGCTCGCGGCATGCAGGTCGTCGATGGCCGCGAGCAGCCGCGCCATGCCGCAGGGCGCCAGGATCAGGCGGTGGAAACGGCGATTCGCCTCCTCCCAGGCATGGACGTCGCCGGCGGCATCACCGTCGCGCGTGGCCTGCTCGGCCTCGTCCAGGATGGCTGAAGTCAGATGCGGCGCCGCGTGCTTGAGAGCGAGTCCCTCGAGGGCTGCGCGCATTTCCGCAACCTCGCGGACTTCCTTGAGATCGAAGGAGGCGACGCGTACGCCACGGCGCGGAAGGCTGATCGCCAACCCCTGCGCCTCCAGCCGCCGGAACGCCTCGCGCACCGGCACATGGCTGGTGCCGAACTCTTCGGCGATGTGATCCTGCCGCAGGCGGGCATCGGGCGCGATCTCGCCGCGGATGATGCGGTCGGCAAGCACCCGGCTGATGCGGCTGGCAATAGTGTCGTCGCGCTCCTTGGCCATGGCCGATCCTTAAAGGCGGGCCAATCCGATGTCGAGGGCCGATGTCGAGGGTCGGCGTCGAGCGACAAGAAATCGTCATCACCTCTTTCGCACACTTCGACCCTTTCGCTCATTGCAGCGCAGCCATGCCCGCCAATTGGTTGAGCTTTACCGGCATATCGTGTAAAGCGCGGCGGTCATTTTTGAGAGCACGCCCCGAAACACCAATGGTTTCCTGCAGCGTGCCGAACCAAGCCACATCAAAGGCAGCAATTTTCATGAGCAATGGCTTCGATCTCATCATCTTCGACTGCGACGGCGTTCTGGTCGATTCGGAAATCATCGCGGCCGAGGTCGAATCGAAGCTGCTGACCGATGCCGGCTACCCGATCAGCACCGAGGAAATGGGCGAGCGCTTCGCCGGCATGACCTGGCGCAACATTCTGTTCGAAGTCGAGCGCGAGGCGAGCATTCCGCTTTCCGCTTCACTCCTCGACAAATCGGAAAAGCTGCTCGACCTGAAGCTTGCCAGCGACGTTCAGCCTATTCCTGGCGTTCCGCAGGCGCTCTCGCGCCTGCCGATGCCGCGCTGCATCTGCTCGAATTCGAGCTCCGCCCGCCTCGAGATGATGCTGACGAAGGTCGGCTATCTCAAACTCTTTGCGCCGCATATCTACTCCGCCAAGGATCTCGGCGCGGACCGAGTAAAGCCCAAACCGGACATCTTCCTGCACGGCGCCAAACAGATGAATGTCAGCCCGGCGAACACGATCGTCGTCGAAGATTCCGTCCACGGCGTTCACGCCGCGCGCGCCGCCGGCATGCGCGTCATCGGCTTCACCGGGGCATCTCATACCTATCCCTCGCATGCCGACCGCCTGACCGATGCAGGCGCCGAAACCGTCGTCAGCCGCATGGCCGACCTGCCCGGCGTCGTCATGGCGCTCGCGGAATGGGACGGCGTGCTCTGAGGCAATAGGCATGTTGGGGCTATAGTGCCGGCGGCAGCAAGGACAAGGTGATCTTTTCCTACTGCCTACTGCCTACTGCCTACTAGCTGACCCCAACTTTAGTGACGCTTCTTGCGTACCGGCTTCGCACCCTTCACGGGCTTCTGCGGGCCCTGATCGAAGCCGATCTGGACGATGGTGAAGCCGCCGGAGCCGCCGGCAATCTGGATATCGTTATCTGTGAAGAGGAATTGCGCCGTGCTTTCGCCTGGCGGAATATCCGCCGTATACATAATGGTCTTGCTATAGAGCGCATTGTCGTTGTCCATGACGGCAACATGGATCGGCAGGGTAATCTTGCCGGAGCCGCCCATGGGACCGGCAACCAGGCGTCCCTGCGCCACGACATGAATGCCGAGGCTGGTGCCGTCCGTGGTGCACTGGCGGGTCGCCTCAGCCAGCGAAGCTTGGTAGATCAGCTGTTTCGGGTCGTCCTTGGCGCCCTTGGCGTAGGTGCGATAGACCGAATCCTCGTCGCGGATGACAGCCTGCGGGCACTTGCCTGCAACATAGGCCTGGCCGCCGGTCGGAGCCGCCGTCGCGGCGCTTGCTTGCGGCGCTACCGTTACATCCGTTGCCGGCTGTTTTTCACTGTTGCCGCCGATGCCGAGAGTGCTGCAGCCCGTCAGCAATGCCAGAAGGGAAGCGGAGAAAAGACGACGCGAAACCTTGCCAAACACTATTATTCCACCCTCTCCATATAATTTCACATTATCGGCCCGCAGCCTGTCAAACGGGCCTTTTATGACACTTGGCGATGGTCTATACCAGCGACACAGCGAAAAATCGATTGGGTAGACACCGTTTGGCTCACTTTTCGAGATCGACAGATTGCCACAAGCGGCCCCCACCAGGCGCTGATCGGACCCGCCTTGCGCAAACACGAAAACCACGCGGTTGATCCGACGCAAAAAGACCGGCCGCCGTCGCTTCGTTCCTCTACCCTCTCAATCGATCACTCAGGCAATTTTGCGACCAAAGGAATTCTAGACCGTGGACTACATTTCAACGCGGGGAGAAGCCCCTGCCCTTGGCTTCTGCGACGCTCTTCTGGCCGGCCTTGCTCGTGACGGCGGGCTTTATGTTCCCCGTGAATGGCCTGTGCTGACGAAGAAGGAAATCCGTGCCTTCCGCGGCAAGAGCTATCAGGATATCGCTTTCGCCGTCCTTTCGCCTTTCACCAATGGCGAGATCCCGGCCGATGTCTTCCGCGGCATGATCGACGATGCTTATGCCACCTTCCGGCATCCGGCAGTGGCGCCGCTCGTTCAGACCGGACCGAACAGCTTCGTCATGGAGCTTTTCCACGGCACCACGCTCGCTTTCAAGGATGTCGCCATGCAGCTGCTGGCGCGGCTGATGGATTATGCGCTGGAGAAGCGCGGCCAGCGGGCCACCATCGTCGGCGCGACCTCGGGCGATACCGGCGGCGCGGCGATCGACGCCTTTGCCGGGCGAGAGCGAACCGACATCTTCATTCTCTTCCCGCATGGTAAAGTCTCGCCGGTGCAGCAGCGGCAGATGACCACCTCGACGGCGGCAAATGTGCATGCGCTGGCGATCAAGGGCAATTTCGACGACTGCCAGAATCTCGTCAAAGCCATGTTCAACGACGCCGCTTTCCGCGACAAGGTCAAGCTTTCGGGCGTCAATTCCATCAACTGGGCGCGAATCATGGCGCAGGTGGTCTATTATTTCACGACAGCCGTCGCCCTTGGCGGTCCGGATCGGAAAATCTCGTTCACTGTACCCACGGGCAATTTCGGCGATATTTTCGCCGGCTATGTCGCCAAGCGCATGGGCCTGCCGATCGAAAGACTGGTTATCGCCACCAATGAGAACGATATCCTGGCACGTATGCTGAAAACCGGGCGCTATGAGATGCGGTCCGTCAAGGCAACCACCTCGCCCTCGATGGATATTCAGATCTCCTCCAACTTCGAGCGGCTGCTGTTCGAGGCCAACGGCCGCGACGCCTCCAAGGTGCGCGCCGCCATGGAGAGCCTGAAGCAGTCGAACGGATTTTCCGTCAGCGAAGAGGCACTGAAGCTCATCAGGAAGGATTTCCGCGCCGGCCGCGCCAGCGAGAAGCAGGTGGCCGAAACGATCCGTCAGACCCTTGCCGATACGGGCTATCTGCTCGATCCGCATACGGCGATCGGCGTCTTCATTGCCGGCAAGAACGAGCGTCCCAGCAGCCCGATGGTGACACTGGCGACGGCCCACCCGGCAAAATTCCCCGCCGCAGTAAAATCCGCATCCGGTATTGACCCGGCGCTTCCGACGTGGCTTGCTGGTCTGATGACCAGGGAGGAGCGTTTCGACATTCTCGATCCGGAACTTAAAGCCGTTGAAAACTTTATCGGCAAGCATATCCGGACCGGCGAATAACAGACGCGGAAAGACAGGCGATGACAGTGGAGTGCACCCGGCTAGCGTCCGGGCTGACAGTAGCGACCCAATCGATGCCACACCTCGAAAGCGTGGCCCTCGGCGTTTGGATCAAGTCGGGTTCGCGCAACGAGACCGAAGCAGAACACGGTATCGCGCATCTGCTCGAACATATGGCGTTCAAGGGTACGGCGCGGCGCTCCGCCCGGGAGATCGCCGAGGAAATCGAGAATGTCGGCGGCGAAGTCAACGCCGCCACCTCGACCGAAACTACGTCCTATTATGCCCGCGTGCTGAAGGACCATGTGCCGCTTGCCGTCGATATTCTCGCCGATATCCTGACGGAGTCGGCTTTCGAGGAAGAAGAGCTGGCGCGCGAAAAGCAGGTCATCCTGCAGGAAATCAATGCCGCCAACGATACGCCCGACGATGTCGTCTTCGACAAGTTTTCGGAGGTCGCCTATCGCGATCAGACGCTTGGGCGCGCCATTCTAGGCACGCCGGAAACCGTCCTCTCCTTCTCGCCGGAACAGATCCGCCATTACCTCGGCCGCAACTACACGACGGACCGCATGTTCGTGGTGGCGGCCGGCGCGGTTGACCATGAAAGCTTCGTGCGGCAGGTCGAAGAGCGCTTCTCCAGCCTGCCGACTAAACCGTCCGCTCCGCCCGTTGTCGAGCCGGCGCGCTATATCGGCGGCAACATTCGCGAAACGCGCGACCTGATGGATGCGCAGATCCTGTTGGGCTTCGAAGGCCGCGCCTATCACACCCGCGATTTCTACTGCTCGCAGATTCTCGCAAACATCCTCGGCGGCGGCATGTCCTCGCGGCTCTTCCAGGAAGTGCGCGAATTCCGCGGCCTCTGTTATTCGGTCTATGCCTTCCATTGGGGCTTCTCCGACACCGGCATCTTCGGCATCCATGCCGCGACCGGCGGCGAGAACCTGCCGGAGCTGCTGCCCGTCATCGTCGACGAGCTGCATAAATCCTCCCATGACATTCAGCAGCAGGAAATCGAGCGGGCTCGAGCCCAGATCCGCGCACAGCTCTTGATGGGCCAGGAAAGCCCGGCCGCCCGCGCCGGCCAGGTCGCCCGGCAGATGATGCTTTATGGCCGCCCCATCCCGAACCAGGAGATGCTGGAGCGCCTGGAAGGCATCACGATCGAGCGCCTGACGGATCTTGCCGGCCGCCTGTTCTTCGATACAGTACCGACGCTTTCTGCGATCGGGCCGCTGGAGCAGCTTGCACCGATGGAAGACATCGTCACCTCGCTGTCGTCGCCGGCCCCTGCCTCCAGAAGCGCAAGCGGCTAAGGGCACGCCGGCAGGCCTATGGGTGCAATTCTCGGGGGAGTGCTTGGCGGCATGCAAAAATCTGTCTTTCGGTTTCTCTCACGTCATTCGGACGCGGTTGAACTCGAAAACGACAATTATTTGCTGCGTCTGCCGCGCTACTCCGACTTCAATCAATGGCACAAGCTTCGGGCGGAAAGCCGCCGCTTTCTCGAACCCTGGGAGCCTACGTGGCGCCACGACGAGCTGACAGAGGGCGCCTATCGGGCGCGTATCATTCGGGGCAAGCAGGAATACAGTTCCGGTCAGGCCATACCGCTCTTCATTTTTCTAAGGGAAAACATGACGCTGGTTGGCGGCATCACGATCGGCTATATTCGCCGCGGTGCTGCGCAGAGCTGCATGATCGGGTATTGGATGGGCGAGCGCTACTCCGGTCAGGGACATATGTTCGCCGCACTTCAGTTGGTTATACCCTATATCTTTTCCGGACTTGAGTTGCACCGAATTGAAGCAGCCTGTATTCCGGATAACGAGCGTAGCATGCGGCTTTTGCAAAAAGCCGGTTTCCAGCGGGAAGGTCATTTGCGCGGTTATCTTAAAATCAACGGTCAGTGGCGCGACCATGTGATGTTTTCAAGGTTGGCATCCGATACCAACCCGAACCAAAGCTTTGACCAGCGATGATCGCCGGAATCATGCAGACATGGCCGATGGCCAGGCGGCTATCCGCGCTAACCTCTACGCTTGCAGCCATTTTGCTGCTGCTCATCGCCGGAATGGCGCATGCCGCAGAGCCCGTCAAGATTTCCCGCGACGATACGGCGCTCGACCTGACGGCGACAACCGAGATCTACACCAATCAGGGTGAAGCCTTTCAGGTTTCGACCGCTGCCGGCGCCGATGGCATCCGCCGCCGCATCGAGGTCCGCTCCTCCTCGCCGAACCACCAAGGCGACTGGGCGGTCTTCGCGCTCGCCAACGTTTCAGAAGAGCAGCTCGAGCGCGTCATCGTCGCCCCGCATTTCCGCCTGGTGAATTCGAAGGTCTTCTGGCCCGATCTCGGCTCGCAGCGCATCGTCGCGATCACGCCGAGCGAAGGCTTCGCGCTCGACCGTCAGCCGAGCGACGAAGCGGACGTTTTCCGCATTACGCTGAATCCCGGCGCGGTCGTCACCTTCGTTGCCGAGCTTTCGTCACCGAACCTGCCGCAGCTCTATCTGTGGGAGCCGAACGCCTACAAGGATACGGTCAACGCCTTTACGCTCTATCGCGGCATCGTGCTCGGCATTGCCGGCCTGCTGGCGGTGTTCCTGACCATCCTTTTCGTGGTCAAGGGAACCTCGATGCTGCCAGCGACGGCGGCGCTTGCCTGGGCGGTGCTCGGCTATATCTGCGTGGACTTCGGCTTCCTCGGCAAGCTCATCAGCCTCACCTCGAGCGACCAGCGAATATGGCGCGCCTGCGCGGAGGTGGCGCTCGCCTCCAGCCTGGTGATCTTCCTCTTCACCTATCTCAATCTCAATCGCTGGCACGCTCATCTCGGCTATGTGACGCTTGCCTGGGTGCTCGGTCTAGCGCTGCTCTTCGGTGTGGCGATCTACGATCCGTCGATTGCCGCCGGCATCGCCCGACTGTCGCTGGCGCTGACCGCGACGGCGGGCCTGCTCCTCATCATTTATCTCGGCTTCAGCCGTTATGATCGGGCCATCCTGCTCGTGCCCGCCTGGGCGCTGATCCTCGTCTGGTTGTTCGGGGCCTGGATGACGGTCATGGGCAAGCTCGACAACGACATCATCCAGCCCGCACTCGGCGGCGGCCTCGTGCTGATCGTGCTGCTGATCGGCTTCACTGTCATGCAGCACGCCTTTGCCGGCGGCGCATTCCAGCAGGGCCTGTTCTCCGATTTGGAGCGGCAATCCCTGGCTCTCACAGGTTCCGGCGATACCGTCTGGGATTGGGACGTGGCGCGCGACCGTGTCGTGACGACGCCCGACATCTCGCTGAAGCTCGGCCTTTCGCCCGGCACCATGCATGGCGCCGCGCGCAACTGGCTGCCGCGCCTGCATCCCGATGATCGTGACCGCTTCCGCGCCACGCTCGACGTGCTTCTGGAACACCGGCGCGGCCGGCTGAATCATGAATTCCGCATTCGTGCAGAGGATGGACATTTCCATTGGCTGTCGATCCGCGCCCGGCCGGTGCTCGGCTCCAACGGCGAGATCATTCGCTGCGTCGGCACCATTGTCGACATTACCGAGCAGAAGAATTCGATCGAACGGCTGCTGCACGACGCCGTGCACGACAATCTCACCGGACTGCCGAACCGACAGGTCTTTCTCGACCGCTTGCAGTCCGTACTGACGCTTGCCTCGGACGGCAATCAGCTCAGGCCGACGGTCATCGTCATCGATATCGACCGCTATAAGCTCGTCAACGATACCCTTGGCTTTGCCGCAGGCGACAATATCCTGATCGCGCTGACGCGGCGTCTTCGCCGGCTGATGAAGCCGCAGGATACGCTTGCCCGCCTTTCGGGCGACCAGTTCGGCCTCATCCTCGTTTCCGAACGCGATCCCGCCAAGGTCGCCGACTTCGCCGACGCGATCAGCAAGGCCATCATGGTGCCGATCAATTTCGCCAATCGCGAAATCATCCTGACGGCATCTGTGGGACTGACGTCCTGGGTGGATCAGCAGGAGAACGCGACGGGTATGCTGAGTGACGCGGAGCTCGCCATGTACCGCGCCAAGCGCGCCGGCGGCAATCGCGTCGAACCGTTCCAGCCGGCCTTCCGCAGCTTCGGCACCGACCGGCTGCAGCTGGAAACCGATCTGCGCCGCGCGGTCGAACGAAAGGAACTCTCGCTCGTCTACCAGCCGATCGTTCGGCTCGAAGATGCCGAGATTGCCGGCTTCGAGGCGCTGATGCGCTGGGAGCATCCAAAGCGGGGTAATATTCCGCCGTCGGAGTTCATCCCGATCGCCGAAGCTTCCGATATCATCGGTCCGCTCGGCATGTTCGCGCTCGAGCAGGCAACGAACGACCTGAAGGCATGGCAGCGACAGACCGGCGACCTGCCGCTCTTCGTCTCCATCAATCTTTCCAGCGTACAGCTGCTCAACAACGAGCTTTACGACGATATCCGCGCCCTGCTCGCCAAGACCCATTGCGATCCGCACCGGATCAAGCTGGAGCTGACGGAATCGCAGGTTATGGAGAATCCGGAGCAGGCGCGATTGGTGCTCGATAAGCTGCGTGAAGCCGGGATCGGCCTCGCGCTCGACGATTTCGGCACCGGCTATTCCTCCCTCGCCTATCTCACCCGCTTTCCCTTCGACACGATCAAGCTCGACAAGGCGATGGTCAGAGACGATAGCGACAAGAAGGCGGTTCTGCTGCGTTCGGTCATCTCCATGGCGCGAGAACTCAACATGCGCGTCGTCGCCGAAGGCATCGAATCGGAAGAGGATGCGCTGGAGCTTGCCAAGATCGGCTGCACCTATGGTCAGAGCTTCATCTTCGGCCCGCCGATGGGTTCGGATTCCGTGGTCCGCCTGCTAAAGGAACGCTTTCCGCTGACGAAGCGCGCCTGAGTCTTGATCAGGCGCTGTCGATCAATTCCCTGATATAGTCGAGCTTGGCAACTACCGGCGGCGAGAGGATGAAGGGATAGGAATCCGGCTGCCCCATGCTGCGCTGGATGGAATTGATCGCCACGCTCAACGGGATCCAGGCATTGACGAGCTGCTCGGCGCTTTTAGCCTTATAGGGGTCGAAGTCCACTTCGGCCGCCATGTCGTGATAGCGGTGAGGATCGATCGCCAAGCCGAAGGAGCGCGCCGTTTCCAGCGTATCCACGATGTGCAGATAATGCGCGAAGCATTCCGCGAAATCTTCCCAGGGATGGGAGCTGGCATAGGCGCTGATGAAACTTTCCTGCCAGTTCGCGGGCGGCCCGTTCTCGTAATGAGCCTGAAGTGCCAAACCATAGTCGGCGCGCTCGTCGCCGAAGACGGCGCGAAAGGCATCGAACTGATCGCGGTCGCGGACAAGCTTGTTCCAGATGAAATGACCGATCTCATGGCGGAAGTGGCCGAGCAAGGTGCGATATGGCTCGTTCATCGAGGTACGCGCCTGTTCGCGCGTCACATCGTCGGCCTCGGCGGCTCGGATCGCGATCAGTCCCTCCTCATGACCGGTCATCGCCGGGACCACGGTATCGCCCTGCACCTCATCCTCGAGAAAATCGAAGACGAGCCCACTTTGGGGGTCCTGCTGCCGATCGGGATGCGGCAGGTTCCAGCGCAAGAGCGAATAGAACAAATGCCGCTGCGCCTGGCCCATACGCCTCCAGCGATCTACGCCCTGTTCAGTGCCGGTGTTCGGCACGAGACGATTGTGCCGGCAGGCGACGCAATAGGGTTGCGGATCGTCCGCATCGATGAGCCAATTGCAGATATCGAGTCCGGCGTTCGCGCAAAACCGCACATGGTGTGCCGGCTCGGACACCGGATGCCAATTGGCGGCATTTTCAGCTTCCAGCGCGTATATCGCCAGGCGATCCGGAATGAAACCGAGCTGATGGCCGCAGCGGACGCATTGTCTGTTATCGAAGTGAACGGGCTGGCCGCAATGGTCGCAGGTGAAAAGCCGCATGCGTACCCTCGGAAAATTATTGGCCGACAGTAAAGAGCCTGCCACGTTTCCGTAACAGGCCCTTCCTCCCATTACCGCCGCTACAACATCCATCCTGACGGAGCGGCGATCATGGATCTGGCAAATGCAAGCAGTCACATCCGGTCGACTGCACCCTTGACCTTATCCTTCGCCTTGCCAACGGCGCTCTGCATCTTGCCTTTGGCTTCCTGGGCAGAACCCTTGGCGCGCATTTCCTTGTCATCGGTCGCCTTGCCGGCCGCCTGCCTGGCCTTACCGGCCATTTCATTCATCTTACCGGACACCTTGTCGGTCGTGCTGCTCATCTCTGACGCCTCCTTGCCTGAGACGGCGGAATTGCCGTCGGTGACAAGAAAACGTCACCTAGGCTATTTCGTTCCAAAATAGCGGCATATCGGCTCAGCTATGCCCCGCCTGCAGCGATAGCATCGCAGGATTGATGCCCATCAGAGCCAGCGCGCGATCATACTTGTTGTCGAGACTTCGATCGAAGATCAGCTCTTCGTTTGCCGGGCAATTCAGCCAGCCATTATTTCCGATCTCGGCTTCGAGCTGGCCTGCGCCCCAGCCGGCATAGCCGAGCAGCATCGTGGCACGTTTCGGGCCGCTCCCCCTGGAAATCGCCCGTACGATATCGAGCGTCGCCGTCAGGCTGATGTCGTCGCTGACCGGGATGCTGCTGTCGCTGATATAGTCGTCCGAATGCAGAACGAAACCTCGGCCGCTTTCGACGGGACCGCCGGTTTGGATAGGGAAGTCGCGCGCCCTCTGCGGCAGCACGATCGCGTCGTCGTCCTTGATCATTTCGAGATGTAGCAGCACATCGGTGAATGTCAGCTTCTGAGCCCGATTGATGACGAAGCCCATGGCACCGGCATCGGAATGGGCGCAGATATAAATCACCGTTCGATGGAAATTCCGATCCTCCATGCCCGGCATGGCGATCAGGAACTGACCGTCGAGAAAACCTCTTTCGCGTCTATTCTTCAGCGTTGATAGGGACATTGTGCCTCCTGACCGCAGTCCGCAACTGCACCGCCTATGATCAAGATGGGGCAATGTCATAAATCAATCAACTGAAAATGATCATTTGGCTCTTCGTCCGCGCTGGCTCCTGGCAGCTCGATCGGCTAAATCCTTGCTGCATGATCGAAATAAGTACCATTGCCCGCCTGACGGCCCTTCTCGCCACTTTCTTTTGCGGGACCGCGGCGGTCCATGCCGCAACGAGCGACTGGGTAGACAATCAGGGCGGCAGAATGCGTCTGGTTGCGCTGGCGCCGGACACCCAAGGGCATATCCGCGCCGCCTTGCAGATCGAACCGGAGCCGGGCTGGATCACCTATTGGCGCGAGCCAGGTCAGGGCGGAATTCCGCCGCAAATAACGCCGGCACCGGGCAGCGGCGTAACATTGGCAAGGGCGAGCTACCCGGTACCGAAACCAATCAGCGTCGGCCCTGTCCGGGAAATCGGCTACGACGCTCCGGTCACGTTTCCGCTCGATCTTCGCGTCACCGGCGAGGCACCGGACAAGCTCGAATTGACGGCTTTCGTCGGCCTCTGCAAGGATATCTGCATCCCCTTCCAGGCCGAATATTCCTTGCCCTTGCCGGCAAATGCACAACCGACCTCGCGCGAGCTGGCCTTGCTCGATGCGGCGCAGGCGGTGCTTCCCGAAGCCCCCTCCGCGGATTTCGCAATCCAGAATTATCAGATCTCAGCTGACGCCAAGAGCCTCTCGCTGCGGCTGACGCTGCCGGAAGCGGGAGGAAAGGCGCCCGAAATCTACGTCACGGGGCCATCGGGCTATGTATTCTTTCAGCAGGCGAATGCAAAGCACGAGGGAACCACCTTCTCGGCCGATATCGAGATCGGCAAGCTGCCGAAGGATTACGATCCGAAGGGCAAGAGCTGGGGCATCCTCGTTGTCGATGGCGACCGGGCGATGGAAACCACTCTTGCGCTGGAATAGGCCGGATCTATAGTTCTCTGAACCGTCTTCATGCCATCGGCGGCCATTCGAGCGCCCCGAAACAACGACCAAGGAGAGTGCCATGACTATCGCCATCGGCGACACGCTGCCTGCCGCCACCTTCAAGGAAAAAACCGCCGACGGCCCGGTCGAGATCAGCACCGAACAGCTCTTTGCCGGCAAGCGCGTCGTGCTCTTCGCCGTGCCCGGTGCGTTTACGCCCACCTGCTCGCTCAATCACCTGCCGGGCTTTCTCGAAAACCGCGACACCATTCTCGCCAAGGGCGTCGATGACATCGCCGTCGTTTCCATCAACGACTGGCACGTGATGGGCGCCTGGGCACAATCGTCCGGCGGCATGGGCAAGATACACTTCCTCGCCGACTGGGACGGCTCCTTCACCAAGGCTCTCGGTCTTGAGGCCGATCTTTCTGCCGGCGGCCTTGGCATTCGTTCCAAGCGTTATTCCATGCTGGTGGAAGACGGTGTGGTGAAGACGCTGAACATTGAGGAAAGTCCCGGCCAAGCGACGGTTTCGGGCGCCGCTGCGATGATGGAGCAGCTTTAAGATTTTGATGGATGGAAGAAATAAGGGGCGTCTCAAAAGCGCCCCTTGTTTTTGTCTTCATCATTGAAATAACTGTCGAAATCACGATGTCCTTCGAACACATTCAAAACCTCGAAAACATCGTCGACATAGCGGAAAAAGATCATATGCCCACGAAATGCGAAGCTGCGGATATCGTCTCTCAGTTCCGGGCGCGGACGGCCCATTTGACCGGGTAAGGCCGCAAGACTTGCGCATTTGCGGCGTAGCTCCGCTGTGAATTTCAAAGCGACCTTTGGACTGCCGCTTTGACGCGCTATGAATACAAGAATATCCAGGATGTTATCTTGCGCAGCGGCTGTATAACGAAGCCGAGGCACTCAAGTGCTTTCTTTTGCCAGTTCGGCAGCCTTGGCTTCCAAAGCGGCGCCAAGCTCCTCGTCAGATATATCGCCGCCGCGATCGATCGATGCCTCCAGAGTACGCCGCAGAGCTGCTATTTTGGCTTCACGCTCCTCTACGAGCCGGAGACCTTCGCGCACAACCTCGCTCGCGGAGCTGTAACGACCCTCTTCCACCGTTCTCTCGACGAATTTTTCCCAGCGTTCACCGATAGAAACATTCATAAGCGTCTCCCTTCCCGATCGCCGAACCAGGTCACCGAATAGCAATTAATGCACCGTATATAGCATTGTCGGTGGAAAGAACCAATTGCCAGGGCTCAACCGTTATCAATTTCCCATCCGCCTCTTTTTTGCCGCATTTCGTCGGCTACTACCCCGTAATGTTATTACATAATGAAAGCTCGGGAATGCCCTTTAACCGTGATCCCTTCGCATCGTCCCTCATGGGACGCTCGGCTCTGATGCGCCTTGCCTACGTGGCCATTGGCGTAGCGTTACTCTGGGGGGCAATCGGCTGGGCAGTGGCGCTGGCATGAGCGACATCATCCGCCTCGACAATCTCACCGTCACCTATGAGCGTCATCCCGCCGTGCATCACATCTCGGGCGGCTTTGCGGCCGGCAGTCTGACGGCGATTGCCGGGCCGAACGGGGCGGGAAAGTCGACCCTGCTCAAGGCCATCGTCGGCGAATTACGGCCGGCGGAAGGGTCGATCGATCGAGGGGCGCTGACGCGCAACGATTTCGGCTACCTGCCGCAAGTGTCCGATATCGTCAGACGCTTTCCAATTTCGGTCGCCGATACCGTCATGCTAGGCACCTGGAAGAATGCCGGTGCTTTCGGCCAATTTTCCCGAGAGGATGCCGAGCGGGCGCGCGAGGCGCTTGGCATTGTCGGGCTCTCGGGTTTCGAAAAAAGGCATATCGGCTCACTTTCGGCCGGACAGTTCCAGCGCGTGCTCTTTGCGCGGCTGCTGCTGCAGGATGCCCGTGTCATCCTGCTGGACGAACCCTTCACGGCGATCGACCAGCGGACGACGCGCGATCTTCTCGACCTCGTGCTGCAATGGAACGGGGAGGGGCGCACCGTCATCGCCGTGCTGCACGATTTCGAGCAGGTGCGAAGCTATTTCCCGGAAACGCTGCTGATCGCCCGCGAACTCGTGGGATGGGGAAAGACGCAGGATATCATGAGCCCCGGCAATCTCATCGAGGCGCGCGCCATGGCCGAGCACTGGGACGAGGAAGCCGAGACATGCCTGCCGGAAGAAGAGCATGACGAAGGCGGCCTCGTGAAGCGGGAGCTGTGCGAATGACCATATACGACGTCTTCCTCGCGCCCTTTGCGGATTATGGTTTCATGCGGCGCGCGCTGATCGCGTGTATTTGCCTCGGCCTCGGCTCAGGGCCGATCGGCGTCTTCCTGATGCTCCGGCGCATGAGCCTGATGGGCGATGCCATGAGCCACGCCGTCCTGCCTGGCGCCGCCATCGGCTATCTCATTGCCGGCTCTCTTTCGCTGACCGCCATGGGGCTGGGCGGCCTTGTCGCCGGCCTTTCGGTGGCGCTGCTGTCAGGCCTCGTCAGCCGCACGACGGTGCTGCAGGAGGATGCGAGTTTCGCGAGCTTCTATCTGGCCTCGCTGGCGCTTGGCGTTCTCATCGTATCGCTGCGCGGCTCCAACATCGATCTCCTGCATGTGCTCTTCGGCACCATCCTCGCAATCGACGCCCCTGCCCTCTACCAGATCGGCGCGATCACCACGGCGACGCTGCTGACGCTCGCCGTCATCTACCGCCCGCTCGTGATGGAATGCTTCGATCCCGGTTTCCTGCGGGCCGTCGGCGGGCGCGGGCCGCTTTATCACTTCCTGTTCCTGCTGCTCGTCGTTCTCAATCTCGTCGCCAGCTTCCAGGCGCTCGGCACGCTGATGGCCGTCGGGCTGATGATGTTGCCCGCGGCCGTGGCGCAGCTCTGGTCGCGCGGCCTGCCCGCCATGATGATGATCGCGACAGGAACGGCGATGGCGTCAGGCTATGTCGGCCTCATCGCCTCCTACCATCTCGAATTCGCGTCAGGCCCGACCATCATCATCACCGCCAGCTTGATCTACGGCTTTTCCATTCTCTTCGCACCCTCGGGCCTTGCCCGGCGGCTCTTCCCCCGTCCCCATCTCCGGGGCTAATCCGAACAAGGAGACTCGCATGAACACACAGAGACTGCTCCTCTCAGCCGCGGCGGCGGCCTTCGTCGCCTTCGGCGTTGCCGCACCGGCCTCCGCCGAAACGCTCAATGTCGTGGCGTCCTTCACCGTGCTTGCCGATGTGGTCAAGCATGTCGGCGGCGACCATGTGAAGGTATCGAGCCTCGTCGGCCCTAACGGCGATCCTCATGAATTCGAGCCTTCGCCGGCCGATGCCAAGACGCTGAATGCCGCCAAGGTCGTCTTCGTCAGCGGCGAAGGGCTGGAAGGCTGGATGGACCGGCTGATCAGCGCCTCTGGCTACAAGGGAACGCCCGTCGTTGTCTCCGAAGGCATCGACACGCGTACGATGGTCGATGACGGCAAGACGGTCACCGATCCGCATGTGTGGAACAGTCCGGTCAATGTGAAGATCTGGGTCGCCAATATCGAGAAGGCTCTTTCCGCTGCCGATCCGGCCGATGCCGCTGACTTTAAGGCGAATGCCGAACGGTACACCAAAATGCTGAGCGAGCTCGACGCCTATGCGCACGGCAAGTTCGACAAGATCCCGGAAGACCGCCGCAAGGTGCTGACCAGCCACGACGCCTTCGGTTATTTCGGCCGCGAATACAAGGTCAATTTCCTGTCGCCGCTCGGCGTTTCCACCGAGACGGAAGCCTCGGCCGCCAATGTCGCCAAGCTGATCGAGCAGATCAAGACCGAGCATGTGAAGACCTATTTCTTCGAAAACTCGAACGATCCGCGCCTCGTCAAGCAGGTTGCCAAGGCAACCGGCGCCGAGCCCGGCGGTGAGCTTTATGTCGAATCGCTTTCAAAGGCCAACGGACCGGCTTCGACTTACGAAAAAATGTTCCGTTATAACGTTGATCAACTCGCCGCGGCGATGGCGAAATCAAGCTGATCACGCAACGAGAAAGTCGCAGGCACGGGCTGCCTGCGACTGCCCGCTTAAATGTTGAAATCGAAGACCATCAGGCCAGCCAGACCGCCATCCGTCGACGAAACGATCCGCTCGCCGACGGCGACGTGATCGGGATGCACCAGATAGGCATCGCGCGCTTCTACACTTTCGAAGGTGACGACAAATCCATCGGCGAAACCGCCATGCAGGCCTTCGGGCGAAACATTCGGCCCGTATTTCACGCCGACAATCCCCGGAATGACCTTCTGCAAGGCGAGGACGGAATCGAAGAGCGCCTTCTTCTCATCCTGTGTCAGGGCGGATTTGAGTCTAAGAAAAACGCAATGCAGGATCATAAGGCAATCTCCCTGGAAGTCGGGGGCAGCATAGAGAGAAAGGGCAACCGGGCAAGGCACCAATTCGCGAACATTGCGTTCCGGTAGCGCGGCGAATGGCAGTTAGCTAGATGCACATCTCACGGTGACAGATGAGCTTTGGCCGTCGCAGTGATCCTGCGCGTAAGCTCGGCAAGCCGGTCGGCTGCGAGGCGGTTTACCTGCCAATACAACGGAATGTCCAACGGCGTGCCGGGAATCAGCTCGACCAGGCGACCGCTTTCCAGATGCTCCCGTACAAGCTGGATGGGATTCATTCCCCACCCCATACCTGAAAGACTGGCATCGACGAAGCCTTGAGTCGAAGGCAGCCAGTGGCTCGGATAGGCAAAATCCTCTCCAAAAGTCTGGCGAATCCACCGGCTTTGAAGCCTGTCCTTCTGGTTGAAGGTCAGGGCCGGCGCATTCTGGATCGCTTTTGGGGTAACGCCCTGTGAAAAATGCCGGGCGACGAAACCGGGGCTCGCGGTTGCATGGTAGCGGAGGGCGCCGAGGGATATGCGCCGGCACCCCTGGATCGGCTTTTCCAGGCCGGTGACGGCTGCGATGACCCGGCCACGCTGCAGCCATTCGGCGGTATGATCCTGGTCGTCGATGGCGATATTCAGCAGATAGGGAGAATTTTCGGCAAAGCCCGATATGGCCTCCACGAACCACGTCCCGAGACTGTCGGCATTCGTGGCAATGTGAAGCGTGACCCTTTGCTTGGGCTCGCCGGGATCGACAAGCGCCGGCAAGCGTCCGAAAAGCTCGTCTTCCAGCATGCCGACATTCTCCATATGGCGACAGAGCCATTCGCCTTTCTCCGTCGCGGTACAGGGATTGCCCCTGACGATCAGGACGATACCCAGCCGTTCTTCGAGCTGCTTCACCCGCTGCGAAACGGCGGAAGGCGTGACATTGAGAATGGCTGCCGCCTTTTCGAAGCTGCCGGTCTGAACGACCATGGAGACGGCACGGAGGGCGGAATAGTCGAGCATGGCTTAGTTTTTCTTAATCCGGGTTAGTAGCATTAAGTAGCCTAAACCTTTCTGAGGCGATATCGGAAATGCTCTTCGTTCGGTGCATTTCGCTGGAGTCTTTCGTTTTTTGCGCAATTCCGGACGGAAAACCGCTTCGCACTTTTCCTGGAATTGCTCCAAGCATGAATTTTTCAATCTATATGACGGGCCTGATGATGGGGCTCAGCCTGATCGTCGCAATCGGCGCGCAAAACGCCTTCGTCCTGCGTCAGGGCCTTCGCAATGAGAATGTATTCGCCGTGTGCCTGGCATGTGCGCTCTCCGATGCCGTGCTCATCATCCTCGGGGTGACGAGCTTCCGCCAAATCTCCGCGCTGTTGCCCTGGCTCGATCCCGTCATGCGCTATGCCGGAGCGGCGTTCCTGATCTGGTATGGAGCCAGGAGCCTCTATTCCGCCTTTCGTTCGTCCGCGGTGCTGGCTGCCGGAGAGGCGAAATCATCGAGCTTCCGGCAGACGCTTGCCATGTGCCTGGCGCTCACCTGGCTCAACCCGCATGTCTATCTCGACACGGTGGCGCTGCTCGGCACGATCTCGACCCGATTTCCAGGAAACGAGGTTTCATTTGCGGCGGGTGCCATAACGGGTTCTTTGCTGTTCTTCTTTTCGCTCGGCTTCGGCGCGAGATGGCTGAGACCGATCTTCGCAAAACCCGCATCCTGGCGCATTCTGGAAACGCTCATCGCGTTTGTCATGTGGATGATTGCCACCAAACTACTGAGCGGGATATGACTTGCGTGGTCTATTCAAAGCCAGTTTTCGATCGCTGCGATTGCCCGGAGCTCGATGAAGGATGAAGACGATCATGACGCTCTTTACTGGTCTTTCGGCCTTTCCCATTACCCCGACCGACGCTTCCGGGCGCGTGGATGTTGCAGCGCTCACCCGCCTGCTCGAACGCATTCATCTGGCGGGCGCTGACTCCATCGGGCTGCTCGGCAGTACGGGCGGTTATGCTTTTCTGTCACGCGACGAGCGCCGGCGGGCCGTACAGACGGCGATGACACGTGTCGGCGGCAAGATCCCGGTCATCGTCGGTGTCGGAGCGCTGCGGACCGACGAAGCGCAGGCATTGGCGCGTGACGTCAAGGCGGCCGGCGCGGATGGGCTGCTGCTTGCCCCCGTATCCTATACTCCGCTCACGGAGGAAGAGGTCTATCAGCACTTCGCTACCGTCGCGGAGACCGGCGAGCTGCCGCTCTGCATCTACAACAATCCCGGCACGACGAAATTCACATTCAGCCATGGGCTGATTGCCCGCCTGGCAAAGATCGCGAATATCGTGGCAGTGAAGATGCCTCTGCCACAAGGCGGCGATTTCGAGGGAGAGATGGCGCGCCTGCGCCGGGAAACGCCAAAGGGTTTCGCCATCGGCTATAGCGGCGATTGGGGAGCGGCGGCCGGGCTGCTGGCCGGCGCCGACGCCTGGTACAGCGTGGTCGCCGGCCTCCTGCCGGCCGAAGCGCTGTCGCTCACACGGGCTGCCCAAGCCGGCGACGCCGCCGAAGCCGGCCGGCTCGATCAAAAATTCCAGCCGCTATGGAGCCTGTTCAAGGAGTTCGGCAGCTTCCGCGTCATGTATGCGATTGCGGAAGCGCTGGACCTTTGCAGGATCGAGCCGCCGCGCCCGATTCTGCCCTTGCCCGCCGCCGCAAAGCCGAGAGTGAGAAGCGCTCTCGAGCATGTCTGGGCGTGATCGCTTTGGCCTCATGAAGACAGAACGAAGGAGCAAAGAATCAATTTCTGTACATCCGCTTCAACGGGTTGCCGTGATTTGCCTGCAGCTACTCCCAACCGCGCTGGGCCGGCTGCCATGCCAATATCGATTTTGCCTTCGCGTTTGAAACCGGCCCGCCATCGTCGACCACGTTGAAGACGCCGGTCACGGAAGCCTGCACTGCGAGCAGGGCCGCGCGGGCAGCGTCGTCCACATGCAGACTTATGGGACCGCTCGGCACGTCGCAGCCGGTTCCAGGCCCGTAAATGAGGCCGTATCGCAAAACCGTTCCGGCAATGCCCGAGGTGGTGAGGGTAAGGGTCTCAAGCGTTCTTATCGCGGTCGCCCCCTCCTGAAGCGGCGTTTCTTCCGTGATCGGGCCAGCACCGGCCCGATAGGACCAGGCGATGCTTTGCGACACCATCCGTTCCACGCCGGCTGCAATGGCGGCGTCGACGAGGTTTCTGGTTCCCACCTCGCGAATATGGGCGTTGCGGGCACGCCCCTCCTCCATCTGTGCGGGATCGAGGCCGTATGGCAAATCGGTTAATTGATGAATGACGATGCGGGGCCTGATCTGTCCCACTGCCGCCTTCAGCGCCTCGCCGTCGAAGACATCAAGGACGACAGGTGTGGCACCTGCCTGCTGCAGGCTTTCGCGGCGTTCCGGCTTGCGCGTTGATCCGTAGACGGTGAAGCCTGCCTCCACAAGCAGGGGCACGAGCTTGCGTCCGATAGCGCCGGTTGCTCCGGCAAGAAAAACAGTCTCGCCCATTTTGAACTCCTATGAGGTTTGCATCATGGTTGACGGCAATTTTTTTGCATAGGCTTGGCTTGGCAGACAGATGCAAGAATTGCGGATTCGACTAGGCCAAGATCTCGCCTATTCCTTGTCGGACGCAATGCAGATGGCCTTCAGCCGCGCCGCAAGCGATTGCGCCATCGGTCTGCTGCTGAGATTGGTAAAGCTGAGAAGCAGGCCATCGACCGATTGCGGCCCCATGTGCCAGAGCGCCAGGGGTTGCAGGCCGAAGCCGTCTGCATGCGCCAATGCGGCAATCTTTTTGTAAGATGCACGATGTCGATCGATCTGCATGACGAGGTGCAGCCCGGCCGGCGGAGAAATCGTCCTGGCGCTGTCGCCAAACACCTCTTGCATGACGTCGACCAGCATCTGCCGGCGTTCGGCATAGAGCATGCGCATCTTCTTGAGGTGGCGGATGAAATAGCCCTGTTCGATGAAATCGGCGATAACGGCCTGATGGAGTTCAGGACAGCCCGAGCCCATCGACCGGCAAGCGCGCTCGAAGACGTCGATCTCCGAGGGAGGCACCACCACATAGGCGAGCCGCAGCGCGGGATAGAGGACCTTGCTGAACGAGCCCGTAAACAGCACGCGCTCGCCGCGGTCCATGGCCTTCAGCGAGAGCGGCGGCCGGCGATTGTAGCGATATTCGCTATCGTAATCGTCCTCGACGATCCAGCATTGCCCCTCCTCGGCCCATTTGAGCAGCTCGCCGCGCCTGTCCTTGGACATCATCACGCAGAGCGGGCTTTGGTTGGCCGGTGTGACGATAGCAAAGCGGGCATTCGGCGCACGTTTCCTGCCCTCCTCCACCACCAGCCCATCCTGATCGACAGGGATGGGTTGAAGCCTCGCCTGCATCGCCAGCAGGAACTCGCGGGCAACCGGATAGCCAGGATCTTCGAACCATATGCCATCGCCCGGCCGAAAGACCGCCTGCATGATCAGCGCGAGACTGGCACGATGGCCTGCTGTCACGAATACCTGCTCCGGCTGGCAGACAATCCCGCGCGAAAATGCGAGACAGGCTGCAATACGCTCGCGAAGCGCCATGAGGCCGGCAGGTTCGGGATAGCCGAGCTGTTCAGCGCCGAGCTGCCGGGATCGGCGGCTGACGAGGCGGCTCCAGGTCTTGCGCGGAAAGGCATCAAGCGCGGGAAGCCCGAGCTGAAACGGCTTTGCGTTTGACGACGGCTCCGACGGGGCCCTTACCGGCAAGGAGTTCGATCGGCTGGCGCTGCTTTTCAGCTGCGGATCAACGAAGGTGCCGGCGGCGCCGCGAAATTCGAAATACCCCTGTTCTGCAAGGATCTGATAAGCAAGATTTACGGTTCCGCGCGATAAGCCCAGTTCACTGGCAAGCGCCCGCACGGATGGCACCCTATCCCCCGGCGCCATGCGCCCCTCGGCAATGGCGGTCTTGAAACGGGCGCAGATCTGCAGGTAGATCGGATCGCCATCGTCCCGCAAAAGCGCCATGTCTTTCGCCTGATCCGAAAATGCCTGCTTCGCCATGATGGCCATTTCCTGCATATCGGGCCTGGCGCCCCAACCTACTTCCGCTTAAACGGCTCCATCCCCTTGCGCGCCAACTCGTCGGCGCGCTCATTCTCCGGGTGTCCCGCATGGCCCTTGACCCAGTGCAGCGTCACCTTGTGCCTCTTATAGGCTTCGTCCAGCGCCTGCCAGAGCTCGGCATTCTTCACCGGTTTCTTGTCCGCGGTCTTCCAGCCATTCTTCTTCCAGCCGAAAATCCACTTGGTGATGCCGTCCTTGACGTAGACGCTGTCGGTATAGAGATCGACCTCGCAAGGGCTCTTCAGAGCGCCGAGTGCGGAGATCGCCGCCAACAGCTCCATGCGGTTGTTGGTCGTCTCCGCCTCGCCACCGGACAATTCCTTCTCCACCTCGCCGTAACGAAGCACCGCGCCCCAGCCGCCGGGGCCGGGATTGCCGGAGCAGGCGCCATCGGTAAAAATATCGACGTGCTTCATGCTTTCAGCCCATATTCGGCTGAGGAAGCGATCTGGCGGTGGAAGCGCAGCTTGCGCAGATATTCGATGGGGTCCTTCTTGGTGACGAGAGCGCCGGCCGGAGTCGTCAGCCAATCATAGAGGCGCGTCAGGAAGAAGCGCAGAGCCGAGCCCCGTGCAAGCGTCGGCAAGGCGGCGATTTCGGCAGCACTCAGCGGCCGCACGCTCTGATAGCCCTCCAGCAGCGCCATGCCCTTGGTGATGTTGTAGGCGTGATCCTTCTCGAAGCACCAGGCATTCAGGCATATCGAGACATCGTAGGCGAGCTGATCGTTGCAGGCGAAATAGAAGTCGATGAGGCCGGACAGCGTGTCGCCGAGGAAGAAGACATTATCCGGGAAGAGATCGGCGTGGATGACACCCTCGGGCAGATCGCTTGGCCAATGCTTTGCGAGGAAATCGAGTTCGCCGCGGATTTCGTCCTGCAGACCCGCTTCGACTTCGTCGGCGCGGGCCTCGGATTTTTCCCAGAGCATCTGCCAGCCCTCGAGCGACAGCGCGTTCGGGCGGCGGATAGCGAAACCCTCGCCGGCAATATGCATGGAGGCCAGCGCCTTGCCGACTTCGCGGCAGTGGTGCGCCTCAGGCTTGCGCAGCCACATGCCCTCAAGGAAGGAGATCAGGGCCGCAGGACGACCGGAGAGATGGCCGAGCAGGGCGCCGTCGCGGCGCGGCAAGGGTAGCGGGCAGGATAGGCCGCGACTTGCCAGATGCTGCATCAGCCCCAGAAAAAACGGCAGATCGCCCTTGTCGACGCGCTTTTCATAGAGCGTCAGGATCAGCGGATCGCGGCTCGTATGCAGCAGAAAATTCGAATTCTCGACGCCTTCGGCAATGCCCTTATAGGAAAGCAACTCGCCGACATCATACTCAGTCAGGAACCACTTCAAATCGTCTTCGGTAATATCGGTATAAACAGCCACGAACTATTCCCTTGATATACGCGTGCGCCGTAACCACCCGCCCTTGTGGTTCAAGACGCCCCCTTCGACATGCTCAGGCGAACCTCCTCACCATGAGGGCTGATCCAAGCGTCTGGCGGCGAAACTCTTGTCCTCTCATCCTGAGGTGCGTTGCCGATGCGGCGTCAGCGCGGGCGGCAAAGCCCCGAAGGACGAGGTGGCCCTCTCATTCTCCGTTAACGAAAGCCATGTCTGCTGCCGTCAGCTCTATACTGCGAAGCTCGCGATTGACGAGAAAATTCTCGGTTTCCTTCACAGTTTCAGCGAGTTCCACCACGGCATTGTAGCGGGCGCGGAACGCTTCGATGATCTCGTTGACGATGACTTCCGGCGCAGATGCGCCAGCCGAGAGGCCGACCGTCTTGATGTCGCCGATATTGTCCCAGTCGATCTCCGAGGCACGCTGGACGAGCACGGACTTCTTCGCCCCCGCCCTCAGCGCCACTTCGACGAGGCGCTTGGAATTGGAGGAATTCGGCGCCCCGACGATGAGGAAAAGATCGCAGCCCAATGCCGCCTCCTTCACCACTTCCTGCCGGTTGGTGGTGGCGTAGCAGATCGAATCCGCAGCCGGCGCAGTGAGATTCGGGAAACGCTCCTGCAGGCGCGCTATGACGCCGGCGGTATCGTCAACCGAGAGTGTCGTTTGCGTGACGAAGCCGAGATTGTCGGGATCATCAGGCTCGTAAACGTCGGCATCCTCCACCGTCTCGATCAGCGACACGGCGCCTTCGGGCAGCTGGCCCATGGTGCCGATCACTTCCGGATGGCCGGCATGGCCGATCAGGATGACATGACGGCCGAGGCGATTGTGGCGCATGGCCTGCTTGTGCACCTTGGAGACCAGCGGGCAGGTGGCATCGAGATAGAAGAGATTGCGCGCATCGGCATCGGCCGGCACGGATTTCGGCACGCCATGAGCCGAGAAGACGACGGGCTGGGCGCGATGCTCGGCCGGGATTTCATCCAGCTCCTCGACGAAGATGGCGCCCTTGGCCTCCAGACCCTCGACGACGTAGCGGTTGTGCACGATCTCGTGACGGACATAAACAGGCGCGCCATAGGCCTTCAGAGCCAGAACGACGATCTGAATAGCGCGGTCGACGCCGGCGCAGAAGCCGCGCGGCCCGCAAAGCCGGATGGTCAGGTCAGGTTTGGAAACGGCTATGTTCATCTCTCTTCCGAAATGCGCGGCGATGGCTGAGCCATAGATAGTGCCCCTGCCGCCTGCTCGATTCAGTCCGCACGATCCTATCCAAAACCGCGGCGCACTTATCGGGATCATGCTCTAGCGGAATATTCCATCGAAATGAAGCTATTCTATTGCATGTCTCTATTGTGAGGGTGCATCCGGATGGCGCTTGCGCCACCAGGATATGGCGACGATCGCTGTCAGCGCCGCCGCCAAGCCATACCAGGTCACGGCATATTGCAGGTGGTTGTTCGGCAGATCGATGATCGTCACCCCGCCGATCGG
Organism: Rhizobium sp. JAB6; assembly: GCF_003024605.1. Classification (GTDB taxonomy): domain Bacteria; phylum Pseudomonadota; class Alphaproteobacteria; order Rhizobiales; family Rhizobiaceae; genus Rhizobium. The sequence goes on along the minus strand of NZ_PYJQ01000001.1, from coordinate 857,472 downwards.
CAAGCCCCCTGGATTGGGCGTCTTGTCGGCGTCGATGAAGAAGGGCAGCACCTTGTCCTTTGGGAGGCCGGCGCTGGCGGCCATGGCATCCAGATCCTTCCAGAAGAAGATGTTCTTGCCGAGATCATTATCCGGCATGCCGTCGGGCCGCTCGGCGAGTTTGGCGCGGGCAAGGCCGGTCACGGTCTGTTCGCCCGCCAGTTCGCCTTTCCTACGCTTTTCGGGATCCTTGGCCTCGGTGGGAACGAAGCCCCGGTTGACGAAGATGAAGCGGCCGTCGTCGAGCTGCAGCGGCGTGTAGATGTGATAGCCGGGATCGCCGTCGTAGGTGGCAAGGAAATGCCGTTCCTTGTCGTTGAGGTAACGGCCCGTCGCCGTCACGACGCGATATTCGATATCGCCGCCGGATGCCGCCATCGTCTCGATCGCCGACAAGGGTATGGCGGGTGCGTCCTTGCGGGCGGCAATGTCTGCCAGCAGACCTTCCTTCCACTGCAGGCGCTCGACCTGCCAGGTGCCGAGCCCAAGCAGGATGACGAGCGCAACGAGCAGAAGCAGTGCCTTGGCGATCTGCCATAAAGGATTGGCGCGACGGATGGGCACTGCGGACTCAGTCACGATGGACGCGCCCTTCGGCTGCATTATTGCGATATTGCAGGGCGATCAGGATGCCCTTGCACCAGCGCAGAGACAGAAGCGAAAGGATGATCGTCAGCGGAGCGAACAGCACGATATAGACCCATACCGGCGGCGCATAATTGATCTGCATCCAGAGGACCAGGCCGATGACAATGAAACCGACGATAAGGATGACGAAGACCGCCGGGCCATCGCCGGCATCGGCGAAGGCATAATCCAGATCGCAGGCGGCACAGCGCGGCTTCAGCGATAATAATCCATCAAAGAGCTTGCCTTGGCCGCAACGCGGGCAACATCCCTTAATGCCGACCTTGAATGGATCGACAGGCGCAAAGAGAGCGCTGTCACCATGGGAAGCCTCGTCCGGCGTCTTGTCTTTCTCTGAGGTCAAAGTTCGGTCTCGATCGGTCTGCCTTTTGCGAGCGAGCCTGTCGATCTCGCCCCTGTCATCATCAGTAACCGCGATGCAGGCATCCGTCCAATCGAAAAGCGCGGACACCTCCCGCCTCTGCGGCCAGGGAAAGCACGCTAAAAGGATTGAAGTCATGGCCGGCAACGAAGGCTCGCCTCTTGGTCAGATCATCATTCTCAACGGCGCGCCGCGATCCGGAAAAAGCAGCATCGTCGAGGTGATACAGGCTGATTTCGAGGGCGTGTGGGTCAATCTCGGCGTCGATGCCCATGTGCGGCATATCACGCCTCCACGCTATCGTCCGGGTATCGGCCTGCGCGCCGGCGGCGAGCGGCCCGACCTGGAGCCGCTGGTTGCGCGCCTTTATGCCGCACTCTATGCCTCGATCGCCGCACATAGCCGCATGGGGCTCAATGTCATCGCCGAATTCGGCCATCACGACAGCTATTCGCAACCGCGCGGCATCCTTGCCGATTGCGCTCGGCTGCTGGCAGGGCTGCCCGTTCTGTTCGTCGGAGTGCGCTGCCCGCTCGATGTCATCATGCAGCGGCGACTGGCGGAAGGGCCGGAAAGACAGGGTACTTACGTGAAGATCGAAGCTGGTATGCCTGTCCCCGCGCCGGTAATTGCCTGGCAGGAACAGGTGCACCGACCCGGCATCTATGATCTGGAAGTCGATACGTCGGTGAAAAGCCCTGAGACCTGCGCCGAGGAAATCCGGCAATTGCTCGCCAAAGGCCTGCCCTATCCGACTGCGTTCGAAAGGCTTGCCTCTAAAGATTGAGGACGTAAAAAGGCGGACGCTGAGCGCCCGCCCTTTGTTTTCCAGAGATCACTGCCGATCAACCAGCGGCGAGCGGTGCGCCCCAGCTGCCCCAGATGTAGATGCAGAAGAACAGGAAAAGCCAGACCACGTCGACGAAGTGCCAGTACCAGGCCGCCGCCTCGAAGCCGAAATGCTGCTTCGGCGTGAAATCGCCCCTGATGGCGCGAACCAGGCAGACCAGCAGGAAGATCGTACCGATCAGAACGTGGAAACCATGGAAGCCGGTCGCCATGAAGAAAGTCGCGCCGTAAATCGAGTTTTTGAACGCGAATGGAGCGTGCGCATATTCATAGGCCTGGACGCAGGAGAACAGCGCACCGAGCAGCACGGTCAGCGTCAGGCCCTGGATCAGCCCCTTGCGGTCGCCATGCAGCAGCGCATGGTGCGCCCAGGTGACCGTCGTGCCGGAGAGGAGCAGGATGATGGTGTTGTAAATCGGCAGGTGCCAGGGGTCGAGAACTTCAAGGCCTTTCGGCGGGAACTGGCCGCCGAGGAAGGCCGTGCGCGACGCCTGGATCGCCTCGTTCGGGAACAGGCTGACATCGAAATAGGCCCAGAACCAGGCGACGAAGAACATCACCTCGGAGGCGATGAACATGATCATGCCGTAGCGCAGATGCAGCGACACGACGCGGGTATGCGCGCCCTCGTGGGCCTCCTTGATCGTATCGGCCCACCAGCCGTACATGACGTAGAGGACGACGGCGAGACCGATGAAGAACAGCCAGGGCTGGGCGAAATTGATCCCGAACAGATGCAGCGCGCCGCCATTCAGGTAGCGCATGAAGCAGACACCGCCGAAGGTGATCACGAAGGCCCCAAAGGCCGCAATGATCGGCCATGGGCTGGGATCGATAATGTGATAATCGTGTTTTCTCTGATGCACTTCGGCCATATCAGCAATCCCCGAATAACTTTTTCCCATATTGCTTCCGGTCAAACCGAAAAGCACTCTCCATCAAAGCTTTTTTTCCACCCGCCGCACTGCGGCGTCGTTGGATGCCACGGGCTTTGCGCCTTCCCGTGGGTAATAGGTATAGGATAGTGTCAGCGCGTTGATCGTCTTGGTTTCCGGAGCCCTGGCGATCTCAGGATCGACATAGAAAACCACCGACATCTCGCGCTTTTCCCCAGGCGCGAGATCCGTCTCGTTGAAGCAGAAGCACTGGACCTTGTTGAAATAGACCCCGGCCTCCAGGGGCGAGACGTTGAAGATCGCCTGGCCGCGCTCCGTCTTGTCCGACTTGTTCTCGATCTGGAACTTTACCTCGACGGTCTCGCCGATCTTCGGGCTTACCGATGCCTGCAGCGGCTTGAAATCCCATGGCAGGCCGGGCGCGACATTGGCATCGAAGGAAACCTGGATCTTCTTGTCGAGGATGACGTTCGACACCTGCTCGGCTCGTTGCGTGGTACCGTTATAGCCCGTCACCTGGCAGAACATGCGATAGAGCGGCACGGCGGCGGCGCACATGGCGCTCATGCCGACGACGAAGCTCAGGCACATGGCAACGATCATCCCGTTGTTACGGGCGCCGCTCCTCGTGCTTTTTGTAACCTCCCCCTCCATCACGCCTCCTCAAACGTGTCCGGAACCGACCTTGATGATGGTGATCGCGTAGAACAGGACCACCAGACCGGCAAGTACCAGCCCGAGCGCAATGTTGCGCCCTCGCCGCGATTTCTTCTGCGCGTCCGTCAGCTTGACAAGTTCGATCATAGCCAGCCTCCGGCACCGCCCGACATCAGCACGGCAACGAGGCGGTCGATCAGCAGCGCGGAAAAGATCGCGAAAAGATAGAAAATGGAAAAGCCGAAGAGCTTCTTTGCCGGCACCATCTTCACGTCGCTATCGGCCATGCGCCAGACGGCGATGGAACAGTGCACGAAGATCGCGCCGAGCGCTGCGGCAACGACACCATAACCGAAGCTTGCAAATCCCAGGAAGGCCGGCACGACGCCGAAGATCGCGGTCAGCACCGCATAGACGACGATCTGGTTCTTCGTCGTCTGGGCGCCGGAGACATTCGGCAGCATGGGTACGCCGACGGCCTCGTAATCCCCCATCTTGAACAGTGCCAGCGCCCAGAAATGGGCAGGGGTCCAAAGGAAGATGATGAGGAAGAGCACGATGCTTTCGACCGGCACGCTGCCGGTCACGCAGGCCCAGCCGATGACGGGCGGGAAAGCGCCGGCTGCACCGCCGATGACGATGTTCTGCGGCGTCGAGCGCTTCAGCCACATCGTGTAGACGACGGCATAGAAGAAAATGGTGAAGGCGAGAATGCCGGCCGAAAGCCAGTTGATCGCCAGGCCGAGGATCGTCACCGAAAATCCCGACAGCACCAGGCCGAAGGCCAGGGCTTCCGAGGGGTTGATGCGGCCAGAGGGTATCGGCCGGCGTGCGGTGCGGCTCATGACGGCGTCGATATCGGCATCGTACCACATGTTCAGCGCGCCCGACGCGCCGGCACCGACGGCAATGCAAAGAATGGCGATGAAGCCGAGAACGGGGTTAATGTGGCCGGGGGCCAGCACCAGCCCGGTAAAGGCGGTGAAGACGACCAGCGACATCACACGCGGCTTCAGAAGCTCGAAATAATCGCGCGCACCCGCTTCCGACAGGCCAGTATCGCCTTGCTTTGCGAGCGCTTCGTGATTGTCGATGACCGTCATTCTTTCTTCCAATGATCCGTTGAGCCGGACGCCGCTTATCACGGCGTCCGGAAATGAGCTACTTGATGCGCGGCAGCTCTTCCCACTGATGGTGGGGCGGCGGCGACGAAAGCTGCCACTCGAGCGTGGTTGCGCCCTCGCCCCAGGGATTGTCGCCTGCGACACGCTTCTTTGCGAAGGCATCTATAACGCCCCAGAAGAAGAAGCAAAGGCCTACGGCTGCGACATAGGAGCCGATGGAGGAAACGAAATTCCAGCCGGCATAGGCATCCGGATAGTCGATGTAACGGCGCGGCATGCCGGCACGACCCAGGAAGTGCTGCGGGAAGAACACCATGTTCACGCCGATGAAGGTGATCCAGAAGTGCCAGTTGCCGATCCGCTCATTGTACATATAGCCGGTCATCTTCGGGAACCAGTAGTACCAGGCGGCGAAGATGGCGAAGACGGCGCCGAGCGACAGAACGTAGTGGAAGTGGGCCACGACGTAATAGGTCGCATGCAGTTCGCGGTCGAGGCCGGCATTGGCGAGCTGGACGCCGGTGACACCGCCGAGCGTGAACAGGAAGATGAAGCCGAGCGCCCAGATCATCGGCGTGCGGAACTGGATCGAGCCGCCCCACATCGTCGCTATCCACGAGAAGACCTTGACGCCCGTCGGTACCGCGATGACCATCGTCGCGAAGACGAAGTAGCGCTGCGTGTCGAGCGACAGGCCGGTCACATACATGTGGTGAGCCCAGACGACGAAGCCGACGGCGCCGATCGCGACCATGGCGTAGGCCATGCCGAGATAACCGAAGATCGGCTTGCGCGAGAAGGTCGAGATGATGTGGCTGATCATGCCGAAGCCGGGCAGGATCAGGATGTAGACTTCCGGATGGCCGAAGAACCAGAAGAGGTGCTGGTAGAGCAGCGGGTCGCCGCCGCCTTCCGGCGCGAAGAAGGTCGTGCCGAAATTGCGGTCGGTCAGCACCATGGTGATGGCGCCGGCGAGAACCGGGAGCGACAGAAGCAGCAGGAAGGCGGTGATCAGAACCGACCAGGCAAACAGCGGCATCTTGTGCAGCGTCATGCCGGGAGCGCGCATGTTCAGGATCGTGGTGATGAAGTTGATCGCGCCGAGGATCGAAGAAGCACCCGCAATATGCAGCGCGAAGATGACCAGATCGATCGCCGGGCCGGGATGGCCGACCGTGCCCGACAAGGGCACATACATCGTCCAGCCGCCGCCCGCGCCGTATGCGCCTGCCGGGCCTTCGACGAACATCGAAAGGATGAGCAGCAGGAAGGCCGGAACGAGCAGCCAGAAGGAAATGTTGTTGAGGCGCGGGAACGCCATGTCAGGCGCGCCGATCATGATCGGCACCATCCAGTTGGCAAAGCCGCCGATCATCGCCGGCATGACCATGAAGAAGATCATGATCAGCGCATGGGCGGTGACGAAGACGTTGTACATCTGCTTGCCGCCATCGATGGCGGCATCTCCCGAGAAGCCGTAGACCATCGAGGCCAGACCGCTGAAGATCTGGATGCCGGGCTCCTGCAATTCCATGCGGATGGCAACGGAGAGGAGGAAGCCGATCACGCCCGCAAAGATCGCGAAGATCAGATAGAGCGTGCCGATGTCCTTGTGATTCGTCGAAAACAGCCAACGCTCGGCGAAGGTCTGCTTGTGTGCGTGATGATCGTCGTGCGCGTGCGCGTCTTGAAGATCATGCGAATGATCGTCGTGTACCTTGGATCCAGCCATTGTTCCTACCCTCTTACTTCGCCGTATTTTCCGCGACCTTGACGGTCGTCGGTTGATCGACGGCGGCCATCAGAGCCTTGTTCGCCTTGCCGACATCGGTTGCAGCAGCGGCCAGCCACTGCTTGTACTGATCGTCGGAGACGACACGGATGGCGATCGGCATGAAAGAATGATCCTTGCCGCAGAGCTCGGAACACTGTCCATAGTACAGGCCTTCGCGGTCAGCATTGAACCAGGTTTCGTTCAGACGACCCGGAATGGCGTCAATCCTAACACCAAATGCAGGCATGGCGAAGGAATGGATGACGTCGGTCGGCGCGGCGGTGATGAGAAGGCGCACGTTCTTGCCGACGGGAACGACCATTTCGTTGTCGACAGCAAGCAGCCGCGGATATTTCGATTTGTCGTCCTTGCCGGCGGCGGTGCGGTCCTGCTCCTTCAGCATGAAGGAATCGAAGGCGACGGGCGTTGCGCCGCTGCCCTCATATTCATAGTTCCACTGCCATTGCGTCGCCGTCGCCTTGACGGTGACATCCGTCTTCTCCGGGAAGGTCAGCTGATCGGTCAGTAGATTGAAGGAGGGAATAGCCAGGAAGAGAAGAATGAGGACCGGTCCGATGGTCCAGATGACTTCGATCAGCGTATTGTGGCTCGTTTTGGATGGAACCGGGTTCTTGGAAGCCCGGAACTTGACCATGACCACCACCAGCAGGGCCAAAACAAGCAGCGTGATCGGAATGATAAACCAAAGCGTGTATGCCTCAAACCAGCGGATTTGATGCATGTTGCCGGTTGCCGCCTGCTGCATACCGGTTTCCCAAGGTCTCGGCTGATCGGCGTAGCTGCCTGTCGCAAAAAGCAGACAGATCATAGCCGCCAGAGCCGCGTAAGCTCTTTTCATCACGATGTCTCTCCCTCCAGCGTTTGATCCCAGATCTTCCTCAAACGCAGTATCCCTACAATCCATTGCGCTTCAAACCACAGTTTGGGGTGCTCCGCAACAACTCAAGACATTTGTTAGTGCGGCATTTTTGCGCGAATATCCCCCATGCTTGTCGCGGACATGGCAAGCATTTCATCATCATACGAAAAATTGCATCGCGGTCCATGGCGCCGCCGGGACAAAATGGAGTAGACGTCGTATTTCCGCCGTACTCGGTTGGAATCCAGCAGCCGGGGCTTTTCATTTGCCGGCCTGGGCTTCAACAATAGCGGCACTGATTCGAATCTAGAGGTTTCCATGGGTTTTCGTTCCCTTGCCCGGCTTTTGCTCGTTACCGGCAGCGTCGCTGCCGCAGTTGCCGCACCCGCGTGGGCGCAACAGGGCCAGCAGACTCAGCCGCCGGCGCAGCAGACCCAACAGTTGCAGCCGGACCAGCCGGGCCAGCAGCAGCCGCACACGCAGCAGGTTCCGACAAGCCAGGTCCCGCAACCGCCGGGTACGGTTCGCTCCAGCCATGGCGCGTGGTCCGTCGTCTGCGACAAGCCGGCCGGCGCTTCGACCGAGCAATGCGCGCTGATGCAGAACGTGATTGCCGAGGATCGGCCGGAAATCGGTCTGTCCGTCGTCGTGCTGAAGACGGCTGACCGCAAGTCCAAGATTCTTCGCGTGCTGGCGCCGCTCGGTGTGCTGTTGCCCAACGGTCTCGGCCTCAATATCGACGGCAAGGATATCGGCCGCGCCTATTTCGTGCGCTGCTTCTCCGACGGCTGCTACGCGGAAGTCGTGCTGGAGGACCAATTGCTGAAGACCCTGCGCAGCGGGGCCACGGCAACCTTCATCGTCTTCCAGTCACCGGAAGAAGGCATCGGCATCCCCGTGGATCTGAAGGGCTTCGCCGAAGGTTACGACGCTCTTCCCTGACTGGATGGGCTTGCTCTTGCGCGGTGCGAAGCCTACATCGGCTCTGAACGGAGCACCTGACCCATGAATACCGATCTCCTCACTCTTTTCGATGCCGATGAAGCCAAGCTGCGCGGCATCGTTGCCGAGGCGCTTTCGGGCGCCGACGATGGCGAGCTCTTCGTCGAGCATGTCCAGGCCGAATCGCTGACATTCGACAATGGCCGGATGAAGGGCGGCAGCTTCAATACCGAACAGGGCTTCGGCCTTCGCGCCGTTGCCGGCGAAGCGGTGGGCTATGCCCATGCGGGGGATCTTTCCGAGGCAGCGCTGAAGCGCGCCGCCGATGCCGTGCGAGCGGTAACGTCGGGCTATGCCGGCTCCTATGCGGCCGCACCCCAGCGTACCAACAAGGTGCTCTACGGCGATGAGAACCCGATCGGCACGCCGAGTTTCGAGGAGAAGGCGAAGCTTCTGCAGCGGATCGACAGCTATCTGCGCGACAAGGATCCCAAGGTGCGCCAGGTGACGGCATCCATCGCCGCAAGCTGGCAGGTGGTCGACATTTTGCGCGCCGACGGTCATCGTGTTCGCGATGTGAGGCCGATGACGCGTGTCAATATCTCCGTGATGGTGGGTGATGGCGACCGGCAGGAATCAGGCTCCTTCGGCACGGGCGGCCGCATCGGCTTCGGCGATTTCGTTACAGAGGACAATTGGCATCACGGCGCCGACGAGGCTCTGCGCCAGGCGCTCGTCAATCTGGAGGCGATCGAGGCGCCGGCAGGTACGATGGATGTCGTGCTCGGCTCCGGCTGGCCGGGCGTCATGCTGCACGAAGCCGTCGGGCATGGGCTCGAAGGCGATTTCAACCGCAAGAAGACATCGGCCTTCGCTGGCCTGACGGGCCAGATGGTGGCAGCACCCGGCGTCACCGTCGTCGATGACGGCACGATCGAGAACCGCCGCGGCTCCATTACCGTCGACGATGAAGGCACGCCCTCCGCCTATAACGTGCTGATCGAGAACGGCAAGCTGGTCGGCTACATGCAGGACCGGCAGAATGCGCGGCTCATGGGCATGAAGGCGACCGGCAACGGCCGCCGCCAGGGCTATGCGCATACGCCCATGCCGCGCATGACCAACACCTATATGCTCGGCGGCGACAAGACGCCGGAAGAAATCATCGCCTCGGTGAAGAAGGGCATCTACGCCATTTCCTTCGGCGGCGGTCAGGTGGATATCACCTCAGGCAAATTCGTCTTCGGCTGCACCGAGGCCTACCTCATCCAGGACGGCAAGGTCGGCGCTCCGATCAAGGGAGCCATGCTGATCGGCAACGGGCCGGATGCGATGAAGCGCGTTTCGATGATCGGCAACGACATGAAGCTCGATACCGGCATCGGCAATTGCGGCAAGGCGGGCCAATGGGTTCCCGTCGGGGTCGGCCAGCCGCATCTGCGCATGGATCAGATCACGGTGGGCGGCACCAAGGCGTAACCCCCTCCCCTATTCATACGGGCGGAAACGCCACTTGCGCTCGATGGCAGCGTTGAGATCCAGGCCGTTGCGATGCGCGAATAGAAGAATATGGCCGAGCACATCGGCCGTTTCGTCGGCAAGTGCGGTTGCCAGATCCGCATCGCTCATGCCCTTGCGACGGCCGCGGCCGGTGACCCTGTTCCAGATCTGGATCAGCTCGCCCATCTCCTCCTGGAGCTTCAGCACGAACCAATCGTCGTCGCGCTCCATCCCGTTGTCGGCGGCGTAGAGGGCCGAGGCCGTTTCGAATTGCTCCATCAGATCTTTCAGCATCGAAATCGTTCCCTCTATGTTCCCCACATCCATGAACGATTCCCGCAAAAAAGTCGAGCCGGCGAAGATGGGTCCGCCGGCTCGACCTTATTACAATTGAGATTGTGCTCAGCCCTTGCTCGGCAGCAGCATGCAATCGAAGTCCTTGCGCTTCAAAGCGGAGCAGGCCGAACTCGCATCGTCGCGGCTTGCAAAGCCGGTGAAGCGGGCGCGATAGACGGTGCTGGGGCCCTTGCCGACGGCCTCCGTATAGGGCGAGGCGTTGGCGAGCGCGTTGCCTGCCTTGGACTTCGCTTCGGACAACAGATCCTTGGCAGCCTGCACGGTCGGCGTCGCCGCGATCTGCACCTGCCAGCTTCCGGATACCGCCGGCTTGGCTGCGGCTGCCGACTGCTTGTTGTCGACGAGGATTTCGTCCATCGCAGCCGGGCGATCCATCGGAACAGTGACATTCGAGGCGGCAGCGAATGCCATCGGAACAATCTCCGCGCGTTTGCGCGGGGTGGCTGCGGTGGTCTGCGCATCGACATCCACGGCAACATCGTCCGATGCAGACGCCACTTCGACCTGCTTGGCCGCCTTGCCGCCGCCGACGCTCGCCACCAGACGCGATGTCGCGACTGGGCTTGCCTTGGGGATATAGCGATCCAGCAGCGACGCCATCAGCGCATCGCGGCCGCGCGCGGTGGCGCCGCCCATAACGACGCCGATCACGCGCCGATTGCCCTGGCGCACGGCGCTGACCAGGTTGAAGCCGGAGGCATTGGTATAGCCGGTCTTGATGCCGTCCATGCCTTCATAACGATACATCAGATTGTTATGGCCGCGCACGTAACGACCACGATAGTTAAAGCTCGCCTGCGAGAAGAGACGGTATTCCTGGGGATAGTTGTTGATCAGCGCGACGGCGAGCGTCGACATATCTCGCGCCGTCGTCCACTGCTGCATGTTCGGAAGGCCCGAAGCATTCAGGAAGGTGGTGCGGCGCATGCCGAGTTCGCGCGCCTTCTGCGTCATCATCCGCGCGAAGCCGCTTTCGCTGCCGCCGAGCGCTTCCGCCATGGCGGCCGCGGCATCATTGGCGGACTTGATGATCATGCCATCGACGGCTTCGCGGACAGTCACCGTGCCACCGGGCTTGAGGCCCAGCTTGGTTGGCGGCTTGGCAGCGGCCAAGCGCGAAACCGGGATCCGGCTGTTCCAGCTCAGCTTGCCCCGGTGGATGGCCTCGAAGGTCATATACAAAGTCATCATTTTGGTCAGCGATGCCGGATGGTTGAGGTCATCCGCATTGCTCGATGTCAGCACCTTACCGGTCTTCGCGTCCATGATGAAATAGGCGCTGCCGGCGAAGCTCGCCGCGGGAGCGCTCAACAGCAAGACGGCCGCAGACAAAGCCATCAGAAGTCGTTTCATAATTGTCCCCAACCGAAAGAATGCCAACACACCGCATCAATCCCTGTATGATTTTGCGACAAAAAGCGTGATATCGGTGCGATATTGAGGCAACAGCCTCGATAGTTCTTCAATTTTGCCTTTCCTGGTAAAATAAGCATTAACGCATTGGAAATGATGACAAAGATTCAGTAAGGTTTAACGGGCTTGCGCTACAGCGTTGACATTGGTCAACCGGGTCGAGCCGCATGGAACAGGGCATTAAGGTCCGCCTGAAGCGCACGATGATCTCAAGCGGGCTGGAGGCTGCCGCAATCTTGAAAGGTGCGGGGCTGATGCGCGATGTTGCCGGCCTCGGCACGATCTTCACTCTGCATCACGTCCGCCCTGCCCTCCCCCGCCGCTTTGCGCCCAATGCGCATCTGGAGGTTTCGCCGGATTTTCTCGATCGTGCCATCGCACGGCTGAAACAGGACGGTTACGAGTTCATCGCGCTCGACGCCCTTCCTTCACGAGCAGCGAGCGCCGCCGGCAAGCCGCCCTTCGTCGCCTTCACGCTCGACGACGGCAATCGCGACAATCTCGATCACGCATTGCCGATTTTTGCGCGCCATCAGGTGCCCTTCACCGTCTTCGTCGCCCAAGGGCTTTCGGAACGGACCCACAGCATATGGTGGGAGACGCTTGCCGAATTGCTCGGCCGGCTGGATCGGCTGACATTCGATTTCGGATCGGGCGAAGAATTTCTACCGCTCGGCAAGGATGGCCAGAAGCATGCCGCATTTGCCCGCTTCGCCGCTTTCGTCCACAGCCACGAAGAAAGCGAAGCCGTCGGCCGCATCGATGAACTTGCCCGGCATCACGGGCTGGAACCGCTCGATATTGTCCATGCATCGATCATGGATCGGAACGAGTTGCTGCAACTCTCGCACCATCCGCTTGCTGCGCTTGGCGCACACACGGTGAGCCATCGGGCCCTGGCAAGGCTCACGGAAGCGGAGGCTGCGGCAGAAATGGCCCTTTCGGCCGATTACGTCGCCGATATCACGGGGCAGCGGCCGACCGCAGTCGCCTATCCCTATGGTACGACCGAAGCCGTCTCCCCGCGCGAGGGCCGGCTTGCGGCAGAACTCGGCTTTTCCGTCGGCGTCACCACCCGCCCCGGTACGATCACGGCAGCGAACGGCAACGCGCCGCTATTGCTGCCGCGGCTATCGCTGAACGGCCATTACCAGAAGCCACGCTATGCGTCGGCACTTGCATCCGGCATTCCCATGCGGCTGATGGGACGCCGGGGAACGGCATAGTGTTTATGGATACATCCGCACCTTCTGCCAAGCACCTTCCGGTACATCGCGGCGAAATTCGATGCGATCGTGCAGGCGGAACTGGCGGTCGTGCCAGAATTCGATCGACAGGGGCCGGATGCGGAAGCCGGACCAGAAAGGCGGGCGCGGAATATCGCCTATCGCGTAACGGGCGGTATATTCGGCAACGGCCTTTTCAAGCGCGAAGCGGCCTTCCAGAGGGCGCGACTGCTTCGAGGCCCAGGCGCCGATGCGGCTGCCCCGCGCCCTGGTCTTGAAATATTCATCGGCTTCCTTGTCGCTCACCACCTCAACCAGACCGCGCAGGCGTACCTGGCGACGAAGCGACTTCCAGTGGAAGCACATGGCCGCTTTCTTCTGGGAAAGAATTTCTTGGCCTTTCTGGCTTTCGAAATTTGTATAGAATACGAATCCGTCGCTATCGAAGCCTTTCAGAAGAACCATGCGGACATTTGGCAAACCATCCTTATCCACCGTTGCCAGCGCTACCGCATTCGGATCGTTCGGTTCGGTGGTCTCCGCCTCGCGGAGCCAGGACGCAAAGAGACTGAAAGGTTCGTTCTGCTCGGTGAAGTCACCGCTTGTTAACTCGTTTTCCGACATATTAATTCAAAAGCTCCGCAATTCCTAATAACCGCCAGCCCCTCTGGCTGGCCAAGAAGTTCGGGTGGAAGTCATAGCAAAGTCGATCGTTCATACAAAGCGCAAGCTTGCAAAAGGCGTGACGATGGCTGCCGCCCTCATCTCCCTTTTCACCCTTGGCGGCTGCGTCGGCGGCAGCATGGACTATCTCAGCTCGACCAAGGTGGACCGTAGCGTATCGACAGGCACCGTGCCGACGGCGCCCGTGACAACGGACAGCATCTCCGACGAGACCACGGTACGTAACGCAGTTACCTCGGCGGACCTCAATAAGCTCAACGGCCAGCCCATACCCTGGGCAAATACCTCGACCGGCAGCGCCGGCGTCATCGACACGATTGTCGAAAGCAATGCATCCGGCGTGGTCTGCCGCCAATTCCGCACCAGCCGGCACTCCTATCAGGGCGTTGCCAATTTCTCTGGCAGGACATGCCTTGTCGGTCTCGGCGAATGGCAGCTGCTAAGCTTCCAGCAGGCGGGCTGACCGCCGCCTTTCCGTTTTTCTCGCCTCCAAAGCATTTTGAGCCCACATGCATGGCGCTGTCATCAGTGCGCTCCATTCAGCTGCGAATTTTTGGGGTCGCCTGTTAGCGATTGGCTAACCATGCCCCAAAATCAGGATTTGCTGCCCCTCTCCGCCGTAACGCCTGATTAGCAACTCTTCCCGCAGGATTGGCTCATCGGCGCACCAGCCTTGCCTTCCATGACAGGAGGCGGGATGGCGAAGCGCCATCAATGGTTTCTTTGCTTGGGGTGCTCCGATGGGGCTGAGCACATCCATGGGATGATGGCGGGAAAGATGCAGGATCCGTATAAGGTGCTGGGCGTTAGGAAGGATGCGGGGGCGGACGAAATCAAATCCGCCTGGCGTAGCCTGGTAAAGACCGCCCATCCCGATCACAATCTGGGTGATCCGACCGCATCGGAGCGTTTTGCCGAAATCGGCCGTGCCTACGAGACCTTGAAGGATCCGCAGAAGCGCAGCCGCTACGATCAGATCGCGCGCATGGCCGAAGCGAAAGGCCAGAGCCGGGAACAGACGATCATGCAGCAGCGCCAAGCGGCCCGCGAGGCGGCCGAACGAGCCCGGGCAGCGCGTGCCAATGCCGAGAAGATCATGGAAGAACTCGCACGCGCCAATGCCCGCAAGGCGGCAGCATCAGCCGCATCCGCCCAGCAGAACAATGCCGCCGAGTCGCCGGAAGATATGGTCGAGCGCATTTTCGGAGTGAAGGCTGGCCAGGCGCAAGCCGCGGCTGCCGCCGCACCGCAGGCGGAAAAGCCGCAGGAGCAACCCAATACCGCAGCAGCGGAAGAAGAGCAGGCGGAAGAAGAGCAGCTCGCAACCGTCTCGGCCGGCTCGCGCTCTGCCTTCGGCATTCTCGGCTCCCTGGTGCGGCGCATCACGGGCGGCAATGTACCCGAAAAGTGGCCGGAAAAAACTCCGGAGGTCGCCGCCGAAGCCACGGTGACGCTCGACGACATGCTGAAGAGCCGCTGGATCATCGTGCCGCTGCCCGACGGCCGCGAGGCGCGCTTCCAGGCGACGACGGATATTTCCAACGGCCAGGTGCTGCACCTCAAGGGCCAGGGGCTGAAACTGCAGGGCATGCTGCGCGGTGACGTCGCCGTCACCGTGCATCTGTCGACCGACGGGCGCTTCACGCTCGATGGCAGCGATGTGCGCACGATATTGCCCGTCAGCATCGAAAATGCGGTCCTTGGTTGCGAGACAACCGTCGAAGGATTGAACGGGCCGGTCACGATCACGGTGCCGGCATGGTCCGGCTCGGATCAGGTGGTTCGCATTTCCGGCGAGGGATTGCCCGATGCCAACGGCGCAAAGGGTGATCTTATTGTCGAATTGCGGCTGATGCTCTGGGAAAAACCCGACGACAAGGTCACGGATCTCATGCGCAGCATGCGCGAAGGGCTTTTCCTGTGAAATTTTGGTGACAACAGCACCCTTTGTTACGATCCCTAACAGTTGATGATCTTTACGATGCTTGAACAGGGGAACGGCCTATGCCATAGGCAGGGTCATTCGAAAGTTCAAGGGAGCAGAATATGGCTCAATCCACTGGCCTCATGGCAGGCAAGCGCGGCGTCATCCTCGGCGTAGCAAACAACCGTTCGATAGCGTGGGGTATTGCCAAGGCCTGCTCGGATGCCGGAGCCGAAATCGCATTGACGTGGCAGGGCGATGCCCTGAAGAAGCGCGTCGAGCCGCTCGCTCAGGAACTCGGAGCCTTCATGGCCGGCCATTGCGACGTGACCGAGCCGGCAACGATCGATGCCGTCATGGACACGCTTGAGGCGAAATGGGGCAAGATCGATTTCGTCGTGCACGCCATCGCCTTTTCCGACAAGGACGAGCTGACCGGCCGTTACCTCGATACCAGCCGCGACAACTTCACGAAGACGATGGACATCTCCGTCTATTCCTTCACGGCGGTTGCGCAGCGCGCCGAGCGAATCATGAATGACGGCGGCTCGATGATCACCCTCACCTATTATGGTGCGGAGAAGGTCATGCCGCACTACAACGTCATGGGTGTCGCAAAGGCTGCTCTCGAAGCAAGCGTGCGCTACCTCGCGGTCGATCTCGGCAGCCGCGGCATCCGCGTCAATGCGATCTCGGCAGGCCCGATCAAGACGCTCGCTGCTTCCGGCATCGGCGACTTCCGCTACATCCTGAAGTGGAACGAGTACAACGCGCCGCTGAAGCGGACCGTCACGATCGACGAAGTCGGCAATTCCGCCCTCTATCTGCTGTCCGATCTGTCGACGGCCGTGACCGGCGAAATCCACCACGTCGATTCCGGCTATCACACGGTCGGCATGAAGGCCGTGGACGCGCCCGACATTTCCGTCGCGAAGGACTGACCAACAGGAATCTGACCGTGTCGCCCATCCTTTATGTGATACGTCACGGTCAGACCGACTGGAATGCCGAGCGTCGCCTGCAAGGGCAGAAAGATATCGATCTGAACGCCATCGGCCGCGAACAGGCACGGCAGAACGGCATCGATCTCGCCGAAATCCTCGCCTTCGAAAACATTCCCTTCGATTTCGTCGCCAGCCCGTTAAGGCGTACCCGCGAAACCATGGAAATCCTTCGGCAGGCCATGGGGCTGCCGCCCAGGGATTACCGCACCGACGACCGATTGATCGAGGTATCCTTCGGGGCTTGGGAAGGCTTTACCCTCAAGGAATTGAAGGCGACCGAGCCTGACCGTCTTGCCGAGCGCAAGGCGAACAAATGGGATTTTATCCCGCCCGGTGACGATGCCGAAAGCTACGAGATCCTCTCCTGGCGCGTCGGCTCCTGGCTGACTTCCATCGACCGGCCGACAGTCTGCGTCACGCATGGCGGCGTCATACGCACGCTGTTCCGTCTGATCGGCGATGTCGAAAAGGAAGAAGCTGCCGAAATCCCCATCCATCAGGACCAGATCCTGAAAGTCGATCCGGAAATGAAGATCATCGGCTGGATGTAACGCGCTTCTGGATGAGACCGGGGAGCGTTGCTCGGAGAACCGCTTGAAATCGATCAAGCCACTTCTGAGTTTCACCGCCGCCGGATGTGCCTGACGATGCCGGGGTTTATTGAACGATATCAAGATCGTTGACGACGCGCTTGCCGTCGACTTCCGTATAGAAGACGACGACCTTGACGCCTGCCTGCAGGCCGCTGAAATCGAAATCTTCCGGCACCTGATAGCTCTTGCCATCATCCAGCGTGATGTTGAAGTTCTTCGCATCGACCTTCTTGATGACGGCCTCGACATCCGCGCTTTCAGCAAAACCAGCGACAGGAGCAAGCAGGCTTGCCGTGGCCAAAAGCGTCGCTACAAAGAAGCGCATCGTCGTCACCCTTCAGGTCAAATTGCTTGTGATTTCTTATGCGGCCTAGAAAACACGTCGAATATGGCGGAAGTTGCCCGCAATAGTGGCTTCGCCCGCCCAATTGGTGAATGCTTCGTCACAATCCACAGGGCAGATTAATCTTTGTTTACCATGCGGCACGCGCAAGCAAAGGGAGATGCCGCGCGGCTGAAGAAAGATCTTGTCTTGCCGGCTTTTGGCCGCCAATGGTCGAGGTTGAACCGTCTCAGTGGTCCGGCATTGCAATCAAATAGGCAGAGCATGATGTTGCCCGAAAACCGCTTACACTTTTCGGCGTCATGCTCTATGAGTGGGCCGAAATTGCAAGAGACAAGACGCGGTCTGCCCGACAGGCTGCACCAATCCGGTCGTTCTATATGTCGCACAATACATTCGGTCATCTTTTCCGCGTCACCACCTGGGGCGAAAGCCACGGCCCGGCGCTTGGCTGCGTCGTCGATGGCTGCCCTCCTGGCCTCCGCTTCAAACTGCAGGACATTCAGACCTGGCTCGACAAGCGCAAGCCGGGGCAATCGCGATTCGTAACCCAGCGGCGCGAGGACGATCTCGTCAAGGTCCTGTCGGGCGTCATGATAGACGAGGACGGCGAGACGATGATCTCGACCGGAACGCCGATCTCGATGCTGATTGAGAATACCGACCAGCGTTCGAAGGACTATGGCGAAATCGCCCGGCGCTATCGTCCCGGACATGCCGACTATACCTATGACGTCAAATACGGCATTCGCGACTATCGCGGCGGCGGCCGCTCATCGGCTCGCGAAACGGCAGCGCGTGTTGCTGCCGGCGGCATCGCCCGCCTCGTCGTGCCCGGCGCGACGATCCGCGGTGCGCTGGTGCAGATCGGCAAGCATAAGATCAACCGCGCCAATTGGGATTGGGCTCAGGTCGATCAAAACCCTTTCTTCGCGCCTGATCCGGACATCGTGCCGGTATGGGAAGAGTATCTCGACGGCATCCGCAAGGCCGGCTCCTCGATCGGCGCCGTGGTGGAAGTCGTGGCCGAAGGCGTGCCGGCCGGCCTCGGCGCACCGATCTACGGCAAGCTCGATCAGGACATCGCCTCGCTGCTGATGTCGATCAACGCCGTCAAGGGCGTCGAAATCGGGGAGGGTTTCGCCTCTGCTGAACTCACAGGCGAGGAAAATGCCGATGCCATGCGCATGGGCAATGACGGCAAGCGCATATTCCTGTCCAATCATGCCGGCGGCATCCTGGGCGGCATTTCCACAGGCGAGCCGATCGTCGCCCGCTTCGCCATCAAGCCGACTTCGTCCATCCTGACGGAACGCCAGTCGATCGATGCCGATGGCAACAATGTCGATGTCCGCACCAAGGGCCGCCACGATCCATGCGTCGGCATTCGCGCCGTTCCGATCGGCGAGGCGATGGTTGCCTGCGCCGTTGCCGACCATTATCTGAGGGATCGCGGCCAGACGGGCCAGCAGAGATAGGAACTTCGAGATGTCTTACGACCAGAAGCGCGTTGTCGATGCCATCCGGGCTTTCGAAGCCGGCGAGATCGTCGTCGTCATGGACGATGACGACCGCGAGAACGAAGGCGATCTGATCGTTGCCGCCGTTCACTGCACGCCGGAAAAGATGGCCTTCATCGTTCGCCACACGTCCGGCATCGTCTGCACACCGATGCCGCGCGAGGAGGCCAAGCGGCTGAACCTCAACGCCATGGTCGCGGAAAATGATTCCGCCCATACGACGGCCTTCACCGTTTCCGTCGATTTCAAGCACGGCACCACAACAGGCATTTCCGCCGACGACCGGACCCTGACGGTTCGAAACCTCGCCAATCCGAATGTCGGTCCCACCGATTTCGTCCGTCCCGGCCATATCTTCCCGCTGGTTGCGCGCGAAGGCGGCGTGCTCATGCGTTCGGGCCATACCGAAGCTGCGGTCGACCTCTGCAAGCTTGCCGGCCTTCCGCCGATCGGCGTCATCAGCGAGCTCGTCAATGACGATGGCACCGTCACGCGCGGCCAGCAAGTGGTGAGCTTTGCCGAACAGCACGGGCTGAAGCTTGTTTCGGTCGCCGATCTCATCGCATATCGCCAGCGCAAGGAAACGCTGATCGAACTCGGCGCCAGCTTCGACATCGAGACGCCATTCGGCAAGGCGCGCGCCCACACCTATTCGCTGCCCTGGGATCCAATGCAGCATCTCGCCGTCGTCTTCGGCGATATCCGCGATGGCATCGACATTCCGGTTCGTCTGCATCCGGAAAACGTCGCCGAGGATATTTTCGGCAAGAGCAGCCCGGTGGATTTCTACATGAAAAAGATCGCCGAAGAGGGCCGCGGCATCATCGTCTATCTGCGGGAAGGCTCCGTCGGCGTCGGCCATATCGACAACGGCCGAAAATCGTGCCAGGCCGGTCGGGAAGCCCATGCCGAGGCGCAGACACGCGAGAGCGAGTGGCTGGAAATCGGCCTCGGCGCACAGATCCTGAAGGACCTCGGCGTCAGCTCGATCAAGCTGCTCACCAGCCGCGAACGGCACTATGTCGGCCTGGAAGGCTTCGGCATCAAGATCGCCACGACGGAGATTTGCTGATTCCCGACCCTCCCCTTGAGGGCCCCTTGAGGGGGAGGGTCGGCACAAAGTGCTGGGGCGGGACGATGTCCCCCTGCACTCAGGATCACCGCCGCCCGCCGCTGGGCGGCGACCTCCCCTCAAGGGGTAATAGCGAAAACTCGCGATCGAGCAGCCCCATCATGATGTCGTCGTGCCAGGCGCCGTTGACGTAGGCGGTTTCCCGCTCCCTTCCCTCGACAACAAAACCGCATTTCTCATAGGCGCGGATTGCGCGCTTGTTGTAGGCAAGCACGCGTATTCCGATCCGGTGCAGTCCCATATCGCCGAAGGCATGAGCTAGCAGAAGCGTGATCGCTTCCGTGCCAAAGCCTTTACTAAGCAACGCTGGATCATAAATCCCGATTGCCATCGTCGCGCGCCGGTCCCGGCGATTGACCTTATCCAATCTGATCACGCCGGCAAAGGCACCCTCGATCTCGATAACCCATGCGTGAGGGTGATCGGCGATACCCTGAACCCATTGCGTCGCGCCCTCACGGGTGATGGGCTTGATGTCCTCCCTGTTGACGCCATACATCTCCGCGATCTCGGCATTCGTACCCAAGGCGAAGCGCACATCGGCGTCCTCGGCACATGGCGGGCGGAGCCTGACATTGCGGCCTTTTAGAATTAGCGACGACAACGAACTCTCCTCTTCGGGTGTTCTCTGCCTATTGGACTCTGTTGGTATGTCCCTTCAAGGGGAGGTGGCAAAGCTTACGATCGATCCGGCCACGTCACGTCGAATACGCGCAACCAACTATCATAGGCGAATTTTCGTAAGCTCAGCTCGTCGAATCCGCTCTTGCGCATGGCATCGACGAGACGCGGCAAGCCGCTTGCGTCTCTTATCTCGCGCGGCATGACGGCGCCATCGAAGTCCGATCCGAGAGCGAGCCCATCGGCACCGAGGCGGGCGACGAGATAGTCGATCTGGCGAATGACGGCCTCGAGCGGGGTGTCCTCCTCAAGATTGGCATCCGCGCGGATATCGTTGACGGCTAAATTCAAGCCAACGACGCCGCCGCTATCGCGGATGGCGTCCAATTGCCGGTCGGTGAGATTTCGGGTCGATGGACATATGGCATGGGCGCAGGCGTGCGTGGCCACGAGCGGTGCGGTGCTCAATGCGGCGACATCCCAAAATCCGCGCTCGTTCAGATGGGAAACATCGATCATGATCCCCAGTTCGTTGCATCTTCTGACCAGATCCTTTCCCAAATCCGTGAGGCCGGGCCCGGTATCGGGCGATCTTGGATAGGCGAACGGAACGCCGTAGCCAAAGATATTGGGGCGGCTCCACACGATGCCCAGGGATCGAAGACCGGCATCGTAGAGGCTATCCAGATAACCGAGATTGGGGCCAATGGCGTCGGCGCCTTCCATATGGAGCACGACGGCAAAGACGCCGGCATGTCGTGCCGCTTCGATCTGGCTGACGCTCGTTGCCAGACGGATTTTATCGCCCGAGCGCCCGATCAGCTTCTTTATGGCCGAAAGCTGCCCGTCGATTTGCCGGCGGGCATGGTCCGGATTCAAGGCCTCTGCATAGCGAACTTCATAGCCATCATGGGTGATCGTCAGATCATCCACCGGCTCATGCTCCGGCGCGGCATACATCGCAAACAATCCGCCGGCCAGGCTTCCTTCGAGTGCTCTTGGAAGATCGAGATGTCCGGCCTCGGACCGAACCAGAAAATCGCGGCCGTCAGCTTTATAGTCCAGCATGAATTGGACCGCATCATTATGTCCATCGAAAATCCGAACGGTGTCCAGCCGATCGCTGTCCCCGAAATCAGCGGCAGTTTCCCTGAGGCCACTCACCACCGATTTCTCGAAAGGGAACAGTCGGTCATCCCCGCCAGCCTTCGAGAAAAACCACTTTCTCGACACCGGTGAAACGGGCAACGCGCTCCAGCTCCGCTTCCAGCTTCTCCAGCCGGCCGGCGGATCGCTTGACACCGGGTTCGAGCCAGAGGCGCTTGACATCCAGAGTGCCCGCCTTGCGGTCGGCCTTCATGTCGATCCGTCCGATCAGCCGGTCTCCTTCCAAAAGCGGGAAGACATAGTAGCCATATTCCCGCTTCGGTTCCGGCACGAAGATCTCGATGCGATAGAAGAAGCCGAAGAGGCGTTCGGTGCGGTTGCGGTCGCGCAGCGTGGGATCGAAGGGGCTGAGGACGCGGATGCGCGCCGGCGCTTCGGCGTGGCTGTCGAGCGTGTCATGGAAATCGAGGAAAGCAAGGGAAAGCCGAGGCTTGCCGCCGGCGGCAGGCTCGACCAGCACTTCGGTCAGTTCATCGCGGTGCGTCTCGACCCAGCTCTTCGCCTCCTGCGGCGTCACGAGATCCCAGAAGGCGGCGATTTCGCCCGAGGTCGCGAAGCCGAGGCGCTGCAGCGCGCTGCGGCAGGCCCAGTCGACGAACTCGTCGTGCCCGACTTCCGGCTCGTGGAAATGGCTCGGCAACACGCGCTCCACGAGATCGTAGACCTTCTGGAAATTCGTGCGGCCGGCAATGGCGAACTTGCCGGTGCGCCAGAAATATTCGAGCGCCGTCTTGTTGGGGTGCCAGTTCCACCAGCCGCCGGAGACATGGTCCTCCGCCTTCACCTCGCGGGCGGTGATCGCGCCATTCTTCAGCACGCGCTCGTAGGTTTCCTCGAAGGCCGCCTCGAACCCCTCGCCGCGCCATTTCCGCCAGCGCTCGATGATCGCCGCTTCCTCGCGGCGGAAGCGGTGCTTCCAATAGACGAAGAAGGCACTCGGAAGGATCGAGGCGTCATGCGTCCAATTCTCGAAAAGCGCGCCGTCCTTTTCAAGGAGTTCCGTCAGGTGCTCTCGCCGATAGGTCTGGTTACGCGAAAACAGGATCTGGTGATGGGCGCGCTCGACGGTGGCGATACTATCCACCTGCACGAAACCGATATCGTGGATAAGCTGCAGCAGCCCCGCCTTGGTCAAGGCGCGGTTGGGCGGATTGGCGAGCCCCTGCTTGGCAAGGAACACGCGGCGGGCGTCACGATTCGAGAGCAGATTCGTCATTGCGGGATCATAGGCATAAATTCCCATGCTTTCAAAGAGGCGCCGATTTGATAAATCGAGGCGATGCGCTATAGCTCCGCGAGCACACCACCGAACAGGGAAGCCGCTTGGACATCCGCTTCGAAAATGCCGGCGTCGACTATGGCAGCCGCACGGCGCTGGTTCCGCTGAACCTTACGCTTCAGGAGCGCCGGATCGGAGTGATCGGCCTCAACGGCTCCGGCAAGACGACATTTGCGCGGTTGATCAACGGGCTCGTCAAGCCGACGAGCGGGCGCGTCGTAGTCGATGGGCTCGATACGGTTGGCGACGCTGCCGAAGTGCTCGGCAAGGTGGGCTATATCTTCCAGTCACCACAAAACCAGATCATTCTGCCCATCGTGCGCGACGATATCGCCTTCGGGCTCAAGGCGCGCGGATTTGACAAGGCGCAGATCGAAGCCGCGGTCGAGGGCATTCTCGGGCGGTTCGGCGTCGGCCATCTCGGCGCGCGGCGGGCGCATGAACTTTCCGGCGGGGAATTGCAGATGGCGGCGCTCTGCTCGGTGCTCGTCACCGGCCCCGATATCCTTATTCTCGACGAACCGACCAACCAGCTCGATCTCAAGAACCGGGCACTCGTGCAGAGGACAATGGCGACGCTTCCAGAGAATGTCATCGTCATCAGCCACGATCTGCCGCTGCTTGAGGATTTTGAGCGCGTGCTGCTGTTCGACCAGGGCCGGCTCGTCGCCGACGCTCCTGCTGCGGAAGCGATCGCGCGCTACAGGGAAATGGCCGGCTGATGAAGACGCTGCATGTGGATGCGGATACATGGATGCATCGGCTTTCGCCGCGCCTGAAACTGCTTGCGCTTGCCACGCTCGGCCTCCTGCTGTTCCTGACCCACTCTATCCCGGTGCTCGCCTGTGCAAATCTTGGCGGCGCCGCCCTTTATTTTCGCAGCGGCTTGCCTGTCGCAGAGGCGCTGCGGCGGCTGCGGCCCATCCTGATCTCGATTACTGTCCTGGCGATTTTCGCCGCACTCGTCGGTCCGCTGCATGCGGCGATCGTCACCGCCCTGCGCTTGACCGCGCTTGCGCTGTTTGCCGCCACGGTCACGGCCACGACCTCGATGGCTGCCTTAATCGACGAGATCACCGCCCTCGCCATGCCGCTCGAAAAGCTCGGCCTGCTCAAGGCAGCCGATATCGGATTGGCGGTCGGCCTGGTCATCCGTTTCGTGCCCGAAATTCTCGATCGCTACCGCGCAATCCGCGAAGCGCATCAGGCACGCGGGATCAAGGTGCGCCTGGCAACCACGCTCGCGCCGCTGATCATCCTGACGCTGCGCGATGCTGACAATATCGCGGCGGCGATTGACGCGCGCGGCATTCGGCGTCAATGAACATGGATCTTTGTTGGAGGGAGCCGCCATGAACACCCGCGATCTCGTGCTTTCGGCACTTTTTGCCGCCATCATCGTGGCGCTCGGCCTGTTGCCGCCCATCCCCATCGGCATCATTCCGGTTCCGATCACCGCCCAGTCGCTCGGCGTCATGCTCGCCGGCGTCGTACTTGGCGCCAAGCGCGGCACGATCGCGGTGCTCTTGGTGGTGGTCCTCGTGACGATCGGATTGCCGGTCCTTTCCGGCGGACGCGGCGGTCTTGCCGTATTTGCAGGCCCGACTGCCGGTTTCTTCGTCGGCTGGATATTCGCAGCCTTCGTCACCGGCTATCTTTGCGAGCGGTTGGTGAAGCCTGAGCAAAGCAGCCTCACGCAGGGTATCGGCTTCTTCATCGCTGCTGTTATCGGCGGCGTGGTGGTGCTCTACGCGTTCGGCATCGCCTGGCTCGCCATCAATATCGGCTTCAACAAGGCATTTATCGGGTCTCTGGGCTTCGTGCCGGGCGATATCATCAAGGCGGTGGTTGCGGCTCTTGTCGGCCGCGCTGTCATGGCCGGCTATCCGCTGCTGCCGCAGCGGAGCTAGAATTAGGCTCAAGCCAGATATTTATAGAGCCAGTCGCGCGTGTCTTCCGGCAGCGGCACGGGATCATGCTCGTCGCCGCGCACCGCGAGCCAGAGGATTTCCACTTCCGCCGCCAGTTCGTTGCCGGTTTCGACCACGACGACGAAACCGACCGACTTGCCGCCGATCTTGTTGACACTGATCGAGTAGCGGGCAAGGTCGTCATAGTGCAAGGCCCTGTGCAGCGAACAGGACGCCTTCCTGGCGATATAGACGGGCTCGTCATCGACCAGCGGCCGCGTACGCCAGAAGTTCGAGAGTGCCGTCTCTGCCTGCGAGATATAGGAGGCGATAAACATCTGACCGTGCCGGTCGACATCGCGCGGCGGCACCCTTACCTCGATGACATCGGATCGTTCTACTCTCGCCATGACGCAATAACCCTGGCCGACGCCATACTGACCTTAATGAAAGCTTAACACCACGCTTCGATAAGTAAACGGGCGCCATTCCAAAGTGGTTAAGATGGATTGTTGACATTGTAGTGACATGGTCCATGTCCTGTAATAGGCGTCACACCTCGTTTATAGATTGGCCCCATGAGCACACGTCTTTACGAACATCCGATCTTCCTTGAACACATCGTTCCGGCAGGTCACCCCGAACGGCCGGATCGGCTCCGATCCTTGAATATCGCGCTGGAGCATCCGAACTTCGAGCGGCTGGACCGGCGGAAAGCGCCTGCCGCGCATGAGGATGCGGTCCTGCTTGCCCATCCCGAAGAGCATCTGGATTTCGTGCAGCGCTCGATGCCGGACAAGGGCGACGACGGCGAGATCAGCCAGCTGGAAGCCGATACCTATGCCAGCCCGAAGACGTTGCAGGCGATCATGCATGGCGTCGGCGGCGCGATGGCGGCGGTCGACGACGTCTTCTCAGGTGCCGCCGACAATGTCTTCGTCGCAGCCCGCCCGCCCGGGCACCATGCCGAGAAGACCAAGGCCATGGGCTTCTGTTTCTTCAACAATGCCGCGATCGCCGCGCGCCACGCGCAAAAGACACACGGCGCCGAGCGCGTCGCCATCGTCGACTGGGATGTGCACCACGGCAACGGCACGCAGGATATTTTCTGGGACGATCCCTCGGTGCTCTTCTGCTCCACCCATCAGATGCCGCTCTATCCCGGCACGGGGAAAAAGGACGAGAACGGCACCCATAATACCATCGTCAATGCACCGCTCTCCCCCAACACGGGCGGCGATCATTTCCGCGAAGCCTTCAAATCGCGCATTCTGCCGGCGCTCGCTGACTTCAGCCCCGATCTCATCATCATCTCGGCCGGTTTCGACGCCCATCACCGCGATCCGCTGGCGCAATTGAACCTGACCGGCGAGGATTTCGACTGGGCGACGGGGCGGCTGCTCGAGGTTGCCGACCGCAGCGCCAAGAACCGGGTCGTCAGTCTGCTTGAAGGCGGCTATGATCTGGAAGGCCTCGCCGAGTCGGCGGGGATGCATATTCTGCGCATGATGAGAGGTTGACGATGAGCGAGAACGCCAAGGCAGATGTATCAGGCTATTCCTTCGAGAAGGCCGTGGCGGAGCTTGAAAGCATCGTCGCCCGGCTTGAGCGCGGCGATGTGGCGCTCGATGAATCCATTTCGATCTATGAACGTGGCGAAGCGCTGAAGAAGCATTGCGAGGCGCTGCTTTCGGCCGCGGAAAATCGCATCGAGAAGATCAGGCTCGACCGAGCCGGCAAGCCGCAGGGCACGGAAGTGCTTGATGGCGCTTGAAACGAAACCGGAAAATTTGAGTTTGGTTGACATTGCCGGTAGGTTAACCCGGTAGGTTGTGCTCCAACCGAAAGGAGAGCCGATATGTCCTTTTTCCCAGGCAACGATCCCCGGGCCGGTGATGCCTTCGCCTGTGACGCGATTGAAAATCTGATTATCCCGCGCACCAGCGACCTCGGCGGCTTCTCCGTGCGGCGCGCACTTCCGAGCAGCCGGCGGCGGCTGGTGGGGCCGTTCATCTTTTTCGACCGCATGGGTCCTGCCATTTTACGGCCGGGCCAAGCACTCGACGTTCGTCCGCATCCGCATATCGGCCTTTCCACCGTCACCTATCTGTTCGACGGCGAAATCCGCCATATGGACAGCCTCGGCACGGCCAAGGTGATCCGCCCCGGCGACATCAACCTGATGACCGCCGGGCGCGGCATCGTGCATTCCGAGCGCACGCCGGAGAACCTGCGCGACCATCCGTTTTCCATGTCCGGCTTGCAGACGTGGCTGGCGCTGCCCGACGACAAGGAAGAGATCGATCCTTCCTTTGCACACACGGAGAAGGACGAATTGCCCCTCATTACCGATGCCGGCGTGAGCGGGCGCGTGGTGATCGGCAATTTCGAAGGCCTGAAGTCGCCGGTGAAATCCTTCTCCGACACACTCTACGTCGATCTGCAACTGCAGCCGAACACGACGTTTCCTTTTGGGGCAGTGCATGAGGAACGCGCGGTCTATATTCTCTCCGGTTCGCTCGTCGTCGCCGGCGACCGTTTCGAGCAGGATCAGCTCCTCGTCTTCCGCCCGGGCGACGCGATAACGCTGGAGGCCGCCGAAAAAGGCTGTCATTTCATGCTTTTTGGCGGTGCAGCGCTCAATTCGAAGCGCTATATCTGGTGGAATTTCGTCTCGTCCTCGAAGGAACGCATCGAAAAGGCCAAGGAAGAATGGCGCACGGGCCGCTTCGATATCGTGCCGGGCGACGAGGAAGAGTTCATTCCCCTGCCGGAGGGCTAACGGGTTCATAACACTCCCACATGTTTCTTGTTCGGGAGCACCTTGAATTCGGCGCCTTTTGTCGCAATCTGTTTTGACGTAAAGGCGTTCAACCGCCCAAGAATAGCAAGAAAGAGGCATCCGCCTTGACACAAATGCCACAGACGCCCCTGCTCGACCGGGTCCAATATCCTTCCGACCTGCGAAAGCTGGAGGACCGGGAATTGCCGCAGCTCGCCCGCGAAGTCCGCGACGAGATGATCGATGCGGTATCGCGCACCGGCGGACATCTTGGCGCCGGCCTCGGCGTGGTCGAGCTGACCATCGCGATCCACAGCGTCTTCAATACGCCGAACGATCGGCTGATCTTCGACGTCGGACATCAGTGTTACCCGCACAAGATCCTGACGGGGCGTCGCGACCGCATCCGCACACTGCGGCAGGAAGGCGGTCTTTCCGGCTTCACGCGCCGGGCCGAAAGCGAATATGATCCCTTCGGCGCCGCCCATTCGTCCACGTCCATTTCCGCCGGCCTCGGCATGGCGGTTGCCGCCGAACTCGATAATACCGACCGCCGCGTCATCGCCGTCATCGGCGACGGCGCCATGTCGGCCGGCATGGCCTATGAAGCTCTGAACAACGCCGGCGCGCTCGATGCGCGGCTGATCGTCATCCTCAACGACAACGACATGTCGATTGCCCCGCCGACGGGAGCGATGAGCGCCTATCTCGCGCGCCTCGCCTCCGGCCGCACCTATATGGGCTTCCGGGATTTCGGCAAGAAGCTGACCGCCTATCTCGGCAAGAAAGTCGACCGCGCCATCACCCGGGCAGTCGAGCACGCACGGGGTTATGTGACCGGCGGCACCATGTTCGAGGAGATGGGCTTCTACCATATCGGCCCGATCGACGGCCATTCCTTCGAGCATCTGCTGCCGGTACTGCGCAACGTGCGCGACAATGCGCAGGGGCCGGTGCTGATTCATGTCGTGACGCAGAAGGGCAAGGGCTATCCGCCCGCCGAGGCGGCCGCCGACAAATATCATGGGGTCAACAAGTTCGATGTCATCACCGGCGCGCAGACGAAGGTGAAACCGAATGCGCCGAGCTACACAAGCGTTTTTGCGGACGCTTTGGTGCAGGAAGCGACGCTCGACGACAAGATCGTCGGCATCACCGCCGCCATGCCGAACGGCACTGGCCTCGACAAGCTGCAGGAGGTCTTCCCGAAGCGCTGTTTCGACGTCGGCATTGCCGAGCAGCACGCCGTGACCTTCGCCGCCGGCCTTGCCGCCGAAGGCTACAAGCCCTTTGCCGCCCTTTATTCCACCTTCCTGCAGCGCGCCTATGACCAGGTGGTGCACGACGTGGCCATTCAGGGCCTGCCGGTGCGTTTCCCGATCGACCGTGCCGGTTTCGTCGGCGCCGATGGGCCGACACATGCCGGCTCCTTCGACACGGCATTCCTCGCCACCTTGCCCGGTTTCGTCGTCATGGCCGCGGCCGACGAGGCGGAGCTCAAGCATATGGTGCGCACAGCCGCCGCCTATGATCTCGGCCCGATCTCCTTCCGCTATCCGCGCGGTGAAGGCGTCGGCGTCGATCTTCCGGAGCGCGGTCAGATCCTCGAGATCGGCAAGGGCCGCGTCATCAAACAGGGGTCGAAGGTCGCCCTGCTCTCCTTCGGCACGCGTCTTGCCGACAGCCTTGCTGCCGCCGAGGATCTCGATGCCGCCGGCCTGTCGACCACCGTCGCCGATGCGCGCTTTGCCAAGCCGCTCGACCGCGATCTCATTCGCCAGCTTGCCGCCCATCACGAGATCCTGATCACTATCGAAGAAGGCTCGGTCGGCGGCTTCGGCAGCCAGGTCATGCAGTTCCTCGCCAATGAGGCCCTGCTCGACAATGGCCTGAAAATCCGCTCGCTGGTCATGCCTGATATCTGGATGGAACAGGCCAAGCCCGAGGCTATGAACGCCATGGCGGGCCTGGATCGCGCCGGCATCGTCCAGACGGTATTCCGGGCACTCGGCCGCGGCCGCATCGTCGAGGCAGCCGGATAAGACGCGAAATCAGGCGGCATTCTTACGGCTGCCTAGTCGCATCAGGTTCCCGCATATCGGGCATCAAGCGCATTATGGATGATGCCGATTGCCATAAGGGATCTCGAATACGCCTCATTTTAGCTCGGCAAGTGGCGCTGCCCACAAGTCGCACAGCTCGCGGACAATGATGCTTTCAGGCAAGCGGTGAAAAACGAAGCGGCCCGCCTGAAAAGCGACGGGCCGCCGATGGGTCTATGAAGGCATTTTCGCGGTAAGCGCTTCGCGGGGCGCCCACGAAGTCCCCGCCTGACGATCAGAACTCTTCCCAATCATCCCGCGCGGCGGCAGCACCCGTCTTTCCGGCGAAAGCCTTGGCAATGGTGCGGCCCAGGGCGCGAGCCGGAGACGCTGCGGGCTTGGAGCGCCCCGTCGCGGCAACGGGCCTGGCGGGTGCAGCCTTGGCGGCATTGCCGAGACGGAATTGCTGAAGCAGCTCGTTGAGTGCCGCCGCCTCGCGCGCGAGCGCATGGCTGGCCGCCGTCTGCTCCTCGACCATGGCCGCATTCTTCTGTGTGCCCTGATCCATATTGTTGACCGCCGTGTTGATCTCCTGCAAGCCGGTCGACTGCTCGCGGGTTGCGGTGACGATCGCGCCGATGTGCCGGTTGATTTCCTGCACTTCCGAGACGATCAGTTCCAGCGCCTTGCCGGTCTCGCCGACCAGCGACACACCGGTATTGACCTGATCGCTCGATGTCGTGATGAGCGACTTGATTTCCTTGGCGGCATTGGCGGAGCGCTGGGCAAGCTCGCGCACTTCCTGGGCAACGACAGCAAAGCCCTTGCCGGCATCTCCGGCACGTGCGGCCTCGACGCCGGCATTCAGCGCCAGAAGGTTGGTCTGGAACGCGATATCGTCGATGACGCTGATGATGTTGCTGATCTCGCCCGAGGATTTTTCGATCTGCTGCATGGCCGCGACGGCTTTGCGAACCACGTCGCCGGACCGTTCCGCACCGAGGCGAGCGCGTTCGACGAGGTGGCCGACATCCTCGGCCCGCTTGGCGGAGTCGCGAACGGTCGTCGTGACCTGCTCCAGGGCTGCGGCAGTCTCCTCGACGGCGGCGGCCTGCTGTTCCGTGCGATGTGCCAGGTCGTCGGCGGCCGAGCGGATTTCGTCAGCACCGGCATTGATGGCGGAAGCATTTTGCCCGACGGACCGCAGGGCCGCTTCAAGCTTTTCGACCGCATGATTGAAATCGGCGCGGACGCTGTCGAACTGCGGCGCGAAGCTGTCGTTCAGACGCGTTGCGACATTGCCCGACGACAGGGCCGCGAGGCCGCCGGCGAGCGCTTCCATGGCGAAACGGATTTCGCCTTCTTCACGCGCCTTCTGCTCATCATTCATCAGGCGCTGGCGTTCGGCGTCGTTGCGCATGCGCTCGGTCTCGCCGGCGAGGCGCAGCTTCTCGATACCGGCTTGCTTGAAGACGAGGACGGCATCCGCCATGCGGCCGATTTCATCGCCGCGGCCGACAGCCGGAACTTCGATGTCATGCTCACCATTTGCCAGACGACCCATGGCCGCCGTCATGCCGACGATGGGGCGCACGATGATGCGCGACAGCAGCCATGCAAGCACTGCGGCGGCAAGCGACGCGAAGATGCCGCCGAGGATGAGGGTCAAGCGCAGATCGCCATTGGCATCGCCCTGCATGGCTGCAAGACTGCTTGCCTTGGCGCGGGCGGCTTGCTTGATCTTGGCCGCGGCATCGCGGAAACCGTCAAGCTGGCCCTTGGTTTCGTTCTGACCGATCTTGACGATCTGGTCGAGCGGCATCTCGGTTTCCTTGCGCGCCTTGGCCTGCGGCTCCGCGAGCTGATGGAAATAGAGATCGGCCGCTTTCTGCATATTGTCGATCGCCTGCAGCAGATCCGGTGAATCGGCAGCCGCCTGCTTGGCGGCGGCGATGCTCTTCAGCATCCGCTCGCGATTGTTGAAGATATCACCATAGGTGCTGTCGCTGCGCAGAAGCAGAAAGCCGCGCAGGTTGACCGCCTGTTCCAGCATGGCCTGCAGCGAATCATCGATCAGGCTGACGAGCTGCTGCGATCTTTCCTGCTCGACGGCGGCGCCGGCGGAAACCTCTTCCTTGGAATAGACGAATGCGGAAACGCAGGCGAAAATGGCGATCAGGGCCGTAAATGTGATGGCAAGCTTGCCATTCAAAGAGAGCTTTTTCGCGGACATAAGCGGGCGCCTCCTGAGCGCAGGTCCTGGCGAGCATTTTTATAGAACCGCGCGACGAGAGACGCGGCCATGCTCGGAGAATTCAGGGAGGGGGCATGATTGGGACGCTGACGCGCGAAGCCTTCATGGCAGGCGGCGATCTTGAAACGGATCGCCGTAATCACGGGCATGAGTAGAGGCTTGGGCTTTAAATTTATTTAATTTGGGACGCAATTGCGCGCCACTAGTTCACGGTAGCCGCTGTCAAAATCAAGATATCCAGATCGTGCTCCGGATAGAAATCCTGCGCCGTCATCTGGAACGTCGTCGCGCCGGTCTTTCTTACATTCGTGCCGCAGAAGCTGATGTAGTTTTCAGGACTGCCTTTATCGACCGTCAATTCGAAATGCTTGATCGGGCCGGACCAGTTGACGCCGGTCGTCAGCACATAGGAGATCCAGCTCTCGGTGTAGCCGCGACCGCCCTTATCGGCAGCAGCGGCAAGCTTGGCCGCCGTCTTCAGAAAAGTCTCGTCGAGGCAATATTTGCCGCGATAGGCCTGCAACTGCCGCTTCTGGTAATCTTCGTCGCCGGCAAAAGTGATGGCGACCGTGCCGCCGACGCTTGGCTTGTAGCGATGCTCGACCGCAATCTTCGCCTTTGCCGGAAATTTCGTGCGCCACCAGTAAGTCGTATGCAGCGTCCACATCGGCGTCGGATGATGCTTCATACCCTGGCCGTCATTGTCGTATTCGTCATCGGCGATCAAACCCCGGGCTGTCCAGTCCTCGAGGACATCGACGGGCAGCTTGGCGACGGCTTCCATGGCCGCCTTGCTCAGCGGCAGCAAGGGTACGCCATGGGCCTTCAATTCATCCGTCATGTCGACCCCGGCAACCGATACGCGCTGCTGCAGGGTCGGGGTGATGGCCTTGCCATCCTGCGTAACGGTGAAGCCGAGGAAATTATCGGAATCTACATTTCCTGTATCGACCATGTTGTCTATGTCGCCCTTGATGTCAGGCATCGGGAAGGCGACGACGCTTTCGACATCCTTGTCGGAGGTATTTTCGAACACGTAATCGACGCGAACTTCGGTCTGCGAGATGAACAGCTTTTCCTGATCCATGCTGATATCGCCGGTGCGGACATAGGCGAGCCCGCCGGTCTTCAGCTCGGCCATCGTATCATTTGCCATAGCCGGAACGGCGATCATCGCCAGCAACGCTGCATAGCCACAGATCTTTCGCATGATGCCCCCCACCGTTGATGTCGGCGATTATCGCCTGTCGCGATCCCGCGTCAACGCCGATATCAGCATAAAAGGCTTGCAACACAGCCCATTGACCGGCATGGACAGCCCATGTCCGAACCACAACGCCTCGACCAGCTTCTCGTCACCCTTTCGCTCTTCGCCAGCCGCTCCCGCGCTCGCGATGCGATCCAGCGCGGCACGGTGACCGTGAATGGCAGGATCGTGACGAAGCCCGGCGCACTCTTCACCGAAGACGCGCAGATCCGTATCGACGATCCCGCGCAGGATTACGTCTCGCGCGCGGCGTTGAAGCTGGTGGCAGCACTCGACCATTTCGGGCTCGATCCGCGCGGACAGCATTGTCTCGACGTCGGCGCATCGACGGGTGGTTTCACCGAGGTGCTGCTTGAGCGAGGTGCTGCCCACGTCACGGCGATCGACGTGGGCCACGACCAGATGCATCCGCGCGTAGAAGCCGATCCGCGCGTGACCAATATCGAAGGGCTGAATGCGCGCAACCTGACCGCAGAGGACATAGGCGAACCCATCTCGTTCGTCGTTTCCGATGTCTCGTTCATTTCGCTCAAGCTGGCTCTGGCGCCGGCGCTTGTGCTTGCCGAACCCGGTGCGCGGGCGGCTCTGCTCGTAAAACCGCAATTCGAGGCGGGTCGCGATGCCATCGGCAAGGCCGGGCTTTTGAAGGACCCCTCCTCCGCTCCGGCCGTGGCGGCCGAGCTCGAGCGTTGGTTCACCGAAGACATGGGCTGGCAAAGCCTCGGCCTCATCACCTCGCCGATCGCAGGCGGCGACGGCAATCAGGAATTTCTTCTCGCAGGGATCAAGCCATGAGCACCGAAACCGTTACCATCCAGAAGCTCGGCGCCCAGGGCGACGGCATCGCGCAGGGCGCCGATGGCCCGATCTACGTCCCCTTCACGCTACCGGGCGAAAACGTCGCCATCGCACGAGTAAAGAGCCAGGGCACGCTGATGTCGGTCGCGTCGGCCTCGCCGGACCGGCAGGAACCACCCTGTCGACACTTCGGCCCGCATGGCGTCAACGGTACCTGCGGCGGCTGCAGCCTGCAGCATTATGCCGATGGGCCCTATCGCGCCTTCAAGCGCCAGCTCGTCATAGACGCGCTGCGGTCGAAGGGGCTGACGCCCGACGTGGACGATATTGTCGCTGCGCACCCCGGCGAGCGGCGGCGAGTCGTTTTCGCCGCGCGCAAGACCGAAAAAGATATGCTGATCGGCTTCAACCAAGCCGAAAGTCACCACATCGTTGCAATCGAGGAGTGTCCCATCGCTTCGACCGGCATTATGGCCCGCCTGCCGGCGATCAAGACGATCGCTGCGGCAATGGCCGTCAATGCCGAAGCCTTCCGCATCTCCGTATTGGAGACGCAGACCGGCCTCGACCTCGCCGTCGACGGCATCAAGTCGCTATCGGACAAGCAGCGCCGCAGCACCATCGAAACCGTGCTGTCGCTTCGCGGCATCGCCCGCGTTTCGCTGAACGGCGAGATCCTGGTCGAACCGGTAAAGCCGATGATCGATTTCGGTGGCGTACAGGTCGCACCGCCGCCGGGCGCCTTCACGCAGGCGACCAAGCAGGCCGAAGATGCCATGGCCGAACTGGTAGCCAGCCATGTCGGCAAGGCAAAACGCGTTGCCGATCTCTTCGCCGGCAGCGGTACGTTCACCCTTCGCCTGGCGCGGATCGGACGCGTGCATGCGGTGGAAGGTGAAGCCAAGCCGCTTGCCGCTTTGGATCACGCCGCACGCAACACGCAGGGGCTGAAGCCCGTCAGCGTTGAGCGCCGCGATCTTTTCCGCCGGCCCTTGATGGCGCAGGAATTGAAGGTCTACGACGCCGTCGTCTTCGACCCGCCCCGGGCCGGCGCGGAATTCCAATGCAAGGAACTGGCTCGCTCACAGGTCAAGAAGATCGTCGCCGTCTCCTGCAACCCGCTGACGCTTGCCCGCGACCTCTCTATTCTGGTCGAGGGCGGCTATCGCATTACGCGGGTGACGCCGATCGACCAATTCCTTTGGACCTCACATGTCGAGGTGGTTGCGGCGCTGGAGAAGTAGTTCTCTTCAGGATAAGTGAGGTGGCCGACCCTCGTGGTTCGAGGCTACGTCTTTGGGCTTCGCACCTCGCCATGAGGGCGGAGTCGCTCACGATCGAGATGCGCCAGAGATTAGCCCTCACGCCGAGGAGGCCCGAAGGACCGTCTCGAAGCATGAGGGTGGGTGTGTTTCACCGCTTCATGAAGGCCTCGAAAGCAGCGCGGGCTTCGGCGCTTTTCAACTGGGCAGCGAAATGCTCGGCTTCCTTCTGGATTCTGTCGAGGACGGCGTCAGGGGGGCCACGCATCAGGTCGCGGGCGATCCGAAGTGCCTCGGGCGGCTTGGCGGCGAGTTTGGCCGCCAGCGACAGCGTTTCAGCCTCCACTGCTTCCGGTGGCGTCACCTTCCAGATCAGGCCGGCTTCCTTGGCCTCGGCAGCGGAAAAACCTTCCCCAAGCGCAAGCAGGGCAAAGGCGCGTTGATGCCCCATGACGCGCGGCGCAAGAAGGCTTGAAGCGGCTTCCGGAACCAGCGCAAGATCGACGAAGGGTGTCTTGAACAGGCTGCGATCGGAAGCAATCGTCAGATCGCAATGCAGGTGGATCGTCGTGCCGATGCCGATCGCTAGGCCATCGACGCCGGAGACGACGGGTTTCTTCGTGCTGGCCAGCGCGACGAGAAAATCGAAAACTTCGCGCCCCATATTGCCGCCCATGGCGAAGGCGAGGAAATCGGCAAGGTCATTGCCGGCGGAGAAGCAGCCTTCCGTGCCCAGGAAGGCATGGACGCGAACATCCGGCGCGGCTTCCGCGGCCTTCAGCGCTTCGGTCATGGTCTGATACATGGCTCGGGTGATGGCGTTCTTCTTTTCCGGCCGATTGAAGCGGATGATCTGGACCTGCTGTGCAGTCTCGGGGCGTTCGATAAGGATATGGTCGGTCATGGCTTTCCCTCAGGCTAATGCGACGCGGGCGGCTTCGAGGCTGGATGCGCCTGCAATGACCCGATCGGAGAGAGCTGCAGTTTCGGCCAGAAGATTTTCGGCGGCGAAGCGGCAGAGTGCGATGCGCTTAGGTCCCTCACCGCCATCGGCTTCGGCAAGACCGCCCTTGGCCAGATAAGACCCGGTCAGCACGAGGCCGAAAAGCCGCTGGTAAGGCGTGGCACCCGCCAGTGCTTCGGCAACAGCACCCCCTGCCTGTTTCGACAAGAGCCATTCGCTTGCCTTTTCCAGATCGGCAATGGCTGTCTCCAGACGCGACGCCGTTTCGCCGAAACCTTCCAGATTGGATTTGGCGACGGAGTCGGCGATGCCTCGCAGTTCGCCGATGAAGCCGCGAACATGATCACCGTTCGCGATCGTCAGCTTTCGCGTCACCAGATCGATGGCCTGAATACCGTTCGTGCCCTCGTAGATCGGCGCAATTCGGGCGTCGCGCAGCAGGCGCGCGGCACCTGTCTCCTCAATGAAGCCCATGCCGCCATGGACCTGGATGCCGAGCGAAGCGACGTCGACGCCGGCATCGGTGGAGAAGGATTTGGCGATCGGGGTCAGCAAGGCGGCGCGCTCCTGCCAGAAGGGGGCCTTCTGCGGGTCGCGATGCGACATGTCGATCGCCTGCGCACAGGCGTAGCAGATGGCGCGCGCCCCTTGAGTCAGGGCCTTCATCGTCAGCAGCATGCGCGCGACGTCGGGATGTTCGATGATCGGGCTCATGCCTGAGGATGTCGTATCTGGCGCACGGCCCTGCGTGCGCTCCCGAGCATAGGCGATAGCCTTCTGGGTGGCGGCCTCGGCAATCGCAACACCCTGGATGCCGACAGCCAGGCGGGCATTGTTCATCATCGTGAACATGCAGGCGAGGCCCTTGTTCTCCTCGCCGACGAGCCAGCCGACCGCGCCCTTTTCCGATCCGTATTTTCCATCGCCATAAATCATCGTGCACGTCGGCGAGCCGTGAATACCGAGCTTGTGTTCGAGGGAATGAGCGAAATAATCGTTGCGAGCGCCCAGAGAGCCATCGTCGTTGACAAGAAATTTCGGCACGAGAAAGAGCGAAATGCCGCGCGTGCCGGTCGGCGCATCCGGAAGACGGGCGAGGACGAAATGGACGATATTCTCGGCTGCCTCGTGATCGCCCCAGGTGATGAAGATCTTCTGGCCGAAGAGACGATAGGTGCCGTCATCGCGGCGTTCGGCGCGGGTGCGCAAGGCGCCGACATCGGAGCCGGCATGCGGCTCCGTCAGGTTCATGGTCCCCGTCCACTCGCCCGAGACCAATTTTGCCAGATAGATCCTCTTGAGGTCTTCGCTGCCATGAGCCCGCAGCGCCTCGACGGCTCCCATGGTCAGCGTCGGTGCGAGGCCGAAGGCCATGGAGGCGGAATTCCACATTTCCAGCGTCGCTATATTCAGCATGTGCGGCAGGCCCTGCCCGCCGAACTCCTCCGGTGCGGTGAGGCCGTTCCAGCCGCCGGCGATCCAGTCGCGATAGAGCTTTTCCCAACCGTCCGGAAGAACCACCTTGCCA
Organism: Rhizobium sp. JAB6; assembly: GCF_003024605.1. Lineage (GTDB taxonomy): Bacteria > Pseudomonadota > Alphaproteobacteria > Rhizobiales > Rhizobiaceae > Rhizobium. Next base: position 819,732 of record NZ_PYJQ01000001.1, on the reverse strand, counting down.
TCCACCAGCCTTGCGCCCTGTCTGTCGCCATTCTCGGCGAGCGGCTCCACCTCCTCGCCGGCAAATCGTCCGGCCTCAGAAAGGATGGCATCGACAAGATCGACGCTGAGATCGCCGAGAATGCCCTCTTCGATAGCGCGTTCCATGCCCGCGACATGCTTCAGCGTGAACGCGATTTCTTCGACTGGCGCCTTGTACATGCTGTTTCCTCCGCACTGGTACCGGCAATGAGCCGCCTCACCCGGATCATTGATCGTCTCTGGTTACAGCTTATTTATTTTTACGTAAACGTCAATTTCCCGACGCTCGCTAATATGTTGATTTCCGCCATCTCGCGAACCTCCTCGTCAGGGAGGTCTTACGCGCTGCATTGCTGTGACATTGCTGCCGATATCCGTGATTATTCCATCACGGCTCGGGAGTCGCATAAACAGCTGTCATGAATGAAGACTAAGGCAACTGTTCAGACAAAGCGAACGATGCCCCATGAACGCGCTCACGTCAGCCAATATCATACCCGGTTTCATCTGGGCATACCGTCTCCGTCCCGGCGCAGCCAAGCCGGAGCGCCTGCCGGACGATACCGATCGCTCGACGCTTTTCAGCGATGAGGGTTTTCTCTGGCTGCATCTCAATCTCGTCGATGCGCGCGTGCCTGCCTTTCTCGAGGATGCGCCGGGATTGAACGAAGCGGCGCGGATAGCTTTGACCACGCATGAGACCCATGCGACCATTACGGTCGACGAGCAGATGCTGTTCGGCACATTGGTCGATTTCCAGCGCGACTTCGCTCACAATACCCACGATATCGGCTGGCTGCATTTCGCCGTCACCGATCGCATGCTGATCACCACCCGCCTGCAGCCGCTTCGCAGCCTCGACCGAACCCGCGTGCTGATCGAGAAGAACGCCGCGCGATTTGCAGGCCCGGTGGATATTTTCGAACTGATCGTCGTCGAATTCCAGCGGACGCTGATTTCCGTCGTCATAGAGATCAGCGAAGAATTGAATGCCATCGAGGACTTCGTGCACGGCAACACCACGCGCGACGAGCGTGCCAAGCTGCCGCCCATCCGGAGGACCATCGTGCGCCTGCATCGCCATCTGCGCACCGTTCTCTCGCTGATGCGCCATGCCGCCGCCTCGGATGACGAGGAAATGCCGCTTGGATTCGAGGATGTCGCGGCGCGCCTGACCGGCCGGCTCGAAGCAGTCGAACACGACGTCTATGCGCTGCAGGAGCGGGCGAGGCTATTGCACGAAGAAATCGATTCGAAGCTCGCCTCGGAGATCAACCGGCATCTCTATATACTCTCGATCATGACCGCATTTCTGCTGCCGCCGACGCTGGTAACCGGCTTCTTCGGCATGAATACATCCGGCCTCCCGCTGGCGGGCGGCGCAAGCGGTACTGGATATGCGGTCGGCTTCATCATCGCCTCCATGCTGCTGGCATGGTGGCTGCTCAAGCGGGTCAACATTCTCTGACATCAAATCACGCAAAAAGCCGCCCGGCGGGAAACCGGACGGCTGGCATTGGTCGTTCCGGAAACGCCGATTAGAAATACGGCGAGTAGCACTGCCGGCGCGGGCCGGAATTCGGCTGGAAGGTATTGTCGTAGGCGCGATAGGAGCGATAGCGGGCCTCGCACCAGGCGACGTGGCGCGGGTTGATGCCAGCGGACCGAGCCGGAGCCGGCTCGTAATAGCGCGGCTGACTTGCGATCGCGCCGCCGATGAGCGCACCGGCGCCGAAGGCAGCCAGCGGGAACCAATAGCCGTCGTGGTAGCGATAGCCGTGACGATAGCCGCCGCGATAACCGCGGTAGCCGCCGTACCAGCCGCGGCGATAGTAACCGCCATGGCGCCACTGCACCTGCTCGACATTGCCAGGCGCGGCCTGGGCGGGCGCGGACTGATCAGTGACCGGGGCGGCGGGCATCTGCATGGCAAAAGACGGTGTGAAGCTGGTCAAGGCAACTACAGACGTAAGAACAACTGTCGCGATTTTTGCACGGAAACCAAGCATTTTTATCTCCATTTCCCTGGTTCGGCTTGGTACTCAAGCCTGCATGCGTTTCGTCGGGGATGCTTCCCGAGCAAGATGTCACTGCCTGCTTCGTCGCATATCCGAGTAGACGACAAGAACGCGGCAGCACGTTGGTTAGTTCCTCAAATCCCTACCGAATTAAGGAGTTATGCGGGGCTCCGGGATGAACCTATAGCGATTTCACTCTTAACCCAAGATTAACCAGCAATCCTTACTATTATTTCATGAAAGGATACCGGAAGAGTAACCTCCTCATCTACAGCTTGCTGACGATCCTGGCCCTGATGGGGCCGGTCTCCAAGCCTTCGGCCGGTGAAAGCCAGCCTTGGAGCGATCCGAAAAACGCCTTGATCGTCGATGCTTACGAGCTGAACACCATCGACTGGGCTGCCTTTCTGCAGGACAAGCGGATCGCCGGCTTCATCTCCAAGGCGTCGGATGGACTACCCGAAAGCTTCAGTTGCACCGGCGATCATGGCGGCGATACGGTGGCCCATTGCAGGACGATGTGGCGCAAATACGCCGTCAGCCGCGAGCTGTTTCAAACACGTCGTATGCTGGCAAAGTCGAATGGCCTCTTATGGGGCGCCTATCATCTGGGGCGGCCGGGCAATCCGATCGATCAGGCCAATCATTTTCTCGATTATGCCAATCCGCAGCCTGACGAGCTGATGGTGCTCGACATCGACGGCATGGACGCGACGCAATTCATATCGCTGGACGATGCGCAGATCTTCGTCGCACACATCAAGGTCAGAACCGGTCGCTATCCCATTCTCTACGTCAACCATAACACCGCGCGCTATATCGCCGATCACCGCGGTTCCTATCCGCTGCTGTCGCGGCTCCCCTTGTGGTACGCACGCTACAAGCCCGACGTGAAAGGCACCTTTCCGCTTGGCAACTGGGACAATTACGCCATCTGGCAATTTGTTTCGTCCGACAATTGTTCGGAGAAAAGCTGCCCCTACCGGGTGCCGGGCACGCTCACGGATATCGATGTCAACGTCGTGCCGATGACGAAGGTTCAGCTCGCGAAGATCTGGCCGCAGGGCGATCTCCTGCCGGCCAAACCCTTGCCCGCACCGGACCTGACGATCGCACTTGCACAGATGTGCAGCGGGCCGCGGCAGTTGCTCGTTTCCCTCATGCTGGACGTCGATCCGGTCGTCACGGCTTCCACTCCGCAAACGAAGCCGGACGAAATCAACGAGCTCAACTATCAGGACTTTTAAGCCTCGATCTCCACGTCCGTCTTCGGGCGAGAGCAGCAGGCGAGGATGTAGCCCTCGTCTATCTCGTCGTCGAGGATGCCGCCATTGTGGCTCATCTCGACTTCACCGGAGAGCTTCATGACACGGCATGTCCCGCAGAGGCCAGATTCGCAGGCCGCGCCAATGCGCACGCCGGCGCCGCGCGCCGCCTGAAGCACGGTCTGGCCCGCGCCACAGGCCACATCCTTACCCGCCATGGTGAAGCGGATCGTGGTCGCAGCTTCCCCGGAGGCATCGCCGGAGACTTCCGCAAGCGGCGTCGCCGCATTGGCCGGCTGGAAGCTTTCCTGATGGTAGCGCGACATGTCGAAGCCATGGGCTTCCAGCATGGAGCGCACGGCATCCATGAAGACTTCCGGACCGCAGCAGAAGATCGTCCGGTCCATGAAATCGGGCGCCAGCAGGCCGATCTTCGCCTTGTCGATACGACCCTTCAAGCCCGACCAGAGATCGGTGCGGCCGCAACCTTCGACGATGAAGCCGAGATTGAGGTTCGGCATGAATCGGGCGAGATATTCGAGCTCGGAACGGAAGATGATATCCGTCGGGCTGCGCGAGCAATTGACGAAGGTGATGTCCGACAACGGTGCGATATCGGACATATAGCGCGTCATCGACATCATCGGCGTGATGCCAGAGCCGGCGGAAACAAAGAGATATTTTTCGCCGGAATGGCGGACGTGGCTGAAATCGCCGAGCGGGCCGAAAGCCTTGATGCGCATGCCCGGCTTCAGGTTCTCGAACATCCAGCGCGTGCCGATACTGTCCTTCTGCGCCTTCACCGTCACGGCGATCGAGAAGGGCCGCGATGGCGTCGACGACAGCGTATAGGTGCGCATGACCGGCTCGGGAGCCGTCGGCAGCTCCAGCGTCACGAACTGGCCCGGGAGGTATCGGAACCAGTTGTCCTTATCGGACCCGAAAGTGAAGGTCATCACATCGGGCGCTTCGGGCGTGACCGAGAGACATTCAAGCAGATGCTGCCTGTCGTTCCAGGGCTGCATCTGGTCGAGGTGGCGATGCGGAAGGGAGACGGTCATGTTCATGATCAGGCAACCGCCGACAGCTTGGCCTGGTCGCCCTGCAGCCGGTTGATCATGAACGTCGTATACCATTCGACGAACTGCATGACGCCGCCTTCATGGATTTCCGAATAGGGACCGGGCTCATAGGCCGGCGAGCGGATGCCGAAGGCATTTTCCTCGACGATGCGGCGATCCTGGTCGTTGGTTTCGGTCCAGACGTGCGTCAATTCCTCGAGATTGTAATCGACGCCTTCGACCGCATCCTTGTGAACGAGCCACTTCGTGGTGACGGCCGTTTCCTCGGCGCTGATCGGCAGGACGCGGAAGGAGATCGCGTGGTCGCCGAGGATGTGGTTCCATGTCGTCGGATAGTGGAAGAGCAGCATGGTGCCGATGCCGTTGATCGTCACGTCGGATGAGAGCGGCCGCTTGACGGCATTCTGCCCGGACATGGTGTAGCTCTCGGCGCCTTCGATCAGCGGCATGCGGGCGGCGCGGAACTGTCCGTCAGGTGAGAGCTTGAATTCGCTCGGCAGGCCGGCGGCTTCGCAGCGTGCCCAGTGTTCAGCGATGACGGGGTCATTCATCGCGCCCTGCACGCCGGTGACGGTCGGCGCCTCCGGGAAGGTCCGGCAAAGCTCGGGATGATTGGCCGCGCAGTGATAGCACTCCCGGTTGTTTTCCCAGACGAGCTTCCAGTTGCCCTTTTCGATGATCGTGCTCTGGAAGGCGACCTTGGCTTCGCTGATGCGATGCGGGGCCATGTAGGGCTCGATCGTTGCGCGAACCGGCGCGAAATCCGGGGCGTTCTGCGCAAGGCAGATGAAGATATAGCCGCCGACGCTTTCGCAGTGAACCGGCTTCAGCGAATGCTGGCTCTTGTCGAAATCCTCCGCCATTTGGCGGGCGAAGAGCAGGGAGCCGTCGAGCTCGTAGGTCCATTGGTGATAGGGGCAGACGAGCTTTGCCGAGGAGCCGCGCTCGGTCGTGCAGACGCGTGAGCCGCGGTGGCGACAGCTATTGTGAAAGGCGCGGATGACCTGATCGCGGCCGCGGACGATGACGACGGGATAATCGCCGATCTGCACGGTGAAATAATTGCCCGCGCGCGGCACTTCGCAATCATGGCCGATGAACAGCCAGTCGCGATAATAGATCGTCTCCATATCGAGCTTGAAGTAATCGGGATCGGTGTAGAAGGGTTGCTCCAGGCTCAAACCCGTCCGGTGGTTCTTCAGTTGCCGCAGAACTTTGCTGCCGATATCCATTTGCCTATCCTTGCGCAATACCGGAAGACGAGCAGAGGACATGCAAGGCCGCTGGGAACGGCCGAAAGCAATGCCCCGACCGCCCGCCGCGGTCAGTAAACCATATATGCCCAAGGCTGGTTTCCGGGCTCTGGAGCGGCCCTGTTTCCAGGACCCCATGGCACCTTCCCAGACCAGTCGGCCCAGTGGCTTTATCCGCCATGCCTCACTCCACCACCGTTGCGGGGGCAGCGCCGGATTTTGACCGGCTTCCCAATTCTCCGTCTCCCTAGCAGACGGCACCTTGAGATTGATATCATCATAGCTCTCGGCCTCGTCGGCCGCTGCGCTGCAATGCGACATCGGCTTCGAATTTGACGATAGACGAAAGCGGACGATAGGACGGTTGCATGCTGGGGAGAATATAGAGAAGCGATTCAAATACTTGGGCGCTTGTGTGGGAGATGGTCCGAGCATCGCATGCGCATTCCGCCAATGACGCTTTATTCTGATTGCGACAGGCCCGCGAAGGGCCGACGATCAGGGGATAATCGGGCGGCGGAGGATGCCCGCAGAATCGTTATCGGGGGCGTTCGCGCCGGCGCGGTCAAGCTCGGCTCAAGCTCCGTCGTTCATCATGTCGTCCAAAGAGTTTTATAGCGAGATCCGGCATGGCCAAACTCAGATATTTCAACGCTGGGAAGCCCGCCGAGCCAGAACCGGCGCCAGCGGTATCGACGACGGGGCACACCGAATTCCTGCGCACGGGCCGTATCAGCCGCAACAAGCTACATTGGCTGGCGGAAGAGCGGGAGTACCTCACTCATGAGGAGGTCGCTGTGCGCACGGCCCGGAAGCTCAGGGATGCCGGCGAAAAGACTCATGACCGGCTCAACAGCTTCCACAAGTCCATCCGCTTCCCGAAACTCATCTTTCATCACACGCTGAAGGACACGCCGCATCTCGGCTATTGCCACGTTACCGCGGCGCGGACGCAATTCGCTCAGTATGAGGACGTGAACTGGGCTTTCTATATCGCCAATTTCTTCGCCCGCATCGGCCAGCAAGAGAACTTCTTCGAAGACATCAGCCTCAAATATTCGCGGATGTATTTCGCTGTCGCCATCCATCCGGATAAGGCAGCGGAAGATAAGAAGCTGACGATCAATCGCGATATTCGCGGCAACGGCCTGCTGTTCCACACGCATGATCCGCAGATCGCCATTCGCAACGTTCTCCTCCTTGGCGCCCGCAACGAGCAGCTTCGCGACATCATTCGCCAGCTTTGACGATTGATCCGAAAACTCGAAGAGCATAAGAAACGGCCTGAACTGCAAGCAGGCAGGCCATGGCACGACACATAGACATTCTCGAACATCCGCAAACGGCAATAGAGGTGGCGACGGCAACGCTTGCCCAGGGCCTGCCGATCGGGCTGCCGACGGAGACCGTCTACGGCCTTGCCGCCGATGCCACCAATCCCGCCGCGATCACCCGGATCTACGAGACGAAGGGGCGGCCGCGCTTCAATCCGCTGATCTGCCATATGAGCGATCTCGCCATGGCCGAGCGCTACGCGGTCTTCGATCCGATCTCGCGCAAGCTGGCGGAAGCCTTCTGGCCCGGCCCGCTGACTCTGGTGCTGCCGCTGAGATCCGATAGCGGCATCCATCCGCTGGCCACCGCCGGGCTCGACACGGTCGGCATCCGCGTGCCCCAGGGCTTTGCCGGCGAGCTGATCCGCGCCTTCGGACGCCCGCTTGCAGCCCCGAGCGCCAACACGTCGGGCAAGATCAGCGCCACCAGCGCCGATCATGTGAGTGACGACCTTGGGGAGCGGATTACTCTTATTCTCGACGCCGGAGCCTCGGTCGTTGGCGTCGAGTCGACCATCGTCAAGGTCGAGGATGGCGAGATGCGCCTGCTGCGGCCCGGCGGACTGGCCGCCACCGAGATCGAGCGGGTGACCGGCAAGGCGCTGAAGCGCAAGAAGAAAGCTTCGGCTGCCATCGAGGCGCCGGGCATGATGGCATCGCATTATGCACCGGGTGCAGCCGTGCGGCTCGAGGCGAAGGAGGTTTTCGCGGACGAGGCGCTGATCCGCTTCGGCACACCCGTCATCGCCGGCATTGAAAATGCCGTTGCCGTGCTGGATCTCAGCCCTGCAGGCGACCTTCCGGAGGCCGCCGCCAACCTTTTCGACTTCATGAAGCGCGCCGATGCCACGGGAGCCGCGACCATCGCCTTTTCGCATATTCCCGACGAAGGCCTCGGGGAGGCCATCAACGATCGGCTGCGCCGCGCGGCCGCACCCAGAGAATAAATCAGCCCGGCACCATCAGGCAAAGGACACGCCATGAGCAGCTCCGCCCCCTCTTCCGACCTCCTCGAGCGCTTCGCCGCCATCGTCAGCGAAAAACATGCCGTGCGGGACCCCGCGGAACTTGCGCCGCATCTGGTGGAAAATCGGGGACTTTATCATGGCGCCTCGCCCATGCTGCTGAAGCCCGGCTCGGTGAAAGAGGTTTCGGCCATCCTCAAGCTCGCCAGCGAGACGGGTACAGCCATCGTGCCCCAGACCGGCAATACCGGTCTTGTCGGGGGGCAGACGCCGCGTGAGGGCGGCTCCGACATCATCCTGTCGCTGGAGCGCATGAACCGCGTTCGCGATATCGATCCCGTCGGCAATACGATGATCGTTGACGGCGGCTGCATTCTTGCCGATGTGCATAAGGCTGCGGCCGAGCATGGCCGCATGTTTCCGCTTTCGCTCGGTTCCGAGGGCTCCTGCCGCATCGCCGGCAATCTTTCCACCAATGCTGGCGGCACCGCCGTTCTTGCCTATGGCAATATGCGCCAGCTCTGCCTGGGCCTCGAAGTCGTATTGCCCACGGGCGAAATCTGGAACGGCTTGCGCCGCCTGAAGAAGGACAATACCGGCTACGATTTGCGCGATCTCTTCATCGGCGCGGAAGGCACGCTGGGCGTTATCACCGGCGCGGTGCTGAAGCTCTTCCCGCGGCCGCTCGGCCACCAGGTCGCCTTTGCCGGTCTACAATCGGTCGATGATGCGCTGACGCTGTTCAAGAACGCGTCCGGCCTCTGCGGCACGGCGCTGACCGGCTTCGAGCTGATGCCGCGCATCGGCGTCGAGTTCACCACGCGCCACATTCCGGGTGTGCGCGATCCGCTCGAGACGGCGCATCCCTGGTATGTGCTGATCGATATCTCCACCTCCGATTCAGCCGAGACGGCGGACCGCATGATGACCGCACTGCTCGAACAGGGCTATGAAGCCGGTTTGATCCAGGATGCGGCCATCGCCAGCTCGGAAGCGCAGCAGAAGGCCATCTGGCACATGCGCGAGAGCATGTCGGACGCACAGAAGCCTGAAGGCGGCTCGATCAAGCACGATGTTTCCGTACCGGTGGCGCAGATTCCGCAATTCATGGCCGAAGCCGAAAAGGCCGTCGTCGCCGCCATGCCAGGCGCGCGCGTCTGCGCCTTCGGCCATATGGGCGACGGCAATATCCACTACAACATCTCCCAGCCCATCGGCGCCGACAAGGCGGAGTTCATCGGCCGCTGGCGCGAGATCAACAAGATCGTGCACGGGCTGGTGCTGCAGCATGGCGGCTCGATCTCGGCCGAGCACGGCATCGGACAATTGAAGCGCGACGAACTCGCGACGATCCGCTCCAATATCGAGATGGATCTGATGCGCCGGATCAAGACGGCCTTCGACCCGACCGGCATCATGAATCCGGGCAAGGTCCTGAAGATCTGAGATTAGACGGTCACGACGACCCGCTCTGAGGCGAAGCAGCCGATCTGGCAGGAAATTACAATGCCATCGGCATCGATGTCCTCGCCGGCATAGGCAAGCACCGGCACAAGGCGTGATTGCTGCAGAAGCCGCGCCTCTGCTTCCGTGGGCATCCGGGCCGTGATGTCGGTGGAGCGCCGCCAATAATCCATCACGCCATACTCCCTCAGGGCTGCCGTAAACGAGTCCATTGCGGCGAACTTCTCCGCCAGGGCCGGAAAGCGCTCAGCCGAGCAGCTGCGCGTGACGACGGAGACGGGAAGCGCGTCGGCATAGGCGATCACGCACATGTCCAGCACAGCCTCGCCTGGTTGGAGATTGAGCCTTGCAGCTATATCGACGCTTGCCGGAACTTCCCTAGCCGAAAAAACCTTGCGCGTGAGGTTGGCATCCGTCGCGGTCAAATCCTTGCTGAACCGCACCTTGTCGCCCAGTCGGAAACGAACGGGTATGTCGGCGCGGACATAGACGCCGCTGCCGCGCGCCACGCGCAGTAAGCCCTCCCCTTCCAGCTCGCCAATCGCGCGCCGCATCGTCACCCTGGAGACGCCGAATTGCTCGGACAAGGCGCGCTCGCTCGGCAGGCGGCTGCCCGGCGCATGCCGGCCCGTCTCGATGGCAGTTCGCAGCTCCGCGGCAACGCCCACCCAGCCACCACCGGCCTTCACGCTTTCGCCCTGTTGATTTTTCCCATCCATCGCAATACTGTCGCCTGAAAATTGGTATATACCAATTTATAAGATCTCGATCATTTATGGAAGGGTTCGGCATGGGCGACAAGCGCATATATGTGACATCGGTCAGCAGCAGCGGCGTGCACGAGTTCAGCAAGCAGACCAAAGATCATATTCAACTGCTGACCGGACTTGGTGTCGAAGGCGATGCGCATATGGGGGTGACGGTGAAGCATCGCTCCCGCGTCGCGGTCGATCCGACCCAGCCCAATCTGCGCCAGGTGCACCTCATCCAGGAAGAGCTGTTCGACGAGCTCACCGAAAAAGGCTTCTCCGTCTCGCCGGGCGACATGGGCGAGAATATCGCAACCCGAGGGATAGACCTGCTTTCTCTGCCCCAGGGGACACGCCTTCATATCGGCCCGGAAGCGATCGTCGAGGTGACGGGCCTGCGCAATCCCTGCAAGCAGATCGACAATTTCCAGAAGGGCTTACTGCATGCCGTGCTCGACAAGGATGCCAATGGCAGCCTGATCCGCAAGGCGGGGATCATGGGTATCGTCTCGAGGGGCGGCCGCGTGCAGCGCGAGGATGCCATTCACGTCGAATTGCCGCCGGTGCCGCATATCAAGCTCGAGCGTGTTTGATATCACAATCGATCTGACGCGCTGCTCATGAGGAGACGCTAGCTCGGAGTATGCTGAGCGTTTGAATACTCTCCGCGGCGACCGCAGCCAGTGTCATCCCCCTGCCCAATTAATCGAAGTCCTCGTTGCCCGAATTGCCGCCGCCATTGCGGTTGCCCGAGATGATCTCGCGCTTACCGACATGGTTGGCGGGGCCGACCAAGCCGTCCTTTTCCATGCGCTCGACCAGCGATGCGGCGCGGTTGTAGCCGATGCCGAGGCGGCGCTGGATGTAGGAGGTCGAGCACTTCTTGTCGCGCATGACCACCTTGATCGCCTGCTCGTAGAGATCGTCACCGTCTTCCGAGGCAATCGCGCCCTTGTCGAAGACAGCCGTATCTTCTTCCTCGTCTTCTTCGTCCTCGTCGGCCGTGACGGTATCCAGATATTCCGGACGGCCCTGCAGCTTCAGGTGAGCGACGACCTTCTCGACCTCCTCATCGGAGACGAAAGGTCCATGGACGCGGGAGATGCGGCCGCCGCCGGCCATGTGCAGCATGTCGCCCTGGCCGAGGAGCTGTTCGGCACCCTGTTCGCCGAGGATGGTGCGGCTGTCGATCTTCGAGGTCACCTGGAAGGAGATGCGGGTCGGGAAATTCGCCTTGATCGTGCCGGTGATGACGTCGACCGAAGGCCGCTGTGTCGCCATGATCAGGTGAATGCCGGCGGCGCGCGCCATCTGTGCCAGACGCTGGATCGCGCCTTCGATCTCCTTGCCGGCGACCATCATCAGATCGGCCATCTCGTCGACGATGACGACGATATAGGGCATCGGCGTCAGGTCCATTTCCTGTTGCTCCTCGATCGGGGCGCCAGTGCCCTTGTCGAAGCCGGTCTGAACCATGACATGGATCGTCTCGCCCTTTTCCTTGGCGGAGGCGACGCGGCTGTTATAGCCGTCGATATTGCGCACGCCGAGGCGTGACATCTTCTTATAACGATCCTCCATCTCACGCACCGCCCATTTCAGCGCCATGACGGCCTTCTTCGGATCGGTGACGACGGGGGTCAGCAGGTGCGGGATACCGTCATAGACGGAGAGCTCCAGCATCTTCGGATCGACCATGATCAGGCGGCACTGTTCCGGCGTCATGCGGTAGAGCAGCGAGAGGATCATCGTATTGATTGCAACGGACTTACCCGAACCGGTGGTGCCGGCGACGAGCAGATGCGGCATCTTCGCCAGCTCGGCAATGACGGGCTCGCCGCCGATCGTCTTGCCGAGGCCGAGCGCCAGCTTATAGCCGCTCTTCTCGAAATCGGGCGAATCGATCATCTCGCGGAAATAGACGGTTTCGCGGTTGACGTTCGGCAGTTCGATACCGATGACATTGCGGCCGGGAACGACGGCAACGCGGGCCGACAGAGCCGACATCGAACGGGCGATATCGTCGGCTAGATTGATGACGCGCGAGGATTTGACGCCGGGCGCCGGCTCGAATTCATAAAGGGTGACGACCGGGCCGGGGCGGACATGGATGATCTCACCCTTGACGCCGAAGTCCTCGAGCACGCTTTCCAGCAGGCCGGCATTCTGCTCCAGCGTTTCCTGCGTCATGATCACGCCGGAACGGGCAACGGGCTCCTGCAGTAATTCGCGCGGCGGAAGCTCGTATTCGCCGTCCGCGGTACGCGCGATCGGACGCCACTCGGGCGGCGTCAGCGATACGGGCCGGCGCGGCGAGATCGGCGACGGCGGTGCATCGATCAGGCGCTGCGCGGCGGCTTCGACGGCTGGAATGGTGGATGGGGCCTTGGCGGCCGGCTCGGCAGGCGCAGGCGCAACAACCTTCTTGGGCATCGGTGCCACGACCATGACCGGAGCGGGGCGGGTTTCGACGGCAGGAGCGGCTTTAGTGCCATAGACTGCAGTTACGAACGCAGGTGGCACGAATGTCTCGGCCGGTGCCTCCGCTGCAAGCTGCGGCTCAGCTTGGGGCGCTTCCTCAGCGACGGGCGCAACTTCGATGACCGGGGCCAGGACGGCGGCCTCGAGCGCAGCGAGTTCGTCCATGGCCGGTGTGCTCATATCTGCCGGCTGGCTGGAAGCGGTTTCGACCGGTGCCGCAACCTCCACTGCCGGAGGCAGTACGACAACGGGCTGCGGCTCGACGGCTGCGGCCGGACGGCGGCACTCGACGACGCGGAACTTGGCGATGATCGATTCGGCATCGATCTCCGGCTTGGACGCCGTCGCCGGTTGCTTCGGCTCACCCTTCAGGGCGGAGACGAACTCGCCGTCGAACGGCATCGCGTCCCAGAAGGCAAAATCGGAAAGATGGGCAAGACGCGACTCGACCACAGGCGCGGCTACGGACTCGGAAACACTTGACTGTACAGGGGAAGCATCCAGCGCAATCGCGGGAGCTTTCGAGAATGCGGTAGCGATAACGGTCATCTCCAATGCGTCCGGCTCGGTTGCCGGGGAATTCTGAATTACTGTCGGAATGTAGCCTTCCACCACCAGCGGCATGTCTTCGAGCGCGGGCACATGGAACTCTGACGATTGCACCGGCTGCCGAGCAGCGGCGGCGATCAGAACCTCGACGGCCGGCGGCTCCATCACCCGCATCGCCGCATGCGAGGCAACGGGAGGCTTGACTTCAGCCCGAGGTTCGGGAGGCGGTCGGCGGCTGATGATTTCATTTTCGCGGGTGCGGGTGAAGCGCACATTCGGTCCCATCAGGAAGGCATTCTGCCAACCGGGGGACGCGAGATCCTCCGCAGAGATTCCCTGCGGCAGAACCGGCATTTCCTGCTCGCTCGCAACCGCCGCGGCCTGGAGCGCCTCCACGACCGGCGGCGGCGCGGCGGCGGTGCGCTTTCTCACTTCTTCAGCAAGGCGCTTCTCCTCGGCCCGGCGCTGCTCTTCAGCCTTGCGCTTGGCTTCCCGAGCGTTGCGAATCTTCTCTTCCAGGAATGCGCGGCGAGCAGCGATCTGCTCGGCCCGGCGCGCCTCTTCGGCGGCCTGCTCCGGGTCCAGATCGCCCTCGGGCTGGACGCCTTGTGACGCATTCGAAAGTGTCGTTCGGGAAAGACGCATGAGACCTGCAACCCAGTCATTGATATTGCCGTTGGCTTCTCAAATCGAATAGGGCAAGGTTGGTTAATAAGTTCCTTCCTGCCCCTGTGGAAAGCAGCCATTCCGCACCCGAAAAACGCATCCGAATATCCTCGGAATCTTTGTAGAAACAGGCCCATAGCACAGCTCAGCCGCGCGGGAACGCGGCAATGAGACAGGTTTAATTTTTTGCGGGATCCATCAGCGCGACGAAGAGAGCTGCGCGATGGAAAGCAGCGTGTCGGCGCTGATACCGGCGCTCGGGGAAGAACTCGTCAGAATCGAAAGCGCAGGCGACGTCGAAGAGGTCGTATTGTTCTGCATATCGTACATCGCCGAGAATCGCTGCAGCAGCTGGTTGAGCTTGTCGGGGTCGTGCAGGTCGCTCACATTGATGAAGTTGCCGAGCATCTTGGCCTGGGTATCGACGTCCATGCTGGAGATCGAGCTCGGGAGATTGTAGGTGGTGGTAACGACCTCATAAAGGGCGGCATCTCCCATGATGTCGTAGATCGAGTTGATCGCGGGCGCCTTGCGCTGGAAATAGAGCGCCAGGCGCACGCCGGGATTGCTTTCGCCTTGCTGATCTTCCAGCGTCTGATGCAGGAAGAGATCATTGGTCGCCGTGAGCGCACCCTGGTTTTGCGCGGTGCCGAGCTTGCTGTCGGTCAGGTTTCCGTCGGTGCCGAAATTGAACGCCTCGACGATGCTCTTGAACTTAGCACCGTCAGCCGTGTTGATGAAGCTCTTTGCATTGGACGGATCGGCCGCGAATGCCTTCTTCAGCGTCGCCGTATCCACCGTCTTCGGATCGATACCGTTAGCCGTCAGAATGAAGTTCGTAAGTTTGCTGTCGGCCAGCAGATCCGTGACGCTGGTCACCTTGACGATGTTGGTGGCGAAGTAGGTGGCGGCTGTCTTGGCATCGTTGGTGGCCTTGGTCAGTTCGGCCCCCGACAGTCCCGCCGTACTATGGCTGGAATATTGCGAGATATAGCTGTTGATCTGCGTCTGCGACAGAGCCTGCACCGGCGCCTTAAGATTGCCTTTGCTGTCGAAATTAAAGGCCTTGGCAAGAGCCGTGAACCGGGAATCCTTGAGCGAGTTCACGTAGCTCTTCGGATCATAGGGATCGCTTTCGAGAATCTTCGTCAGCTGTGACTTCGTGACTTCGTTCTCGCCGATACCGTAGGCGCGCAGCGCCATCTGATAGAGTTCCGGCGCGCTGCCGTTGGCGGCACTGCTGTCGGAGGTATTGCTGGCAAAGAAGTCCTTGATCGTCTTCACGTTGGCGATGCGGTTCTTGTAGTTGTTGACCGCATCCGTGTTCAGGGTCGACTGCGACGACTGGTAGTTGCTCATATAGGCCTTGGAAGCCGCATCGATCTCGCTTTGGGACTGCGCCGTCTGGCCGGAAGCAAGCGTTCCATCCGACTGGAAATTGAACTGGGAGACGGCGTAAGTCAGGCCGAAGATGGCAGCGGTCGTTGGATCGGCAAAGGCATTCTTGAAGACGGCGGCGGGGGTCGTCGGATCGATGCCGTAGGCCGTCTTGACGTAGTCGAAGAGACGCGTGTCCGATGTCAGCTGGTCGACCGAGGTGATGGAGCCGATATGATTCTTGTAGTAGAGATCATTATCGGCCGCACCGACGCTCGTGACGAACGAGGGCACGGTGAAATTATAGGCGCTCATCACATCGGCTTGCTGGCTGAGCGTCTGCGGCCCTCCCGGATAGTTCGCGGTATAGCCTGCCGTGGTGGCGCTTATCTGGCCGGAGGTCTGTGCCTGCGAGCCGGATGCGACGGTGCCGTCGCTCTGGAAATTGAACTCGGCCATGACGGCGGTCAGCCCGTTCGAACTCGCGGTACCGGCATCCTTGGCGGAAGCGTTAAACTGATCCGCAGTGATGTAGGACGGGATGTTGAATGCCGTCTTGACGTACTGGAACAGCTGCGGATTGGACGTCAGCTGATCGACGGATGTGATGTTGCCGATATTGGCCTGGTAGTAGGCGGTGTCGCCGTCCGGTGTCGATGTCTTGACCGTGCCGTCGGCATTGAAATTGAATTCCGCCACCATAGCCTTGTCGGCGGCGCTGCCGTTCTGATTGACATAGCTGTTCGGATCGCTGGGATCGCTCGTCAGCATCTGCTTCAGAGCCGAATTCGATACATAGGTCGGATCAATGCCATAGGCCTGCAGCACATAATTGCGCAGGCGGGTATTTCCGAGGAGATCATCGACCGTCTTAACCGAGGCGATGTTCTGGCTGTAATAGCTCGTTTCGGTTGCCGCCGACGTCTCCTCATTCGTAAATGACTGCTTGTACAGTCCGATGAGGTCGTCTTCCTGCGTGCTGGTTTGCGCCGTATTCGTTGTACCTGTCGCGCTCGTGCCGAAATTGAACGCCGCAGCGAACGCTTTGTAGCGGGGATCGGTGAGTTTGTTGGCGAAACTGCTGGAGTCGCTGAGGTCGCTGGTCAGGACCTGTTTCATAAAGGCCTTTGCATAGGTCATGTCGGAAAGCCCATAGGCTTCCATGGCATAACTGTATAATTGATAGTCATTCAGGAAGCTGTCGACGTCAGTTACTTTGCCGATATTGGCATTGTAATAGTCGATCAAACGCTTGTTTTGCGACTGCTGCGCCACCTGATTGAGCGACGTTGTCATATCTCTGGTTGCGATCGTATACCCAAGATAAGTGGAAATCATCAGCAGAATCCCAATAGATCTCTAATAAAAGCGGCGAATCTGACCGACATTATTTCATATAAACCTTACCTGAGACTTACAGGCACTCATCCCATGCGTGCACTATATTGATGCACCGCTCCGCCGTGTATTCACCTTATGGAAACCCTGATGCGTTCGACTTTGCTAACCATTTGAGGACGCAAAGTTTTCTTAACCTCGATTTTTAAGCTGTCTGGAAGGGACGGCGCCTAATCTGCCCAACAACGAGAGGACAAAAGTTCTCCGAGAGAAGACCGGAACAACCGGCTCTCAGGTAAAGCAAGGGTAGAGAAATCGATGACTAATACCGTCCTGAAGCCCGATTGGGCTGGAACCACACTGCGGCTTGATCCGGCGCGCTTCCCGCAACAGGTCAGCTACGCCATGCGAGGTGCCGAGGGTGATGTCACCATTACGATCGATGAGCGCGGCGCTGTGCTGCGCAAGATCCTGCCGTCCAGCGGCCTGCCGCTGTCCGTCGCCTTGCCCAAACGTGCTTTTCAGGGTGTTGCGGCGCGCGCCATCGACCACGGCGACGGCGAAGTCACCGTGACATTGGAACTGCATCACGCCGATCCGGATCTCTGCATCCCCCTTCTCGTCGCACATGACTTGAGCGATATCGCCGCCGACTGGCGCTCGTGGTCGGAAGCCTTCCGCATTCCGATGCTGATGATCGAAGCCGATGGTGTCGCCCGTCCGCTGGAAGAACATCTCGGCGGAGTTCGCTCGCAGGACAGCCAGCCGCGTCGCCGTCATTCCTATTTCGCAAATCGCCGCCCCCGCTTCCTCGTGCGCCGCACGACCGGCAAGCTCGGCATCAAGATGAAGATCGAAGGCCGCGAGATCATCGCCAGGCATTGAGCCAATCGGGATCGAAAGCCGAATATCTCAGGAACCGGCTGCGGAAAAGCAATTCCGCGGCCGGTGTCTTTGCGTTTTCAGGAAGCAAGAAGCAGGAACGAAAGGAAAAGCCCGGCAAAAATGATCAAGCCGACGCGATTATTCGACTTGAACAGCGCAAGGCATTGCGCACCATCGTTGATGTCGAGCACGGCGATCTGGTAGGCAAACATGCCGCCGGCCACGACGAGGCCGAGATAGGCGAGCCAGCTTGTACCGGCGAGCGCAAAGGATAGCAACATCAGAAGCAGCGTCGCTCCATAGAGACCGATCAGCCAGAGGCGTGTCTGATCGCCGAAAAGCCGCGCGGTCGAGCGCACCCCGATCAGCTCGTCATCCTCCTTATCCTGATGCGCGTAGATCGTGTCGTAGCCGATGGTCCAGAGGATGGCGGCGAGATAGAGCACGACCGGGGCAAGCGACAGGCTGCCGAAAAGCCCGGCCCAGCCCATCAGCGCTCCCCAGGAAAAGGCAAGGCCAAGGAAGAATTGCGGCCAGTCCGTGAAGCGCTTGGCAAAGGGATAGAACGCGACGATGCCGAGCGAGAGAATGCCGAGCGCGACGGCGAACCAGTTGAACTGCAGCAGCACCAGCAGGCCGACCAGAGCCTGCAACGCGATGAACACCTTGGTCTGCGCGCGTGTCACACGGCCCGATGGCAGCGGGCGCGAGCGGGTACGCGCCACGGACATGTCGATCTCGTGATCGACGAGGTCATTATAGGCGCAGCCGGCGCCGCGCATTGCGACGGCGCCGACGAAATAGAGGAAGAGATGATAGATCACCGCGAATCCGGGAGAACCCTGCCCGGTGGCGAGGGAGGCATTGGCCGCGAGCGCCACGGACCAGAAGCATGGCCACATCAGAAGCTGCCAGCCAATCGGCCTGTCCCAGCGTGCAAGCTGGGCGTAAGGCCGGAGCGTCGGGGGCAGAACGCGGTAGACCCAGTTGCCGGATGGCGCGTCAGCGACGCGCCCGTTGATGTCGCCTGTCTTTTGCATAGGCGAGTAGTAGTGACATCCGGCACCGGAGGTCAAGCGGCGAGGTCGCTCCTCAGTTCATCGTAAAATTGAACTTGTAGCTGGCGGAGACACCGATCAGCAGCTGGTTGCGGTCGCCACGCTCGCGCACGAGGCTGCTGTCGGCGGCCGGGCCGGTGAGCCGGGTATATTCGAGGAAGGTGCTTGTGGTCCAGTTCTGCGAAGCCTTCCAGGTCAGGGCGCCGCCGAAACCAACGGATTTGACGCCGCCACCGGGCTTGTAGCCACTGAGGCCAGAGGCCGCCGATTCGCGCGCATTGACGCCGTAATAGGTGTCGAAATAGTCGCTGCTGGCGAGTGTCATGCGCGGACCGGCCGAGGCGCGAAGCTCCGGCGTGATGTCGGTAAAGGCATCGACCGCGGCATCGGCAACGACACCGCTATGGGCGCGAATGCCCTGGCGAACTTCGACGCGGGCGCGCAGCCAGTCCGTGGGATAGGCTTCGGCAAAGCCGCCAGCTTCCACACCCCACTGGACCTTCTTCAATCCCCTCAGTTCGCGGCCATCGCTGCTGTCGCGGCTCGGTACGAACTTGCCGACGATACCGATGCGAAATGCATCGCTTTCGATCAGGGCAAAGGAGGGATTGTCGTTACGCGAGGAAAAGCGCGGGCCTGGACCCTGCCGGCCGATGGATACCAGCGGCGACCATTGCAGCTTATTGTGTTTGCCGCCTTCGAACTTCGGTGCGGAGAAACCGGCTGCACCGACGCTTAGGTACCAGTCACCCGACCACAAATGCTGGCCGTCCCCCGCCTCGGCAGCGCCGGCATAAGCAACGGCGGAGAGGCCGCCAATGAAAAGGAACCTTAACTTTGCAAACACAACGAAACTCCATGATACGCAATACAATAGGCCGCATGGCCCGAGAGTTGCCGCAAATTATGCGGATCGCGTTACCGCTCTCTTAACCACAAGACGGCGAATTCGGTCGGAACATCAAATTGAGGCTGCTCCAATCCAGACGCCGTTTGACATGCGCCGGCCTATCGCGCTGATTTAATTTCTGTATAGAGTCTCAATCGTGGGTAATGGTCGCAATTGCCAGGTGCCCGTCATCTCATAGCCCCCGAACTCGAAAAACGAGAAACGAATGAAGAGCATATCCCTGATCTCCCTAGGTCTGATCCTCGGTGCCGGCCTGGCGCTTTCCGGCTGTGTCGGCACTCCGATCGGCGGGGCAAAACAAAGCCATTTTTCGGGAAGAGCCGCCCCGGGCAAAAAGACCAAGATTACGAGTGCTTCGCTTGTAAAACAGGACTGCACCTTTGCAGGGTTCCCCTATACGGGCGTCATCGAGCAGCCTGCCCACGGCAAGGTTGACGTCGAGCACGGCCCGGTCGCGGCGAAGTTTCCAAAAGGCAGCAATGCCTATCTATGCTCGGGCAAGACGGTGCAGGGTAACATCGTCTACTATACGCCGAATCCTGGTTTCTCGGGCACCGACCAATTCACCCTGCGCCTTACGGGACTGAATACGGACGGTACGGTGCAGGACGGCACCTTCACCGTCCATGTCGGCAGATAGCGACCCTCGCGACGGCAGGCAGGAACAGAAAGGCCGGACCGCAGCTTTCCACGGTCCGGCCTCATCAAACGCCGCCATGACAGAGGCTCAGAACGTCACCTTCTCCAAAGGCGCGCGCCCCGCCTCGAATTCCTTCAGCTTCGCCTCGCGCTCCGCGATGTAATTGCGATTATCCGGCACGGCGAACTGGTTCTTGGTAATCTGGAGCTGCATGATGAAGAGCTCATCCCAGCGGAAGCCCATTTCGGAACCGGCCAGATAGAACTCCCACATGCGGAAGAACTTCTCGTCATAGAGTGCGACGGCGTCGGCCTTGCGCGCCACGAAACGGTTGCGCCAGTGCCGCAGCGTATAGGCATAATGCATCGGCAGGGTTTCGACATCCCTGGTGAGCAAACCTGCCTTTTCCAGCGGCGGCGTGGTTTCGCCGATCGACGGGATGTAGCCGCCGGGGAAAATATACTTCTCGATGAAGGCGTTGGTGGCAAAGCTCGGCTTCGGGCGGGCGATGGAGTGCAGCAGCATGACGCCGTTATCATCAAGCAGTTCCGACACCTTGCGGAAGAACTTGCCGTAATCGCCGATGCCGACATGCTCGAACATGCCGACCGAGACGATACGGTCGAACTTCTTGCCGCTCATGTAGCGATAGTCCTGCAGCTCGAAGCGGACGCGATCGGACAGGCCGCGCTTGGCCGCCCGCTCGCGCGATACTTTCAGCTGTTCCTCGCTAAGCGTGATACCCGTCACGTCGAGGCCGGGATAGGCTTCGGCAAGATACATGGCCATGCCGCCCCAGCCGGAACCGATCTCCAGCACCTTCTGCCCGGGCTCGACCAGCAGCTTCGCGGTGATATGGCGCTTCTTGGCCAGCTGCGCTTCATAAAGGCTGATGCCGGGTGGGTTGAAATAGGCGCAGGAATATTGCCAGTCCTCATCGAGGAAGAGATCGAACAGCTTTGCCGACAGATCGTAATGATGCGCAACGTTGTATTTGTTGCGGTTGATCGGCGAGCGGCTCTTGATCTGCTGCCAGGCGATGCGGCCGATCAGCAGCGCCGCCATGCGGAAATCGAAGACCTCATTGGTGGTATTCTGCTTCACCAGCGACAGGAACTCGTAGATGTCCCCCTGCTCCAGGATGAAGCGGCCTTCCATATACATTTCGCCGAGCTTGAGCGTGGGATCGCGCGCGACGGCGTCTTCAGCCTGCTGATCGGCAAAACGAACGGCCACCGTCTCTCCGGTTCCGTCGCCGACCATATGGGTTTCGCCGGATGCGAGCGTAAGCCTGAGTGAACCTTTACGGATGATTTTCTGGACGAGAGGAAAAAGGATCGACGCCATGGACGCCTCGAATGTTATGACATGACATTAAGGCAACTTTAACGCCTCACAGCGTCGTGGCAAGCTCACCTGTCGACAGTCATTGGCACTCTGGCAACAACGCTGCCAGAGTGTGACATTCTTGCATAAAATTCCGCTAAGTCCTTATTTTCGTTTGAGCGCGTCCGCCAAAGCAGCGCCAAAACTACCCTGCTGTTCGGCCTTCGGACGGGTATTTCCCCTAACGCCAGCGTTGCGCGCACCACCCTGTTCGCGTGTATCCCGTCCGGACGGGGCTGCCACAGTGCTGCCATCTTTGCGCATGGAGAGGCCGATTCGCTTACGCTTCGCATCGACTTCCACCACCCTGACCTTGACTACATCGCCGGCCTTCACAACCTCGTGCGGGTCCTTGATGAAGCGGTCCGCCAATTGCGAGACATGCACCAAACCGTCCTGATGGACGCCAATATCGACGAAGGCGCCAAAGGCGGCGACGTTGGTCACGGTGCCTTCCAGCAACATTCCGGGCTTGAGATCGCTGATCTCGTTCACGCCCTCCGCAAAGGTTGCGGTCTTGAAGCTCGGGCGGGGATCGCGGCCCGGCTTTTCCAGTTCGGCGATAATATCGCGCACGGTCGGCAGACCGAATTTGTCGTCGATGAACTGACGCGGATCGACTGCCTTCAGCGTTGCCGTATCGCCCATCAGCGTGCGAAGATCGCGGCCGCAGGCGGCGACGATCTTCTTGGCCACGCCATAGGCTTCGGGATGCACAGAAGAAGCGTCGAGCGGCTCCTTGCCGTTCGGAATGCGCAGGAAGCCGGCGCATTGTTCGAAGGTGCGCTGGCCGAGACGCGCGACCTTCAGGAGATCGCGCCGCGTCTCGAACGCGCCTTCGACATCGCGATGCCTGACGATCGCCTCGGCGATGGACGGTCCGAGACCGGAGACGCGGGCAAGCAGCGGCGCGGAGGCCGTGTTGAGATCGACACCGACGGCATTCACCGCGTCTTCGACCACCGCATCCAGCGAGCGGGACAGCTTCTGCTGGTCGACATCGTGCTGGTACTGTCCGACGCCGATCGACTTCGGTTCGATCTTCACCAGCTCGGCCAGCGGATCCTGCAGGCGGCGGGCGATGGAGACGGCGCCGCGTAACGAGACATCGAGGCCGGGGAATTCCAGCGCCGCCGCTTCCGAGGCGGAATAGACCGATGCGCCGGCCTCGGAGACGATGACCTTGGTCGGCTTCGGCGCCGGCAGTTCGGCCAGCATGTCGGCCACCAGCTTTTCGGTTTCGCGGCTGCCGGTGCCGTTGCCGATCGCGATCAGTTCGACCTTGTGCTTGCGGATGAGCGAGGCAAGTGCGGCCTGCGAGCCCCGCACGTCGTTCTTCGGCGGAAAGGGATAGACGGTCGCCGTTTCCAGCAGCTTGCCGGTGCCGTCGACGACCGCAACCTTGACGCCGGTGCGGATGCCCGGATCGAGGCCCATGGTGGCGCGCGAGCCCGCGGGCGCTGCCAGCAGCAGATCCTTCAGATTGCGGGCGAAGACGTGGATCGCTTCTTCTTCGGCACGTTCACGCAGCTCGCGCATCAGGTCGAGCGACAGAGACATGGAGAGCTTCACACGCCAGGTCCAACTTGCAACTTCTGTCAGCCAACGGTCGCCCGGCCGGCTCGAACCGATGTCGTAGGCCGCAGTGATCATGCGTTCGACCGGCTTGTTGGGCGAGACGGCATCGGCATCGACCTCGATGGTCAGCGTCAGGACCTCTTCGTTCCAGCCGCGCAGCATGGCGAGCGCACGATGGCCGGGCGCGGTTGCCCAGCGCTCCTGATGCGCGAAATAATCCGAGAACTTGGCGCCTGCCTCCTGCTTGCCATCGACAACAGCGGCCTTCAGCGTTGCGTTGGTCTTCATGTAGTTGCGCAGCTTGCCAAGCAGATCTGCATTTTCGGCAATGCCTTCGGCGATGATATCGCGGGCACCCTCCAGCGCCGTTTTGACATCAGGCACATCGGCGGTGATGAAGCCTTCGGCGAGAGTCGCGGGCTCCTTGGAGCGATCCGCAAGGATCGTGTCGGCCAAGGGGCCGAGGCCGCGCTCTCTTGCAATCTCGGCGCGGGTGCGGCGCTTCGGTTTAAAGGGCAGATAAAGATCTTCCAATTCGGATTTGGTGGTGACGACGGCGATCTTGCCCATCAGCTCGTCGGTCATCTTGCCCTGGCCGGCGATGGATTCGATGATGGCGGCGCGGCGGCCTTCGAGTTCGCGCAGATAAACGAGACGTTCCGACAGCGTGCGAAGCTGGGTATCATCGAGGCCGCCGGTCACTTCCTTGCGGTAACGGGCGATGAAGGGCACGGTCGCACCTTCATCGAGAAGCTCGATGGCCGCCTTGGCCTGATCCGGGCGGGCATTGATCTCGGCGGCGATGGTTGCGGCAAGGGAACGGATATCAGCGGCCATGTGTCTCTCTGAACTGGACAATCGTGAGGGGACCATAAGCATGATCCCGCGGACATAAGAAGCGGTTTCGGCACGGAACACGCCAATCCCGGCACGGAGATGGCGTGTAGGGCGAAGTAGCATCCTGCTTAGCGGGATAAAAAGGCATGGCAATATTGCCGGCGGTGCCTCCACAGGATTTGCCGCTTGACCTTTGGTCCAACCCCGCTTAACCGCGCAAAAGGACGCAAGGAAAGGGCAAGCCATGAGAGTTCTGTTGATCGGATCGGGCGGACGCGAACACGCACTGGCCTGGAAGCTGGCGCAATCGCCTCTCATGACGGAATTCTATGCCGCACCCGGCAATCCCGGCATTGCCGAGCATGCACAGATTGTAGCGCTCGATATCGACAATCACGATGCTGTCGTCACCTTCTGCAAGGAAAAGGGCATCGACTTCGTCGTGGTCGGCCCCGAGGCACCGCTGGTCGCCGGCATCGCCGATGTGCTGCGCGCCGCCGGCATCGCCGTCTTCGGCCCTTCCGCAGCCGCAGCCCAGCTCGAAGGGTCCAAAGGTTTCACCAAGGATATCTGTGCCCGTTACGATATTCCCACCGGCGCCTACCAGCGCTTCAACAATGCAACAAAGGCGAAAGCCTACGTCCGCGCCCAGGGAGCGCCGATCGTGGTGAAAGCGGATGGGCTTGCGGCGGGCAAGGGCGTCACCGTCGCCATGACCGTCGATGAAGCGCTTGCCGCGATCGACGATTGTTTCGAGGGCGCCTTCGGCGAGGCCGGCGCGGAAGTGGTGGTCGAGGCCTATCTCGATGGCGAGGAGGCGAGCTTCTTCTGCCTTTGCGACGGCAAGCATGCGCTGGCGCTTGCGACCGCGCAGGATCACAAGCGCGTCGGCGACGGCGATACCGGCCCGAACACCGGCGGAATGGGCGCCTATTCCCCCGCCCCCGTCATGACCGCGGAGATGATCGAGCGCACCATGAAGGAGGTCATCGAGCCGACGATGCGCGGCATGGCGGAAAGCGGCCATCCTTTCAGCGGCGTCTTCTTCGCCGGGCTGATGATCACCGCCAATGGGCCTGAACTCATCGAATACAATGTCCGTTTCGGCGATCCGGAATGCCAGGTGCTGATGATGCGCCTGAAGAGCGACCTGCTGCCGCTGCTCCTTGCCTGCGCCAACGGCACGCTGGATCAGGTAACGGCCGAATGGAGCGACGATCCGGCGCTGACCGTCGTCATGGCCTCGAAGGGGTATCCCGGCTCCTATGCCAAGAACACGCCGATCACGGCGCTGCCAGCCGATCGTGAAGGCGAGAAGGTGTTCCATGCCGGCACAGGCCTGAAGGACGGCGCGCTGGTCGCGACCGGCGGCCGGGTACTGAACATCACGGCAACCGGCGAGACGGTGAGCGAAGCGAAAGAGCGCGCCTATGCCTTGGCCGGCAAGGTCAAGTGGGATAACGGCTTCTATCGCAACGATATCGGCTGGCGTGCAGTCGAACGCGAAAAGTAAACATCACCGCGGCTCTGCAATTGCTGGTCCATTAAAATTTTACCCAATCTGCTGACGGTATGGAAATAAAGCTCCCGTAATGTCTTCGTCACTAAAGGCGGAGTTTACAGTTATGCGTTCCTTTTTTCTGACCTTGGCATGTGTATTGGCCGGCGGTACCGCCATGGCCTCGTCGATCCTGCCGATCGATGGCACGATGATCGGCGGAAGGGGCAGCATTATCGACAAGAGCTGCGCCGACTGCCCTCCGCTGAAGCCACCGGTCACGGAAAGAGAATATGCCGTGCCGACGCTGGAAGCCGGCACCCAATCCGTCGTCGTGCGCAATATCGACGGTCAGAAAAGAGTCGTCCGCACCGAAGCGTGGATGGGCGGTTCGCCTGTTACCTTCGTCAGCAAGCCCACGCCCGAGGCGCTCGCGGCAGCCGGTGAACCTGTCGATGGCATCGACATGACAGCCCGGACGGCAGCCGTGTCCAACTCCTCCGCACCTCGCGAACCTGCGCCCCTCGATATTTCCGACTTCCAGCTTCGCCAATAGGCCATACAAGCCGCTCCCGGCGGCGTTCGGCCGCTTGTGGAAGGTCCGCTATATTCATATTTGAAAATATATCTTCCCCCATATTCGATAAAGCACAATAACCGCCCGAGAATTCCAGCGTATCACCGGCGCTATTTCCAGGTAAAATTAAGTATTGCTTATTACCCTTGCGCGTATCACCGGTTTAAATTGAAATTAAATACAACCAAATCCTTAAAATTAAAGCTTTTTTAGACATAAACGATGATTTTATGTCCACCGGACAGCAGCATGTCATTCGAGCGGCGGCAAACGTATTGAGGAACTCTCAGGCGATCGCACAGGCGGTAGGAAACCGCACCGGTATTCACCCCTGTGGGAGGCACCATGAAGAATCTCAAGATTTCACATCAACTATTTGCCCTGTTCGGCGTCCTGATGGCCGCCTTCGCAGTGGCCACTTATTTCCAGATCCGGTCCCAGGCCGACTCCATTTATGACGACCGCTTTGACATGCTACGCACGCAGGTCGAGTCCGGCATCTCGGTTTTGAACCAATATTACCAGCGTGAAAAATCCGGCGAGATGACGCATGAGGCGGCCCAGGCCGAAGCCTTCAAGGTTCTATCGCATGTCAGCTTCGCACCATCAGGCTATCTCTTCGGTTTCGACTACAATGTAGTCCAGCGCATTCATCCGAGCCCGGTCAATATCGGCAAGGACATGTCTTCGCAGGTCGATAAGAATGGCACCCATTTCAGCAAGGAAATGGTCGAAAAGGGCATCAAGGGCGGCGGGCGCACCATTTATTACTGGAACAAGCCTGGCCATCCCGACAGCGATTTCTTCCTGAAGGGCAGCTACTCGGCGGCTTTCGCACCCTGGCAGCTCGTTCTCGGCTGCGGCGTCTACATGGACGACCTCGAGGCGCAGATCAATGCCACCATGTGGCGTGCGCTCATGATCTGCGGCATCGTCTTCCTGGTCGGCGTCGGCGCCGCCTTCTACTTTATCCGTGGCATCACGAAGCCGCTGACCGACGTCCATGCAGCCCTCAAGGCCGTCGCCAACGAAGACGTGACGGTGGCCATCCCGCATGCCGAAATGCGCAACGAAATCGGCCTTATGGCCAAGGCGACCCAGGCGCTGCAGGAAAAAGTCCGTGAGCGGCATGCGCTGGCCGACCGCCAGGCGGCACAGGAGCTGGAAATCAGCAACGAGCGTGAGCAAAACTTGCGCCAGCAGCAGGATGAGGCCCACGAACAGGCGCGCGTCGTCTCCGTCATCGGCCGGGCTCTCGAGGACCTCGCCCGCGGCGACCTCACCGTGCGCTGCGGCGATCTCGGCACAAGCTATGCCGGCCTTCGCAACAACTTCAACGAGGCGCTGTCGCATCTCGAAGCCGCGATGGGACGCGTCAATGCCAAGGGCAACGACATCGGCCTCAGCAAGGAAGAGATCCGCCGCGCCTCCAACGAACTATCCCAGCGCACCGAGCGCCAGGCCGCCAGCCTGGAGGAAACCTCGGCAGCGCTCGATGAACTCACCGTCGCTGTCCGCCAGACTGCGGAAGGCGCCGATGAGGCCAGCAAGCGCGTGCACGCCGTCAGCGCCGAAGCATCGCGCAGCGATGCCGTGGTTGCCCAGGCAATCGAAGCGATGAGCGGCATCGAGAAGTCGTCGGCCGAGATCGGCAAGATCATCGGCGTCATCGACGAGATCGCCTTCCAGACCAATCTTCTGGCGCTGAATGCCGGCGTCGAGGCGGCCCGAGCCGGCGAATCCGGCAAGGGTTTTGCCGTCGTCGCCCAGGAAGTGCGTGAACTCGCCCAGCGCTCCGCAGCTGCCGCCAAGGAGATCAAGGACCAGATCGCCCGCTCTTCCGGCCAGGTCGATCAAGGCGTTCGCCTCGTGGGTGAGGCAGGCGAAGCGCTGAAGCGCATTTCAAACCAGATCAAGGCCGCCAACGAAATCGTCTCGAAGATCGCCCACAGCGCCTCCGAGCAGGATACGACGCTGCGCTCGATCTCCTCTTCGATGAACCAGCTGGATGCCGCCACGCAGCAGAATGCTGCGATGGCCGAAGAGACCACCGCATCGGCCGAGACGCTCGCCGCCGATACGGAAGATCTTCTCGCCCTCATCCGCGGCTTCCGTGTCAACGAAGGCCGTGCGGTCATGGATCATCGCCGCGCCGCCTGAGCTGCATAAGCCAGAAAACAAGAAACCGCCTGACATGCGTCCGGCGGTTTTTCTTTGCGCTGAGGCTGGTCGCTAAATAATCCGGTTTGCAGCCTTCAGCCGCTCGACCAGCCTGTCGATCTCGCGATCGGAATAGACCTCGATGCCGGCCTGCTGGAGCAGCGCCGCGGTGACACCCCGGCCGCTCTGCCGGCCACCGGAAAACGTGCCGTCATAGATGAAGCCGGAGCCGCAGGACGGGCTGCCGTCGATCAGCAGAGCGTAGCGACAGCCGGTTTCCTTGGCGAGCGCCAGTGCATTTTCCGCCGCTCGACGAAATTCCGCCGTGACATCGCCGCCGGTGATTTCCATCACCTTTGCGGTGCCGGCAAGCACGTCCTCTCCGGTGGCACCGCCTGCAATTTCGGCCGGCGGCCTTGGAACCGCCATGCCGGCGGACATTTCCGGACAGATCGTGACCAACAGCCCCTCCTCTCGCCAGCGATCGATTGCCGGATGCACGAGTGGCTTGGAGCGGCCATCATAGCGGACGGCATGGCCCATGAGGCAGGCGCTGACGAGGATCTTTCCGGTCATCGCGCCCCCATGCCTTATCCCGCGATCTTCGAGAAGTCGGCAACGGTGCCGGTTGCCTCGCGGATCATGCGCAGCAACGCCAGGCGATTGGCGCGGATGGCGGCGTCCTCGTCGTTGACGAGCACATCCTCGAAGAAGCGGTCGACCGGCGCGCGCAGCTTGGAAAGGGCTGCCATGGCGGAGCGGAAATCTTCCTTGGCGATCGCGTCGGAAGCCTCTGCGGAGGCGGCCTTGACAGCGGCGAAAAGGTCCTTTTCGGCATCGAGCTTCAGCAAGGCTTCCGAAACACCATCGGCAACGACGGTGCCCTTCTTCTCCTCGGCGGACAGAAGCTGCGTGGCGCGCTTGGTGCCGGCGAGCAGGTTCTTGCCATCTTCGGAGGTGATGAAGGCGGTCAGCGCCTCGACACGGCGGGCGACCATCAGCAAATCGTCGGTTTCCGGCGTCAGCACGGCATCGATCAGATCATGGCGGGCGCCGAGATCGCGCAGATAGACCTTGAGGCGATCGTGGAAGAAGGCGAGAAGGTCGGCATCCTTGGTGGTCGCCAGCAGCGGCAGGCGTACGCCGCGCTCTAATAGGATACGGACGACACCAAGGGCAGCGCGGCGTAGTGCATAGGGGTCCTTCGAGCCTGTCGGCTTTTCGTCGATCGCCCAGAAGCCGACAAGCGTATCCAGCTTATCGGCGAGCGCGACCGTGATCGCAACCTTGTCCTCGGGAACGCGGTCGGAGGGCCCTTGCGGCTTGTAGTGATCTTCGATCGCCGTCGCCACAGAAGCGTTCTCGCCCTGCAGCGTTGCGTATTTGCGGCCCATGACGCCCTGGAGCTCGGGGAACTCGCCGACGGCTTCGGTGCGCAGGTCGGCCTTGGCCAATACGACGGCACGGTCGACCAGAGCGGCATCAGCGCCGGTGATCTTCGCAAGGTCAGCGGCCAGCGCACGGATGCGAGCGACACGCTCGCCCTGGCTGCCGAGCTTGGCATGGAAGGTGACGTTCAGCACATCAAGCTTCGCCATGCGCTGATCGAGCGGCCTCTTCAGATCGAGGCCGAACTTTTTAGCGGAGGCTTCCAGCGTTTCGAGATCGGGCAGATCGCCTTGGTCGCGCTTCCAGAAGTGCAGCGCGTCGGACAGACGCGCGCGCACGACCTTTCCGTTGCCACGGATGATTTCCTTGCCGCCGTCCGTCGCCTGGATATTGGCGACGAGAATGAAACGGTTGGACAGCGTCTCGCCGGACGGCGCCCGCATGACGAAACACTTCTGATTGGTCTTGATGGTCAGCCGGATGATCTCGGATGGGATCGAGAGATAATCCTCCTCGAAGGAGCCCATCAGCACCTGTGGCCACTCGACGAGGCCGGAGACTTCCTCCAGCAGGCCTTCGTCTTCGACCAGTTCCAGGCCGTTGGCAAAAGCGACATCGCGGGCATCATGCAGGATGATGTCCTTGCGGCGTTCGGCATCGAGAACGACATAGGCCTTTTCCAGGCTCGAGGCATAATCCTCGAAACGCTTGACCGTGATCGGACCGGGCGCATGGAAGCGGTGGCCGTAGGTCACATTGGAGGCGACGATGCCGTCGATCTCGATGGGGATGACGGCAGTTTCTTCATGCTCGGTGCCGAAGGTGCAGACGATCGACTGCAGCGGGCGCACCCAGCGCAGCGAACCGGGCTTTACCGAGGTCTTGCCCCATCGCATCGACTTCGGCCAGGGGAAATTTCTGATGATGTCAGGCATCACGGCCGCAATGATTTCCTCTGCGGCACGGCCGGGCTTGGAAATGGTCGCGACGTAGAAATCACCCTTCTTCGGGTCGCTCTGGACTTGCGCCTCGGCAATGGAGTTGAGGCCGGCGCCACGCAGGAAGCCTTCGATCGCCTTCTCGTTGGCATCGGTGCGCGGCCCCTTGCGCTCCTCGCGCACATCGGCCGAACGCGCGGTCAGCCCGCGAATATCGAGCGTGAGGCGACGCGGCGTCCAATATTCCCTGGCCCCTTCATAGGAAAGACCTGCTTCGACCAGGGCATCGGTCACCAGCTTCTTCAGATCGCCGGCAGCCTTGCGCTGCATACGGGCGGGAATTTCCTCGGAGCGGAGTTCGAGAAGGAGATCGGGCATGGGAGCTGTCTTTACCTTGAGGCAGAAATGATCCGGGCGGACTTAGCAAGCCCGGCGGCAAAAGTCACCAAGGCAAACGGCGAATTTACCACCCTCCGCCGCCTCCACCGCCTCCGCCGCCGCCGGAGGAACCACCACCTCCCCCATCGCCGCCGAAAGCGGAGGAGGAGCTCGATACCGGGGCGGGAATGGTCGACGCTATGGTCGATGCCATGGAAGAGGAGAAGTCGCCGATGGTGCCGCCGATATTGCCCGGGCGGAAATCACCGGAATACCAGACCGGGGCATAGGCTGCCGCGGCAGCACCCGCGGCGGTCCCAAGCCAGGCCTCGAAGGCGCTCGACCAGGGCTTTTCGACACCGAGTGCCACTGCATAGGGCAGCAGTTTTTCGAAATGCTGCGGCGACATCTGTGGTGCGCCCTGCATGTTCATGCGGTCGCGTTCGGCGAGCGTCAGATATTGCCTGAGGCCGGCGATGCCATCCATCATCTTGCGTCCGAGCGGCGTCGGCGCGCCCATCAGGAAATAGAAGACGACGTTGAGCGCGAAGATGCCGACAATGGCGGCGACCAGCGGCAGCAGACCCGCTTCCCATAGCGGCACGACGGCGGCGGCAAAGCCGCTGACCGCAATCGATACGAAGACGAAGCCAAAGAAGGCAAAGATCAGCACTGAAAAGATGCGCTGGGCGAGGCTGGCGCTGTGCCTGCGGAACCTGCGGCCGATCGAGCTTGCGAAGATCGTCACGAAAATCGACAGAAATCCCGGTGTGATGATAAGCGGCAGGACATTCTCATGCAGCCGCCCAAAGATGACGACGGAGGCCAGGATGAGGATCGACAGCACGATGCCGGCAATCACATAGAGCGAATTGGCCTTGTAATATTCGCCGCGGTGATCGCCCTCGATGGCGCTGCGGAACTTCGAGCCCAGCAGCTGCACCGCCTCGCCGTTCTCTCTATCGATCACCAGTGGGGCGGATGGTCCGACGGCCTGCATCAGCACCTTGTCGCCGCCGCTGAGATCACCGCCGGCCTTGCCCGTGGGGCGGATAACGACTTTTTCCTTCAGATCGTCGAGAATGACGTAGCCGCGCACGGCAAGGTCGATCGCCGTCGCCGAGAATGCCGTCCAGCCGGAACCGGCGAAGCCCCTGTTGTCGATATAGTTCATGAGCGCCGGCGAAATACCGTCAGGCGGATCCCAGCGCGGAACCATGACACCCGGCGAGGGATCGCGTCCGACCGCGATCCAGCTTCGCATGTAATAGGCAAACAGCAGGATCAACCCGCCGATAGCAATGGTCGTATCGAGATGATCCCGAAGGAACCAGCCCCATTGCTGGCTGTCGCTCGGCGGCGTGATCGCTCCTTTGGCCAGCTTGATGGCAATCGTCAGGCCTTCAGCGGCTGCGAGCGGCCTGGTCGTCGCGAAGATAGCGATGTTACCCTGCTGGCTCGCATTGGCATTCTTGCCCGTAGCGCCGAACTGCCCCGTAAAGAAGGCAAGCTGCTGCGGCTGCACGCCGTCGGGCAAGGTGACGGTTGCCTTCGCATTGAGGATCGGGAACAGCCAGCCATTGCCCGTCACGTTCCAGTAAAGCTCGTCATGATCGCCGAAATAGCGCATCTGCCTGTTGGTGTCATACGTCAGGCGGAATGTGTGTGGGCCTGGGTTCAGGATACGATCGGCCTTGCCGATATAGATGCGCTCGCCGCCGCTGATACGCTCGCTGCGCCAGTCCTCCGGCTGCCCGTCGCGCTCGACGGAGACGACCTTGAAATCCACCTCGATCTGACGGCCACCGGCATCGGTCATAACAAGCGGGAAATCCCGGAAGATACCGCGGCGGATGTTTTGGCCCTCGGCATTGACGGAGATCGTCTCGACGACGCGCATGGAGCCGTCACGATGTAGTGCGATTGCCTGATCGAAGTTGGTGATGAGTTCGGCTGCCGTCACCGCCGTTGTACAAAGCAGCAGGCACAGAGCCAGGAAGAACCCGCAAAGCCGTGTCATCACTCCCCCAAAGGATGGGCGCGACGCCGTTACCGGCGCCGCTCACGTCAGGAACATGCCTGCGCTCAGCCTCCCTTGAGATGGCGGAGCGTCAGTCTTCGTAAACGACACCAAGCGACGCCAGCACGTTCCAATAGGACGGGAAGGTCTTGGCGACGCAATCGGGGTCGAGAATGGTGATGCCACCGATCTTCAGGCCGGCGAGCGCAAAGCTCATGGCGATGCGATGATCGGCAAAGCTGTCGATCTCGGCCGGCAGCACCTTGCCGGCGAGGTTCGGATCGGATGCGACGATGAGATCGTCGCCCTCTTCAGTCCCGAGGTTCGGCACGATGCGCGACAGACCACTGGACAGCGCGCGGATACGGTCGCACTCCTTGACGCGGAGGTTCTCGATGCCGACGAAGCGCACCGGCGTCTCGTTGAAGGCGGCAAGGACGCCGAGCGTCGGGATGGCATCCTGCATCTGCGAGCCGTCGATGACGGCGGGCAGGTGCGGAAACTTCGAGATCAGGTCATAGGCCTTCGCGTCCGGCTGCGAGAACTGTTCTGCCGGGGTTCCAAGATCGATCTTGCCTCCGCTCAGCACTTCGGCCGCCCAGAGATAGGTCGCGGCGGAAGCATCCGGCTCGATCAGGAAATCGGCGGCTTGGTAGCCGGTAGGCTCCACGCGCCAGGCAACCGGGCTCACGCGCTCCACCTTGGCGCCGAAAGCGCGCATGGCCGCGACCGTGAGATCGATATAACCGAGCGCGCCGATATGTTCGCCGAGCAGCTCGACATCGACGGCGCGGTCGCCGCCGGCCGCCATCATCAACAGGGCCGAAACATACTGGCTGGACAGGCCGCCGTCGATCTGCACGCGGCTTGCCTCGAAACGGCCGGTGCCGTTGATGGTGACGGGCGGGCAGCCGGTCTCAGCCGAGGCATCGACGCCGAGCGAGCGCAGCGCGTCGACGAGCGGGCCGATCGGCCGCTTGCGCATGTGGGCATCGCCATCGGCGATGACCTTGCCTTCGACGAGTGCCGCAGCAGCCGTCAGGAAGCGCGTCGCCGTGCCGGCATTGCCGAGGAAAAGTGGAGCAGCCGGCGCCTGCAGCTTGCCGCTGCCGGTCACGATGAAGGTCGTGTCGTCTGGCTCGTCGATGACAACGCCCATGGCGCGCAGCGCCTCGGCCATATAGCGGGTATCGTCGCTCTTCAGCGCACCGGTCAGCCGGCTGGTGCCCTTGGCAAGCCCCGCCAGCAGCAGCGCGCGGTTGGTGATCGACTTCGATCCCGGCGGCATGGCGCGGCCGGTCAAGGGCTTGCCCGGCGGGATAATCGTGAGTTTGGCTCTACCCATCATCATTCTCTTTGGTCAGTCAGGAAAGCGGCCGATGGCCTGCGGTCGGCATCCTTTACCGCCTCGCATGAAAAACCGATAGCGGAAATCTCAGAACTTTACCGTCGGAACGGCACGGTCCGCTTCGTTCGTGATCTCGAAATAGGCTTTCTTGGTAAAGCCGAAGGGACCGGCGATAAGGTTGTTCGGGAAGGTTTCGACCTTGACGTTCAGATCGCGCGCGGCACCGTTGTAATAACGGCGCGACATCTGAATTTCACCCTCGACGCCCTCCAGCGAGCGCTGCAATTCGAGAAAGTTCGTGTTGGCCTTGAGGTCGGGATAAGCTTCGGCGAGCGCAATCACGCGACCGAGTGCCTGCGACAACAAGCCCTCTACCTGGCCTCGGGCGGCGACATCGCCCGCCGGCACCGCCTGCGCCTTGTTGCGCAGTTCCACAACCTCTTCCAAGGTCTGGCGTTCATGGCCGGCATAGCCTTTAACCGTCTCAACGAGATTAGGAATGAGGTCGGCGCGGCGCTTCAACTGCACGTCGATGCCCGACCAGGCCTCCTCAGCCACCTGGCGTGCGCGGACGAGCCCGTTATAGGCGAAGACGACATAGAGCGCGGCCAGAACTATGATCGCGAGAAGAATATACATCTGGAAACCCCGTGGCGACTGCAACCACAGGACAGTAGGCAGATTTGCCGGCAATGTCACCCGGCCTTCAGGATTATAGGCAAGCAAGATCCGGTCAGTCTGGTCCGATCTTGGGATCGTTCAGAAAGCATATCTCATGAACGATCGTCTCTCGAGAGCGCACCCGGCGCGCTCCGAGACACGTCAGGCTCAAGCAGCCTGCTGATTCCAATTGGCGCCGCCTGCATCCGTCAGCAGGAAGGCCTCCCCGCAAGCCTTGGCCAGCGTGCGCACGCGCAGGATGTAGCTCTGGCGTTCCGTCACCGAGATGACGCCGCGGGCGTCGAGCAGATTGAAGACATGGCTCGCCTTGATGCATTGGTCATAGGCCGGGAAGACGCATTTGTGCAGGCGATGATTCTCGCTGTCACCGGGCGCGCCAGCAGCCAGCAACGCCTGGCATTCCTTTTCTGCGTCGATGAAATGGCGATGCAGCATCTCTGTATTGGCATATTCGAAATTATGCCGGGAATATTCCTGTTCGGCCTGTAGGAAGACATCGCCATAGGTGATCTTGTCTTCGCCTTCGAGGCCGTTGAAATTCAGGTCATAGACGCTGTCGACGCCCTGAACATAGGTGGCAAGACGCTCCAGGCCGTAGGTCAGCTCGCCGGCGACGGGCGCGCACTCGATGCCGCAGACCTGCTGGAAATAGGTAAACTGCGAGACTTCCATGCCGTCGCACCAGCATTCCCAGCCGAGGCCCCATGCGCCGAGCGTCGGGCTTTCCCAATCGTCCTCCACGAAGCGGATATCGTGCAGAAGCGGATCGAGGCCGATGGCCTTCAGCGAGCCGAGATAGAGCTCCTGCAGGTTCGGCGGATTGGGTTTCAGGATGACCTGATACTGATAGTAATGCTGCAGGCGGTTCGGGTTTTCGCCATAGCGGCCGTCGGAGGGGCGGCGCGACGGCTGGACATAGGCGGCCCGCCACGGCTTCGGCCCCAGCGAGCGCAGCGTGGTCGCGGGATGAAACGTGCCGGCGCCGACCTCCATGTCGTAAGGCTGCAGAACCGCGCAACCCTTGTCGGCCCAGTAATTGTGCAACGTCAGGATCAGCGCCTGAAAGGAGCGCTTCGGGTTCATATGGTCGGGCACGTTGGCAGTCATGGGAATTGATTTCTTCCGCTAGCGAATGGTTTGGCGGACAGGTGCCACGGCGCGGCGAATGGGTCAAGGCTTTGCAGCACAAGCGGCGCTGCAGCCTGCCTCACCGAGGCATCTGAGTTTTATTCATCCCCGCGCTTCACATGATACTCACCGGTTTTCGGGTCCTTGACCAGCGTGCCCATGGCCCCGGTGCGGCGTTCCGTTTCGGCACGGCGGGATTTTTCGGCGAGCTTCTGGGCATCGCGCACGAAGCGCCGATAGAGCAGCCAGACGCCGCCGACTGCGATGATGAAGAAGATGATCTGGGGCATTACCCAGCGCTCCCGCCTACAATCCGTACCTGCCCCACAATGCCCTTTCTTCCGCCGCTTCGGCAAGCCCGGACGCAAGCCCGGCACCGAGGCGATCCATGCCGCTAAGCGAGATGCCCGGAGCCTTGCGGCCGAAAAGGCTGCGCGGCGTGGTAATCAGCGTCGGCTTGGCCTTGTCACCGAAGCGCTTCCTCAATTCCTGACGCATATCGCCGAGGCCGTCGATAAGGCCAAGTTCCAGCCCGCGGCTGCCGGTCCAGAACAGGCCGGAGAACACCGTTTCGTCCGCCGAAAGTTTTCCCGTACGACGCTCGAGCACCATATCGATAAAAACCTTGTGGATCTCGAGCTGCAGGCTCTTCAGATATTCGATATCCTTTTCCTTCTCCGGCTGGAATGGGTCAAGGATTACCTTGTTCGCACCGGCTGTATAGACGCGGCGCTCGACGCCGATCTTCTTCAACAACTCCGGAAAACCGAACCCGCCGGAGACGACACCGATCGAACCGACAATGGAGGTGGCGTCGGCAATGATCTCGTCGCCTGCGAGCGCGATCATGTAACCACCTGACGCCGCGACATCCTCGACGAAGACCAGGACCTTCTTGTTTTTCTCCGCGGCAAGATCACGGATGCGATTATAGATCATGCGCGACTGCACCGGAGAACCGCCGGGCGAATTGACGACGATGGCGACAGCCGGCGCCGTCTTCATGCCGAAGGCCTTTTCAAGCGCCTGCGACACGCCTGCGAGATTTAACGATTGCCGCAGCGGTCCGCCGGCGGAAGAGATGACGCCGCTCAGGCGGACGACAGGGACGATCACTTCCTCCTTGCGGAAGCGCTTCGGAAGCATGCGTCTCAAGAACCCAACCATTCGTCATCCCTGCTTCATAATGTTTACTGCCCGTGATGTATGCATGGAAACGGCAAACGCAATATTGCGGATCGTATTTGATGCCCTGATGCGGAGGGCGACCGAATGGCTATCGGCGCGGATACGAAGCGCGGCCGTTGTTCATGTCATCGACGAAATCGGTGAATTTATGCGTCCCTTCGCCATGCATGATCAGCGGCGCGCGCAGTGCCAGCCTCGCCCTCGAACCCTTGATCGCCGTCACCAGAATGCGCACGGCATTCTCGCCTTCACGGGGATGGATAGGGGTGATTTCCATACCGCCGAAGCGGCGGCCGCAGGCAGTGATAATCTCGCCGATCGATTCCGGCCGGGCAATCAGCGACAGCTGGCCGCCAGGGATCATGATCGCACCTGCCGTGCGGATCCATTTCTCGAACAGCCCTTCCGTCATGGCATGCGCTTCGGCCTTCAGCGCATCGGGCGTCAGCCGGTCGCTGGCATCGTTGAAGGGCGGATTCATGATCACATGATGGAAGCTGTCGTCGACAAGGCCCGCCGCGTTGCGGTCTTTGCCGGTGAGCGTCACATCGGCTTCGACAACCGAGACGCGGCCGGCAAAACGGGCGTTTTCAGCCAGCAGGAGGCTCTTGCGCGCGAACTCGGCCATATCGCGCGAGCGCTCGAACAGCACGACCTCCGCCCGCTCCAGCCGTGAGGCCACGGCCATTCCGGCCGCCCCTGCGCCCGCGCCGAGATCGGCCGCCCGTATGGCGCGCTCATCGGCCACGAGCGCTGCCAGCAGCATGGCATCCATGCCGGAGCGGTGCCCCCTGCCCTTCGGCTGTACGACATGGAAGGCGCCGCGGTGGAAGGCATCGATGGTTTCGGAGGGCTTGCCGGTCATGACCGGCCTCAGGTCCGCACCGGGCGCAACTCGTCGCCGAGTCCGGCATCGGTCAAGATACGCCGGGCCAGATCTGCACGCTCTTCCTCCACGAGAAAGCGGCGCGGCAGCATCCCGAGCGAGCCCTCCAGAATGCTCATGGCCTGATCCGCAACGAAGCAATGAATACCCGCATCCTTCATCAGGCTCTCCGCGAATGAGAGAAGGACCGGGTCATTGGTACGGATCAACTCGTGCATAGGCCTTAGAATTCCTGTCAAATTTACGCGACGAGACAATTCGCCTCTTGCCGCCCGTTTCGCCCCTTCTTATTGTGCTTTGCAGAAAATGAACAGGAGTCCGGATCGTTGGGCGTCGTGATACCGCTGGAAGAAAGCAAGAATAAACTGGCATCCATCAAGCCATTGGTGGACCTGACCAAGGCGGATATGGAACGCGTCAATCAGCTCATCCTGTCCAAGGCCGGCTCCGATGTGCAGATGATCCCCGAAGTTGCGGAACATCTCATCTCCTCCGGCGGCAAGCGCCTGCGGCCGATGCTGACCATCGCGTCTGCCGCACTTTACGGCTATCAGGGCGACAATCACATCAAGCTGGCAACCTCGGTCGAATTCCTGCATACGGCAACACTGCTGCATGACGACGTAGT
Source organism: Rhizobium sp. JAB6 (assembly GCF_003024605.1). Classification (GTDB taxonomy): domain Bacteria; phylum Pseudomonadota; class Alphaproteobacteria; order Rhizobiales; family Rhizobiaceae; genus Rhizobium. The sequence goes on along the minus strand of NZ_PYJQ01000001.1, from coordinate 781,058 downwards.
CGACGAAAGCGATCTGCGCCGTGGCAAGTCCACCGCCCGGATGATCTGGGGCAACCAGGCAAGCGTGCTGGTCGGCGATTTCCTGCTCGGCCAAGCCTTTCGCATGATGGTGGAAGTCGGCTCGCTCGAAGCGCTCGACGTGCTCTCCTCGGCCGCCTGCGTCATCGCCGAAGGCGAAGTGCTGCAGCTTTCCGTTTCCAAGAACATGGAGACGACGGAAGACGATTATCTCTCCGTCATCCGCGCCAAGACTGCGGCATTGTTTGCCGCCGCGGCCGAAGTCGGCCCGATCGTCGCCAATGCCGGCAAGGCCGAACGCAATGCACTGAAATCCTACGGCACCAATCTCGGCCTCGCCTTCCAGCTCGTCGACGATGCGCTCGACTACGGCGGCAAGGCTGCCGATCTCGGCAAGAATGTCGGCGACGATTTCCGCGAGGGCAAGATCACGCTGCCGGTGATCCTGGCCTATCGCCGCGGCACCGAGAAGGAGCGCGCCTTCTGGCGCGAGGCCATCGAAACCGGCAACAACAGCGACGAAAATCTCGAAAAGGCTCTCGGGCTGATCACGAAATATGGCGCGCTGGCCGATACAATTGCCCGTGCCGTGCATTACGGCACCATCGCGCGCGACGCTCTGGCACCACTGCCGGAAACGCCTTGGAAATCGGCACTTCTGGAAGTGATCGATTTCTGCATCGAACGCGTTAATTGATGGCGGCGGCCTGAATTTGTTGCAGGGCCGCTTCAAAAAAGCCATCCTGTTGTGAATCAGTTGACACGAATGCTTATGCCGCCGGCGTCTTCGCCGGCTGTCCCTTGATGAAAGGCTTTCTAATGCGGCAGAGACTTGCCATCCGTTTCCTCTCGGGCGTAGCCTTGGCGGCGGTCCTTTCAGTGTCCGCCCTGAATGTCGCCCGGGCCGATGATAAGCCGGCGGCAGCACCGGAGGCCAGCGCCCCGGTGGCCTTCGATACGGATAGTGTCGATACCTTCGCAGGCGCCTTTCTCGCCGCACGCACCGCCGATGTCGATCACGACTACAACACTGCCATCGCGCTTTATAAAAAGGCGCTGATGATCGACCCGAGCAACCCGGAAATTCGCCAGCGGCTGATGATCTCGCTGCTGCTCAACGGCAATCTGGAAGAGGGCGTCAAATACGCCAACGAGCTGAAGAGCGATCCTTCCGTCGAACGCGTGACCACCATCGTGCGCGGCATGGATGCCATCCGCCGGCACGAATACCGTACCGCGCAGGAAATCCTCAAATATAGCGGGCCGAACGATCTCGACCGGATGATGACCAACCTGCTTGCCGCCTGGGCCCGCGCCGGCTCCGGCCGCGGCAAGGAAGCCATCTCGATGATCGACAAGATGAAGGGTCCGGATTGGTTCAACATCTTCAAGAACTATCATGCAGGCGCCATTGCGCTGACGATGGGCGACCTGAAGTCGGCACGCTCTCACCTTAACGACGCGATCCTCGACAAGACGGGTGGCGCAACGGCTCCCGATACGTTCATGCGCGCCGTCATGGCGCTCGCGCGCCTCGAAGCCAAAGCCGGCGACAAGCAGAAGGCCCTGGATGCGATCTCGGTCGGTGACAATCTCGTCAGCAACTATGCCCCCTTGAATGCGCTGCGCGACAGTATCAGCAAGGGCGATACGCCGGACCAGCAGGTGACCAATGCCAGCGAGGGCGCGGCCGCCGTGCTCTTCACCATCGGTGCCGCGCTGAACCGCGACGGCGCGGAGGATGTCGTCTCGCTCTATCTGCAGATAGCCAACTCCCTCGATCCGAAGGCAGCCGATACGCTGGTGCTGCTCGGCGGCTTGGCCGAGAAGCAGGAGCAGACCGACCGTGCGATCAGCTTCTACAAGAAGGTGCCCGATAACTCGCCGATGGCCCGCATCTCCGAGCTGCAGCTCGGCCTCGCGCTGGCCCAGGCAGGCAAAGTCGACGATGCGCGCAAGCATCTGAAGGCGTTGATCGATTCAGATCCCAACGATGTCCGCAGCTATCTCGCCTATGGCAGCGTCCTTTCGGATGCCAAGGACTTCCAGGCCATGGCCGACAATTACGACAAGGCCGTGCAGATCATCGGCCCCGCGCCGAAGCGCAGCGATTGGGCGGTGTTCTTCCAGCGCGGGATTGCCTATGAGCGGCTGAAGAAGTGGGCGGATGCAGAGCCGAACTTCAAGAAGGCCCTCGAGCTCAATCCGGATCAGCCGCAAGTGCTGAACTATCTCGGCTATTCCTGGGTCGACATGAACATGAACCTCGACCAGGGTTTGGACATGATCAAGAAGGCCGTCGATCTCAGGCCGGACGACGGCTACATCGTCGATTCCCTTGGCTGGGCCTATTTCCGCCTCAACCGTTTCGACGATGCCGTGAGCGAGCTCGAACGGGCAGCGCAGCTGAAGGCCGGCGATCCGACGATCAACGATCACCTCGGCGACGCCTACTGGCGCGTCAACCGCAAGCTCGAAGCCGTCTACCAGTGGAACCGGGCGCTCGCCTCCAAGCCGGAAGAGGCGGATATTCCGAAGATCAAGGAGAAGGTCGAGAAGGGCTTGCCGCCGCTCGACAACGATCCGAAGACCGTCGACAAGAGCAAGCAGCCCGATCCGGCACCCGCACCCTCGCCCGACACGAACGCTCCGGCGCCGGTCGACAAGAAGTCCTAAGACTTCCATGAGCACGATCTTGGCAGCGGGCGATTTCGACCTCACGGAAGAAGCGCCCGCAAAGATCAATCTCGCGCTGCATGTGACGGGGCGCCGTGCGGATGGCTATCATCTGCTCGACATGCTTGTCAGTTTTGCCCGCCATGGCGATCGTCTTTTCTTTCGCGCAAGCGAGAATGACGATTTCAGCCTTTCGGGGCGCTTTGGGCCGCTCCTTTCGGCCGATGCCGAGGCCGGCGACAACCTCGTGCTCAAGGCGCGCGATCTCTTGCGCCAGGAAGCCAACTCTTCCGGCCTCGATGCGCCCGCCGTCCATATTCATCTGGAAAAGAATCTGCCGATCGCATCGGGAATCGGCGGCGGTTCGGCCGATGCGGCTGCGGCATTGCGCGGGCTGATGCGGCTCTGGCGCCTCGGCCTGCCTGAAGGTACCCTCAAAAGAATAGCCCTGAAGCTTGGCGCCGATGTACCGATGTGCCTTTCGAGCCGACCGCTGACAGCGCGCGGAATCGGCGAGGCGATAGACTTGCTGCCGTCCTTTCCTTCCTTTCCGGTGGTTCTCGGCAATCCGCTCGTTGGCGTCTCCACGCCGGATGTATTCCGCCAGCTCATGCGCAAGGATAATCCGCCATTGCTATTTCCGTCGCAGATGCCGCAAGGTCAAGGCGAATGGATCGACACGATCAAGACCCTGCGCAACGATCTCGAACCGGCGGCGCGCTCGATCTGCGGCGAGATTGGCGTGCTTTCCGGACTGATCGAAGGCGAATCCCCGATCCTGACGCGCATGTCCGGCTCAGGTGCCACCTGTTTCGGCATCTTCGCCGATGCCGAACAGGCGAAGAAAGCCGCCGCATCGCTTCACAGACAGAAGCCGGACTGGTATTTCCAAGTGACGGAGACGATCGCGGGAGAGGCATGATGGCAGGTCCGGTCAATGAAAGATCCTTCATTCCCGTCGGCATCGCCGTGCTGACCGTTTCCGATACGCGCACGCTTGCCGACGATAAATCGGGCGATACGCTGGTCGCACGCATTGCGGACGCCGGTCACCGATTGGCCGCTCGCGCCATCGTTCCCGATGACAAGGAGCACATCCGCGCGCAGGTGGAAGCCTGGACCAAGGATGATGCGGTCGACGTCGTGATCACCACCGGCGGCACGGGCTTTACCGGCCGCGACGTCACGCCCGAAGCGCTGGAGCCCCTCTTCGAAAAGCGAATGGACGGCTTTTCCGAGGTTTTCCATCGTATCTCCTATGACAAGATCGGCACGGCCACCATCCAGTCGCGGGCGACCGGCGGTGTGGCCAACGCCACCTTCATCTTCGTGCTGCCGGGTTCGCCTGGCGCCTGCAAGGATGCATGGGACGGTATCTTGAAGGCGCAACTCGACTATCGCCACATGCCCTGCAATTTCGTGGAGATCATGCCGCGCCTCGATGAGCATCTGAAGCGCGGCGCCGGCTCCAGATAGATCTTCGGCTCGCCGCGCCATCGCGCGACCATCATGCCTTCGGCAGGACAGGAATTGATTCCCAGGAATCGCCGCTGAGAATGATGCAGCTTCGGCCGGATGCGTCGCTCATCAGCAGTGTCCAGTTGCCGCTCTCGGCGGCGTAGATCTCAACAATCGTGCTCTGATCGAGCTTGCCGACAGCCGAAAGCTTTTCCGAAAGATGATCGCCAAGAAACGCGACGATATCGACGCGCTTGGCGCAGGCCAAGGTTACCTGAGCGGCGGCGTTGCCGGGGAAAAGAATTGCACTTGCAACGAGGACGGTTCCCATGAGGCGGTAGAGCATCGTGCGTTTCATAACGCACCTCCTTTCGCCGAAATCCCGGCGGAAAAGGAGAGTTCTGCTGACCAGTTCCGCCTGATATCGGCATCTTCATGGTCGGCCACCAACGCGACACGCGAAAGGTGCCGCCACACGAGAATTATCGCAGCTATTCCCGCGTTTACAAATGGAATCTGTAGAAAGCGACCTACCGCGCCGCGCGCGCCACCCATGAGGGAATGAGTTCGCTCGAAAGTTTGCGGCCCTTCTGGCCCTTGGCGAATTCCGCGAGTCGCATGCCCGACCTGGCGATCGCGATGGCCTGATGCTTGGAAAGCAGCAGGCCCAGTTCCAGGGGCGGCGAGCGGCGGCCGATCCGCTTCAGAAAGGGGCGGCGGTAGCCGCGCGATGCCGTAAACCGCGCCGGCACTTTGTTCAGGGCGACATATTCGGCGATCTCGTCGATCCACCCAGCTTGCGGCCGTGCGCCCGGCTCGACCAGCAACAGCCATTCACCGCGGGCCGACCGCACTATGTCCTTGATATCCCACTGCGAATAAAAGCGGCAGCCGGCAGCATCCGCCACTTTCGATGTGCCATCGCTGGAGCCGTGATCGAGCACGACTACATCGCTGACCAGCCCCTCGACCGCGCCTGCCACCAATGCCGCCAATGTCTGCGCCAGTTCGGGTTCGTGATCCTGGCATTCGATGATGACCGTCAACATTGCCCTTTTATAGTGCGGCGCATCATTTATTGCCAGCGTCTAACCCTCAGCTCAAAACGTTTAAGAAAAGCATCATATGCCGCCGGAAACCTTCGCCGCGGGCATCGCCAACCCCTCCTCCCAATGATGTGGAAAGTCGCGATTCCGGATTTTTGTTCTTGCAATGTTCTCATTTGTCGGATAGGAATTTAATCATCTTAGACGCGGCGTGCAATGGCATGAACCGCCTGGAGCTACCGATGAACGAACAGTCCCTTGCAGGGCAGGCCGCTTTCGCGCCTGCCCATACGGCAGACGTTGCCAACGCTTTGATCGCCGATTCCGGTCTCAGGGTCGATGCCGAGCGTCGGCGCGGACGTGGCGCCGGATTGAACCCCAGCGGTCGGTTCGAGCCGCAGCAGCGCGAAGCCTTCGACGACGGCTGGCAAAGCTGGGAGGAGCTGCCGCCCTTCAAAACCGAAGTGCAGGTGGAGAAGCCGCGCACCGCCATTACCCGCAACGAATCCCCCGACATTTCTTTCGATCGTTCCATCAATCCCTATCGTGGCTGCGAGCATGGCTGCATCTACTGCTTCGCGCGGCCGACGCATGCCTATATGGGACTGTCGGCGGGGCTGGATTTCGAATCGAAGCTGTTTGCCAAGCCGGATGCGGCCAAGCTTCTGGAACGCGAACTGGCAAAGCCCGGTTACAAGCCGCGCGTCATCGCCATAGGCACCAATACCGACCCCTATCAGCCGATCGAGAAGGAATGGCGAATCATGCGCCAGATCCTCGAGGTGCTAAACCGCGCGAACCATCCGGTCGCCATCGTCACCAAGTCGGCGCTGGTCATGCGCGATATCGACATCCTGAAAGAGATGGCATCCAAGAACCTGGTGCGGGTGGGCCTGTCGGTGACGACGCTCGACCGCAAGCTCGCGCGCACCATGGAGCCGCGGGCTGCGACGCCGCCGCGGCGGCTGGAGGCGATCCAGGCCTTGAACGAGGCCGGCATCCGCACTGCGATCATGGTGGCGCCGATTATCCCTGCCCTCAACGATCATGAAATCGAGCGCATCCTCGATGCGGGCAAAGCGGCCGGCGCGCAGGAGGCGAGCTATGTCATCCTGCGACTGCCACTGGAGGTGAGCCCGCTGTTTCGCGATTGGCTGCTGCAGCATTATCCGGATCGCTACCGTCACGTCATGTCGCTGATCCGTTCGATGCGCGGCGGCAAGGATTACGATGCGGAATTCGGCAAGCGCATGAAGGGTGCCGGGCCTTATGCCTGGCAGATCAGCCGTCGCTTCGAAATGGCGACGCGCCGGCTCGAGCTCACGCGCCGCAATATCGCTTTGCGCGACGATCTGTTCGTGCCGCCCGATGGCAGCGGGGTGCAGCTGTCGCTGCTTTGATATTCCTTGCGGGTTTTCCCTGACCCCGCTGGAAAAGCCCCTGGGTTCGCCGCCCTGATCCACCGGGGGCTTGCAGGAGATCGGGTGGTGTGCGAGCTTCGCCGCATGACACGCAGCACATCACCCGATTCTCCAATGCTCTTCGAGGACGTCCCACTCGTTCCCACTTTCGAGCTGGAGCTGATTGCACGCCGGGCCGGCCATTGGCCTGTCGCCGGGGCCGACGAGGCGGGCCGAGGCCCGCTTGCAGGACCGGTCGTCGCCGCCGCTGTCATTCTCGATCCCGAACGGATCCCTCAAGGTCTGAACGATTCCAAACAGCTGACCGCCGCCAGACGCGAAGAGCTGTTCATCGAGATTCTCGCAACAGCAACGGTCTCCATCGCCTCGTCCAGCGCCGGCCGTATCGATACGACCGATATCCGCAAGGCAAGCCTCGATGCGATGCGCCGCGCCGTTTGCGGACTTGCCGTGCCGGCAAGCTATGTGCTAACCGATGGGCTCGATGTGCCTGCCGGGCTTGCCTGCCCCGGAAAGGCCGTCGTCAAAGGAGATGCGCGCTCCTTCTCCATCGCTGCCGCGTCGATCGTCGCCAAAGTGACCCGCGACCGCATGATGGCGCGCGCGGGCATTGTCTTTCCGGCCTATGGTTTTGCAGCCCATGCCGGCTATGGCACTCCTCAGCACCGCGCCGGCATCGAGGAGCATGGTCCCTGCCCGCTGCATCGCATGAGCTTCCGTCCGCTGCGCAAAGAGGCCGTCTGAACACTCAGCCCGTCAGTGCGGTGACAATATCCGCGGCGGATTTTTTGATATAGGCGATATCCTGCCGGTAGATGCGGTCATGCCCATCCTGCAGGTTTCGGCGATATCTCTCAATACCGCGCGCGGCCTCATGCTCCATGAAAGTCAGCAGTGCCTCAAGCCGCTCGACGATGACGTTGGGCAATGAAGGACGCTCCGCAATCGACAAGCCATAGGCATCGACAAAGATGCGGGCACGATGGACTTGAGCAGCAAGTGTGCCCGCTCCTTCCACCGCGGCGCTGGAGGACAAAGGCGCCCAACGATAAATCCCATAGGCCAGATCCCATACCCGCGGACCGGGATGCGCAGCCTCGAAATCGATGAGGCCGGTCACCTCGCCGTCGTTCAGGACGACATTGTAGGGGGCGAAATCTCCGTGACAGATGACCTCGCAAGGCGACCGCGCCGGCAGTTGCCATTCATAACTGGTCTCAAGGCTTTTCGCGAACAAGGCGGAGCAATTATGATAGTGACGCAGCAGCGATGCCGCCGACCGCAGCGCCCTTTCGCCGCGCATAGCGACGTGCTCGTCAAGCTCGCCGGTATCTCCGGGCAGATAGCTTACCCGCTCCCAGGCCTCGTCATATCCAGCCGAATGGGGAACTGCATGGAAACCATGCCGACGCAGCGCAGTCAGCAAAGCATGCACGCCGGGTGTCCAGGCCGCTGCCGGCCTCACGATCAGATCGCCTTGGCGAAACGGTTCGCTGCCAGTCATCGCCTGCATCCGCCCCTCCTCGATACCATGACTTTGCTGTCGGTTGCGGCAATGATCAACCGGCAGGGCGAAAATAAAAAAGCCCCGCCGAAGCAGGGCTCTCTCGAATTTCGATATTCCGGGGCTCAGTTCAGCCGCGTCTTCACTTCCTTGACCGCGTCGACGAAGAGACCGGACTGGACGCTGCCATCGGCCTTCTTTGCCAGAACCGATTCGGCGGCCGCTATCGCCAGATCGACGGCGGCGGAGCGGACTGCCTTCATCGCATCGGCTTCGGCCTGCTTGATCTTCTGCTCGGACAAAGCCGTGCGGTTGGCAACGAATTCCTCGGTCTTCTTGCGAGCCTCGGTCGTCAGCATTTCGGCTTCGCGCTCGGCCGCGGCAACGATATGCGCTGCTTCAGCCTCGGCTTCTTTACGCTTGCGCTGATACTCGGCCAGCAGGTGCTGGGCTTCTTCGCGCAGGCGCTTGGCTTCGGCCAGCTCGTTGCGGATCTGATCGGCGCGGTCGTCCAGCGACTTTGCCATCATGCCCGGAACCTTGAGGTAAACGATCAGGCCGAGGAAGATGAGAAGGCTGACAAAGGCGAAGAAGGTGTTATCGAGAGCGAATTCCATGGATCACCCCTCCTGCTTTGCGGCAGCCGCTGCAACCGCAGAGGCGACATCGGCCTTGCCGGCGACATTGCCGACCAACTGCTCGACGACGGCACCGGCGGTCTCCTCGGCAATCGCGCCGACATCGCCGAAGGCTTTCGCCTTGATTTCAGCAATGCGGGTTTCGGCGGCCTTGAGCTTTTCAGCCAGGCTTGCCTCGATCGCCTTGCGATCCTCTTCGGCCTTGGCCTTGGCGGCATCTCGGGCAGTGGCGCCGATGGAATTTGCCTTGGCGCGTGCAGCAGCCAATTCGCTTTCGTAAGTCGCGACGGCGGCGTCGGCCTCAGCCTTCAGGCGCGAGGCCTCTTCGATATCCTGGGCGATCCGGTCGTGCCGGCTTTCCAGAATGGTGCCGACGCGCGGAATAACGATCTTCTGCATAGCCACGTAGAAGATGACGAAGGTGATCACCAGCCAAAGCAGCTGTGATGGATACGTCGTATGGTCAAACGGCGGGAATACGCCGCCGTGATGGCCTTCATTCGGCGCACCCGTTTCCGTGTGCACCGCTCCGGCGGCCGGCGGTGCTTCTTCAGCATATGCCGGGGTCACAAACATGCTCACCTCCAGGTGGTCTGCAAATACAAAGAATCACGGCTCGCTATCCGCGAACCGTGATCTATGACGCCGCTGATATCAGACGGCGAAGAGCAGGAGGAGAGCGACGAGCAGCGAGAAGATGCCCAGAGCTTCCGTAACGGCGAAGCCGAATACCAGACGGCCGAACTGGCTGTCAGCAGCCGACGGGTTGCGCAGTGCGCCGGACAGGTAGCTGCCGAAGATATTGCCGAGGCCGAGAGCCGTGCCGGCCATACCAAAGCAAGCCAAACCTGCGCCGATGAACTTTGCTGCTTCCGCGTCCATGTTGAACTCCTTTGAAATGGTTGTGCGGTGAATGACTGACGCCCGTTAGACGCCAATGTCTTTATCCTTAGTGGCCGCCCGGATGGATTGCGTCGTTGAGGTACATGCAAGTCAGCACCGCAAAGACGTAAGCCTGAAGGAAGGCGACAAGGAACTCGAGACCGGTGAGGGCGACGGTCATGATAAGAGGAAGAACGGCTCCGCCGATGCCAAGCGCGCCGAGGGCTCCGAGCGAGGCGACAAAGCCTGCGAACACCTTGAGCGTAATATGACCGGCCAGCATGTTGGCGAAAAGACGAACGGACAGCGAAACCGGGCGGGAGAGGAAGGAGATGACTTCAATCCCCACCACCAGCGGCAAGAGAATTCCCGGAACACCCTGCGGCACGAAAATCTTGAAGAAGCCGAAACCGTGCTTGATCAAACCGTAGAAGATAACGGTGAAGATGACAAGCAATGCGAGCGCCAGCGTCACGATGATCTGGCTGGTGACGGTGTAGAAGTAGGGAACGAGACCCAGCAGGTTCGCCGTCAGCACGAACATGAACAGCGAGAAGACCAGCGGGAAGAACTTCATTCCCTTTGTCCCCGCCCCCTCTTTCAACATCGAAGCGATGAACTCATAGGCCATTTCCGCCACGGATTGAGAGCGCGTCGGGACAACGGCGCGCGGCGCGCTGGCGAAATAGAGAAAGCCCGCGGACAGCACTGCGGAAGCAACCATGAACAGCGAAGCATTGGTGAACGAAAAATCAATTCCACCGATATCGATCGGGATAATCTTAAAGATCAGGAACTGATGGGTAGGATCGTTTGCCACCGCTTGTTCTCTTTCATTTTTCCGCTCCACCGAGCGGATGCTTCTCACTTGGAAAAAACGCCACAGCGTTGCTTCCGCTCATTTCTTACTAGGCTCGCGCCCCTGCGGCTCCGGTGTCGCCACCTTGCCTGCGGAGCGCAGCACATTCAGCACACCGGCACAGAATCCGAGAAGCAGAAAAATAATCATGCCCCACGGCGTCGTACCGATAAAACGGTCGAAGACATAGCCCAGAACGACGCCAACGATGATCGCAGCTATGAACTCACTGGAGAGTTTCATCGCCTGAGCATAACCCTTACGGCTCTCCTCGGCGCGAACCTCCCCGTGTTCACCCTCTTTCACCGCAGCGCGCTTGTTCGCCAATTCGGCTCCCAGCTGCGCCCGCCGCTGTTCCAGACCCTCGTCGCGGTCATCCGTCATGATAACGTCCTCCCCATTTCGCTGCGCGTAATCCCTATACCCCGGTCAACGCGTAAACGAACGGCAGGTTTCGCCACCTTTCGGCCCGTTTTGAAGTCGCGCGCAACATAGTTTTAGGAAAAAGCATAGTCAAGGCGTAGACACCATCTGTCCAGCCATAAATTAGCCCAATTAAATCATGAGTTTAGAGCGAAAGGACCATATTGGGCGGAAAGTGAGCCGAAGAATCCTCTTCAGCTCGCGCGTTCCTGTGGCTTTTTTGCCGACGGATGCCGCCGTTCTCGGGCCGTCGGGGCGTGAAGCCAACGACCTCAGCTCCAGCCGCCGCCATAGGTCCGGTAGAAGATATGCATGCCGATGCGGCCGACCTTCACCATATCAGCGGCCCATTTCGGCCGGACATAGACAGCGTGATAATGCGTGGCGGAGCCGACTTCCGGCAGCCATATCTTGCCGGCGGTGACGGCCATGGCGACCTGGCGGGCGATGCGCCAGTGCTCGGGCGAATTGACGCGCTCCTTGACGTTGTCGCAGGCAAAGGAGAACTGGCAGGCATTGTGCCAGTCTTCGTTCTGGTAGACGACGCCGCAGATGGTCTTCGGATAGGCGGGATTGCGGACCCGGTTGAGAATGACCTGGGCGACGGCGGCCTGCCCTTTGACGGACTCGCCGCGCGCCTCGAAATAGATGCCAGTGGCAAGGCACTGCTGTTCATCCGGCGAGAAGACCGAAGGCGGCAGGACATTCGCTGCCCAGGCATGATCCTTAGGTCCGATCTGCGGCACGAAACGTCCCTCCCCGTCCTGGTCCTTTGCCAGAATGGAATCGAAGGGCGAGACGCGGGCATAATCCGGCGCCGGCGAAGCATAAGCGGCGGCCAGCACATCGGCATTCTGATTGGTGACCAGATTGGCGATATAGGCCGGTACGCTCTCGTCCGGCTTCGGCGGCTCTTTCCTGTAAAAGGCGGTGGCAATCTGGATTTCCTTGCCACCAAGCTGCGGCTTCAGGAATGCCGTGCGCTCGCCGGTTGCCGATTCCGGCCGAAGCAGCATGCTTTGGCGCTGCAGCACCGAACCTGCAGAAAAATCCTTCGGCGGCTGCATGGGTGTGACGGCCACCACCCTGCCCTTCTTGTTCTGCCTATTGACACGATCCTCATCCGGCCGGGGATCGCTGCCCTTGCCTTCGGACTGGAACGCGACGCGGCGTCCATCCGGCAACACCAGACCGCCGTCCCCAATGGCAGCGGACGCCTTGGCATCGCCAAAGGCCAGCTCTGCCTGATGGGTGGAGCCGGCTGGCGAGTCCGTCATCACCATGCGCCAGTTAGCGCCCTCCCGGTCGATCCCCGCAAGCAGGCCGGCAAGATCGCCATAGGCTGCTGTCGACGGAAAAATAAGCCAGGCGCAAAGCCCGAAGACGGCTGGAGAGGTCCAATTTTGTGGCAGGAACCGCGACTTGCGGCTGACATAACGCGAGCGAGACAACACCGGACTCCAAACGGCACTCGAAACCAGGAGCCGGAATAATCTCCCATTAACCTTGATGGATGGTTAATTCGGGCAATTCTATGATGATGCGGGCGGTGAACCGAAAACACAAAAAGGGCGCGGCGGACATCCACAGGGCCCTTTGAGCAAACAGCTGAAAATATCCGCGTCAGATGATGACGTGGGAACCTAGTTCCACCACGCGGTTTGCCGGCAGACGGAAATAGTCCGAGGGGTCGGTCGCGGCGTTGGCGAGGGCGATATAGAGCCGGTCCTGCCAATGCGGCATGCCCGACTTCGCATCCGGCACGAGCTTGCGGCGGCCGAGATAGAAGGAGGTCGACATGATGTCGAACTTCAGGCCGGTCTTGCGCAAGGTCGCGAGCGCCTGCGAGACATTCTGCGATTCCATGAAGCCGAAGCGGAGCTCAACGCGCGAGAAGCGGTCCGAAACCTTCTCGACCGTATAACGATCCTCCTGAGCGACGCGCGGCTTGTTGATGGTGCGGATCGTCAGGATGACGTTCTTGTCGTGCAGGACGTGATTATGCTTCAGATTGTGCAGCAGTGCGGCGGGCGCGGATTCCGGATCGCTCGTCAGGAAGATCGCGGTACCGGGCACATGCGCTGGCGAGTGATCGCTCTTGCGCTCGATCGAGCTGACGAAGGACGACAGCGGGATATCGGTATGGCGTGTCTTTTCCATAAGGATCGCGGTGCCGCGGCGCCAGGTCCACATGATGACGGTGAAGGCCGTCGCGATCATCACTGGCACATAGCCGCCATCGTGGATCTTCAGGAGGTTGGCGCCGAGGAAGACGAATTCCAGCAGCAGGAGCGGCGTGAGCACGGCAACCGCCATCGGCAGCGTCCAGTTCCAGCGGACGCGGACGAATTCAAAGGCCATGATCGAGGTAACGACCATCGCGCCGGTCACCGAGATACCATAGGCCGTCGCGAGCGCATCCGAGGTCTTGAAGGCCAGCACCAGGAAGATGACGCCGAAGAACAGGACGGTATTGACCGACGGCAGGAAAATCTGCCCGGTATTGGTCTCGGAGGTGAAGAGGATTTCCATGCGCGGCAGGAAGCCGAGATGGATCGCCTGGCGCGTCAGCGAGAAAGCACCAGTGATGACGGCCTGGCTGGCAATGATCGTCGCCATCGTGGCAAGAATGACCACCGGCAGGATCGCCCAGTGGGGATACATCAGGAAGAACGGGTCCGACATGGCCATGGGATCGCGCAGCACCAGCGCGCCTTGACCGAAGTAATTCAAGGTAAGCGACGGAAACACCAGCACGAACCAGGCCCACTGGATCGGGCGGCGGCCGAAATGGCCAAGGTCGGCATAGAGCGCTTCCGCGCCCGTCACCGTCAGGAACACGGCACCGAGAACGACGACGCCGAGGAAGCCCTCGCGCATCAGAAAGCTCACCGCATACCAGGGATTGAGAGCCGCCAGAATGCTGTAGTCATCGGAAATGTGCATGATGCCGGCAAGACCCATGACGATGAACCACAACGCCGTGATCGGGCCGAAGAAGCGGGCGACGGCACCGGTACCATGCGACTGGATCGCAAAAAGCAATGCGAGAATCGCCACCGAGATCGGCACGATGTAATCCGACAATTGCGGCGTCACGAGCTTCAGACCCTCGACCGCCGAAAGGACCGAAAGCGCCGGCGTGATCATCGCGTCGCCGAGGAAGAGTGCGGCCCCCAGCAATCCTAGCAGCATCAGGATGGCGGTATGGCCGTTCGCGGTCTTCATCAATAGCGCCAGCAGCGAGAGCGTGCCGCCTTCGCCGTCATTGTCCGCGCGGAGCAGAAAAAGGACATATTTGATCGTGACGATGATCGTCAGCGTCCAGAACATCAGCGAGACGACGCTGATGACTTCGCCGCGCGTCAGACCGTCAGCGGCCACCGGCTTCAATGCTTCGCGAAAGGCGTAAAGCGGGCTGGTGCCGATATCGCCATAAACAACGCCGACCGAGCCGAGGGCGAGGTATGCGAGCTTGCGAGCGTCCATTTTCCCGTCGGGAGAATGATGGGTTTCATTAGACATTCAGGATCACTAGACTCTCAGAGCCAGCCTTTCCAGCGAAAAAAGAAAAACGGAACGACGGCGGAAACCACCATCAACAACAGCGATGCAGGGTAGCCGAAGGCAAAATGCAGTTCGGGCATATGCTCGAAATTCATGCCATAGACGGAGGCGACAAGCGTCGGAGGCAGGAACACCACGGAAGCGATCGAGAAGATCTTGATGATGGCGTTCTGCTCGATGTTGATAAGCCCCAGCGATGCGTCGAGCAGGAAGGTGATATTGCCCGCGACGAAGGACGCATGCTCGGAAAGAGATTGAACATCCCTTGAAACATTGCGGCAGAGGTCCCTTGCTTCGTGGTCCTGCTGCATGGCGGGGACAGCCTGAAGGAAAGTCAGCAGCCGCGACAGCGAACTCAGACTGTCACGTATCTTGCTGAGCGTCCGGTGATAGCGCGCTATGTCCTTGAGCTTTTCTTCCAGATAGTTCCCTGGCCGACGGACCTTCTTCACGCGATCGCCAAATACATGCACCGACAATATATCGACACCGGCTACCGTCTGTTCAAGCACCTCGGCGGTACGATCGACGATCGTTTCGAGCAGCTTCGTCAGGAGTGCGATGCCGGTGCGCCGCTCGTGCGGGATGCGCTGCAGCGCTGCAATGAAGAGAGCGAAGGATTTCGGCTGGGCATAACGGATGGTGATCAACCGATGTCCCGCCAGGATAAAGGCCACATCGGTCAACATGGGCAGGCTGGTATCAGCCTTGCACAGGAGCGAGGCCGTCAAAAAGACCGAGCCCTCCTCGATATACAGCCGGCTGGAAGGCTCTATATCCTTCATGTCCTCACGCGTCGGCACCTCGAGCCCAAGCAGGCGCTCGATATTGGCTTCCTCCTCGCGCGACGGATCGACCATGTCGATCCACACGGCATCGTCAGGCAGCCGATCGATCGCCGAGAGATCGGGAAGCTCGAGCGGCTTCGAACCTGAGCAATAGGCAGTTATCAACTGCGCGCTCCTGCGGCACGGATGCAGGCGGCGTCAGGGCGCGCTGCCCGCACCCGCCGCGATCTCACCAATGACCGACAAAAAAAGCTCATAAAACCCCGGTCGTATCCCGCCCGTCCGGCCGGGAATCCGTGTTCATGTTCCATTGCGCTGCTGTACCAATCCGTCGCCCGTCCCGGCGAAAACGCCTGGATGGCAGAATAAAACCACCATTTGGCGGAGATTGGTCATCGGAAACGACCGACCAGTTCCACGCAGGCGGCGCATATGCAGCAAAGCTCGCAAAGAATCAAGTCACAACCTCTACATCGCGCGCTTCACACCAGTTTGGCCGATCTGCGAAGTCATAGCACAGGGCGCCGACAAGACAATCCGTCACTATATGAAAGAAGGCCGGTCAGTGAATTATTCAAATACGATCGATGGCGCTGCGCGTTGCGGCGTATCCGCAACCTGCTTCCAGACATTGGCCGCGATCTCGCGGTAGATATTCGCAACCACCCCATTCGGTTCGGCTGCGACCAGCGGTGTTCCGGCATCCGAGGTCTCGCGAATGCCCATGGTGAGCGGCACTTCGCCCAGGAAAGGCATGCCGATGCGCTCTGCCTCCCTGCGGGCGCCGCCATGGCCGAAGATATCATAGCGCGCGCCGGTATCGGGGGCGATGAAGTAGCTCATATTCTCGACGATGCCCAGGACGGGAACCTCGACCTTGCGGAACATGTTCAGGCCCTTGCGCGCATCGATGAGCGCCAGATCCTGCGGCGTCGAAACGATGACGGCACCGGCAAGCGGCACCTGCTGCGCCATGGTGAGTTGCACGTCGCCGGTGCCGGGCGGCATATCGACAACAAGCACGTCCAGCTCGCCCCAGGCGACCTCGCGCAGCATCTGCAGCAGGGCCGATTGTACCATAGGCCCGCGCCAGATCATCGCGGTTTCCTCCTCGACGAGGAAGCCCATCGACATGACCTTGAGGCCATAATTCTCCATGGGGTTGATGATGCGGCCATCGATCTGGGTCGGGCGTCCGGAAATCTTCAAGAGGCGCGGCATCGAAGGACCGTAGATATCGGCATCCAGAATACCGACGCGCAGGCCGTTGGCCAGCAGGCCGAGAGCCAGATTGACCGCTGTCGTCGATTTGCCGACGCCGCCCTTACCCGACGCGACCGCGATGATGGCTTTGACCCCCGGAACGCCGATTTTCGCTGCGCGCGGCGGCTGTTGCGGCGTGTGTGTATGGGGGTGTTCGTGGCCGCGCGGAGCTGATTGTGCCGCGGCCGGCCGGGGTGCCGCAGCGCCAGCCTTCTTGTCGGCGGTCAGCGCGACCAGAGCGCCTTTAACGCCGGGCATTTCCTTGATGACACGCTCGGCCGCAAGCCGCAGCGGCTCCAGCTCCTTGGCACGCTCGGCGGGAACGGTAATGGAGAAATAGACCTTGCCATCGGAAATGAAGACATCCGAAACCATGCCGAGCTCGACGATATTGTGCTCCAGGTCGGGGCCGCGAACCGTCTTCAACGTTTCCAGCACCTGTTCCTTGGTGATGTCTGCCATTTCATCCTCACTACAGAATCGTTTTCGGCAGCGCGGCATCGGCGAGCAACTTCCGAAATCATTCTGGTTTAGATAGTGGAGAGGCGTGGCTTCGCCAAACGAAATTCGGGACGCCGTCGATAAAAACGTCTTCGTTGCGGCCGGCAGGTCCGCCGGGTCCATGGGAAATAACCCTTACCAGCCGCAACGCTCTCCCAATTCGGGAAGACATGATCGCGGGCCGACATAAAGCACCCTCATGTGAAATATATAGGGCGATAACGCGAAAATCGGCTTGAAGGTGGGGAACCCTATAGAGCGTGTTAAATAAGTAACAACCGCCGCCGATCCCCTTCGCCGGGAGAAGCTATGGCGAAGGGCATCGGCGACGGTCGTTCGATCCACGCACGTTTTATCGGCGCTGTTGTCAAAGTCCCCTCTGGACCTTTATCTTTTTAGAAGCAGGAAGCGTGCCAGTTTTCAAAAAATCCTGAAAGCGGTGCTTCTTCAGTGCGTGATACCCAGCGCACCTCAATCGGGCAGTGGATCAGTGCTGCGCACGTCATCATATTTTGTTCGCAGCGCACAAAAATCATTCACATGCTGCGCAAATCCCGATCATCACCGCGACATGGGCGGCGGCCACCCTATTTTATCAGCCCGACGCGCAGAGCCTTGGCGACGGCTTGCGTGCGGTTGACGGTATCGAGCTTCTTGGTCGCGCGGTTGAGGTAATGATTGACCGTATGCTCGGACAGAGAAAGGATTTCAGCGATTTCGGCGCTGGTCTTTCCAGCTGCCGTCCAATTCAGGCAATCGATCTCCCGGTCGGTAAGAGTGTCGACGACGCGAACATCCAGGCTGCGAATTGCGGCAAGCCGGTCGAAGACGTGAACCGCAATATAGAAAAGATCCTTGATCTCTTGCGGTGAAAAGTGTTCGCGGTCGCCAGCCAACGAGACCGCGCCGCGAAGACCTGAGGCGTCATGGGTCGGGAAATAGGCGAAACGCATCATACGAAAACGCTCGAACAAAGCTACCACCAGCTGCGACTTGTTCTCTTCGCGATAAGGATTGGGCGCCACCTCATAAAAAAAGGGCAATGTGGAGGCGCGCAGACGTTGCAATACGGGACTGGTCGACATCAGGTTCTCCTGATCATAAATCGACAACAGTTCCGCCGGCCAGTTGTTGATCACCGAGTTGCTTTGCAAGTCGGAGGATGTAATCGGCGGGAGATTGAGCACCATGAAGGCCCGGCAGCGGTAAGCCTCCGTGAGCCCCTTCATGAACCGGAACACATCGAACTGGGTCTTGAGCCTGGCAATTTCCTCGATCAAATCCTCGTCGCGAGGGGACATTCCTGCTTGTACCAATGCCGCCATCATCAGTTTTCTTTATGTAAAAGAGGGCAAAATACAGAACTTCCGTCTCTTGCTCCTCACGATTAACGTGCCGGCGCCGCTATCGACTGCTCGGCGAAATATAAGTTTTTCAAAATCGTGATCGCCTCAACGGCCGTTACTATTGTCTCCACTCACCGCCCCGCCAAATCCCGTATGGTTTCAGCAATCACATGAAGATAATGGCAGTTCTTCGCCATATCTCAACAGTAAAATTCAAGATAAACGAGCAATTTCGCTAAGCTACCGCGCCGACAGCGTTAAATCGCGGAATTCTCACTGTCGTTGCGTCTGTGAGCTCAACGTTTGGGACCCATGCGGTTGCGCATATCCATCATGATCGAATCAGCGGCAACGACCGCCAATGGCGCCCATGCCTGCAGCGTCTGGTGGGTGACGCGATAGGCCGGGCCGGTCACAGAGACTCCGGCCAGCATGTGACCATCATCGGAGCGGATCGGCGCAGCGACGCAGCAGATGCCGTTTTCGTGCTCTTCGAGATCGAAGGCATAGCCTCGCCCCCTGATCTGCGAGATGTCGGAGAGCAACTCCGAAGCATTGCGAAGGGTATGCTCGGTGTAAGGGCGATATTCGAGGCCTGCGATTCTCTTTGCAAGCTCGGCATCGTCGAGCGCGGAGAGCGCCGCCTTACCCACACCGGTACAATAGGCAGGAGAGGCATTGCCGACCTGCGAATACATTCGCACGGACTGCTGGCCCTCCACCTTGTCGAGATAGATGACCTCCGCACCTCGGAGAACGCCGAGATGCACGGTTTCACCCGTCACCTCCTGCAACCGGTGAAGATGCGGCTCGGCAATCGCCCGAAACTCGTTGCGCGCCCAGCTGCGCGAGGCAAGCGCCAAGAGCCGCAACCCGATCCGATAGCGTCCGTCGCGGTCGACCTCCAGAAGCCCTTCGTTGACCAGATGCGACAATTGCCGGTGCAGCGTACCGCGCGGCTGATCCGAAAGCGAGAGAATATCGGTAAAGCGCATCGGCCCATCGGCGAGCGCAACGAGATCGAGCAGGGAGACGAGCTTTCCGAGCGTCCCGGTTTCCCGGTCGCGATGCGCTTTATTTTTTCCCGCCTCTGAACCCAGGCCCACACTCATTCATTCATCTCTGGCATTTATCTCCGACATTTATTTCCGGCAGAACCGCGCTGTCCTTGACACTGTGAAAACGTAGCCCGATAATTCCATATAGTCAAATTATGTTCCGAATAACGGAACTACCCGGCTGATCCGGGGAGGAGACATCTTGGCGGATATTCAGGCCCAATTTCCCGATCTGAAGGATCGCACCGTCCTCATCACCGGCGGAGGCTCCGGCATCGGAGCAAGCCTCGTGGAGGCCTTTGCACGGCAGGGGGCGAAGGTCGCCTTCATCGATATAGCGGAGGAACCCAGCAAGGCGCTTGCGGCCAAGCTTTCGGGCCAATCCGCCCATCCCGTTAGCTTCTACCATGCGGACCTCCGCGATGTCGGTGCGACCAAAAGCACGGTTGCAGCCATCGAGGCCGATCTCGGGGCGATCCGCGTCCTCGTCAACAACGCCGCCTGGGACGACCGGCACGACATCGACACCACGACCGAGGAATATTGGGACAACAATCAGGCGATCAATCTGAAGCAGGTTTTCTTCGTCTCACAGGCGGCGGTACCGGGCATGCGGGCAGCCGGCGGCGGCGCGATCATCAATTTCTCCTCGATCGTCTTCAAGATGAACCCGCCGCTTCTATCCTCCTACGCGACTGCGAAGTCCGGCATCATCGGGCTGACCAAAAGCTTTGCCGGACGCTTCGGGGCCGAGAATATCCGCGTCAACGCCGTTCTGCCTGGAATGATCGTCACCCAGCGCCAGCTCGACCTCTGGCTGACCGAGGACGGCATGGCAAAGACGATAGACCGACAATGCCTGAAGCGCGTGCTCAACGCCGAGGATCTGGTCGGCCCCGTGCTCTTCCTGGCTTCCGACTGTTCGGGCGCCATGACCGGACAAGCCATCACCGTCGATGGCGGCATTTTCTAATTTTGAGTTTTCTGACGCAAGACTTGGAGCATTTCTCATGACGAAACCGGCATATGTCGCGGTGGACTGGGGCACCAGCAGTTTCCGGCTGTGGCTGATCGGCGAAGACGGCCGCGTTATTGCGGAGCGCCGCAGCGGCGAAGGCATGACCACGGCGGCCCAGACCGGCTTCGCCAGTGTTCTGCAGGCACATCTCGATGCCGTATCGGCGCCGGAGACCGTTCCCGTCATCGTCTGCGGCATGGCCGGGGCGCGCCAGGGCTGGGTGGAAGCCGGTTACATCGATACGCCGACCTCGCTTGCAGCAATCCTCGCCGCTGCCGCCTCTGTGCCCGGACAGTCCCGCGACATCCGCATTCTGCCTGGCCTGGCGCAACGCAGCCAGCAGGTACCGGACGTCATGCGCGGCGAGGAAACGCAGCTGCTCGGCGCGATTCCCGCCGACGCCAAGGGCGAACAACTCGTCTGCATGCCGGGAACCCATTCGAAATGGGTGCGCGTGGTGGATGGCCGCGTGACCGGCTTCTCCACCTTCATGACCGGCGAACTCTTCGACGTCATTACCAGGCACAGCATCCTGTCGCATGCCGTTGCCGGCGCCGCCGACATGACCGCCGACACGAAAGCATTCGAAGCTGCCCTCAAAGCTGCCTTGGACAAGCCGGCGCTCCTCACCCATCTGCTGTTCACAGCCCGCTCCGGCCAGCTCCTGAACGGGCTGACGGCAGCCGGCGCGCAGGCGCTGATATCAGGCACTCTGATCGGCGCGGAAATCGCCGGCGCGCGAGCCTCGGCCGGTCAGAATGCGGCCATCACGCTCATCGCCTCCGGCCGCCTTCAGGCGCTCTACGAAGAGGCGTTCCGCGCCCTATCCCTCACCTATAAGACCATCGACGCCGATGCCGCCGTCCGTCGCGGACTTTCCGCTGCGGCCGAAGCGATCTGGTTCAAGAAAGAAAGCAAAAGCTGATGACGACCCGCATCCCCTTCCCGCCCATGAAGCGACCGCTCATTGCCATTCTTCGCGGCATCAAGCCGGAGGAAACGGCCGATATCGTCGGCACGCTGATCGAGACAGGCTTCACGGCAATCGAAATCCCGCTGAATTCGCCGGAACCGTTCCGCTCCATCGAAATCGCCGCTAAGATGGCCCAGGCCAATTGCCTGATCGGCGCTGGCACGGTGCTGACGGTCGAAGATGTCGACAGGCTTGACGGCGCGGGCGGCAAGCTCTTGGTGACGCCGAATGTCGAGCCTGCGGTCATCAGCCGCGCCCGCGACAAGGGCATGGTGACGATGCCTGGCGTCTTTACCGCCACGGAAGCGCTTTCCGCCGCGCGCGCCGGTGCCACCGGACTTAAATTCTTCCCCGCCGGCGTGCTCGGTGCCTCCGGTATAACGGCCATTCGTGCGGTGCTGCCGCCGGAGCTCGTCATCGCGGCGGTCGGCGGCGTTTCCGACAAGAATTTCGCCGACTACACCAAGGCGGGGGTGCTGGCCTTCGGTCTCGGCACCAGCCTTTACAAGCCGGGAATGACGGCAGCGGAGGTTGCCGAACGCGCCAAGGTCACCATTTATGCCTATGATGCAGCCGTAGGAGCCTGATCTATGACCGATATTCATGATTTCCAGGGCAATATTCTGTGCAATACCTCCTCCGTGCTGGGAGAAGGCCCGACCTACGACCCCGATACGGACACTGTTTGGTGGTTCAATATCCTCGGCAAGGAACTGCACGAGCTGCACCTGCCGACCGGCAAGAAACAGGTTCACGAACTGCCGATGATGGCGAGCGTACTGGCCCGGGTCGACGCGGAACGGCAGATGATCGCCACCGAACAGGGTCTCTTCCTCCGTGATGTCGCGACCGGCGAGCTGAGCTTCTATACGGCCATCGAAGCGGACAAGCCCGAGAACCGCTCCAATGACGGACGCACGCATGTTTCCGGATCGCTCTGGATCGGGACCATGGGCAAGCGCGCCGAGATGCAGGCGGGCGCGATCTATCATGTCGCCGGCGGCAAGGTCACCAAGATCTTCGACCAGATCAGCATCCCGAATTCCATCTGCTTCTCGCCTGACGGCACGATCGGTTACTTCACGGATACACGCGTCAGCCAGCTCATGCGCGTGCTCGTCGATCCCGCGACGGGCCTTCCGACGGGGGAGCCGATCGTCATGGTCGACAGCATGGAAGATCCGGGCGGCCTCGACGGATCGGTATGCGATGCGGACGGTTATATCTGGAACGCGCGCTGGGGTTCGG
Organism: Rhizobium sp. JAB6; assembly: GCF_003024605.1. Classification (GTDB taxonomy): domain Bacteria; phylum Pseudomonadota; class Alphaproteobacteria; order Rhizobiales; family Rhizobiaceae; genus Rhizobium. Next base: position 758,371 of record NZ_PYJQ01000001.1, on the reverse strand, counting down.
GCTTCGTCGACAAATACAGCCCGGATGGCCTGCGTATCGAGCGCTATCGCGTACCTGCCATGCAGCCCTCCTGCCCTGCCTTCATAGGCAAGAATGCGGACCGACTGGCCGTGACGACCGCCTGGGAAGGATTGGATGAGGAGGCACGTTCGACGCAGCCGCAGGCGGGCGCTCTTCTGGAGCTTGGCATCACGGTGAAGGGCGTTTTCGATCCTCCATACAAGCTTTGATTGAAGGCCGCCTCCGGCTATCTACGCTGGAGGCGACATTGCCTTCACTAGGGTAATGTAAGGGCCGGAAGGCGGCTTCAACCCTGAAAAAATCGAATCCTGCATCGAGCCGCCCTGTTGTACCGCCAATCTTTCTGGTTGTCTTTTGCCACGTTAGTTATTGATTTCCCACGATATCCCTTTTATTTCCGAGCTGTGTGACGCAATTTTCTGCAACTCTTGACGGAACCAAAACCTCGCTGAGCCATTGCTTCTAGGACCGGTGCGATAACGGCCGGTAGCACAAAAGTTCCACTCGCGCTGGTAAGCATGCGCGTACAACGAAGCATGCCCATCAGAATGAAAGGTAGGTTCACGATGACTGGGAAACTCTTCACTTCCGTTGCCGCAGGCGCCATCTTTGCTACGGCGTCCGTGCTTTCACCCATGGCTTTTGCACAGGCGCAACAGCCAGCGAATGGCGGCGCGGGCAACAACGCGCCGGTGACGCAAAGCGCGCCGGCAACTCCGGAGGCCGCGAAGCCGGATAGCTCGGCCGCACAGAAAAGTGCTCAGGCTCCTGCGCCCGCAACCGGAGGCCAGGCGGGATATCTGACCACACAGTCCGCCGATCAGATCAGCGCCAAAACCTATATGGGCCAATCGGTCTATAACGGTCAGAATGAAAGCATCGGCAGCATCAACGACCTGATTCTGCAGAAGCAGGGCGGCGTCGTTGCCGCCATCGTCGGCGTCGGCGGCTTCCTGGGCCTCGGCCAGAAAAACGTCGCCGTTCCTTTCGACAAGATCAGCGCCACCCAGAACCCGCAGGACGGGACGGTGAAGCTGACGACGACGGAAACGGCCGAATCGCTCAAGGCGGCGCCGGAGTTCAAGACCCTCTCGATGCAGGCTTCCGAAAAGGCAGCCAAATCGTCCGGTACGTCGACCATGCCGGCAACCGACAACACGACGACTTCGTCGACCACCAATAAGTAAATATCGGCAGCGAATAAATATAGGTCAGACGGATACAGAAGCGGCGGCCCTGATGGGGCGCCGCTTTCCTTGATGTTTTCGCGCCCGCTTCTCAGCTCAGGCGATTTCGCGCTCGTGGCTGAAATCGAAGTAATGGGTCTGCAGGTAGCGAAGGGTCGCGGCACTGTCCGCCGGCTTTCCGAAATAATAGCCCTGTCCCATGGCGCAGCCCAGCGCCTTCAGCTTCGCCGCTTCCGCATGTTCCTCGATACCTTCCGCGACAACGCGCAGATCAAGCCCTTCGCACATCGCGAGAACAGCCTTGATGATATGTTCGGAAGCCCTGTCCGAATTCATGCGGGAGACGAAAGCCCGGTCGATTTTCACCTTGTCGAAGATGAACTCACGCAAGCGCCCGAGGCTGGACTGGCCGGTGCCGAAATCATCGAGAGAGATACGCACGCCGGCGGCGCGCAGATCGGCGATGATGCGGTGAGCCGTATCGGCCGAGCTCATGACCGCGGTTTCGGTAATTTCAAGTTCGAGGCGGTGCGGGTCCAGGCCGGCGCGCGTCAGGATAGCGAGAATGCTGCTGCTCGTGCCGGGATCCATCAATTGCGCCGAGGAGAGATTGAAGGACAGGAACAATTCGCGCGGCCACGAAAGTGCTGCCTCCGCAGCCTTCCGCAGCAGGGTTTCCGAGAGCGCGTCGATGAAGCCCCGCTCTTCGGCAAGCGGCACGAAGACGGCGGGCGAAACGAAGCCAAGATCCGGATCGTTCCAGCGCGCCAGAGCCTCGAAACCGAGAACCATGTTATTGGCAAGCGAGACGATCGGCTGGAAGTGCACGTCAATGGCATCGGAAATAATGGCATTGCGCAGCGCCTGCTCGAGCTGCGTCGCGCGCTTCATCTCCTGCGCAATCTCCCTGGAATAGACCGTAATCTGCCCACGGCCGCGGCGCTTGGAGCGATAGAGCGCCGTCTCCGCATTTTTCAGAAGATCGTCGAACTCTTCTCCGGCGAAAGGATGGATGGCAAAGCCGAACGAGGCGGAAAGGCGGACATTGCGGTCTCCGAGATCGTAGGGCGCGGACAGTACTTCGCGGATCATCTGTCCGAACTTCTCGGCGCCGACGCGTTCGAAGACGAGCGGCAGCACAAAGGCGAACTCATCACCATCATGACGTGTCACTAGCGCGCCATCGGGTATGCAGGCCTTGAGGCGATGGGCAACCTGACAGAGAATCTCGTCGCCCGCTTCGACACCGAAGAGATCGTTGATCGGCTTGAAAGCATCGAGATTGACGATGCCGATTGTAAAGGGTGCGGGATCGCCGGCACGTTCACGCGATAACGCACGCGTTCGTTCGCGCATACGATATCGATTGCCGAGCCCGGTGAGCGGATCGGTGTAAGCGATTGCCTGCGGCTCTTGACTGACTGGACCCGGCAGCATCTCAGTCGATTTCATATCTGTTCCGACCTTTTCTCCACCCGGGGGAAAAGCATGCCGGGGAAGTCTTAACAAAGGATGCCAAGACGACGGTCACTCGGCACCGGCGATAAGTTGCCGTCGGTGGTGATATCATTGTAACCTTTATCTATTTTGCGCCTTCAAGGCACCGCGCATGTATTTCTGGAACACGGTCTCGATGATGTCGGGGCTTACCGGCTTCAGAATGACGTCGTCCATGCCGACTTCGGCGCATTCCTTGCGGTCACGCTCGAAAGCCTGCGTCAGAACGCCGATGATCGGCGTATGGGTGCCGCTGCCCTTTTCCGTGCCGCGGATCAGCCGGGTGGCCTCAAAACCGTTCAGGCCCGGTAGCGAAATGTCCATCAGGATCAGTTCAGGACGATGCTCCTGCCACACGCGGACTGCCTCATCACCGCTTGCGGCGATCACATAACTGTATCCCAACCCCTCGAGAATCTGCGAGAAGACGATCTGATTGATGTCATTATCTTCGGCAACCAGGATTTGCGCCCGGCGCTCCTCCCCGGCCGGCCGCCCCCATTCGGATGCAAGTCCCGGCTCGACCAGCTCTCCCATCCCGCCACGAATGTTGCGGTTGAAATGACGCGCAATCACGAAGGCAAGCTCGGTTGCAAGCTGCGATCCGTCCAACGAGAGCGCAGCGAGGTTCTGCCGCTCGGCGAGCTCCATGCCGCGCTTGCCAAGCTGGTTGTCGACGATAACCAGATCGATCTTGACGCCATGCGCGCTCGCTACGTCCAGAAAAGCCGCCTCTTCGTTCTCATTGTGCACGACGCAAGCTTCGAAGCCGTATTTCTCGAGCGTCTTCAGGGCCGCGGTTTCGGCAGCGAAGTCCGGCGTGACCACGAGCACCCTGCGGCCGCTGAAGTTCTCCGGAACGAAGGTTTCCATAGCGGCCGGACGGCGCGAAATGGTCTGCAGCGCGACCATCGGAACATAGGCGCGGCGATAGGAGCGATCGCTGTTTTCCCGGATGCTCGATGCCAGTGCGAATTCGTCGAAATCGCCGCCATCCTTGGGCAGGTCCTGCATGGTGCTGACCAGGAAATAGCGGCCGGGCTTGCCGATGCGCTGCTTGCGGGTGACGATATCGCGCTCGACGCCGTCACGGGCGATCTGGCGTTGCCGTGAGATCGACATTTCGCCGGTCTCCATCACATGCCGGTCGCTCTCCTGGAAGCGGTTGGCAAGCTCGGTGGAGAAGATATCGATGCTCTTGCGGCCCCGCACCTCGTCCGCTGCCGTCTGGTACTTGTCACAGAACGCCCGGTTGACCGCGACATAGACGAGATTCTGGTCCTTGACGAAAACCGGAAAAGGCAGGTTGTCGAGAATATCCTCGGTCAGCTGCACACGCTCCATATCGACGCGCCATTGCTCTTCGCGTTTCCTGGCTTCCGAAACGTCCGAGATGATACAGAAGCCGAGACCCGACGACAGCCGCCGGTTGAGAATGCGAACCCAGCGGTCATCGGCAAAATGCTCGGTGGTCTCGAAACGTTCGCGCCAATGCGAAGCTATGCGCTGCGATATCCAATCGTCGCGGCTGGCGGCCGTTTTGGTGTGAGGGCGCTGATAGGATATACCGGTATCGAAGACGGCGCCCAGAAAATCGCGCAGCCGCGTGGAAGGCTGCAGGAAATCGGGCGCAATCGGGAAAAAGTTCAGAACCTGGCGGCTGGCGAACAATAAGAGGTCGTTCTTGTCATAGGCGAAAAAGGCGCTGGAAAGACCGTCGCAGAAGGCATCGAAGAACATCGCCTGCAGACTGCCGCCGAAAGGCCCATCAGCCGTCATCATTGCCACAGCTGCCTTTTCAATCTCGGCAGTCATTCGTCGGATTCCTACGCTCAACCAGTTTCAAAACACGGCAAATCGACAGGGCTGCATTCGCTCTGCAAGGCGGATTCAGGAAAGTTGCATGCTGGCCTTGACACTTGAAGCAGAGGGCACCCGGCTCTATTTCAATTGATGGCCACCAACCTGCCATCAAGAGCCGTCAGCATGCACGAAACGCGCCACCTGCGGTCATTTCAAGTTCTATCTCCGCAACCTGTCATCATTCCCTTAAACATTGATTAAATTCTCAACAAAGCCATGGATGGAAATGGGTGGATCCCCAGCGGGGAAGCGCCTTTCCTCTTTCCACATCGGTGCGAATCCACGACAATAACGTCATGGCCATCAAGCAACTCTCCGAAACACTGATCAACCAGATCGCCGCCGGCGAAGTCATCGAGCGCCCGGCAAGTGCGGCCAAGGAACTGATCGAAAACGCGCTCGATGCCGGTGCCACACGCATCGAAATAGCGACCGCCGGCGGTGGCAAGGCGCTACTGAGGGTGACCGACAACGGCTGCGGCATGGAAGAGGCGGATCTGGAGCTCGCCGTCCGGCGCCACTGCACCTCGAAGATTTCCGACACGTTGGAGGATATCCGCACCCTCGGTTTTCGCGGCGAGGCGCTGCCCTCCATCGGCTCGGTGGCGAAGCTTTCGATTGCAAGCCGCCGCGCGGGAGCGAGCAGCGGCGCCGAAATCGCCGTTGCCGGCGGCAAGGTTCTGCATCTGCGCCCAGCGGCCGCCAATCCGGGCACGATCGTCGAAGTGCGCGACCTGTTCTTTGCGACGCCCGCCCGCCTGAAGTTTCTGAAGACGGAGAAGGCGGAAGCAGCCGCGATCACCGAGGTCGTCAAGCGCATGGCGATCGCCTTTCCGCGCGTGCGCTTCGTTCTGTCGGGCACCGACCGCTCGACGCTCGAATTTCCAGCGACCGGCGATGATCATCTCGCCCGCATGGCGCAGATACTGGGTGTCGATTTCAAGGACAATGCCATCGCGCTCGATGCCGTGCGCGAGGATGTGAGCCTTACCGGTTTTGCCGGCGTGCCGACCTTCAACCGCGGCAATTCCGCCCATCAATATGCCTTCGTCAATGGCCGCCCGGTGCAGGACAAGCTGATTCTCTCGGCAATCCGTGGCGCCTATGCCGAGACCATTCCTACCGGACGCTATCCCGTCGCCGTGCTTTCCCTGACGCTCGATCCCGCCCTGGTCGACGTCAACGTACATCCGGCGAAATCCGATGTGCGCTTCCGCGATCCCGGTCTTGTACGCGGGCTGATCGTCGGCGCCGTGCGCGAGGCGCTGGCGCGCGAGGGCGACCGGGCGGCCACGACCGGCGCCGACGGCATGCTGCGGGCGTTTACCGCCGGTCGCTCCGGCTTTCAACCGGGCTGGCAACCGGGCTGGCGGCCCTCGCCGGCTGCGGCCCCTTGGTCGGCGGAAACATCGCCATCTCGTCCCTTCGAGCGAACCGGCTACGGATTTGCCGAAAGGCCGCAGGCCGCTTTCGAGGGACTTGCCATGCCCACGGCTCGAGCCGAAGTCGCACCGCCGGCGGAACCAGCACGCGCCGAGGAACCCGCCCGCTTTCCGCTGGGTGCAGCCCGCGCTCAGCTGCACGAGAACTATATCGTCGCCCAGACGGAAAACGGGCTTGTCATCGTTGACCAGCACGCCGCGCATGAGCGGCTGGTGTTCGAGACCATGCGCAAAGCCCTGCATTCGAAGCGCCTACCCTCGCAGGTCCTGCTCATTCCCGAGATCGTCGATCTGCCCGAAGAGGATTGCGACCGGCTGATGGTATTTGCCGAAGAACTCGGCGGACTCGGCCTCGCCATCGAGCGCTTCGGTCCGGGCGCGGTCGCCGTGCGGGAGACGCCGGCCATGCTCGGCGAAGTCGACGCGCAGGGTCTGGTCCGGCAGCTCGCCGACGAGATCGCCGAATGGGATACGGCTTCGGGCCTTGCCGCCAAGCTGGAATATGTGGCCGCGACCATGGCCTGCCACGGATCGGTACGGTCCGGCCGGCGCCTGCGACCGGAAGAAATGAACGCGCTTTTGCGCCAGATGGAGGCAACGCCGGGCTCCGGACAATGCAATCACGGCAGGCCGACCTATATAGAGTTGAAGCTCTCGGATATCGAACGGCTCTTCGGGCGCAGTTGAGGCCCGCCATTTCCAAAAGGAACTTTTCCGCGAAATAATAGTCTGGGAAAGTCGCTGCTGCTGCATAATCGAAAGAGCTACGTCGACTTTGCGCGTCATATTTGACGCGCGGCGCTGTAGTGCGGTATGGCAAACGGATGAGACAGATCAAGGACGGCATCAGATGAATCTTTTCGAAGGACATGGAAACCGCGAGGCGAAAATTCGCTATCTCGACGGCGATTTCCAGATCCTGATGCCGGGTTCCTATGTGGTCTGCGCCATGACCGGCAAGCATATTGCGCTCGATGAGCTGCGCTATTGGAGCGTCGCCCGGCAGGAACCCTATGCCGATGTCATCACTTCGCTAGAAGCCGAAAAGCGCGCCGGCGCCCTTCCCAATCAGAAGCACTAGCGGTTCATCGTTTCACGGAATCTCTGAACCGCTCCATCTCTTTGTTTGACGCAATCCGGACGGAAAGCCGCTGCGTACTTTCCTGGAATTGCTCTCATTTTCCACGCCGAGTAAGCAGACGTGCCCCTAAGCCGCTTTGCTATTGCGCTTTTCCCGTAAGCGCCGTTCGCGCGCGGCTGCAATCGCCCTGTCGATAATCAGGGCCGGAGCCTGGGGATCATCAAAGACCATGTCGATCTCGATCACCCTGCAGCGCTGCAACAGCTCGTCGGCGCGACCATGATGACCGATGAGGCGGACATAGTCCTTCGAGGTAGTGACGATCTCAAGCCCTTCGCGCGAGGCTATGTCGAGCATGTCGGAGACATCGTCTTCGCCGGGGTGTTCGTGATCTCCGAAGCTGCGCCGGACGGCGATCTCAGCGTCCAGCATCTCGACGGTGCGGAAAAACTTGGCCGGGTCGGCGATGCCGGCGAAGGCAAGCACCTTGCGCCCGCGCAGATCCTCCTGCCCGCGCACTCTGACGTTCGCAGAAAAGAAGGGCTTGCCCGCCCTTGCCGCGAGGCGAACGACGCGATCGGCAGCATTGCCCTCACCGACCTTCAAGAGAGCGGATGCATAGAGAAGCTGGGTGCGCAGCGGCGCGCGCACAGGACCGCCGGGAACGAGATGTCCGTTGCCGATGCCCCTACCGGCATCGATCACCACAAGGGCATAGTCGATCGCAATCTGCGCGCTCTGGAAACCGTCATCCATGATAATGAGATCGGCACCCTCGTGCACCAGCCTTTCCGCACCATCGGCGCGGCGGCGGGCAATGACGGTCAGCGCCTCGCGGGCAAGCAGCAGCGGCTCATCGCCGACGGCCGTGGCGTGGTGATGCGAGGGATCTACGACCGTAGTGACATCGAGCGACCCGCCATATCCCCGGCTCAGGAACCCCGGCTTCAGCCCCTTGGCCTTGGCGGCCTTGGCAAGCGCAAGCGCGGTCGGCGTCTTCCCGGCGCCGCCGACCGTAAAATTGCCGACGCAGATGACCGGCACCGGCACGGAGGCGCGTTTGCCATTCACCATGCGATGCCCGGCGATACGGCCATATAGAAAGGAAAAGGGTGAGAGCCCCCACGCACGCCAATCCGGCTTTCGCCACCAGAAGGGTGGGGCTTCCGATACCATGCGTCTATTCCAGCCCTGTTCCTGTGCCTGCAACAAAGCGGCAAGAAAGGGCAGATTGCGTGAAAAAGCAAGCCATTGCCAGATCAGGCCGATTGTGCGACCGGCATGAGCAGGTCTTCCAGTTCGGTAATGTCGTTGAGACAGTAATCGGACGCGGCTGCGAGCGTTTCGCGCGAACCCGTGCCCGTCAGTACGCCGACGGTGAGGCCGACGCCGGCATTGCGTCCCATATGAAGATCGTGATTATTATCGCCCACAACAGCGACTTGCGCGGGCGAAAGACCGGTTGCTGCGTAGAAGCCGAGCACCATGCCCGGCTCCGGCTTGGTGCCGAAACCGCTATCATAGCCGGCGATGTAATCGATATAATCGATGAAGCCGAAGCGGCGCGCCGTCTGACGGATGGAGCGCTCATTGTCGCTGGAAGCGACGCCGAGCTTATAGCCGCGCTCATGCAGACGCCGGAAGAAGGCCGCGAGATCGGTGACTGGCGAGGAGAAATCGGCCGCATGCGCAAAAAGCGCATCGAGCTTTTCCACCAATTCCGCGACGTCCACTTTCGAGCCGGCGGCGACCAGCCCCTCGGAAATCTGCCGGGTGTTCCCTGCCGCAAGCAGGCTGTCCGGCACGATGTGGCCGGTGATCGGATCCATGCCGCAGGCTGAGAGAAGATGATCGGCGAGGATAGGATCGTCCTGAGCAGCGATCCTGGCAAGCTCGCGATTGACCGGCAGCCAGCTCTGGTCATAGTCGAGCAGCGTGCCGTCCTTGTCGAAAAGAATGCCCGCAATCGCTCCCAATCTGACGGCTGTCATGCCCTTCCCTTCTTATCCGTTTGCCATCGTCTTCGGCATTAGCCGCGCCTTGACCGACAGCGGATTGATATAGGGCTCCAGGCCCTTGACCGTTGCAGCCAGCGCGCCGCGCATTTCATGCACGGCAGCAAAGCCGGCATCGATCATGCCACGTCGGGCCGCGTCGTTGGTCAGCAGATAATGCACGCCGCGCGCCAGCATCTCGGTATCGCGCACCATACGGGCACTGCCGCGCCGGGCGAGCAATTGATAGGAATCGCGGAAATTCTGGACATGCCCGCCGGTCAGGATCGCGCAGCCGAGCATGGCCGGCTCGAGCGGATTCTGACCGCCTTCGTTGAACAGCGATTTGCCCATGAAGGCGACTTCGGTCATCCGCAGATATAGCCCCATCTCGCCAATCGTATCGCCGAGGAAGACATCGACATCGGGGGAAAGGATATCGTTGCGGGTGCGGCGCGCCACTTTCAGGCCCTGCTCGACCAGCATCGCCTCGATCGCGTCGCAACGCTCGGGATGGCGCGGCACGATGATAGTGAGCTGGCCGTTATGCTGCTTCAGCATCGAATGGACGGAGGCTGCAGCGCCCTCCTCGCCCTCGAAGGTGGAGACAGCGGCCCAGGTCTTGCGATCGCCGATCTGCTTCATATAACCGGCAAGCGTCGGCGCGTCGTAGGACGGCGCGTCCGTATCCACCTTGAGATTGCCTGATTTGAGGACCTGCAGCGCGCCGAGATCACGGAAGCGTTCGGCATCGAGGTCGGATTGGGCCACGACCAATGCCAGATTTTCGAACAGCGCCTCGGCAAGCGAGGGATGCCGGCTCCAGCGCGCGAAGGATCGATCCGACATGCGGGCGTTGACCAGAATCTGCGGAATGTGCTTGCGGCCAAGCTCCATGATCGTTGCCGGCCAAATCTCGGATTCGGCGAAAATGGCGCAATCGGGCTGCCAATATTCAAGGAAGCGCTTGATGGCAGGTTTGAGATCGAGCGGCACGTATTGGTGAATGACCTCCTCCCCAAGCCGCTGATGCGCGACCTTGGCAGAGGTGATCGTGCCCGTCGTCAGGATGACATGGATATCCCGACGACGGATTTCTCGGATCAGGGGAATGACGGCCGAGGTTTCCCCGACGCTTGCGGCATGGAACCAGATCAGCGGCCCTTGCGGGCGGTTGGCGCTGGCATAACCCGATCGCTCCAGCTTGCGGGAGCCATCTTCCTTGCCCTTCGCCGCGCGAACGGCGAGATAAGGTCCGATGAACGGATAAACGGCAATTCCGCCGAAACGATAGGCGCTCAAGGCAAGACGCGCCCTGAGGCTACTCATTTCGATCGCCTCCCATCCCAGCTGATCATCATCTATGCCAAATCCCGATTACCACGCGGCCGAATAAACAGCCGAATTTTCGTTCTTATTGTGTCAAAGATACTGCTTCATGGCCGGATTTAAAGCGACAACGCTCTTCCGGAGAGAGATATCAAATGCAAATTCGGAGCAAGGCGAACTCAGGATGCCGCTTTTGCCTGCGGATCGAGCAAGCGATGCAGGTGAACAATGAAATAACGCATATGGGCATTGTCGACAGTCTGCTGTGCCTTGGACTTCCACGCCACCAGCGCGCTCGCGTAATCGGGATACATGCCGACGATATCGAGCTCATTGAGATTGCGGAACTGGACCTCTTCGAGGTTTTCCAGTTCACCGCCGAAGACAAGGTGCAGGAGCTGCTTTTTGCCGCTGGTATCAGTCATTTTCGTCTCTTTCTACTGTCGTCCCCCTCCATCCTTCATCTGCGGGATTTTGACGGAAAGGTCAACCGTCTCGTCGGTTCGATAGCTGACGGAGAAACTCCGGTAATTGCGCTGCCGACGCGCCGCAAAGTTCGTCATGCGATACTTCGGCGCGATTGTAGCGCAATGCCCTGCCGGAGAGATCCACGAGGGCGCCGCCGGCCCGCTCCAGAATGAGATCGGCGGCGGCGAGATCCCAGTCGTGGGAGTTGCGTTTGACGATCGTTCCTTCCAGCCTGCCGTCCGCCACCATGGCGAGGCGATAGGCGAGCGACGGCACGTGCTTCACACGCTCGACCGTCTTGCGGAAATCCGGATCGAAGCCCTTCAGCATCTCCTCGCCGGTCGCCAGACGATGGATGTCGTCGCTCATCCGCTGAGAAACGCCGATCGGCTTGCCGTTTTTCGAGGCCTGTCCGCCAGCCGTCGCCACGAAGAGTTCGTCAAGCGCCGGCGCATAGAGAACGCCCGCCACAGGCCGGCCGTCTGTGACGACGGCGACGCTGACGCACCAAAGATCGAGACCCGAGAGAAATCCCCTGGTGCCGTCGATCGGATCGACCACGAAGACGGTTGCGTGCTTCAGACGCTCGGCGTCGTCGTCGGTTTCCTCTGAAAGCCAGCCATAATCGGGTCTGGCGGTGCGAAGCGTGGCGGCAAGGCTTTCATTCGCGGCAAAATCCGCCGCGCTCACCGGGGACTGGCCGTTGTTCTTCCACCAGACTTCCGGCGATTGCCGGAAGAAACCGAGAGCGATCTTGCCCGCCTCGAGCGCGGCACCCACGATCAGGTCCACATCGCTCAATTGGCCGGCCTTGCTATCGATCATTGACTAATTCCAATCTCCACCCGTTTCTCAGCGGCCCGCCAACGTCATGCCCTCGATGGCAAGCGTCGGAGCGGCGATGCCGAAATCCCGGTCGATGTCGTTTGCCGGCGTCACGCGCATGAACATGTCCTTCAGGTTGGAGGCGATCGTCACCTCGGAAACCGGGAAGGTCAACTCGCCGTTCTCGATCCAGAAACCGGTGGCGCCACGGCTGTATTCGCCGGTGATCATATTGACGCCCTGCCCGATCAGCTCCGTGACGTAGAAGCCGGTGCCGACGTTGCGGATCAGTTCTTCGGGCGAAATATCGCCCGGTTCCAGCGCAAGATTGGTGGATGCGGGCGATACGGAGGTGCCGCCGCGCACGCCGCGGCCGTTGGTCTTCAGGCCGCCGCCGATTTCCCGCGCCGTCGCGGTGGACAGGAACCAGGACTTCAGCACGCCGTCCTCGATCATGACGAGCCGCTTGCCGGACACGCCTTCGCCGTCGAAGGGGCGCGAGGAGGGGCCGCGCACGATCAGCGGATCGTCCGTGATCGAAAGGCCTGATTTCAGCACCTGCTGACCCATCTTGTCGCGCAGGAAGCTGGTCTTGCGGGCGACGGACGCGCCGTTGATGGCGCCGGCGATATGGCCGACGAAGCCGCGGGCGACACGGGGATCGAAAACGACGGTCACGTTTTTGTCCGTCGGAACCTGGCGTGGATTGAGCCGCTTGACCGCCCGCTCGCCGGCGCGGCGGCCGATCTCATCGGCCGCATCGAGATCGGCGAAATAGAGGCGGCTGTCGAAATCATAGTCGCGCTCCATGCCCGTACCTTCGCCGGCAATGACGCTGACGGAGCGACCGAAGCGCGAGCCCATATAGTGGCCGGCAAAACCATGGGACGTGACGAGCACGAGCCCGCCCATGCCGGCAGAAGCGCCGGCGCCTGAGGAATTGGTGACGCCCGAAACGGCAAGGGCTGCCGCCTCGGTCGCAAGGGCTGCCTCGCGCAGCTGCTCCGTGGAGACTTCGGTCGGATCGAACAGTTCGAGATCGGGATAGCTCTTGGCAAGATCCGCTTCATCGGCGAGACAGGCGAAGGGATCTTCCGGCGAAACCTTGGCCATGGCCACGGCGCGCTCGGCAAGTGCATTGAGATCGAAGCCTGGATTGGCCGAAACACTGGCGACACGGTTGCCGACGAAAACCCTGAGCGAGAAGTCGTCGCTCTCGGAGGATTCGGTGCCCTCGACCTTACCGAGGCGGACGCTGACGGAATGGGCGCGCGAACGCACCACGACGGCATCCGCCGCATCGGCTCCGGCTTTGCGGGCTAGATCGATCAATTGGCTGGCGCGGGAAAGCAGAGCGGCGGAATCGATTTCAGAGGTCATGACTTGGCCTTTCCTTCGCGTTCCATTTATTGTGCACTACATAAAGCATCAAGGGCGGCAAAGCCGATTCTTGTTCTAATCACTTCACGCATGGTTGTTTATCATGACCAAGCGTTGCAACACCGCCTGCCCCACGGAAAGAAACAGACGATGTCCGCCCCCAATACGCTTTTCACCGAAACCTTGCTGCTGCTCGGCGGTGCCGTCGTCACGGCACCGATCTTCAAAAAACTGGGGCTTGGCACGGTGCTCGGCTATCTTGCGGCCGGCGTCGTGATCGGCCCGATCCTGCACAGCATCGGCGACAGCGAAGCCGTGCTTGCCGTTGCCGAACTCGGTGTCGTCTTCCTGCTGTTCATCATCGGCCTGGAACTGAAGCCGTCCCGCCTCTGGCAGATGCGGCGCGATATTTTCGGCCTCGGCACGGCGCAGGTGGTGCTCAGCGGACTGGCGCTGATCGTCGCATCCTATCTCGGCGGCATTGCTGGCTGGAAGGGCAGCATCATCATCGGCTTCGGTCTGGCGCTTTCCTCGACGGCCTTCGCAATGCAGATCCTCGAACAGCAAGGCGACGTCAACACGAGATACGGCCAGCGCTCCTTCTCGATGCTGCTCCTGCAGGATCTTGCCATCGTGCCGCTGCTGGCGCTGATCACCGTGCTCGATGGCACGAAGGAAACCGCCAGTCCCTTGTCGAGTCTCGCTATAGCCATCGGCGCCGTGGCGGCGATGGTCATCGCCGGCCGCTATCTGCTGACGCCGCTGTTCCAGGTCATTGCACGCACCGGCGCCCGCGAGGCGATGATTGCCGCCGCGCTCTTCGTCGTCATGGGATCGGCAACGCTGATGCAGCTTGCCGGCCTCTCCATGGCGATGGGCGCCTTTCTCTCCGGCGTGATGCTGGCGGAATCCTCCTATCGGCATGAGCTGGAAGCGGATATCGAGCCCTTTCGCGGCGTGCTGCTCGCCATTTTCTTCATCGCCGTCGGCCTGTCGCTGAAACTCGACGTGATTCTCGACAACTGGATGCTGATCGTGCTCGCGGTTCCGGTCATGATGCTCATCAAGGCGGTCGTGATCTATGCGCTCTGCCGCGTCGCGGGCTCGCCGCACAACGACGCTGTTCGCATCGCCGGGCTGTTGCCGCAGGGCGGCGAATTCGGCTTTGTGCTCTTCAGCGCTGCGAGCGCCAGCGGTGGGCTTTTCTCCGCCAATACGGCCTCGACGCTGATCGCCATCGTGACGCTGTCGATGGCGCTGACGCCGCTGAGCTCCGCGCTCGCGAAGCGGCTGGTCAAGGGCGACACGCAGGAAGAGCTGGACGAGGATTTCGAGGGTGCCGGCTCCGACGTGCTGATGATCGGCTTTTCGCGTTTTGGCCAGATTGCCGCGCAGATCCTGCTTGCCAGTGGCCGCGATGTCACCGTCATCGATTTCTCCGCCGATCGCATCCGCCAGGCATCGAGCTTCGGCTTCCGCATCTATTTCGGCGACGGCACGCGCAAGGACGTGCTGCGCTCCGCCGGTATCGACCGCGCCAAGATCGTCGTCGTCAGCACGCATCAGCGCGAGATTACCAACAAGATCGTCGAGCTCGTGCAGACGGATTATCCGCATGCGCGCCTCTTCGTCCGCTCTTACGACCGTATCCATTCGATCGAGCTGCGGCACAAAGGCGTGGACTACGAGCTCCGCGAAACGTTGGAATCCGGCCTGCTCTTCGGCCGCCGCACCCTGGAAGCGCTGGGGGTCAGCGAGGCGGAGGCCTACGAGATCGGCGAGGATATCCGCAAACGTGACGAACAGCGGCTCGTGCTGCAGGTCAGCCAGGGGCTGCAGGCCGGCGCCGACATGCTCTATTCGCGCCCCGTCAAGCCGGAACCGCTGGTCAAGCCCAAGCGTGCGGCCGAAACCTACAGCGACGCCGACGATCTCGTCGTCCTGCCGCAGGAGGAGCCGGAGCGGGTTTAGCCGCTTCGTTTGTACGGTCCTGGCATAAGCACAGCCAGCAGCTCATTGGCGGATACTAGTTCTTTGCCGTCATCACGCGGTCAAGCGCGAATTTCAGCTCGTCCTTGACGCCGGCCGACATGGCGAGGATATCGCGCGCCTTCAGGAAATCGAGGACGCCGGTGCGGCCGACGGTGGGGCGCAGGAAGATTTGCGGCGCCTGCAGGCGCAGCTTCAAGGCAATGTTGGACTGCATGGTGAGCTGGCCGGCACCGAACAGGCTCTCGATGCGGTTCGGAATATGCCTGCCGCCGCCCTCAGGGCCGCCGACGACATCGATGCCGATGATGATGTCGGCAAGCCCGGCCAGATGCTCGTAGGGAACCGGATTCATGATTCCGCCGTCGATCATCACGCGGTCCCCGAGTCTCACCGGCATGAAGACGGCTGGAATGGCAGCGGAAGCGGCAAGCACCGGGAAAAGCTCGCCTTTCTCGATCACCACTTCGGCCTGCTGATAATAATCGGTCGCGACCACCTTCAGCGGTATGTGCAATTCCGAGAAATTCTCAGGAAAGGCTTCCGGCAAGAAGGTGCGGAGAATGCGTTCGAGATTGAACTGGCCGAAGCGGATGCTGCGCATGCTGACGGGCCGCAGGCTCCAGATCTTGTTAAGCACCGCGGGACGGTTACCGACCGTTGCAAGCGTATGGTCGCGGATTTCTGCCCCGCTCATGCCGACCGCCATGGCCGCACCCATGATGGAGCCGATGGAGGCACCGGCAATTGCAACCGGGCGGATGCCGAGTTCGTCCAGTGCCTCGATGATATGAATATGGGCGAGACCGCGCGCACCGCCACAGCCGAAGGCGACTGCAACGCTCGGCGTGCCGGAGACGGCGAGCGGATAGTCGCTGCCGACGAAATCAGCATAGTCGCCCATAGCCTTCCCCTTCCTCCGTCAGGCCGCCAATGGCTGGTAACGGAAGAAATGCATCTTGCTGTCGCCGAAGGTCCGTTCCTCCAGAAACAGGAAATCCGATGGCGCGGCAACGGTCACATCGGCCCGCTCCTCCAGGATCGCCAGAGCGCCCGGCACCAGCCAGCCACCGGCGGCAGCGGCCGCAAAAGCCTTCTCGCCCAGCCCCTTGCCATAGGGCGGATCGGCGAAGATGAAATCGAAAGGTTCGAGATTGCCGGCACTGCCGAGATCGGTCGCATCACGGCGCAGCATGCGCGTGCGGCCGTGCAGGCCGAGCGCATCGATGTTTTCCCAGAGAAGGCCCCTGCCTTCGACGCTGCTTTCGACGAAGAGCACATGGCGGCAGCCGCGCGAGGCTGCCTCCAGGCCCACGGCGCCGGTGCCGGCGAAGACATCCATCATCCGTGTGCCGTCGATGGCTTCGGGATAGGCGTGGTTCAGAATGTTGAACAGGCTTTCGCGCGTGCGATCCGCCGTCGGACGAATGTCGTTCGACTTCGGCGTTGCAAGCGAGCGACCGCGAAACTCACCGCCGACGATCCTCACCGCGCGTCAACCCCTGCCGCCCTTGGGACCGCCCCTGCCGGGGCCGCCCCGACCGGAACCGCCGCGCGGACCGCCGGAGGGGCGGCCTGCGCCACCCGGTTTGCCGCCGAAGCCACGCGAGCCACCGGGCTTACCGCCTGGCTTGCCGCCAAAGGATTTGCCGCCGCCGGGCTTCTTGCCGAAGGGCTTGCCGGCCGGCCGATCGCCGAAAGAACGTTCGCCTTGCGGGCGATCACCGCGGGGGCGTTCGGAGCGCTGTTCGCCGCCGAAAGACTTGCTGCGCGGACGCTCGTCTCCCTCGGCGCGGGGACGCCGGTCTCCACGCGGCTTGTCGCCGAAAGGCCGATCGCCACGCGCGGGCCGATCTCCGAAGGAACGCTCGGAGCGGGCTTCGCCCTGGAGGGATTTCGCACGAGGACGATCGCCACCCTCGGACCGAGAACCGCGTTCGCCGCGCGGACGGTCGCCAAATGCCCGATCGCCGCGGGGACGATCGCCAAACGGACGGTCCCCCCGGGCGGGACGATCACCCTGCGGGCGGTCGCCGCGCGAGCGCTTGCGATCGAAGCCCTCGTCATCGCCACGCGACCGGCGCGGAGCCTCTTCGCTGGAACGAATCCACTCGCCATCACCCTCGTCGACCCGATTGATGCGAACGCGGGGGCCTTCGTCCGGACGGTCGAAGCCGCTGCGCTGTGGGCGTTCAATCTCGCCGCGCCTGGAAGCGGTCTTTGCATTCTTGGCGGCCTTCGCTGCTGCCTTTTCACCGAGCGGACGGGCGCCGGGTGCCATCCAGACATTGGCGCTACGACGTGGGCCGAGCGGCTGGCGCTTCGCCCGGTCGTCGTCCTTGTGACCACCATCGCGGCGATCGTCACGCTTGGCATCGCGTTTGGTATCGAGGCGGCTCAGCGCACGCTCGCGCTTGTCCTCGGGGCGCTCGCGACGCGGGCGCTCTTCCTTGCCCGCGCGAACCGGGGCCGTCCGAGCCGGCTTGTCATCCGCCTCTTCGGGCTCGGCAACGGCCGGGGCGTTATAGAGCGGCGCGTCGAAATTGGCCTTGGCATCCTCGACCAGACGCGGGCCGAGCTGATCGCGCAGCGTGCGGCCACGCACCTCGAGCACATGGCCTTCCGGCAGCTCGCCGAGCTGGAACGGGCCATAGGAGATGCGGATCAGGCGGTTGACCTCGAGGCCGAGCGCGCCGAGCACGTTCTTGATTTCGCGGTTCTTGCCTTCGCGCAGGCCCATGGTAATCCAGACGTTGGACCCTTGGGTACGGTCGAGCGTCGCGTCGATCGAGCCATAAAGCACGCCATCGACGGCAATGCCTTCCTTCAGCTTGTCCAGCGCTTCCTGATCGATCTCGCCATGGGCGCGCACGCGATAGCGGCGCAGCCAGCCTGTGTTCGGCAATTCCAGAACGCGGGCAAGGCCGCCGTCATTGGTGAGCAGCAGCAGGCCTTCGGTGTTGATGTCGAGGCGGCCGATCGACATGACCCGCGGCAGCTCGTCCGGCAGATTGTCGAAAACGGTCGGGCGTCCTTCCGGATCGGCATTGGTGGTCACCAGGCCTGCCGGCTTGTGATAGAGCCACAGACGCGTGCGCTCGATACCACGGATCGGCATGCCGTCGACCTCGATCTTGTCGGCGAGGGTCACGTTGACTACCGGCGTATCGAGCAGAACGCCGTTCAGCTTGACGCGGCCATCGAGGATCATTCGCTCGATATCGCGACGCGAGGCCACGCCGGCGCGCGCCATCACCTTGGAAATGCGCTCGGCCTTTCCATCCTCGACTGCGCTCTCATCCGCAGCTTTGACGGCCGCGGCCTTTACAGGCTTCGCGCCATCGCGTTTTACCGTCTTCTTGTCGCCAGCAAAGGGTTTAGACCCAGGCCGCTTGGGCTTGTCATTCATCGTCATTTGTTGTTTGCCTGAATTTTTAACGCGTGTTCCTATCAGGTCACGCCCTTGCGGTTAAGTGGAAAACTTGAATGGCGGCCACAAATCAATTCATGGAGCTTGCTTTAGCCGAAGCGCGCCGCGCCGGAGAGCGTGGAGAAGTGCCGATCGGCGCCGTTGTCGTGCTCGAAAGCAAGGTCGTCGCCGCTGCCGGCAACCGTACCCGTGAGCTCAACGACGTCACCGCACATGCCGAAATCGTCGCCGTCCGCCTGGCCTGCGAGGAGCTGGGCCAGGAACGTCTTACAGGCGCCGATCTTTACGTGACTCTGGAACCCTGCACCATGTGCGCCGCGGCCATTTCCTTCGCGCGCATCCGCCGTCTCTACTATGGCGCCGAAGATCCGAAGGGCGGCGGTGTCGACAATGGCGTGCGCTTCTACCGCCAGCCGACCTGCCATCATGCGCCGGAGGTCTATTCCGGTCTCGGCGAGACTGCATCCGCCGATATCCTCAGAGGTTTCTTCCAAGCGAAACGCTCCGAAGACTGAAAAGCGGCGGTTTTGATGCCGCCGCCTTGAGAGCTTTTTACTGGAAAGGCTTCCACCAGCTGCTGTTGCTGGTCTGCTGTGCGGCCTCGGCATCCTTCTTGCGCTTCTTTTCCTTCTTCGACTCGGGCGTGCCGAGATCGTTCAAAGCGGACTGATCGGATACCTGGCGGTATTGCTGCGGCGGGTCGATCAGATAGCGACGCTGATCGATATAGGTGCCGGCCTGATCCTGACGCGCGGCACGATAGGCGGCGGTCTGCTGCGCTTCGCTCATGTGATTTTTGGCGCTGTCGGCCTGGGCGAGCGGCGAACGATAGTTGACGTTGTTCTTCTTCTCGTCGGCTTCCGCAGCGAGGCGCTTGCGGGCTTCTTCCGGCGATTCCAGCCAGGCCGGGTTGTCCTTGCTTGCCAGAGACTGCTGCGGCGCGGCGAGATTGTCGCGATCCTTGTCCGCAGGCAGAACCAGACCCGGACGGTTTGGATACTTCACGCCCTTATCCTTCGGCGTCGCCGCGGAAACGGAGGCGATGTCGCCGAGATCATCGAGGAGCTGCACGCCGGCCGTCTTGTCGGTGCCGTAAGTCGGGCTGCTAAGGCAACCGGACATGGCGCCGCAGCCAACCACAAGTGCCGCCAAGCTGACGCCGACACGAACCTTATGCATCGCTCTCATGAAAACCCTTCCCAGCCATGCCGGAATAAACGCGATAGGACCCCATCCAACGGCAACTGCCGTAAAATTCTGGCCATTTTCAGGCAGCTTTTACCGGATGAACGCCGCAAAGGCAATTCATCCGGCAATTTTCTTCAGTTGATAGCCGCAAGCTCACGGAGTGCCGCAGCGTCGCGCGCCGAGACATCCGGATATTCCGGATCGGAGCCGACGTCCGTGGTGATGCGCCAGGAACGGGCGCACTTGCGGCCTTCGGCAAGCTTGGGCACGACGCTGACCCTGGCATCGTCGTCGAGGCGGAAGGCATCCGCAGGCCCCTGCTCACCCACGATGGTGATACCGGAGGTGATGCAGATTTCCGAAAAGTCCTGGCCTTCGAGTACCTTCAGCAGCTCGGGATCGGCGACGTAGACGACCGGGGCAGCTTCCAGCGAGGAGCCGATCCGCTTGTCCTTGCGTTCGATTTCCAGAGCGCCGGTAACGACGCTGCGCACGGCGCGGATCTTCTTCCACTTCTCGGCCAGCGCCTCGTCCTTCCATTCGACGGGAACGGTGACGAACTGCTCGAGATGAACCGAGACCGCCGACGGATTGCGCGACAGCCAGGCCTCTTCCATGGTGAAGGGCAGCATCGGCGCCAGCCATGTCACCATGCAGTCGAAGATCGTACGGATGACGGCGAGCGAGGCGCGGCGGCGCAGGCTCGACGGAGCATCGCAGTAGAGCGCATCCTTGCGGATGTCGAAGTAGAAGGCCGAAAGCTCGACATTGGCGAAATCGATCAGGGCGCGGGCGATGCGCTTGAAGTCGAAGGCGTCGTAGCTTTCTCGCACCAGCTCATCGAGCTCGGCGAGACGGTGCAGCATCAGTTGCTCGAGCTCCGGCATGTCGGCATAGGCGATCACTTCGCCCTTGTCATGTGCCAACGTGCCAAGCATCCAGCGGATGGTGTTGCGCAGCTTGCGATAGGCATCGACATTGGTCTGGATGATGGCCTTGCCGAGGCGCTGATCTTCCCAATAGTCCGTGGTCATGACCCAGAGGCGGAGGATATCGGCGCCGGCGTCCTTCATCACATCCTGCGGGGCAACGACATTGCCGAGCGATTTCGACTGCTTGCGGCCCTGCTCGTCCATAGTGAAGCCATGGGTGACGACGGTGTTGTAAGGCGCGCGGCCCCGCGTCGCAGCACTTTCGAGCAGCGACGAATGGAACCAGCCGCGATGCTGGTCGGAGCCTTCGAGATAGACATCCGCCGGCCACTTGAGATCCGGGCGATCTTCGAGCGTGAAGGTGTGGGTCGAACCGGAATCGAACCAGACATCGAGGATATCCATGACCTGCGTCCAGGGCTCGTTGGCCTTTTCGCCGAGGAAGCGCTCGCGCGCGCCTTCCGCAAACCAGGCATCGGCGCCTTCCTGCTCGAAAGCCTCGAGAATGCGGGCGTTGACGCCGTCATCCTGCAGGATGTTGCCCTGCTCGTCGACGAAGATCGCGATTGGCACACCCCAGGCGCGCTGGCGCGAGAGGACCCAATCCGGGCGCTGCTCGATCATGGCACGCAGGCGGTTCTGGCCGGCTGCCGGGACGAAGCGGGTATCGTCGATCGCCTTCAGGGCGCGCGAGCGCAGCGTCGAACCGTCGGCGAACTCCTTGTCCATATAGACGAACCACTGCGGCGTGTTGCGGAAGATGACCGGCTTCTTCGACCGCCAGGAATGCGGATAGGAATGCTTCAGCCTGCCGCGCGCAAACAGCGTGTTCGTCTCGATCAGCGCCTTGATGACGAGGTCGTTGGCATTGCCCTTCTTGCCGTTGTCGTCCATGACGCGTCCGCCTTCGAAGCCGGGGGCATCGGCGGTGTAGAAGCCGGCGTCATCGACGGGAAACGGAATGACGGACGAGATGCCTCGCGCCTCGAGATCGCGTGCATGCGACATCCAGGCGTCAAAGTCCTCGCGGCCGTGGCTCGGTGCGGTGTGCACGAAGCCCGTACCGGCGTCGTCGGTGACGTGATCGCCATCGAGCAGCGGCACCTTGAAGCCGTAGCCGAGGGACGCGAGCGGATGAGCACAGGTGAGTGCGGCCAGATCGGCGGCGGTCACGTCGCTCAGGCGCTTGTACTGCAGCTTTGCCTTGGCAAAGGATTCCTCTGCCAGCTTATCGGCAAAGATCAGCTTCTCGCCGGGGCGCGGACCGAAATCATTCGCCGCTTCCGTGACCTCATAGAGGCCGTAGGACACGCGCGAGGAATAGGCGATTGCGCGATTGCCGGGGATCGTCCAGGGGGTGGTCGTCCAGATGACGACGAAGGCGCCGGCGAGATGCGCCGGGCCTTCGGCCACCGGGAATTTCACCCAGATCATATCGCTCTCGACGTCGGCATACTCGACTTCGGCTTCGGCGAGCGCCGTGCGCTCGACCACCGACCACATGACCGGCTTGGAGCCGCGATAAAGCTGACCGGTGCGGGCGATCTTCAGGAGTTCGCCGGCGATGCGGGATTCCGCATGGAAGTTCATGGTCAGATAGGGATTGTCGAAATCGCCCGTGATGCCCAAGCGCTTGAATTCCTCGGACTGGATCTTGATCCAGCCGGCGGCAAAGTCGCGGCATTCCTGGCGAAACTCGTTCACCGGAACCTCGTCCTTGTTCTTGCCCTTCTCGCGGTACTTTTCCTCGATCTTCCATTCGATCGGCAGACCGTGGCAATCCCAGCCGGGGACGTAGTTGCTGTCATAGCCGCGCATCTGGAACGAGCGGGTGATGACGTCCTTGAGGATCTTGTTCAGCGCATGGCCGATATGGATGTGGCCATTGGCATAGGGAGGGCCGTCATGCAGCACGAACTTCTCGCGGCCGGCGGCGGAAGAGCGCAGCTTCTTATAGAGGTTCATTTCCTCCCAGCGCTTCACCAGTTCCGGCTCCTTCTGCGGCAGTCCGGCGCGCATCGGAAAATCGGTTTCCGGCAGGTAAAGGGTCTTGGAGTAATCCATCTTTTCAACGGTATCGGTCATAGTCGTGACAATTGCCTCGGTGTCTCGGGCGTCTTGCGCCGGAACTGGCGCAGCCATACGGGGATTTTTCGGCGGCGGAAAGCGCCTCTTGAACGAAGCGCCAAAAACCCGGACCTTCCGGCAGCTTACAGCGCGCGGAAGGCCGGGCCAATAATTCGTATCGAGTGGCTCAGCCGAAATTGGGTCATGGTCGCCGGTTCATAGGCGTTTTTTCCAAGGAAAGGAAGAGGAAACAATGCCGGCGAGACATAGAAAGGCCGCGGACGTTCCCGCCCGCGGCCGATTGAGGTCCGATCCGCTCAGGCCCGTGCTTCTGCCCGCGCCGGCATGACCGCGTTGACGATGACAGCCACGACGATATTGGCGAGAAGCGCCAGCAGCCCCGTATAGACGGTGAAACCCGCTTCGCCGAGCGGAACCATATGCAGCGGCTTCCAGCCGGCATCCCCGACCAGATAAGTGCCGCCGAAGAAGCCGACGAACCAACCGGCGAGCAGTGCAGGCGCACGGAACCACCTGGTATAGAGACCGAAGACCAGGGCCGGCAGCGTCTGCAATATCCAGATGCCGCCGAGCAGCTGCAGATCGAGCGCGAACTGCGTCGGCAGGAAAATGATGACCAGAAGCGCGCCGACCTTGACGACCAAAGACGTCATCTTGGCAACCTTGGCCTCGCCCGCATCGGAAACCTGCGGATCGACATAGGCCTTCCAGAAGTTGCGGGTGAAGAGGTTGGCCGCGCCGATGCTCATCACCGCTGCGGGAACAAGCGCGCCGATGGCGATGGCCGCG
Source organism: Rhizobium sp. JAB6 (assembly GCF_003024605.1). Classification (GTDB taxonomy): domain Bacteria; phylum Pseudomonadota; class Alphaproteobacteria; order Rhizobiales; family Rhizobiaceae; genus Rhizobium. The sequence goes on along the minus strand of NZ_PYJQ01000001.1, from coordinate 734,868 downwards.
AAGGCAAAGCCAGCAAACCAGCTGGAGAACAGGTTCTGGAACAGTGCCGGCACCACGTCATTGGCGCTGTCCAGCTTCAGATTTGCCGCGTGGCCCATATAGCCGAGCAGAGCCAGCAGGCCGAGCAGCAGCGTATAGGCCGGCAGCAGCACCGCATTCTTGCGGATGGTATTGCCGCTGTTGGAGGCGAAGATGCCGGTCAGCGTATGAGGATACATGAAAGCGGCCAGCGCCGAACCCAGTGCCAGCGTCGCATAGGCGACATACTGGTTGCCACCAAGGAGCAGACTGCCCGCGCCCTTGGCCTTGAAATCCGCATCGGCCGCCGCGAAGACATTGGCATAGCCGCCAAGCTTGGCAGGGATAAGGGCAATGGCCGCGATCACCACAATATAGATCATGATGTCCTTGACGAAGGCGATCAGCGCCGGAGCGCGAAGGCCCGCCGAATAGGTATAGAGCGCCAGGATGATGAAGGCGACGGCGAGCGGCAGCTCGCCATGAAGTCCGAGCGCCTTGAACACCGCCGTCATGCCGACGAGCTGCAGGGCGATATAGGGCATCGTCGCGATAACACCCGTCAGAGCGACCGCCAGTTCGAGCGCCCGCGAGCCATATTGCCCGTGCACGACGTCGCCCGCCGTGACGTAGCCGTAATCCTTCGCACGCCTCCAGAGAAGCGGCATGACCATGAAGACGAAGGGGTAGACGACGATCGTATAGGGCAGCGCGAAGAAGCCATAGGCACCGACGGTGTAGACCAGCGCCGGGACGGCGATCACGGTATAGGCGGTGTAGAAGTCGCCGCCGACGAGGAACCAGGTGATCCAGGTGCCGAAGGTGCGGCCGCCGAGGCCCCATTCGTCGATATGGGCCAGAGTCTTCGGCCGGCGCCAACGGGCCGCTACAAAGCCCATGATGGTCACGAGCGCCAAAAAGAAGATGAAGACGGCAAGCGCTGTCGGATCGATATCAGTCATCATGGCGCATGCTCCGATAGGCGATCCAGGTCAGAACAGCGGTGATCGGCACCCAGGCCAGCTGATACCAGTAGAAGAAAGGAAATCCCAGCAGAACCGGGTCATGGCTGTTGTAGAAGGGGACCCAAAGCAAACCAATATAGGGAATAACGAGCAGCCAGCAGGCCGCTGTCCCAAAACGTTTATCCATCTCGTGCGCCTTTCGGAAAATGGGCGCGGCGACTCGCACCCGGCTGTATGAGCATTGCAGCATCCTTCCCACCCGCTCAAGGCAAAAAGATATTGCAGCGCCGCAATCCCCGCGCGCAATTCGGCAAGTAAAATCAGGTGAAGGCGATGGTCCGGTCGAGCTCGCTGAGCGGCTGAACGCCGGCAAGCAGCGCGCGCGCCTCGTCCTCATCCTTGCGGATCTGCGCAACCAGCGGGTCGAGACCATCGAACTTCAGTTCGGGACGGAGATAGCCGAAGAAGGAGACTGAACAGACCTGGCCGTAAAGATCGCCGCTGAAATCGAAAACGAAGGTTTCCAGCAGCGGCGCGCCGTTGTCGGTTACCGTCGGGCGCCGGCCGTAGCTGGCGACACCATCGCGAATGACGCCATCGGCCGTTCGGAAGCGAACCGCATAGATGCCTGCCCTCAGCGATGTCTCGGCCGGAAGCTGCATGTTTGCCGTAGGGAAGCCGAGCGTACGGCCAAGCTTCTCGCCGCCGATGACGGGCGCCTGAACAGTATAGCGATAGCCGAGCAGGCCGGCGGCTTGGGCGACGTCGCCTTCCGCGAGCAGCGCACGAATGCGGCTCGATGAGATGACCTCGGTGTTTTCGTCGCGGAAGGCATCGATCAGCGTCACGCCGAAGCCGTTACGGCTACCGGCATTCATCAGGAAGGCGGGGCGTCCCTGGCGATCATGGCCGAAATGGAAATCGAAGCCGGTGACGACTTCCGAGGCGTGCAGCCAATCGATCAGGATCGAGTGGACGAATTCATCCGCCGAACGCTGCGAGAAGGCGCGATCGAAAGGATATTCGATGACGGCGTTGAAGCCGAGCGCTTCCAGCAGCCGCGCTCGCAATGGTGCCGGGGTCAGGCGGAAGACGGGCTGTTCAGGCTTGAAGACCGTGCGCGGATGCGGCTCGAAGGTCAGCACCAGAGCAGGCAGCCCGCGCTCCCTGGCGATCTCCAGCGCACGGTTCAATACAGATTGATGGCCGCGGTGCACGCCGTCGAAATTACCGATGGCGACCACCCCACCCTTCAAGGCATCGGGAAGCGGCTCGCGGGTTTCGTTGCGATGGAAAACGGTCATCGGCTGCCACTCTCCTCAGACAAGGCGTGGCATCCACCACTTCGGCGAGGCCTGTTCGCGCGCTAGGAAGGCGCCGAGAGCGGCCTCATCCGTATGGCCCTCGACGACATATTCGCGGGCGTGGATGCCATGGCTGATATAAAGAAGATCGAGGCCGTAATCGAGTGCGCCGCGCACGTCGGTCGGCATGCCGTCACCGATCGCCACCACGCGCGACAGCGGAAATTCGCTCTTCACCTCGCGGGCCGCGGCGATCGCCGCATTGTAGATCGGCTGATGCGGCTTGCCGGCAATGCGCGTCTGGCCGCCGAGCCGCTCGTAATAGGCGGCCATGGCGCCGGCGCAGGGGATCATGCGATGGCCGCGCTCGACCACAAGATCCGGGTTGGCGCAGATCAGTGGCACGTTGCGGGCCGACCACGCCGTCAGCATATCGGTATAATCGTCAGGCGTTTCAGTCTCGTCGTCGAAGAAGCCGGTGCAGACGATGCTTTCCGCCTCGCCGGCCTCGACGCGCTGAACGTCCAGACCTTCCAGGATGCCGATATCGCGCTCGGGACCGAGCAGGAACACCTTCTTCGGGCCTTCGGCGATCAGCTTGCGCGTTACGTCGCCCGACGTGATGATGCGGTCGTAGACGCTATCGGGTACGCCGATCGCCCGCAACTGCTCGACCACCTTCGGAGCGACGCGCGGAGAATTGGTGATGAGGACGACGGTCAGCCCTTCGGCGCGGGCCGCTTCAAGCGCGATGGAGGCCTCCTTGTAGGCGGTGGCGCCGTTATGGAGCACGCCCCAGACATCGCAGAGCGCAACATCATAAAGTCCGCCGATGTCGCGAAAGCTCCCGATCCGTTTGCCCATGCCGTCCTCGCATCAAATAAAGCACGGGCTGACATCGCAAACCGGCCGGCAAATTACAAGAGCGGCATGCAAGGTTTTTGCGCCGCACAAGGTCCGAGGAGCAGGCATGGGCAAGGTCGGCGAGCGGCGAGATTGCGCAGCGGAAGCAGTGGCATGACGTTTCGGAAAGGGCGTGACCTGGCCCTTCTTCCGGAGGGCAAAATGAGAGAATCTTTGCAACGGCGTGCTACGCGGCACTGCTACGGGCGTTAATCATCCTCAAAACAAGCCGCTATGCGCCGCAAAAAATTCACAGTGCTGTTCTTGACTCGTCCGGAAGCCACCCCTAAATCACCGTCGCTAGCACTCTCAGAGGATGAGTGCTAACAAATCCATACGGATCCCCGCTGATCCGTGAATGTCATTTGATCGAGGGATTAGACAATGGCAAGCACCAATTTCCGCCCCCTTCATGACCGCGTCGTCGTTCGTCGAGTCGAGTCGGAAGAAAAGACCAAGGGTGGCATCATCATTCCAGACACCGCCAAGGAAAAGCCGCAGGAAGGCGAAATCGTCGCCGTCGGTTCCGGTGCTCGCGATGAATCCGGCAAGGTCGTAGCACTCGACGTCAAGGTTGGCGATCGCGTTCTGTTCGGCAAGTGGTCCGGCACCGAAGTCAAGCTCAACGGCGAAGACCTTCTGATCATGAAGGAAGCCGACATCATGGGCATCATCGGCTAATCCGGCCGGTCCCCTTTTCCGATACAGCTGACGGGCCTTAAAGCCCCGAAAACGCGAATTCAGGAGTTTCAAACATGGCAGCTAAAGAAGTAAAATTCGGCCGCGGCGCACGCGAAAAGATGCTTCGTGGCGTCGATATCCTCGCTGACGCAGTGAAGGTTACGCTCGGCCCGAAGGGTCGTAACGTCGTGATCGACAAGTCCTTCGGCGCTCCGCGCATCACCAAGGACGGCGTTTCCGTCGCCAAGGAAATCGAACTGGAAGACAAGTTCGAAAACATGGGCGCGCAGATGGTCCGCGAAGTCGCTTCGAAGACCAACGACGTCGCCGGTGACGGCACCACCACTGCAACCGTTCTCGCCCAGGCTATCGTTCGCGAAGGCGCCAAGGCCGTTGCAGCCGGCATGAACCCGATGGACCTGAAGCGCGGCATCGACCTCGCCGTTGCAGAAGTCGTCAAGGATCTCCAGGCCAAGGCCAAGAAGATCAACACCTCGGAAGAGGTTGCCCAGGTCGGCACGATCTCCGCAAACGGCGAAAAGCAGATCGGTCTCGATATTGCCGAAGCCATGCAGAAGGTCGGCAATGAAGGCGTCATCACGGTTGAAGAAGCCAAGACCGCCGAAACCGAACTCGAAGTCGTCGAAGGCATGCAATTCGACCGCGGCTACCTCAGCCCCTACTTCGTCACCAACCCGGAAAAGATGATCGCCGACCTCGAAGACGCGTTCATCCTGCTCCACGAGAAGAAGCTCTCGAACCTGCAGGCCATGCTCCCGGTTCTCGAAGCCGTCGTTCAGACCGGCAAGCCGCTTCTCATCATCGCTGAAGACGTCGAAGGCGAAGCTCTTGCCACCCTCGTCGTCAACAAGCTGCGCGGCGGCCTCAAGATCGCTGCCGTCAAGGCTCCGGGCTTCGGCGACCGCCGCAAGGCCATGCTGGAAGACATCGCCATCCTCACCGGCGGCACCGTCATCTCCGAAGATCTCGGCATCAAGCTCGAGTCCGTCACCCTCGACATGCTCGGCCGCGCCAAGAAGGTTTCGATCTCCAAGGAAAACACGACGATCGTCGACGGCGCTGGCGCCAAGTCCGACATCGAAGGCCGCGTTGCGCAGATCAAGGCTCAGATCGAAGAAACCACCTCCGACTACGACCGCGAAAAGCTGCAGGAACGTCTTGCCAAGCTCGCCGGCGGTGTTGCCGTCATCCGCGTCGGCGGCTCGACGGAAGTCGAAGTGAAGGAAAAGAAGGACCGCATCGACGACGCTCTCAACGCGACGCGCGCTGCCGTTCAGGAAGGTATCGTCCCGGGCGGCGGCATTGCTCTCCTGCGCTCCTCCACGAAGATCACTGCCAAGGGTGAAAACCAGGATCAGGAAGCCGGCGTCAACATCGTTCGCCGCGCCCTGCAGTCGCTGGTTCGCCAGATCGCTGAAAACGCTGGTGACGAAGCTTCGATCGTTGTCGGCAAGGTTCTCGACAAGAACGAAGACAACTACGGCTACAACGCACAAACGTCCGAGTTTGGCGACATGATCGCCATGGGCATCGTCGACCCGGTCAAGGTTGTTCGTACGGCTCTGCAGAACGCAGCTTCGGTTGCCTCGCTGCTGATCACCACCGAAGCCATGATCGCCGAACTGCCGAAGAAGGATGCCCCTGCCGGCATGCCGGGCGGCATGGGCGGCATGGGCGGCATGGACATGATGTGATAAGGCTTCAGCCTTAACACGATTGTTCCATCCGACAGCGGGAATTGACGAAGGGCGGCCCTCCGGGGTCGCCCTTTTCGTTTTAGCCTTTATGCTTCGACTAGGGATCGGCAAGTTTCGCGGTAGCGCAAATTTACGCAAATTGCCCCATTGCCGTTTTCAGAAAAGCTCTTATAAATCGCGACGCAGCGATTTTGGAGGGTTAGCTGCAATGCACGCAAATTTTACTTATTTTCGGCACGATTAATCGGCGCCCGCGCATGGTTATGATCTTGAGAGTTGATGCGCGTCCGGATTTTTTACTTGAAATGACTTCATAGCCGGGATCGACACGCCCGAAAAAGGAAGCATTAGAGCCAAATGCTCTGCATTTCATCGGGCGCGGCGTTCGGGAAGACATTCCATCCGGAAGACGCACCGGAATTTGGATAAAGCGCAAGGGGGACCTGGCGCTCAAATGGGGGTCAGTTTGTTCAAGATTGCCAAGGCCAATTTTTCCGCACCGTTTGCACCCGGCTCGCTGGAGTTCCAAGCCCATGACCCGGATCTTCTGTCGCAATTCTGTGTTTCCGAGGGATGGGCGGGCGATCTTTCAAGCGGCATCATCAAACTTGGGCAGTGGAGCACCATGCTGCATGGGTTGAGCTCCTCGGAATGCGGTCTGCTGAGCCTCATGCATTGCTATGACCTGCACGATCGGGCGCGTATCCTCGATCTTTTCGAGCAGGCGGCCGCCACCCATTCCTGCTTCTGCTATTCCACGACCACGCTCGCCACCGGTGGTCATCGCCGGCCGGTCTTCTGTGTCGGCGAATCCGTCGCCGCGGATAAGCAGCATGCCGGCAGCATGGTCGGCGTTTTCCTGTTTCCCCGCTTCAAGCTGGACCCGGGGAGCCAACTCGCTACCCGGCAGTAAATCACTGTCGCCCATGGTCAGGCGAGTTCATCTGACCAGCTACCGGTTCTACCTGATCAATCCCGCTTCGGAATGCTGAGACCGCGCTGGCTTGCGGGACGCGCAAGCGCACGGTCGAGCCACGCCATGACCGAAGGGAAGCGTTCGAGCTCCAATACCTCCCGGCCGCCATAGAAGACGTCGACGCCGCGAACCCAGGGGAACGTCGTGATGTCGGCGATGGTGTATTCATCGCCCATGATCCATTCGCGCCCCTGCAGGCGGCTCTCCAGAACGCCAAGCAGGCGTTTGGCCTCATCGCGATAACGCTCAACCGGATAGGAGTTATTGGCGACCTTTTCGGCGGCGAATTTGAAGAAGTGGCCGAACTGGCCGAACATGGGACCGACGCCTGCCATCTGAAAGAAGACCCATTCAAGAGTCTCGTAGCGCCTGTTAGCATCGCTCGGAATGAGCTTGCCGGTCTTTTCCGCCAGATAGACCAGGATCGCGCCGGACTCGAACAGACCGATCGGCTTGCCGCCGGGTCCGTTGGGATCGATGATTGCCGGGATGCGGCCGTTCGGGTTCAACGAAACGAATTCCGGCGATTTCTGATCATTGGTGCCGAAGGAGATCAGATGCGGCTCATAGGGAAGGCCAAGCTCCTCCAGCGCAATCGAGACCTTTACGCCGTTCGGCGTCGGCAGAGAATAGAGCTGGATAACATCGGGATCGCTGGCAGGCCAGCGCTTCGTGATCGGAAAGGAAGACAGATCGGCCATGGGCTTGCTCCTGAAGGCTCTGATTTGATGACTGATTTGGCGCCACAATAGCCGATAAGGCTTGTATGGGAAGAGTTATCTGGGCGGATCATTGTTCAATGATTGTGAACTAATTGTGCGCAGTTGTTTATCTTTTCAACTCACCAAAAATCACGAATATCCGTCTCCAGGAAATTATCGCCACTTGAACCCAAGCGAATTTACCGGAGACCCCCTGATGTCCAATACCAACAACATCATCATTCTTGTGGCGCGCATCCTGCTCGCCTTCATGTTCATCTTCGCCGGCTTCGGCAAGCTGACTGACCCTGCCGGTACGGCCGGCATGATCGCCGGCGCCGGGATGCCGGCCGCGACGCTGCTCACCTATCTTGCCGGCGCTTTTGAATTCGTTACCGGCGTCTGTGTCCTCATCGGCTTCCAGGTCCGCATCGTCGGCTGGCTGCTCGCCCTCTTCTGCGTCTTCACCGGCGTCGTCTTCCACCTGGGCACCGTCAACGTTCCGGACTTCCCGGCTGCTGCCAACGGCTGGATCAACGGCCTGAACTTCGTGAACTTCCTGAAGAACATCACGCTCGCCGGAGCCTACGTCATGCTCGCCGCCAACGGTGCAGGCGTCTACTCGCTCGACGCTCGCCGCGGTGCCTACGCCGCGGCCTAAGTGCTGCCTGTCTCCCAAGACAAAAGGCCCGCCGGAATTCCGGCGGGCCTTTTTACGTGAAACTTGAAGAAATCAGAGCGCGCTGCGCACAGCCGCAATGATACGCTGAACCATCGGATTGCCCTCGTGGCTTTCCTTGCGGGCGCGCACCAGGCAAGCCTCCGAACGCAGGATGATCCCATCCGACAAGACCTTCAGGTGGTTCGCTCTCAGGGTCGATCCGGTGGAGGTGATGTCGACGATGATATCGGCCGAGCCGGCGGCCGGCGCCCCTTCCGTTGCGCCGAGGCTTTCGACGATGCGGTAGAGCTGGATGCCGTGCTGGCTGGAGAAGAATTGCTGCGTCAGCCGCCAATATTTCGTCGCAACGGTGAGCCTATGACCATGGCGGGCGCGAAAATCGGCGGCGACATCGCCAAGATCGGCCATGGTATCGACATCGAGCCAGATTTCCGGCACCGCGACGACGACGTCGGCATGGCCGAAGCCGAGCCTTGCACAGAATTCGACCCGACGATCCGCCTCCGCCATGCCCTCGCGCACGAGATCCTCCCCGGTAATGCCGAAATCGACACTGCCATTGCCTATCTCGCGGGAGATTTCCGAGGCCGACAGGAAGGCGATCTCGACTCCGTCCCAACCTTCAACACGGCCGCGATAGGAACGGTCATTACCGACCGCGACGATCGGCATCCCGGCGCGCTCGAAAACCGCCGAGCAATCATCCTTCATCCGGCCCTTGGAGGGGAGCGCAATCGTGATGGTCATCAGGCTGCCCTCGCGGTTTCGATGCGGTCGAGCCAGAGCGCGAAGCCGACGGCCGGGATATGGTCCTTGGCCCCGAGCAGGGTCATCAGCCGGTCGAAGCGACCGCCACCGGCGAGCACCGCGCTCGATCCCCGCACCGTCACTTCGAAGACGAGACCGGTATAGTAATCAAGCGGACGGCCGAAAGCGGCGCGATAATCGATCTTCGAGGCATCGACACCGGCTTTGGCCAGTGCCGCGACACGGGCATCGAAGCTCTTCAATGCGCTCCCGAGCTTGAGCCCTGCCGCATCGGCAAAACCTGCCAGCGCCGACGAAGCGTCCGCAAGCGGCACGCTCAGGGACAAGAACTCCTCCAGCACGCGAAAGGCTGCATCATCGAGGCGCGTTTCGGACAGGACCAGCTTCTCGCGAAGGCGCCGGGCGATTTCCTGCGGCGAGCGGCTGGCATTGGTGGAATAGCCGGTCGCCTGCATGGTCGCATCTATATGTTTGATGAGCCCTTGCTCGTCGCCGCGATTGAGGAAATCGAGTACGTGCGCATCGAGCCCGGTGACCGCCTGCGGGCCTGCGAGCCGTGCGAGCAGCGTTTCGAGCTGCATCATGTTGCCGAAGGCATGGATCAGCCGCTTCTGCCAGCCTGTAGGCAGCCCCAGCGCCTGTACCACCGCTTCGAATACGGCCTGATCGCCCAGCGTCACCGAGAGCGGCTGGCCAGGAACGAGCCGGCTCAGGATACCGATGGCGTCACCCATGGCACGGGCGTCGGCGCCTGCCGTATCGCCATCGCCCAGATCCTCGATGCCGGCCTGATAGAACTCATGACCGCCTTCGCGGCGCTGGCGGAAGATTTCACCGAGATAGGAGTAGCGCTTCGGCGTGCCGGTAGCGGTCTCGATATGGCGCAGACAGACCGGGATGGTGAACTCCGGGCGCAGGCAAAGGCTGGCGCCGGTTTCGCTTTCGGTCATGAAGATGCGCCGGCGAAGATCCTCGCCGGCCATGTCGAGAAAGGGCTCGGCCGGCTGGATGATGGGCGTATCCACCCTCTCCGTTCGGCGAACGGAGAATTCGTCAAGGAGATCGCCTGCAAAATCCGGGAGGTTGATCAGGGGCATGGGGCTGTTCTCCCCTTCTCCCCGGCGGAGAGAAGGTGCCCGACAGGGCGGATGAGGGGGCCGAGGAATGACGTGACGAGGATTCTGAGCGCCGAAAGATGAATAGCTCGCATGAGCCGAGAGCCCCCCTCATCCGAACCTTCGGGCCACCTTCTCCCCGAGGGGAGAAGGTGAAAACGAAACTGCCCGACCCGCTCAGACATTGCCGAGTGCCCTCTTTCGGTCTTCCGCCTGTGCCGCCAAGATCGCTTTGACCTTCTCGATCAGTTCGGCTTCCGGCACGGTTTCCTGCGCCACCCGAGCTTCTCGCCAGCTTGCATTGTCCTCGATCTCGCCGGAAAGGCGCTTGCCCTCGATCAGATCCTTGATCTGCACCACGCCCTGGGCACGCTCGTCGCCGCCCTGAATGATGGCGATCGGGCAGCCGCGGCGATCGGCATATTTCAGCTGGTTACCAAACTTCTTCCAGTTACCCTGGAACATCTCGGCGCGGATGCCGGCGGCGCGCAGCTGCTGCGTGAAGCGCTGGTAGCGTCCCATGGCATCGACATCGCCGTCCATGACGGTGACGAGCACGGGCTCGATCACCTCGTCCGTGCCGAGCTTGCCGAGGTTCTTCAGCGCCGTCATCAGGCGCGACACGCCGATGGAAAAGCCGGTGGCCGGCACCGGCTGGCCCATGAAGCGCGAGACGAGCCCGTCATAACGGCCGCCGCCACCCACCGAGCCGAAGACGACCTTCTCGCCCTTCTCGTTGGTGACGTCGAACAGCAGTTCGGCCTCATAGACGGGGCCAGTGTAATATTCGAGCCCGCGCACGACGGAGGGATCGATCTTGATACGATCCGACTGATAGCCCGCGCTGGTGACGAGGCTGCCGATGAAATTCAGTTCCTCGACGCCTTCCCCGCCTTTGGACGTGCCGGCGACGAGCTCGGCAAGCTGGACAGCACTTTCGACATAGTTCTTGATACCGACAAAGAAGAGCACTTTGTCGATCTGGCCTTGGTCAAGACCGGCACCCTTGGTGAAATCGCCGGACTCGTCCTTGCGGCCGGCGCCGAGCAGCAGCGCCACGCCTTCCGGGCCGAACTTGTCGAGCTTGTCGATGGCGCGCAGCACGTTCAGGCGCTGAGCGGCCTTGTCATCACCACCGAGGCCGATGGCTTCCAGCACACCATCGAGAACCTTGCGGTTGTTGACGCGGATCACATAGTCTCCACGCTTGATGCCCAAGGCCTCCAGCGTGTCGGCCATCATCATGCACATCTCGGCATCCGCCTGCACGCCCGGCGCGCCGACGGTATCGGCGTCGAACTGCATGAACTGGCGGAAGCGGCCGGGCCCTGGCTTCTCGTTGCGGAAGACGTAGCCGGCGCGATAGGTACGGTAGGGAAGCTGAATCTCGTTGAAATTCTCGGCGACATGACGGGCGAGCGGCGCCGTCAGATCATAGCGCAGCGACATCCACTGCTCATCGTCATCCTGAAGCGAGAACACGCCCTCATTCGGCCGGTCGCTATCGGGCAGGAACTTGCCGAGCGCATCGGTATATTCGAACAGCGGCGTTTCGACGGGATCGAAACCATAATGCTCGTAAACTGCCCGGATCTTGGAGGTCATCTCGTTGACGGCGCGAATGTCGCTGGCCGAACGATCGACAAAGCCACGCGGCAGGCGGGCCTTGAGCTTCTGCGGTTTCTTTTGTTTGTCGCTCATCTCTAGGGTAATCCGGTATGGGAACAGTCGCGGTTAACTAGCGGATTGGGCGGAATGCGGCAAGGATTGTTATAAGTTAGCGGCCGACAAACGATGGATGACAGATGGACAAGAAAGATCTATATTTGGGATACATGCATCCCAATTCCTACCCAGGCCACCTTGATGAGCAAACAAACCGCCATCCGTCTGCCGGATGAAACCTATGAGCGCCTGCAGGCGCTGGCCGAGCGAACGGGCCGGACTGCAACCTTCTACATTCGTCAAGCCGTTGAGGCGCACTTGGACGAAATGGAAGACGTATATTTAGCAGAACGCGCCATGGAGCGGATTAAGAACGGTGAAGACGAGGTCGTAAGCTCCGAGGAATTCTGGCGTGGCCTGGACGATTGAGTATGCGCGATCTGCTCGCAAATTCGTCGAAAAACTCAATCTCGAGACACGTAAGAGAATAAGGAGCTTTCTCGAGGAACGTCTCGTCACCTTGCATGATCGCCGCCAAGTTGGCGATGCTCTGCAGGGCGCGCGATTGGGAAATTATTGGCGTTATCGGGTCGGCGATTACCGAATTATCTGCGACCTGCAGGATAGCCGCTTGGTCGTGCTCGTTATCGAAATCGGGAACCGCCGCGATGTTTATCGTTAGGCACAATTTTGGATTCGGAACAATAATGAAAAACCCCGGGTTGGCGCCTGCCTTACTTCCTCCTATATTGATTACATGCGTTTCCTTGCCGTCCTGACAATGATAGTTGCCTGGCTGCTCTACGGCGCCATGCCGGCACTGGCGAACTGTCCTATCTGCGATTCCGCCATCGCAAGGCCCGCCGCATCGACCATGAGCATGCACGGGAGCATGGCCGATATGCCTGGCATGGCCGGCCATGGTGACATGGCGCAGCATCAGGAAAAGAAGCCGAAGAACCCTTGCGCCGGCGGCATGGCCCATGTCGCATCCTGTTCTGCCTGCCTTGCCCTAATGCCGACGCTTATGGAGGAAGACGGCGGACCCGCCATCTCCTATCCAGCGCCTGCACCCGGCCAACCTCTTGCCGATTCGCGTCGGCAACCGACGGCACCCCCTCCTCGTCTCATCTGACGATCATCTGTATCAACCAACGAGCGGCCATCCGCTCAAATCCAGATACCGTCCCGGAAACGGAGAGAATAGCTATGTCCACCTCAAAATCACTGATGCTTGCCGGCGCATTCGTCCTTGCCATTACCCTTCCTGCCTCTGCAGACGATATGAAGGGCATGGATATGAGCAAGCCGATGGGAGACCAAGGCGCTTCCAGCAAGGCGTTTGACGATGCCATGGGCAAGATGCACAAGGACATGATGATCCGCTACAGCGGCGATGCGGATGCAGATTTCGTCCGCGGCATGATCCCGCATCATCAGGGCGCGATCGACATGGCCAAGATCGAGCTGAAATACGGAAAAGACCCCGAACTGCGCAAAATGGCGGAAGGCATCATTACCGCGCAGGAAGCCGAGATCAAGGAAATGAAAGCCTGGCTGAAGAAGCACGGCAAGTAATTCATCTCATCATGGGAGGCGGCATCCGGCCGCCTCTCTCACCGCTCCGGATGCGGACGGCGGAAGATCCCATCCAACCAACCGGAAACGGCGCGAATGCGCACGAGCGGACGAAGCTCGGCATGCATCAGCAGCCACATCTCTCGCACCGGCAGATTGCTGTCGCCACTATCGACGCGGCAAAGACCTCCCGCATTCTCGGCCAGGATTTTCGGCAGCAGTCCGCGCCCTAATCCTGCAGTCGCCGCCTGCAGCAGAGCCTCGGCATCGTTGACCGCAAGCTGGCTGGAACGACCCGACTTTTCTGCCTGTGCGGCAATCCAGCGAGCATGCGGCAGATGCGCCATTGACTCTTCATAGATGATCCAAGGCAAATCTTCCGCGTGCCTCTCCTGCCCGGCAGCGACATAGACGGCATAGTCCAGCGTCGCGATCCGTCTGGCGACGACTTTGCCATTTGTCATATCGGTAGGTCTTGCGAAGCGCAGTGCCATGTCCGCCTCGCGTCGGGTCAGATTGAGATTTCTGGAATCGCCGATGAGTTCCAATTGCAGGCCGGAATGTTGCGCCAGCAGACCGGGCAGCGAGGGGATCAACAGCCGGCCGATGAAGGAAGGTGCCGCCGTGAGGCGTACCTTACCGAGCGCCATGGGATCTGCTGCATCCAACGCGCCCGACAGCGCCATGACTTCGGCCTCGATCGTCTCGGCCTTCGCCAACGCGATCTCGCCCGCCAGCGTCGGCAATAGGGTGCTACCTCCATCGCGCGAAAACAGTGTCGTGCCGAAGCGTTTCTCCAGAATGCGCAGGCGGCGGCCGACCGTCGTCGCATCCGTGTCGAGCGCCCTTCCGGCAGCGGCAAGGGATCCACCCCGCGCGAGCGCCAGAACATGGCGCAGGTCATTCCAATCGATGTCGTGCAATTTTGCAGCTCCCAATGGCAAACTTACCGCATGCATCAGCATTATTGCAGCAATAGACTGGAGATATCTAGCAAGGAGATAACGATGACCCTGTTCGCAGTCCTGTTCGAGGACGATCCACAAAACGCCGCCGCGATCCGCAAGGAGTATTTGCCGCGCCACATCGCCTTCCTGGAGGCGAATGCCGCTTCCATCAGGACGGCCGGACCACTCAGCCGGGAGAGCGACGCTTTTGCGGGCGGGCTCTGGCTTGTCGAAGCGGAAACCGCCGATGCCGTCGATCGTCTGATGAAGGACGATCCATTCTGGGCGGCAGGCCTGCGCAAATCCGTTAAGGTCTTTAGTTGGAACCGGGTATTTGCGGAGGGGGCGCTTCTTTAAGCGGAGGCCTCGTCACATGCTCAATCCATGACGTCAGGCAGCCGCGCAGCCAGCAGATCGATGACCATCCGCATCTTCAGTGAAAGCTGCGGCACCTGCGGCCAGACGGCATAGACGTTGACGGGCCGGCTGGAGACATTGAGCACCGGCGTGAGCTTGCCCGCGTGCACATAGCCCCGTACGAGCCAGCAGGGCAGCCAGGCAATACCCATTCCGGCGGCAGCCGCATCCGCAATGACCTCCAGATCATCGAGACGCAACCGCGTCTGCGGAAAATAATCGACGGCCGTGCCGTCGTCCCGCAGGAAGGTCCATCTCTTGGCTTCCCCCGATCTCGCATAGACGACGAGATCGTGGCTATCGAGGTCGGCAATGGCCTGCGGCGTGCCTCTGGCCGCAAGATAATCAGGCGAGGCACATAGCGTCATGCGATGAAAGGCGATCTTGCGGGCGGCAAGGCCGGCCTCGTCCCGCAACACGCCATTGCGAATGGCGAGATCGAAACCTTCGTCAAACAAATCGACCACACGATCGCTGAAGGAAAGGTCCAGTTCAAGCTTGGGGTGAATACGCGCCAGCTCCAGCAGCAGCGGCGCGGCGCAGCGGCGACCGAAGAGCACCGGCATCGAGATGCGCAGACGTCCGGTAACCTC
Source organism: Rhizobium sp. JAB6 (assembly GCF_003024605.1). Taxonomy (GTDB): domain Bacteria; phylum Pseudomonadota; class Alphaproteobacteria; order Rhizobiales; family Rhizobiaceae; genus Rhizobium. The sequence continues at coordinate 719,837 of NZ_PYJQ01000001.1, read as the reverse complement.
GCGCTTGCCCGATTCCAGCATGGCCTCGCCGGACTGTATCTCGTCCAGCGCCCGGCGGCAGCGCTCGTAAAAGGCCTGTCCCTCATCCGTGAGGCTCTGCATGCGGGTGGTACGGTGAAACAGACGCACGTTCAGCCGTCTCTCCAGCTTGGCGATGGTCTTGCCGATCGCCGAGCGCGAGAGATTCATGCGCGCCGCCGCTGCCGAAAAGCCGCCGGCTTCGACCGCCTCCACGAATTCCGGAATGCCGCTGAGTATGTCATTCATGATAATTGCTTCCTGAAGGGAACCAGTAAGCGGAAATAATATCGCCACTGTCGACTAGAAAGCAACGATATGCTGCGTCCATTGCTTCCAATTCCTCTCAGGAGATCATGATGACGAAGACCATGAAGCGCTGGACTCTCGATACGATTGCCGTCGGCGCTCCCTTGAACCTCACAGAAACCGCAATTCCCTCGCCCGCGCGGGGCGAAGTGCTGGTGCGGGTGAAGGCCGTTTCTCTGAATTATCGCGACAAGCTCGTCCGCGAGACCGGCATGGGACTGCCGATCCAATTTCCCTTCGTACCGGCGTCCGATATGGCGGGCGTCATCGAAGCGGTGGGAGACGGCGTGACCAGATTCTCCGCGGGCGATCCGGTCATTTCGACCTTCCATCCCGGCTGGATCGACGGCAAGCCGCTCGGCGACGCCCGCACACCGCCCTACAAGACGCTCGGCGGCTTCTATCCCGGTGTGCTCTCGGAATATATCGCCATGCCGGAGGACTGGTTCGTCTCTGCACCGACGAGCCTCGACTATGCCGAGGCAAGCACCTTGCCCTGCGCCGGTCTAACGGCGTGGTTCGCGCTGGTCGAGCGCGGCAAGATCAAGCCCGGTGACAGTGTGCTGGTGCAGGGAACGGGCGGTGTGGCGCTGTTCGGGCTGCAAATCGCCGCAGCCCAGGGCGCCGAGGTCTTCGTAACCTCCTCAGGACAGGAAAAGCTCGAGCGGGCCAGGGCCTTGGGCGCTCGTCATGGCATCGACCGCAGCAAAAGCGATTGGGTGGAAGAAGCCTATCGCCTCACCAACGATCGCGGTATCGACCATATCATCGAAATCGCCGGGGGGCCGAATTTCGGCCAGTCGCTCAAGGCGGTGGCGCCTCATGGCCGGATTTCCGTCATCGGTGTCCTTGAGGGCTTCGACATATCCGGTCCGGTGGCACCGTTGCTGCTGAAGTCGCCGACGGTGCAGGGCATCGGTGTCGGCCACCGCCGCTCGCTAGAAGATTTTGTCCGTGCGGTCGACGGCATCGGCCTGAAGCCGGTCATCGACCATCGCTATGCTCTCGACAAGGTACCGGCCGCTTTCGATCACCTCGATCGCGGCCCCTTCGGCAAGATCGTCATCGAACTTTGACGTGGAGCCGGGCCGCCGCGAAAAGCTGCGGCCCGGCTTTGCATGATATCACCCCTTCGGCTCGAAGGGTTGGGGCACGCGCTGGGCGCTCTGGCGTGCGAGCATCCAGCCGGGATATTCGGGTGCAAGCGCGCTGACGTCATCGAGCTTCGCCATATCGTCGGCATCGAGCTTCAGCTTGACGGCCGCCAGGTTCTGATCCAGCTGATCGAGACGCTTCGCGCCAATGATGATGCTGGTGACGAAGGGCTTCGCCAATATCCAGGCAAGCGCCACCGTGGCGACGCTGGAGCCGTGCTTCTCCGCCACTTCGCGCATGGCGGCAACGCAGGCCCAGGCGCGGTCCTTTTCGACAGGCGGGAAATCGAAGCTCGCACGCCGCCCCTCGCCATTGCCTGGCGCACCAGGGCCATATTTGCCGGACAGAAGACCGCCGGCCAGCGGCGACCAGACCATGAGCCCGAGCTTTTCTTCCGACATCAGCGGCAGGATCTCCCGCTCGAGATCACGGCCGGCGATGGAATAATAGGCCTGCACCGTCTCGAAGCGGGCAAAGCCGCGGCGTTCGGAAATGCCGAGCGCCTTGGCGATGCGCCAGGCCTGCCAGTTGGATACGCCAACATAGCGGACGAGACCGCGCGAAACGAGATCGTCCAGCGCCCGCAGTGTCTCGTCGATAGGGGTCACCGTGTCGGTGGCATGGATCTGATAGAGATCGATGTGATCCGTCTGGAGACGGTCGAGGCTTGCCTGCACCGAGTCCATGATATGACCGCGGGAGGCGCCGCGATCGTTCGGCTTATCGCCCATGACGCCATAGACCTTGGTGGCGATGACGACATCCTTGCGAGCAACGCCGAGGTTCTTCAAGGCCTGACCGAGCAGCTTTTCGGAATTGCCGAAGGAATAGACGTCGGCGGTGTCGATGAAATTGACGCCAGCGGCAAGCGAGCCTTCGACGATCTTGTCGGCCAGCGCCTGGTCGACATCGGCGATCGAACCCCAAAGGCTGTTGTTGGGATTGGCTTCGCCGAAGGTCATCGTGCCCAGGCAGAGTTCGGAGACGAAGAGGCCGGTATTGCCCAGTTGGTTGTAACGCATAGGAGAATTCCCTTGTGGTCAGCCGGAAGACGCTTCCGACCGGTGAATACTTATCTTTGAGCTATGAATTGGCCTCGGCACGGCAGCCGCTGTCGGCGTTGCCCCGGGGAGGTCATAGGACGGTCGTCAACGCCGGGCTCTGGCTCCGCAGCGATCGAGACAACAAAGACATAATGCACCGGAAACCGATTTCAACGCGAGACCTCGGGCCGATCACGATGCGTTACCCGCACTTGCTCTTGCGTCCGGCCGGGCACGGATTAGATTCCGGTTTCATATTCATGCGCAAAACGGACATACCGATGACGCAACGCCCCTTGACCACGATCGGCTTCGACGCCGACGACACGCTCTGGCAGAACGAACAGTTCTATCGGCTGACGGAACTGCAGTTTACCGAGCTACTCGCCGATCACGCCGCAAGCGACGTCATTGCCGCACGGCTATTGGAGGCTGAAAAGCGCAATCTCCGCCACTACGGTTTCGGCATAAAGGGCTTCACCCTCTCGATGATCGAGACGGCCATCGAGATCACGGAAGGCGAAGTGCCGGCGACCGTCATCGCGCAAATTCTCGATATCGGCCGCGATCTTCTCGCCCATCCCGTCGAAACACTGCCGCATGTGCGCCAGACGCTGGAGGCCCTGACGGGAAAATATCTTCTGGTGCTGATTACCAAGGGCGATCTTTTCGATCAGGAGCGCAAGCTTGCGCAATCCGGGCTCGGCGATCTCTTCGACGCCGTCGAAATCGTCTCGGACAAGACCGCCTCTACCTATCGCCGCATTTTTTCCAAGGTGGGCGATGGACCCGAGCGAGCCATGATGATCGGCAACTCGCTGAAATCGGACATCGTGCCGGCGCTTGCCGCCGGCAGCTACGGCGTCTTCGTGCCGCACGAGCTTACATGGTCGTTCGAGCATGTCGAGGAACCCACAGACGCGCCGCGTTTCCGCAAGATCGGCCATCTCGGCGAGCTGCCCGGTGTGATCGAAGCGTTGCAGTAATCCTTACTGCCCCTGCTTCGAACGCGGGGGAAACAGCATCGGTCCCTGATCCTTCTGCTGATCGGCCGGCGCCTGCTGCGCGGCCGGCGGATTGGGATCGATGAGGATCTCGTAAGGAGCCCCGAGACCGCGCCGGCGCGTGACGCGCGAATAATAGGGCTTGATCAGCCAGGTCGTGTCTTCGTTGACCGTCACGTCGGCGGTGTTGCCGTCTTCGTCCGTGCCGAAGAAGGATTCGTCCTCGCTCGACGAGAGATCGAAGATCGCCATATAGGCATATTTGCTCTTCGAGCTGAAGGTGATCCGCACGTGCTGCCCCTTCTTCAGCGGCAGCATGTAGACCTTGCCCTTGCCGAATTTCGTCCAGCCCGTCAGCCTCTCGAGGACGGCCGGCAGGGCGATCTTCTCGAGCTTTTCGCCGCGGTCGAGCTGGGGCAGCTGCTGTTGCTGCGTATCGCTTTGAGCATGGGCCGCCGCGGCGCCAGACACCGCGAGCATCGTCAGCGAAAGACCGAGAAGCGCAGCTTTCACGGCCGCACCAATGCGCAGCGCATTGCCTCCACCTCTTTCCGGCAATAGCAGCCTTCGATGTGATCGTTGACCAAGCCCATGGCCTGCATGAAAGCATAAACTGTAGTCGGGCCGACAAAGGTCCAGCCGCGTTTCTTCAAATCCTTCGAAATCCGCACCGAAGCCGCCGTCGTCGGATTGGCGCGCAGATGGGCCAGATCGAAGACTTCGGGGCGCTCCGAGGCGTCCGGTTCGTGGCTCCAGAAATAGCGGGCGAGCGAACCGAATTCGTCGCGCAGCTCAATGGCGCGGCGAGCATTGTTGATGGTGGAGACGATCTTGCCGCGATGGCGGATGATGCCGGCATCGGCGAGGCAGCGCTCGATATCGGCTTCGCCAAACCTGGCGACTTTCTCGAAATCGAAGCCAGCGAAAGCGGCGCGAAAATTCTCGCGCTTGCGCAGGATCGTCAGCCAGGACAGGCCCGACTGGAAGCCTTCGAGGCAGATCTTCTCGAACAACCTGATATCGTCGACGACAGGCCGGCCCCATTCCTGGTCGTGATAGCGCTGGTATTCCGGCAGATTGCCGTGCCAGAAGCAGCGGTCCTTGCCATCTTCGCCGGTGATGATGCCTGTCTCGGCCATTTTGCGATTCGTCCCTATTTTCAGCAGGCGCTACCGGAAACCGGTAAGCAACTATCGGATAAAACCAGATCGATCAAATGCTTAAACTCATAGGCTGATTTCGGCGGCCGCGCATTCCGATTCATGATTTACCATTTGCAAACCATCTTTCAAAACCAGGCGGTAACCCTGACAAAGCTTTATCGGCTTCGCGGCATTTTGATGAATAGATGTTTACCATTCGCTCGCGTGCAAGTGGCACCATGAATTCGACCGGGTGCGTTGCGCCCCTCCTCGGCCCATATGTAGAGAGTTTGTCCGATGATGAAACATGCCGTTCTGTGTGCCGCCGGCGTCTTAAGCCTGCTTGCCTCCACCGCGTACGCCGACGACCGCTATCAGTCGCGCCCGCCCGTCATCGTCAGTCCCGATCTGACCGCCCCCTGGGTGATGCAGCTCGGCGGCGGCAATGTGCAGCCGGTCGTCTATCCCCGCCCAATGGCGCGACGTGCAGTCGATTCCAGCATGGAGCAGCAGGCAAATCCGCAGATGCGCCAGGTCGTGCAGCCTCGCGGTCTGTTTGCGCGCCCGGCCGTGCAGCAGGTCGCCATGGCCCGCCCGCAATATCCGTCGGTCCGCGGCCAGATCGATCCGCAGTTCCTGCCGCAGGTCGTCGACTACCAGACCAAGGAAAAACCCGGCAGCATCGTCATCGATACCAACAACCGCTTTCTCTATCTGGTGATGGATGGCGGTAAGGCGCGGCGCTACGGCGTCGGCGTCGGCAAGCCGGGCTTCGAATGGGCCGGTGCCCACACCGTAACCCGCAAGCAGGAATGGCCGGATTGGACGCCGCCCGCCGAAATGATCTCCCGTGAAGCCGCCAAGGGCCATTATCTGCCGGCGCACATGGAGGGCGGCGAAGGCAATCCGCTCGGCGCCCGCGCCATGTATCTCGGCTCCACCCTTTATCGCATCCATGGCACCAACGCCCCCTGGACGATCGGCAGTGCCGTCTCCTCCGGCTGCATCCGGCTTCGCAACGAAGATGTCATCGATCTCTACAACCGCGTGAAGGTCGGCACCCGAGTCGTCGTCATGTAGCCTCAAATGAGGCTACAGCCTGTGCGGCGGTACTGCTCTATCGAAGGGGATGTATTCGCCACAACGGAGAGCCCTCCACTATAGTTCAGACTATAGTCTGGCGCACGATAGAAGAACGGGCTGTTTTTCCACTCCCGTTCTCCCCATCGGCTATTTTGATCTTGATCCCGTCCTCGGTTCCGGTAGTTTCCTAGCGAATTCAACGAGGGGAATGCCATTATGAAAGCAGCATTGTCGATCGTGACGACAGGTGTCGTTGCGGCGTGTCTTTTTGCAGCATCGAACGCAGCAGCCTTCACCGCTTCAGCACCCGTTACTGCGCCGGTCGCCCGCACCGATGTAGTCCGCGTCGCGATGGAACCGCAGGGGCAGGTGAAGCCGCAGTTTCAGCGGCGCATGGTGCGGCTGGCGACGAACGAGGCTCCAGGCACCGTCATTGTCGACACCAACAACAAATATCTCTACCTCGTCGAAGGCAATAACCGCGCAAGACGCTATGGCATCGGCGTCGGCCGCGATGGTTTCGGCTGGTCGGGCGTCGTGAAGGTCGGGCGCAAGGCGGAGTGGCCCGGCTGGACGCCGCCGCCGGAAATGATCGTGCGCGAAGCCAAGAAGGGCCACAAACTGCCGCCCTATCAGGAAGGCGGCGAGGACAATCCGCTCGGCGCGCGCGCCATGTATCTCTATCGCAATGGCAACGACACCGCCTTCCGCATCCACGGCACCAACCAGCCCTGGAGCATCGGCCTCAACATGTCGTCCGGCTGCATCCGCATGATGAACAAGGACGTGATCGATCTCTACGACCGCGTTCCGGTCGGCACCAAGGTCATCGTCGTCGGCCCCGGCAACAAGCAGGGCGAAGTCAGCTATCAGGATCGCGGCGTCGATGTGCTGAGAACCCTGTTCGGCGGTTGAAAAAGCCGCCTGTCTACCTCTCCCGAATCAGGCATCGGTATAGCGCGCGCTCCGAACGATGGCATGCCTTTTATGCGAGATCGGGGCGCTCGTGTCACTTGCAATAGCTTATTGGCTGCAGGCCCGGGTAAGGACACTGTTGCACCAGTGTTACAGCCGGGCATTTATCGTGCCGCGTCGCTGAAAAGCGGGCCGTCATCTTCAGTTTAGCGTCAGTTTTCCCTCCTAAGCCACATTTGCCTACCCGTGACTGCAATAGAAGTGTCACGGAAGCGCGTTTAGATAGCGCACCTTGCCATCCGGGGATCTCACATGCATCGTGCATTTCGCATCAAGCAGCCGGCACTTGCCGCCCTTGCGACTTCCGCATTCATATTTGCCGCAAGCTCTGCCTCGGCGGAGATGCAATTTTCCGCGTATGGCGGCATACAGGCCGCAACCGGCAGCAATGTGACCACATCGGACGGCGCCGATTTCGATCCGAACTGGTCGGGCAAGTCCTTCAAGATGCCACCCTATTTCGGCTTCCGCGGCATCTGGTGGCTTGATGAACTCGACAAGCCGAACTGGGGCGTGTCGCTCGACTACACCCATGCGAAGGTCTATGGCGATCTCGGCAATACGCCCGGCTGGTCGCATTTCGAGTTCACCGACGGCCTGAACATGCTGACGCTGAACGCGCTCTACCGCTTTCAGGACCCCAGCCGCAACTGGACGCCCTATGTCGGCCTCGGCGCCGGGATCAACGTGCCGCACGTCGAAGTCACGCGCGCATCGGGCACGACCTTCGACTACCAGTTCGGCGGCGCTTCGCTTCAGGCGCAGGCCGGCGTCAGCTACCAGTTCGCCAAGCACTGGTCGACCTTTGTCGAATACAAGGGCAACTACAATTTCGTGAACAACGTCTCGATCGACAGCGGCGATACGCTGAAGACGAGGGTTTTCACCCACGCTCTCGACTTCGGCGTCTCGTTCAACTTCTGACCCTCCTCAGGCTGAAGTCGCAATCGATCCCTCAAACCGGTTCAGGCTTGGGGGATCCTGTGCTATGTTCCAGCACATGAGCTTTTCCTATTACAGATGCGACTGGATCCATCCGGAAAGCGAGGAGCCGGTCATCGTTTATTACGAGGTTGACATCACCGGCGATGTTCCCCGGCTGATCGACGTGTTTGCCGATGGTCGCCGGCAATGCATGTCGGTTGCCGATGTTTCCGGTCGCGAACATGAGATGCAACGCATCACCAGCCTGGTCGAAGGCTCGTTTTACGACGGAATAGCCGGCCTCGCGGACGGCATGTTCTTCGAGGAAGGCCAGGATCGCATCAGCATGACGCGCATCGCTGCCGACAGATTCGAAGGCGAATGGCAGGCACACCGTCTGCCGACGCCAGACAAGCTGCATTAGGCGGCCGCCGGCTGCAGGCCCCTCAGTTTCGCGGGCATTTCGCCGCCATAGGCCCAATCCAGCAGTTCCACCGTATGCAAAATGGGAATTGCCGTTCCCGTGGCGATCTGCGTGATGCAGCCGATATTGCCCGTCGCGATGATGTCGGCTTTCGTCGCCTCGATATTCCGGACCTTGCGTGCCTTCAGCTCGGCCGAGATCTCCGGCTGCATGATGTTGTAGGTGCCGGCTGAGCCGCAGCACAGATGCCCTTCCGCCGGGTCACGCACCGTAAAGCCCGCGGCTTTCAGCAGGAGCTTCGGCGCCATGGTGATCTTCTGCCCGTGCTGCATGGAGCAGGCGGAATGATAGGCGACGGTGATGCCGCGCGGCATATGCGATGGCAAATCGAGGCTTGTAAGATATTCGGTGATGTCCTTGGCGAGCGCCGAAACCCGGGCGGCCTTTTCGGCATAGACCGGATCGAGGCGCAGCATGTGGCCGTAGTCCTTGATCGTCGTGCCGCAGCCGGACGCGGTGATGATGATGGCGTCGAGCCCTCCGGCCTCGATCTCGCCTATCCAGACATCGACATTGGCGCGGGCGGCGGCAAGCGCCTGTTCCTCACGCCCCATATGGTGGACCAGTGAACCGCAGCAGACCTCCCCCTCCGGCACGACGACCTCGACGCCGAGACGCGTCAGCAGACGGATGGTGGCTGCGTTGATTTCCGGATCGAGCACCGGCTGGGCGCAACCGGTCAGGATCGCCACGCGACCGCGCCTCTCGTCCTGCGGTGCATGCAACCCCGGCCTCGCAAGAGGCGATGGCGCGGGAATGCTGCGCGGCGCAAGATCCAGCATGGCGGCGAAAGCCTTCAAGGCCGGAACGCGCTTCAACAGCCCCTTGAACGGCCGGCCGAGGCTTGCAAGCCGCAAGGCCAGTCGGAACCGGCCGGGATAGGGCAAGACGGCTGCCAGCATATTGCGGGTCAGCCGATCCATCAGTGGGCGCTTATAGGTGTTTTCGACATGAACACGGGCATGATCAATCAGGTGCATATAATCGACGCCGGAGGGACAGGTCGTCGTGCAGGCGAGACAGGAAAGGCAGCGGTCGATATGGGTCACCACCTCGGCATCGGCGGGCCGGCCGTTTTCCAGCATATCCTTGATGAGGTAAATGCGGCCGCGCGGGCTGTCGAGCTCGTTGCCGAGCGTCACATAGGTCGGACAGGTGGCGGTGCAGAAGCCACAATGCACACATTTGCGCAGGATCGCTTCGGACTCGGCTACATGCGGATCGGCAAGCTGTTCGGGCGTGAAATTGGTTTGCATTTACACGTGTCCCCGTTCGAGCAAGATCGTGCCCCTCATCCGGCCTCCTGAGCTTTTGCCGAAGGGCGGCCACCTTCTCCCCGTATCAACAGGGAGAAGGGCATAGACGCACTCTCCGTCATTCCTCAATCTCTCTCGAGCCGATAAGGCGCCACAAATGAGGTCGTTCCCTCTCCCCGCCTGCGGGGAGAGGGTTAGGGTGAGGGGCAATCGTAGAAAAGACTCCATCCGCATCACCCCATCTTCCCTGGATTGAAAATCCCCGCCGGATCGAATTTTTCCTTTATGCGCGCAGACAGCAGCGCCACGGACTCCGGCTGCGGCTGGAAGGCCGCCGTCGTGGCGCGATGGGCTGGGGTGGCGCGCATCAGGGTGGCGTGCCCGCCGCCAAGCGCATGAATGTAGCGCCTGAGCATATCGCCCTCCGGCTCGGCTTCCATGCGCATCCAGACGAGCCCGCCCTGCCAATCATAATAGGCATCCACGCCCTCCTCCAGGCGAAGGGCCGCGACAAGTCGGTGGCCGATGCCGGGAGCGACCGAGACGCGCCAGACAGGACGGGAGGTGCCATCGGCGTAGGGCTTCACATTGCGAATCTCGCGCCAGAGCCGGCGGCTGTCATCCTCTTCGAGACGCTTCACCGGCCCGAGCCGGCCCATGGCAGCCGCAAGCTTTTCACCGCGGACCGCGACAGAGCGGGGAAGACCTTCGATGCGCAGCACCGTCGCCTCGCCTTGCGGCAGCCTGCCGTCGAGAAAGGACCAGGCGACGGTCAAGGGCAGATGAGCGGCGCCCGAGACTTCGAGCGGCAGAGCCATGGCCGCAGCCATGGCGTTTGCGGCTTCCGCATCGTTGATGCCGGAAAGGACGATCGTCTCCTCCGTCTTCGGCTTCGGCGGCACGCGGAACGTTACCTCGGTCAAAAGGCCGAGGGTGCCGTGTGATCCGGCCATCAGCTTGACCAGATCGAGGCCGGTGACATTCTTCATCACCCTCCCGCCGGCCTTGACGATCTCGCCCTTGCCATTGACGAAGCGGACGCCAAGCAGGCTGTCGCGCGCCGCGCCGCTGACGAAACGGCGCGGGCCGGAGACATTGGCGGCGAAAACGCCGCCGATCGTCGGCTCGCCTTCCGTCGTCATCAGTGGCCTGTGATCCATGGGCTCGAAGGCCATCATCTGACCGGCTTCGGCAAGAGCGGCCTCGATCTCGGCGGCCGGCGTGCCGGCGCGGGCCGTCATCACCATCTCACCCGGATTGTAGGCGACGATGCCGGCAAGATCGCGGGATGAGAGTACCGCTTCGGACACGACTGCATTGCCGAAGCCGGATCGCGTATTGCCGCCGACGATTGCAAGGGCCGCGCCGCGCGCGGCATGATCACCGATGATGGAAGCCGCTTCCTCCTCGGTTCTCGGAAGAAATTCAGTCATGCGGCGTTGCGCCCTTCGAGTGGGAAGACCTTGGAGGGATTGAGGATCCAGCCGGGGTCGAAAGCTGCGCGAACCGACATCATCTGGGCAAGATCGACATCGGCATATTGATGCCGCATCAGGTCGCGTTTCTCGATGCCGACGCCATGCTCGCCGGTGAGACAGCCGCCGGCATCGACACAGAGCCGCAGGATGTCGTTGCCGGCCGCTTCGGCCTTGGCGGCGTCTTCGGGGTCGTTGGCATTGAAGAGAATCAACGGATGCATGTTGCCATCGCCGGCATGGAAAACATTGGCGACGCGCAGACCGTAGCCGTCGACGATCTCGCTTGTCTTCTTCAGCACATAGGAGAGCTGGCTGAGCGGCACGGTGCCATCCATGCAGATATAGTCGGCGATGCGCCCTGTAGCGCCGAAGGCTGACTTCCGGCCTTTCCAGATCAGGGCCGCTTCCGTTGCCGACTGGCATTCGCGCACGGTCTTGACCCTGTGAGCGCGGGCGATGGCAACGATGCTCGCAAGCATATCGTCCATTTCCGCTTCGGAGCCTTCGACCTCGACGATCAGCAGAGCCTCGACGTCAAGCGGATAACCGGCCTTGGCAAAGGCTTCGCAGATCTCGATCGCCGGCTTGTCCATGAATTCGATCGCGACCGGCACGATACCGGCGGCGATCACATCTGCGACGCAGGCGCCTGCTTCTTCGGAGCTGTCGAAACCGAAGAGCACCGGCCGGGCGCCTTCCGGCTTGGCGATGAGCCGTACCGTCGCCTCGGTAACGATGCCAAGCTGGCCTTCGGAGCCGCAGACGAGGCCGAGCAGATCGTAGCCAGGCGCATCCAGCGCCTTCCCGCCGAGATCGATGACGGTGCCGTCGGTCAGCACCAGCTTGACGCCGAGCAGATTGTTGGTCGTGACGCCGTATTTCAGACAATGCGCGCCGCCGGAATTCATGCCGATATTGCCGCCGATGGTGCAGGCAAGCTGCGAACTCGGATCGGGCGCATAGAAGAAACCGTCGGCCGATACGCTTTCGGAAACATGCAGGTTCGTCACTCCCGCCTGCACCGTCGCCGTGCGGTTGGCATAATCGATATCGAGGATGCGGTTCATCTTGGAGAGGCCGAGGACGACCGCATCTTCCTGCGGGATGGCACCGCCCGACAGCGACGTGCCAGCACCGCGCGGCACGACGGGAATGCCGTAGCGATGGCAATATTTCATGACGGCCGCCACTTCCGCCGTCGAGCGGGGCAGAGCGACGGCGAGCGGCAGGCGGCGATAGGACACGAAGGCATCGGTTTCGAAAGGCACGAGCTCACGCTGCTCGTGAATCAGGCATTCCGGCGCCAGGAGATCGGCGAGATCGGCAACGATCGCGCTGCGGCGCGCCAGAACATCCGCACGCGGCTCCAGAAATGAAATGGCCTCGGCCATGCCGTCCTCCTCCTGCATCCTTGCACGGATACAGCCCTTTTAGCGCATTATAGGCTTAGCGCTTTCCCAAGTTTGGAGCAAATGATAAGCACTTATTCCAAAACAGGAAATAATTCTGCATGACGAATTTAGGAGATCTCGAAATCTTCGCCAGCGTCGTTGCGACCGGCAGCATGTCTCTGACGGGACGTTCACTCGGTTTCTCGCCCGCCGTCATTTCCAAGCGCATCAAGCGCCTGGAAGACAGGCTCGGCACCCGGCTCCTGCAGCGCACGACGCGGCAGATTTCGCTGACGGAAGCCGGCCAGGGCTTCTACGATCGCGTGCTCGCCATTCTCGCCGGGCTGGAAGAGGCGGAAGCCTATATTGCCGGGCGCTCCTCGCAGATGCATGGCACGCTGAAAATCTCCGCCCCGACATCCTTCGGGCGGCTGCACATCGCGCCGCACCTAAAGTCCTTCATGCAGGCCCACCCCGAACTGGCACTCAATCTCGTGCTCAGCGATGAATTCGTCGATATCGTCGGCGGCGGCTTCGATCTTGCCATCCGCATCGCCGAATTGACGGATTCCAGTCTCGTCGCCCGCAGGCTTGCGCCGGTGCGCCGCGTGCTCTGCGCCTCGCCTGCCTATATCGACGCCCACGGCATGCCCGAAGATATCGACGATCTGCGCCGGCATATCTGCCTGCCCGCGCACAATCTCGATCCGTGGCGGCTGGAGGGGCCGAAAGGCAGCCTGATCTTCCGCCCCGAGGGCAGGCTCATCACCAATTCCAGTGAGGTCGTGCGCGAAGCCGTCATTGCCGGGCTCGGCATCGCGCTGCGCTCGACCTGGGATATCGGGCCGGAACTGCGCGACGGCCGCCTCGTACAGGTGCTGCCGGCCTATGAAGGCTCGCACAATGTGACGCTCTCGGCCGTTTACCCGAGCCGGCAATTCCTGCCGGCCAAAGTGCGCGTCTTCATCGATTTTCTGGCGGAACTTTACGGCCCCGTTCCCTATTGGGAGCGATAGAGTCATTTAAGGCTCGAGGAGACCGCCATCATGTCCGCACCTGAGACCATCCGTTCCGATCTCGCCCCAAATTCGAAGACGCGCTTCACGGTGGCGCTCGGCGACATCACGGCGCTGAAGGTCGATGCGATCGTCAACGCGGCCAACAACAGCCTGCTCGGTGGCGGTGGAGTGGATGGCGCGATCCATCGTGCCGCCGGACCGGATCTCTTAGCGGAATGCCGGACACTGAACGGCTGCAGGACCGGACAGGCAAAGATAACGGGCGGATATCGCCTGCCGGCGAGGCAGGTGATCCATACGGTCGGTCCGGTCTGGAATGGTGGAGACCGTGGCGAAGAGGAGCTGCTTGCCGGCTGCTATCGCAACAGCCTCGGCCTTGCCCGGCAACACGGTCTGAGGACCATCGCCTTTCCGGCGATTTCGACCGGCATCTACCGCTTTCCCGCCGAGCCGGCCGCCAGGATTGCGATCCGCACCGCCCTAGCCGAAAGCACGGATGGCGCCTTCGATGAGATCATCTTCTGCTGTTTCGGCGACGAGATGGCGGCACTCTATGATCGATTGCTGCCGGAGGCGCTTGCCGGAACCTGATGCTTAGCGCGCAAGACCGCGAAGTCGGCGGAATGCCGAATGCGACAGCGACGGGCGGGCTTTTATCTTTCCTTCCAGAATGAAAGCACCGCTGCTTTGCCAATTGCGCCATCTGCGGCACGCAACCGTTGTGGAATGTCGCTTTCAGCATAAGGGCTGGCGAATATCAGAAGGCAAATCTTTATATTTTTATCTACGCAGCACTCAATAAATGTGTGGGGAAATACCATATAGCCCTCTATAGAGCGCAAAATTTTTCTCCACCGTGATAATATAGAATCGAGCCGTCACTCCAACTCTTAAAGGTGAACCGACAATTGGCCTTTCTCAGCCGCATAGCAAATGATGTGCAACTCATGTTTCGGCGTCCGCCGCGACAGCAATATGCTGCGCTCTGCTATCGGGTGAAGAAGAAGACGGGTCAATTCGAGATGCTGTTGCTGACCAGCCGCGACACCGGGCGTTGGGTCATTCCCAAGGGATGGCCGATGCCGGGCAAGCTCTCCCACGAGGTCGCCGCCCGCGAGGCCTATGAGGAGGCAGGGGTGCGCGGCGTGGTGGAAACCGAACCGCTCGGCTCGTTCGGCTATGACAAGGTGCTGAAGGATGGCATTCAGGTGCCGTGCCGGGTGCAGGTCTACGCCCTCGAAGTCAGCGAACTCGCGAAGAACTTCAAGGAAAAGGGTGAGCGCTCCATGGAGTGGGTCTCCTTCGAGGAAGCCGCCGAACGTGTTCGCGAACCGGAGCTGCACGATCTCATTCTTGCCTTCGCCCAGCGGATGACAGCCGCTTCCGCTGAGATCCAGGCGAAATAAGCCACATTCGTCACAAAAAACTGTGCCAGTGTGCGGGGCGGCTATTGCGCGCCTCATCGGTGAGCGCAATACGAGAGTTTTGATCCAGAGAATTGAATGCCCGACCGACCGGCCACACCAGTAAAGAGGACGCTCGACAAGGACCTCGACAAATTCACCTATGTCGAGGACGCTACCCATCACGTCGCGAGGCGTCTGGTGGCGCCGGGCATCGGCCTGATCTTTCTCGGCCTTGCCATGGTCTTTGCCGGTATCTACGTGCTCGACCAGCCGCGCGCGACGCTGATCTTTGCCGCCGTTGCCCTTGCCGGCTACATGGCTATGAACATCGGCGCGAAAGATGTCGCCAACAATGTCGGCGCGGCGGTCGGTGCGCGTGCGATCACCATGACACAGGCCCTGGTCATGGCCGCCATCTTCGAGATCCTCGGCGCGACGATCGCCGGCGGCCCGGTCATCAACACGATCTCGACGCATATCGTCGACACCAACCGCATCATCAGCATCGGCAAGCTTGCATGGCTGATGATGGCCGCACTTCTCGCCGCAGCCCTCTGGATCAATTTAGCCACCTGGCGAAAGGCGCCGGTTTCGACCACACATACGATCGTGGGCGCCGTGGTCGGCGCAGGTGCAGCCGCCGCCGGCCCGGAACTCGTGAATTGGAACATGCTGGCGGCGATTTCCGCAGGCTGGGTCATCACACCCTTTCTCGGCGGCACCATCGCGGCCGGCATCCTCTATTTCATCGAGACCTGCATCATCTATCGTGACGACAAGATCGCCGCCGCCAGATATTGGATTCCCATCCTGATCGGGCTGATGGCCGGTACTTTCTCTGGCTATCTCGTGGTCCAGCTCGAACCCAAAGGCGCGATACCCAATATCCTCAATCTGGCGATCGGCCTGGGGGTCGGCATCATCGCCTGGCTGGGGGCGCGACCGCTGGTCAAAGCACAGTCGGCCGGACTCGAAAACAAGAACAGCTCGCTGCGCAAGCTTTTCCGCCTGCCGTTGATCTGCTCGGCGGCCCTCATGTCCTTCGCGCATGGCGCCAACGACGTCGCCAATGCCATCGGGCCGCTGGCCGCGATCGTCCGTGACATCGGACTTGGCGTCTCGCTCAATGTCTTCGCGGAAACGGCGGCGCAGAAGGCACCCTTCTGGGTCGTCATGATCGGCGGCTGCGGCATCTCGGTCGGCGTTCTGCTCTACGGACCGCGGCTCATTCGTCTTCTCGGCGAACAGATCACCAAACTCAATCCTATGCGGGCCTATTGCGTCGCCGTTTCTGCGGCCCTTACCGTCATCATTGCCGCCTGGTTCGGCTTTCCGGTGAGCTCGACCCATATCGCCGTCGGCGCGGTCTTCGGGGTCGGCTTCTTCCGCGAGTGGTCCACCGTCCATTCAAAACGGCGGCTCGCCTATATGCGCAAAAAGGCGGAGGCGGCGGGCATCCCCTGGAACGAGCCGGAAACCAGCGAAGAGCGCAATCCCGATGAGGTTCATCGCCGGCGGCTCGTGCGCCGCTCGCATTTCATGACCATCATCGCCGCCTGGGCGATCACCGTGCCGGTCGCTGCCCTGCTTGCTGCCGTCGTATATTGGGTTATGGTCGCGCTCTTCATTTAGAGCGGTTCGGCGCCCTCCGAATCTTCGAACCGCTTTATCTCATCGTTCTAGGCAATCCGGGGATCATCCATGCGCGCCAATTTCCGCATGCAGCGGCTGTTCGTGACATCAGGCATCAAGGCAGGCGCCGCCATCGAGGCGGACCATGACCAGTTCAACTATCTCGCCAACGTGCTGCGCATGGAGGATGGTGCCGAACTCCTGATCTTCAACGGCCGCGACGGAGAGTGGAAAGCCGGCGTCTCCTTCCCGACACGCAAGCGCATCCTGCTGACGCCGCTGGAGGAAACACGGCCCCAGCCGGCCCCTTCCGACCTGCATTATCTCTTCGCGCCGCTAAAGGTAGGACGGCTCGATTACCTCGTCCAGAAGGCGGTGGAGATGGGTGCCGGGCTGCTGCAACCGGTCATGACGCAGCATGTGCAGGGCAAGATCACCAATCTCGACAAGGTCAGGGCCAATGTCATCGAGGCTGCCGAGCAATGTGGCATTCTCGGCATTCCCGACGTCGCCGAGCCGGTGAAGCTCACCGATCTGCTGGCAAGCTGGCCGCGCGAACGCCGCATCATCTATTGCGACGAGGGCGATGCCGGCCAGAATCCGCTGCCGCTGCTGACGCAGGTCAAGGAGAAACATCTGGCGCTGATGGTCGGGCCCGAGGGCGGCTTTTCGGAAGAGGAGCGCGCCCTGCTGCGCAGCCTCGATTTCGTCACGGCCATTCCGCTCGGGCCGCGCATCCTGCGCGCCGATACGGCCGCCGTCGCTGCCATGGCGGTGATCCAGGCCGCGATCGGCGATTGGAATTGAGGCTTCACTCCAGTACGGCGACGACGGTTGCCACGATCAGCAGGATCGCCAGCGAGATGTTGACGATCCGTGAGATTTTCGGGTCTCGCAGGAAACGGGATAGGGAAGCGCCGAGAAGAAGCGAGACCATATGAATGGCGATGATCATGGCCGCGAGCAGGATAATTTTCACAGTAGCGTCGAGCGCCCGCTCATCCGGAAACAGGCTGACGCCCGCGAAGACGGCGGCAATCGCCAGATAGGCCTTGGGATTGGCGACGGCGAGCAGGAACCCACCGGAAAAGGTGGGCACCGTGACCTGATCGTTGCGGCGAGACAGCGGCGGCGCCGTGGCGATCTTGAAGGCGAGATAGAGGATATAGACGGCGGAAACCGCCGTCAGCGCCAAGGCGCCGTGTGGCACGGACAGCAGGATTGCAACGACGCCGGCGGCGACGGCCAGCAAGACCGCGACGGTGCCTGCGATGAGACCGGAGACATAGGCGAGCGACCGCCGGAAACCGTAGGCCGCGCCCATTGCCGTCGCGCTGATCGTGGACGGGCCTGGACTGCCCATGATGACCAGCGAGGCCAGCAGTAGTGTCAGCATGGAATAGTAAAGGGCGTTCGTACCGTTCATCGATATGTTCCGTTCAATGTCGACGGAGTAAAACTATCGTCGTTGATAGCGATGTGTCTTGAACGCTTGTGCAAATATGCCAGCGGCTGCCGCAGTTGTGATGCACTTGCGAGACATAAAATCCTATTTTTTTGAACGACCCTTGAAAGAAATTCACTTGCACCGTACCTCAATCCGCGTCAATCACCCTCCTATTGACCTGCGGCTGGCGCGGGTTCTTTTCCGAGATCTAAGGTAATACCATGGCGCGCGATACCACCGACCAGACCCCGCTCTCCTCGGTCTCGGAAATGACGGCGTATCTGGCCGCCGGCAACAAGCCGAAAGAGAAATTCCGCATCGGCACCGAACACGAAAAATTCGTGTTCTTCCGCGCCGACAACAGCCCGGTCCCCTATTTCGGCGAGGCCAGCATCTCTGCGCTCTTGAAGGGCCTGCAGAAGAAGAGCGGCTGGGACCCGATCATGGACGGCGACAACATCATCGGGCTCGGCGAGCCCTCCGGCATGGGTGCGATCTCGATCGAGCCGGGCGGTCAGTTCGAGCTCTCCGGCGCGCCGCTCGAAACCATTCACCAGACCTGCAAGGAATCGAACAATCACCTGGCGACGGTGCGCGAGATCGCCGAGCCGATGGGTATCCGCTTCCTCGGCGTCGGCGGCAGCCCGAAGTGGACGCTCGCCGAAACCCCGCGCATGCCGAAATCGCGCTACGACATCATGACCCGCTACATGCCGAAGGTCGGCACCAAGGGTCTCGACATGATGTACCGCACCTGCACCATCCAGGTGAACCTCGACTTCTCGTCGGAAGCCGACATGCGCCGCAAGATGCGCGTGTCGATGAAGCTGCAGTCGCTGGCAACGGCGCTCTTTGCCTCCTCTCCCTTCACCGAAGGCAAGCCGAACGGGCTTTCCTCCTGGCGCGGCGAAATCTGGAAAGATACCGACAACCGCCGCGGCGGCCTGCTCGATTTCACCTTCCGCGACGATTTCGGATTTGAAGACTATGTGAAATGGGCGCTGGACGTTCCCATGTATTTCGTCGTTCGCGACGGCCGCTATCACGACTGTACGCATGTCACCTTCCGCCAGTTCATGGATGGAGCGCTGAAGGGCGAAATCGCGGATTGGCAACCGACGATGGGCGACTGGACGAACCATCTCTCCACCCTTTTCCCGGATGTCCGCCTCAAGCGCTTCCTCGAAATGCGCGGCGCCGACGGCGGCCCGTGGCGCCGCATCTGTGCGTTGCCGGCCTTCTGGGTCGGCCTGCTCTATGACGACGAGGCACTGGCGGCGGCCGACGAACTGACCAAGGACTGGAACCTCCAAGAGGTCAACGCGCTGCGTGATGCCGTGCCGGCACAGGGGCTGAAGGCTTCCATCAAGGGCCACGGCCTGCTTGATATCGCACGCGACGTGGTCGGCATTTCCCGTCTTGGCCTGAAGAACCGCAAGCGCTTGAATGGCGACGGCCAGGACGAAACCGTCTTCCTTTCGCCGCTCGAAGAGGTGCTTGCCAAGAAGGGCACCCTCGCCGACGATCTGCTGATGCTTTACAATGGCCGCTGGAACCAGTCGGTCGAGCCGATCTTCGAGGAATATCAATATTGATAGGCGATCGCCTGCCGTCGTTGCCCCGTCAGGTCAGGACAGAAACCGGTAGGCGCCCCCTTTTTTCCCGCTATACTGCTGCAAGCAAGCGCCGCCTGATTCCGAAGCGGCCTCATAGCGGGGAAAGGGACTTCGATGCTGCCACTCTTCGACATGATGATGCAGGCAC
Organism: Rhizobium sp. JAB6; assembly: GCF_003024605.1. Taxonomy (GTDB): domain Bacteria; phylum Pseudomonadota; class Alphaproteobacteria; order Rhizobiales; family Rhizobiaceae; genus Rhizobium. The sequence continues at coordinate 700,307 of NZ_PYJQ01000001.1, read as the reverse complement.
AGAATGGCGCCGCCACGGAGGCCATGGCCAAGCAGTTCAATCTGGCGCAGGAGCAGGCGACGAAGGCGATGGCCGCGCTGATGCCGGCCTTTTCCTCCGGTTTCAAGCGCAGCGCCGCCGATCCCTATAATTTCATGGGCGTGATGCAGGACATCAGCTCGGGCAATTATGCCAAATATTTCGAAGACATGACCAAGGCCTTTACGCCCGAGGGCATTGCCGACGGCAATGCCGTGCTCGGACGGCTGTTCGGTTCGAAGGATGTGTCGCGCGCGATTGCCGCCCAGGCGGCGCAGATGACCGGCATCGGCCAGGAAATCTACAAACGCATGCTGCCTGTCATGGCCGATACGCTGATGGGCGGCCTCTTCAAGGAAACGAGCGGCCAGATCCCGCAGATGGCCAACCCTTTCCTCAACACCTCTATGGGCGAGATGATGCAGGGCTGGCTGCAGAGCATCGGCTTTGCGCCCAAGCAGCAGCCGACGCCGCAGGCGAGCATCTTCGACAATCCCTTCACCCAGGCGATGGAGCTGATGTTCGGCGCCGATGCGGTCAAGCGCGAGAAGCCGGCGCCGACCAATCCCTTCCTCGACAATCCCTTTGCCCAAGCCTTTCAGGACATGATGAGGAACTTCCCGATGCCGGCCGAGCCTCCGAAGGAGGAGCCGACGCCCAAGCCTGCCACAGGCGTCGACATGGCCGCCTATACCGAGATGTTCAACGCCATGTTCGACAGCGGCCTTGAAGTGCAGAAGAATTATCAGAAGAACATGGAAGCCATCTTCGACAGCTATTTGAAGAGCGAGGACAAGCCGGCGCCGAAACAGAAGTAACGCTCAGCCCGCCGCTTTCAATTCCACCCATTGTTCGTTATTCCGCACAGGCCGTGCGGATCGCACCCGATTATCACACACCGAGACTGAGCCTATTTCTGTTTTCATCGTGAAAAGGAGATAGCATGTCCAGCATCGATCAATCCGGAAGCTTCACCCTCGGGGACCGAAAGGTCAAACGGCTCGGCTACGGCGCCATGCAGCTCGCAGGGCCCGGCGTATTCGGCCCGCCGAAAGACCGTGACACCGCGCTCGCGGTCCTGCGTGAAGCCATCGCATCAGGCGTCAACCACATCGACACCAGCGACTTCTACGGTCCGCATGTGACCAATCAATTGATCCGGGAGGCGCTCCATCCCTATGGCGACGATCTCGTCATCGTCACCAAGATCGGCGCGCGGCGCGGCGCCGATGCCTCCTGGCTGCCGGCCTTCTCCGCTGATGAGCTGAAGCAGGCGGTGCACGACAATCTGCGCAATCTGCAGCTCGACGTGCTCGATGTCGTCAATCTTCGCGTCATGCTCAACCCGCATCACCCGAGCGAGGGTTCGATCGAGGCGCCACTGACCGCCCTTGCCGAGCTCAAGCGGCAGGGCCTGGTGCGCCATATCGGGCTGAGCAACGTCACGCGCAACCAGATCGCCGAGGGCCGGAAGATCACCGAGATCGTCTGCGTACAGAATCTCTACAATCTGGCGCAGCGCACGGATGACGCACTGGTCGATGAACTGGAACGCGATGGCATCGCCTATGTGCCCTTCTTCCCGCTCGGCGGCTTCACGCCACTGCAATCCTCGGCTCTCTCCGATGTGGCTGCCCGGCTGAATGCGACGCCCATGCAGGTGGCTCTTGCCTGGCTGCTGCAGCGGGCGCCGAACATCCTGCTCATCCCAGGCACCTCGTCGCTTGATCACCTCAGGCAGAATCTCGCGGCCGCTGAACTCAAGCTGCCGCAAGATGCGATCGCCCAACTCGATCGCATCGCCCGTGCCGACCACGCCTGACGCACCCTCATCGATCCGAGACGGCTCGGGCAGGCAATTCGAGCCGTCTCTTTATTCCGATATTCTCGAGAAACACCTCGTCGTGGCTGACGACTAGAAGCGCGCCGTCATAGGCTCGAAGCCCCGCTTCGACCGCGGCAATGGAATCGATGTCCAGATGATTGGTCGGTTCATCAAGGATCAGCAGCGAAGGCGGCGCCGCGCCACCAAGCACGCAGGCAAGCCCCGCCCGCAGAAGCTGGCCGCCGCTGAGGCTGGAGACGATCTGCAGCGCGGTATCGGCCCGAAACATGAAGCGCGCGAGCGCGGCCCTGCAGGCATTCTCGTCCGCATCCGGGTTGATCCTGCGAAAATTATCGCGGATCGACAGCAACGGATCAAGCAGGCTCACTCGCTGATCCAGCAGGGCGCAATGGACCACCCGTACCGTTCCGCTCCAGGGCTTCAGCGCACCTGAAATCAACGCCAGCAGCGTCGTCTTGCCTGACCCGTTCGGCCCGGTAATCGCTACACGCTCCGGCCCCGTGATGATGAAATTGAAGTCGCGCAGGATCGGCCGTTCCGGCTCGTAGCCGGTGGTGATGTCTTCCATCCTGAGGACGATCCTGTTTGCCGGCAGCCCGGATGTCGGCAGCTTCACGGTCAGGGGCTGCAGGATCTCGATCTTTTCGTGAGCGGCGGCAGCATCCTGCAAGGCTTGGGCGCGGCGGCGTTCGGCAAGCCGCGAGATTTCGGCGCTCGTCATCTCGGCCCGCTCCTTCAAACCGCCAAGCATGATGCGGGGAATACCGCCTTTTGCCGCCATCTTCCGGCCTGCCTTGTCCCGCCGTGCCTGCCGTTCGACGGCTGCCTGGGCGCTTTTTTCCACCTCGGCAACACGCTTCTCCGCTTCCGCAAAATCATGCTCTGCGGCGGAAAGCTCCAGCGCCTTGCGCTCGCGATATTGGCTCCAGTTGCCGCCGTAGCGCGATGCACCGAGCGAGGTCAGTTCGACGATCGCATCCATGGTGTCGAGCAATTCACGGTCATGGCTGATGACGATCGCGCCTGCCCGCCAGCCCGCAAGCAGATCGATCACCGCGACCCGACCGTCGCGATCCAGATTGTTGGTGGGTTCGTCGAGGATCAGGAAATCGGGATCGTCGGCGATGAGTGCAGCAAGCCCGCACCGCGTACGCTGTCCTCCCGACAGCGCCACGAGCGGCGTTTCGGGAGTAACATCGAGCCCGACGCGGTCAAGCGCTGCGGCTATACGCGCCTCGAGCGTCCAGTCCGCTGAAGCGAGTTCGTCATTGGTTGCCTCGCCCGCTTCCGCACGCTTCAGCACGGCAAGGGCCTCGCTCGCGGCGAAGAGATCGGCAACCGTCTCGTTTGCCGCGACCTGCACGCTCTGGCGCAGGATCCCCAATCGGCCGTTGAACGAGATGCTGCCGGATTGCGGCTGCAGTTCGCCGCAGACGAGCTTGATCAGCGTCGTCTTGCCGACGCCGTTGCGTCCGACAAGACCGGTACGTTCGGCACCGAAGCTCAGATCGAGATTGGAAAGGAGCGGCCGGCCGTCAGGCGTGGACCACGAAAGATTGGATAGAACGATGGATATGGGCATGAGCATGAATTTCCCCGATGGCAAGGCTGAACGGCATTGCGGTCGAAGTGGAATCCATATTGCACACATCCTGTTGGTATTGCGGGTGCACCTAAACTAGGCGACCAGTGCCTTCAGTTCAAGTGCCGCGCGCATAGACGGAGCCAAGTTCAACTCCTGGCGTCGACGGCATCGAGAAAATCGATGACCCGCTTCCAGGTGAGATTGGCCGCCTTGGCATCGTAATCGGGCAGGCTGGCATCGGTGTAGAGATGGCCGACGCCCGGATATCGGAAAATCTCCGCAGCGATCCCGGAGCGCTCGACGGTCTGCCGCCAGGCGGCCACGTCTTCCTCCGGTTCGAACGGGTCCGGTTCGGCCAAATGCAGCTGCAAGGGCAGGCCCTTCCGCGCATTTTCGGCGATCGGGGCGACGCCGTGCAGCAAAAGGATGCCGTCCGTCTTTTCCCGCCTGGGCCAGAGGCTGGAGATAACGCCGGCCCCCATTGAGAAGCCGGCCAATACGGTCGAGGCCGGCAGGCCCGCCAGCGCCCATTCGGCGCGTTCGCAGATTGTCTGCCAGCCGATTTCGTCCTTGAATTCGAACCCTTCTTCGATGGATCGCGCGATCAGCCCGTCATAGAGATCCGGCGCGAAAGCCTTGTGGCCGGCTGCCTGCGCCCGTTCCACCGCCTCATGCTCGAGCGAGCGCAGACCATAGACGGAATGGAAGAAGATCACCGTTGCCATTATCGCTCCCCTACTGTTCGGATCAGGTCGTTAGATAAGACAGTTGCCGCCGGAAGCAACTTGCCCGCGCACGATCTATGACGCGACACGGCCTTCAGAAAGAAAAAACCCGGTGTTGGCCCTTGGGCCGAACACCGGGAAAGAGGCAGGGCTTATTGGCTATCACCCTGCGGGGAAACTATTGTCCGCCATCAGCCTCTAAAGCTGCTGAAGGCGGAGAGGCGCGCGCACCGGCGCGCCGAATTGGTGAGATGGCCGGACGGATCTCCGAAGAAGGTCGAGGTGGTCAGCGCAACGTTCAAATCCTGCCTCGTGAGGCCGATATCGCGCAGCTGACTGTCGTTCAACTCATTCAGATATTCGATTTCCTTACGATTCCGGATTGCGCGCCAGATCGATGCGACATTGCCCAAAGCAATCATCATGCGTGCCGTCAGCGACAGCGATGACGTTGCCAAACCGAGGTCAAGTGTCCGATCTGTCGTGCGCATTTCCGTATTCCTTTCCTTGAGGCACGCGCGTCAGCCAAGCCCCTTTCCGATGATCGGAAAAGGGCATAGGCCGGGAGGAGTTCGACAAGAGTTCTGTGCGATTGGTATGCTGAATTGCATTAGGAAGATGCCAAAGGCCTATTGATCAGTCCAACGAATGTTTCTAATGATAACTATCAAACTCCTTTATAGGTAAACCCATGTCCGCGCCGCTTGATATCGATCAGTTGCAGACCTTCATCGCCATCGTCGATTCTGGCAGCTTCACCAAGGCGGCGGATCGGGTATTCAAGACGCAGTCGGCCGTCTCCATGCAGATGCGCCGCCTGGAAGAGCGTGTCGGCAAGCAGCTCTTCATCAAGGACGGTCGTGGCAACCGCCTGACGGCCGAAGGCGAAAAGCTGCTGAACTATGCGCGCCGCATCATCCGCCTCAACAATGAGGCGATGGCCGCCTTCGATGACAACCGGCTCGAGGGCACGCTGCGCATCGGCACGCCGGACGATTATGCCGACCGCTATATGCCCGAAATCATCGGCCGCTTTGCAAAAACACATCCGAATGTCGAGCTCTATATTGTCTGCGAACCCTCAGTCGATCTCGCCGAGCGGATGCATCGCGGCGAGCTCGATATCGCGCTCGTCACCCACAATCCACGCGAACGCATGTCCGACGTGGTTCGAACGGAGCCGCTCTGCTGGGTTGGCTCGGCCAACCATCCGCTGCGCGACGATGCACCCATTCCGCTCGCCGTGGGGCGACGCGACTGTCAATGGCGGCAGCTTGCCTGCTCTGCGCTCGACGCCGGCGGCCGCGACTACCAGATCCTGTTCACCAGTTGGTCCTGCACGGTGGTTGCCGCTGCCGTGCTTGCCGGCATGGCGGTATCGGTCATGCCGGAATCGGCCCTGCGCACCGGCATGAAGGTGCTGAGCCAGGCGGACGGCTTCCCGCCGCTGCCGCCGGTGCAGATCGGCATCATGAAGCGGGCTGGGCTTTCGGTATCGCTGATGAACGCCATTACGGCCCATATCTCGGCCTGCCTCGACAACATCACGCCGGCAGCGGTGGATGACGATCTCGATGGCGATGTGAAAACCTATACGCGCTTCTACCCGCGGCTGCGCGCCGGGCACATTCTGCCCGGCTGGTGAGCCCGGAGGTCGGCAGACAATCGCCTTCGGAAAACGTCACTACGCCGGCTCCGCCAGCAAGGTGGCGCGTATCACCTGCTTCCATTCACACAGCATGCGAAGCGCCATTTCCTCCTCGCTCATGATGGCGAAGCGAATGGATGCACCGATCAGATGGCTGAACAGTTGCGTGCGCGCCTCAAGGTCGATGCGGCTTCCGGCCGGCAGGAAGGGCCGGATGCTCCCCAGGAAAATTTCGGCGACGCGATCGCTGTGCTGCATGTTAAGCTGGAGGATATCCCTGTCGATATCCGTGCCGAGCCAGACGCCGAGATAGGCTGGATCGCTGCGAAACTCGCGATAGTACCAATCGACCATGGCGCAGACGAGCTCGATGGCATGATCGAGCGATGTCACGAGGGCAAAAGTCTCTCCGACCTTTTGCCGGATCCGGCTGGAATGCCGATCGAGCAAGGCGCGGACGATCGCCGCCTTGTCCGGAAAATACTGATAGACGGAGCCGATCGGGATTGCGGCGACCGCAGCCAGCTCGGTCATCTTCATTGCGCTCACCCCCTTTTCGGCGATCAGCGCGGCTGCGGCCGACAGGATGGCATCGACACGCTGGATGCTTCGCTCCTGCTGCGGCCTCCTTCGGAACGTGATACGGTCGGGATTATCCGGATTCATGCTCTTCCCGTTTCATTCTGGCACTAAACGGCGTTCAAGTGCGCCCGACGCTATGGCACTTGACGGGTTCAATGCGCGTAAACGGAAAAAATCGAATTTTAATCATCACTTAGGAGCCGGCGCGAACTCCGGAACGAGGGCCGGAATAGGGTTTCGGCCCTTGCAACCGGTAAGCCCGCGTCACGGACCCATATCGTTCTAGGATAGATATTTCCTCAGGAAATCGACGGTTCTACCCCAGGCTAGGTCGGCAGCTTTCTTGTCATAGCGGGCAGCCGAAGTATCGTTGTTGAAGGCATGGTTGACGCCTTCATAGACGAAGATTTCGAAGGTCTTGCCAGTTGCCTGCAGCTCCTTGCGATAGGCCTCGATGCCGGCATTGATGCGATCGTCCAACCCGGCGTAATGCAACAGAAGGGCAGCCTTGATCTTCGGCACGTCACCTGCCGGCGGCTGCGCGCCGTAATAGGCGACACCTGCCTTCAGCTCGGGCGAGATGGTCGCGAAACGGTTGACGAGGCCGCCGCCCCAGCAGAAGCCGACGGCGCCGACCTTGCCGTTGGCCCCATCGAGCTTGGCGAGATAGGTCAGGCTCGCCTCGGCGTTGGCGGCCGTCAATGCTGGATCGAGATTGGTGAACATGTCGCGCGCCTTGTCCTCGTCCTCAGGCGTGCCGCCGAGCGGAGTGAGGAAATCCGGCGCCAGCGCCATGAAGCCTTCCAGCGCCACACGCCGGGCGACATCGCGGATGTGTGGATTGAGGCCGCGGTTCTCGTGGATGACGATGACACCGCCGAGCTTGCCCGTGGCGTCTTTCGGACGGACGAGATAGCCCTTCATCTCGCCCTTGGTGCCGGCATAGGTCACATCCTTTGCCTCCAGCCTGTCATCATCGGCGGCAATGATCTCGGCGCTCGCCTGATTGGCAGCCAGCAGCGGCGCGATGGCAGCGGCGGCGCCTGCCGAGCCCGCGAGCTTGGTCAGCTTTTCCATGAAACTCCGACGGTCGAGCGTCAGATGCGTGTATTCGTCATAGGCGTTGATCATCGCCTGCGTCACGACTGGCTTTTCCGTGCTCATGATCCTATTCTCCTGTTTCCCCGGCTGCAGGCAGTAAGCAGCCCGCCACTCGCTGACAAGATAGGTCAGCAGGTCCCAGCGCAACGGTAAAGGAAAAACACAAAAACGTTACCGCAGGTTGCGGCTTGCGGCAATGCAGGCACCTCAGGAGAAGGCGAGCCAGATGCCAAGCCAGCCCCACATGCAGACCAGAGCCGCAAAACCAAGAGCGAAGAGGGGGCTGCGGTAGCGCAGATCGTTGCTGGTCACATGCACGAAAGCATGCGCGTAGCGCGTGACGACGAAGATCCAGGCGAGGATCACGGCCGGCAGATTATCCGCCTGAGCGGTGTATAGGACGATACAGCAGACATGAAAGAGCAAGGGAAGCTCGAACTGATTGGCGAGGCTGTTGCGCACCACCAGGCTTTCCGCGGGCTCGTCGGCTGCATGGTTTTCGCGGAATTGCGCTGGCTGGATGCGGCCGGCCTTTACCAACACGCGGCGGCGCCATCCCAGGAGCGCATAGAGGATGAAAACCAATACCGCATGCGCCACCATGGGCCAGAACATTTCGTAGCCTGTCACGCCGCCAACTCCTTTGACCTTCCGAAAGCCGAACCACTGTCTAGCTTTGTCCTTAAATCAGAATCGATTGAAGGACAAAGCTAGACAGTAGATCTAAAATGCTACAGCGAGCTTTGCGTGTCACGTATGAGGCGCGGCGCTGTAGTCGATCAGGACGGTCTGGAGCCGTCCGGCGAGAGGTAGCGAAAAATCGCGAAGCGGGCCAGCAGAATAACCGTCACAACAAGCGTCAGGAATTTCAGCCGAACGATGATCGGCAGCAGGTTCGCCAGCAGCGATATCATGGCATCGGAGGGCGCAGCCGGCGGATAAAGCAAGAGGCCGGCGATATTTTCGACGTAATCGACAAGGGTGTAGAAGATTGGCAGGCAGAAGATGATTGTGGTAGCGCCAGGCGGGATCGGCCGGCCGAAGAAAAAACCGCCGGGGCCGATCAGCCGCACCAGGCAAAACAGCAACCCGCCCAATATCAGCGGAAAGACCAGTTCCGGCCCGAGATACATGGAATGCAGGATCGCGGCCGGATCGGGATGATCCCTGAGATAGCGCAGCATGGCGACGACGTCTTCGCGCTCATAGCCACCGATGCGCGCATCCAGCATCTGCTGGCCGGCTGCGGCATCGCTGAATGCCCTGACGAAGCCGGCCTGGATCCAGGCGAAGAGTGCTAGGGAAAGAGCCGCAAGGATCGCCGCCAAGCCCTGCAAGGAGCTAGCATTGTCCGAAGCGCGATCCGCCATCGATCAGCCGCCGGCGCCCGGATAATTCGGGCTTTCGCGGGTGATCGTCACGTCATGGGCGTGGCTTTCGCGCAGGCCCGCGCCGGAGATGCGCACGAAGGTGGCCCGCTCCTGGAACTGCTTGAGATCGGCACCGCCGACATAGCCCATGGCCGCCTTGAGGCCGCCTGCGAGCTGATGCAGTACGCCAGAGACAGGGCCCTTATAGGGAACCTGACCTTCGATGCCTTCCGGAACGAGCTTCAGCGTGTCACGGACCTCGGCCTGGAAGTAACGGTCAGCCGAGCCGCGCGCCATGGCGCCGACGGAGCCCATGCCGCGATAGGCCTTGAAGGAGCGGCCCTGGTAGAGATAGACCTCGCCCGGGCTTTCATCCGTGCCGGCAAGCAGCGAACCGATCATGGCGGCGGATGCGCCGGCGGCGATCGCCTTTGCGAGGTCGCCGGAGAACTTGATGCCGCCGTCGGCGATCACGGGGATGTTCTGATCCTGTGCCGCCTGCACAGCCGACATGATGGCGGCGAGCTGCGGCACGCCGACGCCGGCGACGATACGGGTCGTGCAGATGGAGCCCGGGCCGATACCGACCTTGACTGCATCAGCACCGGCATCGATCAGCGCCCGCGTACCGTCATAGGTGGCGACATTGCCGGCCATGATGCGGACGGAGTTGGAAAGCTTCTTGACGCGGGTAACGGCATCGAGAACGCGCTGCGAGTGACCATGGGCGGTATCGACGACCAGGAGGTCGACGCCGGCCTCGATCAGGCGTTCGGCGCGCTCGAAACCGTCATCGCCGACGCTGATGGCGGCAGCGGCGCGAAGGCGGCCCTGCGCATCCTTCGAGGCGTTCGGGTTGAGCTGCGACTTCTCGATATCCTTGACGGTGATCAGGCCGACCAGACGGCCGTCGCCATCCACGACGAGCAGCTTTTCGATGCGATGCTTGTGCAGCAGGCGCTTGGCTTCCTGCTGCTGGACGCTTTCGGCAACCGTGACCAGATTTTCGCGGGTCATCAGCTCGTAGATTTTCTGCGAGGGGTCGGACGCAAAGCGGACATCGCGGTTGGTGAGGATGCCGACGAGGCGATGCGACTTTTCGACGACCGGGATACCGGAAATGCCATGCGCCTTCATCAGGGCAAGCGCCTCGGCAAGTGTCGCATCCGGGCCGATGGTGACAGGATTGACCACCATGCCGCTTTCGAACTTCTTGACCTGGCGGACCTCTTCGGCCTGCTGCACCGGCGTCAGGTTGCGGTGGATAACGCCCATGCCGCCCGCCTGAGCCATGGCAATCGCCAGGCGGCTTTCCGTCACCGTATCCATGGCGGCGGAAAGGATCGGCAGGTTGAGCTCGATGTCCTGGGCGATGCGGGTGGCGATATTCGTCTGGCCCGGCATGACCTCGGAGTGTCCCGGCTGCAGGAGCACGTCGTCGAATGTCAGAGCATCCAACCCAGTTGACGTTTCAATGATGCGTGCCATGGCCAATTCCTTCGTCTGTGAAAAACAGGAAAGCCCGGAACGAATCGTCTACCGGGCGATCTTGCAAGTGTTGCTTGGAAGTTGGCGAGGGCTGGTAACACGTCTATGACAGGAAGGGAATAGCAAAAAGTGCCCGGCAGATATGCCGCGCGTGCAGGCTTCTTCTCAGACCGTGAATTGTCAGAGGTCGAGTTGATAGGTTTTCGGAACGTAGCGGAAGCCTTCCGGCTGCTTCTCGACGAAGCCCACGGCGGGGAAAGGCATATGGAAGCCGAGGAAGGGAATGCGGTCCGCAGCGATCATATCGAAGATGCGGCGGCGGGTCTTGGCGGCCTGGGGCTTGTCTATGTCGAAGCGGACTTCCCAGTCCGGACGGCCGAGCGACAGGACGTAGTGGTTGGCCGTGTCGCCGGTCATGACGAGCTGCCTGCCCGCAGATTCTAAATGGAAGACGAGATGGCCGGGCGTGTGGCCGGGCGCGAGCATTACGGTCATGCCGCTGACGATCTGGTCACCATCCTTTAGCAAGGTCATTTTCTCGGCGAACGGCACGACATTGGTAAGCACAGCCTTATGCCCGCCCTCCGCTGGAGTCCCCTCGCGTGCCTTGTCAGTCCAGAACCCATACTCGATCTCGCCGGCAACGTAGCGGGCGTTCGGAAAGGCCGGGCCGTCCTCCTCCATCAATCCGTTGATATGATCGCCATGCAGATGGGTGAGCGCAACGATGGTGACCTGCTCGGGCGTGTAGCCGACCGCCTTCAGCCCCTCGCGAAAACGGCCCAGGCCACGCGCGCGTCCGGCTGCGCCAAAGCCGGTATCGACGACGATGACGTCGGCGCCGGTGTCGATGATGGCGGGCGCATAGCTGTTCACGAGCTTTTCCGTCGGCAGGAAATTCTGCTCCAGCAGCTTGCGAACCGTATCGGGCGTCTGGTTTGTGCCGAAAGTCTCCCAGGGATTGTCCATGACGCTGGCGCCGTCCTTGACGACGGTGATGGTGCAGGATCCCAATTTGAACTGATGCGTCTCTGGGGGCGGGACAGCCGTCATGATCTTACTCCTTGTGCTGATGCGCAGCGTAAGCTGCGCCTATCGACATCGTCTGCGGCGACGGCCCTGGAAGCATGCTGCTTGACCGAAAAATTGGTCATGACAGGACGATCCGAATCCGCTAATACACCGGCACCGTTTTATGCGCTTAGCATTTCCATGCTCTTAGCATATGTCAAATCCTGCTTTCCATGCCCTGCGCTGGCGGACATCACGAAGACGTGATCCTCTGTCGTCCATGGGGCGAAATCGGGGATTGGCAGCAGCCTCGCATAAGACTACAGAGCGGCTGATCGCGCCCTGAGCGACGGCTTTCCGAAGACAGACCAATCAAGGCACATGCCTATGAATCGCATCGTTCCATTGATCCTTGCCGTCGCACTCTTCATGGAACAGATGGATTCCACCGTCATCGCGACAGCGCTGCCGGCCATCGCCAACGATCTCCATGTCGGTCCGATCACGCTCAAGCTGGCGCTGACCTCTTACATGGTGTCGCTCGCCGTCTTCATCCCGATCAGCGGCTGGATGGCGGATCGCTTCGGCGCGAAGAGCATTTTCCGCGTCGCCATCTGCGTCTTCGTCATCGGCTCCATCATGTGCGCCTTTTCCGGCGGCCTGCTGGAGTTCGTCTTCGCCCGCTTCCTGCAGGGGGTCGGCGGCTCGATGATGACGCCGGTCGGGCGGCTCGTGCTGGTGCGCACCACGCGGAAGAGCGATCTCGTTTCCGCCATGGCGCTGCTTTCGATTCCCGCGCTCGTCGGTCCGCTTGCCGGCCCGCCGCTCGGCGGCTTCATCACCACCTATGCTTCCTGGCACTGGATCTTCCTGATCAACGTGCCCGTCGGCATCCTCGGCGTCATCTTGGCGTCCATCTTCCTGCCTGAAGTGGACGCGACCAAGCCGCCGAAGCTCGATGTCGTCGGTTTCCTTTTGACATCTTTTGCAGCTTCCGGCGTCGTCTTCGGCATGTCTGTCATCAGCCTGCCGGCGCTGCCGTCCTATATAGGCATCTCGGCCGTCATTATCGGCTTTGTCTGCGGCATTGTTTATATCGGCCACGCGCGCCGGCACCCGGCGCCGATTCTGGACCTGTCGCTGCTGAAAAATGCCACCTTCCGCGCCTCGGTGACAGGCGGCACGCTATTTCGCATCTGCATCGGCGCCATGCCGTTCCTGACGCCGCTGATGCTGCAGCTGGGGTTCGGCCTCAATCCATTCCAGTCCGGCCTCATCACCTTTGCCGGTGCGATCGGCGCGATCTCCACCAAGTTCATCGCGCGCCGCGTCTTTACCGCCGTCGGCTTCAAGACGGCACTGCTTTCGGCTGCCGCCGTTACCACGGCCACGACGATCTGCACCGGCCTTTTCCAGCCGTGGACGCCGCATCTCATCATCGTCGGCGTCCTGCTGATCGGCGGCTTCTCGCGCTCGTTCTTCTTCACCGGCATCAATGCGCTCGCCTTTGCCGATATCAGCGACAAGCAGGCGAGCCAGGCGACATCGATGAGCTCGGTCATGCAGCAGATCAGTCTTGCGCTTGGCGTCGCCGTCGCCGCCCTGATCCTGGAAGCCTCGACCTTCTTCAGCGGCACGGAGCTGCAGGTTCGCGATTTCCACATCGCATTCTTCTGCATCTCGATCCTGACCGTGCTTGCCACCATCCCCTTCATCCGGATGGATCGCAGCGCCGGCGCCATGGTTTCCGGCCACAAGGCCGGCCTCAAGCGTGTGGCAGCGCTGCAGCCACAGGTGGAGCAGACGGCTGCCAAATAACGACACGAGCCTTGTCAGGCACCGCTAAGCCGGTGCTTGATGGCGTCTGTCCTTCGATGAAGAAGTGCTCAGATTTAACGCTCGGCGGCGGAGTGCTCTTCTTCCGCCTGGTCTTCCCGCTTGCGGCCCTTGAAGCCTTTCGCCAGCAGGAACATCTCCACCGACTCGGCTCTGGATGCGCCGGGCTTTACATGGATGACCTGACGGAAATTCTGCTTGAGGAAAGTCAGCAGGTCGCGCTCCGTACCGCCCTGGAAGGTCTTGGCTAGGAAATGCCCGCCTTCGGCAAGCACCTCGACGGCGAAGTGGGCTGCCACTTCGCAGAGATGCATGGTTCGCAGATGGTCGGTGCGGTGATGGCCGGTCGTTGGCGCCGCCATATCGGATATTACCAAATCCGGCGTGCCGCCGACGGCTTCGATCAGCCGCTGCGGCGCTGTCGGATCGAGGAAATCGAGCTGCAGGACGCTGACGCCGGGAATCGGCGCCATTTCGAGGAAGTCGATGGCGGCGACGCGGATATCCTCCTCGGTCGAGTCGGTTACCTTGGCGGCAATCTGCGACCAGCTGCCCGGAGCCGCACCCAGATCGATGATGCGTCGAGCACCCTTCAGGATCTGATGCTTCTCGTCGATCTCCAGCAGCTTGAAGGCGGCGCGGGCGCGATAGCCTTCGAGCTGGGCGCGCTGCACATAGGGATCGTTGATATGGCGCTGCAGCCATTGGCGCGACGAAGCCTTCAGCTTCTTTTTCTTGACGCGCTGGCCGAGCTTGCGGCCCGTGCGGTTGCCGGCGATGGTTGGCTTGGTCACGTCTGCGGCCCCTTCATATCCCTCGGTCGATGACCCCGGCGCGAGCGGCCCCGCCGCCAAACACCATCGTCTGCCATCATGTCGGTCAGCAATCCCTCGCGCAGGCCGCGGTCGGCAACGCGCATGCGAGGGCTCGGCCAGCGGCGGCGAATCGCCTCCAGAATGGCGCAGCCTGCCAGTACCAGATCGGCGCGATCCGGCCCGATACACGGGTTGGCGGCGCGTCCGGCAAAATCCCAGGACAGGAGCTTGGCCTGCATCGCGCTCACTTCATCGTCCGAAAGCCAGACGCCGTCGACCCTGCGCCGATCGTAACGCGGCAGATCGAGATGAACGCCGGCAAGGGTCGTCACCGTGCCGGAGGTGCCGATCAGATGGAAATCGCCGCTGTCCCGCGCTGCGCCATGCACCGGCGGGCAATCGAAGCGCTCGAGCATGCGCTGAACTTCGCAGACCATCGTCTCGAATAGTTCCGGCGTCACGTCGCGACCGCCATGCCGCTCCGAAAGCGTAACCACGCCGACCGGCAGCGAGGTCCAATGGGTGATGTGATTGGCAAGCCGGCTGGAGCGATTCTCACCGATGCGGATGACGGCAATTTCCGAAGAGCCGCCGCCGATATCGAACAGCACCACGGAGCGCGCCTCCGGCCCGACGAGCGACGAGCAGCCCGAGACGGCAAGCCGAGCTTCGGTTTCGCGGTCGATGATCTCGAGCCGCAATCCCGTCTCTTCCGTCACACGTGCAAGGAAGGCTTCGCCATTGGCGGCGGCACGGCAGGCTTCGGTCGCGATCAGCCGCATGCGGCGGATTTCGCGCGTCTTCAGCTTGGCCGCACAGATGCGCAGCGCCTCAACGGCGCGATCCATGGCATCGCTCGACAGACGTCCGCTGGCACCGAGCCCCTCACCGAGGCGCACGATGCGGGAAAACGCATCGACCACCCGGAACTGGCCGGGGCGGGTCGGCTGCGCAATCAGCAGGCGGCAATTGTTGGTGCCGAGATCGAGGGCGGCATAGAGGTCGAGCGGCCGGGAATCGGCGTCGGCATAGTGGTGATGTTGCCCCTGCCCTTCGCGGCGCGGCTGCGATTGGCGGTTCTGGCGATGATCGTCATGGGCCACTGGCACATGCGCGTTCGAAGGCGCACTAGCAGGAGCGACGATCTGCGCCACTTTCTCATGCACCAGAGGCCGGCCCTGCAGGCCACGCTTGCTGCGATGCTTGCGCCGGTTCTTGCCGCTTTTATGCGAAGACGGATGGGCATGATCGGGCGAGCGATGCTCCGCCGATGCCAAAAGCTGCTGTGTCTGGAAAGCAGGCTGCGCGCCACCTTGGGCTGCGCGTGCACGGCGCCGGCGCTTGCGCTTTTTGGCCGGGGAGCCGGCCTCATCCTCTGCTGGGCGTTGCGCCACCTGGCTGGACTTGCCTGCCTGGATGGCCTCCGCAGAATGAGCGTTCGGGCGGCCATGACCGCGCTTACGCTTCGCGCGCCGGGAGGATTTACCCTTCCTGCGCTCTGCTGCCGACGCCCCGTCTGCCTGCGGCGTCAGGCCGCTGTCGGGGTCACTCACGTATCTTTTCCACCGCGCCGCGCAAGGCCCTTGAGGGTATGCTGCTGGCGCTCGTTCGATTTTCGTTGGGCAAAGAATACCAGCAGGATGGGTTTTCGCCAAATTCTTTTTGAATCAGGCCGTTTTAGTCGCCCACCAAACAGCCCTCAGGCGACCAGATGCGCCCTGACATCAGCCGCAAGTTGCTCCATCCGCTCGATCGGCGCATGCCCGATCAGCATGAAGGCGTGGGTAGCGCTCGACCAATAGACGACATTCATGCCCTTGCGGTTTTCCACATCCGGCGCGGCCGCACCCGTGGCGGATCGGACGATGCAGAGCGCCATCGGGCCGCTCTCCGGGTCGAGATAGGCGATCTGGGCGAGTGACTTGCCATCATAGTTCAGGATCTGAGCACGCTTGAACTCTATGCCCGGCATGGCAATCGCTTCGGGCACCAGCGACAGATCCAATCTGGCCCCGACTTCATTCAATTGCGCAACTTGTTGCGCGTGATCGCCGGCCGGAGCGCTCAGCGTATCCGCCGTGTAGAGCGAAAGATATTCCGCCACCACGGCACGCCATTCGTTAGCTTCGTCCGGCTTCGAAAGCCGGTGGCCGATGCCGATCACGGCACGATCGACGGCAATGGCGGCAACGAAGCTTGCGGCAAGGGCCGCAAGGAAACCACGGCGGCCGATACCGCCGGTGCGGACTCTGCTCTCGTCTCTCGAGGGAATGCCGGCAAGCATGGCATCCAGCTTCGCAGCCGGCGCCTGGCTAAGCATCGGCTGGAATGCCTCCGCGAAGGGCAAGGTGCCGCGCGACAGAAAATCGAATCGCTCCGCCACGCGCACGTCGTCGGCGATCAATCGTTCGATCCGCTCGCGCTCGGCAGCATCCAACTCGCCATCGATGAAGGCGGTGAGCTGCTCGTCCGAGGGCATCTGTCCTTTATGCAATTCACTCATTTCTATTCCCCAGTCGCTCACCTCCGGACGATTTTCCGTCAGCCGCCACTTCCATCCCCTCGGCGAGTTTCGCCCGCGCCGCCGCGAGCCGGCTCATGACTGTCCCGATCGGCACATCGAGAACCTCGGCCACCTCGCGATAGGAAAGCCCTTCGACATAGGCCAGGAACACCGCGGTGCGTTGCGCCTCCGGCAGGGCTTGCACGCGCTGCAACACCTGCCCGGCCAAAATATGCGTTTCGGTCTCGCGTGCTCCGTCGAAAACCAGCGTCTCGTCGGCATCGACAAAGCCCTGCCCCATGCGCACCCGGCGCGAACGGACCTCGTTCAGCCAAATCGAATGCAGGATGGCAAAGAGCCAGCGATCGAGCCGCGTGCCCGATGTGAATTGAGCCGCTCGCTCCAGGGCCCTGACGCAGGTCGCCTGCACAAGATCGTCGGCCACGTCGCGCTGGCGCGACAACACGACACCATAGCGCCACAGCCGCGTCAGATGTTGGGACAGGCCCACCCTGATATCCTCTTCGCTCGCTATGACATCCTCCGCCGCTTTCGCATGTCCGGGAGCCGCCGATCCTTTCGGCGGCTCCGTTGCCGTCAGACTATAGACAGAAATTGCACCACGAGCGACCGGCATCACTCCCATATCCCTCGCAAAGCTCCCTGCCTATCATCTTCATCCCGGCCGTGACCTGCGGTTACAGGCTGGACGGGTTCATGATCGCAGCGTGAAGATCGCGATATTCCTCACAGCTCGTATTGCCGCAGAGCGTCTTGATCGTGTTTAGCTGGTCCTTTGCGAGGTCCATCCGCCCCTTGATGACATAGGCTTCGCCGAGATATTCGCGGACCAGCGTATACTTCGGGTCCATGGCGACAGCCTTCTGGTAGTAGGAGATGCCTTCGTCCGTGCGGCCGAGCTTGCGGGTTACGTAGCCGCGATAGTTCAGCGCTTCTGCCGTATTCGGGTTCTTCATGGTGTCGAGGACCGCCAGGGCTTCCTCGTAGCGATGATCCTTCTTGGCGAGCGAATAGGCGTAGTCGGCGCGGTTTTCGTCCGTGACATTGGCGCTCTGCTGCTTGACGCATTTCTTCGCCTTCTGATCGTAGATCTCGCCCTTCTTGCAGGTCGGCGTCGTGCTGGAATCGTCGCCGGCGGCGAAGACGGGGATGGCGAAGGCGCCGAGGGTCAGGCTTGCGCCGAGAGCGATGGAAGCCAGGCGAAATGCTTTGGTCGTCATGGAATGTCTCCTTGGCAAAATGAACGTTGCGAGGGGAGAACACACCACCAGCATCATTTATTCGGACGGTGGTCAGATTTTTTTGACACACACCATACCGCGACGCTGTCACTCTTTCGTGACCGCTTTGGCACCGAATAGACCCTCGTCATCGCGTGTTTTCGTCCCATGCCCCTCAAAGGCACAGGAGAAACTCGTGACTGATACCGTCAAACTTCTAAGCCTCGCTGTCACAACGCCCGATAACATCATCCTCCAGACGGACGCCGCCGAGACAGCGGCGCGCCTGTTCTCGGACCGCTTTCAAGACTTCAAATATCTAGCCCGCGTGTTCGAAAGCACCGGCATTCGTAAGCGTCACGTGGCGCGGCCGCTTTCCTGGTTCGAAGAGCCGCATGGCTGGCAGGACCGCATGGCCGCCTATACGGAGGTGGCCTCGGAGCTTTTCCGCCGGACGGCGACTGCGGCGCTGCAACGCGCCGGACTTGAGGCGAGGCATGTGGACTGCGTTGTGACAGCCTCATCGACCGGACTTGCGACGCCGAGCCTGGACGCGCGGCTTGCCGGCTCGATGGGCTTCCGCAGCGATATCGAGCGTGTGCCGATCTTCGGACTCGGCTGCGCAGCCGGCGTATCCGGTCTTGCCGCCGCGACGAAGATGGCAAGGAGCCGGCCGGGAGCCGTCGTGCTTTTCATCGCAATCGAACTTTGCTCCCTTGCCTTTCGGCTGGACGAACTCACACGGCCCAACATCATAGCCACCGCGCTGTTCGGCGACGGAGCGGCGGCCTGCGTGCTGCGAGCCGGCGAGAGCGGCATCGCAGAGATCGAATCGACGGGCGAACATCTCTTCCCCGACAGTCTCGGCATCATGGGCTGGAAGATCGACGATACCGGCTTCGGCATCATCCTCGAACAATCGCTGCCGGTCTTTGCCGAGACCCATCTCAGAGGCGCCGTTGCCGGCATTCTGGAGCGATCCCGGCTTTTGATCTCCGATATCGACCGCTTCATCTGCCATCCCGGCGGTGCCAAGGTGTTGGCGGCGCTCGAAAGCGCACTCGGCCTTGAAGAGGGCTCGCTCGATATCGAACGCGAGGTGATCCGCGATTACGGCAACATGTCCTCTCCCACCGTGCTGTTCGTACTGGAGCGGGCCATTGCGGCCGGCTTGCCGGAGCGTTCCGCCCTACTCGCCATGGGGCCGGGATTTTCGGCAAGCTGCATTACCTTGAGGAGAGTTGCCTGATGCTTTGGCTATCGATCGCGCTTCTTACCTTCGTGACGCTGCAACGGCTGGCGGAGCTCGTCTATTCCAGGCGCAACACCGCCGCCCTGCTGGCGCGTGGCGCACGGGAATATGCGAGGGAACACTATCCCTTCATGGTGGCGATGCACGCGGCCTGGCTGCTCGGATTGTGGTTTCTCGCCATCGGCCGGCCAGTCGATCCCGCCTGGTTCGTGCTGTTCATGATGCTTCAGGGATTGCGCCTTTGGGTCCTGGCGACGCTGAGGGAACGCTGGACGACACGCATCATCACACTGCCCGGCGTGGCTCCCGTGACCAAAGGCCCCTATCGCTTCCTCAGCCATCCGAACTATGCGGTCGTCGTCGGCGAGATCGCGGTGTTGCCGCTTGCCTTTGGGCTGCCGCTCTATGCCGCGATCTTTTCTCTTCTCAACGGCATCATTCTTGCGATCCGCATCCGCGCCGAAAACGCCGGCCTGAAACAGAGTAGGGCCTGACCGCATTTTTCAATTGCGCCGCAGAAATTTGGCAGGCATTTTCGATGCTTAGAGTTCGGTCAGGCTATGCGGAACGACCGGACGGCAATGCATGAGCATGCGGATAGCAGGATAAGATGACAAAGGACGCAATCGTTCTCGGCGCGGGCATCGTCGGCGTTTCGACGGCAATCCATCTGCAGCGGCGGGGACGGCAGGTCACTCTCGTCGACAGGGGGGATCCCGGCCGGGAAACATCCTTCGGCAACGCCGGCCTTATTCAGCGGGAGGGCGTGGTGCCCTATGGCTTTCCACAGCAATTCGGCCTGCTGCTGCGCTATGCCTTCAACAACCGCATCGACGCGCATTACCATCTGCGTGCCCTGCCGGCGCAGATCGCCTTCCTCGCGCGCTATTGGTGGAACTCCAACACCAAGCGCCACGAGATGATCTCACGCGCCTATGCGCCGCTGATCGAGCATTCCGTCAGCGAGCACAACGACCTCATCGAAGCCTCGCATGCCGAAGAGCTCATTCGCAAGAACGGTTGGGTGGAGCTGTTCCGTTCGAGTGAAAAGCGCGACGCCGAATTTGCCGAGGCAGAGCGGCTCAGCCGTGAATTCGGGATCGGTTACGACGCATTGAGCAGCGCGGAGATCGCAACCATGGAGCCGCATCTGAGGGGCGATTTTGCCGGCGCGCTTCGCTGGCGCGATCCCTGGTCGGTGCTCGACCCGCATGGGCTGACGGCCGCCTATCGGCGATATTTCGAAAGCATTGGCGGGCGTGTGACGACCGGGAATGCGGTCTCGCTCGGCATGGCCGGCAAGGCCTGGAGAATGGTGACGGCGGAAGGATCGATCGAGGCGGAGGATGTCGTCGTGGCACTCGGCCCCTGGGCCGATATCGTGACGAAACGCTTCGGCTATGCTTTCCCGCTCGGCGTCAAGCGCGGCTACCACATGCATTATGCCACCGAGGGCAATGCCATCCTCAACAACTGGACGCTGGATGCCGAGCGCGGCTATCTGCTGGCGCCGATGAGCCGCGGCGTCCGGCTGACGACAGGCGCCGAATTCGCCCTGCGCGATGCTCCGAAAACGCCGGTCCAGCTGGACCGCGCCGAGGCCGTCGCACGCACCGCCTTCCCGCTCGGCGAACGGCTCGACCCGGAACCCTGGATGGGGGCGCGCCCCTGCACGCCGGACATGATGCCGATCATCGGCAAGGCGCCGCGCCACAACGGCTTGTGGTTCGCCTTCGGGCACGCCCATCACGGGCTGACGCTCGGGCCTGTGACCGGCCGCGTGCTCGCCGAGCTCATCACCGGCGAGACGCCGTTTATCGATATTTCGGCTTACGCCCCGAGCCGGTTTGCACCCTGAGCCTTTAGCTTAGAGGATCGCCCGAAGGCTTTTGACAGAGGCATCGACGATCTCTTCGATCGTGGCGTCGATATCGACGGTGACGACGCCGGGCTCGCCCGTCGGCACTTCCAGCGTCTGCAGCTGGCTTTCAAGCAGCGAGGTCGGCATGAAATGCCCCTTGCGCTCGCCCATGCGCTTCGTCAGCAGCTCTTTCGAGCCTTCAAGGTAGATGAAATAGAGATGGCCGCCGGCGGCAGCTCGCAGACGCTCGCGATAGATGCGCTTCAGCGCCGAGCAGGTAACGGCAACGCCCTCGCCTTTCGCAAGGCTTGCCGATATTTCCCGGCCGATCTTTTCCAGCCAGGGCCAGCGATCCTCATCCGTCAGCGGGATGCCCTTGCTCATCTTCTCGACATTGGCCGCCGGATGCAGAGCATCGCCTTCGATGAAATGGATGCCAAGCTTGGCCGCGACACCCTCACCGATCGAGGATTTGCCACTGCCGCTCACACCCATGACGATGATGGCAAGGGGCGTCTTGGATTGTTCGTTCATGTTGTTTTCCGCCTTGGATCATGGCCGATAATAACTGTCAGGCGGGATCCGCCACTGACGCATCTCGGTGCCTGGCCCCTCACCCTAACCCTCTCGCTGTAAACGTGGCGAGAGAAGACCAAGCAAGCCAATCGGCGGCCAGGACTAAGACAAGCCAGCTCCGTGCGAGATCGGCCCCCTCTCCCGGATGCGGGGAGAGGGTTGGGGTGAGGCGCCAGGCAGAAAGGCGCGGCAAAGCGACATCTGCCCGACTCGCAACTTGGATCAATCCAACGGAAAGAAACAGGAAAATTTATGCGTTCCCTCTCCCGCAAGCTGCGGATCGACCTGCCGGCACTTGTCCTGGGCACGCCAGCAGCGCGGATTGAAGTGGCACCCTTTCGGCGGATTGAGCGGCGACGGCAGTTCGCCCTGCAGGCGGATACGGTTCTTTTCGCGATCCGGATCGGCGATCGGCGTCGCCGACAGAAGGGCGGCGGTATAGGGATGGCGCGGCCGGCTGAAGACCTCGTCCGCGGTGCCGGTTTCCACCGGGCGTCCGAGATACATGACCATCACGTCGTCTGCGATGTGACGGACGACGGAGAGGCCATGCGAGATGAACAGATAAGCAAGCCCCATCTCCTTCTGCAGATCCATCAGCAGGTTCAGGACCTGTGCCTGGATGGACAGATCGAGCGCGGACACCGGCTCGTCGAGCACCAGGACCTTCGGCCGCAGCATCAGGGCTCGCGCGATGGCGATGCGCTGGCGCTGGCCGCCTGAAAACATATGCGGATAGCGATCATAGTGCTCCGGGCGCAGGCCGACGCGTGCCATCATTTCCTCCACCTTTCGGCGTCGGGTGGCGGCATCGTCATCCGTGTTGATCTTCAGCGGCTCTTCCAGGATGGAGCCGACCTTCTGGCGCGGGTTGAGCGAGCCATAGGGGTTCTGAAACACGATCTGCACGGCGCTGCGCAGGCTGCGGTCGCCGAGCCTGGCAGGCTTGCCGTCGATCAGCAATTCGCCGGCCGTCGGATTTTCGATCATCGTCACGAGGCGAGCAAGTGTCGATTTTCCGCAACCGGATTCGCCGACGACAGCGAGCGTGCGGCCCGACTGCAGGCTGAAGCTGACGCCGTTCAGCGCCTTGACCGTTGCTTCCGGTTTGAAGGTGCCGCGCTTGACGGTGTAGAAGCGGGCGAGATCGCGCCCTTCGAGAACAGCGCCGGTCATGCGGCACCTCCTGCTTTTTGGGTGGCGGCAATGCCGGGATGGCCGAGCGGCTTGCCATGTTCCAGCGGATAATTGCATAGGGCGACGCCCAGTTCAGGCCCCTGACGCCTCACGCCCTTGTCGCATTCCGGCGTTGCAAAGGAGCAGCGCGGCGCAAAGAGACAACCCGTCGGCCGATCGTGCTGACCGGGAACGACGCCGGCGATCGACGGCAGGCGCTCGCCGACTTCGGCGCGCTCCGGCAGAGCCGAAAGAAGAGCTGCCGTATAGGGATGATGCGGGTCCCGGAAGAGCTCCTTGACCGGCTGCTCCTCGACCTTCTGACCGGCATATTGCACCTGTACGCGCTCCGCCGTTTCGGCGACGACGCCCATGTCATGGGTAATGAGGACGAGCGCCATGCCCTGCTCCCGCTGCAGACGCACGAGCAGGTCGAGGATCTGTGCCTGGATCGTCACGTCGAGTGCGGTCGTGGGCTCATCGGCGATCAGGAGCTTCGGGTTACAGGCAAGCGCCATGGCGATCATGACGCGCTGGCTCATGCCACCGGACATCTGATGCGGGAAGTTCGACAGGCGATCCGCGGGAGCAGGAATGCCGACGAGATTCAAGAGCTCGATCGATCGTTCGCGGCGCGCCTTGCGGTCGAGACCCATATGGATGCGGAGCGTCTCGCCGAGCTGGAAGCCAACCGTAAAGCACGGATTGAGGCTCGACATCGGCTCCTGGAAGATCATGGCCATGTCCTTGCCGATGATCTTGCGGCGCTGACGCGAAGAGATGCCGCGCAGGTCCTTGCCATCGAACATCATGCGGTCGGCGGTGATTTTCGCCGTCCAGGGCAGAAGACCCATCATGGCAAGCATGGAGACCGACTTGCCGGAACCGGATTCGCCGACGATCGAGAGAATTTCGCCCTTGTCGCATGTCAGCGAGACGCCATCGACGGCCCGGAACAGGCCGGACGAGGTCTGGAATTCGACGGAGAGGTTTTCAATATCGAGGAGTGCCATTACGACCTCTTCAGCTTCGGGTCGAAGGCATCACGCAGGCCGTCGCCCATCAGGTTGATGGCGAGCACCGTGATCAGGATGCAGAGACCGGGGAAAGTTACGAGCCAAGGGTTGCTCTGGAAGAATTCACGCGAGTCGGCGAGCATCGTGCCCCATTCGGGCGTCGGCGGCTGCGCGCCTTGACCGAGAAAGCCGAGCGCCGCGGCTTCGAGAATGGCAGCCGAGAAGGCGAGTGTGGCCTGTACGATCAGCGGACCCAGACAATTCGGAAGTATGGTCTTGAACATCAGCCGCAGATGGCCCGCGCCGGCAACCCGTGAGGCGATGACATATTCCTTGTCGCGCTCGGCCATGACGGAGGCGCGCGTCAGACGGACGAAATGCGGCTGGTTGACAATCGAGATCGCGATCATCGCGTTGATCAGGCCCGGACCCAGGATTGCCACGAGCACCAGGGCAAGCAGCAGCGACGGAACCGCAAGAATGATGTCCATGACACGCATGATGATCGTGTCGATGCGACCACGGGCGTAGCCAGCGACAAGTCCGATCAAAATGCCGACGATCGCCGAAAGCGAAGCAACGACGAGGCCGATGAACAGCGAGAAGCGCGTGCCGTAGATGAGACGCGACAGGAGATCGCGTCCGTTGGCATCGGTGCCGAGAAGGAAACTGCTGTTGCTGCCCTCCGCCCAGGCGGGCGGCAGACGCTGCATGTCGCTGCCATAGGCAATATCGGGATTATGCGGCGCTACGAGACTGGCGAAGATCGCCAGAAACAGGACGAAAAGGAAGATCGCAAGACCGATGACGGCCCCTTTGTTGCGAGAGAAATAATACCAGAACTCCGCGAGAGCGGAAGGACGGTCGGATTTGACGCTTACCGTGCTCATGGACCGCTCCTAGTGACGAATGCGTGGATTGACGAAGCCGTAGAGCAGGTCGACAGCAAGATTGACGAGCATGACGATGCCGGCGATCAGCAGCAGGCCGCCCTGCACCACCGGATAATCACGCTTGAAGACCGCATCGATCATCCATTTGCCGATACCCGGCCAGGAGAAGATGCTTTCCGTCAGAATGGCGCCGCCCAGCAGCACGCCGACCTGCAGGCCGATCGTGGTCACGACGGGGATCATCGCATTTCGCAATGCATGCACGGAAACGACGCGCAGCGGTGAGAGGCCCTTGGAGCGAGCCGTGCGTACATAATCCTCGCCCAGCACTTCGAGCATCGCCGAGCGCGTCTGGCGGGCGATGACGGCAAGCGGGATCGTGCCAAGCACGATGGTCGGCAGGATCAGTGAATTGAAAGCGGACCAGAAGGCGCCCTTCTGACCGGACAGCAGACTGTCGATCAGCATGAAGCCGGTGATCGGCTTGAAGAAATAGATGAGACCGATACGGCCTGAAACCGGCGTCCAGTGCAGATAGCCGTTGAAGATGATGATGAGCAGCAGGCCCCACCAGAAGATCGGCATGGAATAGCCGACGAGGGCCACGCCCATGACGCTCTGGTCGAACCATGTGCCCCGCTTGACTGCGGCGAAAACGCCGGCCGGTATGCCAAGACAGATCGCGAGGATCATGGCACAGATCGACAGCTCGAGCGTTGCCGGGAAGAAGGTCAAAAAGTCGGTCAGCACGTCACGCTTTGTCGTGATCGAGGTGCCGAGATCGCCGTGAAGAGCATTCCAGATATATCGGCCGTACTGGACGACCATCGGCTGGTCGTAACCGAGATCGTGGGTGATCTGTGCATGGCGTTCCGGCGACATGACGCGTTCGCCCGACAGCAGCATGACAGGATCGCCGGGAAGCAGGCGGATGAAGGAGAAGGCGACGATCGATACACCGAGGAATGTCGGGATCAGCACCGCTAGCCGGCTGAGAAGAAATCGCAACATGGCAGATGTCCAAATTTTTCCGGCGGTCAGGCAAGTAGCCTGACCGCCGGGTCGCCCGATCCTAGCCGGGCATTTTCACAGATTTTTCGTTATTCGGCGATATCGACGCCGTCGAAGCGGTGAACGCCAACCGGGTCCTGATGGTA
This sequence comes from Rhizobium sp. JAB6, assembly GCF_003024605.1. Lineage (GTDB taxonomy): Bacteria > Pseudomonadota > Alphaproteobacteria > Rhizobiales > Rhizobiaceae > Rhizobium. The sequence continues at coordinate 674,607 of NZ_PYJQ01000001.1, read as the reverse complement.
GCCGGAGACATTCTTCGTCATGGGGACGAACTCTTCCGAGTGGTCGATGGTCATCCACGGGGCTTCGCGCTTGAAGACGACCTGAGCCTGTTCGTAGAGCTTGGTGCGCTCCTTGACGTCAGCCGTCTGCTTGGCCTTCTTCACCAGATCGTCGAACTCCTTGTTGCACCACTGCGCACGGTTGTTGCCGCCGACGGCGTCGCAGCCGAGCAGCGTGTCAAGGAAGTTGTCCGGATCGCCGTTGTCACCGGTCCAGCCGAGGATAGCCGCACCATCACGGTCCTTGGCGGACGAGAGCTTCAGGTACTGAGCCCAGTCGTAGGTCACGATCTCGACCTTGACGCCGATCTTGGCGAGGTCTGCCTGCATCAGCTCGGCAGCGCGGCGGGCGTTCAGCATGTAGGGACGCGACACCGGCATAGCCCAGATCTTCATGCTGAGATCCTTGACGCCGGCCTTTTCCAGCAGCTTTTTGGCTTCTTCCGGATTGAAGGCGTCGTCCTTGATGTCCTTGTTATAGGACCACATGGTCGGCGGGATCGGGTTCGTCGCAACCTTGGCAGAGCCCTGGAAGACGGCGTCGACGATGGCCTGCTTGTTGACGGCCATATTGATCGCCTTGCGCACTTCGACCTTGTCGAACGGAGCCACCAGCGTGTTGTAGGCGAGGTAGGAAACGTTCAGGCCGGCCTGCTCGAGAACCTTGAGGTTCTTGTCGGCCTTGAGGTCCTTGATGTCGGCTGCGTTCGGGTAAGGCATGATGTTGCACTCGCCCGACTTCAGCTTCTGCGCGCGGACGGAAGCATCCGGCGTGATCGCGAAGACGAGATCGTCGATCTTTTCCTTGCCCTTGAAGTAGGTTTCGTTCGCCTTGTAGCGGATAACGGCATCCGGCTGATAGGCGACGAATGCAAACGGACCGGTGCCGAGCGGCTGCTGGTTCATCTGCTCCATCTTCTTGTCGGCCTGCAGCTTGTCTGCATATTCCTTCGAGAGGATCGAGGCGAAGTCCATCGCCAGGTCGGCGAGGAAGGGAGCTTCCGGACGGTTCAGAACAAACTTGACCGTGAGGTCGTCAACCTTGTCGATCGACTTGATGAGCTTCGGGAAGCCCATGCCTTCGGCATATTCATAGGAGCCGCCGGCAACATACTTTGCCCACGGATTGTCCGAATTCAGCTGACGACCGATCGAGAAGATGATGTCATCGGCATTGAGATCCCGCGTCGGCGTGAAATAGTCGTTCGTCTGGAACTTCACGCCCTTGCGGAGCTTGAACGTGTATTCCTTGCCGTCCGGAGATACGGTCCAGCTCTCGGCAAGGCCGGGCTCGATTTCGGTGCTGCCATGCTTGAATTCGACAAGGCGGCTGTAGACCGTGCGCGACGAGGCGTCGAAAGTGTTGCCTCCGGTGTAGAGACCCGGATCAAAACCTTCCGGCGAGCTTTCCGAGCAATAGACAAGCGTTTTCGACCAGGCGGACGTCGCCATGACCGAAGCCAAGGCTGTCACTGCCAGCAGGACAGAAATCTTTTTCATGATATCGTTTCCCAGATTGTTATTCTTTTGAAGCCGTGGACACCACCAGAGGTTCCCATCCGGATCGCGCCGATGGAACTTTATTTTAAGTTTGAAAGCAACAAGTGCCGCCTAAAATTTTTCCAATTTCTGGAGTTTGGAAATTTTTGGATGAAAAAACCTCTGAATTGGTAATTTTCTGGCAAAAATTTGCATGCTTTTAGTAGATTCAGAACGATTTGCCGTTTTCCTCTTTCAATGCACGAACCATTTATTGCCCGGGTAGCAGGCAATACAAACGAAAATCCGCAGCTACCGGCAGTAACTGCGGACCGAAACATGTCCAAATTTTAGATGACTGATCAGGCTGCGGGGACTGCGACCACCGGCTTCTTCGCAATCGCCTTGTGATCCTTGTCCGTGAGGCCGAGCAGGAAGTTGATCTGCGGCCGGGCTTTGACGAGGTCGTCGATGGAATATTCGGTCAGAACGTCGAAGAAAGCGTTGAGCGCCTTGCGCAACGCAGAGTTGAGACCACAGCTATCGACCAACGGGCATTCCACCACGCCCTCCTCAAAACATTCGGCCATGGCGAAACTGTCCTCGGTGACGCGGACGACATCGAACAGGCTGATATCGGCCGCGGGCTTTGCAAGGCGCACGCCGCCATTGCGGCCGCGCACGGTTTCGACGAGACCTGCCTTGGTCAACGGCTGCAGAATCTTGAAGAGGAACAGCTCGGATACGCTGTATGCCCGGGCGATTTCCGGAATTCGGCTGAGATGGCCTTCATTGGCGGCGCAATACATCAGCATGCGCACTGCGTAATTGGTCTGCTTGGTCAAGCGCATGCCGATCTCCTGGAATCGAGGCTGCTTAGGGGGCTGATCCCGTATATAGTGGCTTTCGCAGTTTTGAACAATTCCAAAATATGAAATTCATATTCAGCTTATTTCGAAAGCCACGATCCAGTCCTTGCCAGCCTCTGCCCGACCATGCACGAAACCTAGGGCACGGAGATCCAGACCGCCATTTCACAGCCGCCCGGCTCGCGGAAGTGAAAACGGCGGCCGCCGGGAAAATCGAAAGCCGGACGGGTGATGACGCCGCCGGCAAATTCGACGGCGCGCTGTGCGGCCTCCAGATCGGTGGTGCGCACGACGGGCAACGGCGTTCCAGCGGCCTCTCCCGCATCCCCGTCTATACCGGCATCTATTCCGGCCGCCTCGATGACATGGTAGGTCGGCCCGTAGCTGACAAAGCTCCAGTCGAATGCTTCTTCGAAGAAGCGGCGGGTCTTCAGGCCGTCTTTCGACGGAAATTCGAGATAGTCGATCTGATAGGTCATGGCCATGGCGCGGCCCTCCCGTTGTTCTCTTTTTGTTCTAAATCAAAACAGCGGCCGTGACAAGATGACTCCGTTGAAAACAAACGCAATAAAAAAGCCGCCGTCCGAAAAATTCCGGACGACGGCCGACAAGAGCCAGTGATTACGATGCTTATTTCATCGTCGGCATGACGAATTCGGCGCCATCCTTGATGCCGGACGGCCAGCGCGCGGTGATCGTCTTCGTGCGCGTCCAGAACTTGATGGAGTCCGTGCCATGCTGGTTGAGGTCACCGAAGCTCGAAGCCTTCCAGCCGCCGAAGGAGTGGTAGGCGAGCGGAACAGGGATCGGAACGTTGACGCCGATCATGCCGATATTGATACGCGAGGCGAAATCGCGGGCTGCATCGCCATCGCGGGTATAGATGGCGACCCCATTGCCATATTCGTGCTTCATGGGCAGTTCGAGGGCTTCCTCGTAGTTCTTGGCACGGACGACGGAGAGAACCGGCCCGAAGATCTCGGTCTTGTAGATGTCCATGTCAGGCTTGACGTGGTCGAACAGCGTGCCGCCGACGAAGTAGCCGTCTTCATAACCCTGCAGCTTGAAGCCGCGGCCGTCGACGACCAGCTTGGCGCCTTCCTCGACGCCGCGGTCGATCAGGCTGTTGACGCGGTTATAGGCATCCTTGGTAACGAGCGGGCCCATGTCGGCCTTCTCGTCGGTGTAGGGGCCGATACGCAGGGATTCGATCTTCGGCACCAGCTTCTCGACGAGACGATTGGCGGTTTCTTCGCCGACCGGAACTGCGACCGAAACAGCCATGCAGCGTTCGCCAGCAGAGCCGTAGCCGGCGCCCATCAGGGCGTTGACGGCCTGGTCCATATCGGCGTCGGGCATGATGATCATGTGGTTCTTGGCGCCGCCGAAGCACTGGGCGCGCTTGCCGTTCATGGCGGCCGTGCCATAGACGTAGCGGGCGATCGGCGTGGAGCCGACGAAGGAAACGGCGGCGATATCCGGATCCGTCAGGATGGCATCGACGGCAGCCTTGTCGCCGTTGACGACATTGAGGATGCCCGCCGGCAGGCCGGCTTCGATCAGGAGCTCGGCGAGACGGATCGGAACGGATGGATCGCGCTCGGACGGCTTGAGGATGAAGGCGTTGCCGCAGGCAATGGCCGGGGCGAACATCCACATCGGGATCATGGCGGGGAAGTTGAACGGCGTGATGCCGGCGCCGACGCCGACCGGCTGGCGGATGGAATACATGTCGATCGCCGGGCCGGCGCCTTCGGTGAATTCGCCCTTCTGCAGGTGCGGAATGCCGCAGACGAATTCGCAGACTTCGAGGCCGCGGATGATATCGCCCTTGGAATCTTCGACCGTCTTGCCATGCTCGGTCGAGAGCAGCGTCGCCAGCTCGTCCATGTTCTTGTTCAGAAGCTCGACGAACTTGAAGAAGACGCGGGCGCGGCGCTGCGGGTTGGTGGCGGCCCATTTCGGCTGCGCGGCCTTGGCATTTTCGACGGCGGCGCGGATTTCCTCGACGCTGGCAAGCGCGACGGTCGCCTGCACTTCGCCGGTTGCCGGATTATAGACGTTGCTCGTGCGTCCGCTCGTGCCGGCGACGCGCTTGCCGCCGATGAAATGACCGATCTCACGCATGGATGTGCCTCCTCGTTTTCTTGGATGCTGACAGGATGGCACTTCAATTTGCACAAATCAATGAGCTGCTATAAGCAACCGTTGTGCAAAAATTAAAGTCCTTCCTATTGAAGAGAGGATGCCAATGGATTGGGATGACGTCCGCATGTTTCTGGCGGTGGCGCGCACCGGGCAGATTCTTGCCGCCTCCAAGCGGCTCGGCGTCAACCACGCCACTCTTTCCCGTCGCGTGACGACGCTGGAGGAGCGGCTGAAGACGCGGCTGCTGGTGCGGCGCACCAATGGCTGCGACCTGACCGCTGAGGGCGAAATCTTCCTGCATGCGGCGGAGCGCATGGAAACCGAAATGCTGCGCGCCCAGGCGAGCGTCGGCCACCTCGACAGCGCCATAACAGGCACGGTGCGTATCGGCGCGCCTGATGGCTTCGGAGTTTCCTTCCTCGCGCCGCGGCTCGGGCGGCTGATCGCCCGCTATCCGGAACTGCGCATCCAGCTCGTGCCCGTTCCCCGCTCCTTCTCGCTGTCGCAGCGCGAGGCCGATATCGCGATTACGCTCGAACGTCCCGAGCAGGGTCGCCTCGTCTCATCGAAATTGACGGATTATACGCTGGGCCTTTATGCCTCGAAAGGCTATCTGGAGCAGGCCGGATTGCCCGACAGCGTCGAGGCGCTGAAGCTGCATCCGCGCGTCGGCTATGTCGAGGACCTGATCTTTACGGCATCGCTCAATTTTTCCGGCGAGATCATGCGCAGCTGGGACGCCTCCTTCGAGATCTCCACCGCGATCGGCCAAACGGAAGCGGTGCGTTCCGGCGCCGGCATCGGCATTCTGCATGATTATATTGCCAGACAGTTTTCGGAGCTGGTCCGCATTCTGCCGGATGTCTCCATCAAGCGTGCCTATTGGACGACCTATCATGAAAGCGCCCGCGATCTGGTGCGCGTGCGTACTGTTGCGGACTTTCTGCAGGAGCTGGTCAGCGAGGAGCGGCGAATCTTCCTTTGAAAGGGTGCCGAAGGTCACGCATCAGGCTATCAGGCTGCACCACCAGGACGGCGCATGCGGCGGCTGAGCCTCCGCATGCTTCGGCGGCTCCTCGTTCTCGTCGGGATTAGGGACGGGAGCCTCATCCGGCAACCTGTCCGGCTCCGGCTCTCCAATCGGCGGCTTCGGCGCCCAGCCTGGCTCCGGCATCGGAGGTGCATCGGGGATAGGCTCGTTCGGTACAGACATGCCCGTTCCTTTCGTCTGCTTGCCGATACGGACACAACTACGAGCGATGCGGACGGTTCCAAGATAATTTCGGTATGCGGCACGCATTCGCCACAGGTGCGCGGTTCCCCACCCCCGCCTTGCTGCTGGACAAAGACCGGACGAGACCTAGTATTTTCCGGAGAGATCAGGGAGCCAGGACGATGAGCGACAAGAAGCAGCAGAAACCGGACGAGAAAGAACACAAGGAGCAGGACGATTATCTGGAGGAAGCGCTGGAGGAGACTTTTCCGGCAAGCGATCCGATATCGCCCGGCCATGTCGCGAAGAAGCCTGAAGACAGGAAATAGGCCCGCTAGGTCAAAGGCGTCGGCATCTTCTACAAACGAACCGGAGAGAAAATGGTACGGTTGGGGGGTCTCGAACCTCCGACCTCAGGTGCCACAAACCTGCGCTCTAACCAACTGAGCTACAACCGCACTTGCTCGCGTCGCCGCGAACGGGGGTGACATACGAGGACTTTGAAATTATTTCAAGTCCTATCTCCCCGCAATATGAAAAAGCTTTGCAGATATCCAAATGATGATGCGCGGCCAGATACCGGCCCAGCCGGCTGTTCAGCAAATGAAAAGTCCCGCCCCAGGCTCTCAGCTGGGAACGGGACATTCGTGCCTTGGGAGGCTTGTCGGAAATGATTAGGCCTTGAAGGAGGCCATTGCCTTTTCAGCGGCATCCTTGGCGGGCTTTGCCAGCTTCTCGGCGACCTTCTTGGTGGTGTCCTGGATGGACTTGGCCTGCTCGACGGTGACTTCGGCCTGCTTGCGGATGAAAGCGGTCTGAAGTTCGAAGAGCTCTGCAACGGACTTGACGCGCAGCAGGGCTTCCATGTGAGCCAGCGAGCTTTCGGCATTGGTGCGCAGAACGTCGATAGCCTTGAGGCCGATTTCTACTGAACCAGCCTGTGCCGTCTGCACCGTTGCTTCAACTGTCTTGCCTGCTTCTTCGGTGGCAGCCTTCAGCTTGGCAAAGGCTTCCTTGGACTGGGCGGCGCCCTTTTCGGCGAAGTCGCGGAAGGATTCGGAGAACTTGGACGGGTCGAATGCAGCCGTTGAAAAAACGTCGTCTTTCTTTACAGTAGCCATGATTACGCTCCTAAAATGGCCCTCCCTGAGGGGCCGTCGTGAACCTGTGTGAGGAGTATATAATATAGATTATTGTGCGGTGCAACATATTTGTGCGCCGCACAAGGCGTTAACCTTTCCGGCTGAAAAATGGGGCGCTCGCTGGACCGAAAAGCAGGGCGCCGTTATTAATAAACTATTAAATCACGAGAGGCGGTTACGCCCGCAAGACAGGTTGGAAAATGCCCGCAATTCAATACCCGTTCATTGACATTGCCGTGCATCCGCGCGTTCGGGAACGTTTTGCGCGCGGTGAAGCCATGGTCATGTTCTCGACCGGCATGGACCGCGTGCTATGGGCAAATGCCGCCGGCGCCAACCTTTTCGGCTATAATATTATTTACGATTTCATCGAGCAGGGTCCGAAGTCCGGCGACATTTCGTTTCGCCAGATCGAGGCGACCGCGCGCGGCCTCGGTGCTGTCGGCGACCAGCGCACATTCCTGATCCGCATGGCCTCGGGTTTCCAGCGGGCCGTCGTCAATGCTGCCGTGGAGCTCATCCGCATCCAGGCCGGCGAAGAGGCCGTGTTGTTTTCCTCTCCGGTCTCCGCGAAGCCGCTCGCGGTGGCGGAATGCGCCAAGCGCATGATCGATGGATTCGACGATCCCGATACCCATATGGCCGTCATCGGCCGCGACGGCGAAATCGTTACCGCCTCCGCCGGCTTCAGGACGCTCGGCGTAACGCCGCAGACGGCGCGGATGCTGACGACGATGGCAGGCGCACAGCCCGATCGCCTCATCAAGCGGCCGATCCCGACGGGCCACGGCTATCTGCCTGCCGCCATCGGCAAGCTCTCCGAAATCCCGGCCCTGCACCTGCTGTTCGTCGTGGAAACGGTGCTTGGCCATCTCGACCCGACGGAAAGCCTTGCCGATGAAGCCGGCCCCGCTGCGGCCCTGGAACCGCAGGCGGAAGAAACCCGCAAGGAACTCGAAGCAGCAGCGCCGGACGAAGAGCCAAGACCCGCTTCGACCGCCCCGTTCGGCGACATCATCGATGCGGTGGCCGGCATTGAGGAGCTGGACGAAACTCCGGAATATCGGGAGGATGAGCCAGGGGAAGCAGTCTCGGCCGCCGGAAGTCCGAGCGCAGCCGGAACGCAAGCGACCGCCGATGCGGATAGCGCGACCGAAGCAGCTAGCGGAACCGAAGCTCATGCCGATGAGCATCCGCCGGAAACCGTGACGAATGGCGGAGATAACACTGCCCCAGAGAAAACCGCAGCAGCGGAACCACCTCCGCCGGAAGCAGATGCCGATACCGAAAACACGCCCTCGCAAGGCTTCAATTTCAAGCGCAACGGACGCGCCACCCGTTTCGTCTGGAAGATCGATGCCGCCGGCCGTTTCAGCGAGGTTTCGCGCGAATTTGCCGATGCGGTGGGGCCGCATGCCGCTCAGATTGCCGGTATCGCCTTTGCCGATGTGGCGAGCCGTTTCAATCTCGATCCGGATGGCAAGATCGCGGAACTGCTGGCGCGGCGCGATACATGGTCCGGCCGCACGATCTATTGGCCGGTGGAAGGGACGAGCCTGACCGTGCCGGTCGATCTTGCCGCCCTGCCGACCTATACGCGCAGCCGCGAATTCGACGGCTTCCGAGGCTTCGGGGTCGTCCGTCTGGCGGATGCCATTGAAGATCCGATGAAGCGCGGCATGGCTCTCGGCACACAGGCCGCCAATGACGCTGCGGCCGTTGCCGAAATGGCCCAGGAAGCAGAGGCGGCATTGGACGAGCAGTCCGCTCCGGAAGCTCCTCCGGCAACGGAAGAGACGGAGAGCCCCGGTCAGGATACCACCGGAGCCGAGACAGCCTCGCATTATGAACCCCCGGCCCTGCGGATTTCCGAGACGCCGAACCGCCGCGAGTCGGACAAGGTCGTCCGTCTCCACGAGCGCCGGACATTGACGCAAAGCGGCCTTTCGCTCAGCGAACAGGCAGCCTTCCGCGAAATCGCCCGACAGCTTGAGCCTTTGGGCAAGCGCGCGGAGCAGCCTGGAGAGGAGCCTCGAGACGAGCGGCATGAAGACGGTGCCGATAGTTCACCGCAGCCGAATGCGGCTGACGAGATCCTTCCCGAGACCCCGGAAACGAGCGATGAAAATGGCCATGTCGATGACCAGCCGGCCGCGCCAAGTGCGGAAGAGAAAGTGTCGCCACCGGTCGTGACATTCGTCGAGACCACGGACGATAACAGCCTGAAAACGGCTGATGAGGCTACCGTCGACGTGACGCCGGCATCGGCCGAGCCGGAGGAGGATTTCGATCCCCTCGACGTTCTGAACAACGCCATTCCACCGCGCGTGAAGATGCGCACGGGCCTGTCGCCCGACATTATCGACCAGCTGCCACTCGCGATCCTCATCCATGCCGGTGACCGCCTGATCCACGGCAATCCGGAGTTCCTGCGGCTGACAGGCTATGACAGCCTCGATGAACTCGAGCATGTCGGCGGACTGGATGCGCTGCTGCAGCGCAACGACCTCGAAGGCAAGACCGAGCAGCCCGGCGCAATGATGGTCGTGCGTGCCGATGATGCGCTGGTGCCGGTGACGGCCCGGCTGCAGTCGATCCGCTGGGAAGAGGGTACGGCCCTGATGCTGGCGCTGATGCCGGTGGAAAGAAACGAGCCGCCGGCCCCGCCGCCAATTCCTGAAGAAGCCCGCCCCGAGCGCATCCTCGAAAAGGTCGCCAAGCTGCAGGTAGAGATCGAAGAACTGCGCTCGACGCTGGAGACGGCGACGGATGGCGTGATCATCATCGGCCAGGACGGCGAGATCCGCTCGATGAACCGCTCGGCGAGCGCACTCTTCAACTATGACGATCAGGAAACCCGCGGGAAACCCTTCGTCATGCTGTTTGCGCATGAAAGCCAGAAGGCGGTGCTCGATTATCTCGGCGGCCTTTCGGGCCATGGCGTCGCCAGCGTTCTGAACGATGGCCGCGAAGTGATCGGCCGCGAGGCTTCCGGCGGTTTTGTGCCGCTGTTCATGACCATGGGTCGGCTGAATTCCTCGAACGGTTACTGCGCCGTCATCCGCGACATCACGCAATGGAAGCGCACGGAAGAAGAGCTGCGCAACGCCAAGCGCGCTGCGGAAACCGCCAATGCCCACAAGACGGATTTCCTTGCCCGTGTCAGCCATGAAATCCGCACGCCGCTCAACGCCATCATCGGCTTTTCCGACATGATGGCCGGCGAGCGCTTCGGGCCGATCGGTCACTCGCGCTATATCGAATATGCCACCGATATCGGCCGTTCCGGCCGGCACGTGCTCGACATCGTGAACGATCTTCTCGATATCTCCAAGATCGAGGCCGGCGAGATGGATCTGGATTTCGCCTCTGTCGGCCTGAACGAAGCGATCACCGAAGCTGTGTCTTTGATACAGCCGCAGGCCAACAGCCAGCGCGTCATCATCCGCACCGCCCTGTCGCAGGCTGTGCCGAATGTCGTTGCCGACCTGCGCTCGATCAAGCAGATAGCGCTCAACATTCTCTCGAACGCCATCCGCTTTACCCCGTCGGGCGGTCAGATCGTCGTATCGACCTCCTATGAGGGCAATGGCAGCGTCGTGATGCGCATCCGTGATACCGGCGTCGGCATGACGCGCTCGGAGCTGGAGCAGGCGATGAAGCCCTTCCGGCAGGTTTCGACCAATTCCCGCAAACGCGGCGACGGCACCGGCCTGGGACTGCCGCTGACCAAGGCCATGGTCGACGCCAACCGGGCAACCTTCTCGATCAACTCGGCCCCGAACGAGGGCACGCTGGTCGAGATCACCTTCCCCTCGCCGAGGGTACTGGCGAACTGAAAAAACTTCGGCTCGGCGTCAAAACCAGAGGTCGCGCACGCATCGCCCGTCGGAAGGAAGATCTTCGAACGTATCGAGCCCATCGAAATGATCGATCGGCAGGTCGGCAACGAGATCGGGCGGCGCCAGCCGAACATTGACGGCCATGCGCCGGCGGCCATTCCTTTGCAGTCTTAGGCCTCGCCAGCTCACGACGCAGGCGCAGGACGGGCAGAACAGTATTTCGAGGGACGGCTTGTCCTTGCCGGCGCGAGTATAGGAGGCGGTCTGCCCGGTGACGGAGACCCGCACTCCTTCGTAGTCGTAGGCCCACAGCGTGCCGTAGCGCCGGCAGAGCGTACAGTTGCAGGCGGTAATCGAGCTTGGATCGCCTTCGAGCGTCCAGCCCGTCTTGCCGCAATGACATGAGCCGATCAGCATGATGAGGCCCCATTCGCTGCCTGGTCGAGAACAGCATTGTGCCTCAGTCGAGCAATGCCTGCAAACCTTCGAAGCGGCTTCGCCCTTCGAACATCAGCAAGTATTCGACGAATGCACCCGCGGAGACATGGCTTGTCCTGCTGGACAATCGTCTCACCGCTTACAGCCGTTTCGCTTTTCTTCGAATCGCGAAAATGCTCTATCTCTTTGTTTTTACGCAACTCCGGACGGAAAACCGCTCCGCACTTTTCCTGGAATTGCTCTAGCTCACCAGAGCCAGCCCCCCATAGCGGCTGATCTCGCTCTCGATCTCTCCGACCAGCGTATCGAGCGCGGGATTTCTCACCCTTCGGCCGCGTCTGACCACATAGGCCAAGGCGGGCGGCACAGGCAGGCCTTGGGTGATGATCTCCATCTCGGGCTGCAAGTGACGGCCGTTCAGCAAGGCCACGCCCAGGCCGGAGGTTACGGCGGCAACGATCCCCGCCGCGCTTGCACATTCGAATACGGTTTCCAGCACCACGCCGCCATCCTGCCCGATATCGAGCGCCCATCGACGATAGAAGCATTCGTCATCGAAGGATAGAAATGGCACCGGGCCTTCCGGCGACAGGGCGAAATCCGGGTGTTTGACCCAATGCAGCTGCTCGCGAAAGAGAACGAGATCGGTCGGGCGAACCTCATGGGCGAAGACCTGTATAATGGCGGCGTCGAGCTCTCCCCGCTCCAGCATTGCCCGAAGGATGAGGCTCATGCGGACCTTGGTGCGCACGGAGACATTCGGGTGCAGGCGGCGGAAGCGCCCCAATATGCGGGCGAGGTCGGTGCAGGTCGTATCTTCCGTCAGGCCGAGGGCGACGCGGCCGGCGAGCGATGTCTTCGAGAGGCTCAGAAGCGCCTCGTCATGCAGGCCGAGGATGCGCCCGGCATAATCCAGCAAATCCTCGCCGGCAGGGGTGAACATCGGCGCTCCGGGCTTGCGGCTCAAGAGATCGCAATCGAGGCTGGTCTCCAGCCGCTTGATTTTGTGGCTGACGGCGGATTGCGACAGGCCCAGAACCTCGGCGGCTCGGGTAATGCCGCCATGATGGCGGATCGCCCACAGGGCACGCAGAGCATCGATTTCCAATCGTCGGCTTGTCAATTCAGTCATGGTAAAAACTGGGCTCGGTCATGGTCGTGTATAAAGGATGCCCTTTCTAGCGGGATCTGGCAAATTGCCATGACCTTTGAGACTGAAATGTCATGGCCTGATCGATATTTGTCATGTGTCATCCGACGGCCGCTCGCCTATGGCTGGCAGTGCGGCCATTCAATCGAGAACACGATGATCGATCAAAGCCTCTCCCGGACCGCGCCGAACCAGCGGCGCTTCCTTTGGCCGCTGATGGCCGCGCTGCTGATCGTCAGCTGGAGCTCAGGATTCGTCGGCATCCGCTATGCCAGCCGGGAGACCAGCGTCATGCTGCTCCTGTTCTGGCGAACGCTTCTGTCGGGTTTGATCCTGCTCCCCCTTGCTCTCTCGATCGGCCCGCGGATGCGGATGCGCGCAATCGCCGAGCAGATGCTGTTCGGGGTGATGTCGGTCTTTCTCTATCTCGGCGGCTTTGCGCTGGCGATCGAACAGCGGGTGCCGACCGGGTTGGTGGCGCTGATCTCAGATCTCCTGCCGCTCGCGATCGCGGCCCTCTCCCAACCCCTGCTGGGGGAGAGGCTGAGCGGACGCCAATGGCTGGGAACGGCGATCGCAGTCTCAGGAGTGTTGATCGTGTCATTGGATAGCCTCACCTTCGGTTCCGCGCCGATCTGGGCCTACGGATTGACAGTCGGGTCCATGCTGATCTTTGCCTTCGCATCGGTTCTGCACAAGCGGCGGCGGACCGGGCATATGCCCGTTCATCAAAGCCTCTGCATCCATACCCTGACGGGCTCGGTGCTGTTCGGCATCTGCGCCATGATGCACGGCGATCTAGCCCCGCCGATGACGCGCGGCTTTATGATCGGCATCATATGGCTGGTGCTGATCGCAACCTTCGTCGCCTATTCGGTCTATTATACCAGCCTGCGGCTCTTCCCCGTCGCGCAGGTCAGCGCAGCGATCTACCTCAGCCCGCCCGTGACGATGCTATGGGCCTGGGCTCTGTTTTCCGAACCGCTGACAACGGCAATGTTTGTCGGGTTGGCGGTGACGCTGGTGGGCGTTTGGCTGACCTCACGTGGTTGAGAGCGCGCAGGCCTCTGCTATCAGGAAACGAACCCCGCCCAGCCGACCCCCAAAGCGGCAGATGCCAATAAGGTCGAGATCACCGACATCTTCAGGCGAAAGATGGCGATGGCGGCCAAAAGGGTCAGCACCAGCGAGGGCAATGAAAGCGAGGTCAGGACAGGCAGATCCATCGTCCAGAAGCCATAGGTGAAGCTCGTGGTCTCGCGGAACAGCACATGGAGCCCGAACCAAATAGCAAGGTTCAGGATGACGCCCACGACGGCTGCCGTTATCGCCGACATGGCGCCGGTCAGCGCCACATTGCCGCGCATCTTCTCGATGAAGGGCGCGCCTGCGAAAATCCAAAGGAAGCTCGGCAGGAAAGTGACCCATGTTGTCAGCACGGCAGCGAAAGTTGCCGCCGCAAGAGGGCTGAGGGCGCCGGGGTTGCGATAGCCCGCCAGGAAACCAACGAACTGCGTGACCATGATCAGTGGTCCAGGCGTCGTTTCTGCCATCCCTAAGCCATCCAGCATCTCGCCCGGACGCAGCCAGCCCAGCTGCTGCACGGCCTCCTGCGCGACATATGCCAGCACGGCATAGGCACCTCCGAAGGTGACGATTGCCATTTCGCTGAAGAATATCCCGATTTTCGAAAAGACATTGTCTGGACCAGCCGTCATCAGGAGAGCCGCAACCGGAATGAGCCACGCGGCCGCCAGCGCACCTGACGTCTTAAGAGACCAGGCGAGGTTTGGTCTGGCATGCGAAGGGATATCCTCGCCAAGAACGGAGTCCTTGTCTTCCAGAATTGCCCCCGAGCCAGACGTGTGGCCGCCGCCCGTTTTGAAGGCAGCGACCCCTGCCCGGGAGGCCATGTAGCCGGTCAGTCCGGCTCCGACGATGATGATCGGGAACGGAACATGCAGGAAGAAGATCGCCACGAAGGCGGCGGCGGCCAAAGCAACCATAGCTCTGCTCTTGAGGGCTCGACTGCCGATACGAAAGACGGCCTGGATGACGACCGCCAGCACGGCGCATTTGAGCCCGAAGAACATCCCTTCGATAAAGGTCAGGTTCCCGAACAGGACATAGACATAACTGAGTGCGAGAATTGCCAGGAAGCCCGGCAGGACGAACAGGATGCCGGCGATCATCCCACCCAGCGTCCTGTTCAGCAACCAGCCGATATAGATGGCGAGCTGATGCGCTTCGGGGCCAGGCAGCAACATGCAGTAGTTCAGGGCATGAAGGAACCTGTGCTCTCCCACCCATTTCTTTTCGTCGACGACGATACGGTGCATGACGGCGATCTGTCCCGCCGGTCCGCCGAAGCTCAGGGCGGCAACACGGGCCCAGACCCTGACCGCCTCCTGGAGGGGAACGATATCCCGATCAGCCGCGCTTGATCGCTGGGCTACATTTTTTACGAGATCGGTCATCGTCGTTTACATCTTCCTCGGATTTGGCCAGTTGTGCCTCTCTTCCGTCGCGTCACGACACCAACGATAGAAGGCGTCGTAAAGCGTCATGCCGGCTTCCAACTGCTGCAGGTCGTCGTTGAACATTCGCGAAAGCCCCAGCGAGGCCGCAAGCAGGCCGGACACTTCAGGTGCCAGGTCGGGCCGGGCGGTATCGGCGCCGCGAACGATGGTTGCAAGATGAAGCAGAGGCTCGCTGCCGAGGCCGAACTCTTCGATCATGACATCGAAGGTGCATAGCTCGCCCCGATGGCTCCAGAAGACATCCTCGATATCGAATGGCGTTGCCATGAAGCGATCGGCGACAGCCGCAACTTCGGTTGCGGGAACGAACAGGAAGATCGCTGATGGATCGATAAAGCGCCGGATCAGCCATGGGCAAGCGATGCGATCGATCTTCGGCCGCGCCCTTGTTACCCATACCGTCCGTCCCTTGGCATCTCGCGGAGGCAGCTTTTCCCCGGCGACCAGCATGTACTTCGCGCTGCGCCACGCTTCGAACCCGCCTTCCAGAACCTCCGCCTCCTTTCCTACGACGCGCAGATGGGCGGCCACTCCGTGAGCGAGTTTCTGTCCTTTCTGACAGAGAATGATGGCAGGCCCCGCTAGTTCGCTCGCCCAGTCGGTTATCCTTCGATAGTCGCGACGGACGGAGCCAGGGATAAGACGGGGATCGGCAGCGAAATCCTCGTCGTTGCGAACGTCGATGATCATCGGCAAATTGGGCGTGCCGATAATACGATTGAGCTTGTCGGGTGTAATTTCCAGAAATGACGGCATAGCGCGTCCTCCGTTGGCTCGGTTTTACGGACGCGATTCTTCAGCCGTAGCCTCGTGGGGTGATCGCAACCCCATGATCGATTTTCTGCCAGACGCGCTTCAAATGTCAAGCCGAATAACCCGTGCTGCATCATGCAGACATTTCCCGGATTTCCGCAGCCGCTTACAAATTGTGCGTAATGGCGTGGTTGTTGCGAAGTTTCTGCAGCGACGATGGGAGCCTTGATGCTTCGGTCGCGCCACCGGTCAAGAATATCTGATGTATCCTTTCAGTATTATCGATGGAAAACTTAAAATCAGTCGGCTTTTGTGAGATAGTTCATTCTTGGGACCGACTATTCCGGTCGGTCATTGGGCACATAAGGGGGATTCAATGTCAACGACGGCAGTAGAAGCAGACGTAGGCGAAGTTTCACCTAATCTAGTAGTCGATGCGATGTTTGCCTGCCGAAAGACGGCCGCCATCGTAGCCGCCATAGAACTCGATCTTTTTACCTTGATTGGTGACGGCAGCAATGCAGCATCCTTAGCGGCCGCAACAAACGCAGCCGAAAGAGGCGTGCGCATTCTGTGCGACTATCTCGTTGTAAACGGCTTTCTCACGAAAGCAGGCGATCGATATGCTCTGACCCCATCCAGCCGAGTTTTCCTCGACCGGCACTCACCAGCCTATATGGGCGCGGCCATCGAATTCCTGGCAGCACCGGAAATTCTCAAGCAGATCCTGGACGATCCGACTTCCTATGTCCGCAACGGCGGGTCCATTGGATTGGCAAACATGTCTCCGGACAATCCGGTTTGGGTAAAATTTGCTCGCGGCATGGGCGCGTTCACAGGTGGCAGCGCGATCAGCCTCGCCAGAGAAATGTCCAACCTGCCCATGCAGCCAAGGAAGATACTTGATATCGCTGCAGGGCACGGGCTTTTCGGGATCGAGATGGCGAAGGCTTTTCCGTCAGCCCAGATCGTTGCGGTCGATTGGGGCTCCGTTCTGGAATTGGCCAAACAAAACGCGCAGCAATTTGGCGTCGCCGAACGCTACGAGGTCATTCCCGGCAGCGCATTCGAAGTGGACTGGGGCACGGACTACGATCTTATCCTGCTGCCGAACTTCCTGCATCACTTCGACCTCGAAACCTGCGCGGGATTGCTTAGGAAGAGCCGGGCTAGCCTGAGCGCCGAGGGCAAGGCGGTTGCGGTGGACTTCGTGCCGAACGACGATCTCGTCTCGCCGCCCTTCCCGGCCGCTTTCTCATGGGAGATGCTGGCCGGTACGCCAAGAGGCGAGGCCTACACGCAGAAGGACCTGGTCAAGATGGCTAGGCTTGCCGGTTTTCAAAATGTGAGGGTGAAGCCACTACCACCAACGCCGTCGAGCTTGATCTTCTTCGAGTAACCGTGGTCGGATATCGCTCTCCCTTTGCCGGAAGATGCGGAGACAGCGCCAAGGGGCCGCCGCCCCTTGAACTCGTGACAGAAATTAATCCTGAGCCCGCGCAGCCTTGCGCTTGGCCCTCGAATTCGGCTTGCCTGCTGGCGGGCCGCCGTCCTTCTTGGCGAAATTCGGCTTGCCGGGCTTTTTGGCCCAAGGCTTCGTCTCCGAGCGCTCGGAAACGCCGCCCTCACCTGCATGCGCCCTCTCCGGCTTGCGGTCGGACTTCCACTTCGGCTTGGGTCCATCATTCGAACGGGCGCCCTTCTCAGGAAAGGATTTCTTCTTCGCGAAGCCGCCTTCCCGCTTGGCCTGGAAATCCGGCGCGCCGGCGAGCGGCTTAACGCGGATGCCGCGCTCGAGCGTCTTGTCCGGACCGATGGCAGAAAGGAAGCGCTCAGCGCTCTCCGGCGAGAGCTCCACAAAGGTTTCTTCGGGCTGCATCTTGATCGCGCCGATGTCGCGCTTGGTGAGATTGCCGTTGCGGCAGAGCATGGGGATCAGCCAGCGCGGCTCGGCATTTTGCTTGCGTCCGACGGACAGGGACACCCAGATGCCGTCGGTAAAGTCATTCCGCCCTGCACTCTCATCGCGCGGCGTAACGGGAAAATCGTCCCGGCGCGGCTTCCGGCGCTCGCCCTCGGCCGGCACGTCCTGCAATTCCTCGGGCGCGGAATGACCGGCGCGGTACTGCCGCAGGAACGCAGCCGCAACCTGCTCGGCGCCATGGCGCTCCAGCAGCTGCCGGACGATCGACTGCTCGTCTTCGGCAGGCGGCGCTGTAAAGACCGGATCGGCGAGAAGGCGCTCATCGTCGCGCTGGCTCACCTCGTCGGCGGACGGCGGCTTTGCCCAAGTGGCGCGGATGCGGGCGGCTTCCAGCAGGCGCTCGGTGCGCCGGCGGGCGCTGAGAGGCACGATCATGGCGCTGACGCCCTTGTTGCCGGCGCGGCCGGTGCGGCCGCTGCGATGCAGCAGCGTTTCCGGATTGGTCGGCAGATCGGCATGAATGACCAATTCCAAGCCCGGCAGATCGATGCCGCGAGCGGCAACATCGGTTGCGATGCAGACGCGGGCGCGGCCGTCGCGCATGGCCTGCAGCGCGTGCGTGCGCTCGTTCTGGCTGAGTTCGCCTGAGAGTGCAACGACCGAAAAGCCACGATTGTTGAAGCGGGCCGTCAGGTGATTGACGGCGGCGCGCGTCGAGCAGAAGACGATGGCATTGCGCGCCTCATAGTAGCGCAGCACGTTGATGATGGCGTTTTCCCTGTCGCTCGGCACCACGGTCAGGGCGCGATATTCGATATCTACATGCTGCTTAGCTTCGGAAGCCGTGGCGATGCGCACGGCGTCGCGCTGATAGTTTTCGGCGAGCTTGGCGATCGAGCGCGGCACTGTCGCGGAAAACATGAGGGTGCGGCGTTCGGAGGGTGCGGCTTCCAGAATGAACTCCAGATCCTCGCGGAAGCCGAGATCGAGCATTTCGTCGGCCTCGTCGAGCACGACGGCGCGCAATTCGGATATGTCGAGCGAGTTGCGGCGGATATGATCGCAGAGACGGCCGGGCGTGCCGACGACGATATGGGCGCCACGCTCGAGCGTGCGTCGCTCCGTGCGCATGTCCATGCCGCCGACGCAGGAGGCAATCGTCGCGCCGGTCAGCCCATAGAGCCATTCCAGCTCGCGCTGCACCTGCAGCGCCAGTTCGCGGGTCGGCGCGATCGCCAGCGCCAGAGGCGCGCCGGCGGGACCAAACCGTTCCGCGCCATCGAGCAGGCCGGGCGCCAGCGCCAGGCCGAAAGCAACCGTCTTGCCCGAGCCGGTCTGGGCCGAGACAAGCGCATCCTTGCCGGCGAGGCCCGGATCGAGCATCGCCTTTTGCACCGGCGTCAGCGTTTCATACCCGCGCTTCGCCAAAGCCTGGGCAATCGCAGGAGCGATGCCTTCGAATTCAGTCATCATCTGTCTTTCGGAATTCTTCGCGCACCATCAGGCGGCGATCATCGTGGTTCGCACGTCGCGAACCTCTTCTTCAGGCGTGCACATACTTGCTCAATGCCGCAATGTACAGAGCAGACGCGTTTTCATGCGGGGCGAAACGAAAAAAAGGCAGCGAACTGCGCTGCCTTTGGAGTTTCTGCTGTCGAAAGCAAGCTCGAGTCGGGGAACTTCATGTCTCGGGAGCCGAGAATGGCTCCAATCCGCTCAAGCTCATGCGAACGGCCTCAAGTTGGCTTTACCTTTGACCAAGCTTTCTTAACGCCGGGTTACCAAATAAGGGCGATCGTTTGCCCCTCAGTTTTAGGGCTGAACTCAACTTTTGAGTTCTTCCAACCCGGCGAAGAGATCGAGCGCTTCCGGATTGGCGAGCGCTTCCTTGTTCTTGACCGGGCGGCCGTGCACCACCTCGCGCACCGCGAGCTCGACGATCTTGCCGGATTTCGTGCGAGGGATATCGGCAACGGCGATGATTTTGGCCGGCACGTGGCGCGGCGAGGCGCCGGAGCGAATGCGGGTTTTCATCGCCTTGACGAGATCCTCGGTCAGGGAGATGCCGGCGGCAAGGCGAACGAAAAGCACGACCCGGACGTCATCGTCCCAATCCTGGCCGATGCAGAGCGCCTCCAGAACCTCAGGGATCTGCTCGACCTGATTGTAGATCTCGGCCGTGCCGATGCGCACGCCACCGGGATTGAGCGTCGCGTCGGAGCGGCCATGAATGATGAGACCGCCATGCTCCGTCCATTCGGCAAAATCGCCGTGGCACCAGATATTGTCGAAGCGCTCGAAATAGGCTGCCCGATATTTGGCGCGCTCCGGATCGTTCCAGAACATGACCGGCATGGAGGGAAAGGCCTTGGTGCAGACGAGCTCGCCCTTCTCGCCGCGCACAGGCTTGCCTTCGTCGTTCCAGACATCGACGGCGAGGCCGAGGCCCGGCCCCTGGATTTCGCCGCGCCAGACCGCCTGAAGAGGGTTGCCGAGCACGAAGCAGGAGACGATATCGGTGCCACCGGAAATCGAAGCCAACTGGATATCATCCTTGATGCCCTCATAGACGAAGGTGAAGCCTTCGGGCGACAGCGGCGAGCCGGTGGAGGTCATCAGCCGCAAGCTCGAAAGATCGTGCGAGGTCTTCGGCGTCAGACCGCTCTTATGGACGGCATCGATATATTTGGCGGAGGTGCCGAATAGCGCGAACTTCTCCTCCTGCGCATAGTCGAACAGGATGTTGCCGTCAGGCGCGAAAGGCGATCCATCGTAGAGGCAGAGCGTCGCGCCGGCGGCGAGGCCCGTCACCAGCCAGTTCCACATCATCCAGCCGCAGGTGGTGAAATAGAAGACCTTTTCGCCGGGCACGACGCCGCAATGCAGACGATGTTCCTTGATGAGCTGCAGCAGTGCACCGCCCGTCGAATGCACGATGCATTTCGGGACACCGGTCGTGCCGGAGGAAAACAGGATGAACAGCGGATGGGAGAAGGAGACGGGTTCGAACTCGACCGCTTTCGCCTCGAAGGGCGCAACCAGATCGTCGAGGGTTCGCGCACCAGGCGTCGCCGCAACGACCGCCTCCAAATTGCCGGCATAGGGCACGACGACGGCAGGCGCCTTCAGGCGCTGAGCGATGGCGCTGACCTTGGCGGTGACGTCCTGCAGCTTGCCGGCATACCAGTAGCCGCTGCAGGCGATGAAGAGCTTCGGCTCGATCTGGCCGAAACGGTCCATCACACCCTGTTCGCCGAAATCCGGAGAACAGGAGGACCAGATCGCGCCGATCGATGCCGCCGCCAGCATGCAGGCGATGGTTTCCGGCATGTTCGGCATCATGGCCGCGACGCGGTCTCCCTTGCCGATACCCTCGGCGCGATAGGCCTGCTGCAGGCGCGACACCATAGCGGCCAGCCGGTCCCATGACCAGCGATCGCGCACCTTGTCCTCACCCCAGAACACCAGTGCATCGCCCTCGCCGCTCCGCGACAGCAGGTTTTCGGCGAAGTTCAGCTCGGCATCGGGAAAGAAGCGGGCTTCCAGCATGACATCGCCGTGGATCAGCGCCCGCTCACCGCGCTTGCCCTTCACGCCGCAGAAATCCCAGACGGCCGACCAGAAGTTTTCACGGTCGGCGATGGACCAGGCATGGAGACCGGCAAAATCCGCCAGCGAAAGGCCGAAACGGCGGTTGCACTCCTGCATGAAGGCAAACATCGGGCTTTGGCGGCGAAACTCCTCCGACGGCGTCCAGAGCGGCTGCTGATCCTGCATATTTCTCTCCCCGCTTTTCGCTCTATCTAGCGATGTTGCAGCGCATTATAAAACACGGTGTCATGGGCATTGCCAGTGCGTGATGTTTGCATCCGGCAAACATTTCCTATATCCGGCAAACTCAGGCAGATTATCCCCATCAGTTCAAGAGTCTCCTCGGGATCATGAGAGCTTCGAAAAATAACAAGTGGCGGTTGACGATGCGTTCGGCCTCGCGCTGGCTGCCTGCCTTCGCTCGCACGACCGGCATCATTCTTCTCACGATCCTCATCGTGTTCGCTGTCTTCAGAGCGACCGCACCTTTTCTGATTTCAAGCGGCCTGGTGCGCTCCGGCATCGAGAAGGCATTGTCGGATTGGACGGGATATCGCGCCCAGATCGAAGGCGATCCGACGCTCGATTTCTGGCCGACGCCGCGCGTCACACTCAATCAGGTCACCATCCGTGAACCGTCGAAGAACGGCAAGGTCCTCGGCCATGTCGATAGCCTCTCTGCGGATTTCTCGCTGTGGGCGGCGATCCGCGGGAAAGCGCATTTTCACGAATTCCATTTCGTGCGTCCGATCCTCTACGTCCGCCGCGACGAGAATGGCCTGATCGACTGGACGAACGAAGGCCGCCTTTCCAAGGCGATTGAGCAGGCCGAGGCCTCCTCCGGCGACGGCATGCGGATGAGCAAGGAACAGGATGCAGCCATCGGCATGCTGACAATCGAGGACGGCAGCATCGAGATGGCCGACGAGCGCAGCGGCAATATTTATAAGCTTAGCGCAGTCAATGCCGACATCGCATGGCCACGGCTTTCCCAGTCGCTGAGCGCGGTCATTCTTGCCCGCTTCAACGGTCAGGACATCAAGCTGAATTTCGATTCAGCGCAGCCCCTGCTCTTCTTCGCCGGCAAGAATGTAAACACCACGACCAAGTTCGTTTCGCCGATGATCAGCTGGACCTATACGGGTATCACGAGCATATCGGACTTTTCGGCGCTCTCGGGTAATCTGGATCTGAGCGTGCCGAACGTTCCCTCCTTCATCGCCTGGAGCGGTCAGCGCCTGCCGGCTGCCGACGCCCTCAAGAATATCTCGCTCAGCGCCAATATCGCAGCGATCGACAATGGCCTGCGCTTCAACAATCTGAGCTTCAAGGTCAACGATTCCGCTGCCTCCGGCATCATGGACCTGAACTATACGAAAGCGGGCAAACCGAAGATTTCCGGCACGCTTGCTTTCGATCAGATGAACCTCAATCCTTTCCTTGCCGCCTTCTCCATGCGTCTGGCCGCCCAAACCGCCATCGATGCCCTACTGAACGGCAACCCGCTGCAGCGGCTCGACCTCGACCTGCGGCTCTCGTCGAGCAAGGCGGCTCTCGGCCCATTCCAGTTCGATAATATCGGCGCCAGTCTGCTGGTGGCAGGCGGCAAGGCGAAATTCGACATAGGCGACAGCGGTTTCGAAAACGGTTCGCTGACCGCGCATCTTGAGGTCGCACCAGGCGACTTCGACGGCGGCGGCAAATTGCAGATATCGATTCGAAATGCCGATTTCGGCGGCCTCTTCACGCGCCTGAAGCTGATCGGTCCCCTGCCCATGCCTTCATCGGCATCATTGGATCTGTCGCTCAGTACCTCGAAGCCGATCTGGGTTGCCACGCTCAGCGACGTTGCCGGTACCCTGCACTTCTCCTCGTCGGCAGGGTCGTTCCGCCAATTCGATCTCGCGACCTTCCGGACGCTCGCCGCCCAGAAGGCATTCTTCCGGATGAGCGACATCGCCGACTCGTCGTTCGACTTCGACAGCATCAACGCGGACGCAAGCTTTGCGAAAGGCTCCGCCGAAGTACAGAACGCAGCCATTACGGGCCGCAATGAAACGATCAGCTTCAACGGTGTCGTTCCGTTCCGCACCAACGGACTGGCACTTTCCGGCGCGATCGAGGCGACCTCCCCCTCCGACGCCGACGAACTGCCGATGCTGCCCTTCTTCATTGGCGGCAGCTGGCCGAACCCGGTGATTTCGCCGGTCGCAACGCTTCTGCAAAAACCCATACAGCAGCAGCAACAATAGCCGCTGACATCTGCTTCAGGCAGCGGCGGCGGCCTGCTCGTCTCTTTGCCGCTGCACTTCGCGACGCTTCGTCACGATGGACGTACAAATGACGCCGATAGTCACGACACCGATCAGGATGGTGCAGATCGCGTTGATTTCCGGCGTCACGCCAAGCTTCACCTGACTATAGATCAGCATCGGCAGGGTCTTGGCGCCCGCACCGGAAGCAAAGGTCGCAATCACCAGATCGTCGAGCGACAAGGTGAGCGCCAGCACCCAGCCGGAGAAGACGGCCGGGGCGATGATCGGCAGCGTCACCTCGAAAAAGGTGCGCACCGGCGGCGCACCGAGATCCATCGCCGCCTCCTCGATGGAACGATCGAAGGTCAGCAGACGGGACTGCACGACGACGGCGACGAAACACATGGTCAGCGTCGTATGCGCCATGACGATTGTCCAGAAGCCGCGATCGACGCCCGACGTCACGAAGAGCAGCAGCAGCGACAGGCCGGTGATGACGTCTGGCATGACCAGCGGCGCATAGATCATGCCTGAAAACAGGATGCGGCCGCGAAAACGCGTGCAGCGTACAAGGGTAATGGCCGCAAGCGTGCCGAGCACCGTTGCAATCGTCGCTGAAAGCAGAGCGATGCGGACCGTCAGCCATGCGGCATTCAGCATCGTATCATTGCTGAAAAGATGCACGTACCATTGCGTCGAGAAACCGCCCCAGACGGTGACGAGACGCGAGCTGTTGAAGGAATAGATGACCAGCAGCAGGATCGGCAGGTAGAGGAAGGCCAGACCGAGCGTGACCGAGACGATATTGAAGCGGGACCAGCGGATCATAAATTATCTCCCCTTCTCGTCGGCCTTGGCCTGGAAATGCTGGAAGAAGACGATGGGCACCACCAGCATCAGAAGCAGAATGGTCGCCACCGCCGATGCGAGCGGCCAGTCGGTATTGCTGTAGAACTCCGTCCAGAGCACCTTGCCGATCATCAGCGTCTGCGAGCCGCCGAGCAGGTCGGGGATGACAAACTCGCCGACGGCCGGGATGAAGACCAGCATGCAGCCGGCGACGATGCCGGGAATGGAGAGCGGAAAGGTGACGCGCCAGAAGGCGCCGATCGGCGTGCAGCCGAGATCCTGTGCTGCCTCGATCAGCGTGCCGTCCATCTTCTCGAGTGCAGAATAGAGCGGCAGCACCATGAAGGGCAGGTAGGAATACACCATGCCGATATAGACGGCGGTATTGGTATTAAGGATGACAAGCGGCTCGTGGATGATCCCGAGCGCCATCAGCAGCTGGTTCAAGAGGCCCGTCGTGCTGAGAATGGACATCCAGGAATAGACGCGGATCAGAAAGCTCGTCCAGAAGGGCAGGATGACCAGCATCAGCAAGGTCGGCCGGATCGTGCGCGGCGCCTGTGCCATGCCGTAGGCGATCGGATAGGCAATCATGAGCGTCAATAGCGTCGAGATGCCGGCGATCTGCAGGCTCTCGATATAGGCGTTCATGTAGAGAGGATCGCCGGTAAGCCATGTGTAGTTATCGAACGACATGGTCTGCAGCTTGTCCCACCAGTCACTGAAGCTGTCGCTCCAGGCGAAGGACGGATCATAGGGCGGCACCGACAAAGCCTTCGTCGACAGCGAGATGCGGAAGACGATAAGGAAGGGCGCAAGAAAGAAGAGCAGCAACCAGGCATAGGGAACGACGATCACGAGGCGCTGATAGATTAGGGAACCGAGCGCTTTCATGATCAATCCTTCAGCAAGACGCCGGCATTTTCGTCGAAGGAGACCCAGACGTTCTGATCGTAGGTGAAGGGCTCTTCCACAGCGCGCACGGCATTCAGCGAGGAAGCCTTGACCACTTGGCCGCTCTTCAGCTTGACGTGGAAAACGGTCATGTCGCCGAGATAGGCGATGTCCCAGATCTCGCCTTCGGCGGCATTGAGGGATGCATTGGCCGGCGGGCGCGGCGAAACCCGAAGCTTTTCCGGACGGATGGCAAGGCTTGCGCGAGTTCCTGCCGACGGCATATCGCCAGAAGCGGTGCGCACCGCGAATCCCGAATCGACCGCGATCTCGACGACGCCCGCTTGCGCCGAGGTGACGTTGCCGTCGAGGATATTCACGTCACCAATGAAGTCGGCGACGAAGCGGCAATTGGGCGCCTCGTAGATCTCGGCCGGCGTTGCCACCTGTACCACCTTGCCGTGGCTCATGACCGCGATACGGTCGGCCATCGTCATCGCCTCTTCCTGGTCATGGGTGACCACGACAAAGGTCAGCCCCAGGCTCTGCTGCAGATCCATGAGCTCGAACTGCGTTTCCTCACGCAGTTTCTTGTCGAGCGCGCCGAGCGGCTCGTCGAGCAGCAGCACCTTCGGACGTTTCGCTAGCGAGCGCGCCAAAGCCACGCGCTGACGCTGGCCGCCGGAAAGCTGGTTGGGTTTGCGCTTGGCGAACTGCTCGAGCTTGACGAGCTTCAGCATCTGCCCGACGCGGTCGTCGATCTCGGCCTTCGGCATGCCGTCCTGGCGCAGGCCGAAGGCGATGTTCTTTTCCACCGACATGTGCGGAAACAGCGCGTAGGACTGGAACATCATGTTGACGGGACGGCGATAGGGCGGCGTACCGGCAAGGTCCTGGCTATCGAGCACGATCTCGCCCGTGGTCGGCTGCTCGAAGCCCGCCAGCATGCGCAGAAGCGTGGACTTGCCGCAGCCCGATGCGCCGAGAAGAGCGAAGAATTCACGATTGTAGATATTCAGGGAGAGGTTATCGACGGCAGTGAAATCACCGAACTTCTTCGTCACGTTCTTGAAGGAAATGTAAGGCTTGGCCGAAGGATCGGCCCAAGGAGCAAAGGAACGCCGGATATTACCGAGTGACTTCATTATCTATCCCCAAATGGATGCCCGGATGGGCGCGCGTCGCGCCGGCTCTTCCCCATCCCGGCACGCTCGTGATTCCTGACTTTATCCTCATAAGGAAAGGCCCGGACGTTGCCGTCCGGGCCGCTTCGATTTATTGGCCTGTCGTGACCTTTGTCCACAGGCGCGTCGCCACGCGCTGCGTTTTCGCGTCCCATGGGGTCAGCGTGAACAGCTTCTCGCGGACCGCATCTGTCGGATAGACGGACGGGTCGTCCAGCACGTCCTTGCTCACGAACTGCTGCGATGCCTTGTTGCCGTTGGCATAGGAGGTGAAGTTGCTCGCCTTGGCGATGACTTCCGGCTTCATGATGTAGTTGAGGAAGATATGCGCCTCTTCGACATGCGGCGCATCGGCGGGGATCGCCATGACGTCGAACCACATCTGCGCGCCCTTCGTCGGGATCGAATAGGCGATGTTGACGCCGTTCTTGGCTTCGGCGGCGCGGTTGCGGGCCTGCAGCACGTCGCCGGAATAGCCAAACGCCAGGCAGATGTCGCCATTGGCAAGCGCATTGATATATTCCGAGGAGTGGAATTTGCGGACGAAGGGACGGATCGCGGTCAGGAGATCCTCGGCCTTCTTGAAGTCTTCCTGCTTGGTCGAATTCGGATCGAGACCCAGATAGCGCAGGGCGGCCGGAATGACGTCCGTCGGCGAATCCAGCACATAGATGCCGCAATCCGTGAACTTGG
Organism: Rhizobium sp. JAB6; assembly: GCF_003024605.1. GTDB lineage: Bacteria > Pseudomonadota > Alphaproteobacteria > Rhizobiales > Rhizobiaceae > Rhizobium. The sequence goes on along the minus strand of NZ_PYJQ01000001.1, from coordinate 647,604 downwards.
CAGCCAGCGCGGGATCGAAGATCACGTTGATATCGGGTGCCGCATCGGTGCCGAGGATCTGCTTCACCTTGTCGACATTATAGCCGACGCCGCTGGTGCCCCACATGTAGTCGATGGCGTACTGATTGCCCGGGTCGTAGGTGGCGATGCGCTGCTGCACCGTATCCCACATGTTGGAGATGTTCGGCAGCTTGGACTTGTCGAGCTTCTGGAAGACACCGGCCTTGATCTGGCGCTGCAGGAAGTAAGCCGTCGGCACGACGACGTCATAGCCGGTCTTGCCGGCCAGCAGCTTCGTTTCAAGCGTCTCGTTCTGGTCGAAGGTGTCGTAGACGACCTTGATGCCGGTTTCCTTGGTGAAATCCGCCAGGATCGAATTGTCGATATAATCCGACCAGTTATAGATGTTGACAACCTTGTCTTCTGCCTGAGCGACCGTTGCCAGCGAAACGACAGCGAACGCCGTTGCTGCAAGCCGTGCGAACATGGACTTCATAGTCTCTCCTGTTTTGTTCAAGGACATCCAGGCGATGCCCAACCCTCTGTTTTTCCCGTTAGACTAGAAAGGAAATCGGAAGGCGACAAGGGAAAAAGCGTCGGCTCACACGCTTTCAAGTCTTTGCGGTCCCTCGTCTCCAAGACACACTCGTGCCTTGGAAAGCGGGCGTGGAGGCGATAGATTACGCATATGTCGGGCGCTTGCCGGCAAAAAGTTCGGCATGACTTTTCAGCAGCTTGGTCATGCGGTCGACCACGGTGCGGATTTCGCGGCGATGGCGGTCGGCATTGTTCATGACGATCCATTGCCGGTGGCGCAGCTCCGCGATTTCCTCCCCCACTCGCTCCAGTCGCGGCTCCTGATCTCCGACGAAACAGGGCAGAACGGCAACGCCGGATCCGGCAAGCACCAGATCGTGCAGCGAGCGCGGGCGGCTGACCGTGAAGGCCATTTCCTCGCGCTTGTTCTGATGCGGCCAGCGCAGATAGGCCGAGATCGCCTCCTCCTCCGCCACGGCAATCCAGCGCTGCGGGCCGACAAAGCGCATATTGCGGGCCTGATAGGCGGCATAGGCGACATCGCCGATCTTGATGGCGGCGAGATTGGTCTCTTCCGGCTCGAAGGCGCGGATGCCGATATCGCTCTCGCGATGGGCAAGGCTGGCGCGACGCTCGCCGAGATGCAGGTCGATGCGGAAGCCGTCCCGCTCCGAGCAGATGGTCGGCATGTTCTGGCTGAGCAGCCAGCCGACCCAGGTGCCGGCAGCGATGCGGACGACGGACATGCCCTGGCCGTCGCGCTGCCAGCTGTCGACCTTGCGGGCAGCCGCCTCCATCTCCAGCAGCTGATCGAACAGTGCCTGACCATCACCGGTCAGCGTGTAGCCGGCCTGGCTGCGCTCAAAGAGGGGGCGGCCGATCTGCGCTTCCAGCTCCAGCATCCGCCGGCCGATCGTCGCCGGGCTGAGGCCGCTCGAAGCGGCGGCCCCCGTGAGGCCACCACCACGGGCTACATCGAGAAAGAGCTGGTAGGAATCCCACGTCGTGTTTTTCATAATTGAAAAACATAAGCCGATCATAGCTGTTTATAAAGCAAATTCCGATGTGTATTTGAAGAGATGCCTCACAGGAAGGAGACATCTCGTGATGATGGACAGCATGGCTCTGGCGAAGGCCATAGAACTACAAAGCCTGGCGCGCGAAGAGCAATGGCGCCGCAACGAGGATCTATTCTACCTCGATTATGGGTTCGAGCCGCCACGCCTCTTCATATGGATTGGACGGATATTTGCGGTCTTGAACACCCGCCGCAAGGCAATGAAAAAGGCGGACCGGCCGGAAACCGGCCGATCCGCCTGCAATGGCAACGATAGCTGCGGTCAGGCCGCCGCCTGCTCGCGCATGTAATTCGTGCTGTAGCCAGCCTCGATCTTGAACTGTTGGATGAGGTGCAGCAAGGCATCGGCCTCCGCGGCAAGTTCGCGGCTGGCAGCCGTGGTTTCCTCAACCATGCCGGCATTCTGCTGCGTCATCTGGTCCATGTGATTGACCGACGAGTTGACCTCCTGCAGGGCGCCTGCCTGGTCGTGGCTGGCGCGGGCGATCATTTCCACATGGTGGCTGATCGTCACGATCTGACTGCTGATCTGCGCCAGTACCGAACCGGCCTCCTGCACGAACTGCGAGCCGGAATTGACCTCCTCGGTCGACTTGTTGATAAGTCCCTTGATCTCCTTGGCGGCAGCGGCCGAACGCTGTGCAAGTTCGCGTACCTCCATGGCAACGACTGCAAACCCCTTGCCGGCATCGCCGGCACGGGCGGCTTCGATGCCTGCATTGAGCGCCAGAAGGTTGGTCTGAAAGGCGATCTCGTCGATGACGCCGATGATCTGCTCGATCCGGCGGGAGGCGTCCTCGATGCGCGACATCGCATCGATGGCATTGCCGACGACGACGGAGCTGTCGTCGGCGCTGCGCTTGGCTTCGCGCACGATCGCATCCGCATCCTTGGCGCGTTCGGCAGACGAACGAACCGTCGTGGTGATCTGGTCAACGGCGGCGGCGGTCTGCTCCAGCGAAGAAGCCTGCTGCTCGGTGCGCTTCGACAGAGCCTCGGCGGAAGCCGCCATCTGAGCGCCATTGCTCTGGATCATCTCGACATTGCTGCGAACCTGGCTCAGCGTCTGCTGCAGCCGGGACAGCGAACTGTTGAAATCCTGACGGAGCTGCTCGAGGCGGCCGATGAATGGCTTGTCGATCGTTGCCGAAATATCGCCCTGGGCAAGCCGCTCGAGACCGGCGGCAAGCTCGCTGACGGCATAGTCGATCTGACGGTCCAGTTCCCGCTTTTCGGCGTCGTTGCGCTGACGTTCGTGCTCTGCGGCCGCACGCTCCTCGTCGCTCTGTTCCTCGATACGAATTTTCGAGATGGCGTTTTCCTTGAAGATGCCGAGGGCGCGGGCCATATCGCCGATTTCGTCGCGGCGCTGCTCACCGGAGATCGAAGTCTCCAGCATGCCGTCGGCGATGCGGCGCATGGCGGCGGTGATCTGGCCGATCGGGCGCTGCAGCGTCAGGACGAGCGCGATGCCGCCGGCAACCGAAAGGATGATGCCAAGCGCGGTTGCGAGGATGGATATGGAATTTGCCTGGTTGCGCTCGCTGCCGGCGCTCTGCTTCTGCGTCTCAGCGAAAGCGGTGAGCTGACCCCAGACCTGATCGAGCTGCTGTCGGGCGCCGGCATATTCGGCGATCCGCTGGTCGATGGTTTCGACCAGTTTGCCGCCGGCGTCATCCATGGATTTGATCGCCGGACGAATGGCCGAGTCGATATCGCCGGCAAAATCCATGCTCTTGGCGCTCTGGTTCAGCGTATCGATATCGCCGCCGAGCTTGGAGACTTCCTGGCGCAGGCGGACGAGATTGTCCTTGTTGGTATTGGCGTCGAAATCCGCCAGGACCAGCTGCAGCGAATAGATGGAATCCTGCAGACGGCGCGTATCCTGCAGGACCGAATTGGTCTGTGCGACGCGGGCGTCGAGGGACACGAAGGTCGTGGTCGCCTGACGCATCATCTGCGTCGCCGTCAGCTGCGTATAGGTCGAGGTCTGGCGGAAGCGCGAGAGCAGCCGGCCGATATTGGTGATCGTGTCGTCGGTCGGAGCATCCGTGCTTTCGGTAAAGGCGGCGAGATCCTTGATCGTGCCTACCAGCGACTGGACGACGCTCTTCTGGTTCTGCGGCAAGGCCAGGTCGATCGACCGCTGCGCCTTGTTCAGATCCGGCAGACGATCCTTCAGAAGCTTGACCTTGTCGGCTGGGGTCGCCGCCTTGTTGAAATCTTCGGCCACGGAGACGAGCATGTCCCCGCCCTTCAGCAAGCGATCGGCAGAGCGCAAAGTCGAGGTCGCATCCGCCTGATCCTTGCGCATCTGGTCTTCAAGCTGCTGGCTGTTGAAATTGACGTTGAAGCGGGCGCTGATCAGGGCGCGCTGGGCATCGTCGATCGTCTTGCGCAGCGATAGTTCCTGTTCGTGCAGCGACCACAGCCTGCCGACGAGGTTGGACAAGTCGGCAGTCTTCGTCGTCGCCTCGGTCAGGTTGTCGCGGCCCTCCGCCTCCGGGCCAAGCTGACTGAGCGTCGAATTGAGCACGCTCTGCTGCGACTTGATGTCCTCATAGAGCTTGTCGCGCTGGCGAACGTTGGTGATGCGCAGGAAATCGTCCATGGAACCGTAAAGGTTCTTGAACCCGGTCAGGGACTGCAGGACGCTGTTGGAAATCTCCATGCGCCCCTGAAGCAGGCCCGACGCATAAAGCCCCGTAAGCCCCACGGCAGAAATGCTGATGACGAACGGCAGGACGAATATCAGAACCTTCGTCCTGATGTTGAAACGCGACAGTATCTTGTCAATGAACATTTTGGCCCAGACCTCACACCGCTCCCCCGTCGACGCCGCCTCGGCGCTGACCGGATGTACAATCATCGTTCTTGAAATATCCGCAGGCGGGGTTCCCGAGTATAAGTCGAGAAGCAATCATTGCTTCGGCTCCAGCTTGCAGAGGAGCGCGCCCCAAGAAATCGACTGGGATTGTGGGTGTGATTAATTAATTTTCAGATAAGGATGTAATTCGGGCCTGCGGCATACAATCAAACGCTGAAAAGCGGACGATGAAGCCTATCTGTATGCGCGAGCAGAACCGCCGCTCGGCGACGGCCCAGAACAATGGGGCGGCTGTAGTCAGAAACCGCGTACGGCGAGATAAGCGATGCAAGCGGCTGTCACGCCGGTCGCCAACATCAACAGTCTTGTCGCCAGGAGCTTGGCATTGTCACGGGTTTGAGCGATTGCAATGGCGCGGGCGCGACGCTGTGTTCTGTTCATGAGTATATTCCCATTTTCGCACTGACACGATAACCGGCAAATGGTGCATTCGGCAACTGCCAATGTATTCACTAATAATGTAGGAAAGGAAAACGCGAGAAACAGAGGCGGGTTCCATTTTCGCGAGGGCCGGCAAGCGGCTGAAATGGCGCCTCAGGCAGCTTCGCCCGCTACATGGCCCGAGGCCCAGGCCCATTGAAAATTGTAGCCGCCGAGCCAACCGGTCACGTCGACACATTCGCCGATGAAGAACAGGCCGGGTATGGTCTTTGCCTGCATCGTCTTCGAATCGAGACAAGCGGTATCGATACCGCCGAGCGTCACCTCGGCGGTGCGATAGCCTTCCGAGCCCGAGGGCTTGACGCTCCACGACTGGATGGCTGCCACCAGCTGCTGCAGACGCTTGTCGGATTGATCGGCCATGTTGCCGGAGATACCTTCGCTCTCGACGACATACTGGGCCAGCCGCTTCGGCAGGATTTCCGCAAGGGCGGTCTGCGCGGATTGTCGGCCATTCACCTGCTTGGCATTCTTGAGAAACGCGAAGAGATCGATATCGGGCTCGATCACGACCGTGATCTCCTCGCCTTCCCGCCAATAGGAGGAGATCTGCAGGATGGCTGGGCCGCTGAGACCGCGATGGGTAAAGAGCAGAGCTTCGGGGAAGGATGTTTTCCCGTGACGGATCTCGGCGGGCGCAGCAATACCGGAAAGCGGGCCCAGGCGCTGAAGCAGCTGCGGATCGAGCGTCAGGGGCACGAGGCCCGGCCTGGTTTCGACCAAAGGCAGGCCGAACTGTTCGGCGATGCGATAGGCAAAACCGGTGGCGCCCATCTTGGGAATGGACTTGCCGCCGGTGGCGACGACCAGCGAGGATGCTTCGAAAGTGCCTTCCGATGTGCTGACGCGATAGCCGCCGGCGGTTTGCACGATATCGCCGATTTCCGTCCGCAATCGCAGTTGCACGTCCGCGTCGCGCATCTCGTCGGTCAGCATCCGGATGATGTCCTTGGCGCTGTTGTCGCAGAAGAGCTGGCCGAGCGTCTTCTCATGCCACGCAATGCCATGGCGCTCGACCATGGCGATGAAATCCTGCGGTGTGAAACGGGCGAGCGCCGATTTGGCGAAGTGCGGATTGGCGGAGAGAAAGTTCTTCGGCCCGGCATGGATGTTGGTGAAATTGCAGCGGCCGCCGCCGGAAATGCGGATCTTTTCGCCCGGCGCCGCAGCGTGATCGAGCACGAGGATGGACCGACCGCGCCGGCCGGCGCGGATGGCACACATCATGCCGGCCGCACCCGCACCGAGGACGATCACATCATATCTGCCAGCCACAATTCAGCCCTTTATTCTTCGCCGCGCGCTCTCGTCATTTTTCCATCATACGGCGAAAGTCCGAGCGGTTTCCCCCTCGCCAATTGGCGAACTGCAGTTATGATGCGATCACCGATCAACCCAAATACGGTGTTTTATGCCTGCGAGAAAGACCCCGCTGAAAGCTTCCATACCCGTCTCGAAAGCCCCTACGGTACCTCCTTCTCTGAGATCGGCACGCGGCGTGGCAAATTGGAAGGAAGCGGCGCAATGGCTGCGGGCACGGGGGATCGAAGACATAGAATGCATCACGCCGGATCTTGCCGGTGTGCCCCGCGGCAAGATGATGCCGACCTCGAAATTCACCTCCAACACATCGCTGGCACTGCCCTCGGCGATCTATCGCCACACGATTTCAGGCGAATATCCGGAGGAGACCGAAAGCTTCCGTTACGAGCCCCGCGACAGCGACCTGAAGCTGGTGCCCGATCTTTCGACCCTGTCCGTTGTACCCTGGGAGAGCGATCCGACGGCGCAGGTGATCTGCGACATCGTCAATTCCGATGGCGAAGAAGTCTCCTACACGCCGCGCAACGTGTTGAAGCGCATCATGGCGCTCTACCGCGACCGCGGCTGGAAGCCGGTGGTAGCCCCCGAGATCGAATTCTATCTCGTCGCGAAGAACGACGACCCCGACTATCCGCTGCACCCGCCGAAGGGCCGCTCGGGGCGCTCGATCCTCGGGGGGCAGGGCTATTCGATCGCCGGCATCAACGAATTCGACGAGCTGATCGACGACATCTATCACTTCTCGGAAAAGCAGGGTCTCGAGATCGACACGCTCATCCATGAGGAAGGGCCGGCGCAGCTGGAAATCAACCTGCGTCACGGCGATCCGATCGAGCTTGCCGACCAGGTGTTCATGTTCAAGCGCACCATCCGCGAGGCGGCGCTGAAACACGGCATCTATGCGACCTTCATGGCCAAACCGATACAGGGCCAGCCGGGATCGGCGATGCATATCCACCAGTCGGTGGTGAACATCGAGACCGGGAAGAACGTCTTCACCAATCTGGACGGCAGCCCCTCGCCCGAATTCTTCCATTTCATCGGCGGCATGCAGCGCTTCGTGCCGAACGCGCTCGCCATGCTGGCACCCTATGTGAACTCCTATCGCCGGCTGGCGCCGAACATGTCCTGCCCGGTCAACAATGCCTGGGGCTACGACAACCGCACCACCGCCTTCCGCGTTCCCGTCTCCGATCCGCAGGCGCGGCGCGTGGAAAACCGGCTGCCGAGCTCGGATGCCAATCCCTATCTGGCGCTTGCCGCTTCGCTCGCATCGGGCCTGCTCGGCATCATGAAGCAGGTGGAGCCGACGGCACCGACCGAGGATTCCGCCAACGAAGGCTCCATCGACCTTCCGCGCGGCCTGCTCGAAGCCATCGCGCTGATGGAAGACGAGCCGGCCTTCGAAGAAGTCTTCGGCAAGGATTTCATCGGCATTTATGCCGGCGTGAAGCGAGGGGAATTCGAAACCTTCATGGAAGTGATCAGTCCGTGGGAGCGGGAATTCCTTCTGCTCAACGTGTGACAGGAGCTGCCCATGACGCTGCAGGAAACATGGCAGAGCCCGATCGCGCCCGGCCTTTCCTTCTATCAGGCGACCGTCGGCCCGCGCGCGGCCTATCCGAAGCTCGACGGCTCGCGCCGGGCCGACGTTGCGATCATCGGCGGCGGCTATACAGGTCTTCAGGCGGCCTATAATCTCGCCAAGGGCGGTGTCGACGTCGTTCTGATCGACGCCAACCGCTTCGGCGACGGCGCCTCCGGCCGCAATGGCGGACAGCTCGGCACCGGCCAGCGCTGGTGGCCGGAAGAGATGGAAGAGAAGATCGGCTATGAGCGGTCGAAGGCCCTCTTCGACCTGGCCGAAGACGCCAAGCGGCATCTGCTCGATTTCGCATCCGAGCATGGCATCGACATGGATTTCCTCCCCGGCCAGATGAATGTCACGCACAAGCGCAGCTACAAGCGCGACTACATGGACAATGCGGAGATCGCAGCGACCCGCTACGGCTATCCGCATATGACATTCATGGATCAGACCGAAACTCAGGAACGGCTGGGATCGACGTTCTATCTCTATGGCGTACGCGATATGGGCACGGGTCATATCCATCCCCTGAAACTGCTCATCGGCCTTGCCCGTGTCGCGGCCGAAGCCGGTGCTTCTCTTTTCGAGATGACGAAAGCAAAGGGCTTCCGGCAATCCGGCGGCAAGACGGTCATCGAAACGGATGGCGGCGAGATCACCGCCGATCGGGTGCTTATCGCCTGCAACGGCTATATCGGCAATCTGGAGCCGGTGACGGCCGGCCATGTCATGCCGATCCGCTCCTTCATCGGCGCGACCGAACCGCTCGATCGCTTTCCAGCCGTGCTGCCTGGCAACGAAGCCGTCGCCGATTCGCGCTTCGTGGTGCGTTACTTCCGCAAATCGCGGGATGGACGGCTGCTGTTCGGCGGCCGCGAGGCCTATACGGCCGATAATCCGCGCGACATAACGCAGCACATCCGCCGGCAGATTACCGAAATTTATCCGGCTCTCAGCGATATCAGCATCGATTATGCCTGGGGCGGTTCGGTCGGCATCACCATGCCGCGGCAGCCCTTCGTGCGCGAGGTCATGCCGGGCGTCACTTCCATCGGCGGCTATTCCGGCCATGGGGTGATGCTGTCAAATTATTGCGGTAAACTCTATGCGAAAACGGTTCTCGGGAATGCGGACGAGCTTCGTCTCTTCAAGGAGCTGAACGTGCCACCCTTCCCCGGCGGTGCCCGCATGCGGGCGCCTCTGCTGTTCCTGGCGCTCTCGTGGTTTGCGTTGCGCGACAGGTTTTGAAAACCGGAAGTCGATTTCTTCCGCCGGCAATCCGTTCTAAAAAGCCGCATCTGAATTTTGCGATGCACACTGGCCTTTTTAAATCGATTAGATTAAAAGGGGCCTCAACCAAGACCGATTGAGAGATAGCTCATGAGCAGCCAGATCATTCCTGTTGAACCATTTGATTATGTCGTTTTCGGCGGCAGCGGCGACCTTGCCGAACGCAAGCTCCTGCCCGCTCTTTATCATCGTCAGGTCGAAGGTCAGTTTTCCGAGCCGACCCGCATTATCGGCGCTTCGCGCAGCGCGCTTTCCAACGAAGAATACCGCAAGTTCGCCGATGCCGCTCTCAAGGAACACCTGAAGAAGGGCGAATATGACGACGCCGAAGTCAAGAAGTTTCTGGCTCGCCTGTTCTACGTCCCGGTCGATGCGCGCAGCGACGCCGGCTGGGATCAGCTAAAGAAGCTTCTGGACGAAGGCAAGGAGCGCGTGCGCGCCTTCTATCTCGCCGTCGCTCCAGGGATCTTCGGCGACATCTCGCAGAAGATCCACGATCACAAGCTGATCACCAAGCAGACCCGCATCGTCGTCGAAAAGCCGATCGGCCGCGATCTCGCCTCAGCCCTGCAGCTCAACGACACCATCGGCAAGGTCTTCAAGGAAGAGCAGATCTTCCGTATCGACCACTATCTCGGCAAGGAAACCGTGCAGAACTTGATGGCGCTGCGCTTTGCCAACGCTCTCTACGAGCCGCTGTGGAACGCCAACCATATCGACCATGTGCAGATCACGGTGGCGGAATCGGTCGGTCTCGAAGGCCGCGCCGGCTACTACGACACGGCCGGCGCACTGCGCGACATGGTGCAGAATCACATCCTGCAGCTGCTTTGCCTGACCGCGATGGAAATCCCCTCCTCGATGGATTCGGAAGCTGTTCGCGACGAGAAGCTCAAGGTTCTGCGCGCGCTGAAGCCGATCGACGCTTCCAATGTCGAGCAGGCGACGGTTCGCGGCCAGTACCGTGCCGGCGCTTCGGCAGGCGGCCCGGTCAAGGGCTACCTCGACGAGCTGGAAGGCGGCGTTTCCAACACCGAAACCTTCGTTGCCATCAAGGCCGAGATCGGCAACTGGCGCTGGGCCGGCGTTCCCTTCTACATCCGCACAGGCAAGCGCCTTGCCGGCCGCGTGTCGGAGATCGTCATCACCTTCAAGCACATTCCGCACACGATTTTCGATCAGGCCGCCGGCCGCATCGTCGCCAACCAGCTGATCATTCGCCTGCAGCCGGACGAAGGGGTCAAGCAGTCGCTGATGATCAAGGATCCGGGTCCCGGCGGCATGCGTCTGCGCAACGTCTCGCTCGACATGAGCTTCGCGTCTGCCTTCAACGTCCGCAATCCGGATGCCTACGAACGCCTGCTGATGGACGTCATCCGCTCCAACCAGACGCTGTTCATGCGCCGTGACGAAGTGGAAGCCGCATGGAAGTGGGTGGACCCGATCCTCAAGGGTTGGGAAGAGGCCGGTCAACAGGTACAGGGCTATACGGCCGGCACCTGGGGTCCGAGCCAGGCCATCGCGCTCATCGAGCGTGACGGCCGCACCTGGCATGACGATATCTAACCGGGACGAGAACGATGACAGCCAACATGCATGCTTTTGCCAATGGTGCCGAACTCGCCGGCAAGCTCGCGGACAAGGTGGCCGAAACGCTTTCTGGTGCGATCGCCGCACGCGGCTCCGCAAGCATGGCGGTTTCCGGCGGTTCGACGCCGAAGGCCTTCTTCCAGGCGCTGTCGTCGCGTTCGATCGACTGGCCCAAGGTGACGATCACCCTCGTCGACGAACGGTTCGTACCACCAGACAATCCACGCTCGAACCACCTGCTTGTCCGGGAAAACCTGCTGAAGGACAGGGCGGCTGCCGCCATGTTCCTGCCGCTCTATCAGGCTGCGGCTTCCGTCGAGGAAGCCGCAGTCATCGCCACGAAAGAAACCAAGGCTGTTGGCCATCCCTTCGATGTCGTAATCCTCGGCATGGGCAATGACGGCCACACGGCTTCCTTCTTTCCGGGCGGCAGCAACCTCAAGACCGCACTCGATGCGAACACTCCGCGCGGCATCATCACGATGGAAGCGGAGGGTGCCGGCGAGCCGCGGCTGACGTTCACTTTCTCCAGCCTTCAGGATGCCCGATTGCTGGTGCTCCATATCGAGGGAGAAGGAAAGAAGGACGTTTTGGCCGAGGCCGAAGCGCCGGGCGAAGAAACCGAGATGCCGATCCGCGCCATGCTGCGCCGGGCGGCTTCCCCGGTCGAGATTTACTGGGCTCCCTGACACGGCCGTAAGGCCTCGTCATCGAACCCTGACAGACACAGCAACCTGTGCTGCGCCATGTGCCCGCTGCGGGCGCAGCGGCAAAGCATTGACTTTTGGACCTCGCGCCGCGCCCCTAGCGAACGGATATCAAGGGCATTGCGCAGAACAGACGGAGGCAGATCGACCATGGCCGCTGACGCCCGCATATCAGCGATTACCGCACGCATCGTCGAGCGCTCGAAGCCGACGCGCGAGCGCTATCTGGACCGCCTACGCAATGCCGCGAGCAAGGGAGCGCAACGCTCCGTGCTCGGCTGCGCCAACCTTGCGCATGGCTTCGCCATCTGTTCTCCCTCCGAAAAAGATGCGCTGGCGGGGGACCAGGTGCCCAATCTCGGGATCATCACCTCCTATAACGACATGCTCTCGGCGCATCAGCCTTTCGAGACCTATCCCGCCATCATCCGCCAGGCGGCGGCCGAAGCGGGCGGCGTCGCCCAGGTTGCCGGCGGCGTGCCGGCCATGTGCGACGGTGTCACGCAGGGACAGCCGGGCATGGAGCTCTCGCTCTTCTCGCGCGACCTGATTGCCATGTCGGCAGCCGTTGGCCTGTCGCACAACATGTTCGATGCGGCCGTCTTCCTCGGCGTCTGCGACAAGATCGTTCCCGGCCTCGTCATTGCCGCCCTCTCCTTCGGCCATCTGCCTGCCGTCTTCATCCCGGCCGGACCGATGACCTCGGGGCTGCCGAACGACGAGAAGTCGCGCGTGCGCCAGCTCTATGCCGAGGGCAAGGTCGGACGCGCCGAACTTCTCGAGGCGGAATCGAAATCCTATCACGGCCCCGGCACCTGCACCTTCTACGGCACGGCCAATTCCAACCAGATGCTGATGGAGATCATGGGCTTCCACATGCCGGGCGCCTCCTTCATCAATCCCGGCACGCCGCTACGCGAGGCCTTGACGCGCGAGGCGACCAAGCGCGCGCTCGCAATCACCGCCATGGGCAATGAATTCACGCCGGCCGGCGAGATGATCGACGAGCGCTCGATCGTCAACGGCGTCGTCGGCCTGCATGCGACCGGCGGCTCGACGAACCATACGATGCACATCGTCGCCATGGCGCGCGCGGCCGGCATCGTGCTCACCTGGCAGGATATTTCCGAGCTGTCCGACATCATCCCGCTGCTCGCCCGTGTCTATCCGAACGGGCTTGCCGACGTGAACCATTTCCACGCCGCCGGCGGCATGGGCTTCCTCATCAAGGAACTTCTGAAGAAGGGGCTGCTGCACGACGATGTCCGCACCGTCTACGGCCAGGGTCTCGAGAGCTACTCCATCGACGTCAAGCTCGGCGCCGACGGCAATGTGGTGCGCGAGCCCGCCCCGGACAAAAGCCACGACCCGAAGGTGCTGGCAAGCATCGATACACCGTTCCAGAGCAATGGCGGCCTAAAGATGCTGCGTGGCAATATCGGCAAGGCAGTCATCAAGATTTCCGCCGTCAAACCGGAACGCCACATCATCGAAGCGCCGGCCGTGATCTTCCATGACCAGCTGGAAATGCAGCAGGCCTTCAAGGACGGCAAGCTGAACCGCGATTTCGTCGCCGTCGTCCGCTTCCAGGGACCGAAGGCCAACGGCATGCCCGAGCTGCACAAGCTGACGCCGGCGCTCGGCGTGCTGCAGGATCGCGGTTTCCGCGTGGCGCTCCTGACCGACGGCCGCATGTCGGGCGCATCGGGCAAGGTTCCGGCCGCTATCCATGTGACGCCGGAAGCCGTCGACGGCGGCCCGATCGCACGCATTCGTGAAGGCGACATCATCCGCATCGATGCGATCGCCGGCACGCTGGAAGTCCTCGTCGATGCCGCCGATATGGCGGAGCGCGAGCCGGTCGTGGCCGATCTCTCGGAAAACGAGTTCGGCATGGGCCGCGAACTCTTTGCTCCCTTCCGCCACGCCGCAGGACCGGCGGATCAGGGCGCAAGCGTCCTGTTCCGGCACTGAGAGAACCCGCGGGATTTCGGCAAGGCGGCATCGCTGCCGCTGGTCAAGTATCTTGAGCATGCGCTCGAAAAATGGCGGACGGAAATCTGAACCGTCCGCCGCGTGGATCGCTATACCCGTTTGTATGCCGGCCAATCAGGCGCGGATATCGAGCACGCGGTTCTTGTGAGCCGGATGCGTGCTGTAGACGAAGATCTTGTTCATCTCCTTCTCCGTGAGAAGACGCAGGAAGCGAACTTCGACTGTGTTGTTGGAGAAGACTTTCATCAGCACGCAGCCGATCTTGCTGATGCGCGCGTCGGGGATATCCAGGTAGAATTGCTTCGGCAGATTATACTGGGTGAGGATCGCGAGAACCGCGCTGCTCTGCGATATACGGATAATATCGCAACGACGGGACGCAAGATTCATCACGCCCTTTTCGGTGTATTCGAGGCGTGCCGCGTTCATCGTGTCTTCCATGCGAAACCGCGCTTCGCGGTCATACATGAAGGATTCTTCCTTATTGAGGAAATGCTGACCTGAATTGGTTCTGCCGAACGGGGCCATCTTCGTAGATCCCTGAGGTATATTAGGATGGTGAGACTATCAGCCGGTCTTTAACAGAAGGTTTGAGCGCGCCGGTCCAAGAGGAATTTTGTCATTCACCTTTGCTTGAATCGGCGCGATCTTCTAAGGCGCTACTTTCGATAGGAATGACCAGCGGCGTCAAAGAGATGCAGCTTCTGCCTGTCGGCCGCGAAGCGCATCTTCTGGCCGCGGTGGATATCGGCGATGCCGGGGATCTTGACGATGATCGGCTCGCCATCGACCAGGCCTTCGATATAGAGCTGCGTCACCTCACCCAGCGCCTCGACGATCGAGACTTCGCCTTCGAAGAGATAGTCGTCGCCGGTCGCGAGACGCAGATCTTCCGGACGCACGCCGAAGCTCGCGGTCTTGCCCTTCTCGGAAGCCTCCGTCGGCACGTCGAGGGTTACCGCCTTGCCGCCCGCCAGCGTCACGGTGGTCGTAGCGCCGGTTTCGGTTACCGTTGCCGGAATGATGTTCATGGCCGGCGAGCCGATGAACTTGGCGACGAACAGATTGGCCGGGCGCTCGTAGAGTTCGAGCGGAGCGCCGACCTGCTCGACGCGGCCCGCCGACAGCACCACGATACGGTCGGCCAGCGTCATGGCTTCCACCTGATCGTGGGTGACGTAGATCATCGTCGTTTCGGGCATGGCATCGTTGAGCTTGGCGATCTCGATGCGGGTCGCGACGCGCAGGGCGGCATCGAGGTTGGAGAGCGGTTCGTCGAACAGGAAGACCTTCGGGTTTCGGCAGATGGCGCGGCCGATGGCGACGCGCTGGCGCTGACCGCCCGAAAGCGCCTTCGGCAGGCGCTCCAGATATTGGGTCAGCTGGAGGCTCGCGGCCGCCGCACGCACACGACGGTCGATTTCCTGCTTGCTTTCGCCGGCGATGCGCATGCCGAAAGCCATGTTGTCGTAGACGGTCATATGCGGATAGAGCGCATAGGACTGGAAGACCATGGCGATGCCGCGCCGCGACGGCGGCACCTCGTTCACCTTCTGGCCGGCGATCATCATATCCCCGGCCGTGATGCTCTCCAGCCCGGCAATCATCCTGAGTAGAGTGGACTTGCCGCAGCCGGAAGGGCCGACGAAGACGATGAACTCGCCTTCGTTGATCTCCAGATCGATCCCGTGCAGCACGTGCACGCTGCCGTAGGATTTCTTGATATCCTTCAGAACAAGTCCCGTCATTATGCTTCCTCCTCCCAAAGGCTCAGGCAAGACGCGCGAAGTAGGCGCCCCAGGCCGGAATATCGATCTTGCTGCCGTAGTTGTTGCTGGTAAAGCCGTGTCCCGTCAACGCCTGCCAATTGCCGCCAGGCAGGGTCGCCAGCGTTTCGACCGGGCTCATGTTGAAGACGCAGAGAATGGTCTCGCCAGCATAGGTGCGAGTATAGATCAGCACGTCGCCCTGCGGCTCCGAAAAGGCGATTTCGCCCTTGGCGAAGGCCGGATGCTGCTTTCGGAAGGCGAGGAAGCGGCGATATTGCTCCAGCACCGAATGCTCGTCGCCTTGCTGGACGCTGACGGCGCGCAGGATGTGTTCGACCGGCACCGGCAGCCAGGGCTTGACGGTGGAAAAACCGCCCTGCGCCACCTGGCTGTCCCAGACCATCGGGGTGCGGCAACCGTCGCGGCCCTTGAATTCCGGCCAGAACTGGATGCCGTAGGGATCCTGCAAATCCTGATAGGCAAGATCGGCTTCGGTGAGTGCCAGTTCCTCGCCCTGATAGAGGCAGACGGAACCGCGCAGGGTCAGCAGCAGCGCCGCGTAAAGCTTGGCAAAAGCATCGCGGTCGGCAACGAGATTACCCCAGCGGCTGACATGGCGCACGACGTCATGATTGGAGAAGGCCCAGCAGGCCCAGCCTTCCGGAGCTGCTGCATCAAAATCGTTCATGACCTCTTCGATGCGCTCCGGCGACAGGGCGTCCGGCGCGAGAAATTCGAAGGCATAGCACATGTGCATCTTGTCGCCGCCGGAGGTGTATTCGCCGACGATTTCGAGGCCGCGCTGGCTGTCGCCGACTTCGCCGACGGCGGCAATCGCCGGATATTCGTCGAGCACGGCACGGAAACGCTTCAGGAACTCGAGGTTTTCCGGCCGGTTCTTGTCGTAGAGATGCTCCTGAAAGTTATAGGGATTGACGGCCGGTGCCGTAGACGCGTTGCGGCGCGAAGGCTCCAGCGCCGGGTTGTCGCGCAATTGCTTGTCGTGGAAATAGAAGTTGATGGTGTCGAGACGGAAGCCGTCGACGCCGCGGTCGAGCCAGAAGCGTACGACGTCAAGCAAGCGGTCCTGCACCTCCGGATTATGCAGGTTCATATCCGGCTGCGAGGTCAGGAAGTTGTGCAGGTAATATTGCATGCGCGTCGGATCCCACGCCCAGGCGGAGCCGCCAAAGATCGACAGCCAGTTGTTGGGCGGCGTACCGTCGGGTTTGGCGTCAGCCCAGACATACCAATCGGCTTTCGGGTTATCCCTGCTCGAACGGCTTTCGACGAACCAGGGATGGCGATCGGAGCTGTGCGACAGCACCAGGTCGATCATCACCTTGATGCCAAGGCGGTGGGCTTCCGTCACCATGGCATCGAAATCGGCGAGCGAGCCGAAGATCGGGTCGACGTCCTCGTAATTGGAGACGTCGTAGCCGAAATCGCGCATTGGCGAGGTAAAGAAGGGCGAAATCCAGATCGCATCGACGCCGAGCGCTGCGACATGCGGCAGACGGACGGCGATGCCCTTGAGGTCGCCGATGCCGTCACCGTTGGAGTCCTGATAGGAACGCGGATAGATCTGATAGATCACCGCGCCACGCCACCAGTCCTTGTCAACTTCCAAAGCCGATTGAGAGGCAAAGCTCATGCTGAATGGGTCCTGTCTGGATAATATGATTTTGGATCAGCCCCCCTTCACCGACCCGGCGAGCAGACCGCGCACGAGATAGCGCTGCAGACCGAAGAAGACGAGGAGCGGAATAAGGATGGTGACGAAGGCCGATGCGGTCAGGATTTCCCAATTGCCGCCGCGCGAACCGAGCAGCGCGTTCAGGGCGGCCGTGAGCACGAGGTGATCCTTGTCGGTGCCGAGGAAGACCATGGCGATCAGAAGGTCGTTCCACACCCAGAGGAACTGGAAGATCGCGAAGGAGGCCAGCGCCGGGAAAGACAGCGGCAGGATGATCTTGACGAAGATATCGAAATCGCTGGCGCCGTCGACCCGGGCGGATTCGATGATTTCCTTGGGCAGGCCGGCAATGTAGTTACGGAGGAGATAGATGGCGAGCGGCAGGCCGAAGGCCGTGTGCGCCAGCCAGATACCGGGATAGGTCTTCGACGGCACGCCGAACATCTGACCGATCTCGTTGTAGATGCGCAGAAGCGGGATCAGCGACATCTGCAACGGCACGACGATCAGGCCAACGACGAGCGCGATCAGGATCGCCCGCCCGGGAAATTCCATCCAGGCCAGCGCATAGGCCGCAAAGGCGGCGATCAGGATCGGAATGACGGTTGCGGGGATCGTTACCGTCAGCGAATTGATGAAGGACTGGCCGATACCTTCGCCGCCCAACACGTTGCGATAGTTCGCGAGCGTAAACTGCGGCGGCGTGGCGACGGTCAAATAGACGCGCTTGGCCCGCGCATCCGCCCCAAACGGGCCGTTCTTCTGGTAGCGGTAGCTGCCATCGGAATTGATCGTCAGCGTCTCGCCATTCTCCAGGTCCGCTGGCGAGCCTGCCTTATAGGCTGCGGGCTCCTGCACGCGCAGACCGAAAGACTGGATCTTGCCGCCGCCTTCCACATTGAGCGTACCTGCAATGACAAAATTCGCACCATCCTGCTTTGCCTTGTCCGGGCCATCGAGACGGGCGGCCGTCGTTCGCGAGGAACCCGCAAAGGCCGTCCACCAGCCGGAGGCGACGATCTGGTCCCGCTCGCGCAGGGCAGTGACGAAGATGCCGAGCGTCGGCAACAGCCAGAGAATGACGATGAGCAGCACCGCTGCGTGCACGAAAATGCGGGCGGGGCCGATACGGCCGAGATTTCCAATCATGTCAGCGCCCCTTCGTCTCAGCATTTGCGCGGCGGATGTTCCAGATCATGATCGGCGTGACCGCGACCATGATGACGAGCGCGATGACGGCGCTCCGGCCGCTGTCGCCGCCGCCACGGAACATCCAGTTGAACATGAGGTTGGCGAGCACCATCGTGTTCCATTGGCCATTGGTCATGGTGAGAACGATGTCGAACACCTTGAGGACGAGGATGGTGATGGTGGTCCACACCGTGGCGATCGTGCCCCAGACCTGTGGCACCATGATCTTCCAGAAGATCTGCCAGCCATTGGCGCCGTCGATGACGGCGGCCTCGATGGTTTCTTCCGGAATGCCGCGCAGAGCAGCCGAGAGGATAACCATGGCAAAGCCGGTCTGGATCCAGATCAGCATCACCATCAGGAAGAAATTGTTCCAGAACGGAATGGTGATCCAGACCTCCGGCGTGCCGCCGAACAGCTGGACGATCGCGTTCAGGAGGCCGATCTGTGTATCCGTGCCGCCTCGATATTCATAGATGAACTTCCAGATGACGGAAGCGCCGACGAAGGAGATCGCCATCGGCATGAAGATGACCGCCTTGGCGATGTTGCCCCACCAGATGCGGTCGGTCATGACGGCGATGACAAGGCCGAAGAAGGTGCAGGCCGCCGGCACGACGGCGAGCCAAAGAATGTTGTTGAAGATCGACTGGCGGAATTCGGTGTCGTTGAGGGCCCAGAGATAATTGGCGCCGCCGACGAACTTGCCGCCATCAGGCCCGTAGAAGGACAGGATGAAGGTCGCGACGACGGGATAGACTAGATAGACGACAAGCAGCAACAGTGCCGGCCCGAGGAACAGCCAGGGGCGGATGAGACCACGGCGGCGAAGATTGACGGCCGCCCGATGGACGTCGTCACCCTCCCGCGCCGGGAAAATCAAGTCCAGAAACCTGTTGGAGAACCAGAAATAAGCGGCGCAAATGGCAACGCCGAATATCATGGCGCCAATTGCCGACACGATCTGCGAAAACATCCCTTCCCTCCCCGAATTCTCTGCTTTTATCCATCAGTCGGGCATCGGCCGCACTGAAGGGCGCGTCGTTATAATGCAGTATGGCGCCGCCGGGTTTGACCGGCGGCGCTGGGGCTATGATGTCTTACTTGATGGCGTCCCAGGACTTCTGGATACCGTCGGCTACATCCTGAGCAGACTTGCCGCCGACGAAATCCACCATACCCGTCCAGAACGAGCCTGCACCGATCTTACCCGGCATCAGGTCGGACCCGTCGAAGCGGAAGGTCGTGGCCGTGGTCAGGATTTCGCCTTCCTTGCGCAGAGTGTCATTGGCGTAGGCTGCGGTATTGACACCCTTGTACGGAGTCAGGAAACCGGACTGAGCCATCCAAATTTCCTGGGCGATCGGTGTCTGCAGGAACTGGACGAAGGCACGGGCAGCCTTCGAATCCTTAGTGATGGCCGCGAGGGTGCCAGCGCCTTCGACCGGCTTGCCGAGCTCAGGATGCGAAGCAAAGGGCGGGAAGTAGAAGAAGTCCGCATCCTGGCCAAGCTTCGTGCCTTCCGGGAAGAAGGATGGGATGAAGGATGCCTGCTTGTGCAGGTAGCATTTCGGCGGAACCGTAAAGAGACCCTTCGGGCTGTCGCGGAAGTCGGTCGAGGCAACGGCCGCAACGCCGCCGGCAACATATTTCGGGTTCTTTGCGAACTTGCCGAATTCCTCGATCGCGGCAACGACCTTCAGATCGTTGAACTTCAGCGAGTTATCGACCCAGTGATCGTAATCCTCCGGCGTGTTCAGACGCAGCATCAGATCTTCGACCCAGTCGGTTGCAGGCCAGCCGGTCGCGCCGCCAGAACCAAGGCCGATGCACCAGGGGGTGCCGCCGTCCTTGACGATCTGGTCGGAGAGCTTGATCAGGTCCTCCATGGTCGTCGGAACCTTGTAGCCCGCTTCCTCGAAATTCTCGGGCACGTACCAGACCAGCGATTTCAGGTCGGCCTTGTAGGGAAAGGCATAGAAGGCATCCTTGCCGTCCTTGCCCTTATAGGTGCCGTAGCCGACCCAGCTGTCGCCGGCACCGTAATTGGTCTTGACCCAGCTTGCGAGATCGTCGCCAAGCGGCGTCAGGTAGCCCTTGCTGGCAAGGTTCGCAAGCAGGCCCGGCTGCGGGAGAATGGCGACGTTCGGAGGCGAGCCCGCCTGCGTGTCGATGACGATCTGCTGCTCGTAATTTTCCGAGGACGAATATTTGGCGTTCACGCCGGTCGCTTCGGTGAAGTAGTTCAGGACACTGGTAAAGAGCGCTTCGTCTTCGCCGCGCCAGGGACCGAAGATGGTCAGCGTCTCGCCCTTCAGGTCGGCATGCGCCGCCTTGAAGTCGTCATAGCTCTTCCAGTTGAACTTGGAGTCCTGGCCGGGCTGGAACTTCAGATCCGCCGCCATTGCGGTACCAGCCACCAGAGCAGCGGCAGCAACGGTCATCAAAAACATCTTTTTCATGCGTTGTCCTCCCAAATAACGAAACCCATGAGCCCAAACACGATCTCGTGCTATGCGCCCCATTCCTCAAAGCGCTTTGGCTATCTCTCTCATCCATTGAGCGCGGGTTAAAGTCAAGCGATTTTCAGTTTGCGGCCGATATACATGGTAATTCTCGCGCTGCAGCACAGAATAGGTGTCGATTTTTTCCTAATTATCTTGTCTCACGCATTTCTCCTGTTACATAATTGAAAGCGCTTTGAAAGCCCGGGGCTTTTCGGGAGGTTGTCTCGGCATCTTGGCGGCATGCAGTGGGAGGAGCTGGAATACCGTGAATCTGAAACAGCTATCGCAAATGCTCGGGCTGTCGCAGACGACAGTCAGCCGGGCATTGAACGGATATCCGGAGGTCAATCGCGAAACTCGCGAGCGCGTTCTCAAAGCGGTTCGGGAAACCGGCTATCGACCCAACAAGGCAGCCCAAAGACTTGCGACGGGCAAGGCCGGCTCGATCGGGCTGGTGATGCCGACCTCGCCCGGCAATTCCTCGGACGTGCATTTCAGCGAGTTCCTGACAGGACTGGGAGAAGAGGCCTTGCGGCACGATTTCCATTTCGTCCTGACGCCCGCGGATCCGAATGATGAAGTGGGCGCCCTCAGACGATTGGCGGCCAGCGGCAATGTCGATGCCCTCTTCGTCAATTACATGCGCGGCCACGATCCGCGCCTGGAGATGCTGAAGTCGCTATCCATGCCCTTCCTCGTGCATGGACGCTCCATAGGCTCCGAACCCGACTACCCCTTCCTCGACATCGACAATGAAGCCGCCTTCTACGACGCCACGAAGCTGCTGCTGCAACTCGGACACCGGCGCTTCGCCCTCTTGAACGGCCCGATCTATTTCGATTTCGCCATTCGCCGGAAGAACGGCATGGATGCGGCCCTAGCCGAGCGTGGCCTGGCGCTTGACGAAGCCTGTGTCAGCCATACGCCGATGACGGATGAACAAGGCTTATTGGCCATGGAGCGCATCCTGCAAATGGAGAAGGACAAGCGCCCGACCGCAGTGCTCTGCTCCAGTACCGTGCTGGCGCTCGGCGCCGTTCGCGCCATCAATCAGGCAAAGCTCAGGCTTGGCGAGGACATCTCGATGATCGCCCACGACGACGTGCTGACCTTGCTCAAGCCGGAAAACTTCACCGTGCCGCTGACGACCACGCGCTCATCGCTGCGCGCAGCCGGCGTGCGCATCGCCGAGCGGCTGATCGGCGAAATCAAGCAAATGGAAACATTTCCTGCGCAGGAATTGTGGAAGGCCGAATTGATCGTGCGCGCATCGACCGGCGTTGCGCCGGCCGACTGATATCGGTTTAGAATTTCGGCGGCTTCTGACCCGCGGCGCGATGGGCCGCGATGACGGTATTGGCCATCAGCATGGCGATCGTCATCGGACCGACACCACCCGGGACCGGAGTGATCGCTGCGGCAACTTCAGAGGCTTCAGCATAGGCGACATCGCCAACCAGCCGGCTCTTGCCTTCGCCCCGCTCCGGGGCATCGATGCGGTTGATGCCGACATCGATAACGGTCGCTCCGGGCTTGATCCAGTTGGCCTTGACCATCTCCGGACGGCCGACGGCCGCTACCAGAATATCGGCGCCGCGCGCTACCGAGGCGAGATCCTTCGTCCGCGAATGGGCTGTCGTGACGGTCGCATTGGCCGAAAGCAGCAATTGCGCCATCGGCTTGCCGAACAGGTTGGAGCGGCCGATGACGACGGCATTCAGACCCGACAGGTCCTCGCCATGCACCCGGCGTACCAGCAGCATGGCGCCGGCCGGCGTGCAGGAAATCAGGCCGGTTTCGAGATCGCCGGTCGCCAGCTTGCCGGCATTGACGACATGGAGGCCATCGACATCCTTCTCCGGCTTGATCGACTGGATGATCGCATCGGAATTGAGATGTTTCGGCAGCGGCAGCTGTACGAGGATGCCATGGATGGACGGGTCTTCGTTCAGCGAAGCCACGAGCTTGGCCAGCTCTTCTTGAGTCGTCTCTGCCGGCAGCGTGTGCTGGATGGAGTTGAAGCCACATTCCTTGGCCATGCGGCCCTTGGCGCCGACATAGGTGTGGCTGGCCGGATCGTCACCGACGATGACGACCGCAAGCCCGGTCTTCACACCGGCCTCTTTCTCAAGTCCCGCCGCCGCAGCCTTCACGGCCTCGATCACCGAAGCCGCCGCTTGTTTCCCGTCGATCACTGTCGTCACGCTCGTCTCCCGATCATGAATTCGCTGGCAATCTACAGGCCATCTCTCCGATGGAATTGCCTGCAAACGCCCTATGGTGTCTGAAAGCGGTAATTGCAAGAGAAAAGGATGAGACGATCAGGCGCGGTCCGGATGCCTGCGCACTGCGTAGGTTTCGACTTTGGCACGCAGCGATGCGAGCTCCTGCCGGATGCGGCCCCACTCGTCGGCGATATCGAGCCGGTCCGCATCATCGATGAGAGCAGCCGATGGTTCAGGCGCGATCACGGGCAATAACGGAGGCTCCGGATCGTCCTCACGGCCTAAAACTTGGGCTGCCGGCCCGATGCTTTGGTCGTCTGCCTGTTCTTCCGCCGGCGCGGCACCCGTCAGCCATTTGCGCAGGAATACGACGCAAAGTGCCAGGCCGAGGCCTGCGAGAAAACCGACAACCTGATTGCTCACGAGCCGGTTGTCCAACGGTGCGGCGGCCGCGACGGCCTGAGACAATACCGTTAGCGGCGGCCTGACTTCGGAAATCGCCATGCCAGCATTCTGCTGATCGGCCTCGTAGCGAGCCTGCGCCGCCGTTACGGCATCCTGCAGCTGCCCAAGGCGAGCGAGGTCGACATCGCTCGCCGTCTGACTTGCGGCCGTCATTTGTGCCGACAGAGCGGTCTGCTTTTCCAGAGCCGCTTTCACGTCCGCCTCGCTGCTGACCGCCAGCCGCTGCAGCTGGCTGCGCATGTTGGCCGCAAGATCATCGACCGTTGCCTGTTGCGCCAGCAGGCGGGGATGACGCGGGCCAAGCTGCACCGAAAGCTGCGTCAATTGTGACTTGGCGGCGTTGTAGCGGCTGCGCACGTCATCAAGTGCCGGCGACGAAAGATCACCCGACAATGCGCCGCTAAGCACCGATGCCGGCGTTGCCAATTTGACAGCTGCGAGACGGGCCCTGGCGTTGCGTACCGCCAGATCGGCTGCCTTTATCTGCACATCCAACTGCTGACGCTGCCGCCGCAACGCTTCCGTCGCAGCGATCCTGTCTTCGCCATAACGCGCCTTGAATTCGGCAAGGGCGGCGGAGGCGCGATCGAGTTCCTTGCGGCTGCGGTCGTCCGCCGTTTCGCCTCCGAGCGACGTACCGGCCGCCTTCGCAACAGCCGGATCATAGAGGGTTGCAATCACAAGCCGGTTGGCGATATCGGCCGATCTGGCTGGATCGCCCGACGTGACGGCCAGGCGCAGCAGACCCGTCTGATTATCGATATCGACGGCCACGTCTTTGCGCAGCGTTGTCTGCGCACGCGACGGCGCGTCGGACGCGTTGCCGCTGCCGGAAAGCAGCTCGACGGCCACGCCGAGGGCACCTGCCCGGCTGCCGGTAAATTCCGGATCGCGGTCAAGCTTCATCCTGGCGACGACGTCGGACAATACGGACGGAGCGACGACACGCTTCGCCGCAACATCCAACAGAGCCTGACGCCCGCGGCCCTCGCCTTCCGCGTGGAGCACCGCCTGCGAGACATAGCGCGGCGGCGGCGCAAGCAGGATGGGAATGGCCGCACCCATCAGCGCTGTGGCGGCAACGAAGCAGAGCGCACGGAGACTGAGGGACCAGCGTCCGCCCCGAAATATATGTTCAACGGCTACCGGAGTGGAGGCGGTCCGTGGTGGAAGCTCCGGCATGCCTTCAAGCAGATCGGGCACGAAATCCAGCAAATCGGGTGTAGGCTCCGATGCTTGCTCCAGCAGCCGGCGGCGTTCCGCATGGTGGACATGCGAGATATTTTCAGCCTGTGCGGCCGCTGGCCCACTCTCCTGCGATCTTTCGCGGCCGGACACCGGATAGGGGTCGCCATTCAACCGTCTGCGCAAGATGGCACGTAATGCCACATCACGCGGATCGTCGGCATTGGCGGCGCGCAGATCGGCTGCACTACCAAAACCGTCGTCGTCGCCATAGGGAGAGGCACGTGTGCCGGCGCGCCGCGAAACCTCAGGGGTTTGCGCATCGTTAGGATGAAATCCGGTCCTGGCTTTGCTTTCAAACATAGCGGGCTATCTCGCGCGCATGGTCCGAGACCAATGCAAATGGTTAACCCACTCTAAAATTTCATGCCAAAGAAAGAGTTAACGCCAAACCCGCAAATACCTGGTTCCGGACTCATAACCATTAGACGACGTCGCCGCGATTTGGACGGCGGCGAGAAACGTGGCTGCGCGACCGCCTTAGCGTGTCGGGATGCGGCGAATGGGGTCGGTGTCGTAGCCTTCGGCGGTGTACAGGATCCAACACCTCGGCAGACTTTCGAGCAGATCCAAAGCGGCCAGTACGATCAGCGACTTGGCTGCCCGTCAACAGGAATGTAATCAGCCGGCAGAGGGCCTCGGTCAGGGCATGGATTCTGATCGTCAGTCCGCCGCGGGAGCGTCCGTTGGCCTACGTCCCGATCAGACAGGGCTGGTTGCGTTCGCTTACTTCACGATGCGGTAAGCGATATGCCGAGCGAGCGGCGTGTCGAGCATGCTGGTGGGCTCAAGCTTGATCTGATTGGGCAGCGTGTCGAACAGGCGAGTCCCAGCCCCAAAGAGCACCGGCACGATATGCAACTCGATCTCGTCGACAAGCCCGCCGGCCAGTGCTTGGCGAAAGACGTCAGCTCCGCCCATGAGGCTCACATCCTTGCCTCTGGCCGCCGACTTCGCCTGCTTCACTGCGTCGGCAATTGTCCCAGCCGCGTGATAGATCCCAGTGCTGTGCGAGGCGAGTAATGGTCGGTGGGTGACGACAAAAAGCGGCAGCTTTAACGACCCCGTCGGCCCGTTCTCGTCCCAGTATGGAATCGAGTCGTCATAGCATTTCCGCCCGCAGATCACGCTGCCAATATTGCCGATGAGGCGCTGTACATATGCATCGCCCTCTGCACCGCTGTTGAAGAACCATTCGTGAAGAAATTCGCCGTTCTTGCCGAGTGGTTCCTCCCTGGTCTGGTTTCCTGCTGTAATGAAACCATCGAGTGACATGCTGATATTGAAAGCGACCTTGGTCATTTGCGTTCTCCGTGACCGATCGATTGAGGTCACACCTTCATGACGAATGAGGGTCGGTCAAGCCTACATCTGGGCAAAAAATAACTCGTCTCGGCCTCTTGGAGCTTCCCAACTTCTCGGGCTTACGACGTTGATCCGGATGCTGCGGGTCGCGACTAATAGCGGCAGAGCGGATAAGGCCTTCGACTTCGCCGTTTGCGACCGGGAAGCCGGTCGCTACTGAGCCGGATCGTCGAGGAGGTAGTCCGACCCTAACTTGCCAGTTTGTCCGGCGAGACGATGCGCCGCTGCGGCAGCGGAAGCGGCTCTGCACGAAGGACGCGCTCCTTGCGGCCGAACTGATGCCTCACAACCTGGTAGAGGAACAACGGTATGCCCAGCATGTAGCGCCGCCAGAGTCTGCCGGGCTCCAACACCAGGCGGAAGAGCCATTCGCCGCGCATCGCGCGCACGAGCCTCGGCGCCCGCGGCACCGTCTCCGAAACGAAATCGAACAAAGCGCCAACAGTCAGGACAAGACGGGCGTGCTGTGGGCCGATATGTTCGGCGACCCATTTTTCCTGCAGCGGCGTGCCCATGCCGACGATCAGCACATCGATCTTCTGGCGGCTGATTTCGGCAGTCACGGCGCTGCTGCGGGCCGGGTCGAAGAAGCCATCCGATACGATCACGAACTGGTGCCACGGAGCATGCTGGCGAAATTTCTCAGCTGCCTTTTCGACGACGGAGCGCTTGCCCCCCAGGAGGCCGATCCGTTTCGGCCGCTCCATGAATGTCAGCAGCGCGGGGACGAAATCCGTACCGTTCAGATTGGCGGGGAAGGGTTCGCCATGCGCAACGCGCGAGGCGATGTCGAGGCCGACGCCATCGGGAAGCACCAGATTGCGCTCGAGAACATGGCGGTAGGTTACATCGCGCAGCATCACGAGCATGTTGTGAGCGTTGACGAAGGAGATCGACGTCTGTCCGACCGGCAGGCAAGCGAGTTCGTTGACGAAGGTCAGCGCGTCATCCCAATCGAGATCGCACACCGGCAGATCGAAAATCATGCGGCGTGACGCGACGACGGCAAAGTCGGCTACCTGGTTCAATCCAACAACCTCCTGCCCGGCATCGTCAAAGCGCATGATGCCGGGACATATAGGGCTCATGCCCCGCACCATTCATGGGTGCGGCGACTGGAAGGCATGGCTTGGAAATATTTATAGCAAGACAAATCCAACTTTCCGTTAGGAAGGAAGGACGGATTTGCTGGAATCCATCAGGAATTTATTAGGCATGTTCTCAAACGTAAGAAATACTTACGTCAATCGCGATCGACCCACTTGCGGCCAGGACATATTACTCGACCGGCACTTTGTCCTTTGCCGCGTCCTGCACGATCTTGATGGGCTTGACCGTTCTCTTGCCCACGCTTTCCCCGCCGTGGGTCTCTTCCTTGGAAAGATAGTCGAGCTGTTCGATCAGCACGTCGGCGACGTAATCACCGCCAAGCCGCTCGTTCATCCGTTTTTTCAGATCGCTGCGGAAGGCGGCGATATCGAAATTCTGCGCATGAGCGATATCGATCGCCTTGTTGCCGATCAGCAAGGAAAAGAGTTCGTCGGTCGTCAATTCCGGCAGCGGGATCTGCAGAGCATTCGCCTTGCCCTTCTCCACCATGAAGGAGATGCGCGTCAGGAAATAGCCGGTCACCTGACCGTTGGCGATAACGGGTACATTGATCGACTCGCCCTTGACGAGCTCCTGCTGCGCCTTCTTGGCATCGTCAGGGCTGATCGCGGGCGCCGTCGCCACCTGCACCGAAAAATAGACCGAGGCCAATGTCACGGCGCAGACCCACAGGCCGGTGATAACGAGCTTGATCATCCAGCCTCACGGACGCGGAATTGCTCCTGCGAATAGGTGCCGTCCCCATCGGCATTCTGCACGGCATTCTTCAAAATGTCGGCGACGGCACGCACGGCCTCCAGATGCGCCTCGACACGGCGGGCGTTCAGAACCAGCTTCTTCTTCAGATCATGCAGCTGCTCGACATGGGCGGCTGCGAGATCGGCCGGATCGGTATCGCGAAAGAGCATGGACAACTCGTAGAGGCAGCGGCTCTTATGTGCGTTCGATACCTTGAGATCGAATTCCGGGTCGGTGCCGATTCGGTTGTTCTCATTGTCGATAATCATCTCCAGGCGGCCAAGGACAGACTTGATCCGATAGTCCTGCGACATCATTTCCATGTTTGTTACCTCGCTCATGCTTTCTGGGACGTCAACGAATTCTGGTTGGTGATGCTGGTGTTGCCGTCGTTGTCGGCATTGGCAGCGGCCAGCGTCTTGCGCTGAAAATCGGTAATCGCGCTGAGCGCCAATTTCTTGTCGTTCTCGTCGGTCGCTGTGTGGATGGCGCCGGTATTGCGCATCTTATCGACCTGTTCCTTGTACATTTTTTCGGCGATGCCCACGCCACCGTTCTTAGAGATGGTGTCGCCCAGCTGCTCGGCCATCATGCCCTTCCAGATCTCGCCCGCAGAGCCTTTGCCGTAGAGCGTCTCGCTGCTCGGCAACATGTTCTTCACGAAGTTCTGCAGCACCATGGACTCGAAGTTGCGATAGGCCTGCGGGACCTTGGTCCCGGCCATATGCGTATTGGCATTGCCAAGGCCTGCCTGGGTGGCGGCGCTGTTCATCGCATCCACCGTCGCGCCGAAGCCGTTGCCATTTTCGGCGAGGCTGGTGGCGGCAAAAGCGGCGCGGTTGGCGGCAAGCTTGGCCTGCGCGGCCTCGACATCGGCGGGATTGGCGGCCTTGACGACATCAAGGACCAAATCACTCGGAGGCGAAATAGCCATGTCACGTCTCCTTCTGCTCTCGCATACGCTGAAAACGAGCGGCTCGGCGCTCGTGCCAGGGCATGTCGAATCAAACTGTCGGAACGGATTGGCAAACCAACGCCGCGAATCCTGCTCCATGATCGTGTGGATTATGGTTTTTGAACCTTGCTGGAGGCTGGCGTTGCGCCGGCGAAGCGCTGATCGATGACGTCGTAGACGGCATTGTCGTCCGCCTCACGCGCCTCCAGCTCGCGGGCATCCTTCATGTGCTCTTCCAGCCTGTCGGCCTTGGTGCGCTCCTGCTGGACCTTCATCTGAATGAGTGTCTGGATGCTTTCCAGCTGCTGGTCCCGTATCATCAGGCGGCCGTAGCGCTCGGCATAATGGATCGAGAATGCCATGTGAACGGGATCGTCCGAGCCGATCGCAACCATGACCCGCTCCATCGATTCGGTGACTTCGGAGCGCTGGCGGGTGGTGTCGGCCAGTTCGTTTTCCGCCATCCGTTCCAGATGGCGCTGCACGGCGACCAGGCGTTTCAGTTTTTCAGACCGGTTTTTCTCCGCCATCGCTCCCTGCCCGCCGGTTACCTTGTGCCGGCTGCGCTCGAATCATTGTCCGCCCTTGTCCCGTATACGGCTAATGCCCATTGAAGACGGTTAGGAACGCATTAGAAAACTGACTGACCAACGCCGCAATGCTGAGATAGAGCATGAACAGCCCTCCCATCAGCAGATAGGGCGTGGAAATGAAATAGATCGGGATCTGCGGAGCCAGCTTGTTGATGAAACCGATCGATATCTGGAACATCAGGCCGTAAAGCAGGAAAGGGCTTGCCAATCGCAGCATGATGAAGAAGGTCGTTGCCAGCGTGTCGGTGATGGAGATCAGCGCGGCACGCGGCTCGATATGCCCCCCGAAGGGAATGACCGTATAGGAATCGACCAGCGCCTGCAGAACATAGTGATGAAAATCCAGAATAAAGAGGATCATCAGCCCGCAAAAGCTGATGAGGCTGGTGAGCGACGTCTCGCTCGATTCCTCGATGATATCGGCGCCGCCTGGCGCGTTGAAGCCGATCAGCATCGATATGACCGTGCCGGTAAACTGCAGGCCCAGCGTATAGATGCGGGCCATCATCCCATACATCAATCCGATGACGGCTTCGGTGAAGATGAGGCCGATATAGCTCGCATTGCCTTTCGACACCTGCGGATAGATCGTATTCCAGAGCAACGGCAGGATCGCCATCGTCAGAGCCGCGGAAAGCAGCAGCCTGATCTGCGGGGGAACACGGCCCGAAGAAAATCCCGGAAGGACCATCATGCAGCCGCCGATGCGGCAGAAGGCGACGAACAGCGCCAGAATGGTCCCCTGGGGATCTGATATCATGAAATCGAACCTAGAATCTTGATCTCGATCCCCTTGGCCAGTTCCACATGCGACAGGACGGGAAGCGTCGCGAACAGACGTTCGATGATCATGCGCACATAGGAGCGCGTTTCCGGCGACGTGACAAGAACGAAGGGCATGCCCCGGTCCATGTATTCACGGATAACTTTGCCCGCCTGCTCGCTGAACTCTTCCAGGCTGCGGGGGTCGATGTCGAATTCGACGACTTCGCCCTTCTGGTCACGCTTCAGCGCCTGATGGAAGATGAGGTCCCATTTGCTGCCGAGGCGCAGGACGCGCAGCACGCCGTTGTCGGCGAGATCACCGCAGAGCTGCTGCGCCATACGCACGCGCACATGCTCGACGATCTGCTCGGTCTTGCGCACATGCGGCGCCAGCTCCGCAACGGCTTCGAGGATGAGGTGCAGGTTGCGAATCGAGACACGCTCGGCAAGCAGCAGCTTCAGTACCGCCTGCAAACCGGAATAGGACA
Source organism: Rhizobium sp. JAB6 (assembly GCF_003024605.1). Lineage (GTDB taxonomy): Bacteria > Pseudomonadota > Alphaproteobacteria > Rhizobiales > Rhizobiaceae > Rhizobium. The sequence goes on along the minus strand of NZ_PYJQ01000001.1, from coordinate 617,056 downwards.
TATGCGACGAGCAGATTTCGTCGGCGAGCTTCTTGTATTCCGGATCGAGGCGCTCGATCAGGACCTTCACGTCCTTATAGGACAGCAGCGCCGGCAGGTTGTTGCGGATAACCTCGCTCATATGGGTGAGCACGACGGAGACATTGTCGATCGGCTGGAAGCCCTCGCGCTTCAGATCCTCGGCGAAGGCTTCGAGGACAGAGAAGGCCGGCATGCCGAAAGCGGGTTCGCGGATCTCGTCGCCCGGCACGGTCGGCTTGCGGCCGGAACCGGTGACCACGAGCACTTCACCGACGCGCAGCATGTTGGAGGCGATCGTCGTGCCGTGGATTCGGATCTGATACGACTTGTCGGCAATCGCCATATCGTCGATCACCTTGATCTCCGGCACGACGAAGCCGTATTGCGTCGCGAACTTCTTGCGCATTTTGCCGACGCGGAAAGCCAGTTCCTGGTGGGCGCCGAGCAGGCGGGTCGAGACGATCTTGCCGAGCGCCAGTTCGATCTCCGCAGTCTTCAGAACCGACTTGACCGAATCCTTTTCCATTTCCTTCGTCTGCATCACCTTCTGCTCTTCGGCATCGCGGCGAAGCTTGTTTTCGGCTTCGATCTGGCGCGGAATGAACCAGGCGCCGGCCGCCATCAGGCCCCCTAGGAAAACGAAGGGGAGGAAGGGCATGCCGGGCATGATCGCCAGGATGCCCATGAGGACTGCCGAGACGGCGAGCGCACGCGGATAGCCGCTCAGCTGATTGACCACGGCCTGATCGGTGGAACCGGACGTGCCGCCACGCGAAACGAGGAGGCCGGCAGCAAGAGAGACGATGAGGGCCGGCATCTGCGACACCAGACCGTCGCCGACGGAGAGCTTCACGAAAACGTCCGCAGCCTGGCCGATCGGCATGCCGTGACGGAAATAGCCGATAATGATGCCGCCGAAGACATTGATGCAGGTGATCAGAAGGCCGGCGACCGCATCGCCGCGCACGAATTTCGAGGCACCGTCCATCGCGCCGAAGAAGGAGCTTTCCTCTTCCAGTTCGCGGCGGCGGCGCTGCGCCTCCTTCTCGTCTATCAGGCCGGCTGAAAGGTCGGCGTCGATCGCCATCTGCTTGCCGGGGATGGCGTCCAACGTAAAGCGGGCGCCGACTTCGGCGATACGCGTCGCGCCCTTGGTGATGACGATGAAGTTGATGGTGATGAGGATCAGGAAGACGATCAGGCCGATGACGAAATCGCCCGACATGACGAGGCTGGAAAAACCGGCGATGACGCCGCCGGCGGCATCGTGCCCTTCATAACCATGCGAAAGGATGACGCGGGTGGTGGCGATGTTCAGCGCCAGACGCGTCATCGTGGCGATCAGCAGGATCGTCGGGAACGACGAAAATTCCAGCGGCTTCTTAATCCAGAGCGCCACCATGAGGATCAGGACGGAAAGGGCGATCGAGAAGGCCAGTCCAAGGTCGATCAGAAACGGTGGGATCGGCAGGAACAGCACGCACAGGATGACCATGATACCAAGGGCGAACCCGATATCGCGAATGCTGGGATTGGCTTTGGGAAGGGCTATTGCGGGTGGTTGTGCCATCGACCGGTTCCGTCTCTTCATGAGAGGAGGCAGACGGCTGCACCGCCTGCCCTAGAGCATTTCCGTTTTTCTTCGAATCGCGAAAACGCTCTGTCTTCTTGTTCCCTACGCATTCCGGACGGAAAACCGCTACGCACTTTTCCTGGAAATGCTCTGGTGGAACCGATCTCTAAAGGCCGAAGCTTGCGCGAGCATGGCCGTTGCCATGGATTCCCGCGATCCCGAGGCCGTAGCCGCCTGCGGATCTATGTCAGAAACCCGATTGAATGCGCGAGAAGACGAGATTGGTGAAGATCGAAATCTGTGCGCCGACGAATGGCGCCGAAATGCCGATCGTGACCATGACGGCGACGATCTTCGGCACGAAGGTCAAGGTAGCCTCCTGCACCTGCGTCAGCGCCTGGATCAGAGCGATGACCAGACCGACGACCATAGCGGCGGCGACAGCCGGACCGGAAGCCACAAGCACGGTCCAGATCGCAGCCTGGAAAATATCCAATGCATCGGCTTCATTCATGACCTGTCCACTCCCGGTTCAGCGGCACGTCATGTGCCGCTGGTCTGATTCGTATTCGATGACGAATCACTGCTGCTACTATCGCTCGACGTGGGCGAGGTATCAATGGTCGTGCCCGCCGGAGCGATCGTCACGCCGGCCTGAATCAGAATCTTGTCGCCGGCATTGGTTTCGGCAATGATACCGTCCGTATAGACGCTTACCTGCTTGATCGTGCCGGTGGTCTTGCCGTCGGCGCTCATGATCTGCTTGCCGATATAATCGGAGGCCTGCGAGATCCACTGGTTCTGCAGCACGGTTTCCAGATGCGAGTTCGTCTGGATCTGCTGCTCGACCTGGGAGAAGCTCGCCAGCTGGGAAATCTGCTGGGTGGCATCCATCGGACTGGTCGGATCCTGGTTCTTCATCTGCGCGATGAGGAGCTGCAGGAAATCGTTATAGTTCAACGTAGCCTTTGCGGATGCGGCGGCAGCATTGTTGGCGGTGCTCGAAGAGTTCGTGCCGGTGCTGCTGCCGACGCTGTCTACCGCTGCCATGGAGCGATCTCCCGGCGGATGTGCTCGATCGTTGCCGCCGGCATTTCCTGGCTGTTCAGAATATGGTCCTCGATCGGGTACAAGCTGCGGATCGCCTTCAGCGCGTCAAAGGCGCGGCCGGTGGAGACAAGGCCGTCGATGCGCTTGAGCTCGGCAAGCACTTCCTCATTGTGGAAGCACGACAGTAGCATGACGATCGACTTGCGGAACATAGCCGTCGACTGCTCCTTGCCCTCCGGATTGATAAGGATCATCTGCGCGATGAAATAGAGCTGACGCAGAGGCGTCGTCGCGTCCTCGGGCTGAAGCACGTGGTTTTCGAGCAGGAACGTCACATCATTCAGGAATTCCAGGGCAACCTTGCGATCGACACGCAGGACGGCCCCATTGATAAAGATCTTTTCCCCGGCTTTGAGCGATATGCGAAGCGTACTTTTCATTTAAGTCCATCCCTGATGATGGTGGTGACATCTATGATGCCTTGATAATTTTCCGACTGGCGCAGCCGAATTCGATCGCATTCCTTCAAAATCCAAATGGCGATCGAGATAAGGTTGGCCCGCAGTTCGACATTGAGCTGGTTCTCCGGGCTTTTCAGGTCGTCGACGAAGCTCACCCATACGCGGCGCGTATAGAAGAGTGCCTCGATCGCCTCACGACCGTATTTTTCCGCATCACGGGCCGCGGAGAGAAGAGCTATCGACCGGTCCAGAACTTGGCGTTCTCGTTCCTTGGCGTCGGCCACAGCATCCTGCATGACTTCCGCATATGAGAACTGATACATTCATGCATCCTTCCTGGTCATTACATCCCTTTGATCATCAAAGGTAATTTACAAGGCTTAGCTGCTGGATCTTGGAAACAATAGTATAAGCCGTTTGGAGCTGCGTCTGGAGACTGTTGACCTTGGTCGACGCCTCATAGGGATCGACTCCGGTCAGGTCACCAATGCTGGTGTTGAGAATGGTCTTCTGGGCATTGAGCGTCGTATTCGCGTCCGACAGGCGCGACTGCGACAGGCCGAGCTGGCTTGCCTGGCTGTTCAACCCGTCAACAGACTGACGCGTATAGCTGATGGCCTGCTTCGTGACGGCATTCACGGCGCTTTGATTGAGGCCGGGAGGCGTGCCCATGAGCGCATTGGTCACGCTGGTCGCCAATGCCAGATACCGGATGCCGGACGAGTTCGCATTCGTCGAGGTTTCGATGACTTCCGAATTGCTGATGCGGCTGGTCATATTCTGATCGGATGCACTCGACCAGCTCGACCAGCTGGCGTCGGACGTGAACATCGGCTCGACCTGGGTCTTGATGAAATCCGTTATCTGGTCTGCCGATATGGTCGATGCGGTTACCCCTTTCGTGGACATGTAGGTCGTCAGCGCCGACTGAATGTTCCCGTTCGTTGTCGCGGACTGATCGGTCATCGGCTGGACATCGGTATTCGTCCCGGCAAAAAGGTACTCGCCATTGACCATGGTGTTGGCGGAAGCGATAACGTTCGACAGGGTCGATGAGGCCGCCTGCTGCGCCAAGGCGACGCTGCTGCCGTCGGTGTTGCCGCTCAGTGCCACCAGCTGGTCCATCAGCTTCTGCGCCTGCGTGCCCATGCCGGTCAGGGCGGTCTGCGAGGTCGTCATCCTCTGGTTGGCAATGGAATTGCTGCTGAGGATGGAGTCGATACGCGACACCTCCCGCGTCAGGTTTACATTGAGCGACGTGCTGCCGCCGAGCGAAACACCGATATCGGCGTAAACGCCGGTGGTCGCCTCCGTGGAGGCGCTCGTCATCTCATTCTGTGCCTGACGGATCGTCTGGCGCATGGCATTCTGAATGGCTGTGCTCGAAATGAAAGAGAGTTTCATGGTTTAGCTCGCAAGATCCAGGACAGCTTGAAGCATCTGGTTGACGGTGTTCAGTATCTTCGTCCCAGCCTTGTAGGACTGCTCGATATCCATCATCAGCGTCAGCTCTTCATCGAGGCTGACGCCGGTCGCATTCGAATAGGCGCCCGAGGAGCGCGAGAGAGCGGCGGACGTATTTTCCGCCGCGGTCGTCGCCGCGCTGCGCTGGCCTTCCAACCAGCCAATGGAGCTGGCTGAATAATCCATGAGGCTGGCATTGGTGCTGGAGCCTGCGGTAGGATCGAACGCCATCTTTGCGTTCATTGCCGTAATGAAAGCATCGAGCTGTGTGGAATAGCCGCTGCCGCCGCTGGTATTCTTCGTATAGCCGGTCTCAGTCCCGGCATTGTTGATACCACCGTCTCGCAGCAACGACGGATCGCCACCTTGGGATGTGATTAATTTCGAATTAACGGCGATCGAACCGGCCAAGCCGGTGACCGCGGTACCACTGGCAGGAACACTGCCGCCGCTCCAGGTAAAAAGGCCAGGTAATGTCGGCTTCGAAGGATCGCTGTTTGTTTCCGCAAAGACGCTCACCAATCCTCGGGCGATTTCGTCGAGCTGCTTCTGGTAGGTCGGCGCGACATCATCGCGGATCTGAAGCGCCGCCTGAAGAGTGCCCTGCGCCGTCGTATTCGCACCCTGGCCGGGGGTCAGCGCAACGCCGTCGATATAGACGCTGTTGCCGGGGACGGGAGTGGTGGCCGTATACGTCGGGGTCGGCTGAAACGTCACCGTGCGCGGAATAGTCTCGAACAGGGTCGTTCCGCTGGTGGTATAGAGCGCCATGTCATTGTTGCCGCGCGTCACCGTCGTGACGCCGACGATCTTTGAGATCTGGTTCAGGATCGAATCGCGCTGGTCCATCGCGTCGGCAAGGGCACTAGACGTGGGATTGGCGGCCGCCGTGGCCGATTTTACCGCCTCGTTGGCCGTCTGGAACTGCTTCAGAAGGCTATTCAGCGTGTCGACGTCGGAGCTGATCTGCTTGTCGGCATCGGCGCGGGCGCCCTGTACAGCCGTCGTGGCATTGTTGAGAGATGTAGCCAGGCTCTGAGCCGCATTGATCGCGGATTGGGCCGCCGTGGCATTCGATGGCGACCCGGCGTAATTCTGCATCGCATCCTGAAATGCGGACAGATAGGTCGCCGGCGCAATTTCGTTGTCGTTGCCGCCGATCGTTGCCGACTGAAGATTGCTGTAGGCGTTCAGCAGCAGCTGCTGCGCCGAATCCGACGACGTCGAACTGAGATAGGCCTTCTGAAGCGCAGGTTCGCTGCTGCGCGAGATCTGCACCACCTGAGCGCCGGCCATGTCGGTGGTCAACATTGCCTGGCGCCGTGAATAGTTCGTATTGTTGGCGTTGGCGATATTGTTCGACACGACGCTGCTCTGCGTGCCGGTATTGTTGAATATTGCCTGCGCGTTGTTGAGAGCTGTTGTAAGCGACATGACTGACTCGATACCCTATTCGTTTTAGCGCGACAGATCAGCCGAAGACGCACTGCAAGTGTCGGAATAGCCTGTCGGAGCAAGGCCGGCGAAATAGACCAGATCGTCATCGGCAACGGACGGACGATTCCCGCAGGAAACCCGTGTCACATTAAGGCCGCCGCCAAAAGCGGCGCTGAAGCGGGCTGCCTCTGCACTCACTTCCGCAAACGCAGTCTCTCTGCTGCCGAAATTCCTCATCTGGAATCCTCGTTATCCTTCATACGACTGAGAGTAGGTGGCGGGCCTTGCGTGAAGCTGTCTGAGAGAACGAAAAAGCGATCATCGCGAAAAGCTTCGAAGCAAGGTCGAAGTCCGGACGTTGCCGTTCGCTATTACGACGCGGAACGGTAAGAGAGAACGCACCATCTGCGCGATGACCGTCCCATGCGGCGCAAAAGAGTAGGCCCGGAAATCAAGGGATTTCCGGGCCTCTAAGCAATTTTTGATATCTGGAATGCGCGACCGGCGGCATCAGCTCCAGTCGATGCAATAGCCGAGGAAGCGCTTGGAATCGACCGGGTCGAAACCGAGCTTCTTGCGCAGTTTCTTGCGCAGCTTGGAAATATGGCTTTCGACGACGTTCTCTTCGACTTCCTCGTCGAAGATGCCGTAGATGGCGTTGAAGATCTGGGTCTTCGTCACGCGACGGCCGCGATTGGCGATCAAATATTCGAGGATGCGGCGCTCGCGGCGCGGCAAGGCGAATACGGAACCGTTGATTTCCGGATCGCGGCCGTCCGCGAAGACGCGAATGGGGCCGATATCGGTATAGTTGCTGATCGCCTTCAGCCGGCGGCGGATCGCCGCGGCCCGAGCCAGGATTTCCCGGGGATGGACCGGCTTGCGCACGACATCGTCCACGCCGCAATCAAAAAGGGCAAGCGTGGCTTCCAGCGAGGGCTGGTCGCTGACCGCGATGACAGGTGCCGCCGTCCTGTCGCGGATCGCCCTCGGCAGCTCGAGCACCTGCTGCCCCTGTCCGATCAGGAAGGCTTCGACCGCAGCGATGTCGCCCTCTGCCGCGGTCGAGACCCATTCGCTGAATTCACGCGGATCAAATCCCGTCGAAGGAATGCCCTCGCGTCCAAAGAGTGATGTGTATCCGTCTTTAACGAGCTCTCGCTCATCAACCACTACGATCATTCGTCCGCCTCCGAATCAGTGTGGTGTTTCGATGACCTATGGGTACGAATCGGGCGAATCACGAACAACTGTCGGAAATGAGTGACGGAAATTAATAATTGATTAACCATAGGGGTGCGATTTGCACTAGATATAGTAGGTGATCGGCGTTCCACACCGATAAAAAACTTGTTAGCAGACGTATAATTAAGACTAGCATTTTGGGCAAAACCACGGCAGTCAACTGCTTCGGTTGGGTTAGCGTGGGCTAACCGGATCCCATATGCAACCTGCGGGTGCTTATTCCCGGCAGAACGTGGCCGCGTTTGGCGTCCATTTTCCATAACCGGTAGCGACCAGATTGGCGATCACGCGGCAGACATAGACCTTCTGGGCGGGGTCGTTGTTCGGTCCGGCATGGTATCTTGCTACCGCCATCGTCCAGGTCTCGTGCCTGTCATGCAGATTGCGGAGAAACTTTGCGGCATATTCGACATTGCTGCGCGGATCGAACATGGCGGCGACGGAGGCAAAGTTTTCACCATGAAAATACTGATTGATCTGCATGCACCCGACGTCGATGAGCTTTGCCCCGCTCTGCCGGGCTGCGGCAAATATCTGCAGGGCGGCGCCCTCCGATGGCGGGAAGATCGGCCGCCCCTCGACATTGAGAGCATAGGGGTAAAGCGATCCCTTGCGCCCGGTCTCCGTCAGGCCGACTGAATAAAGGATTCCTTCCGGTATCCCGTATTTCGCGGCGGCAGACTGGATTTCGCGTTCGCAAAGTCCTGCGGCACCATTGTCCGGCGGCGCCGGATTGCCCGATGCGTGCGCCTCAGAGGTAAACCGCACCAGAGCGAGAACGCTGCAGGCCACCACCAGCACCATCCTCAACGCTGCGCTCACCCGAACTGCGATTGCCTTCGTTTGCATTTGCCTGCTGCCCTGAATAGTTCTGGCCCCTGGAGCGCGCGTCGCCCCCCTGCCCCTGGTTCAACAGGGACTGCTGCTGTGGCTGGTTCGATCCGGAATTGCGGCCGCCATCCGACTGCTGTTCGGCATTGGACGTGAGGGTGACGGTGATATTGTCGACCTGATAGCCTTGCGCGCGCAGCGCATCGACCATCCGGCTCTGATCGGCATGCAGCTGCCTGTAGGCTTCGCCCGTCTGAACCTTCAGATCGACGCTCAATTGATCTCCTGAAAGCCGCATGGTTGCCGTAACCTCACCGAGATTGTCCGGACGCAGCTGGATCTTCAGCGTGTTGACGACCTTGCCGGTGCTCGTCAGGTTCGCGGCGTTGTAAAGCGCCGATCCAGGCTGCATCGCGGCCGACCATTCGCGGTCGCCGGCCAGGCTTCCAGCGACCAACGCCGCGTTGGAATTGGCGGCAAGGCCGAGATAGCGGCGCGAATCCAGCACGGTGACTGCCACCGCATCGCCACCTGCAGCAGCGCCGACTTTGACATCGGCAACATCCTCGCCGCCCTTGCTGATCGACAGATCGAGCGCGCCGCCACGGCCGTCCGCCCGGCTCAGGCGGAATGTTTGCACGGCATTTGCTCCCTTGCCATCATCCGGCAACGTCAAGGCCGTGTCCGAGGCATCATTCGCAAGTACCGCCTTGCCTGATGGCAATGCCTGGACCTTGGCATCGTCTGCCGTCTTGCCTGCCTGTGCTGTGCTAACCTGCGTGGCGACGATCGGCTGCGCAACGTTCAACAGCGACAAGGCATCGGAAATCGTATTGATCGGCTGGCTGCCTTGCGTCGATGCAGGCTTACCGTCATCCGCGACCTGGGCATCCTTTCCATCCTTTGCGACGGAGGTCTTGCCGTCGCTCTTGACCGGTGCCGTCTGCCCCCCCGTAGGTGCGACGTCGGCCAATTGCTGCGCGATCTCGGCAAGCTGATCGAGTGCGGCAGACTGCACCGGCGCTTTGCTCGTATCGGCCGCCACGGGCATCGCCGGGTCTGGGGCTGCCGCAGGCTGTTCGGATCCGGCGGATGTTGCGCTGGCCTCACCCGCGGCAGAGACTGCATTCTGCAGCTCGATCAGCGATTTCGAGAGCGAAGCGGGGCCTGCGGCCTGCGCAGCTTTCGCGCTCTTGGCCAGGGCGGGGAGATTGGGGAGGTTGGCTCCGGAAGTATCGATCATCCCAATTCCGGCCTTGGTATTGTCATCGAGGGAGAGAGCTGCCGCAGAGGAATTCCCCGCGACGGTCTTTGCCGCGCCCGTATCCTTGTCGATATCGACGGTCGGGTCCGCATTGGCCGAGGTATCGGCACCGGCATTGGAGCTTGAAGATTTGCCACCATTGCCGAGCGAGCTCGTCAGCGCATCGATAAAACTCGTGCTGTCATCCTGCTTCGTCGAGCGGCTGCCTTGGGCAACAGCACGAATATCCGCCCCCGATGAGGCGCCGGACACACCGATGTCGTTCATATCAATGACTTTCCTGCTTCAACAGGCCGTCGATGGCTTCCAGCTTCGAGCGGCTCGTCGTGACGAATGCGTTGAACGAAGAGTCGGCCTCCTGCCGCCCTCCCTCCGGGGCGGGAGCCGCGTTTGCCGGGGCCCCCTGCTCAACACCCGCCGTGCCGGGAGATTGGCCTCCCGCTTGATTCGTCACAGCAGCATCGTGTTCAGTCTTGCGTTGGTTGGGCAGGTTAGGAACGCTGCCTTGCCCGAGGCTTGCAGCATCGGGTGTCCGTAATATCTCCGCCGCCACCGCCTTTGCGGCGTCGCGCAAAGCGCGGTCGCGCGCATTCAGCTCGCCCGCCGGCATCTGGTTCACATCGTTGATCGCCGCCTTCAATTCTGGCGTGGATATGCCCGCCACGCCGCCATAGAAGTTCGCCAGCGCGCCAAAGGCATCGCCGCCGTCATTGGAGATCGCCTGGGCGCGGTCGGCCGCCAGCGCGGCGAGATCGGCCTTGCCCGCGATCGCGGCCCGGCGCGCCATGCGCAAATAGATTTCCCGCTGTCTCGGCGGATCCATGAAGGACAGGATATCGACGATATCCTGCTGCTTGACGTCGGAATCGTGATCCACCACCAGCTGCACGGAAAGATCGGCAAACTGGCTGGCATAGGGCGAATGCAGAAAGCGCCGCGTGTAGCGCCTTGCATAATCGAGCCCCTGCGGCACCATGCCCGCATCGGCGCACAGCGCCAGCGAGCGGCGCAATGCCGATTCCTCGACGATCGTGCCGGGTGCCATCAAACGCGCCCAGTCGTAGAGCTGCAAGGCCGCCTTGGCATTCTTGCCCGACATGACATTACCTGCAACCAGCGAGAGGTAGGGGCCGATCGGCTTGCCGCGATACTCCTTGGCGATGTCGGCAAGCGTGTTGACCACGAGCAGACCCTTGCCGTTCAGATATTTCCTCAGGACATCCGCAACGCGATTGTCGAAATTGCCGTTGACGTCGCGCGACATCAGATATTCGAGCGTTTCGGGGTTGCCGCCGCTCATGGCATAGATCAGTGCCGCATCGACGTTGCGGTTGTCCTCGAAGACGGATTTGTCGGCGCTGCGCAGGCGCTCGTCTATAGTTCCGAGCAGGAACCGCTGCATTTCCGCGGCAGAACTGTCGCCCGCGACAACGGAATCCTGCACGAATTCGAGCGAGCGCAGCATCTTGTAGAGCGGCAGGCCGTCCTGTCCCTCGGCGCCTGCAACCCCCGGCATCAACATGCCGAGGGTAAGCGTGAGCGCAAGGCGATGACGATGCTGTTTGCGCGCCATGAACTATCCTTGCTTGCCTTGACCGGACTTGCCCTTGCCTGAAGCCGGCTTGACGGGGGCTTGCGTGCCCGAAGCCGCCGGGTCCGTCGCCGCCTGAGCGGACGGGCTCGCGATCAGGATCTCGATACGGCGGTTCGCGTCGTTGAAGGGATCGTTGGGCAGCTTCAGACGCCGGTCCGCGAAGCCGGAGACCTGAACGACCCGTTTCTCATCCAGCCCGCCGCTGGTCAGCATGTAATAGGCGCTCTGGGCGCGATCGAGCGACAGGCGCCAATTGTCGTTGCGCCCGCCGACCAGATAAGGCCGCCCGTCGGTGTGGCCGCGGATCAGGATCGATCCATTGCGTTCCGCGAGAAGCTTGCCGATCTTCTCCATCGCCAGCACCATCTCCCGCCGGGGGACCGCCGAACCGATATTGAACATCGGATCGTTGGTCTGGTCGGAAATCGTGACCAGTACACCGCCTTCGGCCGCTGTCACCTGCAGTCCTTCGGCCAGCTGTCCGGCAACGCCCTTGATCTCGGCCTGAATTGCCTGCTGAAGATCCTTGGCCTCCTGCTGCTGCGCCTTTGTCGGCTGAACATCCTTATTCTCCGGCAAAGCGGCGTTGTCTTCAGGCGGGGATGCGTCGTTCTGCATGGTGGCTTTGGCAACCTGCTGAGCCTGCGCCTGCTTCTCCTGCGCTTTGCCGGGCGCCTGCTGCGGGCTCACCGTCGGCTGCTGTTCGGGCGTTTGCGGCTGATCGGCCGGCTGGCCCGTATCGGCGGCCGTTGCCTTCGACAGAGCGATGACTTCACCCCTGGGGGATTGATCCGACTTGGCGGACTGTTCCTCGTTTGCCTTTTTCGACGCGCTGGAAACCTGAACCTGCTTCGTCCAGAAATCCGGATCGAACGGATCGCGATAAGCCTGGCCGCCATCCGCCCCCGTCGCCGGACCCGATTGCGCGGCACCGCCCTCGCCCTTGGCGCTGACATTGGCCTGCTGACCGACTTCCTGTGCGATCTCCGCCAGGACGGAATAGGGATTTTCGAAGAAATCGGCTTCGGAATAATTCGTCTGGTCGCCGGATGTCGAGGTCAGATCCTCGCCGGTCTTGGCCGATTTGCCGTCATTCGGTTTTTCCTGCGGCTTGTCGGACTTCTGCTGATTCTTTTCGCCCTGGGCCTGGTCGACCGGCTTCTTGAGGCCTTTTTCCGTCGGCTTTTCGTCCGCAAGCTTGATGGGATTGAAATAAGAGGCGACCGAGGCCTTCGTCTCCTCATTGGCGGCGTTCACCAGCCACATGACAAGGAAGAAGGCCATCATCGCGGTCATGAAGTCGGCATAGGCGATCTTCCACGCGCCGCCATGGCCGCCTTCGTGATCGCCGCCGCGGCGCTTGACGATGATGATCTCGTGCTTGCCGTGATTTTGATCGCCGTCGCTCATTTCAGGATCTCTTTCAGACTGGCGGCCCAGGCGGACATACGGGTCACGAGAACGCTCTCGCCGATGGTGACGGTGAGATCGACATCCTCTGCCTCGACATGGCGCAACAGCGCGCCATCATCGCCGAGGCGGCTATGGAGAACCTCGAATAGATGGCGCGGACCGCTGACCGAGATCGGCCCGACGCTGCCGTCGAGGATCGAAGTTTTGACCAGCTCGGCAAGATCGCCGACCGCCCTGGTCGTCAGCGTCTCGGTCATGATCGGCGCAAGGATGGCGGCGGCTTCCGTGCTGATCGCCTGCCCGAGCATCGCCGCAATGCGGTTCATATCCGCCGCGATCTTCTCCGCCGCCTGCTCTTCGTAATGCACCCGCAGCGCATCCGTTTCGGCGCGGAACGACTCGGCCATGGCATCGAGTTCGGCCTGATGCTTCTGCGTCAATTCCTGTGTCGCCGCCTCATGCCCTTCGGCATAGGCTGCACGACGCTCGGCCTCCACATCGACGGGCGGCTCGCCGGGAATTTCGGCAAACTCCATCGGCTCCGCAAAGACCATATCCTCGACATGCGGTGGAGGAACCTGTTCGGCGCCGAAATCCTTGAGATATCGGGACAGCGTCAAGCTCACGCGCGCATCTCCCCATTTGCGTCGCAGAGACGCTGCAAGTCGATGCTGGCAGCCGGCCGATCCATTCCCATTCTCAAAACGTCGATCATCACGCTTCCGATTTCCGTCCTCAGGCAGCTTCCGGGACCGATGTCACCGGCACTTTTTGCAGCCAAGCCACTGCAAAGGACCGTAGGCAGTCAAACTTGTGCGAGGATGAATGCGATGCGGCATGGCCGATCCGAGTGCCGCCCGACGGTCATTTCGATTGAAGGATGATCAGAACCTTGCTCGCCATGCTATTGGCGATCGACAATGCCTGGACACCCATCTGCTGCGCCGTCTGCAGGGCGCTCTGCCGCGCCGAGGCCTCTTCCATGTTGGTGTCGACCAGGTCGCCGACACTGCTCTTGATAGCGTCGCCCAGCTTGGAAATATAATCCGACTGGTCGCTGATGTTGGACGACATCAGACCCAGGGTCGAATCGGCTGATGTGGCCGATTTCAGCAGCGAATTGGTGACATTGATCATGTCCGTCAATTCGTCGTCCGTCGTGCTGCTGGAGATCGCGATCTCCGTTCCACCTGATGGTGTCGAACCGCCGCTGGCGGCAAGGAGGTAGTAGTTGCGGGCCGTCCCGCCGCTGGTTCCCGGAGCGCCGAGCGTGCTTGCGTCGACATTCTTCGTCAGCAAGCCCCGCTGCGGTTGGGCGGTATCGATCATCAGGGTTTGGGAACTGTCGTAATCGATCGTCGTAAAGTTAATCTCGCCGCCTGTGCCCCGCGTGAAGTTGCTGATCACCGATTGCTGCGTAGTGGCTTGCTGATCGGTGTTGTAAAGCCAGTTCTCGCCGGAGAAGGATGCCGATTGGGTAACGGATTGCAGCTGGTCCTTGAGCTGCTGAATATCGGCATTGATCGCATTCTTGTTTGTGCCCGATTCCTTTGCGGAAACCAGTTTGGACTGGATCTGGGTCAGCAGGCTGACGACCGTATCCATGGCGGTGGATGCGGTATCGACCTTCGAGGCGCCGAGACCAAGCGCATCCGTGATCGTGGAAAGGCTGCTCCGGTCCGAGCGCATGGTGGTCGCCATCGACCAATAGGTGGGATCGTCGCTCGCCGTCTGAATGCGGTAACCGGACGAAACCTGCTGCTGTACGACATCGAGATCTTTGTTGATACCGCGCAACACGGTCAGCGCCGCCGACGTGGTAGGATTCGTCGTCACATTGCTCATCTGAAAATCCGTAATTCCATTGGAACTGGCAAGCCGGACCGATCCGGCAGCAACGATTGGCCTCATGCCCACCAGCGGGAAAGATCCCAGCACGGCCCGTCGCTAAAGCGCAGTCCGGCAACCGCTTGGAAGGAGAACGAAAGCCGGACCTGCGCATAGACTGCAAATCAATTAGCGGCAACGTTAACAAAAGCTTATACGCGACGACAAGAGGGAAATGCCGCCGCGCGATCTCAACGCAAGCTCCAGTCAAGGCTCACTTGAAGAGAGCGAGAACATTCTGCGCGCTCGAATTGGCAATCTGCAGCGATTGGATTGCCAGTTGCTGCTGGGTCTGCAGCGCGGACAGCTTGCTCGACTCCTCTTCCATGTTCGCATCGACGAGCTTGCCGACACCGGAATCGATCGTATCATGCAACGTGGAAACGAAGCTCGTCTGCAGATCGATGCGGGTCGTGAGGGAGCCGAGCTGCGAAGCCGTGCTGTTCATGGCATTGAGGGCACCCTGCACGAGGTTCATCGCCTTGCCGATATCGCCGCTGGTCATGTTGGTGATATCGAGGCTGAAAACGGAATAGGGGGTTCCGCTGATGGTCTGCTTGCTGCCGAGAATGCCCGAATTCGTATCGATCGCCCCGTTGCTCGCCGCGCCGAACAGGACGTTACCCTGCGAGCTGGTATCGAAGGCGTAGCTGGTGCTGTTGACGGAAACCGTACCGTTATTATTGCGCACGAAGGAGGAAACGACGGAAGCCGACGCGCCATTCGCCGCATACATCCAGTTTTGTCCGGAGAAGGATGCTGACTGCGCAATGCTTTCCAGCTGCTGCTGAAGCTGGGTGACTTCCTCCTGGATATCAGCCTTCGAAACGCTGCTTTCAGTTGCGGCGACGAGCTTGTCCTTGATCTGCTGGACGACCGTGATGGCATTGTCCATTGCGGCATAGGCCGTATCGACCTTGGCCGCGCCCAGGCCCAATGCGTCCGAAACGGCGGAAAGCGCGCCATTGTCGGAACGCATGGTTGTTGCGATCGACCAATAAGCGGCATTGTCGGCTGCCTTCGCAACCTTGTAGCCCGAGGAAACGCGGCTCTGGGTATCCTGCAGATTCGAGTTGATGCCGCGCAGGGTCTGAAGAGCGGACATCGCCGCGTCGTTGGTGAGGATGCTGGTCATCGAAAAGTGCCCCTTATGGCTGACTTTGGAAGGGACATTCCGGTCTGCGGCCGGGAACGGCAATCAGCCTCATGCTTGTTAACCGCCTCTTAGGAGAGGTTAACCAACCGTTGCGTTAGCCGCAACTGACAGCAATAGAGTTAATAAAAGGTTAATGCCGCCCGCAAAAGTTAACGGAAGCGGCTGTTCTATCTCTCTTGGAACAGGAAAGGGGCTGACCCGTCCAGCATGTGTCGGCATGTCATTGTCGATCCGCCTGGCCGCCTGGGCAGGGCAGCAAGCCGCACGTCAGCCTCGCGCCACCTTCGGCGTCGTAGATAGGCATTATCCGCCTCGTGCCGGGCAACGAGGGCGGCATTTTATTGGTAACGTTCCGGCGACGGTGCCAGCAGCGACGGCCACACGCGAGGTTCATATGTTCAGTTTGCAAGAGGCCGGAGGAGCGGCGGTCGATCGTCACGAGCGAACAAGTCTCGACCCCGACGACTGGCAGGCCCTGCGTAATCAAGGCCATCGCATGCTCGATGACATGTTCGATCATCTCCAGGCGCTCGCAACGAAGCCGGTCTGGCAGCCCGCCCCCTCCTCCGTTCGTGCCGAATTCGATATGCCGCTGCCCGTCGAAGGCAGCGATCTGGCTGACGTCCACGCCATTTTTCGGGACAACATCCTCCCCTACGGCAGCGGCAACATTCACCCGGGTTTCATGGGCTGGGTCCAGGGCGGCAGCACCGTTACCGGCATGCTCGCCGAAATGCTCGCCGGCGGGCTGAATGCCAATCTCGGCGGCCGCGATCATATGCCGATCGAGGTCGAGCGCCAGATCATCCGCTGGACGCGCGAGATCTTCTCCTTTCCGGAAACGGCAGGCGGCATATTCCTGACGGGTGCATCGCAGGCCAATTTCGTCGCAGTGCAGATCGCCAGATGCCGCAAGCTCGGCCGCGACGTTCGTGCAACCGGCCTGTCCGATGAAACCCGGCTCGTCGCGTACGCCTCGAGCGAAGTGCATGGCTGCATCCCTCGCGCCTTCGAAATGGCGGGCATCGGCAGCAACCAGCTCCGGCGCGTTGCCGTCAACGAATTCGGCCAGATCGATGTCGATGCGCTGGAACGGGCGATCCTTCGCGACAGGCAGGAAGGCCTCGTGCCGTTCCTCGTCATTGGCAGTGCGGGAACGGTCAATACCGGCGCCGTCGACGATCTCGCCGGTTTGCGGCACATCGCCCACAGCTACGATCTCCATTTTCACATCGACGGCGCGCTGGGCGCCCTCGGTGTCCTCAGTCCCGGCCTTGCGCATCTGTTCGCGGGGATCGACAGCTGCGATTCGCTCGCCTTCGATTTCCACAAATGGGGCCAAGTGCCTTACGATGCCGGCTTCCTCCTCGTGCGGGACAGCGAGTGGCAGCGGCAAACCTTTGCATCGGATGCCGCCTATCTCAGCCGGGCAGCCACCGGACTTGCAGGCGGAGACTGGTGGCCCTGCGACTACGGCCCGGATCTGTCGCGCGGCTTCAGGGCGCTGAAGACCTGGTTCACGCTGAAAACCTATGGCGTCAAAGCATTGGGGGAGGCAATGAGCGCCAACTGCAGGCTGGCCCGCCGGCTGGCAGAGCGCATCGAACAGGAATCTGCCCTGAAACTGCTTGCGCCGGTCGCGCTCAACATCGTCTGCTTCGCCTATGTCGGCATGGACGGGTCGATACCTGCGTCCATCAACGCGCATATCGTCGAGCGGCTGCATGCCGAAGGCCGCGTCGCTCCATCCCTGACACATCTGAACGGGCAGCCGGCAATCCGCGCCGCGATCGTAAACCATCGCACGCGAGAGGCGGATATCGACCAGCTCGTTCTTAGCGTTTTGACAATCGGTTCTCGACAGGATCTCCCCCAATGCTGATGACCAAAGCTCCCATCATCGATCCGGCTTCGTCCGGCCCATCGAAAGCACCGCGAATTTTCGGCATGCAGAAGATCGTGTCGCTCGTCTATGTCGGCGGCGATGTGACGCCGTTATGGAACGGGCTCATGCAACGCGTAACCGCCGATCCGAACGATGCCGCCGCGCTTATGGACTTGGCGATCATCCTGCAAACGCTTGGCCGCACCGAGGAAGCTCGCCAAATCCTGAAGAATGCCGTGCAACTCAGCCGCAACTTCTGTGTGGTCCACGGCAGCGGAGCCGGGCCGCGGCTGCTGGCCTTCGTTACCGAGGGCGATTTCATGGCCAATACGCCGCTGGACTTCCTGCTTGCGGACAGCGATTGCGTGCTGTTGCTGCACTATGTCGATCTGCGAACCACCGCGCTCACCGATCTGCCGGATCATGACACCGCCTTCATGGCGATCGGAGAGTCGACGGAAAACGGCCCCCTGCTTGCCCATATGCATGGGCTGCTTGCCGGGTACGACGGTCCGGTGATGAACCGCAACCCGAAGCTGATCGCCGGTCTGACGCGCGACGGGGTGAGCGCAATGCTGGCAAGCGAACCGTCGCTCCTCTCGCCCACGACCCATCGCATCCCGCGCGGCGATCTTTCTGCCGTCGCAGCCGGCGCCCGGCAGCTGAGAGACAGCGCCAAAGGCCTGGCATTTCCGCTGGTGGTGCGCCCGATCAGTACGCATGCGGGCAACGGAATGGAGCGCATAGCCGACCCCGCCGAACTGTCAGCCTTTCTGGCCACCCAGCCGGCATCCGAGCTCTATGTGGCGCCCTTCGTCGATTTCCGCGGAGCCGACGGCTATTATAACAAGCAGCGCGTGGTCTTCATCGATGGCAAGGCTTTCGCCAGCCACATGGCGCTCTCTGACCACTGGATCGTGCATTATCTGAGCGCCGGCATGGACCGGAACGCAGCAAAACGCGCCGTCGAGCAAGCCTGGATGGAGGATTTCGATCGAGATTTCGCCATCCGCCATGCAGAGAGCTTTGCAGCGCTCTGCCGGCATATCGACCTCGACTATTTCGGCATCGATTGCGCAGAACTTCCCGACGGCCGCCTGCTGGTCTTCGAGGTGGACGTGGCAATGGTGGTCCACAACATGGATGATCCCATCGTCTACCCTTACAAGCAGGTTGCCATGCGCAAGCTCTTCGATGGCTTCATCGATGCAGTCAGGCGACGGGCGAGCCGTGCATTTTAGAGCAATTCCAAGCAAAGGGCACAGCGGTTTTCCCTTCCAGGCGTGCGGCGGAAAGACGGCGACGGGGCGAAACGAAAACCGCGCCCTCCAAGGAAGGCGCGGCAAGGTCTTTTCCCATGTGGCGAGCCAACGCTTGAGCGTTGGCACTTCCTATTAACGGAAGAGCGACAGGATCTGCTGGCTCGAGGAGTTGGCGATCGAGAGCGACTGGACGGCCAGCTGCTGCTGCGTCTGCAGAGCGGACAGCTTGCTCGATTCCTGTTCCATGTTGGCGTCAACCAGCTTGCCCACGCCCGACTGAATCGAGTCGGAGAGCGAGGAAGCAAAGCTCGTCTGCAGGTCGATGCGCGACGAAATCGAGCCGAGCTTCGAACCCATGCTGGTCATGGAATTCAGAGCGGTCTGAACCATGTTCAGCGCGCTGGAGATTTCGCCGGAGGTCATCTTGCTGATGTCCAGGCTGAAGACGGAGTACTGATTGGAGCCGATCGTCTGCTTCGTGCCGAGAATACCCGAATCCGTCTGGATCGTGCCGTTGGCGCTCGCGCCGAACAGAACGTTGCCGGTTGCGCCGGTATCGAACTTGTAGGCGGTCGTGCTGATCGAAACGGTGCCGTTGGTGCCGCGGATGAAGGAGGAAACGACGGCAGCCGAGCCGTTGTTCTGAGCCACGACCCAGTTTTCGCCGTTGAACGAAGCCGACTGGGCAACGCTCTGCAGCTGCTGCTGCAGCTGACCGATTTCTTCCTGAACCGACTTCTTGTCGACCGAGGCTTCCATGGCGGTTGCAAGCTTGTTCTTGATCTGGCCGACGATGTCGATCGCGCTGGTGACGGCAGTGGTCGCCGTATCGACCTTAGCGGCGCCGAGGCCGAGAGCGTCGGAAACTGCGCCGATGGCGCCGTTGTCGGACTTCATGCTGGTGGCGATCGACCAGTAGGCGGCGTTGTCGGAAGCCTTGGAGATACGCAGGCCGGAAGAAACGGCGCCCTGTGTTTCCTGCAGGTTCGCACCGATAGAGCGCAACGTCTGGAGGGCGGCCATTGCGGCGTTATTGGTAAGAATGCTCGTCATGATATTTTGCCCCTTTTGGCAGTGGTTGAATAAGGGACATTCCGGACCTAAAACCGGTAACGGCATTCAGCATCATGCCTGTTAACCAAATTCGTTAAGGTTAACTCGCCGCTTCGATGGTCCTAAGAAACAGCAATATAGTTAAGAAAAGCTGAACCGCGTTTGCGTGAAAAATATAAAAAAAACCGCGCCTTAGGTAGGCGCGGTTAACTTGTTGTTTAGGATTTACGATCAACGCGCGGCGTTGATGCTTCCTATTAGCGGAAGAGCGACAGGATCTGCTGGTTCGAGGAATTGGCGATCGAGAGCGACTGAATGGCCAACTGCTGCTGCGTCTGCAGAGCGGACAGCTTGCTCGATTCCTGTTCCATGTTGGCGTCAACCAGCTTGCCCACGCCCGACTGAATCGAGTCGGAGAGCGAGGAAGCAAAGCTCGTCTGCAGGTCGATGCGCGACGAAATCGAGCCGAGCTTCGAACCCATGCTGGTCATGGAATTCAGAGCGGTCTGAACCATGTTCAGCGCGCTGGAGATTTCGCCGGAGGTCATCTTGCTGATGTCCAGGCTGAAGACGGAGTACTGATTGGAGCCGATCGTCTGCTTCGTGCCGAGAATACCCGCATCCGTCTTGATCGTGCCGTTGGCATTCGCGCCGAACAGAACGTTGCCGGTTGCGCCGGTATCAAACTTGTAGGCGGTCGTGCTGACCGAAACGGTGCCGTTGGTGCCGCGGATGAAGGAGGAAACGACGGCAGCCGAGCCGTTGTTCTGAGCCATGACCCAGTTTTCGCCGTTGAACGAAGCCGACTGGGCAACGCTCTGCAGCTGCTGCTGCAGCTGGCCGATTTCTTCCTGAACCGACTTCTTGTCAACCGAACCTTCCATGGCGGTTGCAAGCTTGTCCTTGATCTGGCCGACGATGTCGATCGAGCTGGTGACAGCCGTCGATGCGGTATCGACCTTAGCGGCGCCGAGGCCGAGAGCGTCGGAAACTGCGCCGATGGCGCCGTTGTCGGACTTCATGCTGGTGGCGATCGACCAGTAGGCGGCGTTGTCGGAAGCCTTGGAGATGCGCAGGCCCGAAGAAACGGCAGCCTGGGTGTCCTGCAGGTTGCTGCTGATGCCGCGCAGCGTCTGGAGAGCGGCCATTGCGGAATTGTTGGTAATAATGCTGGTCATAGAAGTGTCCCCTGGAAACTGGATACTAAAGGAGGACATACCGGACTGGAGATACCGGCGATGACGGAGCAGCTTCATGCCCCTCGATCCATTTTCCTAGAGGACCAAACCCGTCATGTCGCAAGGAAAGTCGCATTCATTGCTTGCCAATTTCTTAAATTCGATCCGCCGGTAAGCGGCTCTCCGGAACGTAGCTAAAAATGCGTAAAGGCATTTTCGGCCGCTGCTTCGGTTTCAGGCAAGCTACGTGCGCGATGATCAGGCGGAATCCATGATTCCGGCACTCCGCCCCAGGCGAGAGCCAGTTCAACATTCCGCTTGGAGTTCTCGCTCGTGAATACGAAAAATGCCTTTTCGACAGCGTCCGGTTTCTATCAGAAGGGACAATATACGCGCGCGCTCGAGACGCTGAACGACTTGCTTAACGTCGACAAGTCAGCCAAGACCTATGCGCTGCTGGCCAAGACATTGCTCAAGCTCGGCTTCAAGGCGGATGCGGCAAGTGCCTACGAGCTGGCCGGACGGCAACCGCCCCGCCGCGACGACTATCTTCGCGAGGCACTGTTGCTTCACAGCGAATGCGGCAATGACGATCAGGCGCTCGCGATTGGCAGCTTGATCCTGCCCGTGGCTTTCAAGGATCCGGACGTTGCCTTCGCCCTCGCCTGCATTTTCCTGAGCCGCCAACAAAAGGAACTTCTTTCCGGCTTCAAGTCCGTGCTGGTCGAAGGGCCCGAATTACGGCACCGGTTGCTGGCCGCAAAGCTGTTGACCGATGATCTCTATGATGAAGGCAATCGCCATATCGTCGCGACGCTATTCAAAAATCATGCCGACCACGCCGTCTTCCGTATCCTCTATCTGATCTTTGCCCGAGAGGCATCCGACTTTGCGGCCGTCGAAAAGCATATGGCTCCGATCAAGGAAGCGTTGGCCCAGGGCAACCTCGAATACGTCGTCCCAGACAACCCCTTCTTCCACCTCCATTGGTGCGGCGACGAGGCAATCAACAAGCAAGCGATGTACGATACGGTACCCCTGCCTGCCGGCCATGCCGAGAGCCGGCGCAAACGCCCGCACACATGGGGCGGCAAAATCCGGATCGGCTATCTCTCTGCCGACTTCTGGCCGGAACATGCAACGATGAAGCTGATGCAACGCGTGCTGGAACTGCACGACCGCGATCGGTTCGAGATTTTCCTCTTTGACCATTCCGATCTCGCTTCCCAAAACGCCCAGCCGTTCGACCACCAGAAATGGGGAACAACCGTCGATATTCGCAGCCTCTCCAACGAGGCCGCGGCAGAGGCGATCCGCGCGCACCGGATCGATATTCTCGTCGATCTCAAGGGTCATACCAAGGGAAGCCGTGCCCACATCCTCAATTACATGCCGGCTCCGATCCAGGTCGCCTGGCTGGGCTTTCCCGGCACGACCGTCAACATCGACCTCGATTACATCATCGGCGATCATTACGTGCTGCCGGACGACTCGAAGGTGCATTTCTACGAAAAATATTGCCGCCTGCCTGAGTGCTACCAGCCGAACGATCCGCTCAACCGCCCGAAGCCGCGGCCGACCACGCGCGCGCAGCATGGGCTGCCCGAGGACGCGTTCGTTTTCGCGTCCTTCAACGGCAATCGCAAGATCACGCCGCAGATGATCGACGTCTGGTGCAATATCCTCAAGCGCAGCAAGAACAGCGTGCTCTGGCTGCTGTGCAGCAGTCCTCGAGCGGAGGCCAATATCCTGTCGCGCCTAGAGGCCCGCGGCATCAACCGCAAGCGTATCGTCTTCACCACGCGTATTGGCTACGAGGATCACATCGACCGTCAGCAGCTGGCCGATCTCGGCCTCGATACCTTTCCGGTCAACGGCCATACGACGACTTCGGAGCAGCTGTGGGGCGGCCTTCCTGTCCTCACGGTGAAGGGCACCAACTTCGCCTCACGCGTCAGCGAAAGCCTGCTGAATGCGATCGGCCTGCCCGAACTGGTGGCCGCAGATATACAGGCCTACGAGGACTTGGCGGTGCAGTTCGCCGAGCAACCGGAGCGTATCGCTGAGTTCAAGCAAATTCTCGCCGCCAATCGCTCCATCAAGCCGCTCTTTGATGCGGAACGTTTCACGCACCACCTGGAGACGGCTTTCGAAATGATGGCTGCACGAGCCAGGCAGGGACTGGCACCCGATCACATCGACGTGCCGGCCCTGCCGGCGCGCTCGGAACCGTTCATGCAAGATGACCGGAACCCGGCTGCGATCGCGGCCGAGTAAACCTCTCCGATCATCGGAGCGGCGGCTCCGATGATCGCCGTGCGCTTTTCATATCAGTGGAAAGAGCGGACCAGGCTGCCGACCAAAAGGTTCCAGCCGTCGATCAGCACGAAAAAGAGAATCTTGAACGGCAGAGAGATCGAAGTCGGCGGCAGCATCATCATGCCCATCGCCATGACGATGGTCGACACGATCAGGTCGATGACGAGAAACGGCAGTACCACCAGGAAGCCGATTTCGAAGCCACGGCGGATCTCCGAGATCATGAAGGCCGGGATCAGGACGCGGTAATCGATCTTGTTGTCGACGACCGTCGACTGGCCGCGTTCCTTCGCCAGATCGACGAAAAGCTTCAGATCCTTGTCGCGCGTGTTATTGGACATGAAGGTGCGGAAAGGCTCGGCAATGCGCTGCACCGCGTCGGCTTCCGAAATCTGGTTGGCTAGCAGCGGCTGCACGCCGTCCTTCCAGGCCTGATCGAAGGTCGGCGACATGACATAGAAGGTCATGAAAAGCGCAAGGCTCAATAGGATCATGTTCGACGGCGTCGTTGCAAGGCCCATGCCGGTGCGCAGGATCGAAAATGCGATGATGAAGCGCGGAAAGCTTGTCACCATGATCAGGATACCCGGCGCGATCGACAGGATCGTCAGGAGCCCGAAGGTACGGATGATCCAGGCGGCAACCGAGCCGTTGACCGGCGCGTTCAGAAGATCGGTGGGAAGCTGCTGCGACAATTGCTGCGCCGCCGCCAGTTCAGGCGATAAGACAGCAATAACGAATATAAATAGGGCGAGTGCTGGTCGACTCATTCGATCACGAAAGTTCTGAACATAACTTTCGATACTCGTCCTTCCGAGCGCAGGTCAACACGCTCCTGAATGTCATCCCGAAGATATTGCAGGCCACGGGCGCCTTCGATCTGCTGCAGGGAGACCGTGCGGATATAGGCGAGGATGTCCTGGTGGATCGCCTGGGCAAGCTGGGTGTCCGGCGGCCCCTTGAAAACGAGCGCAAGCTCCAGCCTGATCCAGTTCTGCGAGGGATAAGCGAGGTTGACGGTGATCGGATCCAGCGCGACGATGCCGTTTGCCTGCGCGGCGGCGGCAGCCTGCTTGCTATCGCCGCCGGCCTTTACGGTCGCCTGCACCGCGGCGGTGGCCTGCTTGATCCGCGGCGCCACCATGGTCCCCAGTACCCAGCCCCCGCCGCCGCCGAGCGCGGTCAGCACCAGCAGCCCGGCGACCATCATGATCAGCGGCGATCCCTTGCCCTTTGCCGATTCGTCTGCGACTGCTGCCATATCCCTATCCGTTCGCTGTCAAATCAGAGCGGCGAGAGCAGGTCGACCGCCTGCTGCCCTCTCGGCGGCTGCTGTACTTCCGTCAGGCGGCCGCGGCCGCCATAGGAGATGCGGGCCTCGGCAATCTTGTCGTAGGAAATGGTGTTGTCGGAGGTCACGTCCTGCGGCCGCACGATGCCGGCGACGTTGAGAATGCGGATTTCCTGATTCATGCGCACTTCCTGCGAGCCGCTGATCATCAGGTTGCCGTTTTCGAGAATGCCCGTCACGACGGCAGCGACCAGAAGGTTGATCTGTTCGGAGCGCTGCATCTTGCCCTTGCCGTCCGTGCTCGTATCGGAGCCCGACGTCGCATTCGCATTCGTGCTTGGCTGCCAGCCGAAGATCTTGGCGGTGATGTTCCAGCCCATATCGCTCTTGTTCACGCGGCTTCGGTTGGTCTCATTGTCCCAGTTCGCCTTGTCGTCGATCTTGATCGTGACGGTCAGGATGTCGCCGACATTGAGCGCGCGGGAATCCTTGAACAAGGCGGCTTGCGAATCGTTCCAGAGCGAATAGCCCTGCGCGACCTGGTGAGGCCGCTTCGGATATTGAGACATCTGCGGCGTCTGCGCATATTGCAGGCCGCTGCCGATCGGACTCATGGCAGGCGCCCTGCCGATTTCTCTGAGAGCCTGCGACTGGCAACCGGCGAGAATGACGACGATTGCGCAGGCGGCCGTAAGACGCGTGTTCATGAGGGGTCCTTCGACTTCGATGTATTCGGGTCGGATGCGCTGGCGATGATATTGGTGATGACCGCCGCCTTCTTCGCATCCATTTCCGCGAGAATGAGGCTCGACTGGCGCGCCGAAAGCTTCATGATGATGGCGGCGGCAACCACGGTTTTCACGTCGTTGAGGCTGGCGGCCGCCGCGTCCGGCTTCATGTTCTTGTAGATATCGACCAGGCCGACATCCGCCGTCTTCAGGAAGTCATCGCGCTTTTTCAGCCAGTCCTCGTATTCGGCCTTGCGCTGATCCATGGTGGCGATGCGCTGATCGACATCGGCCTGAAGTTTTTCCAGCTCCTGCTTCTGCAGCAGATAGCGCTGGTCGCGGGCCGGATCGGCAATATTGGTGCAGAACTGGCGGATCTCATCCTGGCTGGACGCCGGATCGGCGGCGGCCGGCTTCGGCGCCTCCTGCGCCGGAGCCGCACCGAGCGACCAGAGCAGAGCTCCCGTTGCAAGGCTGCAGGCGATCAGCGTATTTCTAGCAGTCGCGTTCGAGATCATTGCAGCACGAGCTCCGCTTGCAGGGCGCCGGCCGACTTGATGCCCTGCAGGATGGCGATGATGCCGTCCGGCTTGACGCCGATATTGTTGAGGCCGGAGACCAGCGTCTTCAGGTCAGGCCCTTCCAGCACCGCCACACGGCCGCCGCTCTTGGTGGCGGTGATATCCGTCTGGTCCTGGATCGCCGTCTGGCCGTCGGAGAAGGGCTCGGGCTGGATCACCTGCGGGTTCTCGCTCACCTGCACGGTCAGCGTTCCGTAGCTGACGGCGACCGGCGATACGCGCACGTCGGCGCCGATGACGATCGTACCCGTACGCTCGTTGATGACAACCTTGGCCGGCGTATCGGTCTGGACATTGAGATTTTCGATATCGGCCATCAGCCGCGTCAGGTCGGCCATTTTCGGCTTGGCGATGGTCACCTCCTGCGAATCCTTGGCTTCTGCGATCGGCGCCCCAAACCGCGAGGTCGCCCAGGTATTGACCGTGTCCGAGATGCGGATCGAGGTGGAGAAGTCCGGATTGCGCAGCTGCAGGACCAGATTGACGGAATCCTTGAAACGCGACGGCAGCTCACGCTCGATGATGGCGCCGCCCGGCACGCGGCCAGCCGTGGTGACACCCTCGGTCACCGAGGCGGCAGCACCCTGCGCCTGAAAGCCGGATACGATGACGGAGCCCTGCGCCACGGCATAGATCTGCCCATCGGCGCCGCTCAGCGAGGTCATGATCAGCGTGCCGCCGCGCAGCGACGTCGCATCGCCGAGCGAACTGACCGTCACGTCGATGCGGCTGCCGGGGCTTGCAAAGGGTGGCAGGTTCGCCGTCACCATGACGGCTGCAGTGTTCTTCGCGGCGGATTGGCCGCCCTGCGTCGAGATGCCGAGGTTCTGCAGCATCGCGCGCATGGACTGCTCGGTGAAAGGCGAGGAACGCAGGCCGTCGCCGGTTCCCTGAAGACCGACGATCAGGCCGTAGCCGATCAGCTGGTTGTCGCGGCCGGATTGCAGCGACGCGATATCCTTGATGCGTGATTGCATCGCCAGAGCCGGATCGGCGGCGATCAGGCTCGGCAATGCGAACAGGATTGCAAGTAATTGACGAAGCCGTTTCATTTCGCGACCACGCGTATCGTGCCGTTTTGAAGGACCGTGCCGTTGACGATGATGCCGGAATCCATGTTGCGGGCGCGGACATTGTCGCCGACGGCGCCGTCATCCAGCGGCGTGCCCGCGGCGGTAATCGTCATGCTGCCCATGCTCATCACCAGACGGACATTGGAGCCGCGCGTTACCGCATAGGGCTGGCGCAGGGCGGAGATGGAAATGGTGCGGCCGGGAAGCAGCGTGCGCTTCGATACGAGGCCGGTCACCTCGCGGAGCCGCTTGGCATAATCGCCGCTGAGATTGGGGTTGGTGACTTCCACCTCTTCGAGCTGGCCGCTGCTGATGATATCGCCCGGATAGATCGTTTCGGTCGGCACCACGGCGGTTCCGAGACTTCCGCCATCGGTGCTCTGCGCGCCGGCGGGCGCAGCCGACGCGAATACGACGGAGAGGCTCGCCGCGGCGAACCATGCCATTGCCAAGCTTTTCATCCGGCGAAACCTCATGTTCGGCCCGTCCCTCTCGTTACTTCAGATTCTTGCTGACGATCTGCGCCATTTCGTCGGCCGTGGTGATGACCTTCGAATTCATCTCATAGGCGCGCTGCGCGGTGATCAGATCGGTAATTTCCTTAACCGGATCGACGTTCGACGATTCGAGATAGAATTGCTTCATATAGCCGAAGCCGTTCTGGTTCGGATCGGAGACGACCGGATCGCCGGAGGCGGGCGTCTGCGTGAAGAGGTTACTGCCCATCGGCTGCAGACCGGCCTCGTTGACGAAGTTGGCAATCTGCAGCTGGCCGAGTACCGTCGGCGTCGTCGCCGTGCCGATGATTGCGGAAACCTGGCCGGACTGGCTGACGGTGAGGCTGGTGGCATTGTTCGGAATGGTGATACCCGGCGCCAATACGTTGCCATCGGGAGTTACGATCTGGCCGGTATCGCTTCTGTTGAAGGAGCCGGCGCGGGTGTAGGCGATCGTGCGGTCGGGCATCTGAATCTGAAACCAGCCGCGACCGACAAGCGCGATATCGAGATCGTTCTGCGTCTGCGAGAGTTGGCCCTGGACCTGAATGTTACGCACCGCCACGGTCTGCACGCCGAGACCGATATTGGCGCCTTCCGGCACCACCGCCTGGTTCGGCCTGTTGGCAATGCCCTTGGCACGTTCCGTTTGATAGAGAAGGTCGGAAAACTCGGCGCGCGAGCGCTTGTAACCCGTCGTGTTGATGTTCGCGATGTTGTTCGCGATCACTTCAAGATTGGTCTGCTGGGCGTCCATGCCCGTCGCGGCAATTGCGAGCGCTCTCATGCTTTTGTCCTTCGAGCCAGGGCGGAATCTTCGAAACCGCGAAGCGGCCTGCGAACAACTCACGCCAAATCAAACAATTAGAGCGGGAAGCCCCGCACTAGATCTGCATCTTGGTAATGTCGAGGAATGCCGAGACCACCTTGTCGCGCAGGGCGATCGCCGTCTGCAGGGTCTGGTCGGCCTGCATGACCTTGTCGACCACTTCGCGGGTGCTCATCGTGCCCTTGATGCCGGCAAAGGAAGCCTTTTCAGCATCCTTCAGCGAATTGATGGAATCCTTTGCGACATTCGACATGACCGACGCGAAGCTCATTCCGGCATTCGCCCCCATGGCAGCGGCCGGCGAAGCATTCAACGCGCTGGAAGCGGCGGAGGTCATATCGGTAGCGATGCTGCCAAGGCCGCGGGTCGCCGAGAGGGAGGCTACATTCTTAATCGAGTCGATCATTGGTTCTTCAGCAGATCAATAGTGGAGGAGATGAGATCACGGGCCTGTCTGACCGTCTGCAGATTGGCCTCGTACGAACGGTTGGCCTCCCGCATGTCGGCCATCTCGACCAGAATGTTGACGTTGGGCATCTTGACGTATCCCTTCTGGTCGGCGGCAGGATTGCTGGGATCGTATTCCTCGACGAACTTGCCCGTGTCCTCGCCGAGCTTCTTGACGCCGACCGTGGTCAGGCCATTGGCACGATCCATCTCGGCACCGAACGTCACGGTCTTGCGCCGATAAGGATCGGCGCCCGGCGTGTCGCCCGTCGAGCGGGCATTGGCGATATTTTCGGAGACGATACGCAGACGAGTCGATTGAGCCTCCAGGCCGGAGCCTGCAATCTTCAATGCGGCTGATAAGGGGTCCATGACATCTTCACTTCATCTATTGTTTTACGGCCATCAACATCATGCGATGAAAGGAGCCTACGAGAGCGGTGTTCAAGCTGTACTGCCGCTTGATGTCACCGGCCTTGGCGAGCTCGTCCTCCAGGCCGACGGTGTTACCCGACTCCTGGACGCCAATTTCCTGGTTGAGCGGCGCCTCTTCGACGTTGATGTTGCCGCTCGTGCTGAATTCGTTGCCCGAAAGATGCGCGGGATTGGTCCGGACCATGTTGACGTTCTGGTTGTCCAGAACGGCCTGGAACGGCGTGACATCCTTGGCGTGGTACTTCGGGGTATTGGCATTGGCGATATTGCCGGCAACAACCTGCTGACGCACCTGGAGCCACTCCGCTTGCCGTGAGGCCAGATCAAAGAGCTGAATGGGTTGCATGGGCTTCTCTCCGTTCTTACACTATGAATCTAGCGGGATAATCTTGCGTGGGACTTGCGGGAAATGCGTTCCTGCGGGGTTGTCGAAGTGCCTGAAATCCAGACGATTCCGTATCTGCCTCAGTTGCTGCCATAGACATCGCCCGTCGAGGTGACGATGACCCATTTTCCCTCCCTTTGCTCAATCGAAGCCAGCCGGCTGCTGTCGGGCAGAACCGAGCCGACCCGCACGACATACATGCCGGTGTCGTCCTCGATCAGCGCGCGGCCGTTTGCGACATGCAGCAGCTGGAAGGCAGACTTGCCGGGAAACGGCTGCTGATCGGCCGGCGGCCCCTTGTCATCCTCGCGACCGGCATTGCTGACCGTCGCCGTCGTCAGCGGATCGGGAATGAGATCCTTCGATTGCGAGGGATTCTTGTTGACCATGGCAAGCGGCGATACGCTGACGATCGCGCGGCCAGGCCAATTCGGCAGATCGCGGGTGCGATCGCCTTCGGCCACGTGGATGCCGAACTTGTCCGGGTTCAAAAAGACATACCAGGGGAAGAAGGCAGAGGCACCGGCCAGCACCAGCCCGGTAAAGGCGAGAGCCCTGTCCACAACGGTTCGCCTTCTCGCCGATTTCGGCGGGGCGACCGGTTCGTCTGCGTCGGATTCTCTCACTTGCGGCCTCTTTTTCAGCATGACATTCGGCAATGTTCGACGGGCTTGCGGACTTGAAAAAACGAGATAGTACTGCGGACGGCCATCATTTGGCTCTCGCGGGGACCCCGCCGGAAGCATTCCTGAGGGCCGTCGCGAGATCGGTGAAAGCATCCGCCGACGGCTCTTCGCCGGGTGTCTGCTTCAGTATGTCGTAGATGATGGGCACCTGGCGCACGGCAATATCGAGATCGGCGTCGGCGCCCTGGCGATAACCGCCGATCAGGCGCAGGTCGCGCGTTTCCTCATAGCGGTGCACCAATGCCTTCAGCCGCGAAACCAGCTTTTCCTGGTCCGAGGTCCAGGCCTTGCGCGCCAGACGCGAGACGGATGCGAGCGGATCGATCGGCGGATAGCGACCTTCTTCGGCAAGGCTGCGCTGCAGGACGATGTGACCGTCGAGAATGCCGCGGGTGGAATCGGCGATCGGGTCGTTGTGATTGTCGCCGTCGACCAGGATCGAGATGATGGCGGTGATGGTGCCGGTCCCTTCCGGTCCGGGACCGGCCCGTTCGAGAAGGCGCGGCAGTTCAGTAAAGACGGATGCCGGATATCCGCGTGCGATCGGCGGCTCGCCGGAGGCCGTCGCCACTTCGCGGATGGCGTGGGCGAAACGGGTGACGCTGTCGACGATCAGGAGAACGTTATCGCCCCTGTCGCGGAAATGTTCGGCAATCGTTATGGCCGATAGCGGCGCCATCTTGCGCAGCATCGGGCTCTCGTCGCTGGTCGCAACGACGGCGACCGATTTCTGCATGTGGGAACCCAGCGTATCCTCGATGAATTCGCGCACTTCGCGGCCGCGTTCGCCGACGAGCGCGATCACCACCTTGTCGAAGGCGTCTGCCCTCGCCAACATCGACAGCAGCGTCGATTTGCCGACGCCGGAGCCGGCGAAGATGCCGAGGCGCTGGCCAAGGCAGAGCGGCGAAAAGATATCGATCGCGCGGACGCCGGTTTTGAAGCCGGTTTCGACGCGCTTGCGCATCATCGACGGCGGCGCCGTATTGGAGATCGAGCGCGCTTCCAGTCCCGATGTCAGGGGACCAAGGCCATCGATCGGCTCGCCGAGCGAATTGATCGTGCGGCCGCACCAGCTGTCATCGGGCGCGATACGGAAAGCGCCCTTGCGGATGATGGTGTCCTGGATGCCGATCGGCTCGCCCGGCTCGATCGGACAGACGTAGGTGAGTTCCGGCTCGACGCGCACGACTTCGCCGAGATGGACGCCCGTCGGCGACCGGTGCGCGACGAAATCGCCGAGGCGGACCTGTCTGGAAAGACCGGCAACCGTATAGTGCCCAGCGGCGATGGTGCGCACATGACCGCCATGGGCCACGGCATTCTCCGCCTGCGCATATTGGCTCGCCAGGACGGCCATATGCGAAAGTTTCGGCGACACCGCGCCCTCCGGTAACCGATCCTCGACCATGACAAGCCCTCTTTACTGGCTGCCGCCGAGGGTCTTGATGGCGTCGGTGAGCGTGCCTTCGCTGCTGCTGGTGAGCGTGCTGATATTGTCGAAGGCCCGGCTGACCTCAATGAGGTTGGTCATTTCCCGCATGCCATTCACGTTGGAGTTTTCGAGGTAACCTTGCGCGATACCGATATTCGAGCGGTCGATCACCGGCTGCGGCGTATCGGTCGGCAGGATGCCGCTGTTTTCGTAGCGCAGAAAGCCCTTGCTGACATCGGCGCTGTAGAGGCCGATCTGGCCCATGCTCCGGCCGTTCTGCATGATCGTACCGTTCGACGCAACGCTCGGCGGACCGCCGGCGGGGTCGAGCTGGATCGGCGCGCCGCCCGGATCGAGGACCGGGAAACCGCGCGTGGAAACCAGCGCGCCGCTTTCGGTCATGGTGAAGCGGCCGTCGCGCGTCAGCACCAGGCCGGCCGGCGTATTCATGCCGAAATAGGCGTCACCCTTGACGGCGAAATCGAAGAGATTGCCGGTATTCTGGAGTTCGCCATTATCGGTGGAGAGATAGTCGTTGCCCTGAGAAACGAAGGCGACCTTGGCATTGAGCTTGTTTTGCGTATTGCTGAGGACCTGATCGAACTTGACTTCGGTACCCCGGAAGCCTGTCGTGTTCACATTGGCCAAATTGTCGGCGATCGTCGTCAGACGCCGCTCGAGCGCCATCTGGGATGACAGCGCGACATAAATACCAGACTGCATTTTCAACGCCCTCCGGACATTGGAGAATAACGGGAAAGGAAACGCCGCCGGCGCTCCTACATTTCGTTAGCGGGGCGTGGATGCCCTTACCCACCATCCTGAAGGGCTTGGCTTGTGCGAAGCTGACAAGGCAAAAAGGACATGCGCGGGGCCATCGAACAGCCTCACGCAAGGCAGGCCCCCTAGTTCATCACATGAAGCAACGTTCAGGTGTGGACCGACGATGAATATTATTATCGGATTTGTAGTGACCTGCGGCTGCATCATAGGCAGCTTCATGGCCATGGGCGGAGATGTAGGCGCGCTGTTCCAGCCCTTCGAATTCGTCATTATCGCAGGCGCCGGTCTCGGCGGCTTCATCATGGCCAATCCGATGAAGGTGGTGAAGGATTCCGGAAAGGCGCTCGCCGAGGCCTTCCGCCATGCCGTTCCCAAGGAGCGCGACTATCTCGACACGCTCGGCGTGCTCTATGCCCTGATGCGCGATCTGCGCACCAAGTCGCGCAACGAGATCGAAGCCCATATCGACAATCCCGATGAATCCGCGATCTTCAAGGCTGCTCCGACGGTATTGAAGAACAAGGATCTGACGGCTTTCATCTGCGACTATGTCCGCCTCATCATCATCGGCAATGCCCGCTCGCACGAGATCGAGGCACTGATGGACGAAGAACTCGAAACGATGCAGCACGACAAGATGAAGCCCTATCATTCGATCACGATCATGGGCGATTCCTTCCCGGCGATCGGTATCGTGGCGGCGGTTCTCGGCGTCATCAAGGCCATGAGCCACATCAACGAATCACCCGAAGTGCTCGGCCATCTCATCGGTTCGGCGCTGGTCGGCACCTTCCTCGGCATCATCCTGTCCTATTCCGTCTGCGCGCCGCTGGTTTCCCAGATCAAGGTCGTGCGCAACAAGCAGCATCGCCTCTACGTCATCGTGAAGCAGACGCTGCTTGCCTATATGAACGGATCGGTGCCTCAGGTCGCTCTCGAATACGGCCGTAAGACCATCTCTTCCTACGAGCGTCCATCGATCGATGCCGTCGAGCAGGAAATGATGAACCCCGGCGGTGAGACCAAGGCGGCCTGACAATCATGAGCCAGCAATCCGCGCATAGGGCACAGACGATGGACCGCACCCTTTTTGCCAAGCTCACAGGCAATCTCGGCGATCAGGCGACGCTTGCGAAACTCGGCACCGCCTTCGCCCAGGTCTATGCCGAGTTCCTGCCCGACATCATCAAGACCGAGACCGGCCTGGATATCAACATCGCCTATGCCGGCTGCCATTCCGGCTCGACGAACGAGCTGATCGCCGGGCTTGGCGGCAATTATGCGCTGGTCAACGGTTCGCTGCGCAACTGGGCCCCGAACTTCATCCTCGGCTGCGGCGCGGGCTTCATCATGACTCTGATGGAGCATATGCTGGGTGCGCGCGCCGAAGATATCGAAGCGCCGGTCGCGCGCCCACTCTCGGTGATCGAACTCGATCTTTCCGTCATGGTGTTCGAAAAGATCGCCAAAGTGCTTCGCTCGGCGGTGAATGCAGCCGGCGGCTTCGAGCCCTATCTCGATCCGCCCTACAATATCGAGGACCGCCCACCCGCCATCGGCGACGACGGCAGCGATTTTGCCGCTGCGATCACGATGACGATCTCGCTCGGCAAGTCGATGTCCCAGATCGCCATCATCGTGCCGCAACGGGATCTGCTGCGCACCGTCGTCAGCACGCCGCGCGCCAAGAACCCGACGGCCGCTTCCGAGACATGGTCGGAGCAGCTCAGCGAGCAGGTCCGTCGCTCGCAGGTGACGCTGGAGGCGCGGATTCGGCTCGAATCACTGACGCTGGAGACCATTTCCAAGCTCGCGGTCGGCGATGTCATTCCCTTCATGGACCATACCGGCGACGTCCGGGTCGAGGTCAGCGCCAACAGCAAAGATCTTTACATCTGCGAATTCGGCCGCTCCGGCGAAAATTATACCGTGCGCGTCAAGGACAACGTCAATTCCGATGACGAGCTTCTTCGACACTTGATGAATTGATCGGCTGGCGTGTGAGCCCACTCACGGCAGCTTGAGGCAAGTTTCAACTGGAATAGTGATTTTCATGGCTACGAAGACGACACAGCAAAGCAGCGAGGAATCGCTGGACATTTCGAACAGCGATGCCGCCTTGGACGAGGCCATCGATGGTCTGCGCGGCGTCCTGAAGAAAGACAATGAAGGCGGCATGCCCGACTTCGAGGCCGACGCATTCGGCGCCGAAACAGGCACGGATCTTTCCGCCTTCGGCGATTTCGGCGGCGACAGTTCCGCTCCCGCTTTCGATGACGGCGAGTTCGGCCTCGCTTCCGCAGCAGCCGCACCGGCTGCCGCCGGCAGCGCGTTGACCGCCAATATGGACCTGATCATGGACATTCCGATCGATGTCCAGATCGTACTCGGCAGCAGCCGCATGCCGGTGTCCGGCCTGATGAGCCTGACCGAGGGCGCCATCATCGCGCTCGACAAGAAGATCGGCGAGCCGGTCGAGATTACCGTGAACGGCCGAAAGATCGGCCGGGGCGAGATTACCGTTCTGGAACATGACGACACCAGATTCGGTATCAAGCTCACTGAAATTTATAACGTGAAGAAAAGCTGAACCCGGCTCAGGATGAGCCCACTCCCCCTTGCGGGACGGAGACGAAGACCATGATGGACTTTGACGATTTCAGCGGCGCGATCGCCGAGAAACCGTTATCTCAGACTGAAAAGGCAGCCGCCGTCCTTCTCGCCATGGGCAAGGAAGTGGCAGGACGGCTGCTGAAATATTTCACGCAGAACGAGCTGCAGATGATCATCGCCTCGGCGCAATCGCTGCGGCTCATTCCGCCGGACGAGCTGGCGCAGCTCGTGGCCGAATTCGAGGATCTCTTCACCGAGGGCGCCGGCCTGATGGACAATGCCAAGGCCATCGAGAGCATTCTCGAAGAAGGCCTGACGCCCGACGAGGTCGACAGCCTGCTCGGCCGCCGTACCGCCTTCCAGGCTTACGAGACCTCCATCTGGGATCGCCTCGGCGAAGCCGATCCGGTCTTCGTCGCCAAGTTCTTCCTGCGCGAGCATCCTCAGACGATCGCCTATGTGCTCTCCATGATGCCTTCGGCCTTCGGTGCCAAGATCCTGCTGCAGCTTCCCGAAGCGCAGCGCGCCGACATCATGAACCGCACGGTCAACATCAAGGATGTCAGCCCGAAGGCCGCGCAGATCATTGAGAACCGCGTGCTCGGGCTGATGACGGAGATCGACGCCGAACGCAATGCTTCCGGCTCCACGAAGGTCGCCGACCTGATGAACGAGCTCGACAAGCCGGTGGTCGACAATCTGCTGAGCTCACTGGAATCGATCAACAAGGAATCGGTCGAGAAGGTTCGCCCGAAGATCTTCCTCTTCGACGATCTGACGCGCATGCCGCAGCAGAGCCGCGTCCTGCTGCTCAACGACATCTCCGCCGACATCCTGACGATGGCGCTGCGAGGGTCCGGCAACGAGATCCGCGAGATCGTGCTCTCGTCGATCAGCCCGCGTCAGCGCCGCATGATCGAATCCGACCTGCAGATGAGCAATGCAGGCATCAATCCGCGCGAAATCGCCATCGCCCGGCGCGCTATCGCCCAGGAAGCCATCCGTCTCGCCAATTCCGGCCAGATCGAGCTCAAGGCCAAGGAAAATACGCCTGTGGAAGAAGCCGCATAGCGCGGCGCGACTCAGGCAAAACATCGTAGACTGACGATCTGAGGGCCGCGCGTCATGCGCGGCCTCTTTCCGTTTCGCAAAGGGCGGCTGCTTTGGCTGACGAAGACAAGGACAGTAAAACAGAAAAACCGACGGAGAAAAAACTCCGCGAGACGATCGAAAAAGGCAACGTCCCTCACTCCAGGGAAGCGACGCTCTTTGCTTCCATGCTCGCGACCGTCATCTACGTCACCTTCTTTCTGCCCGAGCGCATGGGCCGCATGGGCGAGGTGCTGCGCGACCTCTTCGAAAAGCCGGACCAGTGGCAGCTGGAAACAGGCCCGGACGCCATCTCGCTATTCACCCGGGTGGGCTGGGAGGTCGGCAACATGGTGCTGCCGGCGGTAGCGCTCTTCTTCGTCTTCGGCATCGGCGCCTCGATCTTCCAGAACCTGCCGACTCCCGTTCTCGAACGCATCCGGCCACAGTTTTCGCGCATATCGCCCTTGTCGGGCTTCAAGCGCATCTTCAGCGCCACCGGCTTGGTGGAATTCGGCAAATCCCTCGCAAAAATCGTGCTTGTCAGCATCGTCATGTTTTTCGTGCTGCGCAGCCAGTATTTCCATGCGATCGATTCGATGGTGTCCGATCCGCAGACCATCTTGGTGCGTCTCTCGACGATCGTTCAGCGCATCCTGATCATCGTGCTGCTGGCGACGATCGTCGTCGGCATCGCCGACCTGCTCTGGAGCCGGCATCACTGGTTCGACCAATTGAAGATGACGAAACAGGAGGTCAAGGACGAACACAAGCAGTCGCAGGGTGATCCGATCGTCAAGTCGCGCCAGCGGTCGATCGCGCGCGACCGCGCCCGCCGCCGGATGATGAAACAGGTACCGCGCGCCACCCTCGTCATTGCCAACCCAACTCACTTTGCCGTCGCGCTGCGCTATGTGCGCGAGGAAAACGACGCGCCTGTCGTCGTCGCCAAGGGCCAGGATCTCATTGCCTTGAAAATCAGGGAGATAGCCGAGGCCAACAATATTCCCGTTTTCGAGGATCCGCCGCTCGCACGCTCCATGTTTGCGCAAGTCTCGGTTGATAGCGTCATACCGTCAGCATTTTACAAAGCTGTCGCAGAGCTCATCCATCGGGTCTATGCGGCGCAGTCGAATAAAAAACGGGTACGATAACCAGATGAAAAAATGCCCCTACTCTGCCCAACGCGAACAAATATTAGCCGAAGCCATCAGCCCGGTCGCAAGCGAACTGCGCCTCCTCGACGCCGCCGATCTGATTTCGCTGCTGCGCTTCGAACGATATGGCAATCTCGGTGATCTCGTGGCCTCGGCGGCAGAGCTTTATTTTCTTCCGGGCACGGTGAACTTCGGGCTCGGCGGCGACTACAAGCTCGATTGGGGCGGACCGGCGGAAGTGACGCTCGATCTGGAGATCAAGCCACGGGGCATCACCATCTATGCCAAGCTCGCGCTGACGGAACATCATGCGGGCATCGAAATCAACCACATCGCCTTCGACAAGGCTTCGTCCGACCCGCACGAAAATACGGCGCTGCTTGCACGCAGCCTCAGGGATGCACGCTATCTCGTCCGCGGCGAAGCGGCACATGCAATCTGAAAAATCCAGCGGTAGAAACTTGCGAGGATGAGTCGTTTCAGTAAGGCAGCGTCAGCTTATGTAGCCGAAGCGGATCGCCTTTGCGATCGCCTGGATGCGGTTGACGCTATCGAGCTTGATCGTCGCCGATCCGAGATAGGCATTGACCGTATGCACCGACAATCCCAGCTTCTCGGCAATCTCCTCGCTGATGCGCCCGTCGCCGGCGAGCTGCAGACAGGCGATCTCGCGCTCGCTCAGCGCTTCGGCAGCCTGTGACCGGCGCTCATCCAGCGACAGGAGCTCCATCATGATCTGACAGCTGCGGCCGTGCAGCTCGACGATCATATCGCTCGAAAGATCCATGAATTTGGCGGTGAAGACGGTATAGCCGTTGCCAACGGCACCGAGCCGCACCGGAAAGGCGACGCCGGCGAAGGGCAGCAGATGCGGCTTCAGGCGCTGCGTGAAGGCGGCAAAATCCGGCGTCTCGGCCGTGCTGTCGCTATCGCGCCCGTTCCACATCAACGGCAGCAGCGATTTGTCGATATGCTCGATCAACGCTTCGCCATAGGCTTCCACGAAGGATTTGCCGGCGACAGAATGGGCCGAGCCCCAATTATCGAGCTCGCATACCAGGCGCTGCTTGTGCGGCAGGCCGGAGCCGTGCAGCCGATAAACGGCGAAATGCTGCGCATCGATCAGCTTCTGCATCGATACCAGCTTCGGGAACAGGTCGGAGCGCCCGGAGATCCGCTCGGACCGGGTAAGCCGTGATTCGCCCGGCATGTCCGTTGTCCTGTCTGGCTGATAGCGCATCCGGTCGGCCCTTAAACGAGATTGTTGCGCACGGCGAAGGCGATGGCTTCCGAGCGAGTCTTGGTGGCGGTCTTGCGCATGACACTTGTGATGTAGTTGTTGATGGTATTGCGCGAGATCCCGAGAATCATGGCGATCTCGTCGCTCGTCTTGCCTTCGGCAATCCAGAACAGGCACTCCAGCTCGCGCTCGGTCAGATCGAAATCGCGCTCCAGCTTCCCCTCGAAGCAACGCGTGGAACTGGCGAGATAGCCGGCCAGGAGACCGACGTCCCTCAGCCGCTCGGGCGAGAGTATCGCCGTTTCATTGGCCAACAGCAGCAAGGAGAAGCGTGTTCGGCCGACATTGAACGTCAGGGCATGATACCGACGGCCGATGCCATCGGGTAGCGCGACATCCTCCGGCAGAGCCGCCAGGCTCGGCTGAAACAGCGCCATGCATTTTTCCAGCTCGCCGATACGGCCATAACCGCTCGTCAGTTCCGCCGCCAGGCGCCGCACGAGATCGAAGGGCCAATCGGAAGCAATCACGAAATCGAGGCCGCTTTCCTGGATAAGATCGGACCGGACAAGAAGATAATGAGAGGCGCCGGCATAGCCCGCCAGGGCATGAAGACCGGCTTGCAGATAGGCGGGGCCGGAAACGGCATTCAGCTGCAGAATGAGCTGCTCGCGCGATATGGCCCGGGCGGATACGCTCGATCGCGCATCTCTATCGCCTTTGCTTACCTGCGATACCTGCATGTCCATACTTGCATTTCCTGCCGCTGTTGGACGATCGGCCGTCAACGAGAGCATTGTTCCGTCAGAACTCAATCCTTCACCTCAGAGAATTGGCGACGAAACATCGAAGCCGGGTCTTTCTCTACCGCGGCACAGACACATCCCGGCGGGTTCGGGCAGATGAGCATAGGCTCGTCTCTGAATTCGGCATCCGCAATCGCGCCGGCATGCATCGCCGCAACACGATCCGCGAACCATGAACTAATTTTTCCCGCTTCGAAGGCTGCGAACTTAAACGTGCGAAACGCCGAAAATGCGGGCCGATTCGTTCCAATATCCAGGTATTACGCAATAAGCATATTATTTGTAAGTCGATTCTTCATACCCAGCAACGGACAGCCATGGAAATTCCATCTTACGAACACGTCAATTCGGCTTGTAGCGACTATTTGATCACAGGTTCCCAATGATGGTGCGGCAGGGTCGAATGCTACCCACCGGATACGAAAAAGACCGGGAGATTTCCCGGTCCTACCGTCAGGCGGCCTGATCGACGGCCCATTTTCTGAGGATCTTTGCAGCGCGCTCCTCGCTGATTTCCACCATGCGGGACAGGCGGCGCTCCGGCCCTTCCTTGACGCGGCGGTTGAAGGTGCCGGCATCGTCTCCCATCGTCAGCAGATCGTCGGTGCTGTCGAAGCCGAAGTCCGAGCCGAAGCCATCCATGAGAGCCGCGCCGGGGCCGCCCGCCGCCGGTGCGAAATCCGGCAGCTCCAGGCCAGCCGCTTCCGGCAGCGCTGCGCCGCCGTTTGCACCGCCGAGCGAGCGGATCAGCGGACGGAAGCCCATCCAGACGATTAGGACAGCGACGGCGACGAAGGCCAGCGAGTTGATGATACCGGCCATGTTGCGGCTCAACATATCGACGATGCTGAAGCTGGAGGCTGTATCCTCAAGTAGCTGATTGTCGAGGAAATTCATGGCATTGACGGTGACGACGTCGCCGCGGGCCGGATCGACGCCGGCTGCGGTTGCAACGATCTTCTGCATCTCCGCAATATAGGCATCGACCTTCGCCTGGTCGGCACCTTCGCCGAGCATCTGTGCGATACGGCCCTTGTTGACCACCACGGCTACGGAGAGCTTTTCGATCTTGTAGCTGTTGCGGGTCGTGGCCGTCGTCTTGCTGTTGATCTCGTAGTTGGTCTGCTCCTCGCGCTTGTCGGACTGGTCGTTCGACGTCGGCGAGTTGCCGCCGGATTTCGGAGCCGCCTGCGGGATATTCTGTTCGACGGTGGCTGCCGTGTCCGGCTGGCTCTGCTGCGACTTCTGCGCTTCCTTGATTGTGCGGACGGAGCGCTCGACCTTCGAGTCCGGATCGTAGGTGGTTTCCTGCACCTGCTGGCTGTCGGTATTCAACTGCGCCGTCACGCTGGAGCGGAAATTGTCCATGCCGAGGAAGGGCGCGAGGGCCTTGTCGATATTGGATTCGACTTCGTTCTGGACGTTCTGCACAATGCCGAGATTGCGGCTGAGCGCACCGTTGCCGGGATCATCGCCCGATGCGAGCAACTGGCCTGTGGAATCGAGGATGGTCACGTCGTCGACCTCCAGGCCGGGAACGGCCGAGGCGACGAGATGGCGGATAGCCGAAGCCGACTTGCGGGCGGCCTCCGCGCTCGCGCGGATCATGACGGATGCCGTCGGCTTCTGATCCGCTTTCCGGAAATTGCCGACATCCTGCATGACGATGTGGACGCGGGCAGCGCTGATACCGGCGATCGAGGTGATGGTGCGGCTGATTTCACCCTCGAGGGCACGCACGCGGGTAACCTCCTGCATGAAGGAAGTCAGACCGAGCGAGCCGACATTGTCGAAGAGCTCATAGCCGGCCTTGCCGCTGGTGGGCAGGCCGCGCTCGGCGAGAAGCGCGCGGGCCTTGCCGGTCATGCCTGCCGGAACGGTCAGACTGGAACCATCAGTACCGACCTGGAAATTGATCTTGGCTTCAGCAAGCGCGATGCTGATCTGGTTGAGATCGGTCGCGTCCAGGCCGACATACAGCGTTTCCTGTGCGGGCTTGTTGACGTAGAGGGCCGCAAGAAGGATCAGCAGCATGGAGGCGGCGCCCACACCTCCCAGGATCATCAGCCGCGTTCTCCCGAGATTCTGCAGATTCCGAAACAGGGGAACTAATTGATTTAACAGATTCATTCTGTTCTCGCACGATTCGTCAAAGACCTGATGGCTTTGTCACCTGCAGCGAAAATAGAAATCGAAGCTTGTGCGAACGTTTCGTCCGGCCAGAAAAGCCTGGGAAAACGCCGGAAAGAATGGGCGGTTTATATAAGGAAATCAGTATCTATTGCCGGCGGCTGTTAGAAGAAGTCGAAATCGCCGGCAGCCTTT
Source organism: Rhizobium sp. JAB6 (assembly GCF_003024605.1). Taxonomy (GTDB): domain Bacteria; phylum Pseudomonadota; class Alphaproteobacteria; order Rhizobiales; family Rhizobiaceae; genus Rhizobium. The sequence continues at coordinate 575,563 of NZ_PYJQ01000001.1, read as the reverse complement.
GCCATAGGTTGGGTCATCGGTTGGGCCAAGGGTTGGGAATGCGCGTGAAAACTGCCACCGCCAAGCGCCCTTTGCATCTCCGTGAGCTTGACCAGGCTCAGGGCAGTTGCAAGATCCACCGTCCAGCCCTCGGGCATCGTCCCGGCAATGGTATCGATGAACTCGGCAATGCCGCGCGTCTTCTGCACGGCAAGATCGATGCCCTGGACGACCTTCATTGTCTCGGGCGAGGCCAGTATATTGGCATCGCTGATGTCAAGCAGCTGGGGTTCGACGCGTTCGATCAGATAAGCGATGTCATGCAATTCGGAAACGATGCGCAGAAGGACAGCCGGAAGCGTCTCCTCGGTGGCAGCCGTTTCAACATGCTGAAGGGGGGTCATGCGCTTGCCTCGCTGATCAGAAAAATTCGATCGTGTTGTCGACCGGCTTGGGAGCAACGACCGGGCGCTGCTCCAGCGCTACGGTCTTCTGCGTCTCGGCGCCGGTCAGCGGGTGTTGCCTGGCTCTTCCGGAGATGGGCCAATATTCGATCTTGCGTCCATGCTCGCCGCCCGTGCTGGAACTGACGACCGGTATGCCTTCGTCTTTCAGAAACTGCATGGCGAAAACTGCATTCTGCTCGCCGACATTGGAGAAGGTCGCGATCGTCTTGGCGCCGCCGAAGACTTTCGCCTCCAGCCGATCTCGCCTTGCCCCCTTCTTCAAAAGACCGTTGATGAGAAGTTCCATCAGGTGCACGCCGTAACGTGTCGCATCGCTGCCGCTCATCGGCGAATTCGCCATTCCCGGAAGGAGGAAATGGTTCATGCCGCCGACGCCGGCGATGGGATCGCGCAGGCAGGCCGCCACGCAGGAGCCGAGGATGGTCGTCAACACCACTTCGGGATCGTCGACGACCTTGTACTCGCCCTGAATGATATGCACGCGGCGGGCCGCACCCTCGAGGATCATTTCAATGCTCCGAATACAGCCTCGATGGCTGCTTTCATCTTCTCGATGGTGAAGGGCTTGGCGAGCACGTTGTTGGCCCCGAGCTGCGCCGCCTTCTGGACCAACGCGCGGTCTCCCTGCGCCGTCAGGATGATGAAGGCCGCCTTCTTGGTGGCCGGGTTGGTCCGCACCGCCTGCAGGAGGCCGAGGCCATCCATCTTCGGCATGTTGAAATCGGAGATGACGAGATGATGCGGCTGCTGCTGCATGATCTTCATCCCCTGCTCGCCGTCGCCGGCAGCCGTGATCTGCTTGAATCCGAGCTGCGTCAGCGCGTCGCTCAACAAGAGGCGGCTAGTGACCTGATCGTCAACGATCAGAACTTTGATTTTCTCCGCTAGAGACATTATTCGCTCCCTTCCTTTCGGGCGGCTGTGATTTTCAAAATTTCCTCGCCAATGGCGTTCAGCGGAAATTGCTGTTCGACGGCGCCAAGCTCATGGGCGACCCTCGGCATGCCGTAGACCACACAGGTTTTCTCGTTCTGGCCGATGGTGCGCGCGCCGGCGTGGCGCATCTTGAGGAGACCGGCGGCACCGTCGCGCCCCATACCGGTCAGGATCACGCCGACGGCATTGCGGCCGGCCAGTTCGGCGACCGAATTAAAGAGCACGTCGACGGAAGGGCGATGGCCATTCACTGGCCCGCCGTCTACCAGACGGCAATGGGGTGCTGCGGCATTGCCGACCGTAAGGTGCCTTTCGCCGCCGGGCGCCAGATAAATCTTGCCGATTTCCAGCCGCGCGCCATCGGTCGCTTCCTGGACGATCGGCGCGCAAAGGCGGTTCAGCCGTTCGGCGAAGCTGCGCGTAAAAGTCGGCGGCATATGCTGCGTGATCACGGTCGGCGGACAATTGGCAGGAAACTTCTGCAGGACGTTGATCAGAGCTTCGACGCCGCCGGTCGAAGAGCCGATGGCGACGATCTTGCGCCCCACGCGGAAGTCGGCGACGGCCGTCGGCGGCACGCGCTGGGCGGCGGGCTTGGCATATTGACGCTGCGAGCGGGCAGCCGCCTTCACCTTGTCCGCCAGATCGCCGAAGGGATGCAGCTCGCCCGGCGATGGTTTTCCGACACAGTCGAACGCGCCGATTTCGAGAGCTGCAAGCGTTGCATCGGCGCCCCGATGGGTCATGGTGGAAACCATGATGACCGGCATCGGCCTGAGCGTCATGATCTTTTCCAGGAAATCGAGTCCGTTCATGTTCGGCATCTCGATATCGAGGGTGACGACATCGGGGTTGAGCGCCTTGATGGCGGCCCGCGCTTCCAGCGCATCGCCAGCCTGGCCGATGACGTCGACCTCCGGATCCGCGCGCAGGACGGCGGTGATGAGACCCCGCATGGTCGGCGAGTCATCGACGACAAGAACACGAGCGGGAGCGTTCATGGCTTCCTCCCTCCATTCTTGCCAAGATAGCGATAGGTGGTGATGCCGATATTGTCGAAGACGTGCTTGGCCTCGCCGGCGACGCGTTCGGAGTGGCCGATATAGAGATGGCCGGCATCCTGCAGCTGGCCGGCAAAGCGCGTCCAGATCTTCGTCTGAGTGGGTTCGTCGAAGTAGATGACGACATTGCGGCAGAAGATGACGTCGAACATGCCCTTGAAGGGCCATTGCCCGAGCAGGTTCAGCTCGTTGAAGGTGATCAGCCGCTTGACGCGGTCGTCGATCTGGAATTTGCGGCGGCCCTGGATGCTGACCTCCTGGAACCACTGCTTGCGCATAGTGGGAGAAACCGTTTCGAGCGAAGATTCGTCATAGGCGCCAGCGCGGGCAAGCCCGAGAATCTTGGGATCGATATCCGTCGCCAGGATCTTGAAGTCGAAATCGGCGACGTTCGGCATCAAGGCGAGCACGGTCAGCGCGATCGAATAGGGCTCCTGGCCATCGGAACAGGCGGCCGACCAGATGCGCACCCGGCCCCCCGCCTTGGCGCGCGCCAACAGGTCCGGCAGAACCTCGTCGCGCAGATGATCGAAATGATGATTTTCCCGGAAGAAGCGCGTGAAGTTCGTCGTCAGATGCGACAGCATCTCGCGACGCGCCGCACTTCCCGCCGGCGAGGACACCAGCAGACAGTAGTCGCGAAAGCCGGACAGGCCGAGCGCGCGAATATGCTTCGACAGCCTGGAATAGACAAGCGACGCCTTGCTCTCATTGAGAGAAATGCCCGCATCCGCATAGATCATGGCGGCGATTTCCGAGAGGTCGCGCCGCGTCAGCGGGTATTCGCCGCTCGCCAGCACCTCATCCGGAGACGCCTTGAAATCCATTGCTCCCATCACGCTCATGCAGCCTCGCTTTCACTTTCAGGGAACAATGCTTCCAGTTCGATCAGGCAGATCATGCGGCGATCGATCGCCACGATGCCGCGCGCAAACTGCCGCTCGTGATCGGAGGAAACCTCCGGCGTCGGCTGTATACTGTCGTCGGTAATGGTCAGGATATCCGAAACCGCATCGACCAGCAGGCCGACCACCTTGCGCTTGACCTGGGCCACAATGATCACATGCCGTGCCGTCGGTTCCGCCCGCTTCATGCCGAGCCGGGCCGAGAGATCAACGATCGGCAGCACCGCACCGCGCAGGTTGATGACCCCGAGCATATAGCCCGGCGCATGCGGCATGGCCGTTGCCGGCGTCCAACCGCGAATTTCGCGGACCGACATGATGTCGACGCAGAATTCCTGATCGCCGATGCGAAAGGCGATCAGTTCACGGTTACCCTGGTTCAGGTTCTTGACGGCATAGGACATCATTCACCCCACTGCTGCGTATGATATTTCAGGCTTCAGCGACTGGCCCCGCGAAGCGCCGACCACCGCATCGACATCCAGGATCAGCGCCACGCGGCCATCGCCGAGGATGGTCGCAGCCGCAATGCCCGGGACATGCGTGTAATTGGCCTCGAGGCTCTTGATGACGACCTGGCGCTGGCCCTGGATGGCATCGACCATGAGGGCGCGCTGACCGCCACCTTCCGATTCCACCAGCAGCGCAACGCCTTCGACGGGATTGGCTTGCGTGGCACGGAAGTTCAGGATGCGGCCGACATCGACCAGCGGGCAGAAGCTGTTGCGGATCGAGATCAGGCGATGGTTGGCGCCGAAGGAGTGGATGGCGGAAGCTTCGGGCTGCAGGGTCTCGACGATCGCAGTCAGCGGTACGACCAACGTCTGGCCCGCGACCGTCACCACCATGCCGTCGAGAACGGCGAGCGTCAGCGGCAGGCTCATGGTGAAGACCGAGCCCTGCCCCGGCCTGGAACTGATGTTGATGCGACCGCCGAGGGCCTGGATCGAGCGCTTGACGACGTCCATACCGACGCCGCGGCCGGAAATGTCCGAAATCTTGTCGGCGGTCGAGAAGCCTGGCAGGAAGATCAGGTTATCGACTTCCTCATCGGACAGATTGGCATCGGCCGGGATCAGATCGTTGTCGATCGCCTTCTGGCGCACCTTCTCGCGATTGATGCCTGCGCCGTCGTCGGCAAGCTCGATCAGGATGCGGCCGGAACGATGCTTTGCCGTCAGGCGGACGGTGCCTTCCGGGTTCTTGCCGAGCGCCGAGCGCTTTTCCGGCGTTTCGATGCCGTGATCGACCGCGTTGCGGATCATATGCGTCAGCGGTTCGGCAAGCTTGTCGATGACGGTCTTGTCCACCTCGGTGTTCTCACCCTCGGTGATCAGGCGGATAGACTTGCCCGTCATATCGGCGATTTCGCGGACGATGCGCGACATGCGCTGGAAAACCGGTTTCACCGGTTGCGCGCGGATCGCCATTACGCTGTCCTGGATCTCGCGGGTAAGCTGCTGCAGCTCCTCGAGACCCATATTGATCGAAGAGACGCCGTTATTGTCATTCTCGATGACGCTCTGGGAGAGCATCGCCTGGTTGATGACGAGCTCGCCCACGAGATTGATAAGGCGATCGACGCGATCGAGATCGACACGGATGGTCTGGCCGGCGGCTGCAGCGGCATTGTTCTGCGCGGCCGCGGCGTTGGAAGCTGCTGCGGCAGCAAGGGCGGCCTCCTTCTTCTCGACGCGTGCGGCCGCCGCGGCGAGCTGCGTGACATTGCTTGCGGTTTCCGCAGCCGCAACGGCGGCAGCGACATCGCTCCTCGGCGCCGGTATTTCCTTTCCGCTTTCGGCAGCCAAGGCGGCGCCGTCATCGTCAAGGACCGAAAGATCGAAGGGGACCGGTACCATCGGCAATTCTTCACTGGCCGAAGACCCGCCGCTCGCGGCCGGCTGGACATCGAGATCGCAATCCCATTCGGCAAATTCAAAGACGGTACGGATGGCATCTTCGCCCTTGTCCGTCTTGATCGAGATCGCCCACTTGAAATAGGCGCCTTCGGGATCGATGTCCGGAAGTCCCGGCAAGGCATCCATGTCGCAGAAGATGTTCATCTCACCCAGCCGCGCAAGATCACGCAGCAGCAGCGTCGCATCGTTGCCCTTAGCGTAGAGATCGGACCGCGGCCTGAAGTTGACTTCATATTCCGGCTTGGCATCGACGGCCGGCTCGTCGCTGCCGAAATCATCGTCGAAGCTGAAGGGGATCGGCTGGAAGCCGCTTTCATCGGTCGGCGCAGGCGCGGCCGCGGCGGACTTCGGTGCAACTTCGGCAACCACCGCTGCTGACGGCGCGGGAACGTCGCCGTTAGCCAGCGCTTCCAATTCCTTGACCAGACCGCGGCTGCGCGCCGGATCGACACTGCCGCCATCACGGGCGGCATTGGTGAGATCCGCCAGCACGTCGGCGGCCTTGAGCATGACCTTCAGGACATCCTGGGTCGGCTCCAGCTTGTTGGATCGAACGCAATCGAGCGTCGTCTCGAAAACATGAGCGAATGCGACCAGATCGTCGAGACCGAAGGCACCCGCCCCACCCTTGATGGAATGAACGGCGCGGAAGACGGCATTGACGGTTTCCGGATCACGGTCGCCATCATTCAGTTTCAGGAGACCGGATTCCAGTTCGGCGAGCTGCTCTTCGCATTCCTGGAAGAAAATCTCTTTGATTTCGTTCATGTCCATGAGGGATGGATCCTGTCTAGGCGGTTACGCGCTCGATGGCATCGATCAGCTTGGCGGGATCGAACGGCTTGACGATCCAGCCGGTTGCACCGGCCTGGCGGGCACGGTTCTTCTTTTCCGCATCGCTCTCGGTCGTCAGCACGAGGATCGGAACGGCCCGGTATCTGTCATTGCGGCGGACGCCCTCGATGAAGCCGAAGCCGTCAAGACGCGGCATGTTGATGTCGGTGACGATCACATCGGGATTGGCTTCTTCCAGAATTTCCAGGCCTTCTACTCCGTCTTCGGCCTGAATGGTCTCGAAACCCGCATTGTTGAGGGTGACGAGAAGCATGTTTCGAATGGTCCGTGAATCATCCACGGTCAGAACTTTTTTCTTCATTGCCGGATCTCCTTGGCAAGCAGATGGGAGATATCCACCCCGATCACCTGCATTGTTTTTTGAAATGCATCCGACACCTTGGAGAAGGTGAAGGAGAGCTTGTCCTCATCCCAGGTCTTGGCGGCGGCCATGATAACCTGCACGCACAAGGTCCCGATCCTTTCGACACCGGACGCATCGATCGCGACATTGCTGCCGCGCAATCCCATCAGCGTACCGCGAAGGGCAGAGGCCTCGTTGAGGTCCAGCACCGCGGCCAGACTGATTGTCTTTTCGCCTTTCCTGCTCGGCATCGCGTCATTCCTCGTTGTCTGAAATCAGGCCCATCGGCCCGCATGTGCGTGAAACTGAAAATCAATAGGCATTGCGATCGCCTCCCGCTGCGGCCCTGCGAAACGGGAAACCGAAATCCGCCATCTCGTCTTCGTCGCGCGTCATGGTGAATTCCGTGCGGGTTGGAAGCTGCCGCTGTTGCACGGGTCCGGGCGCCAGGGCAGGGGCCGCATGCCGCCGCTCGCGCTCGATGCGGAACTCGCGGATGGTCCGGCCGAGCTCCACGACGACGGTATGCAGGTGATCGGCGCCCTCCTCGGAGCGGCTGGCCTCGCTGCCGGCAGCGGCCGCACGCTCGCTGTGGTCGCCGATATCCGACGTCAGCGCCTTGAGGCCGGCGACCTGTTCGTCGCCCGCTGCCGCAATTTGGGAAATGGCTTCGTTGATATCCGTCACCTGACGGACAATACTGCCGATCGCATCCTGGGTGCGTCCGACCATCTGGACGCCGGCGTCCACCTGCGCCTTGGTTCCCGTCACCAGAACCTTGATCTCGCGTGCCGCATCGGCGGAGCGCTGGGCGAGCGCCCGGACTTCCTGCGCGACGACGGCAAAGCCGCGGCCGCTGTCGCCGGCGCGGGCGGCCTCGATGCCGGCATTCAGCGCAAGAAGATTGGTCTGGAAGGCGATCTCATCTATGACGCCGATGATCTGGCCGATCTTTTCGGCCGAGGTCTCGATGTCGGCCATGGCGGAGATCGCCTGGCCGACGATCCTGCCGCTGTCTTCGGCCGCCACGCGGGTCGATGCCGTGACACGCTCGGCCGATCGCGTATCGGCCGCATTGCCGCGCACCTGTTCGGCAAGTTCCGCAAGCTGCTTTGCAGAGGCCGCAAGTCCTCGCGACTGTGCGGAGGATTTTTCCGCCAGGGATTTCGAGGCGCGGAAAATGGCGTCGCTCGTCGCTTCGGCCGCCTGCACACCACCGGAAAGTGCCGAAAACTGCCGCTGAATGTCATCCAGCGCCGCATTCAAGGCCTCCGCGACTTCGCTGTAAGCCTCGGGACAATCGCTCGGAATCCGAGTCGTCAGGTCGTGAGCGGCAAGGCCGCTGGCGAGATCGGCAATTAAGGCCGCCGCCTCGGCACGATCGGCAGTCCGCTGTTCGGCGAGCGCCCGCTGGTGACCGACCCGCAATTCGTTGAACCGCAGCGATACGGCAATCTCGACATCGACCATCACCAGACGCACGACCGATGTCACGAGCTCGCTCAGTTCACGGGCGCGGCGCTTGGCTCCCGGCAGAATGGCGCGGCCGCCCATGTCTTCGAGAAGACCGGCAAGAAGATGCTCGAGCACCACGCCATGGCCCGCAACGTGCCAGCGCGGATCGAGCCCCATCTTGCTTTCGCTGTCGGAAAGAACCTTGACGCGCTCTGCATAGAGGCTGTCGAAGCGCGCATCCGTCAGGATATCCCAGTGGGAAGACTGCAGATCCTGGAGCCGTTGGAGCTGGCTTTCGCTCGCAAAATTGCGCGCGGCGTCCGGATAGGTTTGGAAACGGAGGAAAAGATCGCGAAGGCCGGCTTTCAGATGCGCCTCGAGCATCGGCCGGTTACGGCGAAGCGTGTCGCATTGCGCGGCATCGAGACCAGCAAAGCGCAAGCGATCGCGAAGGCTGCCAGCCTGCGCCCTGCTTACCTGATCTGACGGCGTATCCTGCGCCAAAGTCGTCCCTGCCGAACTGCCGCGCATTCAAGCGCCGGCGAAACCGCTGATGATCCGCGTCAGGCGCAATGAAGAGGCGAGGAAAGGCAGCCGCCGCCGTCGATCGACTGATCGAGGCACCGAAGCTCGCTCGTTCATCAAAGTCTGTTGCGGACCTGTTTGATGACATGGATACCGGATCGAACCCGGTACGACGGGGCGGCTTCATGCCTGGTGAAAACGAGTCACAATTTTCCCATTCCGACGTTCAAGCTCAATATTTATGGTTAATTCCTTGCCCGAAGGTTAATGACGGAAGGAGCCCGCCTCGTAGTTATCTACACTAAATTAGCAATTACTTTCCCGATGTAGTTTGCCGCCGGGGAAGAACATCGATCGCAAGTCACGAGCAAGCTTCATCCCTTACTACCGAGGACAGACAGTTTCGATGTCGTTACGGAGAGAGCAATGATTGTTCTTGGTTTCACAGCCTCGCTGATGGCCGGTCTGACGCTTACGGCCTTCATGCTTCTGTATCGTCTCGAAGAGGCGCGCGGCAAAGCCGCCCCTCGCATTCTCTAAAACTGTAACGGACGTCTCAGGTCCAAAATCGGACATCGGGCACTTCGCGGCCGGACGGCGGCCGCTGCTGTCTTCCAGATGGCAGGGAGCTAGCTTTGGTCTCAATAGTTCCGTATTAAGCCTCACGACCAGGCACCGAGACCCATCCTTAATGCTCGATACGACCCATTCCAGAACAAACGCCCAGAAACTCTCCCTGGGACTCGCCCTCGCGATCATCTTCGGAGTGACGCTGTGGCGTGTGCTCATGCTGCTCTTCAACAGAACGGACCTTTTCGTCGATGAGGCGCAATATTGGTTCTGGGGCCAAAACCTGGATTTCGGCTATTATTCCAAGCCGCCGATGATTGCCTGGGTCATCCGTTTCTTCAATGCGATCTCCGGGTCGGATTCGACCTTCTGGATTCGCTTATCGGCGCCGCTCTTCCATCTCGCCACCGCCCTGATGCTGATGTGCACCACGCGGCGGCTGATCGACGACGGGACCGGACGCGAGATTGCGCCCTGGGTCGGCGTCATCTTCATCACGCTGCCGGCGGCCTCGCTTTCGGCCGTGCTGGTATCGACCGATACGATCCAGATCCTGTTCGTGACGATTGCCATCTGGGCCTTTATCGGCTTGACCAGACGCTCCTCGGTGCTGGAAGCCGTCATCCTCGGCGCCAGCCTCGGTTGCGCTTTCCTGACGAAATATTCGGTGCTCTTCCTGCTTCCAGGCGTCGCCATTGCCATGCTGACGACGCGTTCGGCGCGTATCGCCTGGGGGGATGTGGCGATTGCCGCCATCGTCGGCGCCATCGTCGTTTCCCCAAATCTCTGGTGGAATCTTACCCATGATGCGGCGACCATAAAGCACACTGAAAACATCGCCCAATGGAGCAAGAGCGGCGGCGGTAATACCCTGCTGAAGCACGTACTCAACGGGCTCAGCTTCTTCGGCGCCCAGTTCGGCGTAGTCGGCCCGGTCGTCTTCTATACGCTCTTGTGGGCCACGTGGCGACTGATCCGCGGACAGAGCGACGACCGGGAAAAGCTGCTGTTCTGGTTATCGATGCCGGTCGTGGCGCTGATCACGCTGCAGGCCCTTCTCGCCAAGGCCTATGCCAACTGGGCCGTCTCGGCCTATGCCGCCGGCACCATTCTCGCCGTCTGGCTGCTCTACCGGCTGACGAAAAAGGGGCTGAGCACCTCGCTGATCATCGGCGCCGTCGTCGCCGTCGTGATCCCCGTGTTGACTGTCTTTGCCTACGACATCAAGCTGCCGAACGGCAATCTCGTCATGAAGCGCTATGTCGGCCGCAGCGTCATCAGTGAGGAAATCGCCGATATCGCCACGCAGGCGAAGATGACTGAAATCGTTGCGCAGGATCGCGATATCCTTGCCGATCTCTACTATACGCTGAAGGGCAAGCCGTTCCGTATCTATGCCCGCCATTTCGGCGGCTTCCCCCACAATTATTATGAGCAGGATTTTGCCCTGCCGGCCAGCGTGACCGGTCCGGTATTGTTCGTCGACAACGATCCGATCGATTGCCCGGAAGGCCAGGCCGAGCTCCTGAAGAGCTGGTCGCCGCCCTATGGCGAGATGAAGGGCAAGACGCTCTATGCCTATCGCGTTGCGGCATCCTGCCTGGCGCCCAAAGCGTCAGCCACGGGTGCGACGGAAAACTAAGAAATCGGGGCGAGAGTGTTGACCGGCTCGTGCAACTGCATCATGACAGTCGTTACTAGGAAGACGCCAGGCGTCCTGATATCATGACCAAACCGCCGGAGTTCGCTCCAGCAAAGGAATGAAGGCATTTTGGACCGTTGAGCCCGCTCGAATTCGGCGCCGCCGACAGCGAAGATAGAGACGAGAGGACGCACCGCGCCGGAGCGCGCGTGATCGCTTCGCTGTTCGTCGCATTTTTCGCCTATATCGGACTGGCGCTCGGCGGCGGCATCAATCTTGCCACGCGCGCCGATGCCGAAGCCCTCTCCTCGGGCAAGGACAGCCAGCCGCTCTATCTGTCCCTGCGCGATCCAATACGCGGTATCGTCGTTGCCGACCGGCTGGTGGCGCCGAAGGCGACGTGGCACGACATGGGGCCTGCAACGCTTAGCGCCCTCCCCACCCTCGGATATCCGGCAACCTCGTGGCAGGTGAGCCGCCCGAACCATGCCGCGCGGCTGGAATCGCTGGCGTTTCGCGCCTATCTCGCTCGCGCGCCTCCAGGTACGCTCCTCTAAGCGTTTGGCGCGCATGCGCCGCATTTCCGACAAGACCTCAAGTCCGCGGCCAGGCCGTCGGCATAAGCCTATTTTCAAGGATAATACCCATGCGTACATCACCATGGCTCGTGGCACTTTATACAGTGATCATCGTCATCGGCTTTCTGATCGCGCTGCCGAACGCGCTGCCGCCGTCGGTTCTCAGCAAGATCCCTTCCTGGCTGCCGCATAGCCAGGTTTCGCTCGGCCTCGACCTTCGCGGCGGTTCCTATCTCGTCCTAGAAGTCGACGAGAAGGACCTGACGAACGGCCGGCTGCAATCGCTGCAGCAGGACGCCCGCCGCGTGCTGCGCGACAAGAACATCCAGACCCGCTCGATCGTGCGCAGCGGCGATCAGATCGTCGTGACGCTCACCGATCCCTCGCAAAGTGGTGACGCGGTCACGCAGTTGCGCACGCTTGCCAATACGATCACGTCGGGCCTCTCGGCTGGTCAGTCCGATCTCAACATCACGCCGAATGGCGCGACGATCGCGATGTCCTTCTCGCAGGCCGGCATTTCCGCCAACGTCGATTCCGCCGTCCAGCAGAGCCTCGAGGTCATCCGCAAGCGCGTCGACCAGGTGGGCGTTGCCGAGCCGACCATTCAGCGCGTCGGCCCCAACCGCGTTCTCGTCCAGCTTCCGGGCGCGCAGGATCCGTCGCATCTGCGCGAACTTCTCGGTTCGACCGCGAAGATGTCCTTCCACCTGCTGGCCGACAATGCCGATCCGAACAATCCGCCTCCCGGCGTCACCATCATGAAGGACGAGCAGGGCCACAGCTATCCGGTTCTCGACCGCATCGAACTGTCCGGCGACCGTCTGACGGACGCCCGCGTCAGCTTCGATCCGAACACGCACGAGCCGCTCGTCACCTTCCGCTTCGACAGCGCCGGCGCCAACCGCTTTGCCGAAATCACCCGCGAAAATGTCGGCAAGCCGTTCGCGATCGTCCTCGACAACAAGGTGCTGAGCGCGCCGAATATCCGCGAGCCGATCACCGGCGGTTCGGGCCAGATCTCCGGCAACTTCACCGCGGAGAGCGCCACCACGCTTGCAGCTCTGCTGCGCGCCGGCGCCCTGCCGGCCAAGCTGACGGTCATCGAAGAGCGCACCGTCGGCGCCGACCTCGGCAGCGACGCGATCCAGAAAGGTATCTACAGCGGCCTGCTCGGCTTCGTCCTCGTTGCCGCCTTCATCTTCGTGCTCTACGGCGCGTGGGGTATCCTCGCCAATGTCGCGCTGCTCATCCACACGGTCCTGACCTTCTCGGCCCTGACGCTTGTCGGCGCTACGCTGACGCTTCCCGGCATCGCCGGTATCGTCCTTGGTATCGGCCTTGCGGTCGATGCCAACGTCCTCATCAACGAGCGCATCCGCGAAGAAACCCGCAAGGGCCGAGGCGCCTTCGCCGCCATCGATAATGGCTTCAAGAAGGCATACTCGACGATCATCGACGGCAACATGACGGCGTTGATCGCGGCCGCCATCCTGTTCTACTTCGGCTCCGGCCCGGTTCGCGGCTTTGCCGTGACCATGGGTCTCGGCCTCATCATCTCGATGTTCACCTCCGTCGCCTTCGTGCGCGTCGTGATGATCGCCATCACCCGTCGCCGCAAGCTGAAGGTGATCAACATCAGGCCGCTGATCCCCTTCAGCCCCTATGACAAGCACATCCAGTTCATGAAGGCCCGCTTCTTCGGCGTCACCGTCTCGGCGATCCTGTCGATCGCCTCGGTAGTGCTGTTCATCCATCCGGGCCTCAACTATGGCGTCGATTTCCGCGGCGGCATCCAGATGTCGGTCAAGACCAAGGAGGCGGCCGATCTGGCGACGTTCCGCGCGGGCCTGAACACGCTCGGCCTCGGCGAAATCGCACTGCAATCCTTCGGCGACAACAACAGCCTTCTTGTCCGCGCCCAGCGTCAGGACGGCGGCGAGGAAGCGCAGACAGCGGCAGTGACCAAGCTCAAGGCGGAAATCGTCAAAATCGACCCGAGCGCAACCATCGAAGGCACCGATGTCATCGGTCCGAAGGTCTCGGGCGAGCTTGCCTGGGCCGGCATCCTGTCGGTCGTAATCGCCAGCCTGGCGATGCTGTTCTACATCTGGTATCGCTTCGAATGGCCGTTCGCGGTCGGCGCCATCGTCACGCTGGTGCTCGACGTCACCAAGGCGATCGGCTTCTTCGCGATCACCGGCCTCGATTTCAACCTGACGGCCATCGCCGCGATCCTGACGCTCGTGGGATATTCGGTGAATGACAAGGTCGTGGTCTATGACCGCATGCGTGAAAACATGCGGCTCTACAAGTCGATGCCGCTGCGCGATATCATCGACAAGTCGATCAACGAGACCCTGGCGCGAAGCCTCTATACCAACGCCACCGCCTTCCTGGCGCTGGTGCCGATGGCGATCTGGGGCGGCAGCGCCGTCTCCAGCTTCGCGATCCCGATGGTGTTCGGCATCCTCGTCGCTGGCGCTTCGTCGGTCTTTATTGCGGCGCCGATCCTGCTGTTCCTCGGCGACTGGCGTCGCCGCCATGCCAAGCCGGTCGCCAATGATACGGCATCGCCGGATGGCAAGTCCGGTAAAGACAAGCAGATTCCTGCCGCGTAACGAATGAAAAGAGGACATGCCCGGCTTCCGGGCATGTCCGCCAGCTGCCTTACGAAATCGGCGGCATATGCAAGGGCAGGCCCGGGCGCGGGGCCGTAATCTTTTCCACGACACCGTTTTCCTGCTCGCTGACGAGCAGGTGCTTGCCGTCAACGGTAAAGGCGATATTGGCTGGCCTTGTGCCGCCGGTGCGGATATGGCCGGCCATTTTTCCCTCGGCGTCTACCAGGGAGATTTCCCCCAGGCCGTACATGGCGCAATACAGCATGCCGCTGCGATCGAAGGCGAGGCCCGCCGGCCCGCGCAGCGCATTGACGGCAGGGGATGTCATCGACTGGAGAAACATTTCCTGTCTGCCGCCCACGACCTGCCGATAGATTTTTCCGGTCAGCGTTTCGCTATAGTAGAGCAATCCCTCGGCATCGAAAGCAATGCCGCTCGCAAAGAGCAAGCCGGCCGCCAGGACCCGGATGACCCGGCCCTCTGCCGGATCGATCTGATAGACGCAGCCGTTATAAGCTGCCTTGAAGAAATCTGGATGGATGTGGCCGCCTTCGAGAAGATTGGCCAGACGGATGCCGGAATCGGTCATGTAAAGCAGCCCGTCCGGTCCGAAAGCGAGTGCGTTCGGATGAAGAAACGGACCATCCGCGCTACCCTCGATGACTTGCAGGACGCGCCCTTGCGCCGACAATCTGACAAGGGAATTTTCCGGGCCGTTGGCTACCCAGAAACATCCGTCACCATCGACGGCGATCCCCATCGGCCGGCCGCCGATCCGGCATAATTCCTGCGGTACGCCGCCTGCGTCGAAAAGTTTCAGACAGCGGCGACTGGCATCCATTTCCACGACCGCCAGGCGGCCGTCCGGCAAAGCCACGAGGCCGCTAGGCAGATAGAGCCCGGTGGCAATCGTTTCGTTCATGTTTTGAAACCTTCATTCCACGCACTACCAAGCCCCAAAAACTCAAAATGCTGCGCCAAAATGATACATAAGCACGAGGAAAGTCCTTTTCGAGCCGGACCCGCGCAAATCCGTATAAGATTCTTGCGCCAGAGGTCACATCCGCGTGCGCGGCCCGTTAATCTTGACAGGCTTTAGCGATTCGGAACATCCATAGAACGTCCCTATATTTTCGCGCTTGCGATTCGCCGCATTTCGCGCTCCGCATCTGCCGCCGGAGGTATTCAGGAGAGTTGATGACCGCCGCCTATCTGGAAAAGCTGAACCCGGAGCAAAGGCTGGCGGTGGAACATGGCACGACTGCAGGCGACGGTCATATTGCAGGGCCGCTGCTCGTCATCGCCGGAGCCGGCTCCGGCAAGACGAATACGCTTGCCCATCGTGTCGCGCATCTGATCGTCAAGGGCGCCGATCCGCGCCGCATCCTGCTGATGACCTTTTCGCGCCGCGCCGCCGCCGAAATGGGCCGCCGCGTCGAGCGCATCTGCCGCGAGGTGCTGGGTGCGAATGCCGGGATTACCGCCGACGCGCTGGCCTGGAGCGGCACGTTTCACGGCATCGGCGCGCGCCTGCTGCGGGACTATGCGGAACAGATCGGCATCGACCCGGCCTTCACGATCCACGACCGGGAAGACAGCGCCGACTTGATGAACCTTGCGCGTCACGACCTCGGCTTTTCCAAGACGGAGAACCGCTTCCCGACCAAGGCGACATGTCTTGCCATCTACTCACGCTCCGTCAATGCGGAAGCGCCCCTCGATGGCGTGCTGCGCGATCATTTCCCCTGGTGCGCCATGTGGGAGCAGCAGCTGCGCGATCTTTTCGCCTGTTATGTCGAGGCGAAACAGGCGCAGAACGTGCTCGACTACGACGACCTGCTGCTCTATTGGGCGCATATGCTGCAGGAGCCGCTGATCGCCGAGGACATCGGCAGCCGTTTCGATCATGTGCTTGTCGACGAATATCAGGACACCAACCGGCTGCAATCTTCCATCCTGCTGGCGCTCAAGCCCGATGGCCGCGGGCTGACCGTCGTCGGCGACGATGCGCAATCGATCTATTCCTTCCGTGCCGCGACCGTACGCAATATTCTCGATTTTCCCAAGGCTTTCACGCCCTCTGCCGATATCGTGACGCTCGACCGCAATTACCGCTCGACGCAGCCGATCCTGGCAGCCGCCAATGCCGTGATCGATCTCGCCTCGGAGCGCTTCACTAAGAACCTGCGCACCGAGCGGCAAAGCACCGAGCGGCCGCGGCTGGTGACGGTGCGCGACGAGGCCGACCAGGCGCGCTACATCGCCGACCAGATATTGGAAAATCGCGAGGGCGGCACACGGCTCAAGCAACAGGCGGTGCTCTTCCGCACCTCGAGCCATAGCGGCCCGCTGGAAGTGGAACTCACCCGGCGCAACATTCCCTTCGTCAAATTTGGCGGCCTCAAGTTTCTCGATAGCGCCCATGTCAAGGACATGCTGGCGGCGCTGCGCTTCGCCCAAAACCCGCGCGACCGTGTGGCGGGGTTCCGGCTGATGCAGCTCTTGCCCGGTGTCGGCCCCTCCACCGCGCAGCGCGTGCTCGACCAGATCGGCGAAGAGGCGAGCCCGATCACGGCGCTAACCGAACTCCCGCCGCCACCGCGCACAGGAGACGATTGGACCGCTTTTGTCGAAACGATGCGCGAGATCAAAAGCGGCAAAGCCGGATGGCCGGCGGAAATCGGCCTGGTCCGCCAATGGTACGAGCCGCATCTGGAGCGCGCGCATGAGGATGCGGCGACCCGCCAGGCGGATCTCGTCCAGCTCGAACAGATCGCCGCGGGTTACGGCTCGCGCGAGCGTTTCCTCACCGAACTGACGCTCGATCCACCAGACGCCACCAGCGACCAGGCGGGGGTGCCGCTGCTCGACGAGGACTATCTGATCTTATCGACCATCCATTCCGCCAAGGGCCAGGAATGGACGAAGGTCTTCATCCTCAACGCCGTCGACGGCTGCATCCCCGCCGATCTCGCCGTCGGATCATCTGCCGAGATCGAGGAAGAACGGCGGCTGCTCTACGTCGCCATGACCCGGGCGAAAGACAATCTCGATCTCGTCATTCCGCAGCGCTTCTTCGTACACGGCCAGCATGCACAGGGCGACAAGCATGTCTTCGCCTCGCGTACCCGCTTCATCCCGGCAACCTTGCTGCAGTTCTTCGAGGTTTGCGGCTGGCCGCAGGCGCGGGCTGAAAGCGCCGCCGCCATCCGGGCGCGGGAGGTACGCGTCGATGTCGGGGCGCGCATGCGCGGCATGTGGCGGTGAGTTGGGTTATTGAGGACGGCTGGTCAGGCATGTTCTTTGACGCCGCAGCTTCGCGCCTGGCCCGTCACCCAGCCCTCTCCCCGCGAGCGGTAACCTCGCCAGCCATCCTGCCCTTTTCACTTCGCCTCGCGAAACATCTCGATGATCGCGGAAAAATCGCGCCCGCCATTGCCGAGCTTTTCGAAGAGCGCGTAGAGCTGCGCC
Organism: Rhizobium sp. JAB6; assembly: GCF_003024605.1. Taxonomy (GTDB): domain Bacteria; phylum Pseudomonadota; class Alphaproteobacteria; order Rhizobiales; family Rhizobiaceae; genus Rhizobium. The sequence goes on along the minus strand of NZ_PYJQ01000001.1, from coordinate 558,233 downwards.
GCTTCCGCACCCAGAGGCGTCGACGCGCCGCTCGACAACGCCGCTTCCTGCGAGAGGCGCAGGTCCTTCAGCATCAGCGCTGCCGCAAAGCCGGGTTTGTAATCGTTGTTGGCGGGCGAGGTCGGCACCGGACCGGGCACCGGGCAGTGGGTATTGATCGACCAGCACTGGCCTGACGACGTGGAGGCGACATCGAACAATGCCTGGTGCGAGAGGCCAAGCTTTTCGCCGAGCACGAAGGCCTCGCAGACGCCGATCATCGAAATACCCAGGATCATATTGTTGCAGATCTTCGCGGCCTGGCCGGCGCCGGCATCGCCGCAATGGACGATCTTCTTGCCCATGACCTCAAGCAGCGGCTTCGCAGCCGCGAAGCTTTCCGCCGAGCCGCCGGCCATGAAAGTCAGCGTCCCGGCCGCCGCACCTCCCGTACCGCCGGAGACCGGCGCATCGAGCGAGAGGCAGCCTGCGTCGCTTGCCATCGCATGTGCCTTGCGGGCGCTGTCGACATCGATCGTGGAGCTGTCGATCACCAGGGTTCCCTTGGGGACGGAGCGCAGCACATCGGTCCAGACGGTCAGGACGTGCTGGCCCTTCGGCAGCATGGTCACCACCACTTCCGCATCCGCCAGGGCTTCCGTCAGCACGCTGGCAGGCTTTACTCCCGACGCTTCGGCCGCCTTCAGCACATCATGCGAGAGGTCGAACCCTGTGACGGCATGGCCGGCCTTGACGAGATTGGCGGCCATCGGGCCTCCCATATTGCCGAGGCCGATGAAAGCGATCCGTGTCATGATGTTTTCCTCCCATGATCGGTTATCTTGCGAAAAGCGGCGGCTGCGCCGGTACGAAGAAGCGGTCGATATCGGCAGCCGTCACTTCGGCAAGGCTCGCCGGCGACCATTTCGGATTGCGGTCCTTGTCGATGACGGCAGCGCGCACGCCCTCGTAGAAATCGTGACTATACAATATGCCCTTACAGGCGCCGAGTTCACGATTGAGGCATTCGGCGAGATTGGCGCTCTTTCGCCCTGCTCTTAGAAGCCGCAAGGCCAGCTTCAGGCTGGTCGGCGAGCGGCTGGCAATCACACTTGCGGCTTCCGCGGCAAATTCTCCCGGCTCATCGGCCAAGGCCTTTATAATCTCCTCCACCGTATCTGCTGAAAACGCCCGGTCGATCACATCACGATTTGCCGCAAGCCGGCTTTCACCGGCATCTACGGCCATCGTCCGGATGCGAGCGTGCACGTCGGCAGCGGAGGCGGAAGCGGGCAGCGCTGCTATGACGTCGATCAGAGCCGGCAATGCGGAGGATGCGACACAGTGATCGGCAAAACCGGCATGAATGACATCGGCTGCCCCGACGGTCTGGCCCGTCAAGCCCATCCAAGTGCCGGCCTCTCCCGGCGCGCGCGGCAGCAGCCAGGTGGCGCCGACATCCGGAAAATAGCCGATGCCGGTTTCGGGCATGGCAAGGCGCGTGCGCTCCGTGACGACGCGATGGCTCCCGTGGGCCGAGAGGCCGACGCCGCCACCCATGGTGATGCCGTCCATCAGTACGACATAGGGTTTGAGATAGCGCGAGATGGCGTGGTTGAGCAGGAACTCCTCGCGCCAGAAGGTTTCCGCTTCATCGGTGCCTTCCTTGCCGCTTCGATGCAGCAAACGGATATCGCCGCCGGCGCAGAAGCCCCGCTCCCCCTCGCCCATGACGATGACGCTGGCGATTGCGGGATCGGCGGCGAACTCGTCCAAGGCGGAAGCAATGATCCGCACCATCGGCAATGTCAGGCTGTTCAGCGCCTTCGGGCGGTTGAGCCTGACGATCCCGGCCGATCCGCGCCGCTCGATGAGAAGTTCGTCCGTGCTGTCCATGCAAATCTCCTGTCCTGGCCGCGACCGATCCTCAAAGATTTATCTGTTGTCGGCAAGGATCATTTCGGCTGCCTTCTCCGCGATCATGATGGTTGGCGAGTTGGTGTTGCCCGATGTGATCGACGGCATGATGGAGGCGTCGGCGATGCGCAGCCGTGCCAATGCCCTGAGCCGCAGGCGGGGGTCGACGACGCTTTGCGCATCGCCGCCCATGCGGCATGTGCCGACCGGATGAAAAATCGTCGTGCCGATATCACCGGCGGCGCGCTCCAGATCGGCATCGGTCTCATAGGCCGGTCCCGGCTTGAACTCCTCCGGCCTGAAGCGGGCGAAAGAAGGCTGCGCCACGATACGCCGCGTCAGGCGAATGGAGCGAACGGCGATCTCCCGGTCGCGGGCCGCGGAAAGATAGTTGGGGCTGATGGCCGGCTGCATGGCGAAATCGGGACTGCGCACATGCACCGAGCCGCGGCTTTCGGGCCGTAGATTGCAGACACTCGCGGTGATCGCCGGAAACGGGTGGATGGGATCGCCGAACTTTTCGAGCGAGACCGGCTGCACGTGATACTGCAGATCCGGCGTTTCCTTATCCGGTCCGGAGCGGGTGAAGATGCCGAGCTGGCTCGGCGCCATCGCCATCGGCCCTGAGCGGCGAACAAGATATTCAAGGCCGATCGCCGCCTTGCCGATCAGCTTCGTCGCCTTCTCGTTCAACGTGGGCACACCGGTCACCTTATAGGCGAGACGAAGCTGCAGATGATCCTGCAGGTTCTCACCGACAGACCGGACCTCGCGCACGACCTCGATGCCGGCCTTGCGCAACACCTCACCATGGCCGATGCCCGAGAGTTCGAGAATATGTGGCGAGCCGATGGAGCCGGCCGACAGCACCGTCTCCTTGTTCGCATAGGCGCGCTTCGCCACGCCGTTATGCTGGAAGTCGACGCCGGTCACCGCATCCTCCTCGACGATCAGGCGGCGGACCTGCGCCTTGGTATAGACGGTGAGATTGCCGCGCTTCATCGCCGGCCGCAGGAAGGCCTTCGTCGTGTTCCAGCGGATGCCGGAGCGCTGGTTGACGTCGAAATAGCCGGAACCTTCATTGTTGCCGCGGTTGAAATCCGCCGTTTCGGGAATGCCGGCCTCTTTGGCCGCAGCCTGGAAGGCATCGAGCACGGCCCAGCGCACGCGCGCCTTTTCGACCCGCCATTCGCCGCCTGCGCCATGCATTTCGTCCTTGCCGCGATAATGATCCTCGGACTTGACAAAATAGGGCAGCACGTCGTCCCAGCCCCAGCCGGCGCAGCCGAGCTGCCGCCAGAGATCGTAGTCACGCGCCTGGCCGCGCATGTAGATCATGCCGTTGATGGAGGAGCAGCCACCCAGTACCTTGCCGCGCGGATAGTTCAGCGACCTACCGTTGAGGCCCGCTTCCGGCGATGTGGTGAAGCACCAGTCGGTGCGGGGATTGTTGATGCAATAGAGATAGCCGACCGGGATATGGATCCAGTGGTAATTGTCATTGCCACCCGCTTCCAGCAGCAGCACCCTGTTGTTGCGGTCGGCCGAAAGCCGGTTGGCGAGCACGCATCCGGCGCTGCCGGCACCGATGATGATGTAGTCGAAGCGATCCATGTCCAAACTCAGTAGTTCCCTCTCCCCGCCTGCGGCAGGGCAATCGCATATGAAGTGAGGTCGTTGCCTCGCACCTCCTTCTCCCCTCGGGGAGAAGGAATTTCCGGTGCTGATCCGCCCCATATGCGATAGCCCTGCCGCCTGCCGGGAGAGGGGTAGGGTGAGGGGCCAGGAGGTACAGCAAACCCCGGCTTCCCGATCAAACTCGAAATAGCCCTCATCCGCCCTTCGGGCACCTTCTCCCCGCGGGCGGGGAGAAGGAAACTCAAATCGCTAGCGCCGATATTCAAACCCCAGCTTCCGTCCCAGCCGCGAAGCATAGAATTCGCCGACAACCCCCCGGCGGAAGAGCAGGACGCAGACCATGAAGACGATGCCGGTGATGATGGTGACCGGGAACTCCGAGGTGGCGAGATAGTTTTCCAGCGTCGCCACGAATCCTGCGCCAAAAATCGGCCCGATCAGCGTGCCAATACCGCCTAGGAGCGTCATGAGAATGACCTCGCCGGACATCTGCCAGGCGACATCGGTGAGCGTCGCGAACTGGAAGACCAGCGCCTTGACGGCACCCGCAAGCCCGGCAAGTGCGGCCGACATCACGAAGGCGCCGAGCTTGTAATGCGCGACGGAATAGCCGAGCGAGATCGCCCGCTGCTCGTTCTCACGGATCGATTTCAGGATCATGCCGAAGGGCGAATTGATGAAACGCCAGATGATCAGCACGCCGATCAGGAAGACCGCGAGGACGAAATAATACATGTTGAAGGAGTTGTTGAGGTCGAGCACGCCGAAGAGGTTGCCGCGCGGCACTGACTGAATGCCGTCCTCGCCATGGGTGAATGCCGCTTGCAGGCAGAAGAAATAGAACATGTAGGAGAGCGCCAGCGTAATCATCGCGAAATAGATGCCCTGCCTACGGATGGCGACGAAACCCATGACGAGGCCGAGCAGCGACGCGCCGGCAACGCCGATCAGGATGCCGAGTTCGGGCGGAAGCCCCCACTCCTTCACCGCATGGGCGGTGAAATAGGCGGCGCCGCCGAAGAAGGTGGCATGACCGAAGGAGAGCAAGCCCGCATAGCCGAGCAGCAGATTGAAGGCACAGGCAAACAGCGCGAAGCAGAGCACCTTCATGACGAAGATCGGATAGATGAAAAACGGCGCCCAGATCAGACCGACAAGGCCGAGGATCAGCAACAGCTTCTGCACGGAAAGCTTCGGACGTTCTTTGGAACTCGAGCTGATTAATCCAGCCATGTCACGCCTCCCGGCCAAAGAGACCCGCAGGCCTCAGAAGCAGCACGATTGCCATAATCACGAAGATGACAATGTTGGACGCTTCCGGATAGAAAACCTTGGTGAGGCCCTCGGCAATCCCGAGCATATAGCCTGTGACGATCGCGCCCATGATCGAGCCCATACCGCCCACGACGACCACGGCAAAGACGATGATGATCATGTTCGATCCCATCAGCGGCGAAACCTGATAGATCGGTGCTGCCAGCACGCCGGCAAAGGCGGCGAGCGCGACGCCGAAACCGTAAGTGAAGGTCAGAAGCACCGGCACGTTGACGCCGAAAACCTGCACAAGTGTGGAATTCTCCGTCGCGGCGCGCAGATAGGCGCCGAGCTTGGTCTTTTCGATCAGCAGCCAGGTGCCGATGCAGACGACCAGCGAGGCGATGACCACCCAGCCGCGATAGACGGGCAGGAACATGAAGCCGATATTTTTCGCGCCCGCCAGCTCCGTCGGAACGGCATAGGGCTGGCCGGAGGAGCCGTAAAGATAGCGGAAGGTCCCTTCGATGGTCAGGGCCATGCCGAAGGTGAAGAGCAATCCGTAGAGCGGATCGATCCTGTAGAGGCGGCGCAGACAAAGTCTTTCCACCAGCGCGCCGAACAGGCCGACGATCAGCGGCGCCAGAACGAGGGCCGGCCAATAGCCGATGCCGGTATAGGCGAGCAGCAGATAGGCGGTGAAGGCGCCAAGCATATAGAGCGCGCCATGGGCGAAATTGATGACCCGCAACATGCCGAAGATGATCGCGAGACCGAGGCTCAGGAGCGCATAGAAGGAACCGTTGATGAGCCCGATCAGCAATTGACCGAGAAGCGCCTGGGCGGGGATGCCGAATATCGTCGTCATGCTCAGACCCCCAGAACCTTGTGCAGCATATCCATGCGCTCGGAGAGTTCGCCGACGGGGAATTCCGAGACCATCCGGCCGTGATCCATCAGATAAAAGCGATCGGCGATGCGGCTGGCAAAGCGAAAATTCTGCTCGACGAGCAAGATGGTCATGCCGCGGCCTTTCAGCTTCTGCAGGACTTCGCCGATGCGCTGGACGATGACGGGGGCAAGCCCTTCCGTCGGTTCGTCGAGCAGCAGCATGCGGACGCCGGTGCGCAGGATGCGGGCCATGGCGAGCATCTGCTGCTCGCCGCCCGACAGCCTTGTGCCAACACTGTTGCGCCGCTCATGCAGGTTCGGAAACAGCTCGAAAATCTCGTCAAGCGTCATGCCGCCCGATGCCACGACCGGCGGCAGCATCAGATTTTCATAGACGCTGAGCGTCGAGAAGATGCCGCGCTCTTCCGGCACGAAACCGATGCCCTGATGCGCCGTCTTGTGCAGCGGCACCTGCATCATATCCTTGCCGGCAAATGCAATCCTGCCCTTGCGAGCGCGGACGATACCGACGATGGTGCGCAGGGTCGTCGTCTTGCCGACGCCGTTGCGGCCGAGGATGGTGACGGTTTCCCCCTCGCCCACTTTCATATCGACGCCATGCAGGATGTGGCTTTCGCCATACCAGGCATTGAGGCCCTGAACGTCCAGAAGCGGCGCCATCGTCAAGCCTCCTCCGTGCCCATATAGGCTTCGCGGACGCGCGGGTCCCGGCTGACAGTCGCATAGTCACCCTGGGCGAGGATCTCGCCGCGCTGCAGGACTGTGACATGATGGCAGATATCGGCAACGACGGAGAGATTGTGCTCCACCATGAGCACGGCTTTGTCGCGCGCGACATCGCGGATGATGGCCGAGACGGTGTTCACATCCTCCAGCCCCATGCCGGCCATCGGCTCATCGAGCAGCAGCACCTTCGGATCGAGCGCAAGCGTCGTTGCGATCTCCAGCACACGCTTGCGACCATAGGAAAGATCGGCGGCGATGGCATCGCGCTCCTTCGATAGCCCGACGGAAGCGATGAGCTGTTCGGCGCGGACATCGAGGCTGTCGAGCGCCGAGAGCGGCCGCCAGAACTGGTGGGCGAGATTGTTTGGCCGCTGCAGGGCGACGCGGACATTGTCCAGCACGGTCAAATGCGGGAAGACGGCCGATATCTGGAAGGAGCGCACGAGACCCATGCGCGCGACCTTGTCAGGTCTTGTCTTGGTAATATCGGTGCCGAGCAGCGTAATCGTGCCGTGCGTCGGCTGCAGGAACTTGGTGAGCAGGTTGAACACCGTCGTCTTGCCGGCGCCGTTCGGCCCGATCAGCGCATGGACCTGAGCGTGACGCACATCGAGATCGACATTCTTGACGGCGGTGAAGCCGCCGAAATCGCGGCGCAGTCCCCGGGCGGACAAAACCACCCGGGGCTCTTCATGAAGATGTGTCGCGGACATCGCCATGGGCTGTTCCAAGCCCTATTGCTTGACGAGGTCGCAGCCGCTCTTGGCCGGATCGATATAGGCTTCCTTGCCGGGGATCGTCGCCAAGACATTGTAGTAGTCCCACGGCTCCTTGCTGTCAGCGGGCTTCTTCACCTGAAGCAGATACATGTCGTGGATCATGCGGCCGTTGGCGCCGACCGTGCCACCGCGGCCGAAGAAATCATCAACAGGCATTTCATGCAGCTGCTTGGCAACGGCCTCGGTGTCATCAGTGCCGGCTTTCTGCACGGCCTTCAGATACTGCATCACGGCGGAATAGGTGCCGGCATGGATCATATTCGGCATCTTGCCGGTACGGGCAAAGAAGCGTTTGCCGAATTCGCGGCTCTTGTCGTCGAGATTCCAGTAATAGCCTTCCGTCAGCGTCAGTCCTTGCGCCGCCTGCAGGCCTAGGCCGTGCACTTCGGCCAGCGTGAAGAGCAGCGCCGCCAGATGCTGGCCGCCCTGAGTGATGCCGAATTCGGAGGCCTGCTTGATGGCGTTTGAAGTATCGAGACCGGCATTGGCAAGGCCGATGACCTTGGCGCCAGACGACTGAGCCTGCAGCAGGAAGGACGAAAAATCATTCGTCGACAGCGGGTGGCGGACGGAGCCGAGCACCTTGCCACCGCTGGCCTTGACGAAATCGCTGGTCTGCTGCTCGAGCGAATAGCCGAAAGCATAATCCGCGGTCAGGAAGAACCAGGTATCGCCACCCTGCTTGACGAGGGCGCCGCCGGTGCCGACGGCCAGCGCATGCGTGTCATAGGCCCAATGGAAGCCATAGGGCGAGCATTGCTTGCCGGTGAGATCGGTCGTGGCAGCGCCGGTGACGATATCGATCTTCTTCTTTTCCTTCGCGACCGCCTGCACGGCGAGCGCCACCGAAGAGGTCGTCAGCTCCATGATCGCGTCGACCTTGTCCTGATCATACCACTGGCGGGCGATGTTCGAAGCAATATCGGGCTTGTTCTGATGGTCGGCATCGACGATCTCGATCGGCACGCCGAGAACCTTGCCGCCGAAATCCTCGGCAGCCATCTTGGCGGCCTCTACCGACGACTTGCCGCCGAAATCCGCATAGACGCCGGACTGGTCGTTGAGGATGCCGATCTTGACGACACCATCGGACGGGCCGGCGGCGAAAGCAGCAGTGCTGGCTGCAAGCAGAAATGCAACGGACGCAATAAGACTCTTTCGCATGTCCTCTCCTCCCAGAGATTTGGCAAAAACGAATCTGTTCAAAATTGGCCAGCCGCTTTGCTCAAAACGGCTTTTCCCGACCGCCAAGATCACGGAATTCGCGCGTTGACGCAAGTCGCGATTGCAACTAATTCCAAACAAGGTCTGTTCATTTTTGCACAGAGGAGGATGCATGAAGCGCACGCCGCACTTTACTTGGGACGACCTGCAGTTCTTCCTTGCCGTTGCGCGAACGGGGCAGCTTTCGACCGCCGCGCGGCAATTGCGCAGCAGCCATGCCACGGTCTCGCGGCGCATCGACCGGCTGGAATTCGCCTTGAAAGTCAAACTTTTCGAACGCAATCCACGCGGCTATATGCTGACCAGCATGGGACAGCGCTTCGTCGATACGGCCGAGCATATGGAGCAGGAAACGGAACGTCTTCGCGCCGATCTTTCGGCGGGATCGGCGGCACAACGGGGTGTTGTCCGCATCAGCGCGCCGGAGGGCTTTTCAAACTTCTTCTTCACCGGCGTCCTGCCGGAATTCGCGGCCCGGCATCCGAACATTTCGCTGGAGCTGATCACGATCCAGCAGATCATGTCGCTCTCGCGCAAGGAGGCCGATATCGTCGTGGTGCTCGACCCGCCGAAAGCTGGCCCCTACTTCACCGAAAAACTGACGGACTATCATCTGCAGGTCTACGGATCGCGCGATTACCTCGCCCGCCATCCGCCGATCGAAAGCCGCGACCACCTGCCGGACTTCGCCTTCATCGGCTATATCGAGGACATGATTTTCGCGCCGGGCCTGGATTATCTCGATGACGTCCATCCGCGCATCAGGCCGCAATTCCAGAGCTCGAGCATTTTCGCGCAGCTGACGGCGACCAAGAATGGTCAAGGCCTATGCGTGCTGCCATTCTTCATCGCCGGCAAGCACCCTGATCTGCAGGTCGTCCTGCCGCATGAGGTGGATCTCAGGCGTCACTACTGGATCACCTGCCATCGTGACCTGCGCCAATCGCCGCGCGTGCGCACCGTCATCGACTTCCTGGCGGACGCCGTGCGCAAGAATGCCCCGGCCTTTCTGGGGCCCTGGAGACATCCGGAAAGCTGAGTTCGTCAGATGCGTTACAGCACGCTTGGAGCGGCATAGACCTTGGCGAGGCCGGCGACGTCGAATCTCGCACGCTCGGCAAGATACAGCTCCCAGTCCAGCGACGAACGGACGATCGTTTCGAGGGAATTGTATTTCGGCGTCCAGCCCAGTTCGCAACGGGCAAGCGTCGCATCTGCGACGATGCTCGCCATATCGCCAGGCCGGCGCGGAGCAATGTCGATGCGGAAGGCGCGGCCATGGACGCGCATGACCATGTTGAGCACGTCAAGCACGGAATAGCCCTGGCCATAGCCGCAATTGGCAACCAGCGATCCGCCGCCATCGCGCAAGTGCCGCAGGGCCGCAAGATGCGCGTCGACGAGATCGCTGACGTGGATGTAGTCGCGAACGCCTGTTCCGTCGTGCGTGGCGTAGTCCGTGCCGTAAATGGTCACCTGAAGACGGCGGCCAAGGGCCGCCTCGCAAGCGACCTTGATGAGGTGGGTGGCACCGTCCGTCGACTGACCGGCCCGCCCGTTGGGATCGGCGCCGGCGACATTGAAATAGCGCAGCGCCACATAACGGAAATCATAGGCGGCGGCGGCATCGCGCAGCATCAGCTCCGACATCAGCTTGGACTGGCCGTAAGGCGATTCCGGCCGCAGCGGCGCATTTTCGCAGACCGGCAGCTCCGCAGGCTGCTGGCCATAGACGGCGGCGGTGGAAGAAAAGACGAAATGGCGGATGCCGGCCCTGACCGCGGCGCTCATTAAAATACGGGTCTTGCCGGTATTGTTCTCATAGTAGGAAAGAGGGTCCTCGATCGATACCGGGACGACCGCCGAACCGGCGAAGTGGATGATGGCCTCTATGTCGCTCTCGGCGAAAATCTGATGCAGCAGCGCTTCGTCGGCGATATCGCCGAGATAGAAACGGGCCGCCGGCGGGACCGCCCAGCGAAAGCCGGTCGACAGGTGATCGAGGACCACCACGTCCTCGCCCGCATCCAGTAATCTCCAGACCATATGGCTGCCGATATAGCCGGCTCCGCCCGTCACCAAGACAGTCATTCTTCGCGTCCCCGCCAAGTCTTATCGGCGTTATATGAGACCGTTTCCCCTGCGGAATTGATTAAAAGCGGAAGGCCTGGCGGGAAAGATTGTGGGGATGGTTAGGGTGTGCTTTCGCGATTTGATTGGATTTTATGGATTGGGGACGCAGATGATGGACATCTCTTGCTTGGAGAGTGTTCACCCCCTCTGTCCCCGAAAGGGACAGAGGGTATCAGAGGTGGGGCAATCGAGAGGAAGGCTCTCGATCGTAGATCCGGCCGAAGCGAAGCCCTCTCGTTACAAACTCAAAATATATCGGCTCAACCGCTCCGCAGCATCCGCCACCTGCACCGGATCGCGCAGGAAGCAGGCACGCATGAACAGCTCGCCACCCACACCGAAAGCCGTCCCAGGCGCCAGGCCCACGCCGGTCTTGTCGACTATGTCGATGGCGGCCTTGCGGCTGTCGGTGACACCGTCGATCTTCAGGAAGGAATAGAGCGCGCCATCCGGCTTCAGCGTCTCCACGCGGTTGGTGGCGATCAGCGCGTCGCAGAGAATATCGCGCGAGCGAGTGGCCTTCTCGATATTGGAGCGCACGAAATCGTCGCCCTCGTTCAGCGCCGCAACCGCGCCCCTCTGCATGAACTGCGCCACGCCCGAGGTCGAATATTGCACGAGGTTTTCAATCACCTGTCCGATCTCGGCCGGGGCGACGATCCAGCCGACGCGCCAGCCGGTCATCGACCAGTTTTTCGAGAAGGAATTGACGAAGAGGATCTTGTCGTCGGCTTCCTTGACATCGAGGAAGCTCGGTGCGCGGCCGCCGGCATAATAGTAGAGCGCATAGATTTCGTCGGCCATGATCCAGAGATCGTGCTTGCGCGCCAGCGCGAGAATATCGCGGAGATCCTGATGGGTCGCCGTCCAGCCGGTGGGGTTGGACGGGGTATTGATGAAGAGGCCCTTGGTTTTCGGCGTGATCGCCGCTTCCAGCCGTTCCAAATCGAGCGACCATTTGCCGTGTTCGAACCGAAGGGGGACGGGAACCGAGCGAGCGCCGGCGATCTCCAGCGCGGCGGCGATGTTCGGCCAGGCAGGCGACAGATAGACCATCTCGTCACCCGGAGAGGTGATCGCCTGCACGGAGAGCTGGATCGCCTGCATGCCGGAGCCGACGACATAGAAATTCTCCATCGGCAGCGATGTGCCGAAATGCCGGCCGTAGTAATCCGCCAGCGCCTGGCGTAGCTCCGGAATGCCGCGCTGCCAGGTGTAGAAGGTCTCGCCGGCGTTGAGCGAAGCCATGGCGGCGCGATTGATGAAATCCGGCGTCGGCAGATCGCCCTCGCCAACCCAGAGCGGCAGCAGACCCTCGCGGCCGCGGGCATAATTGACCACTTCGACGATCCCGCTTTCGGGCGCTGCAAGCGCGCGCGGGCTGAGGCTATTCAGTATGGGCATGCAAAGTCTCCGGTTTCTGCCTTCATAAAGCAGAGCGGCGGACAAATCCCATGACTTTGCCTTAGTGACCGATCGATTTTGGTGATGAATAAAGCCCCAGTCCTGGTATGGACCGGGACTCGTGAAAAGAATCGAGCGAAGCGTGTCAGCGCTTGGCGAGAAGATCGCGGATTTCGGTAAGCAATTGCACGTCGGCCGGCGGCGGTGCGGCCTCGGCAACCTTCTCTTCCTTCCGCTCAAGCTGGGCGCGCAGCGTGTTCACACCCTTGACCATCAGGAAGATGATCCAGGCAAGGATGAGGAAGTTGATGAGCACGGTGATGAAATTGCCGTAGGCGAAGACCGCGCCCTGCGCGCGGGCCGCTGCCAACGTCGGCGCGTTGACCGCCGAGGAGAGGCCGATGAAGTAGTTCGAGAAATCGAAGCCGCCGAAGATCGCACCGACGATCGGCATGATGATATCATCAACCAGCGATTTCACGATGCCGCCGAAAGCGCCGCCGATGATCACGCCGACCGCGAGATCCATGACATTGCCACGGGCAATAAAAGCCTTGAATTCACTAAGCATTGAGCAGTCCCCTTCGCGTTGCCGTTGAATTCACTATTAATGATTAGCACCATTTTTTTCCTTATTTTCAACAGCAAATCGACCTCGAACCCCATCCAGGCAGGCATATCCCATAATAATTTGGCAGGTTTGGCAATTTTAACGCTCATATGTTCGGCAACTTGTTCGTCAGTTGCGAGCAACCAAGCCGAGGCTACTGAACGTGTCCTTCGACTTCGAGTGAGTCGTTCGCTAGTGTCAGCCGCGCATCAAGCTTTGCCTGCTCTCCGCCATTACCTTCGCAACGAGTTTTCGTACATGGTCGGGATCGGGCGCCTGGTCGAAGAGGATGCGATAGATGATCGGCGAGATGATGTGATCCATCAGGTCTACCAGCGTCGGAAAGGGTTCGCCAGCTGCCTCCGCGCGCGCAATAAACACGCTCAGTTGGCGGCGTGTATAGGTGCCGCATTTTTCCGCATTGGCGCTATCGGGCACCGCGAGAACATCGCGTAGCAGTTGTCGTCCGACTCCCGAGGCCATTTCATCGGCATATTGCTCGACCCAGGCCTCCAGGTCCTCCCGGGCGCTGCCGATCCTGGCGGGCTCGCCTTCGGGCTGCAGGCGCGAGGCGGCAACATCCGCCAGAAGCTTTTGAAGGTCGCCCCAGCGGCGGTAGATCGTCGACGGCGTGACATTGGCGCGCTGCGCGATCAGCGGGATCGTTACATCGGCGCGATCCATTGTCGCCAGCATGTCGCGCACGGATTGATGTACGGCCGCCTGCACTCTGGCGCTGCGCCCGCCCGGGCGGGGATTTTCTCGATAGCCCATAAGCTCTTGCCAATTTCCCTTTGCGGATCGTGAATGACCATGGACATTCACTAACGCAAATTATTTGCTTCTATACGTCGGGCACCCTATATGCGCCTAACGCAATCTTTTAGCTTTAGGCAGGATATAGTCGATGACCGAACTCGATTCCACCGCCAGCGCTCCGATTTCGGCAGCCAGACGCCTGGCGCCGTTCTACTATGCCGCGACCAGCGCTCTGTTTCTGGCCGCCTCATCCGTGCCAACGCCCCTCTACCGCCTTTATCAGCAGGCTTTCGCCTTCTCCCCGGTGCTGCTTACGGTGATCTTCGCCGTCTACGCCTTTTCCCTTCTCGCCGCGCTGCTCATCGTCGGCTCGATTTCCGACCATCTCGGCCGTCGGCCCGTGATCTTCGCTTCGATCCTCCTCAATATGGTGGCGATAGCGCTGTTTTTAATGGCTCGAGGGGCCGATTGGCTGATTGCTGCCCGTACTGTGCAGGGCTTCGCGACGGGCACCGCCGTCAGCTCCATCGGCGCCGCCCTTGTCGATCTCGATCCCATCAGGGGATCGATCACCAACAGCTTAGCCCCGCTTGCCGGCATGGCGATCGGCGCGCTGGGGACGAGCCTGCTGATCCAGTTCGCGCCGGCTCCGACCGCGCTTGTCTATGTCGTCACACTCGCTCTTCTGACGCTGCAAGCCGCACTGCTATGGCTGGTGCCGGAAACAACGAGCCGACGTGCCGGCTTACTCGCATCCCTGAAGCCGGAAATCGCCGTTCCGCAGCAAGCGCGGCGGACGCTGCTCGCGCTGACGCCGATCAATATCGCCGTCTGGGCGCTCGCCGGCTTCTATCTATCGCTGGTGCCCTCGCTGATCGGCGCGACCACCGGCAGTACGGCGCCCCTGGTCGGCGGCTCCGTAGTCGCGGCCTTGACGATCAGCGGTGCGGCAGCGGTCTTCCTTCTGCGCAAGCGATCCGCCGCTACGATCATGCGGTTTGGCATACCGAGCATGACGCTCGGCATCCTGACCGTCATTGCCGGCATGCATGCGGCTGAAGTGCCGATTCTTGCGCTCGGAACTCTGATTGCCGGCGCGGGCTTCGGGGCAGCTTTCCTCGGCACGGTCAGAAGCATCATGCCGCTGGCAAAGCCCGACGAACGCGCCGGGCTGCTCTCGGCCTTCTACATCCAGAGTTACCTCGCCTTCAGCGTGCCCGCCATCCTGGCCGGGTTCCTGTCGAAAGCGCTCGGCTTTGCCGAGGCCGCCGATATCTACGCGGCGGCAATCCTCCTGCTCGTCGGCTGGGGCGTTGTTGCGCTGATGGCGGGGCAAGAGAAGCCATTAAGCAATACGTAAGCATAATCTTACGTATTTCCTTTGATCTGATGCTGAACGAACAAAAGTGCCGCTCCCGCCGGAAGCGGCCCATGATTTGTCCCCAGCAATGGCTTGTTGGCTCAAGCGGCCTTCTTCGCACCATAAGGGTCGAAGCGGCCGTAGAAGGTCTCCCCCTTCGCGGCCATATCCTTCAACAGCGCCGTCGGCTGGAAATGCGGGCCGTAGGTGGCCGCCAGCTTATCGCAGAGATCAACGAAGGTCTTCACGCCCACGCCGTCGATGTAGGACAGCGCGCCGCCGGTATAGGGGGCGAAGCCGAAGCCGAGGATGGAGCCGACATCGGCTTCGCGCGGATCGGTGACGATGCCTTCTTCCATGGTGCGGGCGGCTTCCAGCGCGATGGTGACGAGGAAACGCTGTTTCAGCACGTCGACATCGACCTCATCGGCCTTCTTCTGCGGATAGAGATCCTTGAGGCCCGGCCAGAACGACTTCTTCGCCGGTTTCGGCGGATAATCGTAGAAGCCCTTGGAGTTCTTCCGACCCAGGCGTCCCTCGCCTTCGACGAGACCGCTGATCAGCTGCATGTGACGCGGATCGACCGCCTTCTCGCCAAGATCGGCAACCGTCGCCTTCAGGATCTTGTAGGACAGATCGATAGCGACTTCGTCGTTCAGCGCCAGAGGCCCGACAGGCATGCCGGCCATCTTGGCGGCGTTTTCGATCATGGCCGCCGGCACGCCTTCGATCAGCATGTCATAGGCTTCGTGGATGTAGCGGAAGACGCAGCGATTGACGAAGAAGCCGCGCGTGTCGTTGACGACGATCGGCGTCTTCTTGATGGCCGCGACATAATCGAGCGCGACGGCGAGAGCATGATCGTCGGTTTCCTTGCCGAGGATGACTTCGGTCAGCATCATCTTCTCGACCGGGGAGAAGAAGTGGACGCCGATGAAATCGGCCGGGCGTTTGGAGTTCTTCGCAAGGCCGGTGATGGGCAGTGTCGAGGTGTTAGAGGCGAAGACGGCACCGGAGGGCAGCACGGCTTCGACGGCCTCGATGACGGCCTTCTTGACCTCGCGGTCTTCGAACACCGCCTCGATGACGAGATCGGCATCCTTGAGATCGGCATAATCGGCCGACGGGGTGATACGGGCAAGCAGAGCAGCGCCTTCATCTTGGGTCAACCTTCCCTTACCGACCGAATCCTTGACCAGCCCTTCTCCGACGCCCTTGCCCTTGGTCGCGGCTTCGATATCGCGATCGATGAGCGTGACGGGAATGCCGGCGGCGGCGGTGACATAGGCGATGGAGGCACCCATGAAACCGGCACCGACGACGCCGACCTTCTTCAGCTCGGTCTTCGGCCGGCCTGCCGGACGGCGGGCGCCCTTGCCGAGTTCCTGCATGGAGATGAACAGCGAGCGGATCATCGAATAGGCTTCGGTGGTCTGCAGCACATGGGTGAAATAGCGCTGCTCGATCTTCAGGCCGGTATCGAAGGGAACCTGCAGGCCTTCATAGACGCATTTGAGGATGGCGAGCGCTGCCGGATAATTGCCCGCCGTCTCGCGGCGCAGGATGGCTGGCGCCGCCGGCCAGAGCTGTGCGGCTGCAGGCGTCCAGATGCCGCCGCCCGGTGCCTTGAAGCCCTTTTCGTCCCAGGGTGCCACAGGCTTCAGCCCGTCCTTGATCATCTGCTTGGCGGCCGGGATCAATTGATCCGGCTCGACCACCTGATGCACGAGGTTCATCGCCTTGGCGCGTGCCGCCGTCAGCGACTGGCCCGTCGTCATCATCTGCAAGGCGGATTGCGCATCCGTCAGGCGGGAGATGCGCTGCGTGCCGCCAGCGCCGGGGAAGATGCCGACCTTGACCTCGGGCAGCGCGATCTTGACGCTCTTGGCGTTCGATGCGACTCGGCCATGGCAGGCGAGCGACAACTCGAAAGCGCCGCCCATGCAGGTGCCGTTGATGGCCGAAACCCAGGGCTTGCCGCAGGTTTCGAGCTTGCGGAACAGGCCCGTCATGCGCCCTACGAGATCGAAGAGCTTCTGCGTGGCAGCGGCGGGGTCCTTGGCCTTCTCCTCCTGATAGAAGGAGAACATCGACTTGATCATCGAGAGATCGGCGCCGCCGGAGAAGGAGGACTTGCCAGAGGTGAAGACCACGCCCTTAACCGCGGCATCGGCGGCGGTCGCGTCAATGATGGCGTTCAGCTCTTCCAGGATCTCGGCGGTGAAGACATTCATGGATTTGCCAGGCATGTCCCAAGTGACGAGGGCGATGCCGTCAGCGTCCGTTTCGACGGTGAAATTCGTGTAGGCCATTGGTTTCCTCCCCTCAGACGCGTTCGACGATCGTGGCGGTGCCCATGCCGGCGCCGATGCAGAGTGTTACGAGCGCCGTGTTGAGATCGCGGCGCTCCAGCTCGTCGAGTACGGTGCCGAGGATCATCGCGCCGGTCGCGCCGAGCGGATGGCCCATGGCAATCGCGCCGCCATTGACGTTGATCTTGTCATGCGGAATGTCGAAGGCCTGCATGTAGCGCAGCACGACGGCGGCGAAGGCTTCGTTGAGTTCGAAAAGGTCGATATCGGCGAGTGTCATGCCGGTGCGTTTCAGGAGTTTCTCGGTGACATCGACCGGGCCGGTCAGCATCAGCGCCGGGTCGGAACCGATATTAGCGAAAGCCTTGATGCGGCCGCGCGGCTTCAGCCCCATGCTCTCCCCGCCCGCCTTGGAGCCAAGCAGCACGGCGGCAGCGCCATCGACGATGCCGGAGGAATTGCCGGCATGATGGACATAGTTGATGCGCTCGACTTCCGGATGCGCCTGGATGGCAACGGCTTCGAAACCGCCCATTTCACCGGGCAGCTGGAAGGACGGATTGAGCGAGGCGAGCGCCTGCATATCCGTGCCGGGACGCATGTGCTCGTCACGGTCGAGAATGGTCAGGCCGTTGATATCTTTCACCGGAATGACCGAATTCCTGAAATAGCCCTTCTCCCAGGCATTGGCGGCGCGCTTCTGGCTTTCGACGGCATAGGCATCGACGTCATCGCGCGAGAAGCCGTATTTGGTGGCGATGAGATCGGCCGACACGCCCTGCGGCATAAAATAGGCCGGGAAATTGACTGAGGGGTCCATGAACCAGGCGCCGCCGGACATGCCCAGGCCGACGCGTGACATGCTTTCGACGCCGCCGGCGATGACGATATCGTCGGCCCCTTGCGCGATCTTGCCTGCGCCGAAATTCACGGCATCGAGGCCCGAGGCACAGAAGCGGGAAATCTGCATGCCCGGCGCCTTGGTGGAGTAGCCGGCCTCGAAAGCAGCGCCCTTCGGAATGACGGCGCCGGCATCCATGACCGGGTCGACGCAGCCCATGATGATGTCATCCACCGTTGCGGTATCGAGGCCATTGCGGTCGCGGATCGCCTCCAGCGTCTTGGCGGCAAGACGCACGGAGGGCACTTCATGCAGCGCCCCATCCTTCTTGCCGCGCCCGCGCGGCGTGCGCACGTGGTCGTAAATGAAAACCTCGGTCATGTCTCATCTCCCTGCGGCGGCAAGCCGCCTTGCTCAAAAGGCTTCCGCCGCCAGTTCCATCATCGTGTCGGCGCCGGTTTCGATGCGGGCCTTGCGCAGCGCCGTTTCCGGCATGATGCGCTCCATATAAAATCGCGCCGTGACAAGCTTGTTCTTCAGATAATCCTCGCGTGCGCTGTCGGCAGCCGCAAGGCCTGCCTGCGCCGCCTTGGCCATCTTCGCCCACATATAGCCGAGGACGACGAGGCCGAAGAGATGCATGTAGTCGGTCGAGCCGGCGCCGGCATTGTCGGGCTTGGC
The DNA here is from genome assembly GCF_003024605.1 of Rhizobium sp. JAB6. Lineage (GTDB taxonomy): Bacteria > Pseudomonadota > Alphaproteobacteria > Rhizobiales > Rhizobiaceae > Rhizobium. Next base: position 539,704 of record NZ_PYJQ01000001.1, on the reverse strand, counting down.
CATGGCGTTCTGCATGAACCACATGGTCGCGGTCTGCACATCGTTCAAGCCCTTCTTCAGATGCTTTGTAAAGAAGGCCATCTGCTCGTCGCTGCGGTTTTCCTCGCAGAAATCACCGATTTCCTTGAACAGCGCCATGACGGCGCGGCCGCCGTTCAGGGCCAGCTTGCGGCCGACGAGATCGAGCGCCTGGATGCCGTTGGCACCTTCATAGATCATGGTGATGCGGGCATCGCGGACATATTGGCTCATGCCGTGCTCTTCGATGTAGCCATGACCGCCGAAGACCTGCTGCGCCATGACGGCGTGCTCGAAGCCCTTATCAGTCATGACGCCCTTCAAGATCGGGGTCGCGAGGCCAAGGATATCGTCGGCTGCCTGGCGCTCCTTCTCGTCTGGAGAGCGATGGGCGATATCGGATTTCAGCGCCGTCCAGAGCAGGAAGGCGCGACCGGCCTCGTTGAAGGCGCGGATCGTCATCATCGTGCGGCGGATATCGGGGTGGACGATGATCGGATCGGCCTTTTTGTCCGGTGCCTTCGGGCCGGAAAGCGAACGGCCCTGAATGCGCTCGCGGGCATAATTGGCCGCGTTCTGATATGCGATCTCCGCAATCGCCAGACCCTGCAGGCCGACGCCGAGGCGCGCCTCGTTCATCATCACGAACATGGCGTTGAGACCCTTGTTCTCCGCACCGATGAGGAAACCCGTGGCTTCATCATAGTTCATGACGCAGGTGGCGTTGCCGTGAATTCCCATCTTGTGTTCGATCGCGCCACAGGAAACCGGGTTGCGATCGCCGAGCGAGCCGTCTTCCCTGACCAGGAATTTCGGCACGATGAATAGCGAGATGCCCTTGGTGCCCTCCGGCGCGCCTTCGATGCGGGCAAGGACGAGGTGAACGATATTATCGGTCATGTCATGCTCGCCGGCCGAGATGAAGATCTTCTGGCCTGATATCTTGTAGCTGCCATCAGGCTGGGGCACTGCCTTGGTGCGCAAGAGGCCGAGATCGGTGCCACAATGCGGCTCGGTGAGGTTCATGGTACCGGACCAGGTGCCCTCCACCATCTTCGGCAGATAGGTTTTTTTCTGCGCATCGGTGCCATGGACGAGGATGGCGGCGATCGCACCCTGCGTCAGGCCCGGATACATCATCAGCGACATGTTGGCGGCGGAGGTATATTCGCCGACGGCACAGTGCAGCACATAGGGAAGCCCCTGCCCGCCGAATTCCTCCGGCACGGCGAGACCCAGCCAGCCGCCTTCGCGATAGGCACGATAGGCTTCCTTGAATCCCTTCGGCGTCGAGACGGTGCCGTCGTCATGGCGCACGCAGCCTTCCTGATCGCCGGAATAGTTGAGCGGGAAGAGCACCTCTTCCGACACCTTGGCCGCTTCGCCGACGATCGCCTCGATCATGTCCGGCGTGGCATCGGCATAGCCCGGAAGATTGTTATAACGCTCCAGCCCGAGCACATCGTTCAGGACGAAGAGCGTATCGTTCACCGGGGCCTTGTAGACTGGCATCTTTCGAATTCCTCCAATTCGCCGCCGGACCTCGAGATTCCGGCCACTGTGTTACTCTTACAAAATATTGACGTTTGCGTAAACGTCAAATTTGTGAGGCGCGCTGAAATTTTGACGAAGCCGGCACGGGACAGCATGCCGCACGGCGCCGCTACCCCTCCATTCACCCAAGTAACGCGGCACTGCCCGCGCGCAAGAATATCAGGGCACGGGATAACCGAACCGAAATAAAAGGTTAAAGATTTCCCCAAACTTAACGAGTTGTTTACCACGTTTCGTGAATTGTACGAGTTGAGCAGCAGTGCTTCGCGTTTCTTCAACTTATGCTTGGATTGCGCGCTGGTTTTGCGGCTGTTTGAAGGAAAGCCAATACATTTATCCCTTTCCGAACGACGGGATCCGGACAGCGCGGCAATGTCGCAACGTCTTTCTTCCGTCAACATGGCGACCCCGGGTGGTCCATAGTTCGAGGCGAGCAAAAGATATGAGCGGATCGCGATCAAATCCTACCGGTACGGGCGACTGGACGTCGCTGGATGCTCTGAGCCGCACGATCGAAGGGCTGGAGGCGCGCATCGAGGGCCTGATGGGGACTGCCGCCGCACGCGATACGCGCCCGCGCGTCGCGGCCGGCTATGCGCCCGTCCCCGAACGAGCCGCACTGGAGCGCATGCCGCCCCGCCCCGAACGCGACCAGTATGACACTCGATCCTATGAGCGCCCGACGCGCAGCGAACGCCATGAGAGCGATCTCCGCTCTGATCCGCTCGCAGAAATCCGTCAGCGCCAGCGTGCGCTGGAAGCAAACCGCGAGCGGCTGCAACCGCGGCGCGAGGAAACCGCACATAGAGAACCGCAGCCGGCACGCCGTCCGATCGACAGCTATCCGCAGCGCCAGCCGATGCGGGCTGCCGCGGCCGAAGCACCGGTCGACATCGCCCAGGCGCTCGTCAACCTGCGCCAGGATCTCAAGCGCGACATCGCCGAAAGCGTGACCCGCGAAGTCGCCGCCCTGCGTGCCGAAATCCGCGATATTCGCGAAAACGCCGAGGACAAGCATTTCGTCGCCGATGTCCGCCAGGACATGGCGCGGCTTGCCGACAGCATCAATCAGCTGGCCGGTCAGCCGGAAACCGCCGGGCTGAAAGCCGAATTCGACGAACTGCGCTCGCTGATGGACGGCCTCGCCCGCGAAGAGTCGCTTCACCATGTCGAGCGCCAGGTAAAGGCCATCGACACCTCCGGCCTGCAGGAAGAGCTCGTCTCGCTTGCCTATCGCCTCGATGATATCAAGCAGCATCTCGGTGGCATGAACAACAGCCCTGCCGTGCTTGCGCTGGAAAACAAGCTTCTGACGATCGCGACCGCGATGGAGAGCCTCGGCTCGATGATGCAGCCGCAGGACCAGGCGATGCAACGGCTGGAAGGGCGCCTCAGCGGCCTTGCCGACCAGATCGACCTTATGAGCCGCGATCCGGGCCGCCGCCAACCGGCCGACGATCTTTCCGGTCGCCTCGAAGCGCTTGCCATGCGCATCGACGAGCTCGGCAGCGCAAAGGCCGTCGCCCGCCTGGAAGAGCGCCTGGACCAGCTCTCGCATCTGATGGAGCGTTCGCAGAAGGCCGCACTGCAGCCCGAGCTCGTTACCTATCTCGCCGATATCTCCCACAAGATCGATGCGCTGGAACATGGGTCCGTCGGTAACGTGCTGGCCGACCGGCTGGATTATCTCGCCCGCCGTATCGACGAGATCGATTTCCACCCGCCCGCGCCGGCAGCAAGCCTCGACGAAAGCATGGCGCGCCGGCTCGAAGGCCGCCTCTCCGATATTGCTGCCCGGCTGGAAGCAAGCACCGCCGCGCCGCCCACGGATACGCAGGCACTGCGCAGTCTCGAAGAGCAGATCGCGCATCTCTCGACATTGCTGACGAGCGAGCCACAGATCGTCGCTAATCATCTGCCCTCGGATTTTGACCGCCGGATGAGCGCGATCGAAGACTATATGGCGACGAACGACGAATACATCATCGAAGCGGCCCGCCACGCGGCGGAAACCGTCGTCGAGGCCTATTCGCGCGAAGGCGGAATGGTCGGGGGTTCGCAAGCAGCCGACATGGCGGCATTGACGGCGCTTGCCGAAGATCTTCGCCATCTCGAAGACCTCAGCCGCGCCAGCGACGAACGTACCCATCGCACCTTCGAGGCCCTGCACGACACGCTGCTGCAGATCGCCGACCGTCTCGATCATATGGAACAGCGCAAGCCCGCGCCTGTGATGCCGGCAGCAACATTCGAAAGCGACGTCTTTGCCGAAGAGGATGCGCCGAGCCTGAAGCCGCCCATGGCAGCGCAGCAGAAGTCCGGTCCGATCATCCGCACGGTTGCGCCTGCAGAATCCTCGGTTTCCGCCGAAGTCGCCGTCGCCCAGGCGATCGACGCCAATACGAAGGCAGAAATCAAGGCAGCCGCCAAGAAGAGCGGCAAAACCAGCCTGTTTGCGAGCCTCGGCAAGCGCTTCTTCACACCGGAAAAGGCCGAGCCGATCTTTCTGCCCGACCGTCCGGTCATCGAGCAGGCACCGTCTATCGATCCCGCCGACGTAATGCCGGGCGAAGAGGCCAACGAACTGCTGGAGCCGGGTTCCGGTGCGCCTGATATCAAGAAGATCCTGGAGCGCGTGCGCGCCAGCCAGAATACTTCGCGCAGCGGAAACGTGCGTCAGCCGACCGAAAACGAACGGGCCGATTACATCGCAGCCGCTCGCCGCGCCGCACAGGCGGCTGCCATGGAAGTCGACCAGACACAGCGCTCCGTTTCTGCTTCCACGAAGGATGCCAAGAAGGGCGGCGCGTTCTCGCGCTTTCGCCGGCCGATCCTGCTTGCGCTGGGTGCCGTCATGCTCGCCATCATGGCTTATCCGCTGGCGAACACGCTGACGCGCGGTCAGCAGGCGCCGGCCCAAGCGTCCACAACGGTCGCGCCCGCGGAGAGCGCTGCAACCAATACAGCCGCAGCCAATACGAACTCGGGCGCCGGCAATCAGCAGCCCGCGGCAAATCAGGCCGCCGCCCCCTCGGTTTCCACAACGGAGACGGCCGAAGACCAATCAGCACCCACGGCCACCGATCCGGTCGCAGCACCCGCAAATAATCACCTGACGGCAGCGACCCCGCTCGACGGCAACCAGACGGCAAGCGAAGCGCTGGCTCCGGCCGGCAGTGCACCTGCACAGCAGGCCACCGCCTTCGTTCAAACCGAGAACACGGCCGCTGCGACGCCCGCGGCCACACCGGCAGCGCCGGAAATCACCGTGCCCGAAGGCATCCAGCCGCCATCACTGGTCGCAGCCGCAAAATCGGCCGATGCGGTCGCACTCTTCGAGATCGGTGCACGCTATACGGATGGCCGCGGCGTTCCGGCCGATATGAAGCAGGCTGCGAAATGGTATCAGCTTGCAGCCGACAAGGGCTATGCACCGGCGCAGTACCGCCTCGCCAGCATGTATGAGAAGGGCAACGGCATCGATCGCGACCTCGCCAAGGCCAAGCAATATTACGAGCAGGCGGCCAATCAGGGCAATGCCAGCGCCATGCACAATCTCGCGGTTCTCTACGCCTCGGGCACAGTAGGGCCGCAGGATTATGATAGCGCTGCGAACTGGTTTATCCGCGCGGCCGATCTCGGCGTCTCCGACAGCCAGTTCAACCTCGCAATCCTCTACGCTCGCGGCAACGGCGTGAAACAGGACCTGCAGGAATCCTACAAATGGTTCGCAATCGCCGCAAAGAGCGGTGACAAGGATGCCGCCCAGAAGCGGGACGAAGTCGCCAATGCCATGAAGCCGGCCGATCTCGAAAGCGCGCGTGCCAAGGTCGACCTCTGGAAAGTGCAGCCCGCCGACCCGAAGGCCAACGGCACCGATATTCCTGACGAATGGACCACCGGCAAGGGCGTGAACACGGCCTCGATCGATATGAAGAAGGCGATCCGCAATATTCAGGCCATCCTAAACAAGAATGGCTTCGATGCCGGTGCGCCCGATGGGGCCATGGGAGACAAGACTGTGGCTGCCCTGAAGAGCTTCCAGAAGTCCGTCGGCCTGCCGGCGGATGGGCGGGTGACCGATCAGGTCGTCAAGGAGCTGCTGGCCCGCAACAAATAGGGCCAGGCTCTCGTGTGAAAGCGCTCAACCGAAATGCCGGCGCGGCAACGCCGGCATTTTGTTTACGAGAGTCGAGACGTCTCCCGGCCACTGTTGGCCATTCGCCGAAATGGCGTCACAGAAAAATGGAAAAAGCTGGGTTAGGGTGAACTCGGCAATTCGAAAACTGTGACCGCGCCGCCTTTCCTAAGGCTCTGGCAATGATTTCGGATTAGAATCCGCCGTTTAAGGGGAAACGGGCTTCGGTCATCGCCGAAAAGCCTGCAAATGGGAACAAGGCGTGACGATCTATCTGCCGATCGCAGAATTGTCGGTGAATATTTTCATTATTCTCGGCATGGGAGCAGCCGTAGGGTTTCTCTCCGGCATGTTCGGCGTCGGCGGCGGTTTTCTCATCACGCCTCTTCTGATTTTTTACAATATCCCGCCCGTCGTCGCCGTCGCCACCGGCTCCAATCAGGTCGTCGCCTCCTCCGTCTCGGGCGCGCTCAGCCATTTTCGTCGCGGCTCGCTCGACCTGAAGCTGGGTACGATCCTGCTCGCCGGCGGCTTGGCGGGGGCGACGTTCGGCCTCTGGCTATTCGTGCTTTTGCGCAGGCTCGGTCAGATAGACCTGATCATTTCCCTGATCTACGTGATTCTCCTCGGCACGGTTGGATCGCTGATGCTGTGGGAAAGCGTGCGCGCCATGCGCCGCGCAGCCGGCAAGCTACCGCCGGCAAGCGGCAAACCGCGCCATCACAACTGGGTGCAGCGCTTGCCGCTGAAGTTGCGCTTCAAGAAATCCAAGCTCTATCTCAGCGCCATTCCGGTGATCGGCCTCGGCTTCTTCGTCGGCATGCTGACGCCCATGGGTATCGGGGGCGGCTTCATTCTCGTACCTGCCATGATCTATCTGCTGCGCGTTCCAACCAATGTGGTCGTCGGCACATCGCTGTTCCAGGTCATTTTCGTGACGGCCTTCACGACAATCGTCCAGGCCGCCACGAACTATTCCGTCGATATCATCCTGGCCTTCCTCTTGATGGTGGCGGGGGTAATCGGGGCACAATACGGCGTTCGCGTCGGCCAGAAGCTGCGCGGCGAACAATTGCGCGCACTCCTCGGCCTCCTTGTCCTGGCCGTCGGCCTTCGTCTTGTCATTACACTCGTGGTGACGCCTGCCGACGTCTACTCCGTCGTCATGGAAGGGGTGAGCCGATGAGAGTGTCCGGACTGCTCCTTGCTACCGCAATGCTGCTTGCTCCCCTCACCACGCAGGCTCAGGTACTGCTCGATCAGCCGACGACCTCGACCACGGCGCGCGAGACGATGGAGATCGGCACGTCGACCAGCGAAATCGCCATTACCTCGGATTTCACCGGCGCCGATCTGACGATTTTCGGTGCGCTTTCCAACACCGATCAGCTGCTTCTGGCGATCGGCCAATATGATATCGTCGTCGTGCTGGAAGGGCCGCGCGAGAATGCAACGGTCCGCAGGAAAGAGCGCGTCTTCGGCATATGGATCAACACCCGCTCGATGACGTTCGAGCATGTGCCGGAAGCCTATTCGCTCTCGAGCACGCGCGCGGTCGACAACATCACCACGCCGCTCGAACTCAGCGATCGCGGCATCGGCGTCGACCATATCCCGCTGACGCCGGTCGGATTCGTCGGCAATGTCGGCGATGTTCCGGAATTCCGCAACGCCTTCCGGCGCCTGCAGAAGGCAGGCGGGCTCTATGAAAGCGATCCCGCCGGCGTTCGCTTCGTCAGCTCCTCGCTCTTCAAGGCGACACTCAGGGTTCCGGCCGACGTGCCGAACGGGGTGCATATGGTGCGCGCCTACCTTTTCAAGAGCGGCAAGTTCCTGAGTGAGAAATCGCTGCCGCTTCGGGTCATCAAAACTGGGATAGAGCAGACCATCACGGATGCGGCGCATCAGCGGCCGATCACCTATGGCATTTTTTCCGTGCTGCTCGCTCTCGTCACCGGTTGGAGCGCAAGCTTCATCTTCCGGAAGAACTGATCAGCCACCTTTCCGGCGATCGGCGACCTCGAGATAAGCTTCGGTCAACCGGTCGAGCACCGAGGGCTTGTCTGGCGGCAACACCTTGCCGAGATGCTTGGCACGCAGCTCATCCATGAAATCTTCCCAGAGCTCCTGGCCGCCCTCTTCCAGCAGCTCCGCCCGGATCGACAGCTCCTCCGAGACCGGAAGATGCTTGCGGCCCCAGGAGCCCATATGGGCAAAGAGCGGCACGAGGTCGATCGCCATTTCCGTCAGGCTATAGACAGCCTTCTGCTTGTGGGTGGGGTCATCCTCACGGGTCAGCAGGCCGCGCTCGACCAGCCGCTTCAGGCGGTCCGCAAGGATGTTGGAGGCAATCCCCTCCTGCGACTTCTGCAGCAATTCACGGAAATGCCGGCGATTGCCGAACATGATGTCCCTGATGACGATCAGGCTCCAGCGGTCGCCGAGAATTTCCAGCGTCAGATTGATCGGGCAGCCGGAACGATGCAGTGCGTCCATAGTGATCTCCAAAAAACCACTTGCATTTTGCCATCAGTCGAGCTAGCTTTCAACCGATTGCTTTTAGCAACTAGTTTTGATTATGACGCAGTTATCACGACGGAGGAAAAGTGATGAGGAAGCTCGTTATCTGGAATCTCATGACGCTCGACGGCTATTTCGAGGGAGCCAAGCCCTGGGACCTCGATTTTCACATGCTCGCCTGGGGCGATGAGCTGGAACACTATGCGACCGAGCTCGGCAAGGAAGGCGATCTGCTGATCTTCGGCCGCAAGACCTATGAAGGCATGGCCGCCTACTGGCCGACCGCGACGGAAACGCCTGATATCAGCGCCTACATGAACGGCATCGCTAAGATCGCCGCTTCCCGGACGCTCGATAAAGCGGAATGGAACAACACCCGCGTCGTCGGCGATATCGTCTCTGAAGTGAAGAAGCTGAAGGAAGAACCCGGCAAGACCATGTTCGTCTTCGGCAGCGCTGAAGTGACCGATGTATTGCTCAAGGCCGGGCTGGTGGATGGGCTCAGGATCTGCCTCGTTCCCGTCGTCCTCGGCGCCGGCAATCCGCATTTCAAACCGGCGGCCGAACAACGGCCGATGAAGCTCGTCGATTCACGCCCGTTGAAGACCGGCGCGGTAATCCTGCGCTATGAGCCGGCAAACGCGGCCTAGGCCGAGAGATTGCCGAACCGCACGGAATAGATGCGGTCGCGGCCGAGCAGGTGCGCAATCAGGCTCTCCCGCTCGAAAAGGCCAGCCATTGCTTTGTGGCGAAGATCGAGGCCGCCGGTCATCACGCCGAAGGCCGGCATCAGCAGGCGGGCGCCATCCGTGGCGAAACATGGGCGCCTCACCGATTTCTCCCGACGCCGAACGGTGGCCGAGGGATGCAGGTGGCCGGCGATCTCGCCGGCCTGCAAGCCCGCCTTCGGTTCATGGCGGAACGTCACCCCACCATAATGCATCTCATCCACCGAATGACCGGGCAGATCCACCGTGCCGTCCGGATCATGATTGCCGTTGATCCATATCCATTCACGGCCGCGCGCCATGCTAATGATCAGGCCGCGAAATGCCTCCGGCAGATGCCGCGAACCGACGCGATCATGGAAATTGTCACCCAGCGAAACGACGAGTTTCGGATCATATCGGGAGATGACCGCGGAAAGAACGGTCAGGGTCGCCAGCGTATCGTAGGGCGGCAGCATCATGCCGCGGCGGGCAAAGGCCGCGCCCTTCTCCAAATGCAGATCGGAGACGACGAGAATGCCGGCATCCGGCAGATAGAGCGCACCGAGCGGATCACAGACAACGGCGGCACCGTGAACGACGGTCTCGACGCCGGATGCGCTGGCTGCGCCGTTGCCTTGAGCATTCATATCTCGCGCTAGCGCCAGCCGGTTCATCAATTTAAGTCTACCTTCGTCATCATTCCATGGCCTCGCGGATCAGATCGTCAGCCGCTTCCGCCAGCACCACATCATGCGCCTCACCCGGCACGGATACCCTGCCGATTTCCAGCATCACCGGCACGGCAAGCGGCGAGATGTGATCCAAAGCCCGGTGGGTGATGTGGCCTTTGATTCGCTTCAGCATATCCCCAAGACGGCCGATTTCCAAAAGTCCGGTCGCGGCATCCTGCCTCGTCGCCTGCAGCAGGATATGATCCGGCTCATGGCTGCGCAGCACGTCATAGATCAAATCGGCGGATACCGTCATCTGCCGTCCGGTTTTTTCCTTACCGGGATGGCGGCGCTCGATCAAACCGGCGATGATGGCGCAATTGCGGAAGGTGCGTTTCAGCAGGAAGGATTCAGCGAGCCAGGCTTCGAGATCGTCGCCGAGCATGTCCTCATCGAAGAGCGCGGAAAGGCTGAGATGGCCGTTGGCGATCATCAGTCCCATATCCTCAAGCGCCCAGATGCCGAGGGAATAATCGGTCGCGACGAACCCCATGGGCTTGGCGCCGGCGCGCTCCAGCCTTCGGGTCAGAAGCATGCCGAGCGTCTGGTGCGCCAGCCTTCCCTCGAAAGGATAGGCAACCATATAGGCGCGGCGGCCGCGCGGGAAGGTCTCGATCAGAAACTCGTCGCGCTTCGGCAGCAAGGACTTCTCGTTCTGAATTTCCAGCCAATCGCGCACCTGATCCGGCAGGCGGTGCCGCCGGTCGGGATCGGCAATCATCGCGCGCACCTGATCGGCGAGATAGGTCGAAAGGGGAAACTTGCCGCCGGCATAGGAGGGAATTTTCGCGTCCAGCGAGAAGGCCTGCGAGGCCAGGCATTCATTCTCGCGGATGCCTTCGAAACGCAGCACCTTGCCGGAAAAGCGGAAGGTATCGCCGGGTGCCAACTGCTCGACGAAATATTCCTCGACCTTGCCGAGCGGCGCGCCGCCTCTTCCGAGCGAGCCCAGCGCGTTGCGTTTCACCAGCCGGATATTCAGCATCGCCTCTTCGACGATCGTGCCGAGATTCAGGCGATATTGCTGCGCGACCTGCGGATTGGAGACGCGCCAGCGCCCATCCGCCATCTTGCGGATCCGGGCATAGCGCTCGTAAGTCCGGAGCGCGTAGCCGCCGGTCGCGACAAAGTCGACGATGCGCTCGAAGGTCTCCCAGGAAAGCTCGGCATAGGGTGCTGCGCTCTGCACCTCTTCATAAAGCTCCAGCATGTCGAAGGGTTCGGCGCACGCCATGCCGAGCACATGCTGGGCGAGAACGTCGAGCGCGCCGGCGCCGATCGGCGGCGTGTCCTGCGCGCCGGTATAATTGGCATCGAGCGCTCCCTGGCACTCCATGACCTCGAAGCGGTTGGCCGGCACGAGAATCGCTTTCGAAGGTTCATCCATGCGGTGATTGGCGCGGCCGATGCGCTGGGCCAGCCGGCTTGCGCCTTTCGGCGCACCGACATGAATGACGAGATCGACATCGCCCCAGTCTATGCCGAGATCGAGCGTCGAAGTGGCGACGACGGCGCGCAACCGGTTCTCCGCCATGGCCGCCTCCACCTTCCGGCGCTGGCCGACATCGAGCGAGCCGTGATGCAGGGCGATCGGCAGATTGTCGTCATTGGCCGACCACAGCTCCTGAAACAGCATTTCGGCCTGCGAGCGCGTGTTGACGAAGAGCAGGGTCGTGCGATGCGCCTTCAGCTCGCGATAGATATCGGGGATCGCATATTTGGCGGAGTGACCGGACCAGGGGATACGCTCTTCCGTCGCGAGGATCGAGATATCGGGCTTGGCCCCGCCCTCGACGATGACGAGGCCGGCATGGCGCTCTTCCCCCGCCCGCTGCGCCACCAGCCATTTCTGCAGGTCCATGGGATCGGCGACCGTCGCTGAAAGGCCGATGGTCTGCACGCGCGGTGCCAGTTTGCGGATGCGGGCAAGGCCGAGCGACAGCATGTGGCCGCGCTTGGAGGTGACGAGCGAATGCAGCTCGTCGAAGACGATGTATTTCAGATCCTTGAAGAAGCGTTCGGCCTCGCGGGTGGCAAGCAGCAGCGCCACCTGCTCCGGCGTCGTCAGCAGGATATCCGGCGGATTGAGCTTTTGCCGCTGCCGCTTGCCGCTTGGCGTATCGCCCGTACGGTTTTCGACCGTAACAGGAAGACCCATTTCCGAAACGGGTTTCATCAGGTTGCGCTCAATATCGACCGCCAACGCCTTCAGCGGCGAGATGTAGAGCGTGTGGATACCGGTGAAGGCCGAGCCGGGCGGGATCTTGCCGCGCCGTGTGAGATCGGTGAGCGACGGCAGGAAGCCGGCGAGCGTCTTGCCCGCGCCGGTGGGCGCAATCAGCAGCGTGCTTTCGCCCGCTTCCGCACGGGCCAGCAGCTCCAGCTGATGGGCGCGCGGCTGCCAGCCCTTTTCCGCAAACCAGCGGAGGAAGGGGGCAGGCAGGGCTACGGGGGGCTTCGGCTCGATCTGGTCCACAGGTTCAATGTAGTGAATATGCGACGGATGAGAAGCGGGGCGGCGTCATGTCCATCGGCTTTGGTGTTCTCTGAGAGTGTGCACCCCCTCCGTCACCTCGTGACAGAGGGGTATCAGACGTCCGGCATATTTCAGGCGAAACTTATATGCAGTCCCATTTCAAAGAGCCTTGACTCCTATCATAATCGCGGATAAAAAATATCCATGATTAGAAAGGCGCGAAAATGAAGCTCGGAGACGGCGTCGAACAATCCATCCATTGCGTTGCCATGCTGGCAGGATTGTCCGATGGCGGCGTGTTGTCGGCGGCGGCGCTTGCCGAATTTCACGGCGTTTCGGTCAGCTATCTTCTGAAACATCTGCAGGCGCTTTCGGGCGCCGGCATCCTCGATACCGTGCCGGGGCCGAAGGGTGGCTATCGGCTGGCGCGCAAGCCGGAGGAGATCACTCTCCTCGATATCGTGCTGGCGGCCGAAGGCCCCGCACCCGCCTTCCGCTGTGCGGAAATCCGCCAGCGCGGACCGAACCCGCTCGAAGGACGCTACTTCGCCAAGCCCTGCGGCATCAATGCCGCCATGCTGGCGGCCGAGCGCGTCTATCGGGCCGAACTGGCAAAGACAACGATCGCCGACGTGCTGACCGATCTCAGGCAGACGGACACGGACGGTGGCATAGCCGCGAGAGGCTGCGCCTTTCTCGAGCTGCATGAACGCAAGACCAGAAACTGAACCTCAATTTAAACCCAAGGAGAAGACCCATGCATCCGCGTTTCAACTTCGCCAAAGCCTCCCCCGACTCCTACAAGGCCGTCGTCGCCTTGGAAAACTTCGTCCAGAGCAGCGGCCTCGAACGCCGCTTCATCCATCTGATCAAGCTCCGCGCCTCGCAGATCAATGGCTGCGCCTATTGCGTCGACATGCATTCGAAAGAAGCCCGCCACGACGGCCTGAGCGAACAGTGGATCAACCTGCTGTGCGTCTGGTGGGAATCGCCCGTTTATGACGATCGCGAGCGTGCTTTGCTCCGCTGGGTCGATTCCGTCACCAAGATCGCCCAGACCGGCATTCCCGATGCCGATTTCGAGCCGCTGAAGCAGCATTTCAGCGAAGAGGAGATCGTCAAGATCACGGTGGCGATCGGCACGATCAACATCTGGAACCGCCTTGCCGTCGGCTTCCGTTCGCAGCATCCGGTGGATGCGGCGAACAAGGCTGCCTGAGACCATTTCCATGACAGCAAAAAGCGCGGGACATCAATCCCGCGCTTTTCATTTGTGCCAGCTTCGGCGCAGCGAAGCCGAAGAACCTTAGGCAGCAACCGAGCCGAAACCAGCCGTCGGAACTTCCGAGATGGTCTTCAGAACCTGGGAAGCGATCTGGTAAGGGCAGCCCTGAGAGTTCGGACGACGATCTTCGAGGTAGCCCTTGTAGTCGTTCTTGATGAAGGAGTGCGGGACACGGATCGAAGCGCCGCGGTCGGCAACGCCGTAGGAGAACTTGTTCCACGGAGCCGTTTCATGCTTACCGGTCAGGCGCATGTGGTTGTCCGGGCCGTAGACTGCAATGTGCTCGTGCAGGTTCTTGTCGAACTGAGCCATGAGCGCTTCGAAATAGGCCTTGCCGCCGACTTCGCGCATGAACTTGGTCGAGAAATTGCAGTGCATGCCCGAGCCGTTCCAATCGGTGTCGCCGAGCGGCTTGCAATGGAACTCGATGTCGATGCCGTACTTTTCGCACAGACGCAGCAGCAGGTAGCGAGCCATCCAGATCTGGTCGGCGGCCTTCTTGGAGCCCTTGCCGAAAATCTGGAATTCCCACTGGCCCTTGGCCACTTCGGCATTGATGCCTTCGTGGTTGATGCCTGCTTCGAGGCAAAGGTCGAGATGCTCTTCAACGATTTCGCGAGCGACATCGCCGACGTTCTTATAGCCGACGCCGGTGTAGTACGGGCCCTGCGGAGCCGGATAGCCGGATTCCGGGAAGCCGAGCGGACGACCGTCCTTGTAGAAGAAGTATTCCTGCTCGAAGCCGAACCATGCGTCCTCGTCGTCGAGGATGGTCGCGCGGCTATTGGACGGATGCGGCGTCACGCCATCCGGCATCATGACTTCGCACATGACGAGAGCGCCGTTGGTGCGGGCCGGGTCCGGATAGATGGCGACGGGCTTCAGCACGCAATCGGAGCTGCGGCCTTCGGCCTGCATCGTCGACGAGCCGTCGAAGCCCCAAAGCGGAAGCTGCTCGAGCGTCGGAAATGCGTCGAATTCCTTGATCTGCGTTTTACCGCGCAGGTTCGGTACCGGGGTGTACCCGTCGAGCCAGATGTACTCGAGCTTAAACTTCGTCATTACGCACCTCATAACAGTTAATCATGCGAAGTAGGAAAAACTTGGCCGGCCTACCCGCCGGAAAATTCCTCACTACGAACGGCTGCAAAGGGAGATGCATTTGCCGTGCCAGATCGCATCGATACCCGGCGCGTCCGACGAGATTTTTATGATTCAGCCATATTCAGACGAGATTTCGGGCGCCAACTATCGGATTCTTTTTCAAATCGTCGCCGCGGTTCCAAATCGAACTGCCAAGATGTCGCAGGCGCGCCCGTCTAAAAATGCATGGGAAAATCGGCAGATCAAAGAAACGGCAGCAGCCGCACCCTCCTCTATCTGCCTACAATTTCATCATTTAGCATTTTTTTTAAGCGGAATGGTGATATTCGCCTTCGGCTTTGCTATATATGAGCTGTCTCTTGAAGCGCGCCCGCTGAACACCAAAAAAGGGAGAGACACGAATGGCAATCGGTACTCGGCACGAAACCGCAAAGATCTATCAATTCCCCGTCACGACCCGCCCCACGGCGCTCAGCCAGCGTCCGAAGGTGAATCTCGCCCCCGATATCGGTCCGACTATCGCGACGGCCGCATTCGACAGCTGGTATCACGAAGCCGCAATCGTCGAATCCGACGAGACCCGCAAGCAATAGATATAAGCTTTACAGCGCGATGTAGCGGTCCGATCGATGATTGATCGCGACGAAAAGGTTGAGCACGATTGCGCCGATAACCGAGCAGATGACCACCGCCGGCGTGGTCACCGCGAAAGCGACGGCGAGCACGCATAGGTCGATCGCAAGCTGCACCAGCCCTGCCCTGATGCCGAAACGTTCCTGCAGATAAATCCCCAGAATGCCGACGCCGCCAAGGCTTGCCCTGTGACGGTAGAGCGCGAGCAGTCCGAAGCCGAGCAGGATGCCGCCAAGGGCCGCCGACCACAGCGCATTGATATGCGCCACATTGAAGAGTAACGGCTGCAGGTTGGTCAGCAGTGACGTCAACGCGATGGCGATGAAGGTCTTGATGGTGAAGACCGGGCCGAGCTGCTTCAGCGACAGATAGAAGAACGGCAGATTGACCACGAAGAAAGCCAGGCCGAAATTCACGCCGATTGCGTAATGCAGCAGGAAAGCGATGCCGGCGGTACTACCGGTCAACAAGCCGGCGCTTGAAAGGCAGAATAGCCCCAGCGAAGAAATCAGGCTGCCGGAGACGATACCCTGAACATCCTCGATCCACGAATGCCGGGTCGCGGACGTATTCCAGACGCCAAATGCGCTCTTTGCGTTTGCCATGTGCTTTTCCCTGGGTTTCCAGGCTTTTTGCTGAAAGCTCAGGGGACAATCAAGCGAAATTACGTAAGTAATGCTGACCTATTTGAAATTCGCAAGATTCGAAATCATCAGGCCGATTTACTCGCAATGAACAGAATGCCGTGAATGGGCTTTCCGCCATCCATGCGAATGATAGCGCGGGTGAGATCCAGCACCATAAAGTCGTGAGCGGCCAAAATCTCCCTGACATAAGCCTCGGAATGGGCGAACCGTAGGGAATCGCGCAGCACATAACCCTCCGGCTGCTGCGCATCCTCCACGGAAAAGGCGAAGATCGCACCCTCGGCCGAAAGCTTGCGCACGATCGCCATTACGCCTCGCAGATTCCCGAGATACATCAGCACGTCGGCCGCAGTGACCAGATCCGCGCGGCCGGCGGCAAGCCCGGCCTCAAACATGCCCGACAGCTCCGGCTCCAGCGACAGATCGGCCTGGCCGAGATGGTCATAGACATGTTTTTCCGCCGCCTTGACCAGCATGCCTTTCGAAAGATCGTAACCTTCAAGCCGATCGACATGGGCGCGGATTTCCGGCCCGAGCAGGCCGGTGCCGCAGCCGAGATCGATCCCAAGGCGGAAATGTTTCGGGAGGCCGGCCGTTCCGGCAATCAGCGCCGCAAGCTTGCCGGGCACGCTATAGCCGAGCTTTTCGACAAGCGAGGTCTCGAAGCGGTCGGCATAATCGTCGAACAGCCGCTCGACATAGAGGCTCGGCGGCCGCTCCGGTAGCTCGGCGCCGCCGAGAACGGCAAGCTTCAGGCGAGCGCCAAAGACATCGCCCGCATCGAGCGCCAGAACCTCGTTCAGCGCAGCAATTGCGCCTGATGCATCGCCGGCCTTTTCGCGATAGGCCGCGAGCGTGAACCAGCCGGCCGCCCAGCGCGGCGCCAGCTCCAGCGCCTGCTCCATCAGTTCGGCAGCGCTGGCGGGCTCTCCGCTTTCGGCAAGCATCTTCGCATAATCGGCACGGCGGTCGGCAATGACATCGCCGGAGGAAAGCTGGCTCGGCAGCATGGGCTTTATCCTGTTTGACGCCCGCCTTTGAACGCGGCCATAAAAAAACTCAAGTCCTATTTCAGGCAGGCGCTGTCTTAGGGTGTAAGCTGGGGCGAAAGTGCTTGCGAGTCGCAGGTGCCGGCCCTATCTCAACACCGACCGACTGCCATAATGGAGACGTCAGCATGTCCGATCAGGTGAACAGATTCCTTGGCGACTCGCCAGGCAGAACGCTGGTGAAGCTCGTCATCGTGTCGCTCGTCGTCGGCTTCGTGATGAAATTCTTCGGCTGGCGGCCGCTCGATTTTCTCTATGGCGTCCGCCGCTTCCTGCTCGATCTCTGGCACACGGGCTTTGCGGCGCTCGGCGAATTCGGCGATTATGTGCTGCTCGGCGCATCCATCGTCATTCCCGTCTTCATCATCCTCCGCCTGTTCAATTACCGCAGCTGACATGATCTCCCAGACATTGACCCTAACGCGCCGCGATACGCTGCGCCTTGCCGCTCTTGCCCTTACCGCAACGGTTGCAA
Organism: Rhizobium sp. JAB6; assembly: GCF_003024605.1. Classification (GTDB taxonomy): domain Bacteria; phylum Pseudomonadota; class Alphaproteobacteria; order Rhizobiales; family Rhizobiaceae; genus Rhizobium. Next base: position 522,364 of record NZ_PYJQ01000001.1, on the reverse strand, counting down.
GCTGTGCCACACCGCCGACCCATGTCTCCAATATGCCGGCCAGCGACCAGACCGCCTCCGCTCTGCCGCTCGTGAATGCACTGCGCGCCAAGAACGGTCTGCCGCCCTTGAAGATCGACACGGCCGCCGGTGCCGCCGCCATCTATCAGGCGCGGCGCATGGCGGATGCCGGCAAGATGGAGCATCTGATCGGCATCGGCGACGATTTCGGCAAGCGCGTCAAGGCAAGCGGCGTCAAGCTGCCGGCGGCAGAAAACATTGCCGAGGGCCAGCGCGACGTCAGCGCCGCAGTGACGGCCTGGATCAACTCGCCGAAGCATTTGCACAACATGCTCGGCAAATATGATGGGCTTGGCGTCGCTCTGGCCTACAACCCCTCTTCCGGTGGCAGGCCCTATTGGTCCATGGTGCTGTCCTCGAACTGAGGAGGCACAGCGCAGCATGGATGTCCAGCAAGGGAGCGGAAGGGTTCTGCCCTTCGACGTGACGCATCGGCTTGTGCTGTCGATCGCACTTCCGATGACGCTCGGCTTCATGACCACGCCGCTGCTGGGCCTCGTCGATACAGCTGTCGTCGGACGCATGGGTCAGCCGGACGCGCTGGCGGGGCTTGCGATCGGCGCAGTGTTGTTCGACCTCCTCTTTGCCAGCTTCAACTTCCTGCGCGCCTCGACCACGGGCCTGACAGCCCAGGCCTATGGCCGTCACGATCGGCACGAGCAACAGGCCGTGTTCTGGCGGGCGCTGATATCGGCGCTCGGCTGCGGCATTGTGATCGTCGTCCTTTCGCCGCTGCTGCTCTGGATCGGCATCAAGCTGATGGGACCGCAGGGCGGCATTGCCGATGCGACGCGCACCTATTTCTCCATCCGCATGCTTTCGGGACCGGCGGCACTTGCCAATTACGCCTTGCTTGGCTTCGTGCTCGGCCGCGGCCAGGGCCGCATCGGACTCTTGCTGCAGACGGTCATCAACGGCGTCAATATCGTGCTCGCCATCCTGCTTGGCCTTTATCTTGGCTGGGGCGTCGCCGGCGTTGCCTGGGGCACGCTGATCGGCGAAGCGAGCGGCATGCTGCTGGGGCTTTTCATCGTGCTGCGCAGCTTTGCCGGCGAGGAGCGGCCGGCGCGTGCGGAACTGCTTTCCCGCGCCAAACTTACCCAGCTCTTCGCGCTGAACCGCGATATCCTCATCCGCACTTTCGTGCTGATCGCCGCCTTTACGCTGATGACGCGCATCGGCAACAGTTTCGGCGGCGTTATGCTGGCCGCCAACGCGGTGCTGATGAACTTCTTTTTGCTGTCAGGCTATTATCTCGACGGGCTGGCAAACGCCGCGGAGCAGATCACCGGCCGCTCGATCGGCGCCAACTATCGGCCGGCCTTCGAGCGCGGGTTGAAGCTGACGGGGCTCTGGTCCTTCGGACTGGCGCTTGCCGCTGCCATCTTCTTCTTTACGGTGGGGCCGGCCTTGATCCGCCTGCTGACAACCTCGGAGGAGGTCCGGGCCACGGCCGGAACCTATCTGCCCTGGGCTGCGATCACCGGCTTGACCGGCGCGCTCGCCTTCCTGATGGATGGGGTGTTCATCGGCGCCACATGGTCGCGCGAGATGCGCAACAAGATGCTGCTCTCTTTCGGCGGCTATCTCATAGCGCTTGGCGTCTTCGTGCCGACGCTCGGCAATCATGGGCTCTGGATGGCCATGAATGCCTTCCTGCTGTTTCGCGGCATCTTCCTGGCAATGGGCCTGAAGAAGCGGGCGGATCAGACGTTCCGGTTCGCCCAGTAATCCAGTCTGGCATCGCGCAGGTCGCGGATCGAACCGGCGCGCTCGCGGTCGAGCAGCTTGGAGAAGTCCGAGACGATGCGGGCCGGCAAACCAGGCCCTTCATAAACCATGCAGGAATAGAGCTGGACGAGATCGGCGCCGGCCTTGATCTTCTCCAGCGCCGTTTCGGCCGACGACACGCCGCCAACGCCGATGATCGGCAGAGCGGCACCCACGCGGCGGCGCATCTTGGCGAGCACCGTCGTCGATTTTTCAAAGACCGGCTTGCCGGAAAGGCCTCCCGCCTCCTTGGCCTGGCGCTGATCCTTCAAGCCGTCACGCGACAGCGTGGTGTTGGCGACGATCAGGCCATCGAGCGCATGCGACAGCGCTTCGGCAGCAATATCGTCCATGCCTTCCTCAGTCAGATCCGGAGCGATCTTGAGAAAGACTGGGGTGCGCTTGCCGGCCTTGGCCGCTTCTTCGTCGCGGGCGGCAAGCACGGCTGACAGCAGGGCCGACAGGCTTTCCCGTGCCTGCAGATCGCGCAGGCCGGGCGTGTTGGGCGAGGAGATATTGGCCGTGAAATACCGCGCCACGGAATAGAAGCGGCGGATGCCGGCGACATAATCGCCGATCCGGTCGGCGCTATCCTTGTTGGCCCCGATGTTGACACCGATGATGCCGTTGCTGCGTATGGCCTTCAGCCGTTGGAATGCAGCCTCATGGCCCTCATTGTTGAAGCCGAGGCGGTTGATGACGCCTTCATCCTCGACAAGACGGAAGATACGCGGACGCGGATTGCCAGGCTGCGCCTTCGGCGTGACCGTACCGATCTCGGTAAAGCCGAAACCCAATTTGAGCAGCGCCTCCGGCACTTCGGCGTTCTTGTCGTAACCGGCAGCCATGCCGATCGGATTGGCAAATTCGAGGCCCGCCACGGTCTGGCGCAGCCGGGGATCGGCGCTGACGCGGCAGGCCGGGATGAGGCCCGATTTCAGCGCCGCTATCGACATGCCATGCGCGATTTCCGGATCGAACAGGAACAGGCCGCGCCGGCCGAGATCGCGAAAGGCGCCGATCATTCTGGCATCTCCGGAAAGAGGTGAGCCCCATCGTCGCCGATCGGCAGCGGCTTTTCCCAGAGCACGGCGGAAAGCGGCAGCGGCGCATAGAGATGCGGGAAGAGGTCGCCGCCGCGCGAGGGTTCGAACACCAGCTTGTCGCCGAGGACGTCGCCATCGATCGCGACCAGCAGCAGCCCGGTCTGCCCCCCGAAATAAAGCTCGGCGGTTTTCCTCGCCTGTTTCGCGGTGGAGAGATGTATGTAGCCGTCGGTCAAATCGATCGCCGCGCCATGAAAAACACCGGTTTGTCTGGCTTGCTGCCAGAGCGTATCCGGCACGATCTTGTAAACCACTGGCATGGCAGTCATCATCTCCATGTAAAGCTATCCTGATAGGGCTTTGCACGAAAACATCAGCCAATGTCCACGGTTTCCGTGATGGATTTGGGGTTTAACGCAGAAAATCCGGAGGATGACATGATGAAGGAATTGAAAATCGGCCTTGCGGCAATGCTTCTGCCCGCTGCTTTTCTGCTCACCACCCCGGCGTTTGCGGCGGAGCCGGATACGACGCGCTTCCAGCTGGAGCGCAGCGGAGATCATTTCATCCGGCTCGACAAGCAGACGGGCGCCATGTCCATCTGCCAGGATCAGAGCGGCAATCTCGTCTGCCGCATGGCCGCCGACGAACGCAGCGCCTATGACGATGAGCTGGACCGGCTTTCCGATCGCGTGACGAAGCTCGAAAAGACCGTTGCTGCAAATAAAAGATCGAGCCTGCCCGATGACGCCGAGATAGATCGCACGCTCGGGATCATGCAGAAATTCATGCGCGGCTTCATGGGGATGGCGAAGGAATTCCAGAACGAGCAGCCGGACGTGAAGCCGCAGCCGCAGAAGACCTGAGGCCGGCAAAGGACGGCCGCGAAAGCACGGGGATAAAGGACCCTATTCCCATGCCGGTCTTTACTCGCCAAAATGGCTCGGTTAACGTTTTCTAAAGAGCAGTGCGCCAGGCGAGCCGGCGCGGATACCGAGCGGCGATGCTATCACACGAAGAGATATGGGGTGCGATCGACCGGCTTGCCGAGCGGCATGCCTTGACCCCTTCGGGCCTTGCCCGTCGCGCGGGTCTCGACGCCACCTCCTTCAACAAATCGAAGCGGCTGAGCCAGGACGGACGCCTGCGCTGGCCATCGACGGAGTCGATCGCCAAGGTCCTGGATGCGACCGGAGCAAGCCTGGAACAATTCCTGAGCTTCATCCGCCCGGCCGAGCCCCTGGCAGCTGCACTCGTGAAGGGAATCCTGCCCCCCGGCAACTCCATCCCCCTGATCGGCTTCGCCCAGGCGGGCGCCGGCGGCTTCTTCGACGATGGTGGCTTTCCCGCCGGCCAGGGCTGGGACATGGTGGAGTTTCCCGTTGCGGCCGCCCAGCGGACCGGCGTCTATGCGCTTGAAGTGCAGGGCGAGAGCATGTTGCCGCTTTATCGCGACGGCGATATTCTGATCGTCGAACCGGGAGCCCAGATCAGAAAGAACGACCGTGTCGTCGTGAAGACCCGAGAGGGTGAGGTCATGGCCAAGGTCCTGCTGCGGCAGAGCGCCAAGTCTATAGACCTCTTGTCGCTCAACCCGGAACACCCCAACCGCAGCTTCGATCTTGCGGATGTGGAATGGATTGCCCGGATCATATGGGCCAGCCAATAGGAAAGTATTCTCGTTATGCGTCGTGATATTTGGCTCGCAGGTGTGGCAGGGGCGGTCGTGGGTTCTTGGTTGACCCTGGTCGCGGTTCAGTTCGCCGGAGATGGCTTCAATCTACATGGCCGCGGCGACACGACGGCAGAAAGCAAACCCGTCCCTACTGCGCAGAGCGACGCCGCCAAGGCCGACATCACGCCGCCAAAGCCTATTGAGGCACCCAAGCCAACCGAAACCACGAAACAAAGCGACGCGAATCCGGGTCCGCCGCAATCCGAAGGCCAGCCGATTGCGCAGGCCGCCGGCTCGGCCACGCAGGCAACGAAGGATAAGGCAGCGATCCTGGCTGTAGCCTCCCCTTCGACAAGCAGCTCGGACAGCAGTCCCGAACTGTCCGCCGCTGCCATGGCAGCGGCTGCCGCGGCAAGCACCGGCGAGGAGACGAAGGCCGAGGAAAATAAGGCGGCGGGGCCGGTGACGCAACAGGACAACAAGCTTCCAACCGATCCCGCGCGCTCGAACGATATGTCGGCGAAACCGGAGGAAGCACCGGCATCGCAGCCGGCGGCTGATGCGGTTAACGGCAAGGACACTGCCGCCCCTGCGCCGCAGCCAAGTGAGGCGACGCCGGACAAGGCCATCGCTTCATCGGAAACGGCATCTTCCGGCGAGGCCACGGCAGACCTTGCCCCGGACAACCGGATACCGGCCGACCAGATCGACAGGGAGACGGCGGCAGCCGAACATCGAACCTTATCGCCGGTGTCGCCGCAGCAGCAGGCTGAGTCCAAGCCTCAGTCTGAACCTCAGCCTCAATCCGAACAGGCTGCACTGGATCCTGCATCCAAGCCGCGGGAGCAGACGACGACGATCGAACTCGTCCGTCCCTTCTCCGATCAGGCCGGTATTTTGACCATCGGCGGCAGAAGCGTGCAGCTCACCGGGATCATTCCGACCGATGTAGACCGGATGTGCACCGGCCCGAGCGGAAAGGACTGGCCCTGCGGCCAGGCCGCACGCACGGCATTCCGCATGTATCTGCGCGGACGTTCCATCGACTGCGATGTGGCCGATGCCAGCTGGAAGGGCACGGCCAAGGGCGCTTGCCGCTATGTCCGTGTCGATCTCAGCGCCTGGCTGGTCCGCTTCGGCTGGGCCGATCCCGAGCCCGGTTCGCCGCTCGCGGCTCTCGTGGACGAGGCCAAAGAAAAGAAGCGCGGCATGTATGGCGACGACCCGCGCAAGAGCGGAAAATCGACGCTCGCACCGGCTCCGGCCAAGGAAGATCCCCTCAACCCCATCTGACACCTTGCTTCCGCCACTCCAGCGACCGCGCGCCATCCGCTGAGATCGCTGCAGCACTTTTAATCTGCTGCAATTTTATCCTAAATCGATTCCGATTTAAGGAATTATGCAGTAGCTTTTGTCATGAGATGCGCGACTTTTCAGTCTGCCAAATTCAAAGGACTACGCCTGTCATGAACAAGCCGCTTTCTGCTCACGAGGCCCTGATCTACGTCATGGTGCTGGCCTCGGCCGTTGACCGCACGATGAACGACCGGGAACTCAGCCGGATCGGAGAGCTCATTCACGCCCTGCCGGTTTTCAGAGGGTTCGACGACGAAAAGCTGATTTCCGTCTCCCGCGATTGCGCCAAACTTCTTTCGGGCAGCGAGGGATTGGACATCGTGCTCGAAACCGTGCGCGATACGCTTCCCGCCCGCCTGTACGACACGGCCTATGCGCTCGCCGTCGAAGTTGCTTCCGCCGACCTGTCGGTCAAGGCCGAGGAGCTGCGCCTGCTCAGCCTGCTCCGCGACCGCCTTGGGCTCGACAAGCTGACCTGCGCCGCCATCGAGCGTAGCGCGATCGCCCGCTATCGCAAAGCCTGAAGCATTTTCCCGCCTTACGCATCGGGACGGAACACCGCTGCGCGGTTTCCTGAAATCGCTGAATCAGTAAAGCCCGTAAGGAAAATAGCGCAGATAGATTTCCTGCAGCCTGCCATCCCGTGACAGGGTGGCAAGCGCATGATTGATTGCCGCCGTCAGATCGGCATCCTGCTGGCGCAGCATGATGGTCATGCCTTCGCCGAGAAACTGCTGCGACATATAGGGACCGTCAACAAGGGCGCAGCATTTTTCCGCCGCCTGAGAAGAGACCCAGAAGGAAAGCTGCAGGCCATCGGCAAACGCCGCATCGACCTTTCCGTCCTTCACGGCAGCCAGCAATGCATCCTTGTCGTCGAAGGGTACCGGCCTGATCGCCGGGAAGAAGGCCGCCAGCATCGCCTCGTGCACCGTTCCCTTAACGACACCGACCGGATGTCCCGAGAGCGAAGCGGCGGTCGTGCCGCCGATCGATGCCTTGAGATTGCGCGCGAAGCGGGCCGGCAGCATCAGGAAGGGTCGTGAAAAGGCGAAGGTCTTGCGCAGTTCGGGAGTGACCGCAACGCCGGCAATGATGGCATCGCCTTGCGAAGCGGCAAGTGCGCCCTGCAATTCACCGAAGGGCAAAGCCTGAATCTGGCATTTGTCCGATATTGCCAGCTCATCGCAGATCTTGCGCGCCAGCTCGACATGAAAGCCGGTGAGTTTGCCGTTCTGATCGAGGAAATTGAAGGGCGGAAAGTCGATCGATGTCAGGAAGCGCAGTCTGACAAGCGAGGACAGATCCGGCTTCGGCAGGCGCTCGCGTGCATCGAACAGGATCGGCAGGCTTTGCGGCTTCGTCTCCTGAGCGGCAAGCGGCACGGTGCAGCATATGGCGATCATGGCCGCAAGCGCCAGGTGCCGGGCGACTGACATGATCGGCGAAAGGCAAACACGCATGGTCTGGATCCGGCCTCCGGTCGTGGATGCACATTTCTGATTCACGAATCCGATGTAGCAGAGACACGCCGCAGGGGGAATATCGCGCGGTTTAATGACGGCCGAAGCGGCTGCCGGATGAGTGGCGCTCACGCCCTTTACTTTTTGGCCATAACGAGCCGTTCAATCTTTCCCGATCGGTTGTCGTCCGCTTCTCCGCGCCGTTTCAGCAGTCTTGCCGGAGCGCCGACATAGATGCCGTAAGGCTCGGTCCTGCCCTTTACGACGGCGTTGGCGCCGATGACGCATCCCCGGGCGATATGGGAGCCGCCGAGGATCTTGGCGCCTGCTCCTATCCAGACATCGTCTTCGATGACGATCGGCTTCTTCGTCACCCCCTGCAGGCGGATCGGCTGCGAGATATCATCGAAATTGTGATCGAAGGAGACAATCATCGCGTGAGCGGCGATGCGCACATCATTGCCGATCACAATGCCGCCGCGACCGAGCAGAATGCTATAATCATTGAAGGAGACATGGTTGCCGATTTCGATGCTGCCTTCTTGCGCATCGATGATGACACCCTTACGGAAATGCACTCTTTCCCCGATGCGAACATCGCCTCGCTTCCAGATGATCCTGGTGCCGAAAGGTACTTTCGTGCTGCGGCCGATCTCCAGCGCGCCGCTTCGAAAGAGGGCTTTCAACCTGTAAAACCATGCAATGCCGCGCATTTCGACGCTCCTGACGAGGAGCGTCCGTTTTTACATGCTTGTCTGACGCCCGCCTGAATGGGCTACAGATGGCGATGCGGCAGCGTAGCCGCAAGTGTTGTCCTTGCATTGCCGACATGCGGCTCACGTGCGCGCGGCAAGGCCTGTGATCAACGCGATTACGCCGAAACCCGCCGCTCCTGCACAGACGGCAACCCAGCCGCCGAAATTCCAAGCCGTGCCGGCAAGCGCCGATCCCAGCGCGCCGCCCAGAAAGAAGATACCGACGAAGAGACCGTTGATGCGCCCGCGCGCCTCCGGCTTCAGGAGATTGACGGCACGGCGACCCAAGGTTTGATCGCCGGTAACGCCGACATCGAGCAGTATGGCGCTGACGCCCAGGAGGATCAGGAGGGCCACGGAGTCGCCCGACCGTATTCCACCGACCCACGCGGCCAGCGCCATGGCGGCAAGCACGATCAGATGCGAGGCCAATGTCGCCGCCCGTGTCCAGCCCCTGTCGCCCATGCGGCCGAAGACGGAAGTCGCGGCAGCGCCGCCCGCGCCCACGAGGGCAAACAGCGCAATGCCGGACTGGCCAAGCGAGAATGGCGGCTGCGCCAGGCGCAGGGCGACGGAAGTCCAGAATAGGCTGAAGCTTGCCATCATCAAGGCTGCCGTGAAGGCACGCAGCCGCAGCACCGGCTCCTGCCGCAGGAGCCCGAAGAGTGAACCGATCAAGGCCCCATAGCTCGCGCTTACCAGAGGGCGCCGCTCCGGCAGGCGCAGGGCAAGCACAGCGGCGAGCAGCGCAAGCGTCGCGGCACTCAGGGCATAGAAACTTCTCCAGCCCCAGAGGTCGGCAATCAGGCTCGCCAGCGGGCGCGAGACAAGAATGCCGACCATGACGCCGCTCATGACATTGCCGATCACCCGGCCGCGGTGTTCAGGCGGCGCCATCGCGGCGGCAATCGGGACGAGGATCTGGATGGCGGAACAGGACGCTCCCAAAAGGAAGAGGAAGATCAGCAGGCTCCAGCCGGTCGGCGCGAAGGCAGCGGCAACAGCCATGACCAGAGCCGAAAGGAGCATGCGCAGCACCAGCTGCCGATTCTCCATCAGATCCGCCAGTGGCACCAAAAAGAACAGGCCAGCGGCATAGCCGAGCAGCGAGGCCATGGCCACCAGCCCCGCGCCGCTTTCGGAAAAGCCGAGCGAAGGGCCGATGATGCCGACCAGCGTCTGCGGCGCGAAGAGATTGAGGATGATGACGCCCGTGGCGATGGCGAACAGCAAGGTCGAAGGAGCGGCTGTTGCCGCTGAAACCTCTTCCTCCGGCTCGCTCGCCGTACATTCCGTGACTTGCGACATGAACTCTCCAATAATTTCTGATAATAAAGATAGCCATGTTTATCGCCTTCTTGCATAATGCAGCAATTGAAATGAACTGATAATGATTATGCGAGTTCGGCATGAACATTCATGATCTGGAAGCCTTCGTCGCGGTGGTGGAGACCGGTTCGATCGTCGCCGCCTCCACGCGCATCAATCTGACCCAGCCAGGCATCACCCGGCGCATCCAGAACCTGGAAGACAGTCTCGGCATCGCCCTGCTCGACCGGCAGTCCAAGCCCTTGCGGCCGACGGCGGCAGGACGCGAGGCCTATGAGCATGGCCGACGGGTGTTGCGGTCGCTCGACGATCTCAAGGCCGGCGTTTCGCCAGGCGGCACGATCGGTGGCGAATTCCGTCTCGGGATCATGCCTTATCTTTCCGAGGCGGCCCTATCCGCTCCGCTCGATGAATTGCGCAGCCGGTTTCCGCAATTGACGCTGCGCATCGTTACCGGCTGGTCGCCACAATTGATCGAGCAGGTCGCTCACAGCCAGCTCGATGCGGCAACAGTCTGTCTGACGGAGGGACTGCAGCCGCCAGACAATGTCGTCGGCGAGATGCTCGGAGTCCATGCCGTCATTCTCGTCGCGGCGCCTTCGCTCGGCGTTCCCAAGCAACCGAGACTGGAAGATCTCTCCCGCTTCCCGTGGATCATGAACCAGAGCGGCTGCGGCTTCCGTGCCTTCATTCAGCATCGCTTCGAAGCCGAGCGCTTGCCCTTCGATGTGGGGGTGGAGGCCATGAGCGCCGATCTGCGCATGTCGCTCGTTGCGCGCGGGCTCGGCATCGGTGTCTTGACGCCGGCGGCACTGGCGGACAGCCGCTGGCGCGATTTGGTCGAAATCGTCGAGGCACCGGATTTCAACCCGAAGGTCGTCAACTGGCTGGTGCATCGCCCGCCGGCCGGGCGATTGGCGCGGCCGATTGCGACCTTTGGAAATGCGCTAAAGGAAACGCTGAAATCGAAGAGACCGCTTCTGGCGTGAAGATTTTGGAGCGGGTGAAGGGAATCGAACCCTCGTATTCAGCTTGGGAAGCTGCTGCTCTACCATTGAGCTACACCCGCCTGACACCTTGAGATGTCCAACAGTTGGCGGCCTCTGTCAAGGCCGCCAAATGGTCGATCACAGCCGGAAGTGCTTCGAGAGCTTCAAGCCCTGTGCCTGATAGTTCGAGCCGAGGCCGGAGCCATAGAGGCTGCTCGGCTGTTCCAGCATGTGTTCATAGATCAGGCGGCCGACGATCTGGCCGTCCTCGAGGATGAAGGGCACTTCGTGGCTGCGCACTTCCAGCACTGCGCGGCTGCCGCGGCCGCCGGCCGGCGCGTGGCCGAAGCCGGGATCGAAGAAGCCGGCATAGTGGACACGGAATTCGCCGACCAGCGGATCGAACGGCGTCATCTCGGCTGCAAAATGCGGGGGAACATGCACCGCTTCGCGTGAGACGAGGATGTAGAACTCATCCGGATCGAGGATCAGCTCGGTGCGGCCCCGGCTATAGAGCGGCTCCCAGAAATCGAAGATATCATGCTGGGCCTTCTTGTCGACATCGACGACAGCCGTGTGGTGCTTGCCGCGATAGCCGATCAGCCCTTCCTTGTCGCCGGCCAGATCGATCGACAGCGCGATGCCGCCGCCGGTAATGTTCGGCTTCTTGCTGGCGACCAGCGTCTCGGTCTCGTGCAGCGCCAGCAGCTCCGGCTCGGTGAGCAGAGCCTGGCCGACGCGGAAGCGGATCTGCGACAGGCGCGAACCGCGGCGCACGACGATCGGGAAGGTGCGCGGGCTGATTTCGAGATAAAGCGGGCCGGAATAGCCGGCCGGGATCTTGTCGAACTCCTGCGCGCGATCGGTGATGACGCGGGTGAAGATGTCTAGACGGCCGGTCGAGCTCTTCGGGTTGGCGGAGGCCGACATGTCTTCCGGCAGGTCGAGACGCTCCATCAACGGCACGATGTAGACGCAGCCCGTTTCGAGTACCGCGCCTTCGGAGAGATCGACCACATGCAGCTTCAGCCGGTCGAGCTTGTCGGCGACCAGATGCGACGGGCCGGGCATGAAACTGGCGCGGACCCGGAAGGCATGCGAGCCGAGCCTGAGATCGAGACTTGCCGGCTGGATCTGATCGACGTCCAGTTCTTTCTCGCTCGTCAGCCGCCCCGTTTCGAAGAGCGCTGCAATGGCCCGATCGGCCAGAATTCCAGTATTGCGAGCCATCATGCTTCTCTCATAATTTGCCGCAGACAAAACCAAACTCAGGGAATTGACGCAAGCCGTCAACGGCAGTATTGCAACTTATCCCGTGGTGATTTGGCCGGTCGGCTTGCAGCCACGTTAAACAAATGGCTAAAAAGACCGGGGTTGAACCGGTCTGCTTTCGCGACCGGTTTTTTTGTTTTGAAAGTGGTGATGGCATGAGCAAGACTTGGCGCCCCGCAACCCAGCTCGTACACAACGGAACGCTCCGTTCGCAGTTCGGCGAAACCTCCGAAGCGATCTATCTGACCCAGGGCTTCGTCTACGACACCTCGGAAGCGGCGGAAGCCCGCTTCAAGGGCGAGACGGATGGTTTCATCTATGCCCGCTACGGCAGCCCGACCAACGATATGTTCGAAAAGCGTATGTGCGCTCTCGAAGGCGCGGAAGATGCTCGCGCCACCGCGTCGGGCATGGCCGCCGTCTCCGCCGCCATCCTCTGCCAGCTGAAGGCCGGCGATCATATCGTCGCTGCCCGCGCCCTCTTCGGCTCCTGCCGCTGGGTGGTCGAGACGCTCGCGCCGAAATACGGCATCGAATGCACGCTGGTCGACGGCCGCTTCACCGAGAACTGGGAAAAGGCCATCCGCCCGAATACCAAGGTCTTCTTCCTCGAAAGCCCGACCAACCCGACGCTGGAAGTGGTCGACATCGCCGCCGTCGCCAAGCTCGCCAACCAGATCGGCGCAAAGGTCGTGGTCGATAACGTTTTCGCGACCCCACTCTTCCAGAAGCCGCTGGAACTCGGCGCCCATATCGTCGTCTACTCCGCCACCAAGCATATCGACGGCCAGGGCCGTTCGCTCGGCGGCGTCATCCTCTCCGACAAGCAGTGGATCGACGAGAACCTGCAGGACTATTTCCGCCACACCGGCCCGGCCATGTCGCCCTTTACCGCCTGGACGCTGCTGAAGGGTATCGAAACCCTGCCGCTGCGCGTTGCGCAGCAGACGGCGAACGCCTCCAAGGTCGCCGATTTCCTCGCCGAGCAGGGAAATAAGGTCGCCCGCGTGATCTATCCCGGCCGCAAGGACCATCCGCAGGCCGATATCATCGCCAAGCAGATGAGCGGCGGCTCGACCCTCGTCGCCTTCGAACTGAAGGGTGGCAAGGAAGCGGCCTTCAAGCTGCAGAACGCGCTGGAGATCGTGAAGATCTCCAACAATCTCGGTGACTCGAAGAGCCTGATCACGCATCCGGCCACCACGACGCACAAGAACCTCACGGACGAGGCCCGCGCCGAGCTCGGGATTTCGCCGGGCACCGTACGCTTCTCCGCCGGCATCGAGGACGGCGCCGATCTGGTCGAGGATTTCGCCCGCGCGCTCGAGCAGGTTTCCGCCTGATATCCGTCGAGCCGCCCGGACCTCTCCGGGCGGCTCGATTCGTTGTTAGGCAATTGGCAACTCGTCAGCTGGCGACCTTGAATTCGACTAGGCCGTTGTTCAGGAAGACCATCTTGTCGAACAATTTGAGATCCAGCGGATTGGGTAGGCGAACATCCGCAAGATCGGGCACGGGTTTCAGCTCCGGATCGTAGGAACGATCGATCTGCGAGATGAAGACGACGATCACGCCCCTGTCGCGCGCAAACGTCTTCAACGTCTGCACCTGGAACATCAGTTCCGGCTTCTCCCGCTTCTGATCCAGCAGTTGCAGAAAATCGACGACCGCCAGTGTGCCGCGCGGCGCTTGCGCCAGCCTCTCGACCATATAGTCTGCGCTAATCGCATCGGAATTGTCGAATTCGAACAGCGATGCAAATTCCGCATGATCGGCACCGATCGCCGGGAAACGTTCCAGAACGACCTTTTCCGTGTCCTCCAGCGTGAAGAAGATGCTGCGATTGCCTGATTTCATCGCTTCGACGGCAAGCCTCAGGCTCATCAGGGTCTTGCCGTGACCGGGCCGCGCGCCGATCAGCACCAGATCGCCCGGACTCAGACGCGCATATAGCTTGCCGGCGGGCACGGCTGAGCTCGCTTTGCTAGCAAGCAAACTCCAGCCTCCGAAACCCTCACCGGCCGCAATGCGATCCAGCGCGGCATGCAAAGGGATATTCTGCTGGCGGGACAGGAGCCTCGCCTTGCGTTTCAGATGATAAACAGGGGCAGAAAGCCTCATATAAACCTCCTATTGCGAGCAATGACCGCAACCCCTCCTTATGCCTGGCGCTCAAACAGTCGGTTTGAATATCGACGGCCCTGCATGAAATATACTTTCCCGAATGGAGGGGGGAGGCACGGGCCATGCCAGAATCATATGATAGCCGAAATCCTCCTGCTGGGGAATCTCACGCAAATCCTGCCAGGGGAACATATGGAGAAACGGGAGTGGATATGGCCGGGAGGTTTTGATGCCGGCCCGGCCAGATGCGAGCAGTGATCGCTGAAGTTCATATGCAATCGTAGCAAGCGTTTCCGGATGCGGAAGATACGTATACCCATACTCCGGTAGACAAGACCAAATGACGAGCCAACTCGGATACTTCGGGATGACTTCGTTAACCTTCAACATGAGTTATAATAGCTGGAATCACAGCCGCCCGGGCTGTTCACGCCGGATTTCATCACGCCGTTCCTTGACGGAAAGGATCGGTTATAGGATACCGCTAGATATCCTGCACTTTGCGGGAATTATGGAAAGCGGATAATATGCCGCAAACTTGAAAATGCTGAAACGGCAATGCGGCTTGAAGGAGCGATCGACGTTTCAGGGCAGTGACAAGGTGTCAGGCATGTATCGCGCCCTAACACGCGACATCGAGGTGGTTGTGGAGCCGTTTTATCTGGAGGAGCAATCCGATCCGGATGATGATCGCTATGTGTGGGGATACCGCATCGTCATTTCCAACCACTCGAAGGAAGCCGTGAAGCTGGTGACGCGCTACTGGCACATCACCGATATGAACGGCATCGTGGATGAAGTGACGGGCCCCGGCGTCGTCGGCGAGCAGCCGCACCTGAAGCCCGGCGATACTTACGAGTATTCCTCGGGCTGTCCGCTCGATACGCCGTCAGGCATGATGTTCGGCCACTATCAGATGGAGACGGACAACGGGGAGCTCTTTCACGTCAAGATCCCCGCCTTTTCACTGGATACGCCCAACCTGCTGCGCACGCTGAACTGAGCCGCTCCACATGCGGCGTCAGGCTGCCTCTATTTCCGACACTTCGAAACGGTAGGTCGTCGAGCAGAACTCGCAAGTGACGGCGATTTCGCCATTCTCCTGACTTGCCTCGATCTCCTCGGCTGTGAACCCTTTCAGGACGCCCTTCAGCTTGTCACGCGAGCACGAACAGCGATCGTAGACGGCCTTCGGTTCATAGGCTCGGACGCCGCGCTCATGAAAGAGACGATAAAGAAGCCGCTCTGTGCCAACCTGCGGGTCCGTCAGCTCGTCGGCATCGATGGTTTCCACCAGGCTTCGCGCCTCCGCCCAGGCATCGTCCTCGACATGATCGCGCACGCCGGTATCCCCATCGCCACCATGCAGGTCCGGCTGGCGCATGCGCTCGGGCGCTTCCGGCAAGAACTGCGCAATCAGGCCGCCGGCACGCCAGCGGTGACGCGGCTTGCCGTTCTCATCGCGATCAAAGAGCTCTGCAGCGCCCAGACGCACGCGCGTCGGGATCTGTTCCGACTGGCGGAAATAGGTACCGGCGATCTCTTCGAGCGAGGCGCCATCGAGCGCGACGATGCCCTGATAGGGCTGCGTAAAGCGGCCCTGATCGATGGTGAAGGCGAGAACGCCCTTGCCGAGCAGCTGCTCCGGCTCCGTCCTTCCTTCAGCCACTGCCTTTGCCAGAGCCTCTTCGTCGAAACGGGCATAAGCCCGCACATTTTCCGGCGTCGAGAAATCGGCAACCAGAAGGTCGACAGGACCGTCGCCCTTTGTCTGCACGGTGAACTTGCCTTCGAACTTCAGCGATGTGCCGAGCAGAACGGTCAGGACGATAGCTTCTGCCAAAAGACGCGCAACCGGCGCCGGATAGTCGTGCCGGGCGAGGATCGCATCCAGCAGCGGACCGAGCTGAACGGCACGGCCGCGTACATCGAGACCTTCCACCTGGAATGGAACGACGTGATCGTCACCGGCAAAATCGAACTGACCCAGCGTGGCGGCATTTTCGGCCATTGCTTTACTCCTGCAGCATGACGCCGAAAAGTGAGAGCGGTTTTCGGCCGACGTCATGCTCTATTTCTTTGATTCTAGAGCGAATTCAAATCTGAGGTCGCTTCGACCTAAGACCATCCGGCTCCAGGGCCCGCGCCCTGAGACGCGGCTTGATAACGTCAGATCGCGCCCAGGCACCAAGCAAGAATCGACTTTTGCGCATGAAGGCGGTTTTCCGCCTCATCGAAGACAACGGATTGCGGACCGTCGATCACTTCGTCCGTCACTTCCTCCCCGCGATGGGCGGGCAGGCAATGCATGAACAACGCGTCTTTGCCGGCCTGTGCCATCAAAGCCTTGTTGACCTGATAGGGCTGGAAGACGTTGTGACCGCGAGCCCGGTGTTCCTGATTCATGGAAACCCAGGTATCGGTTACCACGCAATCGGCGCCGGCGACCGCACGGTCCGCATCATGCGAGAGCATGATTTCGGCGCCCTCGTTGCGGGCCCAGTTCAGATAGTGATCCTTCGGCTCGGAACCAAGGGGTACCGCCATATTCATGCGATAGCCGAAGCGCGCGGCACCTTCGATCAGCGAATGCAGCACATTGTTGCCGTCGCCCGTCCAGGCGAGCGTCTTGCCCTTGATGGGGCCGCGATGCTCTTCGAAGGTCATGATATCGGCCATGATCTGGCAGGGGTGCGTATCGTCGGTCAGCGCATTGATGACCGGAACGGTCGCATGCTCGGCCAATTCCAGCAGGCGGGAATGATCCGTCGTGCGGATCATGATCGCATCGACATAGCGCGACAGGACTTTGGCGGTGTCGCCGATCGTCTCGGCGCGGCCAAGCTGCATTTCGGTACCGGAGAGGAACAGCGTCTCGCCGCCGAGCTGCCGCATGCCGACGTCGAAGGAGACGCGGGTTCGGGTGGACGGCTTCTCAAAGATCATCGCCAGCATCTTTCCGGCGAGCGGCTTGTCGGCCGTGCCGGCCTTCTGCGCGCTCTTTCGCACGATCGCGTCATCGATGATATTGCGCAGATCGGCAGCCGGAACGGCAGAGAGGTCGAGAAAGTGTTTCGGAGAAGCCATGTCCTTACCTGTGCTCCAGAAAAAAACAATAACGCCCGCGTGGGGCACGCATAAGCCCTTAAATCGGCAACGATTTTAGGAAAGCTTATGCGATTCCTAAATGTTACTGCGTCCCTTGCGCGTCGCCTCGACGCGCGGCGCAGTAATCGCCCCATCCACGGGCGTTGAATTCAAGCCGATTTCTTGGTGCGGGCAGCGCGCACACGCTCGGCGGCGCGCTCCAGGCGCGCAAGACCTTCGCGGGCTTCTTCGGCGGTGACGACCAGCGGCGGCAGCAGGCGGATGACGTTGTCGCCGGCCGGCACGCCCAGCAGATGCTCGGAGCGGATTGCCTGCAACAGGTCCGCCTGCGGAATGGCCGCCTTGACGCCGAGCATCAGGCCTTCCCCGCGAACGTCCTCAATGATGTCAGGAAAACGATCCTTGAGCGAGGCGAGCCCCTGGCGGAAGACCAGCGCGACATCGCGCACATGCTGCAGGAAGCCTTCGGCGAGCACGATATCGAGAACGGCATTGCCGACCGCCATGGCAAGCGGATTGCCGCCATAGGTCGAGCCGTGGGTACCGGCTTTCATACCGGAAGCGGCCTCGGCCGTCGCAAGGCAGGCACCGAGCGGGAAGCCGCCGCCGATGCCCTTGGCGACCGCCATGATATCGGGCTTGATGCCGGCCCATTCGTGGGCAAAGAGCTTGCCCGTGCGGCCGACGCCACACTGCACTTCATCGAGGATCAGCAGCAGGCCGTGCTCGTCGCAGATATGGCGCAGCCCGCGCAGGAATTCATTGGTGGCCGGGCGGATGCCGCCTTCGCCCTGCACCGGCTCGATCAGGATCGCAGCCGTCGCATCGGTGATGGCGGCGCGCACGGCATCGAGATCGCCGAACTGTACCTGATCGAAGCCCGGCGCTTTCGGGCCGAAGCCTTCGATGTACTTTTCCTGACCGCCGGCGGCGATCGTCGCGATGGTGCGGCCGTGGAAGGCGCCCTCGAAGGTGATGATGTGGAACTTCTCGGGATGACCCTTGGCAAACTGGTAGCGCCGCGCCGTCTTGATGGCGCATTCCAGCGCCTCGGCGCCCGAATTGGTGAAGAACACCTTGTCGGCGAAGGTCGCTTCCGTCAGCCGTTTCGACAACTTCTCCTGGCCGGGCACTTCATAAAGGTTCGACAGGTGCCAGACCTTGTCGGCCTGCGCCTTCAGCTCGGCGACCAGGTGAGGATGGGCATGACCTAGCGAGTTGACCGCGACGCCGGCTGCGAAATCAAGGTAGCGCTCGCCGTTTTCGGTGACCAGCCAGACGCCCTCGCCTCGCTCAAACCGCAGCGGAGCGCGCAGATAGGTGTCATAAAGCGGCGTGGTCTCGGCCATGGCCATATCTCCTGATCACAACTTTAAGGACCGATCGCTTCCATCCGATGAAACGGGTCCGAAAAAATCAAAAATGCCGCCTTGCGGCGGCTTGGGCACTATTGATGTTTTGCACCGCGATGTCAACAAAACTGCCGTTTTAGCAGGTGCGAGATAGCGCTCGCGGACAAAAGAGAGGGCTTCGGCGGCGCCTATGGCAGAAATGCCACGCCCGGGAAGCAAGTTGGGGAAAACCTCGAAATCGATTCCTCAAGATTCCCGCGACTCTTGTCACGGAGTCAGCCTCACACTAGGTTAAAAACCAATTGCTAGACTGCATGCGGCGGAACTAGTCACCACAATTTTAGAGCGTTTCGCGCCTCGAACCCATGCGAGGCAATGGTGAAGGATTCTGCCATCGGAAACGCGACAGCGGAGACAGGGCATGAATTGGACAGACGAACGCGTCGAGAAGCTGAAAAAGCTATGGTCCGAAGGGTTGAGCGCCAGCCAGATCGCTGCGCAGCTTGGTGGCGTGAGCCGTAATGCCGTCATCGGCAAGGTGCATCGCCTGAACCTTCCCGGCCGAGCGAAGGCGGGCGGCACGACAACCGCGGCGCGCACGCCGAAGCGCAGCGCAGCAGCCCCCCGTGCCGCGACCTACGGATCGCGCGTTGCTACCCGCACGGTGGTTGCCCGCCAGCAGGGCGCAACCATGCTGAAGGAAGAGATCGAGATCGATTCCGTCAACGAAATCCAATATCGCCCGGCATCGAATGTCGTCGTCCCGATCTCCCGCCGCCTCGGCCTGACGGAACTGACGGAGCGCACCTGCAAGTGGCCGGTCGGCGACCCGTTGAAGGACGATTTTCACTTCTGCGGCAATGACAGCCCGGATTCTTCGCCCTATTGCACCTATCATCAGCGCATGGCCTATCAGCCAGTGCATGATCGCCGGCGCAACAACGGCTGAAAATTCCAGCAAGACAAAGAGAAACGGGCCCCTCGAGGCCCGTTTCTCTATTTCCGCCGCTATACTTCTTTGAGTCCAAAGCGGATTCAGATTTTAGGTCGAAGAGACCTAAAATCATCCGGCTCTAGTGATACCCGAGCGGCCTTGCCGCTCAGGCTTCCATGGAGTAGCCCGCGCCGCGAACGGTACGGATGACATCCTGCATATTGGAGAAATTGAGCGCCTTGCGCAGGCGGCCGACATGGACGTCGACCGTACGTTCGTCGACATAGATATCGTGACCCCAAACGCCGTCGAGCAGCTGCGAACGCGAGAAGACGCGGCCCGGCGAGGACATCAAGAATTCCAGCAGGCGGAATTCCGTCGGCCCCAACCGCACTTCGCGGCTTTTGCGATGGACGCGGTGCGTCTCGCGATCCAGCTCGATATCGCCGCAACGCAGCACCGTGGAGAGAACTTCCGGGCGGGCGCGCCGCAGCATCGCCTTGACGCGAGCCATCAGCTCCGGCGTCGAGAACGGCTTGACGACATAATCGTCCGCGCCGGTCGAAAGCCCACGCACGCGCTCGCTTTCCTCGCCGCGGGCCGTCAGCATGATGATCGGCAGGCGCTCCGTCTCCGGCCGCATGCGTAGCCGGCGGCAGAGCTCGATACCGGACACGCCGGGGAGCATCCAGTCGAGGATCAGGAGATCGGGGATGCGCTCCTGGAGACGCAGCTCGGCCTCATCGCCTCTGAGGATCGTGTCGACCTCGAAGCCTTCGGCCTCAAGATTGTAGCGCAGCAGAACGCTAAGCGCTTCCTCGTCTTCTACAACAGCAACTCTCGGAACCATGCGCCTATGGTCTCCTTTCTTCGCTTCCAGATTATTCCGTCACTGCGCCGACGGTGTTGGCGGTATCGTCCTTCGGGCGCTCGCCTTCCGGCTGAGCACCTGTCGCCATGTAATAGATCGTCTCGGCAATATTGGTGGCATGGTCGCCGATGCGCTCGATGTTCTTGGCGCAGAAGAGAAGATGCGTGCAGGTGGTGATGTTGCGCGGATCTTCCATCATGTAGGTCAGCATCTCGCGGAAGAGCGAAGTGTACATGGCGTCGATCTCCTCGTCGCGTTCGCGGATCGACACGGCCTTGTCGGGCGAGCGGGTCGCGTAAACATCGAGAACTTCCTTGAGCTGGCTCAGCGCCAGTTCGGAGAGATGCTCGATGCCGCGGGCAAGGCGGCGGGGGACGCCGGTGCCCTGCACGGCGATGACGCGCTTTGCGGTGTTCTTTCCGAGATCGCCGACGCGCTCCAGGTCGGAGGCGATGCGGATCGAGCCCATGATTTCGCGCAGGTCCGCCGCCATCGGCTGACGGCGAGCGATGGTGACGATCGCCTTGTCGCCGACTTCACGCTCGGCGTGGTCCAGAACGACGTCGTCGGAGATGACCTTCTGGGCCAGGGCCGCGTCGCTGTTGACCAGCGCGCGTACGCTGTCGCTGACCATCTGCTCGGCCAGGCCGCCCATTTCGGCAATGCGGCGCGTCAGGAACTTCAGGTCTTCGTCATAGGCTGAGAGAATGTGAGTGGAGACCATTTTTCTATCCTCAAGGTGAACTGTGTGAAAGGAGCCGCGCGCCTGCCATCATCAACCAAAACGGCCCATGATGTAATCCTGCGTGCGGAAATCGTCGGGATTGGTGAACATCTTATCGGTGTCGTTCTCCTCGACTAGGTGGCCGAGATGGAACATGGCGGTACGCTGCGAGACGCGAGCTGCCTGCTGCATGGAATGCGTCACGATGACGATGGTGAAATTCTCCCGCAGCTCGTGGATGAGATCCTCCACCTTGGCGGTTGCGATCGGGTCGAGCGCAGAGCACGGCTCGTCCATCAGAATGACCTCCGGACTGACCGCAACGGCGCGGGCGATGCAGAGGCGCTGCTGCTGACCGCCCGACAGGCTCGTGCCGGCGTCGTGGAGCCGATCCTTCACCTCGCCCCAGAGACCCGCCTTCTGCAGGCTGGTTTCGACGATATGCTCGAGATCGGCCTTCGAACGGTGCAGACCATGGATGCGCGGACCGTAGGCGACGTTCTCATAGATCGACTTCGGAAACGGGTTGGGTTTCTGGAAGACCATGCCGACGCGGGCGCGCAATTCCACGACATCGATGCTGTCGTCGTAGACATCCTGATCGTCGAGCGTGATCTTGCCGGTGACGCGGCAGGTGTCGATCGTGTCGTTCATACGGTTGAGGCAGCGCAGGAAGGTGGACTTGCCGCAGCCGGAAGGGCCGATCAGGGCCGTGACCGTATTGGCGCGGATCTTCAGATTGACATCGAAGAGCGCGCGCTTGTCGCCGTAGAAGACGGAAACGTCCTGGCCGATCATCTTGTAGGGGATCGCCATCATCCTCCTGGACAATGCTTTTTCGCTTGCGGTTTCCGTCATCATGTTCATTTCGTGTGCCCTCCCTTACCAGCGCCGCTCGAAGCGGCGGCGCAGCAGGATGGCGCCGATGTTCATCGCGACGAGGAAGAAGAGCAGGACGATGATGGCGCCGGACGTCCTTTCGACGAAGGCACGCTCGGCTTCGCTCGCCCACATGTAGATCTGCACGGGCAGCGCCGTCGAAGGATCGAGCGGCGATGCCGGATAGCTGGCGACGAAGGCGACCATGCCGATCAGAAGCAGCGGGGCGGTCTCGCCGAGCGCATGGGCAAGCCCGAGGATCGTGCCCGTCAGAATACCAGGCATGGCGAGCGGCAGGACATGGTGGAAGACCACCTGCATGCGCGAAGCCCCGAGCCCGAGTGCCGCACTGCGGATCGAAGGCGGCACGGCACGCAATGCCGAGCGCGTGGCAATGATGATCATCGGCAGCGTCATCAGGCTGAGCACGAGACCGCCGACCAGAGAGGCCGAGCGCGGCAGGCCCATCATATTGATGAAGACCGACAGGCCCAGCAGGCCGTAGACGATCGAAGGGACGGCGGCGAGATTGTTGATATTCACCTCGATCAGATCCGTCAGCCGGTTCTTCGGCGCGAACTCCTCCAGATAGATCGAGGCGGCCACGCCCACCGGCAAGGCCAGCACGAGAACGGTCAGCATCAGGTAGAACGAGCCGATCAGCGCTACGCCGAGACCGGCGGCTTCCGGCCGGCTCGAATTGCCCGACAGGAAGAGACCGCTGTTGAAGGCCTTGTAAAGCGCGCCGCTTCCGCTGAGCTGCTTCATCCAGGCGACCTGGCGGTCGGATATCTTGCGATCCTTCTCATCGACCGTCAGATCGATCTGGCCCTTGTTGGCGGAATCGATATTGGCGCTGGCCAGGAAGGTGACGTTCCGTGTCGTTCCGATGATCGAAGGATTGGCGACCACCCTGTCACGCAGCGCGATCCTGGCGCTGTCCGACACCATGGCCGTCGCCTCGCGTACAAGCGCGCGGTTGGCCGGATCGGTACCAAGCGCCTTCACCAGCGCGTCGCGCACAAGAACCGGATAGTTTGCTGAGATCAGAACTTTCGGATCGG
Organism: Rhizobium sp. JAB6; assembly: GCF_003024605.1. GTDB lineage: Bacteria > Pseudomonadota > Alphaproteobacteria > Rhizobiales > Rhizobiaceae > Rhizobium. The sequence goes on along the minus strand of NZ_PYJQ01000001.1, from coordinate 499,593 downwards.
ACGTCCGCTTTGCCCCCGGGTCGATCACCTTCTCGGTGAATTCGATCGGCAGGGTGATCGAGGTCTGGACGAAGGCGGTATAGCCCGTGCGGAACACTGTGGAGATCAGAATGACGAGGAAGATAAGGCCGAAAATGACGGCCGTGATCCCATAGGCGCGAAAGCGGCGTTCGGCGGCGTAGCGCCTTTTGATACCGATATCGCGGCGCACGGACACACCCGGCGTCAGGCCGCGCGGCATGTTGAGTTGGGAAGAGGATACGACATCGCTCATTCGTATTGCTCCCTGTATCGGCGGACGATGTATAGCGCATAGACGTTGAGACACAGCGTCAGGCAGAACAACGTGATGCCGAGTGCGAAGGCGACGAGCGTCTGCGGCGAGGTGAATTCCAGATCGCCGGTCAGCTGGTTGACGATCTTCACGGTGACAGTCGTCATCGGCTCGAACGGATCGAGCTGCATGCGCGCGGCGACGCCTGCTGCCAGCACCACGATCATGGTTTCGCCGATCGCGCGCGACGCAGTCATCAGCAATGCGCCGACGATGCCGGGAAGGGCCGCAGGCAGGAGCACACGCTTGACCGTTTCCGACCGCGTGGCGCCAAGGCCGAGCGAGCCGTCGCGCAACGAGCGTGGCACGGCCATGATGATATCGTCCGATAACGAGGAAACGTAAGGGATGAGCATCACGCCCATGACGAAGCCGGCTGTCAAAACACTCTGCGCTTCGATGAAGCTTCTGTAGTTTCCGGTCATCAAGCCATCGATCTCGGCTGAGATGTCGCGCAGGAAAGGGCCGACCGTGATGAGGGCGAAGAAGCCGTAGACGATCGTCGGAATGCCGGCCAGAACCTCCAGCATCGGTTTGGCCACCGAGCGGACGCGGGCCGAGGCATATTCGGCCATGTAGATCGCCGCGAACAGGCCGATGGGCACGGCAAAGAGCATGGCGACGAAGCCGATATAGATGGTGCCCGCCAGCAGCGGAATCAGGCCGAAGGTGCCTGAGGTCTGCAGGCCGGCGCCGGTGAAGCGCGGGTCCCAGACGGTGCCGAAGAAAAATTCGCCGGCCGGCACCATGCTGAAGAAGCGTACCGCTTCCGAAAGCATGGAAACGACAATGCCCACCGTCGTCAGCACCGCAATGGAGGAGGCGACGATCAGGGCTCCCAGAATGACCTGCTCGACGCCGTTGCGGGCGCGAAAACGCGGCGCGATGGCGCGCAGGCCATGGGCTGCGCAAAGCAGCGACAGGACGATCGCCGCTGCCGACATGACCATGCGGCTCAGTTCGCGCATGCCGTTATATTTGTTGGCGGCATCGATCATGTAGCCCGTGGGGCGAACGGCGAGGGGAACGCCCTTCTGCGCTAGGAGCAATTGCAGATCGACCTTGCCGCCATCGACATCGGCGAGCTCCCGGCTATCGAGCATGCGCATGCCGCGGGCAATGCTGCGCACCATGCCGTAGTTGAGATTGAGTTCGGCCGGAGGCAAAGACCGAACCTCCTCGGGAAAGCTTTTGGTCACCAGGCGGTCGATCACGATGGGGCTGACGATCAGCCATGCGCAGACGAGCGCTAAGGGTGGGAGCACCGCCCAGATGGCGGCATAGGCGCCGTGATAGCCGAGCCGGGAATGCATGGACGACGGCCTGCCGCCCGACAGCGCAGCCGCCTTCACCCGCCCCAGCACGAAAGCGGAGGCGCCGAAGACCGACAAGCAGAGCAGCAGCAGCGATACACTCATTCCCATTCCCCGGCGAACGCCGGCGCAGCGGAAAACCGCGCCGTGGCTCGATCCTTCAGCACTCACATGATCTTCCCGCCCGCGAAATCCTTGCGGATCTGGTCGCGTTCAGCATCCGGCGCCGGCACGAGGCCATATTCCGCCAGCGGGCCATCCGGTCCGATCATCTGATCGCTTGTGAAGAAATCGACATATTCCTTGAGCCCCGGGATGACACCCAGATGGGCCTTTTTGACGTAGAAGAACAGCGGCCGCGATACCGGATAAGTGCCATCCGCAATCGTCTGGCCCGAGGGCACGATGCCGCTGACGGTCGCAACCTTCAGCTTGTCGGCGTTGTTCTGGAAGAAATAAAGGCCGAAAACGCCGATGCCATGCCTGTTGGCGTTGATGCGAGCCAAAGTCTCGGGATAGTCGCCGTCGATATCGACAGCGGCGCCATCCTTGCGCACGGCAATGCATTTCTTTGCCTGCTGAGCGGCATCGGAGACTGCTGCCTTGATCACATCCGCTGCGCCGGAAGCTTTGCAGCCGGCGGTGAGCACCTTTTCCTCGAAGACTTCGCGCGTGCCATGCTTCTCCCCCGGGATATAGGCGGCGATTTCAAAATCCGGCAGCGACGGTTTGATCTCCGACCATTTCTTGTAAGGGTTGGCGACGAGCTTGCCATCGACGACCACTTCGGCGGCAAGCGCCTTATAGAGATCGACCGGTTCGAACTTGATGTCGGGATTGCTCTTTTCGAAGGCGAAGACGATGCCGTCATAGCCGATCTTGATCTGCTGGATATCGCTGACGCCGGCGGCCTTGCAGGCTTCGATTTCATTATCCTTGATCGGGCGCGATGAATTGGCGATGTCGATGGAATCCGTTCCGACGCCCTTGCAGAATTCCTTCAGACCGGCTCCGGAGCCGCCGGACTCCACCACGGGGGTCCTGAAATTGGTGAAGGTCTCGCCGAAGGTTTCGGCAACGATCTTGGCATATGGAAATACGGTCGATGACCCGGCGATCTGAATTTGGTCGCGGGCAGTTGCAGTGCCGGCAAGGGCAACCGATGCAACCAGTGCAAGAATGGACATTTTCAAAGCATTCACAATGAATCCCCCTGATGAGCTTTGAAGAGCGCCGAGGTGGAGGCCACATCCACTTTTTCAGCAGTCCATTCTTACTGGCGAAAACACCGCCCTTTTATGTCAGGCGAGTGAAACAATTATGACAGACTATGTACCTGATATGATTCAGATAAATCGCCGCCCAAATGAAGGATGTACGGAGGTTGTCAGAAGCGGACCGTAAAGTCGGTTCCCTTTCCGACTTCCGACTTAACGATCAGTCTGGCCCGGTGGCGGGTCAGAATATGCTTGACGATGGCAAGTCCGAGACCGGTTCCCTTCTTGGACCGGCTGTCCTCAACGTTAACGCGATAGAAGCGCTCGGTCAGGCGCGGCACATGTTCTGCGGGTATCCCCGGCCCCTTGTCCGAGACGACGACCTCGACGGCCTCGCCCGCACTGTTCAGTAGCGACACCTCGACCGACTTGCCCTCCTGGCCGTATTTGCAGGCGTTCTCGATCAGGTTCTCGAAGACCTGCACCAGCTCATCGCGATCACCCAACACCTCCACCTTGCCCGCCGGCAAATGCAGATTGATGGTCACGTCGAGGTCGCCGGCCAGCGGGAGGAGGGAATCGCGCACATGGCCGAGCAAGGGTACGAGATCCACCTTCTGATCCGGCGCGATATGGGACTTCAGCTCCAGACGCGAGAGCGAGAGGAGATCGTCGACCAGCCTGCTCATGCGCGTCGTCTGATCGAGCATAATGCCAAGGAAACGCTGCTGCGCCTTCGGGTCGGCCTTGGCGGGCCCCTGGATCGTCTCGATGAAGCCGCGCAGCGATGCCAGAGGGGTGCGCAATTCGTGGCTGGCATTGGCGACGAAATCGGAGCGCATGCGATCGATGTGGCGCAGCTCCGATATATCGCGGAAGGAGAGCAGGAAGAGCGCATCTTCCAGCCTGTGGATCTCGGGCAGCTCGATCGGGGCAATGCGCACGATGTAGACCCGTTCCGACGGCAGGCGCTCGGAATGTTCGATCTGGTTCGGCGTATTGGTCGCGATGGTCTCGCGCACCATGTCGAGCAGACCCGGCGAACGCAGCTTCGAGGAAATATGTGCGCCGATCGGAAAGGCACCGAAGGCTTTTTCGACGGCCATGTTCTGCATCAGCACCGACGCTTCGCGGTCGATGATCAGCACGGGGATGTCGAGTGCGGCCAGCCCCGCAAAGGCGGTGCGCAACAGGTTTTGTGGGTCGACGGGCGCAGGTTCGGCCTGCGACGGCACCTCCACCCGCTCGACCAGCGGCGGACGAAGCAGCGTGACGATCATGACGATGGCCCAGATCCAGAATACAGCGCCGGTGTTGATGCCTTCGACGAGGGCGAGCGCGGCAATCAGCGTCGCCAAAACCAGGATGGCACTCTCCTGCCGCAGCCGAACTGCCAACCTCCTGACAAATGACCATTCGTCTTCCAACTGCACCGTCCTTCGCCCGCCATCGTGAAACGCTGGATTCCGCGTCTTATCTGCGATTCATGACAGAAGTATTCGGCTCTATCCACAGAAGCCATCAACTGGAAAAAATAAATGTAGCCGGCAAAAGACGGCGACGGTAAAGGGCTTGAAACTATTGGATAAAAGTTTCAGTTTCGTGGCCGAGCTTTTTTTGCCGCCGCCGGCGGCAGGGTTAACGCCGCGTAAATAGCCGAGGAGCCGACATATGGAAGAGAAAGCAGAAAGCCGGGCGGTGGAGCTGGATATCCATGGCATCAAGCGGATATTCGATGTCGTTGACCCCGTGCTTCCGAGCTGGATCGAAGATGAAGCCCTGACCTCGGGCGGCTATCCCTACAAGAAGAAGCTGAAGGAAGACGAGTATCTCGATGAGCTGAAAGCGCTGCAGATCGAGCTCATCAAGGTGCAGTTCTGGCTGCAGGCGACAGGCAAGCGGGTAATGGCGCTCTTCGAGGGACGCGATGCCGCCGGTAAGGGAGGCTCGATCGCCGCGACCTCGGCCCATATGAACCCTCGTCTGGCGCGCGTGGTGGCGCTCACGAAGCCGACCGATCGCGAAAACGGCCAATGGTATTTCCAGCGCTATGTCGCCCAGTTTCCGACGGCAGGCGAATTCGTGCTGTTCGACCGCTCCTGGTACAACCGCGCCGGCGTCGAGCCGGTCATGGGCTTCTGCACCCCGAAGCAATATGAGCAGTTCCTAAAGCAGGCACCGCAGATGGAAAAGCTCATCGTCCAGGACGGCATCTATTTCTTCAAATTCTACCTCGATATCGGCCGGGAGATGCAGCTGAAGCGTTTCCACGACCGGCGCCACGATCCCCGCGCCGTCTGGAAGCTCTCTTCCATGGACATCGCCGCGCTGCCGAAGTGGAAGGATTACAGCGAAAAGCGCGACCGCATGCTGGAGGATACGCATACCGATCACGCACCCTGGACGGTCATCCGCGCCAATGACAAGCGGCGCGCGCGCCTGAACCTTATCCGTCACATTCTGCTGACGCTCGACTATGACGGCAAGGACAAGGAAGCGATCGGCAAGATCGACGAGAAGATCCTCGGCATGGGATCGGATATCCTCACCTAAGAAGTTCGACGCGTGGCGCGGGCTTATTGACCGGGCAAGACGCGGATGGCGTAGATGTTGACGCCGCGGGCCTTGCCGTCGACATCGCTGTTGATGATCAGGCGCCCTGAATTGGTCGGCGTCATAGCGCGATCGAACTTGACCTGGAACAGGGAATCCGTCTTTTGCCGGCTGACCGTGAAACGATGCCGGCCGCAACGGCCGAGGGAGCCGAAATCGCATTCCACCGTGATCTGCGTCGGTGCATCCGAGGTGGACTGCAATGTCAGCGCGACGGTCGAGGCTTTTCCCGCCATTTGCTGCAGCACATTGACCGGCACCTCGACCGAGCCGCTGCCTTCCGGGCCGCTGCTGAGCGAGGTCAGCCTCACGGCCGGCCCTTCGTTCTCCGATACGTTCTCGGCCTTCGATTGCGGGCCTGTCGTCACCTTCGGCGCGTCGGTGGGCTTCAAGACCTCGAGCCATTCCGCGGAGAAGCTGTTCTGCGGATCGATGGTGGCGAGCCCCGGATTGACAGGACCGCTATTGTCGTCCTGATCCGACATATCGTCATCGTTGCTGTTGCCGCTGAAATCCTGCGAATCGACATGTGCCGGCGGATTGGGCACGCTCGTATCCCGCTGGGCGGCCGACATGAGCACACCCGAGGTCTTGATCCACCAGGCACCGACGCCGAGGAAGGCGAGCAGAATGCAGAAGACGAGCAGGCGAGAGAAGAACTTGCGCGGCTTGCGGCGCACGGCCGCGCGCTCCGGCTTGAAGTTCATCGATCGCGCCGCAGGCCGCATATCGGCTGTCGGACGCACATCGCTGTCGGCACCGAGATGATCGGCGGGACCGGCGCGCATATCGGCGAAATCGCCTTCCCGCCCCGCCCGTTCGGCCGATAGCGGCTCGACAGGAACGGCAGGGCCAGCCGACATCGGCGGATCGCGCGTTTCCCCGCGTACGCTCATGACAGGCTCCTGCGGCCGTGCGGCAGCTTGCCTTGTTTCAGGCCGGGGAGCGGATGGAGAAACATGCGGGGCATCCAGCTCCGGGGAAACCGGCATCGCCTGCACGGTACGGGCGCGCTCCTCGGCCTCGATCTCACGGATCGTCGTTTCCAGACGCTGGCGCTGGGCGGCTACGACATTGACATCGGTAATGTCCTGCTTGCGAAGGCCGGCTTCCAGCGCCTGGCGTGCCGACTGATAGATGCGAGCCCGGATTTCCGGATTGGCGCGATCAGACCGATCCAACGCGCTTCTGATGGCCGTTTCTAATCCGCTCACATCCGATCCTTTACGCTCACTCGCACTATACTCGCATAATCCGCTGGCAAGGCAGCCATATTTTCATCAATCGTTAACCGGATTCGGTAACGCCCAGTTCCGCAATACGCAAGCCTCCCCCTCGGGTTAAGGGCACTCGGGCGGGGATAAACGGCAAAGACGACGCAAATTGGGTGGCAGTAGTAGGCGGTAGGGATCGCGCGGGGACGGTCAAGCACTATTGCCTATTGCCTATTGCCTATCGCCTATTGCCTATTGCCCGTTGCCTTGCCTGCTTCCTTCCCCATCTTTCCCTCTTGGCAGACATCTGTTATCCCTTTTGACGTTTTCGTAAACGTCAAAAGGGATGATGTTCATGGCCCTCCCCTCCATCCTAAGCCAGCGTCTGCGCCTGCCGGTCGTGGCTTCGCCTCTCTTCATCATCTCTCATCCCGCATTGACGCTGGCACAATGCAAGGCTGGTGTCGTCGGCTCCTTTCCGGCGCTGAACGCGCGGCCGGAAAGCCAGCTTGACGAATGGCTTGCCATGATTACCGAGGATCTTGCCGCATACAATGCCGCAAATCCGGAGCGCCCGGCAGCTCCATTTGCGGTCAATCAGATCGTCCATGCGTCGAACAAGCGTCTCGAGCATGATCTTATGCTTTGCGTGAAATACAAGGTGCCGATCGTCATCTCCTCGCTCGGCGCCGTGCCCGAGGTGAACGCGGCCGTGCATTCCTATGGCGGCATCGTGCTGCACGACATCATCAACAACCGGCATGCCAATTCGGCGATCCGCAAGGGCGCGGACGGGCTGATCGCCGTCGCCGCCGGTGCCGGCGGCCACGCAGGCCAGCTTTCACCTTTCGCGCTGGTGCAGGAAATCCGCGAATGGTTCGACGGGCCATTGCTGCTGGCTGGCGCTATCGCCACGGGCGGCGCGATCCTTGCGGCCCAGGCCGCCGGTGCCGACATGGCCTATATCGGCTCGCCCTTCATCGCAACGGAAGAGGCGCGTGCGGCCGACGCCTACAAGCAGGCGATCGTCGAGGGCACCGCCGCCGATATCGTCTATTCCAACTATTTCACCGGCGTTCTTGGCAATTATCTGAAGCCCTCGATCCGCGCCGCCGGCCTCGATCCGGACAATTTGCCCGAGGCCGATCCCTCGAAGATGGATTTCGAAGCAGCCACTACCGGCGTGAAGGCCTGGAAGGACATCTGGGGTTCCGGCCAGGGCATCGGCGCCGTCAAATCCATCCAGCCCGTATCCGCTCTCGTCGACAGGCTGGAGAGAGAATACCGGCAGGCACGCGCCCGGCTAGCGCTTTGAGCGGGCTTGAAAAAGCGGGGCTTTTTTCACAAGCATCCCGCCTTTTTTGCCGATTGGCAATTTGAGCGCTTGAAATCTGACCGCATAGACTGTATCAGCGCCATGCAAATCGCGGGGCCGAACCGAATGCTCCGCAGAATGCCGCTTTAGCTCAGTCGGTAGAGCACATCATTCGTAATGATGGGGTCACGTGTTCGAGTCACGTAAGCGGCACCATTTTTCTTTGCCCATTCCTAAATGTTTTCAATTATCTATTCGAACACTAACCACGCTCGGCAAGCTCGCTTTTCTACCGACTGAGCTAAAGCGGCATAAATCTAATGATGTTGTAACGACGAAGCGGAGCTTCACGGGGAACCCTTGGGTTCTGATAATGACGGAGCGTAGTCCCACGAATACCTAGCCGGATGGTTCGGCCCGAAGAGCCCACGTGGCTTCGCCAGCATCACAAAGCTTTCCCTCTTGAGAATCATCTCCGAGAACTCACGCTGTCTGTCAGAGATCGACAAGCAGGAAGATGAATAAGGAATTGTCCTCCTATGGGATCGTTCACAAAGGGGTAGCAGGGGGATCGGGACCCCAGGTGTATGAGTGTATGGCACCCTGAAATTTTCTCAGAGAAATTCTGGACTTTTAGCGAAGCCTGTGCGCGACGGAACAAACCCGCAACAACACCCTAGACTCTTTCGGTTGAATCTGCGTGAATCCGAACACAACTAGGGAATCAGAAAGAGACCCAAAACAGACGCATAGGCAGGGCGGTGCAAGTATGGAAATCACGAACCTTACCGGTCTCGAAAAACCAGCTACAGAACTCATTAGTCGTGTGTCGGATGCAGTAGGCGGAATTGCAAAGCCTTGGCAGATCAGAAGAGTGGCCCAAGCTGAAGCTGACGCGAAGAAGATTTTAGCACTTGCAGATATTGAGATTACGGAAACCCGAGAGCGTGCTGTCAAGCGGATGGTTCTTGAAGAGGAAAAGAATCAAGAGAACATCGAAAGCATCACGACGAAGGCCATTCCTCACCTCTCAGCCGATGCAAAACCGGACGAGCTAGACGAGGATTTTGTCAGGTATCTTTTTGAGAAGGCTCGACTGGTTTCGAACGAGGAGATGCAATCTGTTTGGGCAAAGATACTGGCAGGGGAAGCCAATAAGACTGGTTCGTTTTCCCGAAGGACGATGGATATCGTAGCCCAGATGAGCAGGAGCGATGCAGAGCTTTTTACGAGATTCTGTCGGAATTTATGGATGATCGGCAACCTCACCCCGATGTTTCCTAGAGAAAGCAAAGCGACGCGAGATGAAGACGGTTACTCAATGAGTTTCACCGATCTTGCCGAACTCGAAAGCATGGGCCTCATTCAGCACGCACCGGCAACCGGCTATATTCGACCGAACCTCCCTAAGTATGTTCATGTATGGTATTATGGGTGCCCAATAGCGCTCGAATTTGAGGGGGATCAAGGAAATACCCTTTCCATAGGGCCAGCCCTCCTTACGGCTGCGGGTCGTGAACTCGCCGTGATAGCGGGAAGCCAGCCGTCAAAGACATATTTCGAAGATGTGTTACAAAACTTAATCGACCGAGGAGTTCGCATCTCCATCCCCACGGAATTCAAAAATCGGTATTTAGCGCTGGAGCTAGACGTGGCCTAAAGAACCTCCGGTTCATGAGTGCGAAGGGAAAGGGAGAGTGTGTTCTTAGTCCCTACAGAAAGGGAAATCCGCCAGCATCTCGCCCGCCAGTCCTTTAGGCAAAAGGGGGTCAATCACTTACATAGATACCCCTTATAAGCAAATGACCCTATTTCTTTCTCGAACTGGAGCGAAGCGACGCGGAGGCCCGTCATAACAGCATGGTCGGCTTGTTGTGATTTTTCTGTATAGACACCCTTAACAGACTTTTCACAACACAAACCCATGGCACCCTGACGGCGAAGCCATAGCCGAAGCATTAAGGCCCGCCGCCCTAATCATAATCAGAACCCTGCTGCTGTTCTCTCCTGTGGCAGTTCCCACGGCAGAACCCGAAGAGATGTCTTCCTAAAGTATGCTTTCGCATTCCCACCCGGATTGACCAATTCGATACCTTCAGCTTCGAGGGCGGCTTTCGTGTCCTCCCTATTCACAAGCCTGCAAATTCCGAGGCAATCCGCCCCCTGATTCCGAAATGATGTCGCCCCCCAATTCCGAGAAATAGTCGCCCCCTTATTCCGAGATGATGCCGCCCCCTTTGGCGGGCATCTGGCAAGGGTGTTCTGCAGGTGTGAAGTTCCTTCCGTCGATGGTGACAGGGAAGGAACGGTATGCCTGCGGAGAGACTGGAGATGCGGCGTGTCCGCGAGATACTGAGATATCGCTTTGAGCAAGGACTTGGGCACAAGTCGATTGCGGTGCGGGTTGGGACTGCGCCGTCGACGGTGCGCGAGACGCTACGGCGGGCAGCGGTTGCTGGGTTGTCGTGGCCTTTGGGCGACGACGTCAGCGATACGGTCCTGGAGGCAGCGCTTTATAAGGCGGCCGGGACGAAGACGGGTCATCGTCGCGCGCCGGAGCCGGACTGGGCGCAGGTCCATCGCGAGCTGAAGCGCAAGCATATGACGCTGCAAATTCTCTGGGACGAATACATGAGCCGTTATCCCGACGGCTACCGCTACAGCCGGTATTGTGACCTCTATCGCGGCTGGGCTCTGAAGCTGCCGGTGACGATGCGGCAGGATCATATGGCCGGCGACAAGCTGTTCGTTGATTATGCCGGCGACACGGTCACGGTGATTGTCGATCGATTGTCTGGCAAGACGCGACAGGCCCATCTGTTCGTTGCGGTCATGGGCGCATCGAGCCTCTCCTATGCCCATGCTCGCTGGAGCGAGACGCTTCCCGATTGGATTGAATGCCATATCCAGGCGCTGGAGTTCTTCGGTGGTGCGCCGGCATTGCTTGTTCCCGACAATGCCAAGGTGGCGATCATCAAGGCATGCCACTTTGATCCCCAGGTCAACAGGACCTATAGCGCAATGGCGGCGCACTATGGGAGCGCCGTCCTTCCGACGCGGCCGAGACGCCCTCGCGACAAGGCGAAAGTGGAGGCTGCGGTTCGTATTGTCGAGCGGTGGCTGCTGGGTCGCCTTCGCCATCGGGTCTTCTACAGCCTGGCCGAGGTGAATGCGGCGATCGCCGACTTGCTTTGCGACCTCAACGATAAACGTGTCCTGCGCCGGGTTGGCGTTACCCGCCGTCAACTGTTCGAAGAGCTTGATCGGCCGGCTTTGCGGCCCTTGCCTGTCGAGCGCTATGTCTTCGCCGAATGGCGTATCCGGCGTGCCGGGCTGGATTATCATGTCGAGATCGAACGGCATTATTACTCCGTTCCCTATCGCTTTGCCCGCGAGCAAGTAGAGACGCGTATCACCGCCAATACGATCGAGATATTCCATAAGGGCGAGCGGATCGCCGCGCACCGCCGCTCGAGCGGCAACGGCAAGCACACGACCATCCCCGATCATATGCCCTCGGCGCATCGTCGTTTCGCCGACTGGACGATCGAACGCATTCGACGCGAAGCCTCAGCCATGGGGCCGGATGTCGACCTGTTGTGCGAGCGCATCCTTGCCGACCGGCCGCATCCCGAGCAGGGCTTTCGCGCCTGCCTCGGGATTATCCGCCTTAACAAGAGCTTCGGCCGCGACAGGGTCAATGCCGCTTGCGCCCGAGCGCTGGAGATCGGGGCCCGGACCTATGGTTCGGTGCGCTCCATCCTCGACAATCATCTCGATCGGGCGGCGAGCTCGAATGGAGCTGCCTCGCACGAACCGATCCACCACGAGAACATCCGCGGACCTCGCTATTACCACTAAGGAGAACGAAGAATGCTTGCGCATCCAACACTTGATCGACTGAACGCCATGGGCTTGGCCGGCATGGCCAAAGCCTTCGGCGAACTCGTAGCCAACGGCGAGGCCGAACATCTCTCGCATGCCGAGTGGCTCGGACTGCTGCTCGAACGGGAATGGAGTTCCCGCTACGATCGCAAGCTTGCCGCACGCCTCAGGTTCGCCAAGCTGCGTCACCAGGCGACCCCGGAAGACGTCGATTACCGCAGCGAGCGCGGCCTTGATCGCGCGCTCTTCATGAAGCTGCTCGGTGGCGATTGGATCAACGCTCATGACAATCTGGCCATTTGCGGACCCTCGGGTGTCGGAAAGAGCTGGTTAGCCTGCGCTCTCGGTCACAAGGCTTGCCGTGACGACCGATCCGTTCTTTATCAACGTGTCCCAAGACTGTTTGCCCAGCTTGCCCTCGCTCGTGGCGACGGCAGGTATGCCCGGCTGCAACGCACACTGGGTCATGTTCAGGTCCTGATCCTCGATGATTGGGGCCTCGAACCGCTCAACGAACAGGCGCGGCACGACCTTCTCGAAATCCTCGAGGACCGCTACGGCCGCCGATCGACGATTATTACCAGCCAGCTCCCCGTATCCGCCTGGCATGGCGTCATTGGGGACCCCACCTACGCCGACGCCATCCTGGATCGCCTCGTCCACAACGCCCACCGCATCGAACTCAGCGGAGAAAGCCTACGACGAAACCTGCCCCGAAAAGCTTGACACCCTGCCTAAATGAACTGACAACAATCACTGCCTGCAGACCCCACTAAACAGGGGGCGAGATCATCCCGGAATCAAGGGGCGCAATCATCTCGGAACAAAGGGGCGGCTTCATCGGAATCAGCACCTTGAGAAGTTCCCTTTATCCATTCCGAGATCGTCCGAAATCGCCTTCGCATCAATCCATTCAAAGTGCTGTAAGGCGTATTTTACTTGTTCAATAATCGCTTGCGCCTTCCTACTCAACTTCTTCGGTATAGGGTTCCAATCGACAATCTCAGCCCCTGGGAAAACCTTTCGAAGATCATGCCGTGGGAAGCCAGTCCCTTTGTTCTCGGAGCCGATAATGTACAACCGACAGCCTTCCGGACAGTCGTCTCCAACGCTCTTCCTCATCGACCCTCGATTAGCTGCCTGCAATATATTATGGCCGATCTCACCCATGCGGATAGAATTCAGATCAGTGTCGAGGAAGTCGTCAGTCACCCCCATCTTCTTCGCCCCCCTGCCGTCAGCTTCATATGCTGCCTCATTGTATTGCAGAACGCCGATCAGGAAGACGTTCTTTACATCTGCATAATCATTTGTCGCGGCATGATTACCCCACGTCAGGAAATTTAGCCGGTCCACGGTCTTTGTGTCGAATACGAATTCGTCGCGTATCAATTGCTCCATATCCGGACCCCACCCTCCCTTGATCCTCTGACGTTTGAAGTGGACAAAAAGGACCTTTTCGCCAGCCGGTAGCGTCCTGACCTCCCTAGCGACAGCTTCGGCAATATCACGGGCTTGTTTGTGATCCCTGCTGGCCGTTTTCCCCGCCGCAACATCCCATCTGTGAATTATCAGGTTGCGGTACGTCTTTTCGGGGGACACGAGAAATACCAATCTCTCGCCCAAGCTCTGCCGGTACTCAGCCCAAAACCGGTACGTCTGCCTGAGTGAACCACTCGCATCAAGGATCAGCATCGGAGCCAAGTCCTTCGGAAGATTATCGTGGTAATCGAGCGTAATAACGCTCCACGCCTCTCCCGGATTATTCTCGGTCCTTACCCTTGCCTGCCGTCCAGATAGCCGCCAGAGCGCCTCTGCATTGGTCCGGTCCTCCTCTCCGAACATCTCACGAAATTCCTGAAGGTCCAGAACGACAGACGAAACCTCTGGGACCGAAACGACGTCACCCGTCTTCGCACCCTTTAAAGTGGTCTGCCACTGCAGGATTTCTTCTGCCAATCCATGATGCTTGTTATCCGAAAGCCTCGTGCTGATCACGCCAAGTTTTGATCTTGCCAGCGTAAGGGCCATCGAGGGAGTGATCGTCTCATCCCATACCCGGACCTTTCTCGGCTTGCCTCGATAAAAGAATCTGTCGATCTCTTCAAATTTGTCGCCGCCCTTCGTTCTTACTTCAAGCTGCTGTTGTGTCGTAAAGAGAATTCTAGCCTCGTCGATATTCTGATTACCTAGGCTAACACCGGCATTCGTGAGAATTTCAGCCTTCCCCTTCGAGACCAGAACGGCATACATCTCCGGGCTGAGGTTCATTTCCCTAACGAGGTTTTTGATCTCCTCGACGCGAGCAAGGAAATAAATCACACCAGCGCCAGACAGGTCAGGCCGCTTCATCAACTGTTTTGTCGATTCAATAACGGTGGTCGTTTTGCCAACTCCGCAAGGTAGTGAGGACAGGAAGAAACTCGGTCCTGCAACGCCGACCGCCATATGGACGAATGATGTCGCAATATTCTCCAATCCAAGAAGTTGCACATCAGACGGGTAGTGTTTCCTGCTATCGAATACCACGCGGAGCGCATTGATTGTGTCCTTAGCGAAAGGATCGACAAGCGTCACGGCCGTTGAAGTCAGATCGACAAACCCGCTCGGAGGGGTCCAGTCATCTTCACTCTGCAACAGGTAGACTTCATCCGGATTAGCACCTGCCTCGATAGCATCTCGAAAGATCGTCCCGAGGCCAGCCCTGTTGGCAGTATTCTCCCGTTTGGGAAATTCCTTGTTCCAATATTCAAGCTGAGTAGTGGGATCGTGTTTCTCGGAAGTCTGGCACCAATCATCCCAAATCCGAAATCCTTCGATTGCACCCCCGCATGCGTCGTAGATCGCCCCGCCGATCTTGAACCAATCCAAACGATCTTCGGCAGGAACGTATTTCAAAGCCCTTACTATCCGATCCCGATCTTGCTTCCAATCGACAGGGATTTTGACCTTATCCGCCCCCGGCTGCTCAAATAAATCGACCCATTCCGCCATCGTCCCGAACGCTTCGATGAGCTCAGCAGCGGAGTACAGGTAGCCGGTCTCCTGAACGATCTTGACCGTCCAGCGATCACCTTCCCCTTGCGAGCCCTCGGGGCGTAGTTTTTGATGATAGGAACCGGGTAACCTCATCGCTTGGCATGGATGGCCTTTGTCAGAACCGTAGACCTGATGCATGACGTCCATGATACCGGTCCACTGCTCCGCCGTTATGTCGCCCTTTGATCTATCGATAAACCAGTACCGATGAAATCGATCAGGAGATGTCTCGACAATAAGCGTGGGCTCAAGGGCTACCTCTCCTTTGAACCCCTTGCCGTCGTCATCATGCCAGACAGCACGATAACCGGTTACGTTTTCATCTTTCCGAGCCATGCCTTCCGGAATGATATTGACCGTCACACCGATGGCCGAGTACTCATCTTGTGCTTTTTCGAGAGTGGATTGACGGGTAGCTAGAGAACCCCATACGGGGGCATATAAACTTGTGCCCTTGCCCTTCTCTGGGTACGGTTGGAATAGATACGTCGGGGAAGGAACATAATCGCCCCGGTCATTCTTATGCGTCAGGTATTTCAGAAATCTAATATTCTCTTTCTTGTCCATTTCGTTTCAAATTCCGCGCTCGGGTTAAAGGTGGCGCACACCCCATGTCTCGCATCGAAGACGCTCAAGGCGACTCCGTTTGCTATTCCTTGTGGCCTAAGTAATTCGTTGCACTAAATATGGTATTAACAGCTTGCTGTTGGCCCTGTTTGACTCACAGAAGCCCGTACAGAGTCATTCAACCATTTCAGCTACAACCTAGCCAAAACATACCGAACGCTCTGTACGAGCCTCCATGACTCAATATGAGGATTAAGCTCCCCTAGCGTCGCCTAATTAGTAGCTCAGCACCTACGGTGCACTCGATGCATCTCCGACGCTGTAGCCGTCAATCAGAGTGAGGTTCTCGCGACGTAGGTTCAAACGATTGCCGTCATGGTATCGGATTTTCTCACCGGCCCTAGCTCTGAGCAGCAATCGAGCGACCGGAACTTTGACGTATCCGTTAGTCTTCAGAGCGTAACCGCAAACATTCCCCCCAGACAGATGCCAGTTAGGAGAAAGCCCGAGTTCAACCAAATGCTGATAGTCATCGTATGACAGAACGGCCCTAGGGTGTGCATCGTCTTTCGAAACAGCGACCGTGATCGTAAGATTTTCATTCGTTGCCCCAATCTGTCGGGGCGTCATTGATTGCCCAAACTTCATTGTTGAATCCGGTCAGAAATCGAAGGGTGACTCAGATGACAGGCCGAAGACTTTGCCCAAATGATCCTCAATCGATTTCTTAGACTCAGCGCTAAGACGTTCCTCTTTTTCGAGGACTTCGAGGACATGGGCAGGAAGCTTTCTGCGCCACTCAGGGTGGTCATTCGTATTCGACGCAGAGCCGGAGCCGGAACTTTCGGATTTCTTCAATCTACCAATCAGGATTCGCAGTGCATCTTCAGACAAATTGCTGTCATTGATCTGTTCCGCCAGCTTGCCAATCTCATGTTTAACGTAGTTCTTTTCAGCATCGCTTGCCTTGTCGAAGTTCTTCTTCATTGCCGGATCGATATTAGTCCAACTAATCTTTGCCATTATATTTTCCTTTATTGAATAATAATAGGATAAAATCTCAACATTACATTAGATCCTATCTGATTTTGAGAAATATGTGCTTATATATTTTAAGTTTATTACCGTATGTTATTATACTTTCGATCTACATCAAATAACTCGACACTAGACGTAGAGTTCTCAATCCAATTCCGTAGGACTTGTTGTGCCTCTTGGATCGAAGTAAACCTTCCACTGCATTCCTTCGGCGTATCGAACTTGCCGACTGGACCTCGTGCACCTTCGGGCCGGGATTTCGAAAAGCCAATCGTATAGAAATGGCCTAGTTCGTTCGGCTTTGAGATTACACAGTCGATCAGCTCACCGGACTTCTTATCCTTGACAATGACCTCCATGTAGTCGGCGACATCGCGGACCTTGATCTTGTCTTCGGCTTTCTCGGGGAAATAGTCGGTCAAGCTCCATGACTTGGTATGTGTGATGGAGCCATCGATTGACACTGCGTTACTGCTCGGGGGATTTGGTGTCCCTCCGTAGACGACGTGGCTAATTTTTGTGTTCATATGTGTTCCTTTCGAACTGGCCGGCTGGAAGCCTCGTAGGTTCTCAACCGATAGAAAAACGAACGGGACCCTGAGCGGGCAACGTTCAAAGTATTCGGAACGAAGTTCCTTTAAGAGCTTCGCACATTAATAATAGGTTGGGGGTTGAATGGACCGCTATAGGTCGGTCCTCTGGCTGACGCGAATAACACTGCGATGGATGGCCAGCATGATCTACCGAGTATTTAGAAATTAAACTCTCGGCCAGAAGAGAGATTTCAGACGCAAAATCGTTCTAAAATCAACTCACTCTACACATATACCATTTAATATTTTTTTGATTTTGTCAAGTATTTAGAAATTAATTCTAAGTTTAAAACGGATCGGAATTTAAGTCACTGAAAATATTACACAATATCTAACACTTTTTCCAAGGACTCTCGGGCACTCCCAACGCCAAGCCAGTCATTCCGCCACACAGACCCCATCCTCCAGTAACTCATTGGAATATATGCGCTTTTCTTGTGAGACTAAGGCACCCACGCGGCTAGCCCATGCTTCAAGGGCTTCTTTCCGTTCCTTCAGGTACTCATATCGCTGGTAAACGGCCTTCAAACCACCAGTAGCACCGGAAGTATGGTTGAGTACCCGTTCGATCACTTCGGGCAAGACGCCGATTTCAGCAAGTCCCGACGCCATAGTCCTTCGAAGATCATGAACACGCCACGGCTTGAATTCGTGCCCTTCCTTGGCAAGCTCTTTCTTCATATATCCATCTAGCTTGATCTTCATTTTCGAATAGCCGGAGATATGCGCCTCTGTTTTCTGGTCCTTACTCGTCTTCGACTTCGTTGAAGTTAACCTGATCCTAGCAGCCGGGAACACATAACCTTGAGCTTGCCCGATTTCAGCCAATGCCGTTGATGATAGGTGGACAATATGGGTCTTACCGTTCTTTGTTCGCTCCTCTGGAATCGTCCACTCGGACTTATCGAAATCAATTTCGCACAGGTGCATCCCCGCAACCTCTTCCCTTCGCTGTCCGGTCAAAAGAAGAAGCCGATAGAATGAGCCCCATCGATCAGGCATATGATAGGAAGCCGACCACAGGGCTTTGATTTCCAGTTTGGTAAGGACACGCTCACGAGAAGCGACAGGCTGGATAGCGGATATCGACGCCAGAGGGTTTGTTTCGATCAGATCATGCTCAAGCGACCACGACAGAAATGGTGACAGTGCAGCGTATAATGCTTGCTTGGTACTCTGAGTTTCCTTCTTGTCGAGTGCTGTCCTGATATCTGCCTTCTGAAGACCGGGCAAAGGATTGGATAGATGTTCAGCCAGCCCTACCGACAATCTCCGCTGACGTTCCAATAGGTATGTTTCCGTCCTACCGGAATTCCATGGTGCAGAAAGATCGGAGAACTTCCCAATAGCCTCAGAGACGGTAATGGCAGTTTGCTGAACCTTAGGCTTGCGAGCTTCACGCTTTCTCTCTGCGACATCAATTCCGCTATCGATATCGAGGAGTACACGTCTGGCAATCTTGCGGGCTTCCTGTAGGTCGATCAAATCACCCTTGCCGATGACTTGCCTTGTTGCCTTCCCGCCTTCCCTGCCACCTGTCCATCGTTGAACAAGCCAGCTGACCTTCCCCTTTGGAGAGATGTAGCAGCCGAAACCGGATAGTTCCGTGTCCCAAATATGTAATGATCTTTGCTCAGCGACAGCGATCTTGACGGGTTGCATTAGCGACTTCGAGGTGAGATGAAATGTGGCCATATGATACCCCAACAATACCCAGAAAGATAGCCTGAGTGGCACCCACTCGCCGGACTCCAAGTGGACTCTCCCTGATAGCATATTCAAGGGTCAAAGTGAATCCTGAATTCGAAATTTATTACATAAAATCAATAATTTAAGCGACAGAAGAAGAGCGAAAGCAGGAAATTTTGGGAGTTCATGGTGCATGGCGCTGTATGTGAACCATGTCGGAGGACATATCCGAAGCCGTTAATATCTAACCGTTTGATTTTCTGTCGAATCTCTACGTTCAATGGCATGAAGCATACGGCCCAGCCATCCACTTGTACGATGATAGGAACTTGAGCGAAACTGAAAGCATCGGTCGGTTCTAATGGGTCGGTTCAAGCTAATTGCGGACTCGGGGGTCGGGCGACAAGAGGTCTGGTCACAACCAAAACAGAGCGAAGCTGCTACGAGGATTGCATCCGAGTCTAGGATTCGTAATGATGGGGTCACGTGTTCGAGTCACGTAAGCGGCACCATTTTTCTTTGCCCGTTCCTGAGTGTTTTCAATCGTTCGGATACCCGCGCCCGGCAAGCCCGCTCGCTCTACGGCTGAGCCAAAGCTATCAGGCGCGTTTGCACGCGATCCGTTGAATGCACGCGATTGTTGCAACTAAAGATTCAGATTTTGATGATTTCGTCCATCTCGGGACAATGTTCTTGGGGGGATGCATCATGAAGATTGCCGTTGGCATAGCAACATGCGGTCGCAAGGCGATCCTCGCCGCCACGATCGACCGGCTGGCCGCACAGGCACGCAGGCCGGATCATCTCTTCCTGTGCCCGACCAAGAATGACGATATCGACATGGCGCGCTTGAGCTCTGCGCCATTTCCGGTGACGATCCTCTCCTCGCCGCAGGGAAGCTGCCCGCAACGCAATACCATTATCGATGCGGCTGTCGGCACCGATGTCATCGTCTTCTTCGATGACGATTTCTTCCCAGCAACGAATTATCTCGCCGAGACGGAAGCCCTGTTCGAGGCGGATGAAGACATCGTCGTGGCGACCGGTGAGGTCGTCCGTGACGGTATTCTTGGGCCGGGGTTGACCGCGGAGGAAGCGGACGGAGCGCTCGCAGCGGACGCCACGCCCTTTCCGGCGCCGGTGATCGAGGCTACGCACAATGCCTATGGCTGCAACATGATCTTCCGCCGGAAGGCGATGCTCGCAAATGGTATCTATTTCGACGAGGATCTGCCGCTCTACGGCTGGCAGGAGGATGTGGATCTGTGCCGGCGGCTTCGTCCTTTCGGCAAGATCGTCAAGTTCAATCGCCTGCGCGGCGTCCATCTCGGCGTCAAGGCCGGTCGTACCTCGGGCCTGCGCTTCGGCTATTCCCAGGTGGCCAATCCGCTTTACCTCGTCAAGAAACGCTCCGTTTCGCTGAAATGGGCGCTCAAGCTGATGGGCGGCAACGTCGCCTCAAATCTCGCCGGCTCACTCAACCCGCCGCCCTATATCGACCGTCGCGGCCGCCTGCAGGGCAATCTCATCGCTTTCGGCCACCTGCTGAGCGGATCGCTGGATCCGAAGCACATCAACCGGATGTGAGGCCGAGCCGGACTCGCCGCACGGCCAACCAAACGAAGTTCGGCGTTTGGATCGCTCCGTTCCGTGATAGAGATTGAAACGGGCCGCGCCATCGGCGGCGTCCGTTGTTCTTCATTTGCTATCGTCTATCGTTTCAAGGACATTTCCATGATTCACGTTCTCGCCATCCTCACCGCCCTGCCCGGCAAGCGCGCCGAGGTGCTCGAAGCCTTCCAGGCGAATGTTCCGGCCGTTCATGCGGAAGACGGATGCATCGAATATACCGCCGTCGTGGATGTCGAAGGGGCCGATCCGGCCTTTGGGCCTGATACGTTCGTCGTGGTCGAAAAGTGGGCAAGCATGCAGGCGCTTAAGGCTCATGCGGCTTCGGCGCACATGGCCGCTTACGGCGAAAAGGTGAAGCATCTGATGGCCGGCCGCGCTGTCCATGTGTTGAATCCCGCGTGAGCCCGCACTGCCCGACAGTTTATGCATTCATCCTGATACGGCGCCAAAAGGCGCCGTTCTGCCATAGGATTGGCCGTCAATTATGCGAGAAGTGCGGCTGGCTGTAATAGCGCCAATGGCCGCCGCCGCCGTGCCACCCGCGGTGGCCGCCGGCATACCAGCCGTGATGGTATCCCCGCCCGCCATACCAGCCGTGATAATGGCGATAGCCGCCATAGCCGCCGAAAACGCCGAAGACACCCAATGGATAGTAGGGCTGGTAATAGCCGTAATAAGGCCGGTCATAGCCATAGTACGGCGCGTAATAGCCATATGGGCGATAATAGTGGTGATGATAGTGCCGATGGACGATCACTCTATGGTGGTGCCCGTGGTGATGAGGACGGGCCTCGGCATAAGTTGCCGGTAGCGCGGCCATACCTAGCGCAACCAGCGCCGTTGCCAGAATTTTCATTTCCAGCCTCCTTGAACGCCGGACGTAAACGCTACTGGATTACTTGCGTCCTCCGGACGAATAATAAACGCAAGAGCGCCTTCGAAAGTTCCGCTATCCCCTGAGCGGCAGTCGTTTCGGGGCATCGGCGCAGGTCCCGCATGATCGCGATGGCGCGCTCATCGGCCGGTGCGTTTCAATCGATATCGTCAGAATGGAAGAAGAAGGATGCAGTTGATCGGCAGTTGCAAAAACGGCGCCCGAAGGCGCCGTTTTCATGGCCGTCCGCCGCCATCAGGCATGCGAGAAATGCGGCTTGCTGTGCCAGCGATGATGGCGATGTCCATGCCGCCATCCTTCATGGCGATGCCAGCCATGATGATGGGGGCGATAGTCACGATGGTAATGATGCCAGCGGTGATGGTGATGATCACGCGCCTCGGCATAAGTAGCGGGTAGAACGATGATGCCTAATGCGACGAGCGCCGTTGTAAGAATTTTCATGTATGGTCTCTCCTTGGGTGCCGAACGAGCCCCCCGGCTGCGTACGTCCGGACTAACCTAACCCAGCTAAACGCGAAGATAACGCATTTGGTTCCGCTACCTGCGGGACGACGAGCGTCTTGGCGTTGTCCCCACGTTTCCAACCAGTTCGCGAACCGCCTCCAGGATCAGCCGGCACGCTTCGACCGAGGCTTTGCGGCCATTATGGGCGAGATGGTAGGACAGCGGTAAAACCTCATCCGGATCGACGATGCGGACCTTGTCGGCGATCGGAAGCGCGCTGACGCGGCCAAGGAACGAGACGTAGCCATGATTGGCCACGAGATCGACGATGACGGGCAGAGAGTCGGCCGAGGTGATGTCGCGTCCGCGAAACCGCCGGCGGTCGCGGCTGTCATAGCCGAAGGCCGTCGCGGCATTGCCGATGCCGGTGCGCGGGCTCGGCACGCAGAGCGGATGGTTTTCCACGAGCGCGGCGAAGGTCTGCTCCGTGCTATCAGGCGGCGCGATCGCCACCATGTCCGTCGCGAGAAGCTCCATATGTTCGAAAGCATCGAGACCAAACACGGAATCGACGATGGCAACATCGATGCGGCCGGAGCGAAGCGCCTCGCGCAGATCGTCGGCCGTCATCAGCAGCAGCGACAGCATGTTGCGGTTGCCGCCGATGTTCCAGCGCGACACCAGGCTTGCCAGCGAGCGGGCAACCCAGCTTTCCGAACCGGTTGGAATGATCGAGCCTATGCGAACCGCTCGCGCGGTGCGCTGAAAGCGCTCGTCCGCCGCCGCCTTCATTTCGTCCCAGGCCTGCGCGATGGCGGAGAGGATGGCATGAACTTCCTGGCCGGCTTCCGTCAGCACCGAACCCTGCGCCTGCCGGGCAAACAGGCGGCAGCCGAACAGCTCTTCCAGATTGGCGATCTGTAGGGAGAGCTGCGGCTGGCCAAGACGCAGGCGCCGGGCGGCGCGATTGATGCTGCCCTGGTCGGCCACCTCGAGGAAGCGTTCGATGGTGGCGATCTTCAATGGCAGGCGCGCGGCCCATTGGTCATAGTCCTCGCGAGAAGGCGGTTCCTTCATCAGGGTCGAAAGCTGGCGCATGCCGCCGAGAATAGGTTGCAGCCCCTTCTGAACCTTCGAGCTCGCCAGAAGGGTTGCAAGCTCCCCGGAGGCGCGCTCGACAAGCTTCATGGCAAGTTCCGTCTCGAGCCGGCGCAGCGCACCGGAGACGGTCGACGCCGAAAAGGACAGCCGTCGCGCAGTTTCCCTCACCGAGCCGATGGAGAACACCATGTCGGCTACGAACAAAGCACCGAGATACAATCCCATCCCCTTATCCGCAGCGCGCATTCCGGCTCGGCCGCAAGAAGATCAACAATATCCCGACGATATGTCGTGTTCTTAAAAAAAGATATCCCTAAGCCGTAAGGCGCCGGCTATCGTTTTTTTGGCGCCTTACCGATCGGGCCGCGAAAATGAGATCGGAACAGCGCCAAACGGGTCAGGGGAACAAAAACAAACGCACTTGCCCCCGAAAAAAGAAATCCAATTTCGCGCGAATGTCGAGTACCCTCGCCATAATCGCGCGACTGCAACGGGAATCCGGGAGCATCGCTTTTTCCGCGATGAGCGCTACTTACCCGAAGCAGCCACGAATTCGCCTGTTGTGGGCCGCCGGCCCATTCCAAGCCTGCCTGTCCGGACTGTGGCCCTGCAAAGCGGCGCGGGCAAGCAGAAGAACGATTTAACGGGGTACAAAGGGAAACATCATGTTCAAGAAGCTTGCACTTGCCGCCACGCTGACGGCTTTTCTTGCCAGCGGTGCCAGCGCCGCCGACGTCGTCGTCTCCTCCAAGATCGACACCGAAGGCACGCTCCTCGGCAACATCATCCTCGCGGCACTCAATGCCAACGGAATCAAGGCGCAGGATCGCATCGCTCTCGGCACGACACCCGTCGTGCGCAAGGCGATCACGTCGGGCGAAATCGACATTTACGCCGAATATACCGGCAATGCAGGCTTCTTCTTCAACAAGGCCGACGATGCGGCCTGGAAGAACCTGCAGCAGGGTTACGACCTCGCCAAGAAACTGGACTATGACGCCAACAAGATCGTCTGGCTGACGCCTTCGCCCGCCAACAATACCTGGGCGATTGCCGTGCGCAACGATGTGGCCGGCCCGGCCAAGCTGAAGACCATGTCAGACTTCGGCAAGTGGGTTGCCGGCGGCGGCTCGGTGAAGATCGCTGCCTCTTCCGAATTCGTCAATTCGCCGGCGGCCCTACCCGCCTTCGAGACCACCTATAGCTTCAAGCTGAAGCCGGATCAGGAAGTCGTGCTTTCGGGCGGCGATACCGCGGCAACGATCAAGGCCGCGGCCGACCAGACCAATGGCGTCAACACCGCGATGGTCTACGGCACCGACGGCGCCATCGAAGCTGCCGAACTGACCGTCCTTGACGACGACAAGAGCGTACAGCCGGTCTATGCGCCGACGCCGATCATCCGTGAGGCCGTCCTCAAGGCCAATCCGAAGATCGAAGAAGTCCTGGCGCCGATCTTCAAGGGGCTGACCGCTGACGTACTGCGCAAGCTCAACGGCCGCATCCAGGTCGATGGCGAGCCGGCTAAGGCTGTTGCCGAATCCTACCTCAAGGACAATGGTTTCCTGAAGTAAGCTTTGACGCTGCTCCGGAGTATGATGCCGAAAAGTGTGAACGGTTTTCGAACGACATCATGCTCCACTCCGCTAGTTCCGGAGCGGATTCAGATTTTAGGTCTAACAGACCTAAAATCATCCGCGCCAGGGACTCCATTTTGATAAAGTGGAGCCGCGGACATTCGAATGGGCATGATCTTGTCCGAACCCGCCTTGAATTTTGGGCTCATGCGCTGACGGAGCTTGCCTGATGGAAGATGCGCTAGCGGTCCGCAGAGTGGACCGTCTCGGAGTGGTATTGGTGGCCGGCGGCGCGCTGGCAATGGCATGGATGCCGTTCATCATCGTCAAGGCAAACCGTATCGCCGCAGGCAAGCCGCAACTGCTGACGCAGCTCATTGCCCAGCCGGCGGCATTGGTGCTGATCGTCCTTCTCGCTGCGGCGGCGCTTGCCGCCCTTTTCTTCCGCAACCAGCTCATTCGCCTCGGCATGGCGACGCTTGCGATCGCCGCACTTATCGTTACCCTTGGCCTCGTCTCGACCGCCGCGACGCCGGTAGGCAGCACTGTGGCACGAATTACGCCCGGCGGCTCCTTCTGGGTGCTGCTCGGGGTCGTCGGGTTGATGATTTCGGACGCGTTGGTGAAGCTGCGGCTGACACCCTGGCTGCGGGTGGCGGCTCTTGCTGTTTATGCCGTGCTGCTCGTTCTCGTCCTGCGCTCCGGCCTGCTCGACAATCTCTCGATCATGAAGGAATACGCCAACAATGCCGACAAGTTCTGGCACGAAGCGCTGCGTCACGTCTTCCTTTCCCTCGGCTCCGTCGCCATCGCCATCGTGCTTGCGCTGCCGCTCGGCATATTCTGCTATTGGCAGCCGCGCATCCGCGCCGTCGTGCTGCGGGCGCTGAGCCTGGTGCAGACCATTCCGAGCCTGGCGCTGTTCGGCATTCTCATGCTGCCGCTCGGCTATATCGCCGCCCATGTGCCCTTCGCCGCCGCGATCGGTATCCAGGGTATCGGCGTGGCGCCGGCGCTGGTGGCGCTTGTCATCTACTCGCTGCTGCCGATCGTTGCCAATACCGTCGTCGGCCTTGCCGGCGTCGACCCTTCCGTGCGCGATGCCGCCGCCGGCATGGGGCTGACGCGCCGGCAGATCCTGACCGGCATCGACCTGCCGCTCGCCTTTCCTGTCATCCTGACCGGTATCCGCATCGTATTGGTGCAGGCGATCGGCCTCGTCACCGTAGCAGCATTGATCGGCGGCGGCGGCTTCGGCCTCTTCATCTTCCAGGGCATCGGCCAGACGGCCAATGATCTCGTGCTGCTCGGCGCCGTGCCGACGGTCTTTCTCGCCTTTTCATCGGCCGTCATCCTCGATGCGGTCATCGACAGCATCCGGGGACACCGCACATGACCAACATGATCGAGCTCAAGGGCGTCACCAAGCGCTACGGCAGCGCGACCGTCGTCGATAATGTCAGCATGAGCATGGAAAAGGGCACGATCACCGTCATCGTCGGCACCTCCGGCTCGGGCAAGTCGACCTTGATGCGGATGATCAACCGGCTGGTGCCGATTACGGAGGGACATATTTCCGTCGGCGGCGAGGATGTCATGACCGTACCCGCGACGGAGCTTCGCCGCCGCATCGGCTATGCCATCCAGGGGCACGGCCTGTTTCCGCATCGCACCGTCGCCCAGAATATCGCCACCGTTCCCGAGCTGCTCGGCTGGGACAAGGCGCGCACCGACCGGCGCGTCGAGGAACTGCTCAATCTCTTCCGTCTGGACCCCGGCACCTTTGCAGACAAATATCCGAGCCAGCTTTCCGGCGGCCAACAGCAGCGCGTCGGCGTCGCCCGCGCGCTGGCAGCGGAGCCGGAGCTGCTTTTGATGGACGAGCCCTTCGGCGCGCTCGATCCGGTCATCCGCGGCAAGGCACAGGACGATCTGCTCGCCATTCAGAAGCAGTTCGGTACGACCATCGTCCTCGTCACCCACGACATGGACGAAGCCTTCCATCTCGGCGACAAGATCGCCGTCATGAGCGGCGGCAAGCTTTTGCAATGCTCCGAGCCCGAAAAGATCCTGACGGAGCCTGCCGATCCTTTCGTGCAGCAGCTGACCGGCACATCCGACCGCGCCTTGAAGCTGATGTCGCTGCTGCCGCTGAAGGACAGCATGCAGCCGCCGCGGCCCGGCCTCGGTCACCGCCTGCCGCAGACGCTCAATCTGCGCGATGCTTTGGCCGAATTGATCTGGCAGGGCGCGGATGAGGCGACCGTCGAGGATGAGCGCAAGGTGCCTGTCGGCTCGATCTCGATCCAGCACCTGATCGAACTGGGCCGCAAAGCATGAGATTTCTCGCCGCCAATCTCTTCCGTCTCCTGGCGCTGGCCTTGCTGCTTGTCATGCTGTTCCGTCCGGAATGGCTGATGCCTGTTCTGGCGCCGCTGACCAAATTCGGAGCGTCGCCGATCTATACGCAGAATAGCCTGCCGAGCCTGGCGCTCAGCCATCTCGAGCTGATCCTGGTTTCGATCGCGGCAAGCGGCGTCCTGGCCGTTCTCGGCGGCATCTTCGTGACGCGGCCGATCGGCGCCGACTTCCTGCCGCTGTCGCGGGCGATCGCCAATGCCGGACAAACCTTCCCGCCCGTTGCCGTGCTGGCGCTTGCGATCTCGACCACCGGCTTCGGCGCCGTCCCGACATTCATCGCGCTGTTTCTCTACGCGCTGCTGCCGATCTTCGAGAACACGGTCGCCGGCCTGCAGCAGGTGCCAGCCTCCGTGCTCGATGCCGCCGACGGCATGGGCATGAACGGCTGGCAGCGGCTCTTCCGCGTCGAGCTGCCGCTTGCCCTCCCCCTCATCATCGAAGGGCTGAAGATCGCAACCGTGATCAATATCGGCACGGCAACGATCGGCTCCACCGTCGCCGCCAAAGGGCTCGGCGAGGTTATCATCGCGGGTCTCATCAACGACAACACCGCCTTCATCCTCCAGGGCGGCCTGATCGTCGGCCTGATGGCGGTGCTGATCTATGACGGCATGGAGATGATCGAGCGGTCGGTCACGAGCAGGATCGGCCTTCAACCTCATTGAGGTCAGCGTCGATCACAGCCTGCGCGATCAGTTGCCTCCGCCTGATGGCAAGCATGCACCGGGCAGGTAAAGCGAGACCGGCCTGATTTCGTAGACAGCGGTCGGATTGGCGCGGCGCAATTCGCGCGCAGCCTCCACCGCCCCCTCTATCGTCGGAAAATCGACGACATAGAAACCGAGCAACTGCTCCTTGGTTTCTGCAAACGGTCCATCGATCACCGTTCCCGCGCCTGGCCCCCGCAAGGTGACGGCATTCCGTGTCGAGCCCAGACGCGCGGCGGGGCCCAGCGATTTCTGCGCGACCATGCGGTCATTGATCTCCAAAAGCTCCTTCATGAGCGCGGCGTCCTCCTGCCTGCTCCAGGATTCGACGATGTCTTCCTCATGATAGGCCAGAATGACGTAGTACATGACTTCCCCCCTTGCGACATATGCCTGAGCGCCGGGCAGTTAAGCAGACCGATCGCCATCCGGGAACCCTGGATCTATGCTCGATTGGAGATATGGCGAGTTTCCCCATACTTGCCTTCACTGGCTGCCGATGGCATTGGCTGCAATGGCATGCCCGACGATTTACGGAGAGACGCCGATGGCCAAGATGATTCACTCTATGATTCGCGTGCTGGACGAGGCGCGCTCGGTAGAATTCTACGACAAGGCTTTCGGCCTGAAGGTGGCCGACCGGATTGCCTTCGATACCTTCACGCTCGTCTATCTCAGCAATGCCGAGACGGAGTTCGAACTCGAATTGACCATCAACCAGGGCCGCATCGACCCTTATGCACAAGGGGACGCCTACGGCCACCTCGCAGTCTCCGTTGCGGAATTGAGGGACGAGCATGCGCGCATGGCCCAGCTCGGGCTCAATCCCGGCAAGATCATCGAACTCAATCGTGATGGGAAGCTTTTTGCATTGCTGTTCTTCGTCACCGACCCCGATGGTTACAAGATCGAGGTTGTGCAAAGGCTTGGGCGGTACAAATAGCCCAAACACGGCGCCAGCCCCGCATCGGCGGGGCAGCTAGCAGTTTCGCCAGCGCGCTCACATCCAATACGGAGGCACGCCGAAGTAATCATGGCTCTTGCGGCCATGATTCTTAAGATCGTGATCGTCCTTGGCAGCGAAGCGGCACGCCTTTTCGATGTCGTTCTTGGTCATGCTGACGCGATAGCCGTCAATGCGGGCATCGTAGCGCAGCTTCTCCCACGGCAGCCGGTAATGCTCCTGGCCGATGCCGAAGAAACCGCCGAAGCTCAGAATGACGAAAGCGATGCGCCCATCACTTTTTTCCATCATCAGCCGCTCGATATGACCAATCTGCTTGCCGTCCGAGCCGTAGACCCTGGACCCTTCGACGCGGTCGCAGGCAACCAGCATCGACATGTCCTTGATATAAAGGTCATGACCCGAGAAATCGGCACTCTCTTTATGCATATGCGCACCTCCTTTTGGATACGCGTCACATAAACTATGGAGCGTCCGATCTGCTCTTTGAGACAGCACGATGCTCCGATGGGTTTGGACCCACGGCGCTATTAACGCTCCGTTGTCATAAAAGTTCCAGTACTTTTTTAAAGGATTGTAAAAAAACGTGAGCGCGCAACAAATATTGACGTTTACGTCAAGGTTATTATAGCTTCCGTCGTGCTCTAATTATTTAATTGAGAGCAACGCTGCGGCGATGCGAAAAGCGGGAGACTTTTTGATCGTCCAATGACACTCTGCAGAGCCGCCGCATATGACGGCGGGGCGTGGTGATGGTGCGTAGAGGAGGAAATGCGCATGAATTCAGTCTCCGCTCCTTCGGATAGACCGCAGGTCGAGAAAATATGGCTCGCTTCTTATCCGGATATCGTACCGGCGGAGCTGCCGCCGCTGGAGCATGCCTCGCTCGCCGAATTGCTGGAGGAAAGCTGCGCGCGCTATGCCGAGAGGCCCGCCTTCACCAGCATGGGCAAATCCATCACCTATCGCGATCTCGACTTGCAGACGCGCAAGATTGCCGCTTGGCTGCAGAGCCTCGGCCTGCAGAAGGGCGATCGCGTTGCCGTCATGATGCCGAACGTGCTGCAAAATCCGATCGCGGTTTACGGCGTTCTTCGCGCCGGGCTCGTCGTCGTCAACGTCAACCCGCTCTATACGCCGCGCGAGCTCGAACATCAGCTGCGCGATTGCGGCGCCAAGGCGATCTTCGTTCTGGAAAACTTCGCCCATACTGTCGAGCAGGTTCTGGCCCATACGGGTGTGCGCCATGTCGTCGTGACCGCGCTTGGCGACATGCTGGGCGTCAAAGGCCATATCGTCAACCTGATCGTCCGCAAGGTGAAGAAGCTCGTACCGGCCTGGTCCATCCCGGGCCATCGCAGTTTCAAGAGCGTGATTGCCGAAGGCTCGCGCCTGCCATTGAAGTTATCGGAGCTCACCGGCAGCGACATCGCCTTCCTGCAATATACCGGCGGTACGACCGGCGTCGCCAAGGGCGCGATCCTCACGCATTCCAATCTGCTCGCCAACCAGCTGCAATTGCTGCTCTGGCTCCAATCCGCCTATATCAACAAGCCGCGCCCGGAGCAGCTGACCTTCGTCTGCGCGCTGCCGCTCTATCATATCTTCGCGCTGACGGTGAATTCGCTGATGGGCATGTCGCTCGGCGGCCATAATGTGCTGATCGCCAATCCGCGCGACATACCGGCCTTCATCAAGGAGCTCGGCAAATACAAGTTCGACATGTTCCCCGGCCTGAACACGCTGTTCAACGCGCTGATGAACAATCCGGATTTCGCCAAGCTCGACCTCTCGAATACCGCAACGCTTGCCGGCGGCATGGCGGTGCAGCGGCCCGTCGCCGAACGATGGCAGAAGATGACGGGGGCCTGGATCACCGAAGGTTATGGCCTCTCCGAAACGTCGCCGGTCGCAAGCGCCAATCGTTTCGACAGCCCGGAATTCACCGGCACCATCGGTCTGCCGATCACGGGAACCGATTTCGACATTCGCGACGAGAACGGCAATTCGCTCCCGCTCGGCGAAGTGGGCGAAATCTGCATCCGCGGCCCGCAGGTGATGGCGGGCTACTGGAAGCAGCCGGCCGAAACCGCGCGCGTGATGACGCCCGACGGCTTCTTCCGCAGCGGCGACATGGGCTTCATGGACGAGCGCGGCTATACCAAGATCGTCGACCGCAAGAAGGACATGATCCTGGTCTCGGGCTTCAACGTCTATCCGAACGAAATCGAGGAAGTCGCCGCCATGCATCCGGGCGTCCTGGAGGCGGCGGCAATCGGCGTGCCCGATCCACATTCCGGCGAGGCGGTGAAGCTCTTCATCGTCAAGAAAGACCCGGCTTTGACCGAGGCCGACGTCAAGGCTCATTTCGCTGAAAATCTAACCAATTACAAGCGCCCGCGCTTCATCGAATTCCGCAGCGAACTGCCGAAATCGAATGTCGGCAAGATCCTGCGCAAGGAGTTGCGCGGCTGACATAATTCCGTGTCATTCAGGAGGCCGCTCGTGCTTGTTTCACGAGCGGTTTTTTCGTTTTGGGCAATAGGTGAACTTGATTTACGCCCTACATAGGGAATAGTTTTCGCGACCAAACTAGAAGCGCTTGGCCCGGTTTTACGGCCAGCAGCGCGAACCCGCAAGGAGCCTCCCATGAACGCCCTCGTCGATCAACTGAAGAGCACCGCATCGGCAACGAAGGCCACGGATATTCGCGCCGCCTTCGCTGCCGATCCGAAACGCTTTTCCCGCTTCAGCGCCTCGTTCGACGACCTGCTGATGGATTACTCCAAGACGGCCGTCAACGACGATATCCTCGCCCTTCTCGAGAAGCTTGCAGCCGAGGGTGGCGTTGCCGCCAAGCGCGAAGAAATGTTCTCCGGCGTCGCCATCAACTTCACTGAAAATCGCGCCGTGCTGCACACAGCGCTGCGCAACCGCTCGAACAAGCCCGTACTCGTCGACGGCAAAGACGTCATGCCTGATGTCAATGCCGTTCTCGCCGCCATGGGCAAGTTTGCCGACGGCATCCGCTCGGGTGCGCTGAAGGGCTCGACGGGCAAGGCGATCACCGATGTCATCAACATCGGCATCGGCGGCTCGGATCTCGGTCCGGTCATGGCGACGCTGGCGCTCGCCCCCTACCACGACGGCCCGCGCTCGCACTTCATCTCGAATATCGACGGCGCGCATATCGCCGATATCCTGAAGCTCGTTAAGCCGGAAACGACGCTCTTCATCGTCGCCTCGAAGACCTTCACGACCATCGAGACGATGACCAATGCCCAGACGGCGCGCAAGTTCATCGCCGATGCGCTCGGCGAAGCTGCCGTGCAGCATCACTTCGCCGCCGTGTCGACGGCGCTCGACAAGGTCGCCGCCTTCGGCATCGACAGCGAGCGCGTCTTCGGCTTCTGGGATTGGGTCGGCGGCCGCTATTCGATCTGGTCTGCCATCGGCCTGCCGCTGATGATCGCGATCGGCCCTGAAAACTTCGGCAAGTTCCTCGATGGCGCGCATGCGATGGACAATCATTTCCGTCAGGCGCCCTTCAAGGAAAACCTGCCGATGCTGCTTGGCCTCATCGGCTTTTATCACCGCAACGTGCTCGACTATCCGACGCGCGCGATCCTGCCCTATGACCAGCGCCTCTCACGCTTCCCGGCCTATCTGCAGCAGCTGGATATGGAATCGAACGGCAAGGGCGTCACCGTCGACGGCACACCGGTCGAAGGCAATTCCGGCCCGGTCGTCTGGGGCGAGCCCGGCACCAACGGCCAGCACGCCTTCTACCAGCTCATCCACCAGGGCACGAGCATCATCCCGGCCGAATTCATGATCGCCGCCAACGGCTTCGAGCCGGAGCTGCGCCACCAGCACCAGCTTTTGATGGCCAATTGCCTGGCGCAGTCGGAAGCACTGATGAAGGGCCGCACCTTCGAGGAAGCCAAGGCACAGCTCACTTCCAAAGGCATGGACGACAGACAAGCCGATTTCATCGCGCCGCACCGCGTCTTCACCGGCAACCGTCCGTCGATCACTTTCGTCTATGACAAGCTGACGCCTTACGCGCTCGGCCGGCTGATCGCGCTCTACGAGCATCGCGTCTTCGTCGAAGGCGTGCTCTTCCGCATCAACTCCTTCGACCAGTGGGGCGTCGAGCTCGGCAAGGAACTGGCAACGGGCCTGCTGCCGGTCATCGAAGGCAAGGAAAGCGCCGCCGGCCACGATTCTTCGACGCAGGGGCTGGTGGCTGCGCTCGCAAGCCGGGCGAAGTAAATCTCCTCATCGGGAAAACAAAAGAGCCCGCCTGAAGCATCAGGCGGGCTCTTCTATTGGTAGCTTTGAAAGCCGATCGCGGTCAGAGCCCGATCTCATGCGCCCAGGGCGGATTTGCGCCAGCGCGCGACACCGTCACCGCCGCGGCCTTGGCGCCCAGAGCCAGCGCATCCTGCAGCGCCTTCTCGTTCAGCGACGCCACCTGCGCCTTGGTCAGGAGGTTGTTCATCTTCAGCGATGCCAGAATGCCGGCATCGAAGGTGTCGCCCGCGCCGACCGTATCGACGACGGTGACGCGCTCGCTCGGCACAGAGACCTTGAGCGATTTGGTATAGCCGGTTGCGCCTTCCGCACCCTTGGTGACGACGACAAGCTTGGCGCCCTGGTTCAGCCAATGGGCGGCCAGCTCATCGTGATTGCCGGAGATGCCAAACCATTCCAGATCCTCATCGGAGAATTTGAGAATGTCGGACATGGCCGCCATCCGGCCGATGCGGCCCATATGCGCTGCCTTGTCCTTGATGAAGCCTGGGCGGATGTTCGGGTCGAGCGAGATCACGCGGCTCTGATGCTCACGCTTCATCAGCGCCTCGTAGGTCGCGCCGCAGGGATCGGGGATCAGGCTGATCGCACCAAAATGCAGAGCTTCGCAATCATCCCCAAGCGCCGGCAGATCGGCCTCGGTAATCATGCGGCCAGCCGTGCCTTCGTCGTAGAAGGCGTAGGTCGCCTGGCCGTTGGCGAGCTTGACGAATGCGATCGTGCTCGGACGAGGCGTGATGGCGCAATAGCTGAAATCGACCTTGGAGGCCGAGAGCGTGTCGCGCAGGATTTCGCCCATCATGTCATCGGCAATGCCGGTGAAGAAGCCCGTGGGAATGCCGAGACGACCAAGGGCGATCGCGGTATTGAAGATGGCGCCGCCGGCATAGGGGGCAAAGCCCTTTTCACCCAGCGTCGTATCCCGCGGCAGCATGTCGATCAAAGCTTCGCCACAGCACAAAATCATTCCGGCCTCCCAAAGAGCGCGTCCATCGTGTCCATTACATAAATCGATTAGATAGATTCAGTGCAAAAGCAAAGCGTCAGTTTGTGGGCAGCTCCGAAATACCGCCGTTCCGGCCGGACCAGGCGAGCGGCGCATTGAGAAAGGCCTCGACCTCCTCCAGCGTCTTATGGTCGAACAGCTTCTGCTCCTTGGCGACGGCGAGCACCTCGCGCCAGGTCGTGATGTGATGCAGGCTCACCTTCCGGTTGGCAAAGCGTTCCACCGCCTCGGAGAAAATACCGTAGTAGAACAGCGCCATGCCATGATCGACGATGCCGCCGGCCGCGCGAATGGCATCGATGAAGGTAAACATGCTGCCGCCGGCCGTCGTCAGATCCTCGATGACGAGCACGCGGGCGCCCTCCTTCATGTCACCTTCGATCTGGGCATTGCGTCCATGGCCCTTCGGCTGCTTGCGTACATAGATCATCGGCAGGTTCAGGCGCTCGGCCAGAAAAGCGGCGAAGGGGATGCCCGCCGTTTCACCGCCGGCGACGCAGTCGAATTGCTCGAAACCGACATTGCGCACGATGATGCTGGCGGCGAAATCCATGACCGTCGCGCGGATGCGCGGATAGGAGATCAGCTTGCGGCAATCGATATAGACGGGGCTCGCCATGCCGGAGGCGAACTTATAGGGCTTGTCGGCATTGAAGTGGACCGCCTTGATCTCCCAGAGCATCCTGGCCATCAGCTCGGCCATGACGGTACGATCGGTGAATATCATCTGGGTCATGCGGGGCCTCCTTCGCGAGCGCTAATGTTCCAGCGGCAATAGCAGCAAGCGGCCCGAGTTTCCAGACGCACGGAAGCTTTTACGGATATCCTCTCCGCCGCTCTCTGCAGAGGCGACTGGAAGCAATCAGCGCAGAACTCCGAGATCGGCAGGGAGCATGGTCTTGAACAGCCCGATGACCTTGTCGCCCTCTTCTCTTTCGATCGAAATCGCATAGCGCACCGCGGCCGCGACGAGCTGCATGGTCAATCGGGCTGTTCTTGCAAGTTCGGTATCGTCGCGCTCCGGCCATAGGCGTTTCAGGACGGTCAGAAATGCCTGCGAATGCCACTCCATGTCTTCCGCATCGACCTGCTGCAGCAGCTTGTCCGTATGAGTGGCATGCCAAATGTCGCGCATAACCGGCTCTTCCAGAAACATGGTGTAGTAGCCATCGACAATGCGGCCGAGAGCGGACTGGAGCTGATCACGGCTTTCGATCGCCGCCAGCTCATCTTCGACACATTGCCGACCCTGCTCGTTGAAGCGCTCGGCCAGCACGCGGATGATCGCCGTCTTGTCGGGGAAATATTGGTAGAGCGAACCGAAGGAAACGCCTGCCTTTTCGACGATCTCACCCATGCGCAGCGCATCGCTGCCATTCCTCGCAATCAGCTCGGATGCCACTGAAAGGATCAGATCTACGCGCTCGCGGCCGCGCTGCTGGCTGGGTATGCGGCGCGGGGTACCGGCCTCGTCCTTGCTGCGCCTGCGTCTCGTGATTGGTTCCTGCGTCATCTCATTCCCGCCCGTGACTGTTGACAGGCAATATAAGAGAGTTTATCACATTTACAAATGCGAGAATTTATCACATTTTAGCCTGGGAGCCTGAAATGCTTATCTCGACGATTGTCGTCATCAGTGAGTGGGGAAATCGGCGGCCCGGATTGCCACAAAAGACGGCCGCGCTGAACGACATTCCATCCAATCTTTGGCAGCTAGCCGAAAGACTTTTCCCCTTATGCCGACAAATCGCCGCAACCGGCCTCTGGAGTGCTCAGTCATGACCTTTCCGATCACGAATATCGCTATCATCGTCGCCGCGCTCAGCAGCGGCCTTCTTGCCGGCGTCTATTTCGCCTTCTCGACCTTCATCATGCAGGCTTTCGCCCGCCTTCCCTCCGATCAGGGGATTGCAGCGATGCAATCGATCAACACGACGATCGTGCGCTCACCCTTCATCGTGCTGTTCCTGCTGACGGCAGCGCTGTCGATCTTCGTCGCCGTGATGGCCATTCTTTACTGGCGGGGCGGCACCAGCGTTCTGATGCTGGCGGGCGCAGCGCTCTACATTGTCGCCAGCCTGCTTTCGACCATGATCTTTAATGTGCCCCTGAACGACGCACTCGATAAAGTGGATGGCCATTCGGCCGAGTCGGCGCAGCTTTGGTCGACCTATCTCGTCGACTGGACGCGCTGGAACCATGTGCGCACGGTCGCCTCGCTACTCGCCGCATGCGCTTTCGTGAAGGCGCTGTTCTGAAAGTTTCGGGAATAGTTGGACGCCCAGCCAAAACGACCGCCTAGACGGCCCGCAGATAGACCGCGACCTCGACACGATTGCGGCCGTTTCGCTTTGCTTCGTAGAGCGCCTTGTCGGCGGCACGTAATACGTCGTCGAAGCCGAGCCCCTTGGCGGTACCGGTCGCAACACCGGCACTGACGGTGCAGGCTAAGGATTTGCCTTCGATGCTGATTGCCCGCGCTGCAAAGGAATCGCGCACCCGCTCGGCCACCTGCTCGGCACGACCCGGCAACATATTGTCGAGCACGAGCGCGAACTCCTCGCCGCCGAGACGAGCCACGGTGTCGGAAGAGCGCAAGCCGAAGGAGAGCTCCTTCGCGAAAAGCTTGAGCACAAGATCGCCGGCAGCATGGCCATGCTGATCGTTGATCGCCTTGAAGCGATCGATGTCGAAGATGACGACGGCCATTGACGGACCGAAGGAGCGGCGGCCGTAGAGATCGAACAATGCACGACGGTTGAGCAGCCCGGTCAGGGCGTCTGTGATCGCCTCCTGACGGTGCAATGCGGCCTGGCGCCATTGATGCAAAGCAAGCGAGAGTGCTCCGATCCCGGTCATTCCGGCAATACAGATAGCGAGGCTGACATCCTCCGCCCAGTTATCCGGCGCGTGACCGAGCACGAGCTTGCCATCAACGATCAGCACGGCCGCACATAAGGCAAAGGAAATAGCCGTCAGCGTGTAAAGCGCCGTAATGCCATAGAGCGGCGTCGGTGCCTCGCGCCGGCTGAGCCAATATTCGCGGGCCGTCAGAAGCAGGAGCACGCAGATCACAAGGTTATCGGCAATGAATGCCAGTCCGTCATAGCCTGCAAGCATCGATCCGATCGATGCCGTCATGCCCGGCAGGCAACCGAGGGCAAAGCGGATCCTGGAAAGGCGACCCGTGCGAAACTGATGACCAGCCACCCAGATCGTCGCGAAGCCGAGGAAGAATAAGACGAAAGTCAAAATGGCAAAAATCGGCTTGGGATGGTCGACATAGGCGCCATAGAGGAAAATGCCGCCGACGATGGGCACGAGGCCGGCAGAACACGTCAGGAGGAAGGTATCGGGCCGACGCGAAAACCAGCTTCCGACCAATGTGACCGCAAGGCACGATGCGGAAACGCCGAGGGCGAGAAGCAGGGAATTGTAATCGACCAGCATCATGCTCTTTCGACGGCTTGATTTCCACCGCAAGGTGTCGACCGAACACTGCACCCGCAGAGGTATAAAATTGGTTACAGCAAATAATAAAGAAGATATATTTCAACAAAATATACGTTCATGGTGCGGCAAACACTTACGGATTGCAATACGGCTTTTATATATTAATTTACTTATGTATAGCTTGACTAAATCTCGACGTCCCAATGCAATGGGAACATGGGGTCGAAAACGGTGACCGGGCCAGCTCCGGTCTCGATCTTGGACGGGAAAGTCACGGCATGGTCGCGGCGGACCAGCGTGATGCTATCCTCATTGACAGGCAATCCATACCATGCCGGGCCATTCAACGAAGCAAAGGCCTCAAGCCTGTCCAGTGCGCTATCCTGTTCGAAAACATGGGCAAGGCAGCTCATGGTGTTGATCGACGTGTAAATGCCGGCGCAGCCGCAGGCGCATTCCTTCAGCGGATCGACATGGGGAGCCGAATCCGTGCCGAGGAAGAACCTTGCATCGCCGCTAGTGGCGGCCGCGCGCAGGGCCAGACGATGGCTTTCGCGCTTGGCGACCGGCAGGCAGTAATAATGCGGGCGAATGCCGCCCACGAGGATCGCATTGCGGTTGATGATCAGATGATGCGTCGTGATGGAGCCGGCGAGGTTTGCCTTCGCCGACTTGATGTAGTCCACGCCGTCCGAGGTGGTCACATGCTCCATCGTGACC
Organism: Rhizobium sp. JAB6; assembly: GCF_003024605.1. Lineage (GTDB taxonomy): Bacteria > Pseudomonadota > Alphaproteobacteria > Rhizobiales > Rhizobiaceae > Rhizobium. The sequence goes on along the minus strand of NZ_PYJQ01000001.1, from coordinate 461,536 downwards.
TTCAACTCCGACAGGCGCCGGCGCAACGGATCGAGCACGGTTTCAATGAACACGGCCTCGCGATCGAAGATATCCACCTCGGGCGTCGTCACCTCGCCATGAACGCAAAGCGGCAGGCCGATCTTCGCCATGCGCTCCAGCACCGGCATTGCCTTGTCCAGATCGCGAACGCCGCCATGCGAGTTGGTCGTCGCACCCGCCGGATAGAGCTTGACGGCGGTGATGAGGCCGCTCTTCTTGCCCTCTTCGACATCGTCGGCGCTGGTGTGCTCGGTGAGATAGAGCGTCATCAGCGGCTGGAAGCGATCACCCGCCGGCAACGCCTTCAGAATGCGCTCGCGATAGGCAGCCGCATCGGCCGTCGTTACGACCGGCGGCACGAGATTGGGCATGATGATGGCGCGGGCGAAGTGCCTGGAAGTATCAGCGATCACGCCTTCCAGCATGGCTCCATCCCGCAGATGCAGATGCCAGTCGTCAGGACGGCGGATGGTGAGCTTTTGCATGGGCGCGACCTCTGGAAATATGAGCGCGATCTTTCCCGAAGGCTGCCTCCGGCTTTTCGGGATCGCACTTTGCTATCGCGCTTCGATAGCACCATCCGCCCTCGCAAAACAATCCGCGACGGCGCTTAAATGAGGAGCAAGGTCAATCCTGCACGATATCGATGGTGACGTCTGCGCGGCGGCGGCTCTCGAGGATCAGCCGGCCGTTCGGCAGATCATTGCCATAGACCTTGGCCCGGGCGGTGTCTTCATCGAGATCGTAGCCCCTCCAGCGTGCCCACAGGCGCTCCTCGAGCACCTCGATGGGCGGAGCGAGCATGATCGAATAATCGAACATGCCTTCCAGTTCGGCCCATTTTCCCTGGCTGAACAGCAGGTAGTTGCCTTCGACGACGATGAAGCGGTGATCGGCCGAGACGATGCGAGCCGAGGCGATCGCAATCTCCCGCGAGCGGTCGAAGACCGGCACGAGGACCTCCTGGTCGGCTGCGCGCACGGCCTTGACGATATCGAGGAAGGCGCGCACGTCGAAGCTGTCAGGCACGCCTTTCCGCTTCAAAAGTCCCTTCTCTATGAGGACGGCATTATCCATGTGGAAGCCGTCCATCGGCAGGACTTCGGCGCTCTCGCCCCTCGCCTTCAAGGCCTTGGCGACATTGTCGGCCAGGGTGGATTTGCCGGCACCGGGCGGGCCGGCGATCGCGACCAGGAAGCGTTTGGCGTTGCCGGCGCGCGCGATAATCTCGCCGGCAACATCGTCAAGAGAGACGCTCATGCAGCGACATTCTCGACCGGCGGAGTCTTGGCGCCGGTCATGAAGGCAACAGCGTCGGACATCGAATAATCCTTGGGATTGATGACGGTCAGGCGTCGTCCAAGGCGATGGATATGAATGCGATCCGCAACCTCGAAGACATGCGGCATATTGTGCGAGATCAGGACGATCGGCAAGCCGCGCGCACGCACATCGAGGATGAGTTCGAGAACCTTGCGGCTTTCCTTGACGCCCAGGGCCGCCGTCGGTTCGTCCATGATGACGACCTTGGAGCCGAAGGCGGCGGCGCGCGCCACGGCAACACCCTGGCGCTGGCCGCCGGAGAGCGTTTCCACCGCCTGGTTGATGTTCTGGATCGTCATCAGGCCGAGTTCCGAGAGCTTGTCGCGGGCGCGCTTTTCCATGGCCGGCCGATCGAGCATGCGGAAGACGGAGCCGAGAATGCCGGGTCTGCGCACTTCGCGGCCGAGGAACATGTTATCGGCGATCGAGAGCGCCGGCGACAGTGCTAGGTTCTGATAGACCGTTTCGATGCCTGCCTCGCGCGCTTCCATCGGCGAGCGGAAGTGGACAGGCTTGCCTTCCAGTCTGATCTCGCCGTCGTCGGGAATGACCGCGCCGGAGATCGCCTTGATCAGCGAGGATTTGCCGGCGCCGTTGTCGCCGATCACGGCGAGGATCTCGCCGGGATAGAGATCGAAATCGGCATTGTCGAGCGCGGTCACGCGTCCATAGCGCTTGACGAGGCCGCGGGCCGTGAGGATGGGTTCGACGGTCGTGGTCATGCCGATACCTTTCTGATCCATTGATCGATCGCGACGGCGCCGATGATGAGCACGCCGGTCAGAAGCACCTTCCACTGCGGATCCGCTCCGAGCATATTGAGACCCATGGAGACGACGCCGACGATCATGGCGCCGAACAATGTGCCGAGGATCGAGCCGCGGCCGCCGAAGAGCGAGATGCCGCCGATGACGGTTGCGGTGATAGCCTGAAGATTGAAGTCGGTCACGGCGGAAGACGGCGAGACCGAGCCGTTACGGCCGATGGAGACCCAGGCGGCAAGGGCGGCGATCAGTCCCGACACGCCGTAGACTGCGAGAAGAACCTTCTTGGTCTGGATACCCGCGAGTTTCGCCGCTTCCGGATCGTCGCCAACCGCATAGACATGCCTGCCCCAGGCCGTGTGATTGAGGACATACCAGAGGCCCATGACCAGAAGCACCATGGCGATGACGCCGAGGGTCAGCACGGCACCGCCGACGCGGAAGCTTGCGGCGAAGAGATGCAGCAGCGGCGCCTTTTCATCGACATCGGTGTCGCGGATGGTTTCATTGGCGGAATAGATGAAGTTCGTCGCCATGACTATATTCCATGTGCCGAGCGTCACGATGAACGGCGGCAGCTTCATATGGGCGACAAGGAAACCGTTGAGGAGCCCGCAAATGCCGCCCACCGCCATGCCGGCAACGATAGCGATCGGCGTCGGCAAGCCGTATGTCACGGCGACATTGCCCATGACGACGGAGGCGATGACCATGATGACGCCGATCGAGAGATCGATGCCGGCGGTCAGGATGACCAGCGTCTGGGCTGCGCCGAGAATGCCGACGATGGCGATCTGCTGCAGGATGAGCGTCAGCGTATAGGCGGAAAAGAACCGCCCGCCGATCGCGATGCCGAAGATCACGATCGCCAATACCAAGACGATGAGCGGCACCGCCGCCGGCGTCGAGTGCAGAAAATGCTGCACGCGCTTCAAAAGAGAGACATCGTTGTGCTCGAACGAAGCGACATTCTTGTCGCTGCCGTCGAGAACACGTTCGAATTCCTGTGCTCCGGACATAATTATTCCTCCGCCACCGCGCATATGCGCGGAAACCGCCGGCTGTTGGGGGCCAGCCAGGATCTGAACCCGACCGACGTGACTATTGCGATTGTCTGCTCCCTGTAAAAGAGCCGCGCCAGCAGGCGCATGACGCGGCTCCAGAAGGGACTATATCACATTCGTGAGGGACTTAGCCCCAGCACTTGTTGAGACCTTCCTTGGTGTCGATGGACTTCACGCCCGAGACCGGCTTGTCCGTCACCAGGGAAACGCCGGTGTCGAAGAAGGTCTTGCCTTCGGTCGGCTTCGGCTTCTCGCCGCCATCGGCGAACTTCTTGATCGCCTCGACGCCGAGAGCCGCCATCATCAGCGGATACTGCTGGGCAGTTGCGCCGATCACGCCATCCTTGACCGATTTGACGCCGGGGCAGCCACCGTCGATCGAGACGATCAGAACCTGCTTTTCGAGACCGACAGCCTTCAGAGCCTGATAGGCGCCGGTTGCAGCCGGCTCGTTGATCGTGTGGATGACGTTGATGCTGGAATCCTTCTGCAGAAGGTTTTCCATGGCCTTGCGGCCGCCCTCTTCGTTGCCGTTGGTGACGTCGTGGCCGACGATCCGCGGATCGGTTTCGTCGCCGATCTTGTTCGGATCCTTCGGGTCGATGCCGAAGCCGATCATGAAGCCTTGGTCGCGCAGAACGTCGACCGACGGCTGCGACGGCGTCAGATCGAGGAAGCCGATCTTGGCGTCCTTGGCCTTGTCGCCCAGCGTTTCCTTGGCCCACTGGCCGACGAGCTTGCCGGCAAGGAGATTGTCCGTGGCGAAGGTGGCATCGGCTGCATTCGCCGGCTCGAGCGGCGTGTCGAGCGCGATGACCAGCAGGCCGGCGTCGCGCGCCTTCTTGACCGAGGGAACGATGCCCTTGGTGTCGGATGCGGTGATCAGGATGCCCTTCGCGCCATCGGCGATGCAGCTTTCGATGGCGGCAACCTGGCTTTCGCTGTCGCCGTCGATCTTGCCGGCATAGGACTTCAGCGTGACGCCGAGTTCCTTGGCCTTGGCGGTGGCGCCTTCCTTCATCTTGACGAAGAAGGGATTGGTATCGGTCTTGGTGATGAGGCAGGCGGATACGCCGGCAGCCTTGGCAGGTGCGGCAAATGCAACGCCGAGCGCCAGGGCGGCAACGGCTGCGGAAATAACGGATTTCTTCATTCAATCCTCCCGATGTTTGAAAAGCCGGACCGTCCGGCTGTCGCGGGTTCCACTTCGAACCCGGTTAAAGATGCGCCAAGCCTGTCGGATTGTTTTGGTAGACCTCCTCCAAGGCTATGCGCGTATCCTCGACGGCAATATCAGACCCTAAAGAAATCCCCCTGTCAATAAATAAATCGGATTGAATTATTAATTCGATGTGGCATTCTGGAAAGAAATAGGGCATGGCCATGATGGAAGGAGCAGGCCCATGTCTCTCGTGCATGACCCGGAGGACACACCCACAACACCGGCGATTCTCGACCCCTCCGGGGGCGCGAACCAGCTTGGCGTGCGCGCCCATAACGAACGGCTCGTACTTTCACTCGTGCGCCGTCACGGCGCGCTTTCGAAGGCCGATATCGCACGGCGGAGCGGGCTTTCGGCGCAAACGGTCTCCGTCATCATGCGGGAGCTGGAAAAGGACGGGCTGCTGTCCCGCGATGCGCCGGTTCGCGGGCGCGTCGGCCAGCCCTCCATTCCGATGCGGCTCAATCCGGATGCCGTACTCTCCTTCGGCGTCAAGATCGGCCGGCGCAGCGCCGACCTCGTGCTGATGGATTTCGTCGGCGGCATCCGGATGCAGCTCCATCAGATCTACCCTTACCCGCTGCCGCAAGAGATCATTGCCTTCGTGGCGGCCGGCATAAAAGAATTGGAAGGGTGCCTCAGCGAAGAGCAGCGCCGCAAGATCGCGGGAATGGGCGTTGCCGCACCGTTCGAGCTGTGGAACTGGGCCGAGCAGGTAGGCGCGCCTCCGGGAGCGATGGATGCCTGGCGCGGCTTCGATCTAAGAGCCGAAATCGCCTCGCGCGTGCCTTACCCCGTCTTTCTGCAGAACGACGCTACCAGCGCCTGCGGCGCCGAGCTGGTCTTCGGGATCGGTCCGCACTATCCGGATTTCGTCTATTTCTTCATCGGCTCCTTCCTCGGCGGCGGCATCGTCCTGAATTCGTCCGTCTTCGTTGGCCGAACGGGAACGGCAGGCGCGCTCGGCCCCCTGCCCGTGCGCGGCCGCAACGGCGAGAACCGCCAGCTCCTCGAGATCGCTTCGATCTTCGTGCTGGAAAATCTGCTGCGGGATCATGGTTTCGATCCACGTCCCCTCTGGTATTCGGCGGATAATTGGATCGATTTCGGCGAGCCGCTGGAGATCTGGATCCAGGACACGGCCAAGGCGCTGGCGCAGGCGATCGTCGCCTCCGCCTCCGTTCTTGATTTCAGCGCCGCCGTCATCGACGGCGGTTTTCCCGGCTGGGTGCGGGAGCGCGTGGTGCGAGCAACCATTAAGGCAGCGGCGGAACTCGATCTACAGGGTGTCGTCATGCCCGAGATCATCGAGGGTGCAGTCGGGCCGCAGGCCCGCGCCATCGGGGGCGCCAGCCTGCCGATCTTCGCGCGTTACCTCATCGACCAGAACGTTCTTTTCAAGGAGATTGAGCATGCTGAAGGGCATTGACCCGCTATTGAGCCCAGAGCTTTTGGCGACCTTGCGCGCCATGGGCCATGGCGACGAAATCGCCCTCGTGGACGGCAATTATCCCGGCCTCGAACATGGGCGCCGCCTTATCCGCCTCGACGGTCACGGTGTCGTTCCCGTGCTCGATGCAGTCCTGAGCGTACTGCCGATCGACGATTTCGTGCCCCAGGCGATATTCCGGGCGACCGTCAAGCAGGATCGCGATGCGGTCGACCCCGTTCATGCGGAGATGATCGAATGTTGCGCCCGGCATGTCCCCGAGATCAAGGTCGTGCCGCTATTGCCGGCGGAATTCTACGAGCGGGTGCAGCGTGCGCATGCGCTCATCCAGACCAGCGAGCCGCGGCTCTATGGGAATATCATTCTGCGCAAGGGTGTGATTTATCCGAAGGGATAGCGAGGTCGCGATATCTGTTGCAGATAAACCCCTCATCCGGCCTTCGGCCACCTTCTCCCCGCTTGCGGGGAGAGGATGGGCGCACCTACAGCCTTCCCTCCGGCAAGTTGCCCAGACGAGAATGTAGAGCTAGTCCCCTCTCCCCGTCAAAACGGGGAGAGCGTTAAGGTGAGGGGCAAAGCTCTCCTGACGGCAAGAGCTAACCAACTGCCTACCCTCAAATATCGCCCGCAGAAGGCCCCCAGACATCCGCCATGGCAAAGCCTTCCGCCATCGGGTCGAACGGATCGAGCGCCACCTGGCTCAAGCCGAAGGTGAAGCCGCGGCCGGTGATCGTCGGGATGATCGCGGGCTTGCCGGCCACTTCGGTCTCCGCCTGCAGGCCCACCTCGAACTCCGAACCAATGATCGAGCGGGACTTGAAGACATCGCCAACCTTGGCCTTGCCGCGAGCATGCAGCGTCGCCAGATTGGCGGAATTGCCGGTGCCGCAGGGCGAACGGTCGGCGCGGCCGGGCCACATGGTCGTGCAGGTGCGGATGGCGCCATCGGCGTCGATATCGCGGAACATCACATAGGCGACGCCCGAGATGGCCGAGATTTCCGGGTGGACCACGGCCATTGCCCTGTTGATCGCTTCCTTGATGACCATACCGGCCTGCACGAGGGCGGCCGCATTGGCCTTTTCGATCTTCAGGCCGATCTGGCCGACATCGACGAGCGCATAGAAAATGCCGCCATAGCAGAGATCGAGCTTGATCCTGCCCCATTGCGGCGTGTCAAGCCCGACATCCAGCTCATGCACGAAGGACGGCACCATGGTCAGCCGCACCTTTTCGCAGCGGCCGTCGCGGCAGGTCGCGGTCGCACGCACAAGGCCGGCGGCCGTATCAAGAGTGACGACGGTTTCCGGCTCCTTCATCTCGACGATGCCGGATTCGAGCAGCGCCGTTGTCACGCAGATGGAGTTCGAGCCCGAGCTTGCATGTGCCTGGTCGGGCTGCAGGATGATGAAGCCCGCATCGGCCTCGGAATGCTTGGCGGGCAGCAGCAGATTGACGGAACCGATCGGCGCACCGCGGGGCTCCAGCACAAGGAAACGGCGCAGCTCCTGGCCCTTCGGATCCGTGTTCAGCCAATGAAGCTGCTCGGCAATGCTGTTGCCGGGGATCTTCGGCACGCCGCCGATGGCAACCTTGCCGATCTCACCCTCGCAGTGAACATCCAGCAGCTGAATCGTGCGCTTCCATCTCATCTCATCCACTCCAATCACACATGCCGGATCGTGCAGCCCTCGATGCCAATATCCGAGCCAGGGAATTTAGCCGGTGCCATCTGATTGATTACAATCCTGATATATCAGATCGCCGAGTACGACTATGGCGTTTTGCAGCAACGGTGAATGCGGCCGATCGGGTCATGATAGCATTATTGACGCAATGCTTCGCCGACATTGGTGCCGGTCGCTTCGACGCTGTCGCCCAGCGATCCTATGGTATTGCCGGCCGATGCGCCGACGCGACGCCATTGTTCGCCGTAATTCGCGCGGGTGCGGGGATCGAAGATGGCGATCGGGGCGCTGACGGCAGCACCCGCGACGCTGCCGACCGTCTGGGCGGCACCCATGGCGACCGCGCCGACAGCATCGCCGATGCCGACATCGGAGTCCGTGATCGTCTGGCCGGCAATCAACCGCGCGCCGATCAGTTTCACCACTTCCGGGCTTTCGGCGAACTTGCCGTGATTGAGACCATCGCCGGTCTTGAGCTTGGTGAGATCGAGTACGGTGATTCCCTGCTTTTCCAGTTCGCTGCGATAGGGCTCGGCCGTTGGATCGATCTGGCCAAGGCGATCTATATTGCCGGAAATACGCCGTGAAAGTGAAAGCGCGCGGTCGTCCCGCGAGACGAACAGCGTGAAATGCGGCTTGTCCTTGCCGAGTGCCGCAAACTGCCTTCCGAAGACATCGACGTCCAGATCCGGTGAAGCGAGGATGACATTGTTGATCTTCGGCGCGACGCGGCCGTGGCGGATCGCCATCTGCCGCAGCGATTCGACGGCGAGCCAGCTGCCCATCGAATGCGCCATGACGGTGATGTCGCCGACGGCAGGGTCGTCGGCGACACGGCGCAGCAGCTCTTCCAGCGAATCGCGGGAATAGTTGGTGCTTTCCTTGTCGTAGGCATAATCGAAAATGCTGGCGCGCGATGGCCAGGTAAACACGATCGGGGCGACGTCGGCATGCGAATCGTGAACGATCTGCGCGAAGCGGTAGACGGCATCCTCATAGCGGTTGTTGAAGCCATGTACGAAGATCAGCACCCGCCTGTTCTTCGGCAGTTCCGCATGCAGCCAGGCACGCCCATCCGCCTCCGTTGCCAGAGGCTTGACGGCCGTGGTGACGAAATTCTTCAGCGGATTGCCCGGGAGACGGCTCGGCCACTGCACCTGACCGACCTTGCGATTGGCCTCCGGCGGAATGGAGACGCTGACGGCATCCACCTTGAGCCCCGGCCCGCGCTCGCCCGAAAACAGAATGGCCGGATCCTTGTCCGGCAGGCGTGTCGTCGCAACGAGCAGATCGACCCTGGATGTGCCAGGCACGCTTTCACTGACGGGTTGCATAACCCCGATGGGGCGGCCGCATGCGGCGAGCGACAATGTCGCAACGAGGGCCATGGTCCGGAAAAACAGCTTCCGCCACCGGCCCGAACCCGCCATGCGCTGCATCATGCAACCCTTCCTTACTGCCGTAACGTCGCGCCACTCTACGCATGCATGTCCACGGCGCAAGCGACTCCAGCAATTCTTTGGCTCATGAAGCAATGCTAATTCGCGACAGCACTGCAAAGGCGCAACGCAATCGTCCAACACCGCGAACTGATGATCTGGCTGAAAATAAAAAAGAGCCCGATGCGGGAGGAGGATGCATCGGGCTCTTGATCCGGATTGGCAACTGGGAGGAGGAGGAGTGTTGCCAATCATTGAAGGAGCGCTGGGAGGAGGAGTGCGCTGCCTTCGAGGGATTAGATATAACGAGCGGATGGGGATGAACAGACCGGCTTTCGCAATGCAGCAATGCGCTGAGCGCATCGCTTTCTTCTCAGACACCAGGAATATCGCATACCGCTGGCGTTCTGAGCGTTTCTGCGCCTATTTTGCAGTCGTAACTAACCCTAATCCTGAGATTCACATGATTGTGATCAGCGTTTCTGCATGGGAAAGCGCCCTCGCCGACGCTTGTCCGGTCAGCCACCGCCACCGGACAAACGAATTTCGATTTCAGGCCGCCTTGAAGGCCTTCTTGCCTTCGGCATCGAGCGCAGCAAACTCCTCGTCGGACAGAACGATATCGACGGCTGCGGTGTTTTCCTCGAGATGCTTGACCTTGCCGGTTCCGGGGATCGGCAGCATCACGGGACTGCGCTTCAGCACCCATGCAAGCGCGATCTGGCTCGGAGCGGCATCGTGCTTTTTCGCGATGGTATCGAGCAGCGAGCCTTCCTTGGCAAGATCGCCGGCGGCCAGCGGGAACCAGGGGATGAAGCCGATATCATGCTTTTCGCAATAATCGAGCACATCTTCGCTGGTGCGATCGACTAGATTGTAGCGGTTCTGTACCGTCACCACCTTGAAATGCTTCGAAGCCGCCTCGATGTCGGCAATGGAGACCTCGCTCAATCCCGCATGACGGATGATACCGTCATTCTGCAGCAACTTCACGGCATCGAACTGCTCCGCCGCCGGCACCTTGGAATCGATCCGATGCAACTGCCAGAGATCGATGCGATCGACGCCGAGATTGCGCAAGCTTTTGTACGCCTGCTGGATCAGATATTCGGGGCGGCCCAAAGGCACCCATACGTTCGGCCCAGTGCGGGTGAGTCCGCCCTTCGTCGCGATGACGAGACCGTGGGCATAGGGATGAAGCGCTTCCTTGATGAGACGCTCGGAAACGTCGGGGCCATAGGAATCAGCCGTATCGATGAAATTGATGCCGAGCTCCGGCACGCGTCTCAGCGTACGGACGACTTCATCACGGTCCTCCGGCTCACCCCATATACCGGCACCGGTAATACGCATGGCACCGAAACCGAGACGATGAACGGGGAGATCGCCGCCGATCTTGAACTGGCCGGATTTAGCTGCGTCGAGTTCTGACATGGTTGTAGTCCCTTTGCTGATCTGGATATATCTGGCATGGGCGGCATCCGGGAAGGAGGCCAAGATCTGACTGTGGGCGGCGGCTTCGATGCGTCGCGGGTTGCACGGCGCTTGCACTCGCGGCGGCCTTCCTTTACCGCGCTGTCGACATCCGGCTTTTCGCCATCCGCTACCCCGGCGCTCGCTTCGGGCCGCCCCAAATCGGCCTTGCCGGCTTCCGTGCCTAGGCGCTGATCCCGGCATTCTCTCCGATGCTGCGATATCTGGAGCCGATGATCGAGAGTTCCAGGGGATTTGGCCGCGATATTCTGTAGACGCCCGCCGGCGGAATGTTACGCACCGTCCCGCCGATGCGCTTCGCAGTGAGGCCGAGGCTTTCAAGGATAGTTTTCTGCACCGGACAGCGCGGGCCGTAGGTGAACTGATAGAAAGCGCCTCCCGGTTTCATCGTCTCGAAGGCGCCACCTACGATGGCCGTGACTTTGGCGGGCGGCATGGACAGCAGCGGCAGGCCGCTGATGACGGCGCCGAATGGCGCGTCATCGAAAAGGCCACATTGGCCGAGCTGCGCCGCATCCATATGCACCACCCGCGCTTCAGGGAAACGACCGCGCAGCCGGACGGCAAACTCCTCGCCGAATTCGATGAGTGTCAACGCGCTTTCGGGAATGCCTCGCGCCAGCAGTGCCCGCGTGAATACGCCGGTGCCCGGACCGAGCTCGAGGATCGGACCATCAAACGGCTCGATCTCCTGGGTCATCAACCTAGCGAGCCGTTCACCGGAAGGTGCCACTGCCGCAACGCGCATCGGATTGCTCACCCAGGAGCGGAAGAACTGCACAAAATCAGCGCATGAGGTCTTCGTCGTCATTCCGCAAATCCAATCTTCCGCCACAAAGCATGATGAGGGCCGAACAGGATGGCAATTCAAAGGCGTGCCACCCCATTCACCTGTTGAAAGTCCCTGATATGCAAGCGTTGTCGCATATTTTTGCGCTTAAAAATTCAATACAAACTTGCATTTCCGCCGCAGACGCTCCGCATCGCAGTCATTATCGGTGCCAACAGCGATATCGGCCTATGAGGCTGGCTATTTCGACGATCTGCAGTGGGCAAGCGCTATCGGCCCTGGCCGGCTTATTGCCAAGCGAAACCGGCGACGCTGCTCTTCAGCCTGAAACTCGATCGCATCGCGCGCGCCGAAGGCTGGACGCTTAAAACATTGCCGCCCATCGCGGCTATGCCGTCACTGGTCTGCAAACCACGGGTCCTCGCCTGGGCAGAGACCGGGCAAGTCTGTTCGAACTCGCCATGAAGGGGATGGAGCCATTTGCCTCGCAATCGGCAGCGGCCGGCGCTTTGCCGACCCTCTTTGCCGCCGCGGCATCGACTGCGGAAGATGGCGCCATGTACGGCACGGTTTCCATGAACTCAAACTCCGCCGGTTTAGGCCAAGATTGCAGCTCGTGTTTTTGATCATGCGATCAGGCGGCGGCTGGCACATCTCCGCGCAGTTGACCGGTTGAAGTGTGTCTGCCCGCAACGGGCCGAAAAATCCCTCTCCGCATGACGGACAGGGATCTCGATAGCGGGATATCAACGGCTAACGCACTGACGGCGCGGCCCATTGGTCGGCTGATAGGTATTGTCCGAGGCACGATAGGTCTTGTAACGGCTTGCGCACCAGCGAACATGCGCGCTGCCGCGCGGCGGCTGAGAAACGGCTCCGCCGATGATTGCCCCGGCGGTAAATGCGGCCATTGGATACCACCAGCCATCATGGCGCCGATAACCCGGACGGTGATAGCGATAACCGCGATGACCATGCCAATAGCCCGGACGATGATGCGGACGGTAGTGGGGACGATAATGAGGGCGATGCCGCCCGCGGTAGTGCCTGTCGTGATGGCGATATTGAACTTCAGTCAGGCCAGCGGGCTGATTGTCCGTCTGCTGGATTGCCGGCTGGATCAGCGGCTGAATCGGCGCAGCGGCAGCCGGGTCGAAAGACGTTACGGCCAGCAGGGCACTCAGGGCAGTCACTGTTACGGTTGTCAGAAATCGTTTCACAGCTCTTCTCCTCCTCATGAGTCGTAAATACTGGTGAACAACGCGCAATGATTGAAAATCTTTCACAATATTATCACTTGCGCAAGTACATGCCCCACGATAGATGTATAGATAGGAAGCCTATCTATCTATATGTAAACGGGGACTATCGATGAGTAAAGCCGACCGCCATCAGGGGATCGAGGAGGCCTACGCGCTGGCCGAGGCGCTGCGTCCTGCCTTGCACCGCCTGCATCGGCAATTGCGGCGCGAAAGCGGCGAGGCCGGGCTGTCCCCGCTGCATGCCTTGCTGCTTGTCGCCATCCTGCGCCAGCCGGGCATCGGCGTTGCCGAACTGGCGCGAATGGAGAAACTGCGCGGACCGACGATCTCAGGCCATGTGAAGGCGATGGAGCGGGATGGCCTTATTGCCCGTTCGGAACCGGACCCGAACGACCGGCGTCGCAATGGTTTGGTCGCGACGGAAAAAGGGGAAAAAGTCATCCAAAGCCTGAAACAGCGGCGAACCGACTGGCTCGCCTGCGAACTCGTCAAACTATCGCCGCAGCAGCGCGCCGCCATTCGCGCCGCCATCGATCCGCTCATGGAGATCGGGCAATGAATGCGCCTCTTCCGGATAGTGCCACATCGTCGGCGCCGGCGGCAGACGTCCCGCCCGATCGCCGCGAGATCCGCGCCGTCATCCTCGGACTGATGATCGTTCTCGGCCTCGGCGCCATCGACCAGAGCATCGTCGCGACAGCGCTGCCGCGCATCGTCAGCGATCTCGGCGGGCTGACGCACCTCTCCTGGGTGGTCAGCGCCTATGTGCTCGCCTCGACCAGCACCATGCCTCTCTATGGCAAGCTTAGCGACCAGTATGGCCGCAAACCGATGATCTATGCGGCAATCCTCATCTTCCTTCTCGGTTCGGTGCTGAGCGGCATGGCGCAGACGCTGATGCAGTTGATCGTCTTCCGGGCGATTCAGGGTATCGGCGCAGGCGGATTGCTGCCGCTGGCGCAGATCATCATCGGCGACATCGTGCCGCCGGCGAAACGCGGGCGCAATCAAGGTTCGATTGCAGCCGTCTTCGCCGTCTGCAGCGTCATAGGTCCGCTCGCCGGCGGCATCATCACCGATCTTCTGTCATGGCACTGGATCTTCTACGTCAACCTGCCGATCGGCGCTGTCGCCCTCGTCATGATCGGCCGTGCACTCAAGCGCCCGCACCATGCACGCAGCCGCCGGATCGACTATCTCGGCGCAGCTCTGCTGACGAGCTGTACAACCAGCTTCCTGCTGGTGCTTGCGCTCGGCGGCAATGAATGGGGCTGGAACTCGCCCGAGATTTTCGGCCTTTCCGCGCTTGCGCTCGTTCTCTTCACCTTTTTCATCCTGCATATCCGGCGCGAGCCCGAGCCGGTGCTGCCGCCCGATCTCTTCCGCAACCGGCTCTTTGTCGTCGCCTGCGTCGTGCTCGCCCTGACCTTCATGGGTATGCTGGGAGCAAGCCTGTTCTTTCCGCTGTTCTTCCAGATGGTCATGGGCGTCAGCGCCTCGCATTCCGGCCTGCTCACCGGTCCGCTGATGATCGGCGTCGTCATCTCCTCCATGGTCAATGGGCGCGTGCTGCTGCATCGCTTCGGGCGCTACAAGCCGGCGCAGCTCTGTGGCCTCAGTCTCGCAACCGCCGCGTTCGCCGCGCTCGCCTGGGCAGCGGCCACCAGCCAGGGCTTCTGGATCATCGAGCCTACTATCTTTGCGCTCGGCCTCGGCCTTGGCCTCGTCATGCCTACGATGACGATCGCGGTGCAGAACGCCCTGCCCCTCGCCCATCGTGGCGTGGGAACGGCGACGCTCGCCTTCTTCCGCTCGCTCGGCGGCCTCATCGGCGTCACCGGCTCGGGGGCCATTCTCGCCTATCGGGTGCAGAATGCCGGCGGCGTCCTCGACGGGATACATCTATCCTCATTGACGGAAGCCGGCATGAGGCAACTCGCCACCGCCTCGCCGGAAGCGCACGAGGCTGCGATAACGCTCTGTCGTCATGCCATCGCCATGACCTTTGCGACGGGAACGGCGATCGTGGCGTTGGCGCTGATCGCGCTGCTGTTTCTGCCGGAATTGCCGCTAAGAGCGGATCATGGAGGGGCCACGAAGCGCCAGGGCTGAGTGGCGCTCAACGAACTGGAGCGATTCAGCTTTTCACGGAATCTCTGGACCGCTCTATCTCTTTGTTTTGACGCAACTCCGGACGGAAAACGATGCGCAGTTTTCCTGGAATTGCTCTCACAATAGGAAAGCTGAATGATCGATCCACATTCGATCGGCGCCGATCGATTCGAAGGCACGGAGCGCCTGTCTCACAAGAGACAGATCATATGCGAAAATGAAGGAAAATGGCGCACCCGAAGAGATTCGAACTCCTGACCCCCAGATTCGTAGTCTGGTGCTCTATCCAGCTGAGCTACGGGTGCGTGGCCGAAACGGAAGAAACCGTTGGCGTGGGCGGTTCTCTAAAGCCTCCCTTGAGGGAATGCAAGTGGATTTCTGAAAAAGATCGCAATTTTCATGCATATCGATATCAAGCGACTGAAAACAATTAGTTTTCTTGCAGGCTCCTGCTGCGATAGTCGTCGAGGGATACGGGGCGGTCGGGAATTTCGATGCGGAACTGCGTACCGGCCGCCGGCTTTTCGACGAGCGCGATCGTGCCGCCATGAGCAAGGACGAGTTCACGGGCGATCGCTAGGCCAAGGCCGGTGCCGCCCGAGCGGGCCGAACCGCGGAAGGCCGTAAACAGGTTCTCCCGCGCCTTTTGCGGCATGCCCGGACCGGTATCGTCGACCGTGATGCTGACGACGCTGCCGATCCGATGCGCCGAGACCGTGATCCGCCTGACACCACCGGGCTCGGCCTCGCCGAAAGCGACCAGCGCCTGATAGGCATTGCGGCAGAGATTGTGGATGACGCGGAACAGCTGCTCGCTATCTGCATCGACCTCCAGATCCGGGCTGAGCTGCACGATGAACTCGATGCCACTTTCCGGATCAATCGCCAGGATATCGCGAACTTCTTCAATTAGTTCGAATATGCGAATCTTGCGCCGGCGCGGCGCCGACTCGGAAGTCTGGCCAAAGGAGAGAACTTCGGTCGTATAGCCGACGGCGCGATCGATGGTGCGCAAGAGCTTCGGGGCAAAGCGCTTGACCATCGGGTCGTCGACATCGACCAGACGGTCCGACATCAGCTGCGCGGCCGAGAGGATATTGCGCATGTCATGATTGATCTTCGACACGGCGAGGCCCAGCGCAGCCAGGTTCTTCTGCTGCTTCAGGGTTTTCTGCAATTGCGACTGCATTGCCGCGAGATGCCGGCCGGCCACGGCCAGTTCGTCGCGCCCCTTCACCGGCGCAAGAATACGGCCGGGATCCTCAGGGTCATCGGAATAGGCCTGCATGCTGTCCGTCAGGCGGCGGATGGGACGGATCATCATGCGGTTGATCGCAAAGAAGATCAGCGTTGCGGTGAACAGCGAGATCAGGATGGAAACGAAGAACACATTGACCGAATAGGCAAGCATCGCATTGCGCAGCCGGGTATCCTTCAGCACCACCTCGATGCCCGTATTGGCATCGCCGCCAACCGGGCCAAAAACCCGGATGATGCGATTGCCGCCGAACAGCAGCGTATCGAGCGCATCCTTGATGGCGGTGAGCTGGGACACGTCGCTGAGATCGTACTTTTCATCGACGGAGGCCGGCATCTCGGCCGTTGCCAGCAGGCGCGACGTGCCGTCCTTGCGCAGGACGATCGCCCGCGTGCCCGTCGCCATCAGCGTCTCCTTTTGCAGAGCCCGCGGCAGTTCGGCCGGCTGCAGGCCGTCGATGACGATCGCGGCAGCGGCGGCGGTGTTCAGCCGATCCTCCAGCCAGCGCAGCCGCATATTGGCGACGGAGGGCACGAAAATCAGCACTTCCGCCATTGAAATGAAGACGACGGTGAGGATGAGAAGCTTGCCGGAAAGGCCGCCGAAAATGCCTGTGGGGCGGCAAAACTGGGACAGGCGGCCTTTCTCGACCCGGCCGTCCTTTACGGCACCCTTGTCCTGCCCACTATCCATTTCAACTGTCCCGCTTCGCTTGAAAAGCGATCTGATGCGACCTGATCGAAACCAGATAATAGGCGATCGTGGTGGTTTTTCCAATCGGCTCGGGATTTTGACAGGAGTAAAAGCCGGCAGCGACGCCCAGACGCCGCAGTCGACCTCGCATCTGACGGATCAGCGCTCTTCCCAGCCTGGCGCTGGCGCAGCCGGAGCAAGCGCCCCGCCGCCGCCAAAGGCGTTCGCGACCCTATCGATCATGCGGCGTGCCGGCGACGCGGCCGGACGATGCGTTTCGGCGCGCGCTGGAACGGGAGCGGAAACAGTGGCTGCATCGACCTTGAAGCGGGAGACGAGCTGGACAAGGCCGTCCGCTTCGGCCGCCAGCCGGTGGGTCGCGGCCGATGTCTCCTCGACCATGGCGGCATTGCGCTGCGTGACCTCGTCCATCTGGTTGACGGCGTTGTTCACCTCGGACAGGCCCGTTGCCTGCTCGCGCGCCGCCGTTGCGATCGAATGAATGTGATCGTTGATCTTCAACACACGGGCCTCGATGGACGACAGCGCCTCGCCGGTCGCCTGCACCAGCTTGACGCCGACCTGCACCTCGTTGCCGGATTTACCGATCAGAGCCTTGATATCCTTAGCGGCAGTCGCGGAGCGCTGGGCCAGCTCACGCACTTCCTGGGCAACGACGGCAAAGCCCTTACCCGCCTCGCCGGCGCGCGCGGCCTCGACGCCGGCATTCAGCGCCAGCAGATTGGTCTGGAAGGCGATGTCGTCGATCACACCGATGATCTGGCTGATCTCGCCGGATGCCTGCTCGATGCGCCCCATGGCGTCGATGGCATTGCGAACGACCGTGCCGGACCGTGCCGCATCGTCCTTGGCCTCGCTCACCATGACACTGGCCTCGCGCGCCCGCTCGGTGGAGTTCTGGACGACGGAGGTGATCTCGTCGAGCGCTGCCGAGGTCTCTTCCAGAGCTGCCGCCTGCTGTTCGGTACGCTTGGAAAGGTCGTCGCTGGCGTGACGGAGCTCGCTGGTATTGGAGTTGATCGAACCTGTGGTCTCGCGCACTTCGCGCATGGTGCTTTTGAGCGTCTCGAATGTCGCGTTGACGTTCTGCTGCAGCTCTGCGAACGCGCCCTGGAAATTGCCCCTCATCGCCTGCGTCAAGTCGCCCTCGGCCAGGCTCGCGATGACGCGGCGGACCTCGCCGATACCCGTGTCCACACTCACAAGCAGCGCGTTCACATTGCCGGCGAAGCGATTGAGATTGACGTCGCCATAGTCTTTCTCGATGCGCTGGCTGAAATCGCC
The DNA here is from genome assembly GCF_003024605.1 of Rhizobium sp. JAB6. Lineage (GTDB taxonomy): Bacteria > Pseudomonadota > Alphaproteobacteria > Rhizobiales > Rhizobiaceae > Rhizobium. The sequence continues at coordinate 443,651 of NZ_PYJQ01000001.1, read as the reverse complement.
GGCCGCCGCGGCAGAGACCGCAAGGGACATGCTCGACTGAAGCTCGTCGCTTTTTGCGCGCAGGGCCGCTTCCTCGGCATTCATGCGGCGCACGGCCTTGCCGTTTTCCTTGAAGATGTCGACAGCCGCCGCCATCTCGCCGATTTCGTCCTTGCGGCCGGCAAATGGCACCTCGATATCGAAATGGCCATCGGCGACATTCTTTATCGCGTCGGTCACCTTGCGGATCGGGCGGCTCAGATGAACGGTTCCGATATAGGCGCCGAGGCCGACCCCCGCCACGATGCCGGCAATCATGATTCCGAGGACGACCCACAAGACGCTGCTGTGAAAGGCTGCGATCTCGGTCTCTGCCTTTGCAAGTTCCGCCTTGTCGGTCTGAACGATCGCATCGATCTCAGCCTGGAAAGCCTTGCGATTGGCGCGGTTGGCTTCGTTATTGCCCTGCTTGCCGGCGGCATCGGGACCATCGGTCACGCCGAGCTTCGCCGTTTCCATGCGAAAGACGCGAAACTCCTGGGCACGGGCCTGAAGCTTGGCGAAATCCGGCTTCTGCGTTTCCGGCACCAGGGGCGACCAGCTTGCAAGCACCTTGTCGATTTCGTCGAGATCGGCCATCAGCCCATCGGCAAAAGGCTTGGAATCCTTTGCAGCAGCGGCGGCATAGATGCCGCGCGCTTCCATCACCACCGCGGTCACGTAACGGTTCAGGCGCTCGCCCATGTAAGCGCGGCTCGCCGTCTGCTCGTAGCTTTGTAATTTCTGGTCATATTGATGCAATGCATAGAGCGCGGTGACGCCAATCAGAAGCGCCGCCCCGGCCATGACCGACACAAGCAGATTAATTTTGCCGCGAATCTTCACAATATTCCTCCGACGCCGCCCACCCCCAGAAATCGATGGGTTTCCGACTTCCATTAGATATCAACTAAAATAATTAACGTTCGCTTGAAGTGCTCCCCGGCCCATGTGCCCATGGATTTTATGATCTACTTATTTCTCCTGGCGAATTATTCGGCCCGCAACGGCATGTGGCAACCGATCTTCCAACGCCCGCACGCGGCGCGAATTTGCCGGAATTCAAGGAATCTGCGCGCCCATAATTGACTTCCGAGGCCTTGATCCGTATAAGCCCGCGCACGTCCGGTCATGGAGCCTGCATTTGCGGGCCAAGTCCGTTCGCCATAATCAACAACGCTCCTTGCTACTCAAAGCAAAGCTCAAGAAGGGCCGCACTCCGCGGTGTTTAAATAAATGAAGCGTACCTACCAACCATCCAAGCTTGTCCGCAAGCGTCGTCACGGCTTCCGTGCGCGCATGGCCACCAAGGGCGGCCGCGCGGTTCTTTCCGCTCGCCGTAACCGCGGCCGCAAGCGCCTTTCGGCCTAAGCGCCGAAGTGCCCGATAATCCAGGATGGCGGGCAAATTGACGAATGAGCGACCCAAAAAGACTGTCGGGCGGCTGAAAAGCCGGCCGCAGTTTCTTGCAGTCCGCGAAGGCGAAAAGCGCAGAGGCAGCTTCTTCCTCATCGAAATGCTGGACCGCAAGACTACCGACGCCGAACCCCGCGTTGGTTTTACCGTTACCAAAAAACATGGCAACGCGGTGGAGCGCAACCGCATGCGGCGCAGGCTGAAAGAAGCCGTGCGGCTTCACGCCGGGTTTGCAATGCAGCCCGGACACGACTATGTGGTTGTCGCGCGACGCGAGGTGCTGACCGCGCCTTTCGAAAAACTGGCGAGCGAACTCGTAAGCCGCATCGAAACCAGGCCGAAACACCGGCGGTCGGAAAAGGACCGCTCCAGGAAAGTATGATGGAAAACAACCGCAATTACTTCATTGCAATTGCACTGTCCGTGCTGATTGTTCTCGGCTGGCAGTTTTTCTACATGAACCCGCGCCTCGAAGCGCAGCGCCAGGCCGAGCAGGCCGCCAAGGCCCACCAGCAGACCCAGCAGGCCCAGACGACGCAGCCAGCTCCTGCGGGCACTGCGGTGAACGGTTCGCTGCCGGCGAACGGCCAGATGAACTCGGCGGTCCTCACCCGTGACCAGTCCGTCGAAAAGACCGCATCCTCGCGCGTTGTCATCGATACGCCGGCCCTTGCCGGCTCCATCAACCTGGAAGGCGCCCGCCTCGACGATCTCCGCCTCAAGAGCTATCACGAGACCGTCGATAAGAGCAGTCCGATCATTACGCTGTTCAGCCCGGCCGACACCAAGGACGGCTATTTCACCGAGCTCGGCTATGTCGGCAGCGACGCGACCGGTACCGTGCCCGGCCCTTCGACCGTGTGGAAGCTGACAAGCGGGGACAAGCTGACCGACAAAACGCCGGTGACGCTCTCCTACACCAATGACAAGGGCATCACCTTTACCCGCACAATCTCCGTCGACGATCGCTACATGTTTACGATCAGCGACAAGATCGCCAACGCCGGACAGGCTCCGGTTTCGCTGTCGAGCTATGGCCGTGTCACCCGGTACAACAAGCCCGAGACGCCGTCGGCCTACGTCCTGCATGAAGGTTTCATCGGCGTCATCGGCGATGATGGCCTGATCGAGACCAAGTACGCATCGACCGAAAAGGAGGCTACGACGCCCGCCAAGGCAACCGGCGGCTGGCTCGGCATGACCGACAAATACTGGGCCGCGACGATCGTGCCGCCGCAGTCGACGGCGTATGACGCACGCTTCTCGCACTTCACCGACGGTACGCCGCGCTATCAGGCCGATTACAAGCAGGATGCCATCACCATCGCTCCCGGGCAGTCGCAGGATCTGAAGAACCTGGTCTTTGCCGGCGCCAAGGAAGTTCCGGTCATCGACCGTTATGAGACGAGCTACTCGATCCCACGCTTCGACCGCCTGATCGACTGGGGCTGGTTCTATTTCATCACCAAGCCGATGTTCAAGCTGATGGATTTCTTCTTCCGCTACTTCGGCAATTTCGGCGTCGCCATCCTCTGCACGACCATCGTCGTCAAGGCGCTCTTCTTCCCGCTCGCCAGCCGGCAATATGCCTCCATGGCGAACATGAAGCGCGTGCAGCCGAAGATGGAGGAGCTGAAGGCCAAGTTCGGCGACGACCGCATGGCCCTGCAGCAGGCGACCATGCAGCTCTACAAGGAAGAGAAGATCAACCCGATCGCGGGCTGCTGGCCGGTACTTCTGCAAATCCCGATCTTCTTCTCGCTCTATAAGGTGATCTATATCACCATCGAGATGCGCCATGCGCCGTTCTTCGGCTGGATCCAGGATCTTTCCGCGCCGGATCCGACCTCGATCGTCAACCTGTTCGGCCTGCTGCCCTTTGCGGCCCCGACCTTCCTGCATCTCGGCGTCTGGCCGCTGATCATGGGCATCACCATGTTCCTGCAGATGCGCATGAACCCGACGCCGCCCGATCCAACCCAGGCGATGATCTTCAACTGGATGCCCCTGGTATTCATGTTCATGCTGGCAAGCTTCCCGGCCGGCCTCGTGATTTACTGGGCCTGGAACAACACGCTCTCGGTCATCCAGCAGTCGATCATCATGAAGCGCCACGGCGTGAAGGTGGAACTCTTCGACAATCTGAAGGGCCTCTTCAAACGAAAACCGGCGCCATCGAAATGACGGCAAGCCCCGCTTCATCGGCGGGGCTTCTCTTTTTTAGCGCCCGTTTTGCTGCAACTCTCAGCTCTCATGCCGCCCGGGGCGAGATTTTGGCGGAAGAATTCAAGAATATCCGCATCGCGCGATCGAAACTTGACTTTCAGGGGCAAAACCCCGAAGCCAGACCATCAAACCAGGCGAAAAGACCGAGCAAATGGCCGACCAGACGACCAAAGACGACAAGCCGCTTTTCGGACGACCGTGGATTTTCATCCGCGGCGTGCCGTCGATGAAATTTCTGCCGCCGGAAGGCCCGCCGGAAATCGCCTTCGCCGGCCGCTCCAACGTCGGCAAGTCGTCGCTGATCAATGCCTTGGTCGGACATAAGGGACTGGCGCGGACCTCGAATACGCCGGGACGCACCCAGGAGCTCAACTATTTTGTTCCCGACGGCTTTTCCGGCGAGGGCGGCGACCTGCCGCCCATGGCTCTGGTTGACATGCCCGGCTATGGCTATGCCGAAGCGCCGAAGGATCAGGTCGATGCCTGGACGAAGCTGGTCTTCGACTATCTGCGCGGGCGCACGACGCTGAAACGCGTCTATGTGCTGATCGACAGCCGCCACGGTATCAAGAAGAACGATGCGGAGGTTCTGGACCTCCTCGACAAGGCCGCCGTTTCCTATCAGATCGTGCTGACCAAGACCGACAAGATCAAGGAGGCGGGCATACCCAAGCTGCTCGCCGATACCGCCGAAAAAATTCGCAAGCGCCCGGCCGCCTATCCCGGCATCCTTGCCACGTCGTCGGAAAAAGGCGTTGGTCTTCAGGAATTGCGCGAAGCTATTGGCCTGACGGTCGGCATCCAGGTCTGAAAACCGCACAGATGGAATAAGGCGGCCACCGCCAGCCCTTTCGCGAACAGAAATTCCTCAGGGCAGGTGGATCGTGCCGGAAGCGACCACATCGCCCGTCGGCTTGCCGGCCGGCGAACCGCCAAAGGGTTCGACGCTGACGGCGATGATCGCGCCCTCTGTTAATTTACCGTGAAGTTCCGGCGGCAGAACGATTTCACCATCGCCGCCCTGCGGCAGAACGCCAAGCGCCTCGGCGGGGTCGCTGCCGCGAATTAGCCAGAGCTCAAGCGACTTATCTTCCGGTTTGCCGGCCGCCACCGGCGTCACCTTCAAACGGCCGTTGCTAACATCATAATTGGCGAGCAGCGCGATCGGGCTGTTCTGACCGGAAAGGGATGCAGTCAATTGCTTGCCCGATGTCCCACGCAGGGTGCCTTCATTGGTGATGGCAAAGACCAGAACCCCAGCCGCCAAGAACAATGAACCGAAGGCCACCGAGCGCCAGACCAAAAGAGAGTTCCAGAGCTGGGCACCGAATGCCACGTTGCCGAAAATGCGCTTTTCCATCTTCGGATAGACCGAAGAAGACGGCGTCACCGCTTCGTATTCCTCGTTGAATTCCGAGAGGTTCTGCTCCCAGCGGCTGACGATGGCGGCAAACTGGCGGTCGCTGCGCATGCGGCGCTCAACCTTCTGCCGGTCCTCCAGGGAGAGCACGCCAAGCACATATTCTCCAGCCAGGACTTCATCGCGGGAGCGGCCTCCCTTGCTTTGATCGGGCGTACTCATCGGTCCATGCACTCTCTCAGTCTAATCAGGCTTCGGCGCAGCCAGGTGCGCATCGTGGTCATGGTGCAGCGTGTTGGTCGGCGAGCTCCTGGTAGCTCAAGCCTCGACATAGGCGCTGCGAACAGCCCGCGCGCGATCAGCTTCCAACTCTTCCATGCACCTGTCAATCCGCCTTCCCTCTCCCTTTGCCATTGCTTGCTCTTCGGCACCGTATTCCGGGCCGGCGAGACGATGGGCACTCCCCGTCTCGCCGGCTATCGGCTTGCGGGCATGCCAAAATCAATGGTTCGCTTGCCTGCGATGTTCCTCAATCGAGCCATGACCGGTCCTCTCGCGATCACAAATTATCGGCGCTGCCGCACGCGGCCGATCAGCGCTTACGTCTCCCCGCTCGCCATTCAGCTCCCCGATCGCAATGCCTGCACCATCTTTAGAAGGAAACTATCCTGCGGCAAACGTGCCGACGTCATCAAATTCGGCGACGCGGATGTGACACAGCGTCAGCTCAAGCACAGCGCGATCTTTCACAGACAGGTTTTTCGCGCTTAGACATTTGAGCGCCCGTGTTATCGCAAAACCGCTGCCACAGTTTTGCGCGACATGCTTTATTCCCGAGATCATTATTCCCTCTGTCAAAAACTTGAGATAAAAGGCCCGCGAACAATTCCGAAGGGTGCACCATGTCCGAAGCCCAAAGCGAACTCCAAGCCAACCTGCTCGCACAGGCGCTGCCCTATATGCAGCGGTATGAAAACAAGACCATCGTCGTGAAATATGGTGGTCACGCCATGGGCAATGTCGAACTTGGCAAGGCCTTTGCGGCCGATATCGCGCTCCTGAAGCAGTCCGGCGTCAACCCGATCGTCGTCCATGGCGGCGGCCCGCAGATCGGCGCGATGCTGACGAAGATGGGGATCGAATCGAAGTTCGAAGGCGGGCTGCGCGTCACCGACCAGAAGACGGTCGAAATTGTCGAAATGGTGCTCGCCGGCTCGATCAACAAGGAAATCGTCGCGCTGATCAACCAGACCGGCGAATGGGCGATCGGCCTCTGCGGCAAGGACGGCAACATGGTCTTCGCCGAAAAAGCGCACAAGACCATCAAGGACCCGGATTCCAACATCGAGCGCGTGCTCGATCTCGGTTTCGTCGGCGAAGTGGTCGAAGTGGACCGCACGCTGCTCGACCTGCTTGCCAAGTCCGAGATGATCCCGGTCATCGCCCCGGTCGCGCCCGGCCGTGACGGCGCGACCTACAACATCAATGCCGATACCTTTGCCGGCGCGATCGCCGGCGCGCTCAGTGCCACGCGCCTGCTGTTTCTGACGGATGTTCCGGGCGTGCTCGACAAGCAGGGCCAGCTCATCAAGGAATTGTCCGTCGCCCAGGCCCATGCCCTGATTGCCGACGGCACGATTTCCGGCGGCATGATCCCGAAGGTCGAGACCTGCATCGACGCCATCAAGGCCGGTGTTCAGGGCGTCGTCATTCTCAACGGCAAGACGGCGCACTCCGTGCTGCTCGAAATCTTCACCGAGCGCGGCGCGGGCACGCTGATCGTTCCGTAAGACGGCCTCGTCCGCACTATCCCGACGGTGCGTCGCAAACAGAATTGCGAAGCACCGGCAGGTTCGTCAGGACGGCCGATAGATCGCTTCGGCCTCGCTCTTCAGCATTCCCATGACGGAGCGATAGGGAGCCGGCCCATAGCTGATGCGGCTGACGCCCAGCCTTGCCATGGTTTCATTGTCCGGCGTCGTCGGCCGCACCATGATGTTGACCGGCAGGGGCGAACGCTCGCAAAGATCTCCGATCAATTCCGGCTCGACGAGCCCCGGGGCGAAAAAGCCGCTAGCGCCGGCCTTGGCAAAGGCATCGGCGCGGCGATAGGCTTCATCGAGAAGGAGCTGATGATGCGCCGTGTCGCTTTCCTGCAGAAAAAGATCAGTGCGGGCATTGATGAATAACGGCATTTCCCGGCGGTCAGCCATATCCCGGATGGCGCGGATGCGTGCCGTCTGCACCTCGATAGGATGAACGCCCTGGCCGCCGATCACCTGATCTTCGAAATTGATGCCGATCGCGCCATGATCCATGATCTTTTCGACATTAGCGGCGACCTCCTCGGGTTCGACGGCGTAACCGCCTTCGAAATCAACGGACAGCGGCAACGGGCTCGTCACCGAAATCAGCCGGGCGGTCACCGCCAGCAATGATAACGGAATGGCCTGGCCGTCACCGAAGCCATTCGCTGCCGCGACCGACCAGCTTCCCGTCGCCAGCGCCTTCGCGCCGGCCTCCGTGACGGCCTTGGCAGAGCCGGCATCCCAAATATTGAAAAGGATCAGCGGCTCGCCCTTCTTATGCAGCCGCGCGAATTCCTGTGCCTTTTCCACCTGACTCATCGCATCCCCTCCGAAAGCCCGGCCGGGCGATTTCCCTCCGCGACCAGAAAGAGCGTAAGCCCTCACTCACAAGGGAAATAGAGTAAAACCCCGGAAAGCAACAGTAAAATCCTAGCCGGCAGCGGTCGCGCCATAATCTCCCAGAATCGGCGAGATGCAGCAGCATGAATATTTTCCTTCCCCAGCCCGGAACGGGGTGTCATAAGACGGCATGAGCCAGACAAAAACGCTATGCGAACCTTCAGATTTCTCCGGCATCCGCGATTGGGTATTCGATCTCGACAACACGCTTTATCCGCATCATGTCGATCTCTTCGCGCAGATCGACAAGAACATGACGGCCTACGTCTCGGCCCTCCTGCAGATGGAGCGCGAAGACGCCCGCAAGCTGCAGAAGCAATATTATCTCGATCACGGCACGACCCTGCAGGGATTGATGATCCATCACGGCATCGATCCCAATGACTTCCTGGAGAAGGCGCACGCGATCGACTATTCGGCGCTGACGCCGCAGCCGGAACTCGCCGCCGCCATCAAGGCGCTGCCGGGACGCAAGTTCATCTTCACCAACGGCAGCGTCAAGCATGCCGAAGCCACGGCCGGCGCGCTCGGCATTCTCGAAAATTTCGACGACATTTTCGACATCGTCGCGGCCGACTATGTGCCGAAACCGGCCGGCAGCACCTATGACAAGTTCATGAGCCTTCATCGCGTGGACACGAAGAAGGCGGTCATGTTCGAGGACCTGCCGCGCAACCTCACTGTGCCAAAGGCGCTCGGCATGAAAACGGTGCTTCTCGTGCCGCAAAATCTCGAGACGACAGTCGTCGAATGGTGGGAACGGACCACCGGCGAAGACGATCACATCGACTACGTGACCGACGACCTCACCGCCTTTCTCAAAGCGCTGGTTTAACGGTTCATCAGGACGTGGTTACGAAAGTTTCATGCGCCTTACAGAGGTTTAATTGGTCGTTTTCGACCGCCAGCCGTATCGTTTGACCATTCCTCGACACGAAAGGAAAAGCGATGAACGGGAAAAAACTTCTTCTGGCCGGTCTTTCCGCAACCCTGCTTCTAGGCGGTGCCGCACAGATGGCGCTTGCGGCTTCGCATGATGGCGACGGTGAGGGCAGGCATCATCACGGCCGCTGGCACAGACCACATGTTTCGCCTGAAGTCCTTTACGTGCGCATGCTGAAGGAATTCGGCAATCCCGGCGATACGAAGCTTACCAAGGATGAAGTCAAGGCCGGCGTCGACAAGATCTTCGACCAGATCGACGTGAACCATGACGGTGAAATCACCCCCGGCGAATATCGCGCCTACCGGCAGGAACGCCTCAAGGAATGGAAAGCCGAGCGCGCCAAGGCCAATGGCGATCAGGCTCAAAATGGCCAAGCACAGGGCGGCGGCCAAGCTCAAAACGATCAGGCCCCAGGTAGTCAGGCCCCAAGTAATCAGGCGCAAGACAACCAGGCTCCGGCCGACCAGTCCAAGAGCGACCAGGCTCAAAACGACAATGACAACGACAAGGGCGGCGAAGGCCATCGCCATCACGGAGCCCATGGCCGCTTCATGCATGAAGGTGGCTTCATGCGCGGCGCAATGGTCTTCCGCTTTGCCGATACCGACGAAAGCGGCCAGATCAGCAAGAAGGAAGCCGAAGACGCCGTGAACAAGCTCTTCGACCGGCTGGACCGCAACCATGACGGTGTCGTCAACCTTGACGACATGCCAGGCCGGCCGCTGCTGTAAGCCGATCGCTCCGGCAACGGTCCCAAGAACAAAAGCCCGCCCTCGCCCACGCGACGGCGGGCTTTTCGTTGTCAATGGCCGTTTTCGGGATGGCCGTTGTCGTGCTCGTAGAAATCGGTGACGATCTTCCAGGCCGCGTCGGCGGTATCGACGAAGCTGATGAGGTCCACATCGTCGGGCGCGATAGTGCCGAACTCCGCCAGCGCATCGAAATTGATGATGCTGCGCCAGAATTTTTCGCCGAAGAGAATGAGCGGCAGGCGCTCCATGCGGCCGGTCTGGATCAGAGTCAGGCACTCGAACAATTCGTCGAGCGTGCCGAAGCCGCCCGGGAACACCGCGATCGCCTTGGCGCGCACCATGAAGTGCATCTTGCGGATCGCGAAATAATGGAAGTTGAAGCTGAGTTCCGGCGTCACATAGGCGTTCGGCGCCTGCTCATGCGGCAGGACGATGTTGAGGCCGATCGAGGGAGCACCTTCTTCGGCCGCGCCGCGATTGCCTGCTTCCATCACGCCGGGACCGCCGCCGGTGACGACGACATATTCATGGAAGTCGAAGCCGGCGGAATAGCGCGAGCAAAGCTGCGCAAACTTGCGCGCCTCTTCGTAATAGACCGATGCCGCCTCGAGATTGGCGCGCTGCATCTCGTTGCGGGCGGCCCAGGCGTTGGTACCGGGGGCGGGAATACGCGCACCGCCGAACATGACGACCGTCGATTTGATGCCTCGCTCGGCGAGTGACATTTCGGTCTTCAGCAGTTCCAGCTGCAGGCGGATCGGCCGCAGTTCCTCACGGCACAGGAAATCCTCATCGGCATAGGCAAGACGGTAGGACGGCGACATGGACTGCGGCGTGCGCGGCACCGACTCCGCCCGCTGCTTGTCCGCCGAGCTCGTCTTCAACGGGTCCCATACCCCGTCCTTGCGCCTCAGCCTGCCGTTCTTCGTCTTGCTCATCTATTCATGCCTTTCAAACCGATCATGACGGGCCGTTTCGTCCGCGAACAGAAATAGCCAACCTCTTGCATATGCCCTACAACGCCTTGAATCCAAGCTCAATCGGCGCGGAAAAGACATTCCATTTTCAGCATCCATGCTATAGGACCAATCGACCGCATCCGGACCTTTATCCGGAAATCACGATAGGCCCTGACGTTGTAAGGAATTCCCATGAGCGCTACCGACCTCGCCTCCCTCGAAAAGTCCATCGAGGCTGCCTTCGACAATCGCGACAATGTGAACACGTCGACGCGCGGCGAGGTCCGCGACGCAGTCGAGACGGCGCTCAATCTCCTCGATAGCGGCAAGGTTCGCGTGGCCGAACGTGGTGTCGACGGCAACTGGAGCGTCAACCAGTGGCTCAAGAAAGCGGTTCTGCTCTCCTTCCGCCTGAACGACATGAAGATCGTCGAAGGCGGCCCCGGCAATGCCACCTGGTGGGACAAGGTTCCCTCGAAGTTCGAAGGCTGGGGCGAGAACCGCTTTCGCGAAGCGGGCTTCCGCGCCGTACCGAACGCCGTCGTGCGCCACTCCGCCTATATCGCCCCCAACGCAATCCTGATGCCGTCCTTCGTCAATCTCGGCGCCTATGTCGGCGAAGGCACCATGGTCGATACCTGGGCGACCGTCGGTTCCTGCGCCCAGATCGGCAAGCATGTGCATCTTTCCGGCGGCGTCGGCATCGGCGGCGTGCTGGAGCCGATGCAGGCCGGCCCGACGATCATCGAAGACAATTGCTTCATCGGCGCCCGCTCCGAAGTCGTCGAAGGCTGCATCATCCGCGAAGGTTCCGTGCTCGGCATGGGCGTCTTCATCGGCAAGTCCACGAAGATCGTCGATCGTGCCACCGGCGAAATCACCTATGGCGAAGTTCCGCCATACTCGGTCGTCGTCGCCGGCGCGCTGCCGAGCGGCAATACCATGGCGAACGGCCAGCCCGCTCCGAGCCTCTATTGCGCCGTCATCGTCAAGCGCGTGGACGAAAAGACCCGCTCGAAGACCGGCATCAACGAACTGCTGCGCGACTAATCTCGCAAAATTTTGGATGCGCGGTCGCCATACCGCGCGTCCCTTATGCTTGCCGGGTGAGCATGCCTGTGCGATTGCTGGAATCGCGGCAAGGATTTTCGAGTCGTCATCGATCCTTTGCCATCGCTTTGCCATTTCCCGCCGGATAAGTTGCCTCCGATGACTGTTACGAATCCCACCACGAACCTGCAGACCCTGATCCGCTGCGCCTCCGTCACCCCGGCCGAAGGCGGCGCGCTGACTGCGCTTGCCGGCATGCTGCAGCCGCTCGGCTTCAGGATCGAGCGGATGACCGCGAGCGAGCCTGGAACGGCCGATATCGAAAACCTCTATGCCCGACTCGGCACCGAGGGACCGCATCTGATGTTTGCCGGCCACACGGATGTCGTGCCGGTCGGCGAGGCCGCTTCCTGGAGCCATCCGCCCTTTGCCGCCGAAATCGCCGATGGCGAACTTTTCGGCCGCGGCGCCGTCGACATGAAGGGCGGCATTGCCTGCTTCGTGGCAGCGGTTGCGCGCCATATCGAGAAGCATGGCAAGCCGGCCGGCTCGATCTCCTTCCTGATCACCGGCGACGAAGAGGGACCGGCGATCAACGGCACGGTGAAGTTGCTGCAATGGGCGGCCGAGCGCGGCGAAACATGGGATGCCTCGCTCGTTGGCGAACCGACCAACCCCGAGCGGCTCGGCGACATGATCAAGATCGGCCGCCGCGGTTCGATCTCCGGCTTCATCACCGTCCACGGCGTTCAGGGCCATGCCGCCTATCCGCATCTCGCCGACAATCCGGTGCGCAGCATCATCAAGCTGACGGAAGCGCTGCTCGACCCGCCCTTTGACGCGGGCACGGACAATTTCCAGCCGTCGAACCTCGAAGTGACGACGATCGACGTCGGCAATACCGCCACCAACGTCATTCCCGCCAAGGCGACCGCCGCCTTCAACATCCGCTTCAACGACACCTGGACGGCGGATACGCTGAAGGCGGAAATCCTGGCGCGCCTGGATGCGGCAGCCGCCGACCAGTCGCTGCGCCCGGGCCGCGAGCCGACCAAATACGACATCGTCTGGTCAGAGCGTCCGAGCCAGGTCTTCCTGACGCGCAACAATGCGCTGATCGCCTCGCTCTCCTCCGCCATCGAAAACATCACCGGTCAAAGGCCGGCGCTGTCGACCACCGGCGGCACCTCGGATGCCCGCTTCATCAAGGACTACTGCCCCGTCGTGGAATTCGGGCTTGTCGGCCAGACCATGCATATGGTCGACGAGCGCGTGGCGCTCTCGGATCTCGAAACGCTGACCGAGATCTACCAGACCTTCATTCAGCGCTGGTTCGAGAATGCCGAGCTTTAAGGAAGTCCAATACTATCTGTCCGGCCTGTGGCTGCTGATCCGGATGGATGCACGCGGCTTCCAGTATCTGGACATTTCGGACCGCGGCATGCTGCGTTCCTTCTGGGCGATTTTCTGGAGCCTGCCGTCGATCGGCATTTCCTGGCTCTGGTGGCAGCAGGCCTATCTGCGTGCCATGCCACCGGAAACATCGACCGGTCTGGCCTTTTTTCTGAGGTTGGCGCTGGTCGAGGCGGCGAACTGGGTGATACCGCTGGTTCTTGCCGGCGTATTGCTGCTGTTTTTCCGTTTCGGGGAGAAGTTCACGCCCATCGTCGTCGTGGTGAACTGGCTTGGCGTACCGACATCCTATCTCAATGCGCTGCTTATCGCCCTGATCGCCTTCGTGCCCGGCTCCAGTGGATTGGCGGCGCTGCTATGGCTCGTCCTGATGGGGGCGATCATCTTTTCGCTGGCGCGCATGCTTCGAATGATCTGCGGCACGCATCCGCTCTTCATCGGCGTACTGACGCTGGTGCTGCTGATCCCCACCATGCTGCTTACGGATTTCCTGCAACGCTTTCTCGGCGTCTATCCGCCGGTGTGAGGCCCGCGTCCAGAGCGGTTCAACTTTTCACGGAATCTCTGACCGCTCCATCTCTTTGTTTTGACGCAACTCCGGACGGAAACCGCTGCGCATTTTTCCTGGAATTGCCCTAACGAACGACGATTTCGCCGTCTTCCTTGGTAAACGGGCCGATATCCGAGTTCGACAAAATATCGAGCACGAGTTCCGACGGACGGCAGAGGCGCACGCCTTTCTCGGTCACCACGATCGGGCGGTTGATCAGGATCGGGTGCTCCATCATCCGGTCAAGCAGCTGATCCTCGGTGAGATCGGGATTGCCAAGGCCGAGTTCGTCATAGGGCGTTCCCTTCTGCCGGAGAATATCGCGAGCCGTCAGGCCCATGGCGGAAATGAGCTCCACCAACTCCTCCCGGCTCGGCGGCGTCTTCAGATATTCGATGACGACGGGTTCCTCGCCGGACTGGCGGATCATCGCCAGTGTGTTGCGCGAGGTGCCGCACGCAGGATTATGATAGATCGTCACCGTCATCGATAGTCTCCTCTTCGTCTTCGGCCAAACCGGCATCGCCGCGATAATCCACCTGCATGAAATAGAGCCCATCCGGCGGGGCGACAGGGCCGCAGGCCTTGCGATCCCTCGCCTCCAGAGCCGCGCGCACATCGTCGGGCGTCCATTTGCCCTCGCCCGCAAGCTTCAGCGTGCCGGCGAAAGAACGGATCTGATTGTGCAGGAAGCTTTGCGCCGTGGCGCGGATCTCGATCAGCTCGCCGCTGCGCGTGACGTCCAGCCGGTCGAGCGTGCGCACCGGACTGTTTGCCTGACAATGCGCCGAGCGGAAGGTGGTGAAATCATGCCGGCCGACAAGGGTCTGGGCCGCGGCATGCATGACCTCGTGATCCATATCCTTCGGCACCCACCAGGCACGTCCGGCTTCCAATGCAAGCGGCGCACGGCGGGCGATGATGCGGTAGAGATAGTGACGGCGGATGGCTGAAAAGCGCGCATCGAAGCTTTGATCGACCTCGACGATATCGAGAATGGCAATACGGTTCCCGGCAAGCTTCAGATGGGCATTCAGCGCATTGCGCAGCGTATAGACTTTCCATTCCTTGGAGAGATCGGCATGCATGACCTGCCCCATGGCATGCACGCCGGAATCGGTCCGCCCTGCGCCGCGGATCGAAACCGTTTCGCCGGTCAAGGACAGGATGGCGCCCTCGATCGCGCCCTGCACGGAGGGACCATTTTCCTGACGCTGCCAGCCGACATAGGGAATGCCGTCATATTCGACGGTCATTTTGTAACGCGGCATCAGGCTTGCTCCGAGGCGAGCACGGTTCCCGGCGAGATCGGTGTGCCGCGCAGGAAATCAGCCGTCGCCAAGGGTTTGCCGCCGGCCTTCTGCAGCTTCGTGAGCCTGATGGCGCCGGAGGCGCAGGCAATGACGAGATCTTCCGTCAGCACCTGGCCGGCTGTGGCGCTGCCCTCTACCAATTCCGAGCCGAGCACCTTGATGCGCTCGGGGCGGCCGGCGATTTCCGCCTCGAACCAGGCGCCGGGAAAGGGCGACAGGCCACGAATGTGATTATGGACATCGGCGGCCGGCCTGCCGAAATCGATGCGCGTTTCGCTCTTGTCGATCTTTGCGGCGTAAAGGACGCCTTCGGATGGCTGCGCCGCCAATGGCAACTCGTCATGTTCCAGCTTGTTCATCGCCTCGGCCATGGCTTTTGCGCCGACGAGCATCAGCCTGTCATGCAGTTCGCCCGCAGTCATGGTGTCGCCGATCTCGACTTCGCGAGTCAGCGCAACGGGGCCGGTATCGAGCCCCTTGTCCATCTTCATCACCATCATGCCGGTTTTTTTGTCGCCGGCCATAATAGCCCGCTGGATGGGCGCGGCCCCGCGCCAGCGCGGCAGCAGAGAGGCGTGACCATTATAGCAGCCGAGACGCGTACCGGTGAGGATCGCTTCCGGCAATAGCAGGCCATAAGCGACGACGACGGCGACATCGGCATCCAGATCGCGAAAGCGCTGGCGCTCGTCGGGATCCTTGAAGTTGACGGGCGTGAAGACCGGCAGGCCCAGCAATTCGGCCGCCTGATGCACCGGCGATTTCTGCAGGTCCAGCCCGCGCCGGCCGCCGGGACGCGGCGGCTGCGTATAAACGGCCCGAATCTTGTGCCCGGCATCGATCAGGGACCGCAATGTCGGCACGGAGAATTCGGGCGTTCCCATAAAGATGATGTTGAGCGACATGCGATCCATCCGACTAAGATATCAGGTTTCGATCGACCCGCGGCGAAAGCACATGCCATCGGATCAAACGCTAGCCGCCTTCAAACGGGTTTATGAGCTTGAGATCAAGTCCCTCGAAGTCTTTTGTGTTGCGCGTTGCCAATGTCGCACCGTTCGCGAGGCAGATGGCGGCGATCATGGCATCCTTCGTTTCCATCCTTCGCCCAATCTTGTGGCGACGAGCGGAGACTATTCCGTATTGATGGGCTGCGTTGCTCGAAAATCCCAGAACGCGGCCCGAAAACTCTGCCTCTATCGCATCCAGCTCCGCGACCAATGCCGCCTTGCGCCTCCCGTCAGCCAGGAGTTCCAGTCCAAACCTAATCTCACCGATGGTGATGGTGGTCAGAAAAACGGCCTCGATAGCGACGCTATCAAGCCAGGACAATATGCGCTCGCTATGCAGTCGTCCTTGCAGCTCCGATACGACATTCGTGTCCAGAACGATCATGCGCAGGCCGTAGGACTATTCGAAATGGGGTGGATCGCGATCCGGCGCATTCCGAAAAGCGTTGATTGCCTCGATTTCCTCTTCGCTGAGCTTTTCCGCGCCAAGAACTGCTCTCAATCGCTCCCCCGCCGAGTTGCTTCCACCCTGCTGGCGTCCAAGCGATTGACGCAGCAGTTCGATCGCCTCATCCGAGAGGCTGCGGCCATGCCGATTGGCATTTGCCTGCAACTGCTTCTTCAAGCTGTCGTCGATGCCGCGAATCAAAAGATCACTCACCCGCGCCTCCGTTTGATATCAATGATATCATAGGCGCCTTAAGGCGATCTTTCAATGGCCGGGCATCAGAGAGCCTTGGACTTGGCGGCTTTGGTGAACTTCTTGATCACCATGTCGCGCTTGAGGCGGGAAATATAGTCGATGAAAAGTACGCCGTTCAGATGGTCGATCTCGTGCTGCACGCAGGTCGCCAGCAGGCCATCGGCCTCGGTGAGCTGTTCCTTGCCGTCGCGGTCGAGATGCTTGACGGTAACGCGTGCTGGGCGCTCCACCTCGGCGTAGTAATCCGGAATGGAAAGGCAGCCTTCCTCATAGACCGAACGCTCGTCCGACGACGCAACGATCTCCGGATTGATGAAGACCAGCGGCTTCTTCTCTTCGCCTTCGCGCGCGACGTCGATGACGAGCATGCGGCGGGGAACGCCGATCTGGATCGCCGCAAGGCCGATGCCCGGCGCGTCATACATGGTTTCCAGCATGTCGTCGGCGAGGCGCTGAATTTCGGTATCGATCTGCTCGACGGGCTTGGAGGCTTGGCGGAGCAGCGGATCGGGCAAAATGATGAGTGGCTTGATCGTCATGACGTTTCCCATAACGCATCTTGTTGTGCGATGGAATCGCCAAGATGGCGGTGAGGCCGTGTTTTTTCAACAACCGCCATTCAGGTCCGCGGAACCGATCCGGAAATTCTGTTCACGTTTTGATCTGGATATTCATATCGAATTTGCTATGGTGTTGATGAGAACTTCACCAGCGCGCGCCAGGTTTCATGTCCTTCATCCTCTTCGGCCAAGCCATTTCCACGGTCCAGATTCTGACCGGCCTCGTCATCCTGCTTGCAATCGCAGTGATCATTCTTTTCGTCCGCGGCAGAGGACGGGCGGAAGATGACGCACCCGACGCCGAGCACACGATGGCGGCGCTGCTGCGGTCGCAGGCGGAGATGCAGGGGCGGCTTGCCGCCATGGCAGAAGTCTTCGGCTCCAGACAGGCCGAGCTCAATCACGCCATCGGCCAGCGCCTGGACGGCATGTCGCAGCGGGTGACGGCGACGATCGGTGAGCAGACGCGCTCGACCCATGAAAACCTGCGCCGTCTGCAGGAAAGACTTGCCGTCATCGATGCCGCCCAGACCAATATCCAGACGCTGGCCAAGGATGTCGTCGGGCTGCAGGCCATTCTCTCCAACAAGCAGACGCGGGGCGCCTTCGGTCAGGCCCGCATGGAAACCATCATCGCCGACGGACTGCCGATGGGCGCCTATACGTTCCAGGCGACGCTTTCCAACGGCTCACGGCCTGACTGTACCGTGCGCATGCCGAACGGCACGCCGCCGCTTGTCATCGATGCGAAGTTTCCATTGGAGGCCTGGAACGCCATCCGCAGTGCCTCCAGTCCCGAATATGGCAAGATCGCAGCACAGCAGTTCCGCCGGGATCTGGAGCTGCATATTCGCGACATCGCGGAAAAATATCTGATCCCCGGCGAGACGCAGGATACGGCCTTTCTCTTCGTGCCATCGGAGTCGATCTTCGCGGAGATCCACGAGAATTTCGAGGCGATCGTGCAGAAGGCCCAGCGCGCCCGTATCGTCATCGTCTCGCCCTCCCTGCTGATGCTATCGATCCAGGTCATCCAAGCTGTCCTGAAGGATCAGCGCATGCGAGAGCAGGCTCATGTCATCCAGAGCGAGGTGGCGCATCTGATGGACGACCTTTCGCGGCTGGACGAGCGGGTACGCAAGCTGCAGGGCCATTTCGCCATGGCTCAGAAGGATGTCGACATGATCGTCACCTCGGCCGATAAGCTGGCAAGGCGCGGCGAAAGGATCGAGGCGCTGGAATTCGAGACAGTGAAGGAGCCTGTTAAAGTGCGGCCGGAAGAACGGCCGAAGCCTGTCGACAACCGTACAAGCCAACTCAAGCTCAGGGTAGTTGACGAAGACTGAACGCTTCGGCAGTGTCGCGCCCAATCAATGCATGATCCGCAAAGACATAAGATAGTGGGATCATGCAAGATCAACACCCAGGGCAGGACATCGCATGATCACTATTTTCGGCTCCATCAATATGGACCTCATCGCCACCACGGACCGTTTGCCGAAGCCGGGTGAAACGGTGGCCGGCAATGGCTTTTCCACCGCGGCTGGGGGCAAGGGTGCCAATCAGGCGCTCGCCGCACGCCGTGCCGGTGCGACGGTCCGCCTCAGCGGGGCGGTCGGCAATGATGCCTTCGCGGAGCCCGCGCTTGCCCTGCTCAATTCGGCGGGCACCGATCTTTCCACCGTCAGGCGAGTCTCCGAGCCGACGGGTACGGCCCTCATACTCGTCGGCGGTGACGGCGAGAACATGATCGCCGTTGTGCCGGGTGCCAACGGTACGAATACCGCTGAACATGCAAGCGCCGCCGTTGCTGCTCTGAATGCCGGCGATACGCTGATGCTGCAGCTCGAAATTCCGGTGGCCGCCGTGGAAACGGCACTGAATGCGGCGAAGGCAAAGGGCGTGCGCACCGTGCTCAATCTCGCGCCGCTGATCCCGGAAGCCGCCCGCCTCGGCCGGCTTGCCGATATCGTCATTGCCAACGAAACGGAATTCGAGAGACTGGCCGGTGAGGACAATATGTCGGCATCCGAGCGCGAGGCTGCCCTTGTCCGCCTGCATGAAGAGACCGGACAGACACTGATCGTCACGCTTGGCGGCGACGGCGTGATTGCCATTCGCGACGGCGAGCTTGCACGCGCCAAGGGCCTCGTCATCGAGCCGGTCGACACCGTCGGCGCCGGCGATACTTTCTGCGGCTATTTTGCCGCGAGTCTCGATGAGGGCCTGGATTTCCGTGCCAGCCTGCGTCGTGCCGCCGTCGCCGGTTCGCTCGCCTGCCTGAAGGCCGGCGCACAACCCTCCATCCCCGTTGCCGGCGAAGTCGCCGAAAAGCTCTAAGGCTAAAAATTCTGCAAACACTACGAAGCGCAATTAATTAAATTTTTGCGCTTCCGTATCATTCTCCTCTGGCCTGGCGCGCATAGCCTTCCGGCTGCGGCAGGAATCTTAACGGCGGCTCCATGACAGGGCCCTCCTGCGCCGACCTTGCATTCGGATAATGTGTATCCGACGCATCGCTTTTTCGAGGAAATGATGTTCATCTTTCGTATGAAGTCGCTTGCGGCCAAGCTCATCTTGGTCACCGGGCTGGCGATCGCACTCGTTCTGCTGGTTTCCAACTTTCTGCTGATTGCTCAGACCCGCGATCGCGTCGAGACGCTGACGATGGATCAGGCCAATACCGAGGCCAAGTCCATTTCCAACGAGATCGCCGCAAATGTCGGCGAAATGGCAAGCGCCGCCCGTTCCATGGCCGCCGTCATCGGCCGCGGTCACGAAGGTCATACCTTCGATCGTAAGGGCATCATCAATATCCTCAAGGCGAATGTCGAACAGAATGCCTTTGCTTTCGGCAGCTGGTTCTGCGAGCAGCTCGGCTCCTTCGACGGCAAGACGACGGAGCTCGCCAACAACAAGGACCAGGGCGTCAACGACAAGGGTGCCTTCACGCCCTACTGGTCGAAGACCAAGGATGGCGGCATCCAGTTCTCGACCTTCGATAATGATTACAGCGCCGCCTGGTGGAAGCTTGCTGCCGATAGTGGCAAAGGCGCGATCACACCGCCCTATCTCGCGCAGGGCACCGAGGTTCCCACAACCATGAGCTCGATCGCTTATCCGGTCATGTCGGGCGGAAAGCTGATCGGCGTCGCGGGCGTCGACATCTCCCTCAATTCGCTTTCCGCGAAGCTGCAGAAAATGCAGCCGTTCGGCACCGGTCGCGTACTTCTGGTTTCGCAGGACAACAAATGGCTGGTCGCGCCAAGCGCCGACCTGCTGATGAAGGATTATAACGGCTCGGGCGCTGACGTCATCAAGGCGGCGCTGACCAGCGCTTCTCCCAGCGTCCTCAAGAACCTTTCCGAAAAAGGCGGCGAAGCGTTCGACCGCGTCGTCTATCCCTTCGCCGTTCCCGGCCTCAACGCTACCTGGATCGTGCTTATCGACGTGCCGCACAGCGCGACCGCAGCACCAGTACGCGATCAGACCTATATGATGATCGTCGCCGGCATCCTCGTGCTCGCCGCCGTCATGCTCGCTCTTTATGCCGCCGTCCGCAACTTCGTGCGGAAACCGCTCGCCGGTCTCATCGCCAGTGTCGATCGCCTGAGCGCCGGCAACTATGCTGAGCCGGTCGCCGGTCAGGCCCGTGCCGATGAGGTCGGCTCGGTCGCCAAGGCTCTGGAAGGTTTCCGCTTCGCGCTTGCCGACACCAAGCGCCTTGAAGGTGAAGCCAACGACCAGCGCCTGGCTGCCGAAGGTGAACGCCGCCGCTCGGAGAGCGAACGCAACGAGAGCGTCGCCCTTCAGCGCCATATCGTCAGCGTTCTCGGCCACAGCCTTGCTGAGCTCTCCAAGGGCAACCTCACGCAACGGATCACGGACGACTTCCCCGGCGAATATGCCCAGCTCAAGCGGGACTTCAATGCCGCGCTGGCGAGCCTCGAGGAGACGGTCCATACCGTCAATGTCAGCGTCGGCAATATCGGCAGCGGCACGGGCGAAATCAGCAACAGCGCTTCGGACCTCGCCCGCCGCACCGAACAGCAGGCGGCAAGCCTGGAAGAAACGGCGGCAGCCCTTAACGAGCTGACTGCGCAGGTCAATTCCAGCGCCGAGAACGCACGGACGGCGGCAAGCAGCGTCAATGCCGCATCCGAGGACGCCGAGCATTCCGGCGAGATCGTGCAAAAGGCCATCGCCTCCATGCACGGCATCGAGCAATCGTCGCAGGAAGTATCGCGCATCATCGGCGTCATCGACGAGATCGCCTTCCAGACCAACCTTCTCGCGCTCAACGCCGGCGTCGAAGCTGCCCGCGCCGGCGATGCCGGCAAGGGCTTCGCCGTTGTCGCGCAGGAAGTGCGCGAGCTCGCCCAGCGCTCCGCCAATGCCGCCAAGGAGATCAAGACCTTGATCAACGCCTCGGCCGGACAGGTCAAGGAAGGCGTCGATCTGGTCGGCCGCACGGGCAATGCCCTGCACAAGATCGCCCAGCAGGTCATGGAGATCAATGGCTTGATCCGCCAGATCTCCGCTTCTGCGAGCGAGCAGGCTATCGGTCTGAAGGAAATCAACTCGGCCATGAACCAGATGGACCAGGTAACCCAGCAGAATGCCGCGATGGTCGAGGAGACCACAGCCTCGAGCGTTGCTCTTGCCGAGGAAGCCCAGTCGCTGAGGACGCTCGTTGCGCGCTTCCAGACCGCCCGCGCCGTCCAGGACAATGCCGGCGCATTGCGGGCGGCCGCTCAGCAGATGCGGGCTCCTGCCGCCCCGCGTCGGCCGGCAGCGCCCGCTAGCGCACCGGCACGAAAAGCAGTTCCGCAGACGCAAGGGGCCAATGCACTCGCCCAGGACGACTGGGAAGAGTTCTGAACCGACGTCGGATGACAAATACACAAGGCCGCCGGATCGCTTTCGGCGGCCTTGTGCATGGGTTTTGATCAGATGCGGGCAAAGCGTTCCGTCAGCAGCGCGAAGAAGCCGTCCGCATCGACGTCACGCATGACCTTGGCGTTGCGCTTGCGGTCGGTGACGTGCCACCAGTCGACAACGGTCATGCCGACGGTCAGCTCCGAGGTCACCTCGATCTCGACATTGCAATCGCGGCCCTTGAACAGCTCAGGCTTCAGGAGGTAGGCGATGACGGTCGGGTCATGCAGCGGGCCGCCGTCCGAACCGTATTTCTCGATGTCGAATCGCTCGAAGAACTGCAGCATTTCTACCATGGCCTTGGCCGGCGGCGTGCCAACTGCGGCAATGCGCTCGACGCGATCCTTGCGCGTCAGCAACTTGTGGGTGACATCGAGCGGCATCATGACGATCGGAACGCCGGAACGGAACACCACGTCTGCCGCCTCCGGATCGACATAGATATTGAACTCGGCGGCTGGGGTGATGTTGCCGCCCTCGAAGAAGCCGCCGCCCATCATCACGAGTTCGCGCACGCGGCCGACGATGTCGGGCGCCTTCTGGAACGCCATTGCGATATTGGTCAGCGGGCCCAGCGTGCAGAGGGTCACGGCGCCTTCCGGCTCCTTGCGCAGCGTATCGATGATGAAATCGACGGCGTGGCCCGGCTGCAGTTCCATCGTCGGCTCCGACAGTTCGGGACCGTCGAGGCCGGTCTTGCCATGCACGTGCTCGGCCGTGACCAGCTTGCGCTTGAGCGGCGCATCGGCGCCGGCAAACACCTTCACGTCGCGACGATTGCAAAGTTCGCAGACGATACGGGCGTTGCGGCTCGTCAGCCGCAGCGGCACGTTGCCGGCGACCGCCGTGATGCCGAGCACCTCGATCTCCTGGCGGCTGCCGAAGGCGAGAAAGATCGCCGCGGCATCGTCCTGACCGGGGTCTGTATCGATAATGATTTTTCTGGGTTCGGTCATGTCTTCAACTTTCCTCCGGTGCAGATCGACAGGCTTTGTCGCGGGTCCGGTCCGGCTTTGTCAAGCGCTCGCTCGCCATGTCACAAAACGATTTTCCACCATGGAATTCGATCTCGCAAATGCGAAGCCAACATGGCTTGCACTCGCAGGCGCGTGCTCCCATATTAGGGACAACCGGGTGCTGAATATCAGGTCCGGAACGGTCGCTTGACACCCAAGGACTTTGAGACGATGAGCCGGACGACTCCCTTTGCCAGCCCACTGCTTCTGGGCTTCGACACTATGGAAAAAACGCTTGAGCGGATTTCCAAAGTCAGCGACGGTTATCCTCCCTATAATATCGAACGAATGCGTGCGGACCGCCTGTCGGGCGAGCCGGAACGTCTGCGTATCACGCTGGCGGTCGCGGGCTTTTCCGAAGATGAGCTTGACGTTACCACGGAAGAGAACCAGCTGCTGATCCGCGGACGCCAGATGGAACAGAGCGAGCGCGACTATCTCTACCGGGGCATCGCCGCCCGGCAATTCCAGCGCGTATTCGTCCTTGCCGATGGCATGCAGGTGCTCGGCGCCACGCTGAAGAACGGCCTGCTTTCCGTCGATCTCATTCGGCCGGAACCGGACCGCGTGGTAAAGAAAATTAACATTTCGGTCTCACAGTAGGACAACGGCCCAGGGCCGGATGATTTCAGATCGAATCGGCCTGAAATCTGAATCCGCCCTGGAAACAAAGAACTAGCGCCTGATGCCGCCCGAAAGCCGCACAAACTTTACGGCATCATGCTCTAGGGCCGTTGGTTCCTCATACTGGAGGTACGAGCATGTTGTTGAAAGAAGCCACCGCCCGCCTAACCCCATCCGAGCTTGCCAATATCGGCACCGGTGAGGTCGCCTACATCAGAAAAATGGATTGGTCCGAAGTATCCCGCTGCTTCCCGGAAGCGCCGGATATCGATCCGGATGTCGATCTCTGGGCGCTTTTCGGCGCCGACGGCACCCCGATCCTGCTGACCGACAATCGATCCAGCACCTTCTATCGTGCTGCCGAAGACGAATTGAAGACGGTCAGCCTGCATTGACCACGAGTCTCGTCCGGGGGTGAAATTACCGTCCGCAAGGACTTTACAAGCCGCCGGCCTATGGCTGCGCGTGGCATGATCCAGACCGCCTCGAGCGGCGGTCCTCACAGGATGATGCGAATATTCCATTTGAAACTCTCGCCCGCGATTGGAGCGATCAGACTCTCTTGAAGGTCAGATAAGCCGATGAGCGCCCTTCGCGCCTGGCCTTGGCCTCGTATCGCGTGCTCGGCCAGCCCTCGTAGGGCGTCAACCAGTCGGCGGCATTCCGGGCGGTCCATTCGAAGCCGCCATGCGCCTGGCAATGCTGCAGAGTCCAGTTCACATAGGTATCGATGTCCGAGGCGAAGCAGAAGAGAGCGCTCGGCTTCAGAACGCGATAGAAGCGGGCAAGGTTAACCTGGGAGACGAAACGGCGCTTCCAGTGCTTCTTCTTCGGCCAGGGATCGGGATAGAGCAAGTCGATCTGGTCCAAGCAGCCGTCGGGCAGCCAATCCAGCACCTGCGTCGCGTCGTCATTATAGACCCGGATGTTGCGTGCGCCCGCCTCATCGACACGCGCCAGCAGCTTCTGCATCGAATTGACAAAGGGTTCCACGCCTATGAACCCGGTCTTCGGCTGCTCCAGCGCGCGGTGGATCAGATGTTCCCCACCACCGAAACCGATTTCCAGGCGCAGACGCTCGGTCGGTACCGGAAAGAGATCGTTCAGCGGCTGCGGCGCCGGGGCGGAAAGATCGAGGATGAACTGCGGCAGCAATGCTTCCAGCTTTTCGGCCTGCTGGCCGCGCAAGGCTTTTCCCTTGCGTCGGCCGAAGAATGCTTCCGTCGCCCGCGACCGGCGCTCGGTATCGATCATGCGGCTTCCCGAAGCTTCACGGCTTCCTTGAGGGCCTTCACCAGATCCGTACGCTCCCAGGAGAAGGAACCGTCACGGCCGGCCTTGCGGCCGAAGTGACCGTAAGCCGAAGTCTTGGCGTAGATCGGCTTGTTGAGGTCCAGGTGACGGCGGATACCGGTCGGCGAGAGGTCCATGTTCTTGCGGATGGCCGCTTCGACCTGATCCTCCGTAACGCCCTTGCCCGTGCCGTGCAGGTCGACATAGATCGACAGCGGCTGGGCAACGCCGATCGCGTAGGAGAGCTGGATTGTGCAGCGATCGGAAAGACCGGCGGCAACGACGTTCTTTGCGAGGTAGCGCGCGGCATAGGCGGCGGAACGGTCGACCTTGGTCGTGTCCTTGCCCGAGAAGGCACCGCCGCCATGGGGAGCTGCGCCGCCATAGGTATCGACGATGATCTTACGGCCGGTGAGGCCTGCATCGCCATCCGGGCCGCCGATGACGAACTTGCCCGTCGGGTTGATGTACCACTTGCAATCGTGCGCGATCTTCAGGTCGCCGAGCGCCTCGACAATGTAGGGTTGGACAACGGAACGAACCTTCTTGGAGTCCCAGCTCTCGTCGAGATGCTGGGTGGAAAGCACGATCGAGGTCACTTCGGACGGCTTGCCGTCGACATAGCGCACCGTAACCTGGCTCTTGGCGTCCGGGCCGAGCTTGGCGACTTCGCCGTCGCCCTTCTTGCGGGCAGCAGCAAGCAGCTGCAGGATCTTATGCGAATAGTAGATCGGCGCCGGCATGAGATCCGGCGTTTCCTTGCAGGCGTAGCCGAACATGATGCCCTGGTCGCCGGCACCTTCGTCACCCTGCTGGTCGGCGGCATTGTCGACGCCCTGGGCGATATCGGCGGACTGCGAGTGCAGAAGCACGTCGATGCGGGCCTTCTTCCAGTGGAAGCCATCCTGCTCGTAGCCAATATCCTTGATGGCGCGGCGGGCGGCGGCCTTGAACTTCGAAGGATTGATGACGTCGTTGCCGTCCTTGTCCTTCTTCATCAGGCTCGGCGGAAGGCGAACCTCGCCGGCGATGACCACGCGGTTGGTGGTGGCAAGGGTCTCGCATGCGATGCGCACGGTCCACGGATTCACGCCGGTCTTTGCCGCTTCGCGGTAAACCAGATCGACGATTTCATCGGAAATGCGGTCACAAACCTTATCCGGGTGACCTTCGGCAACAGACTCACTCGTAAACAGATAATTCGCGCGCATGCGGGATTCCCCTCAAAGAACAAATCTCTGCTTTTGATATTCGTCTCCGCCTCGAAAAACAAGTCGCACAAGGACATAAATATATCTTTATATCCCCGCCGAGGTGATAAAATTTTGCGTTAAACAAGGAAAAGGCGGCCAAAACGGCCGCCTCCCGACTTTCTCGATCTTCGCTTACCGTCGAAGTACCGCTTACTCAGCATCAGCCTCGGCGGCGAGCGCCTTGACCAGCTCGACAACCTTGCGCCGGACCTTCCCATCGGAAATCTTCACGAAGGCGCGGTTGAGCTGCAATCCTTCGGAAGAAGACAGAAAATCGACGACGTAATTGGAGCTGGATGCCTCGGCCATTCCACCCGCTGCGGCCGAATGCTCGCCCGGCGCATCCTCGAAAAAGAAGGAGACCGGGACATTGAGAATGCTGGAGATGTTCTGGAGGCGGCTGGCGCCAACGCGATTGGTGCCTTTTTCGTATTTCTGAATCTGCTGAAACGTAATTCCGAGGCTTTCGCCGAGCTTCTCCTGGCTCATGCCAAGCATCGTGCGGCGGAGGCGTATGCGGCTACCGACATGAATGTCGATGGGGTTCGGCTTCTTTTTATTCTCAATCATCATTTTACCCTAACATAGGTTGAATTCAGGACCTGCCACCCGGTACCCTTCACCACCCCTATAACGCCACGTTGCAGCCGACGCCCCCAAGGCCTCCAGTCTACGTTCGAAAGGCGGACATCTAGCACTATGCAATTTTAGGGTTTTTTGGTCAATTCACCCTAAAAATAAAACCCATGCGCGAAATTGCGGCCATCATGCCGGCTGCACCGATGATCAACCAAAAGTATGTTTTTCTGGCCTTATCATCGATACGCGAAACGGTTGCGCCACCCAAAGTAGCATCTATAAAGCCTTGCTGGTTATAATCGATGCCGGAAAGCAGGCGTCCGTGTGCATCAACAAATGCTGAAATGCCTGTATTGGCGCTTCGAATCAGGGGCAGTCCCTGCTCTACCGCTCTCACTCTTGCCTGCAGGAAATGCTGGTATGGCCCTGGCGTATCACCGAACCAGGCATCATTGGTGACGTTGAGAATGGCGTCGGCCTGCCGGATCTCGGGGGTCATTTCATTGGGAAAAATGATCTCGTAGCAGATCAGCGGATAGAATTTCAGTCCGTCGGGCATGCTCAGCAATTCGCGCTTGGCGGCCGCTGAAAATCCCCCCGGCAGTTCGATGACGTTTTCGATGCCGAGATAGCCGAGGATATGTTCAAAGGGGACGTATTCGCCGAAAGGAACCAGATGGGTCTTGTCGGAGGCACCGATGATCTGGCCTCGTCCATCGATGACGTAAATGGAATTGTAATAGCGCGGATCGACGCCAGGTCCCATGTCTTCGACGCGGACGGCGCCGGTAATCAGGATCTGGTCGTCATCGAGCTGATCCGCGATGCGGGCGAGCGCATCGCGATTGTCGGTGAGAATGAAGGGCACAGCCGTTTCCGGCCAGACGATGATGTCAGGCCGCTTGCCGCCATTGGCAGGCGGCTGGACCGAAAGCGCCAGGTGCTTATCGAAGATGGCGGCGCGATCGGCGGCGGTATCCATCTTGGCTTCCTGATCGATGGAGGGCTGGACAATACGCACGACAGGCGCCGTCTTGGCACCCGCCAAGGGCGCGTCCGGCTGGCTCAGCGCATAATAGCCATAGCCGAAATGAGCAGCAGCCATGAGGACCGCAAGGCCGAGCCCCGGTACCCGGCCCTGGCGTGTGCCGAGCAATGCCGGTGCCGAGAAGACGAAGACGGCAAGCACGGTGACCCCAAGCATGCCGATCACATGCGCCGACTGCATCATCAGCGGAATGGGCATGGCGCCATAGCCGATGGCATTCCAGGGAAATCCGCTGAAAAGGAAACTGCGCAGCCATTCGACGATGCCGAAGCTGAAGGCGAGCGCGGCAATACGCCCCATGCCGTCGGACCACAGGATGCGGGCAAGCATGGTCGCAACACCGTAGAAGACAGCCAGGAAGGCGGGAAGGCCGAGGATCGCGAGCGGCAAGGCCCAGGCGAACTCGTCGGCATCGATCAGCAGCGCATGGCCGAGCCACCAGAGACCGGCGACAAAATAACCAAAACCGAAGAGCCAACCGGTGAAGAAGGCCGGCCACATACGTCCGAGCAGACCGCTATCCGGCCCGGCGGCAACGCCATCCAGCAGCCAGACCAGCAGCGTGAAGGAGATGAACATCGCCGCGAAGAAGCCGAAAGGCGGCAGCGCCAGAACACCGATGGCCCCCGCAAGGATCGCAAGCAACGCACGTTTGAAACCCCAGACGAGGATCACCCTGCCCGAAAGCCATTCCATGCGCCAGCTCCGTCCAATCGCGAATCAATTGGCGGCAGTCTTTCAAAAAAGCAGCCATTTGTCCCGCTCAAGCGCCATTTATCGGCTGGCGGCATTACGCTCGGCCGGCATTTCCTCGGCAATCGCTTCCGGTGCCGGCAAGCCGCGTTCAGACGTGCCCGCTTCGCCCTCGGGCTTGGCGGGACGACGCCGGGCGGCATGACGCTTGCGGGTGATGCGCACCCGCTTGATGCGGCGCGGATCGGCATCAAGAATATGAAACTCGAAGCCCGGGAGCGCCTGCACGAGCTCGCCGCGCACGGGAATGCGTCCCAGCGCGGAGAAGATCAGGCCACCAAGCGTATCCACCTCGTCCACCTGCTCGGCGATGTCAAAATCCGGACCGATCGCGGCGGCGATCTCCTCCAGCTCGACACGGGCGTCGGCAACGAAGACATCCTCGGAGACGCGCTTGAACATCACTTCTTCATCATCATGCTCGTCGTCGATATCACCGACGACCATTTCGACGATGTCCTCGTGCGACGCCAGACCGTCCGTGCCGCCATATTCGTCGATGACGAGGGCCATCTGCGTGCGGTTGACCTGCATGCGGCGCAGCAGGTCGGAGGCGAGCATCGAGGGCGGAACGAAGAGGATCTTGCGGATGATGCCGGCCTCGGCCAGCGTCTTCTGCAGATCGACGCGCGACAGATCGAAATTCGGCTTGGCGGACCGCGCTGGCTTTTCGGCCGCAGGCGCAGCAGTTGGTGCGGCGGCAGCCTTCGTGCTGCTGCCGCGGCGCTTGTTGCGGGCCTGCTTGGCGACATAGGACAGCAGGTCGCGGATGTGCACCATGCCGCGCGGATCATCCAGCGTGTCGGCATAGACGGGCATGCGCGAACGGCCGCTCTCCTCGAAGAGGATCATCAGCTCGCCAATGGTGATGTTCTGGTCGACGGCCTCGATGTCGGCACGCGGCACCATGACATCCTCGACGCGCACCTCGCGAAAGCGCAGGATATTGTGCAGCATCGCCCGCTCGTCGGGGGAGAAGGCGTCGTCACCGGCGGCGTTGGTCATCAGCGCGTCGGCAAGGTCCTCGCGCAAGCGGGCGGCGTCCTGTGCCGGGCGCAGAATGCGCGCGGCACGTGCCCAGAATGAAGAGTGGGATCGCTTGCCGTTGCTACTACTGCCTACCTCGTCGGAGGAGGCTGCATCGGCTCCGTCTTTGGCCTCGGGGGCCGATTTCGTCGTAAAGTCGCTCATTGTTCCTGGTCAGACAGGGTTCAGATCAAATGGGGTCTTGTCCCGCATAGGGATCAGATAGGCCAAGACTCGCCAAAATGCGAGTCTCCAGCGCCTCCATTCTTTCGGCGTCGCTATTATTCATATGGTCGTAGCCGAAGAGATGCAAGAAACCATGCACCATCAAATGCGTCAGATGGTCGTCAAAACTCTTGTCGAGATCGACCGCCTCACGCTCCACCGTCTCCCTTGCGATGATGATATCGCCAAGCATCGGCCCGGGCTTGCCGCCGGGTTCCAGCGGAAAAGCCGGAAAGGAAAGAACGTTCGTCGCCTTGTCCTGAGAACGCCACTCCGCATTGATCTCACGGATCGAGGCGTCGTCGGTAAAGACCAGCGACAATTCCGGCGCCGTTTTTGGAAACGGCTGCTTTTCGTGTTTCTTGAGATAATTTGCCGCTTCGCCCAGCACGCGCTCGGCAAGCGACTGTAATATTTCTTCGGAGGGCCAATCGCCCTCCTCCACGCTGATCTGTATATCGAGTTCGGCCATGAGCTTCCGTAATCGCAGATCAGATCTGCGGATCGCCTTCCTCTGCCTTTGCGGCATAGGTGGAATCATAGGCCCGGACGATGCGCGCCACCAGCGGATGGCGGACGACGTCCGTATCCTTGAAGCGGACGATGGTGATGCCTTCGACGCCGTTCAGAAGCTCGAGCGCTTCCACGAGGCCGGACTTTACGCCGCGCGGCAAGTCGATCTGGCTCGGATCGCCGGTCACGATCATCCGCGAATTTTCGCCGAGACGGGTCAGGAACATCTTCATCTGCATCGACGTGGTGTTCTGCGCCTCGTCGAGGATGACGGCGGCATTGGAGAGGGTGCGGCCACGCATGAAGGCGAGCGGCGCGATCTCGATGACGCCTGCGGTGATGGCGCGTTCGACCTTATCGCCCGGCATCATGTCGTAAAGCGCGTCGTAGAGCGGGCGCAGGTAGGGATCGACCTTTTCCTTCATGTCGCCGGGCAGGAAGCCGAGGCGCTCGCCGGCTTCGACGGCCGGACGCGACAGGATGATCTTCTCCACGGCACCACGCTCCAGAAGCTGGGCGGCGTGGGCGACGGCGAGATAGGTCTTGCCCGTACCGGCAGGACCAACACCGAGGACGAGCTCGGAGCGCTCCAGCGCCCGCATATAGGCATCCTGGGTCGGCGTGCGCGCGATGATCGTCTTCTTGCGCGTCGAAATCTGCGCCATCGTCAACTTGGCTTTTCTCTCCATGGTCGGCAGCGTCAATTGATCGTCGGCGGCAACCGCCATGCGGATTGCCCCTTCCACGTCGGAACGCTCTACATTGCCGCCTTTTTGCAGCTTGTCATAGAGATAATCGAGCGTGCGGCGCGCCTGATTGGTGGCCAGCACATCGCCTGTGATGACAACGGAATTGCCGCGAGCGCGCGCATCGATGCCGAGGCGCTCCTCCAGAAGCTTTAGATTCTGGTCGAACTGCCCGAAAAGTTCGCTGGCGAACCGATTGTTTTCGAACGTCAGGGTGAAGTGATTGGCGTCGCTCGCGGTGCGGGGCTGGCGCGATGAAGAAGAAACCAATTCCTGTCCGTTCAAGCGGTGCGGCTCCTTTGATCCGTCCGGAACCTAGAGCAATTCAGCAAAAAGGCTGTTGGTGCTGGTTCCGGTGATTCGTACGTTGATAATGTCACCGATTTGCGATGCTTTTGCATCAACATTCACAGATTGAAGCCAGGGAGAACGTCCGATCAACTGGCCCGGCATCCGGCCCGGCTTTTCCAGAAGGATATCCACTGTTTTGCCGACGCAAGCCTCCGCAAACGCATGCTGCTGCCGCAGCAACAATGCCTGCAATCGCTCCAGCCGCTCGGTCTTG
Organism: Rhizobium sp. JAB6; assembly: GCF_003024605.1. Taxonomy (GTDB): domain Bacteria; phylum Pseudomonadota; class Alphaproteobacteria; order Rhizobiales; family Rhizobiaceae; genus Rhizobium. The sequence goes on along the minus strand of NZ_PYJQ01000001.1, from coordinate 412,088 downwards.
ACCTCTTCGGGCACCTGATCCTTCAACTCCGCACCGGGCGTGCCCGGCCGCGTGGAATATTTGAACGAGAAGGCCTGCGCGTAATTCACCTCCTCGATGAGCTTGAGTGTATCCTCAAAATCCTGGTCTGTCTCCCCCGGGAAGCCGACGATGAAGTCACCTGAAAGGGCGATATCGGGGCGCGCCGTACGGATTCTCCCGACGAGCGTCAGATATTCCCCGGCCGTGTGTCGCCGGTTCATCGCCTTCAGTGTGCGATCGGAGCCAGCCTGAACCGGCAGATGCAGATAGGGCATCAGCGTCCGCAGGTCGCGATGCGCGCCGATCAGGCGGTCATCCATGTCGCGCGGGTGGCTGGTGGTATAACGCAGCCGCGCGAGGCCGGGGATTTCCGCCAGGCGATAAAGGAGATCGCCGAGACTCCAGGCTTCGCCCTTCGGGCCGATGCCGTGCCATGCATTGACATTCTGGCCGAGCAGCGTGATCTCGCGCACGCCGCCATCCACCAGCTTCTCGGCCTCTTCGACGATCTGCGAGACCGGGCGGGAGACTTCGGAGCCGCGGGTATAGGGAACGACACAGAAGGTGCAGAACTTATCGCAGCCTTCCTGCACCGTCAGGAAGGCGGTAACGCCGCGGGCGCGGATCTTCGTCTTCTCGGCGATCGGCAGATGTTCGAACTTATCCTCGATCGCATATTCCGTATCGACGACCCGCTCACCTTCCTTGGCACGGCGCAACGCGTCGGGCAGACGGTGGTAGGTCTGCGGGCCGATGACGACATCGACGGCGGGCGCGCGGCGCAAGATTTCCTCACCCTCGGCCTGCGCGACGCAGCCGGTCACGCCGATCATCATATCGCGGCCGGCGGCGGCCTTGCGCTTCTTCATCTCGCGCAGGCGGCCGAGAGCGGAATAGACCTTTTCGGCCGCCTTCTCGCGGATATGGCAGGTGTTCAAAAGGACGAGATCAGCCTCTTCCATGTCCTCCGTCGGCTCATAGCCGTCGCGGGAGAGCGCATCGCTCATCCGCGTGGAATCATAGACGTTCATCTGGCAGCCGTAGGTCTTGATGAAGACCTTGCGGCTGTTGGAGCCGTCGCGGGAACCGAGCTGCAAAGCGTCGGCCGCCGGGGCGTCGAGGGTCAGGCTATCCTTGGTCATGGGCCGCTATGTAGTGGCTTTTGCTTTCGGAGAAAATGAAAAAGTTGGAATCACCTGGAAATCAGGCGATCTCGCGCCCGAGCAGGCGGCTGGCAAGCATATTGCGGATGCGCCTGGCGATCGTGGCGCTGACTTCCTTACGATTGGTGCCGGCGCGATAATCCACCGCCTCGCCGAAACAGACGTCGACATCGATCGCACCGCACTGGATGATGCCCTTCAGGTGCGGAACAAGCTCGATATCGCCGGGCCATGCCGTCAGCGGACGGTAATAGCGGCCCATCGGCGTTCCATGGACGCGGGTATAGGCGACCGCGACCGGCTGAACATGCACGACGGCATCCGGCGCCTTCGGCAGGGCGGCGGCGGCGGCGCCGAACAGGGAGGATTTGACTTCAAGCAGCCGATTGCCGTCCGAAGTCGTGCCTTCGGGGAACAGCACCATGATTTCGCCGTCGGCCATGCGATCGGCGATCTCGTTCACCTGCTCGCCGGTCTTACGCTTCTGCTCGCGCTCGACGAAGACGCTCTTCTGCCATTGTGCAAAAAGCCCGAAGATCGGCCAATCCCGTACTTCGGATTTGGCGATGAAGGAGACATCGGCCACCGCCGAGAGCACGAGAATATCGAGCCAGGACGAATGGTTGGATGCCAGCATCAATGGCCGGCTCGTCTCGAGCTTACCGACGACATGAATGCGGACACCGAGCCAATAGCAGACGATGCGATGCCAGTAGCGCGGCAGATAGCGCCGGAGCTTCCAGTCAAAGCGCAGGCAGAGGATCTGCAGCGGCAGCATCACCGCGCTGACGGCGCAGATGACCACGGCGGCACAGCCGATGCGCAGCCAAGTCATCAAATCATTCGCTCCTGCATGAAAGCCTTCACGTCAACCTTCGTCCTTCTTCAGCGGGATGCCGTAAAGCTCCAGCCGGTGGTCGACGAGTTTGAAGCCGTGTTCACGGGCAATGCGCTCCTGCAGAGCCTCGATCTCCGGTGAATGGAATTCGATCACCACGCCGCTTTTCAGGTCGATCAGGTGATCGTGATGTTCCTCCGGCACGGTCTCGTAGCGGGAGCGCCCGTCGCGAAAATCGTGGCGAGCAAGAAGGCCGGCATCCTCGAACAGCTTTACCGTGCGATAGACCGTGGAAATCGAGATTTTCGCATCCACCTCCACCGAGCGTCGATAGAGCTCCTCGACATCCGGATGATCCTCGGAACTCTCGATGATGCGCGCAATGACCCGGCGCTGGTCCGTCATGCGCATGCCGCGCTCGGCGCAAAGCTCCTCCAGGGATTTTACGGCGTCATCCATCAATTGCTGTCTTCGGTCTGTTTGGACTGTAACAAGGGCTAGAGCGCCGAATTGCCGCTCTATCTACTTGTTTTGCCGCATTTGTGCGGCGCCAGATGATGCCACCTGGCTGCAAAATGCTCTAGCGAAGAACGCGGCGCATGACAAGCGCCGTCGATTTTGCGCCGTTGTCGCCAGTATAATAGGCCTTGCGCTCGCCGACCGTCTCGAAGCCCAGCTTGCGGTAGAGGCCAAGCGCCGGCTCATTGCCGCCATCGACCTCCAGAAACATGGTTTCGCCGCCACGATTGCGGGCTTCGCGCAGCGCCGCCTGCATGAGGCGCCAGCCGAGACCGGAGCGCGCGAGCTTGGCGCTGACGGCAATCGTCAGGATTTCGCCCTCGCCCGCCACATGCCGGGCCAGCACGAAGCCGGGAAGCGCCTTTTTGAGGATGGCGTTGGTCTGACGGGCGACGAAGCCGAAGGTGGTCTCCTGCGAAAGGAGACCCTGAAATTCAGTCTCGTCCCATACCCGCTGGAAGCGTTCGCCATGCAGGAGCGCCACTTCGGCGCAATCCTTCAGTTCCATCGGGACGATTTCGTATTCTGCTTTCAAGGTCAGATAGGATTCGAGCATGTCTATTGCCTGGCAACTGCGTATCCGGCCTGCGGTCTGGCATCGGGTCCGCGAAGATAAAGCGGCTTCGGCTTTTCGCCGGCAGGCTTGCCAGCGCCCAGCCGGGCGACGATGGCAATCGGAAATGCGTCTGGCCGCTCCGCAGGCGGCGCGTCGCTCAGCCGGGCGACGGCCGTTCCAGTGACGATCCCATCGAATGCGCCGGCGATTGCCCGCGCCTCGTCGATCGTCACGGCCCGAGCCTCGTCCAGCGGGTTGCCGTCGGCACCGAAGCTTTGAAGATAGATCTCCTCGCGCTTGGCATCGATGGCAGCCAGAACCGACTTGCCCGGATTCTGCGCTCTGGCCGTCGCCGCCATGACCTCGAGGGTCGTGACGCCAACCGCTGGAACATTGAGGGAAAGTGCAAAACCGCGTGCGGCTGCAACGCCGATGCGAATGCCGGTGAAGGAACCGGGGCCGACGGTCACGACGACACGCTCAATGGCCGAAAGCGTCACACCGGCTTTCGCCAGCGCTCCGTCGACCACGTGCATTAGATGTTCGGCATGCCCCCGTCCGATCGTTTCCGTGACCTCCCCCATCACAGAATCACTGCCGCTATCATACACAGCGGCAGCGCAATCCACACCTGCCGTGTCGAGCGCCAGTACGATCATGTCAATTTTTCCGACAGGCCGGGATCAGACGGCTTCGACTTCCTGCACTTCCGGTACGAAATGGCGCAGCAGGTTCTGCACGCCATGCTTCAGCGTCGCTGTGGAAGACGGGCAGCCGGCGCAGGAACCCTTCATGTTGAGGTAGACCTTGCCGTCACGGAAGCCGCGGAAGGTGATGTCGCCGCCATCCTGAGCAACGGCCGGACGAACGCGGGTTTCAAGCAGCTCCTTGATGGTCAGCACGATCGATTCGTCGCCCTCGTCGAAGAATTCGCCGCCGGCATCCTGCACTTCGGACAGAACGGACGCCGAACTCATGACCGGCTTGCCCGACATGAAATGCTCCATGATCGAACCGAGGATGGCGGGCTTCAGATGCTGCCATTCCTGATTTTCCTTGGAGACGGAAATGAAGTCGTAGCCGAAGTAAACGCCGATCACGCCCGGTATTTCGAAAAGGCGGGCAGCGAGCGGCGACGCTTCGGCTTCCTCAGCGCTGCGGAATTCGGCCGTGCCGCTTTCCATCACCACTTTGCCCGGCAGAAACTTGAGGGTCGCGGGGTTCGGCGTCGCTTCGGTCTGAATGAACATTTTTGATCTCCATGCGGCGGGCGAAAACCCTGTCCCGACTTTAGAATATTTCAAAAGAAGATAGGCTTTTTGGCCATTCTATTCAAGAGAATGTTTCTCAAGAAATGGCGTCCACCCATCAACTCAGCGCGTCGATTTCCTCGTTGCTCAACGTGTCCGGAAGCACGGTCACCGGGATCGGAAAAGCGGCGGCTCGACCAGCGATCGACGAAACCAGCGGGCCGGGACCTTCCTTGGCGGAACCTGCCGCAAGAACGAGGAGCGCGATATCCCGATCCTCTTCGATCACCGCATTGATCTGCTCTGCGGCCGATCCCTCACGGATGACAATTTCGGCGTCGATCCCGATATTCTCACGCACGGCTTGCGCCGCCTTTGCAGTTGCGGCCTCGGCCTCCTCGCGCGCTTCCGCCCGCATGATCTCCTCGACCCCAAGCCATTGCTGGAAGTCGCCCTCGGGGATCACATAGAGCAGAACAAGGCCGCCATTGGAGTTCTTGGCGCGCCGGCCGGCATAATGGACGGCGCGCTGGCATTCAGGCGTGCCGTCGATGACCGCCATGAACTTGCGGCGATGGCCTTCGAGCCGAGAGAGACGTTTTGAAACCATGCGGCGACTCTGACACCCGACGGCAGCGTTTTGCAAGCCCCCGTTTGGCAACGGGCGCTCTCCATTACGACATCAATAGAGAAAACCGATAATGTCGCGAACCTGCTTCATGGTCACGTCGGCGCGGGCGCGGGCGCGGGCGGCGCCATCGCGGAGCACGGCGTCGATATGGCCGGGATCGGCCATCAGGCGGCGCATTTCCATCGTGATCGGTGAGAGCACATGCACGGCGAGATCGACCAGCGCCGGCTTGAAGACCGAGAATTGCTGGCCGCCGAATTCCGAGAGAACCTCGGCCTTCGACTTGTCGGCAAGGGCCGCATAGATGCCAACCAGATTGTCGGCTTCCGGGCGGCCGGCGAGGCCGGCGATTTCGCTCGGCAAGCCGTCCGGGTCGGTCTTGGCCTTGCGGATCTTCTTCGAGATGTTCTCCTCGTCGTCGAGCAGATTGATGCGCGAGAGGTCCGATGCATCGGATTTCGACATCTTCTTGGTCCCATCGCGCAGCGACATGACACGCGGCGCCGGGCCATCGATCAGCGGCTCGACCATCGGGAAATAGGCATGCACCGGCTCGTCGCCGACGGTGATATCGATGCCATAGCCCGTGCGGCGAATATGCTCCATATAGTCCAGATTGAACTTCATGGCGATGTCGCGGGTCAGCTCCAGATGCTGCTTCTGGTCGTCGCCGACGGGAACATGCGTGGCGCGATAGAGCAGGATGTCGGCGGCCATCAGGCTCGGATAGGCGTAAAGGCCGAGCGAGGCCTGCTCGCGGTCCTTGCCGGCCTTGTCCTTGAACTGCGTCATGCGGTTCATCCAGCCGATGCGTGCGACGCAGTTGAAGATCCAGGCGAGCTCGGCATGCCCCGGCACGGCCGACTGATTGAAGACGATATGCTTTTCCGGATCGATGCCGGCTGCAAGGAAGGCGGCGGTGATCGAGCGTGTCTGGTTCGGCATGTCCTCATGGACGAGCTGCGCCGTCAGCGCATGCATATCGACGACGCAATAGATGCAGTCGTTGTTGGCCTGCAAGGCCACGAACTTGCGGATCGCGCCGAGATAGTTGCCGAGGTGGAGATTGCCGGTTGGCTGAACGCCGGAGAATACGAGCGGCTTGAATTCGGTCATGTCGTCCTCAAAAGGCTTGTGGAGGGCCCGGGTGAGCGGCGCTCGACCCTTGGTTCGAGCGGCTTATGCACGCGGGATCAACGGGGATCAAGAGGCTATGTGACAGAGTCTCAGGAAGAATGCTGAATGAGATCCCAGGTGTTGCCATAGGGGTCGGCAAAGACCGCCACCGTGCCATAGACTTCATGGCGCGGCTCCTCCAGAAAACGCACGCGCTTTGCCTTCATCGCGGCATGATCGCGGGCGAAATCATCGGTCTTGAGGAAGAAGCCGACCCGCCCACCGGTCTGGTTGCCGATCGCCGCGCGCTGGCTGTTGCTGGCGGCCTGGGCGAGCAATAGCGCTGCCCCTTCCTCGCCTTTCGGTCGGACGACGACCCAGCGCTTGCCCTCCGGCTGTGCCTCGTCAGCCAAGCAATCGAAGCCGAGGGCATCGCAATAGAAGGCTTTGGCACGGTCGTAATCATCGACGACGAGGGTAACGAGGAAGAAGGATTGGGGCATGAGAGGGCTCCAGGATCAATTGATTGCGAATATGCGGAGAGTGCCCCCTCTATCCCTTCGTGATAGAGGGGGGTGTCAGAGGCTCCAAATGCACTGAGGTTGGATACTCCTCACTCCCCATTCACGGCCTTCGCATCCGACGCTGGCGCAGCCCGCTTGCGCTTCAAATTGCGGCGTACCATGCCCAAATCTACGCCGCCGATCAGGAAGGCGACGATGAAATACACCGCCATCGCAATCAATATGAGCAGGCCCAGGACGCCGGTCTTGGTGAGCAGCGTCGAGCCGGACCCCAGAAGCGGCTCCCACCGATGAGACAAATATACGATGACGCCGCCCATGACGGCGGAGGATACGAGCAGCATCACAGTGCGGCGCGCCAGCGCCCACTCCCAGGAAAGATGTCCCCGGCGATAAAGCGTGACGAAGAGCTGCACGGCGTTCAGCCATCCGGCAACCGCCTCGGCAAGCGCAATGCCGCGTTCGGCCAGCACCGGGAAAAGCAGGATGGATAGCACCGAATTGACGGCGACGGCGACCGCCGTGTAGCGCATCGGCGATTTCGTATCTTCGCGGGCATAAAAGCCGGGCTGCAGCGCTTTGATCAGCACGAAAGCCGGCAGGCCAAGGCCGAAGATTGCGAGGATGGAGCCGACCAGCTTTGTATTTTCCGAGTTAAAGGCGCCACGCTCGTAAAGCACGCGAATGATATCGTCGGAGAGAAGCCAGAGGGCGACAGCGGCCGGCAGGGTCAGGAACAGCACGAATTCGATCGAGCGGTTCTGGATATTGGCGGCCTCCTTGATATGGCCCGACTTCAGCGAACGCGCCAATTCCGGCAAAAGCACGATTCCGACCGCGACGCCGACGACGCCGAGCGGCAACTGGTAGATGCGATCTGCATATTGCAGGGCGGCGATCGCGCCTTCCTTGCCAGAGGCGATCGCCTGGCCGATCACCAGATTGATCTGAGTGACGCCGCCGGTGATGGCCGCTGGGATGGCAAGAAGCAGGAGCCGTTTGACATTGGGCGTGAAGCGCGGAAAGCGCAGGCCGATATTGATGCCGGCATGGCGCACGCCGATATAGACGACGGCGAGTTGCAGCACGCCCGCCACCAGCACCGACCAGGACAGGTACCAGGCGGTGGTCAGCGGATCGGCGCCAAAATAGATCGCGTAGAACAGCGCGCTGATCATTACCAGGTTGAGGAAGATCGGAGCCACGGCGGCGGCGAAGAAATGATGCAGCGAATTCAGCATGCCGCTCATCATCGCCGTCAGCGACATCGACATGAGATAGGGGAACATCACGGCCGCCAACCGGACCGTCAGGTCGAATTTCTCGGCATCGTCGGCGAAACCAGGCGCGATGACCCAACGCACCAGGAGCGGCATGGCCAGTTCCATGACGATGGTGATCAGCAGCAGAACGGAGAAGAGAACGCCGAACACCTCCTCCGAGAAACGCTTTGCGCCCTCAATGCCGTTCGCCTCGATCTCCTTGGCAAAGAGCGGCACGAAGGCGGCGTTGAAGGCGCCTTCGGCGAACAGGCGGCGGAAGAGGTTCGGAAAGCGGAAGGCGGCGTAGAAGACGTCGGCCATCGGCCCCGTGCCGAGCGCGGCGGCCATCAGCGTTTCGCGGGCGAAGCCGAAGATGCGGCTGCCAAGCGTCGCGCCGCCGACGGTAATGAATTTCTTGACGAGGCTCATGCGGCTGAACCGGCTTTCTTCTCGGTGTCTGACTTTTCCACGGCGACGCCGCGCGTGGCGGCCGGCGCGATGATGCCGGAGGGCATGCGCTCGCGCATTTCATCCTCCTCGCCCGCCATGACGGCTTTCAGACGTGCGGTGATATAGGCCCGCCTGTTCTCGTTGGAAATCTTCTGCCCGATGAGATCGGCGACGTAGAAGGTGTCGATGACCTTCTCGCCGAAGGTGGTGATGCGGGCGGACTGGATATCGAGCGACAGATCCGAAAGAACGGCCGTGATTTCCGACAGCAGGCCCGGGCGGTCGAGGCATTCGACCTCGATGACCGTGAACTTGTTGGAGAGGCTGTTGGTGATGATGACCGACGGCGGGATGACGAAAGCCTTGTTCTTGCGGCGGTTCTTCGTCCGCGTCGCGATGACCTCCGGCAGGCGTTTGCGGCCGGCCAGCACGTCCTCGATCATCTTGCCGATAGTAGCAGCGCGGCGCAGCTCGTCGGCATCGTCGGGGAATTCGCGGCTGACATGGATGGTATCGAGCGCGCGGCCGTCCGACGTCGTGAAGATCTGCGCATCGGCAATATTGGCGCCGGCCGCGGCACAGGCGCCGGCGATCACGGTCAAAAGACGCGGATGGTCGGGCGAAAGCACGGTGATCTCGGTGATTGCGTGGAAGCTGTCGGTGCGCACCATCGTGGCGAGCACCTTACCCCCCTTGTCGGATTCACGCATGAACTGTGTATGGCGGATCTGATCTTCCAGCGGCACGGACAGAAGATAGGGCTGATAGTGCAGCTTGACGTAGGCCTTGCGCTCCTTCTGGCTCCAATCGGCAAGTGCGTGTTCCAGCGCTTCGGCGGCAGCTTCGGCGCGCTCCTTGCGCGAGACTTCGGAGAATCCGCCTGACAGCAGCAGCTCTGTCTCGTAGTAGAGCGTACGCAGCAGCTGACCTTTCCAGCCGTTCCAGACCCCTGGGCCGACGGCGCGGATGTCGCAGACGGTCAGGATTAGCAGCATCTTCAGCCGGTCGAGCGACTGCACCCGGTCGGCAAAATCGATGATGGTCTTGCGGTCGGTCAAGTCGCGCGTCTGGGCGACCATCGACATGGTCAGGTGTTCCGCGATCAGCCAGACCACCAGCTCCGTCTGCTTCGGCGAAAGGCCGAAGCGCGGGCAGAGCTTGCGTGCAACTGCGGCGCCGGCTTCCGAGTGGTCTTCCTCGCGGCCCTTGGCGATATCGTGCAACAGGACAGCGACGTAGAGCGCTTCGCGATCCTCGATGCCGGGCATCAGCTTGTTGGTCAGCGGATGGATATCCTCGGCCTTGCCCTTGTCGATCTCCGACAGCACCTCGACGGCGCGGATCAGATGCTCGTCCACCGTATAGTGGTGATACATGTTGAACTGCATCATCGAGACGATCTTGCCGAATTCCGGAATGAAGCGGCCGAGCACGCCGGCCTCGTTCATGCGGCGCAGGATCAGCGCGGGATCGCGCTTCGAGGTAAGGATGGAGAGAAAGAGCCGGTTCGCTTCCTCGTTCTCGCGCAGATCGTTGTCGATGAGGTTCAGCGAGCGGGTGACGCGCTTCAAGGCATCCGGATGGAATTCCAGCCCATTGATGTCGGCGACGAAGAACAGCCGGATGAGATTGACCGGATCGCGCTTGAAGATATCCGGATTGGCAAGCGCGATGCGGCCGCGATCCTCGACGAATTCGACGGTGCCGGCGATCTTGCGCGAGCGGTTGGCAAAGCGGCTGATGACGCCGGTGAGGCCGGGGGTGGCCTTCGCCTGCTGGTCCTCGAGGGCGGCGCAGAGGATGCGGGTGAGATCGCCGACATCCTTGGCGACCAGGAAATAGTGCTTCATGAAGCGCTCGACGGCAGAAAGGCCCGGGCGGGCGTGATAGTCGAGGGCTGCGGCGATATCGCGCTGGATATCGAAGGAAAGCCGCTCTTCCGCCTTGCCGGTCAGGAAATGCATGTGGCAGCGCACGGCCCAGAGGAAATCCTCAGCCTTTTCGAAGAGGCGGTATTCCTGCTTCGAGAGCACGCCGAGCTTCACCAGCTCAGCGGGATCGCGGACGTGGTAGTAATATTTCGAGATCCAGAACAGCGTATGCAGGTCGCGCAGACCGCCCTTGCCTTCCTTGACGTTGGGCTCGACCAGATAGCGGGTATCGCCGGCCTTGCGGTGTCGCTCGTCGCGTTCGGCGAGCTTGGCGGCGATGAATTCCGGACCGGTGTTGGTGACGATTTCCTTGTCGAAACGGGCCTGCAGCTCACGCTCCAGCGCGATGTTGCCGCAGATATAGCGGGTTTCGAGAATGGCGGTGCGCACCGTCATGTCGGACTTGGCCTCGCGGATGCATTCCTCGACCGTGCGCGTGGCATGGCCGACCTTGAAGCCCATGTCCCAAAGCATATAGAGGATGAATTCGACCGCCTTGTGCGTCTCGCTCTGCGGCTTTGGCTGAAAGAGGAAGAGAAGGTCGATATCGGAGCCCGGCGCCAAGGTATCGCGGCCATAGCCGCCGACGGCGGTGACGGAGAAGGCGCCTGCCTGTTTCGGATGGACGTGACGGACGGTGAAATCGTAGAGGACGGTGATGATCTGGTCCTGCAGCCAGGAAATCCGGTGCGCGCAATCGAGCCCGCTGCCGTCGGCAATCAGCGATCGCCGCGCCTCTTCACGCCCATCCTGGCTCGCCTTTTTCAACAGCGCTAGCAGGGGGGAGCGCCCCTCATTCTTATCCAGGCCGCGTTTGGCCAGAGCCTCGCACTCCGCCTTCAGCGCGGATACATCGAGAATGGTCGAAAAATCGATATGATGCGTTTCCATGCCCTGCCGATCGGCTTTCTCTTCGCTGACCGCGACCGGTTGCCCGCGCGCCCGTCTTTTTGTCTGCATGCGCTATAGCCTCTTTGCCCGACGATTGACACCGCCATTCTACGCCCGCATCCTCCAAGCCAGCCAGAGCCGACTATCTCGAATCGAGATCCCTCAAAATTTCTATCGGGTCAACGTTGACGAAGCGTGACGGCAATCGACGCAGAAACCGGCAGTTTTAGGGCCTTGCCGGCTCGATCGCCCGCCGGAGCTCATTCAAGCTATGCAATATGTTCCGCGATTGGGCGCCGATCTGCGTCACCATTTCGCGCTCGCATTCCCAATAGCCCGCCTTGGCGATCTTCGAGCAGATGTCGGAAATGCGGCTGCAGGACAAAGTGATGTCGAGCAGGCCGCGATCGGATTCACAATCCGGGGGTTCCCCTTCGCCGCAGATCTTGCCGCGCGCGGCGATCGGAGAGAAGCGCTCACCCAGAATGCGGACTTCGGCGAGAAGAACTTCGAGATACATCATATTGTCCTTGGAATATCGCCTTTGGTCAGCTGCTTTTGGTAAGCGTTTTCTTCAGTTCATAGAGCACATCCAGAGCGGCGCGCGGCGTCAGATCGTCAAGATCGAGCGCCCTTAACCTCTCCTCGACTTTGGACGGCTCACGCCGGCCAACGACCTCCTCCCGGCGGACGGCCACCTGGAAGAGAGGCAGATCATCGATGAGCTGGCTTGCCGGATTCTTGCGGTCGGCATCTTCGAGCCGCGTCAGAACGTCGCGGGCACGCGCAACCACGGATGCCGGCAGGCCTGCCAGACGCGCGACCTGGATGCCATAGGAGCGATCGGCCGCCCCCGGCCCGACCTCGTGCAGGAAGATGACATCGCCATCCCATTCCTTCACGCGCATGGTGGCATTGGAGAGCCGATTAAGCTTCTCCGAGAGCACGGTCAGCTCATGGAAATGCGTGGCGAAAAGGCCGCGGCATCGGTTGGCCTCATGCAGATGCTCGACGGCGGCCCAGGCAATGGAAAGGCCGTCGAAGGTCGCAGTGCCGCGACCGATCTCGTCAAGGATAACAAGCGAACGTTCGGTCGCCTGATTGAGGATCGCCGCCGTCTCGACCATCTCGACCATGAAGGTCGAGCGTCCCCGGGCCAGGTCGTCGGAAGCGCCGACGCGCGAGAACAGCCGGTCGACGATGCCGATATGGGCCGAAGCGGCCGGCACGAAGGAGCCCATCTGCGCGAGAATGGCGATCAGTGCGTTCTGGCGCAGGAAGGTCGATTTACCGCCCATGTTCGGACCGGTCAGGAGCCAGATGGCGCCATCCTTGCCGCCGGATTTCGGCGAGAGGTCGCAATTGTTGGCGACGAAGGGACCGCCAGCCTGGCGCCGCAGCGCCTGCTCCACCACCGGATGGCGGCCGCCCTCGATGGCGAACATACGGCTGCCATCGACGACCGGCCGGCAATAGGCCTGTTCCTCGGCAAGCAGCGCAAGCCCTGCCGCGACATCGATTACCGACAGCGCGCGGGCGCCGGCCTTGATCGCCTCGGCAGCAGCGACCACGGCCGCGACCATGCGATCGAAGGCCTCGAGCTCGATTGCCAGCGCCTTATCGGCGGCATTGGCGATGCGGCTTTCGAGATCGGCAAGCTCGGTCGTCGTGAAACGCATGGCGTTCGCCATGGTCTGGCGGTGGATGAAGCGCGCCTTGGCTTCGCTTGTATCCGTCATCGGACCCGCGTTGCCGGCCGTAACCTCGATGAAGTAGCCGAGCACGTTGTTGTGCTTGATCTTCAGCGACTTGATGCCGGTCTCCTCGGCATATTGCAGCTGCAGGCCGGCGATGACGCGGCGCGACTGGTCGCGCAATGCCCGCACTTCATCCAGTTCGGCATTCGCTCCTTCCCGCAGGAAACCGCCGTCACGCTTCAGCAGGGGCAACTCGTCGGCAAGCATTGCCGCGAGCATGGCTTCGAGATCGGCGGGCAAAGCTTTCAGCCCGTCCAAGGCGGCGGCAAGCTCCTCCGGCAGCAAGGCGTCGCCGAGAAGCCGGGCAAGGTCGGCGGCGGCGGCCAACCCCTGCCGAATCGCCCAGAGATCGCGCGGGCCGCCACGATCGAGCGCGAGGCGCGACAGGGCGCGCGGCATATCGGGCACATGCTTCAATGCCGAACGCAAATCGCCGCAGAGCGACGGTTCCTCGGTCAGAAAGCCGATCGAATCGAGGCGCTCATTAATACGGGCAGAGTCGGTCAGCGGCGACATCAGCCGTTCGGCGAGGAGGCGTGCGCCGCCGCCGGTCACGGTGCGATCGATCGCCTTCAGGAGCGAGCCGTTGCGATCGCCGGAGAGCGTGCGAACGAGCTCGAGATTGGCGCGGGTGGCGGGATCGATGAAAAGCGTTGAGGCGCCGCTTTCGCGCTCTGGCAGGCCCAGCGGCGGCCGCTCGGCGAGCTGGGTCTTTTCGACATAGGCAATCGCCGCTGCGGCAGCAGCCAGTTCGGCGCGGCTGAATGTGCCGAAGCCATCGAGTGTCGACACTCCAAAATAACGCGTGATCCGTCCCTCGGCGCTGGCGCTGTCGAAGAGCACGGCCGGCTGCGGAACGGCTGTGCGGCCGAGAATATCGAAAACCGGCTTCAGGTCCGGATCGTGGAACATCGTATCCGGCAGGATCAGTTCTCTCGGGTCGATGCGCAGGATATCGGCGAGCAGCCGCGACGTCTCCGTTTCGGCGAGGCGGAAGACGCCCGTCGAAATATCGATCCATGCGAGTGCCAGCTGCGGTTCGGCTCCGCCGCGAATGCGCGCGAGCGCCATCAGATAATTGGATTCCGAAGGCGAAAGCAGCTTCTCCTCGGTGATCGTGCCCGGCGTCACCAGACGCACGACATCGCGCCGCACCACCGACTTGCCGCCACGCTTCTTGGCTTCCGCCGGATCTTCCACCTGTTCGCAGACGGCGACGCGGAAACCAAGCCCGATCAGCTTTTGCAGATAATCGTCGGCTGCATGAACGGGCACGCCGCACATCGGAATATCCTGTCCCATGTGCTGGCCGCGCTTCGTCAGCGTGATGCCGAGCGCGCGCGAAGCATCGATAGCGTCTTCGAAGAACAATTCATAGAAGTCGCCCATGCGGTAGAACAGCAGCGAACCGGGATTGTTCGCCTTGATCTCGATATATTGCTCCATCATCGGAGTGGCCGAAGCGCGGCTTTCCTCCGAGGCAAGCTCGGCGGCCGAGAAAGCATCGATGCTGGCGTTAATACGTTCGTTCACGGAGGTGCAGTTTTTCCAAAAAAATGAGGTGCCACCCTATCCGCGCGCCGCTATAGAAGACAACAGCTATCGGGCAAGAGGGACCGGTCGCCCACAGGAGGTTTGGAGGAACAATGGCTGACAGCAAGAGCAAGTCGCGTCCGGGAACGGGGATCACCGATCAGGAAGCACTGGACTTCCACAAGAACGGCCGCCCCGGCAAGCTTGAGATCAACCCGACCAAGCCGATGGCGACACAACGCGATCTCTCCCTTGCCTACTCGCCCGGTGTGGCCGTCCCCGTGAAGGCGATCGCTGCCGATCCGGCGACCGCCTACGACTATACCTCGCGCGGCAACATGGTCGCCGTCATCTCCAACGGCACGGCCATTCTCGGCCTCGGCAATCTCGGCGCGCTCGCCTCCAAGCCAGTCATGGAAGGCAAGTCGGTCCTCTTCAAGCGCTTCGCCGACGTCGATTCGATCGATCTTGAGATCGACACCGAGAATGTCGACGAATTCATCAATTGCGTGCGCTATCTCGGCCCCTCCTTCGGCGGCATCAATCTGGAAGATATCAAGGCACCCGACTGCTTCATCATCGAGCAGCGCCTGCGTGAGCTCATGGATATCCCCGTCTTCCATGACGACCAGCACGGCACCGCCATCATCGCCGCCGCCGGCCTTATAAACGCGCTTGAACTCACCGGCCGTGATCTCAAGAGCACCAAACTCGTCTGCAACGGCGCCGGCGCTGCCGCCATCGCCTGCATCGAACTCATCAAGGCAATGGGCTTCAACCCGGAGAACATCGTCCTTTGCGACACCAAGGGCGTGATCTACCAGGGCCGCTCCGAGGGCATGAACCAGTGGAAGTCGGCTCACGCGGTCAAGACCGACAAGCGCACGCTGGCGGAAGCGATGAAGGGTGCGGACGTCGTGTTCGGCCTGTCGCAGAAGGATGCCTTTTCCGAAGAGATGATCCGGTCCATGGCCGAGCGGCCGATCATCTTCGCCATGGCCAATCCCGATCCGGAAATCACGCCGGAGGAAGTCGCCCGCATCCGCGACGACGCCATCATGGCGACCGGGCGCTCCGACTACCCGAACCAGGTCAACAACGTCCTCGGTTTTCCCTATATCTTCCGCGGTGCGCTCGATGTGCGCGCCACAACCATCAACGACGAGATGAAGATCGCCGCCGTCAATGCGCTGGCAAGCCTTGCGCGCGAAGACGTGCCCGATGATGTGGTTGCTGCCTATCAGGGCGCAAGGCCGCGGTTCGGTGCGCAATATATCATCCCCGTGCCCTTCGATCCGCGGCTCATCTCGGCAATCCCCGTAGCTGTCGCAAAAGCCGCGATCGAGAGCGGCGTCGCGCGCCGCGAAATACCAGACATGGCCGCCTATGCGCGCGAACTCTCGGCCCGGCGCGATCCGATCGCCTCGACGCTGGCGCAGCTCTACGAGCGCGTCCGCCGGCATCAGAAGCGCATCGTCTTTGCCGAAGCGGAAGAGGAGCAGGTCATGCGCGCCGCTCTCTCCTACGCCAATCAAGGGCTCGGCACCGCCATCCTGCTCGGCCGCGAGGATCTGATCCAGGCGACAGCCGAACGCGCCGGCATCGATCTCAACCGCCCCGGCCTCGAGATCGTCAATGCCCGCATCTCGAAGCGGGGCGACGCCTATATCGATTATCTCTATGCCCGGCTGCAGCGCCAGGGCTATTTGCATCGCGACGTCACCCGTCTCATCCACAATGACCGCAATCACTTCGCCGCCTGCATGGTGGCGCTGGGCGATGCCGACGGCATGGTGACTGGCGTGACCCGAAACTATTCGACCGCGCTCGGCGACGTGCGCCGCTGCATCGACGCCAAGCCGGGGCACCGGGTCATCGGCATATCGATCGTGCTTGCCCGGGGCCGAACCGTCTTCGTCGCCGACACTGCCGTGCATGACATGCCGACCTCGGAAGAACTGGCCGATATCGCCGAAGAGGCAGCCGGTTTCGCCCGCCGCATGGGCTATGAGCCGCGCGTCGCCATGCTCGCCTATTCCACCTTCGGCCATCCCCCGGGCGAACGCTCCGAGCGGGTGCGCGAAGCGGTTGATATTCTCGACAAGCGCTACGTCAATTTCGAATTCGACGGCGAAATGGCCGCCGATGTCGCACTTGACCGCAAGCTCATGGAAAGCCTCTATCCCTTCTCGCGGCTTTCCGGGCCGGCAAACGTGCTTGTCATGCCGGCGTTCCACTCTGCGGCGATCTCCACCAAGATGCTGCAGGAGCTCGGCGGCTCCACGGTCATCGGGCCGCTGCTGGTCGGTCTCGACAAGCCGGTGCAGATCACATCGATGGGCGCCAAGGATTCCGATATTGTCAACATGGCCGCCATCGCGGCCTATGGCGCGGGATCGTAGACGCAAACTCGTGAAATTGAGCCGGCGGCCCAACAAAGATGATGGGCGCGCGTGCCAATTCGGTGTAAAATGGTCGGATGAGTGAAGCTCAGGTCCTGTTCGCAGTGCTGCGCCATTCAGCGCAGCCTGATATTGCCGATGCTATCGAGCGGCTCGTCCTTGAGGCACCCGACCGCAAGCTCAATCGTGTGAATGCACTGGCCTTCGCCGCCGCCCAGGGTTTCGAGGAAGAGCAGACCATCAACGCCTTCCTGCACGCATCTCGCCTTGGCCTCTTCGAAATGTCGTGGAATGTTCTCTGCCCCGGTTGCGGCGGAGTATTGGATGCCAATACCTCGCTGAAAACCGTGCAAAGCGACACCTATAACTGCACGCTTTGCGCCGCCGGCTATGAGCCGACGCTCGACGAGATGGTGGAAGTCACCTTCACCGTCAGTCCGCGCCTGCGCCACATAGAAGCGCACAATCCGCACGACCTGCCGCCGCTCGAATATTTTCGCCAGATCTATTGGGGTTCGGGCGTCGACCTTCCCGACGAGGGCTATGAAGAAAAGGTCGATCAATTCGTCCTGGAATCCCTGGAACTGCCGCCCGGTGAGAAAGCGGTGATATCGCTTCAATTGCCGGCGGAATTTACCATCATCTTCGAGCCTGTCACGCACGCGGCGCAATTCCTCGACGTGAAGGGAGAACCATCGAAGGAGCGGCAGGCTCTCTCGCTCGTTTTCGATCGCATGCACCGTCATAGCGAGGCAATCGAATTGCGGCCCGGCCCCTTGCGCGTCCAAATGGAGAACCACACCGATCTTCGTGTGCTGCCATCGATCTGCGTCGCCAACGAGGCTCTTCATACGCTGCTCGGACAACGCCGGCCCTTTCTGACCGCCAAGCACCTGCTTTCCAACCAGACCTTCCGCGACATCTATCGCACGGATACGATCGATATCGACCAGCGGCTGAAGATCACCAGCCTCACCTTTCTGTTCACCGACTTGCGCGGTTCGACGCAATTATACGAAAGGGTCGGCGATCTTGCGGCCTTCGATCTGGTCAAAACCCATTTCGGCATCCTGCACGAGATCGTAGCGGCGGAGGCGGGTGCGGTCGTCAAGACGATCGGCGATGCCGTCATGGCGACCTTCCCGACGCCGGACCGGGCGCTCAATGCGGCGATGCGGATGCGGGAGGCCATGCTCAGCCTCAATGAAGAGCGCGGCAATGACGATCTTCTTCTGAAAATCGGCATCCATGAGGGGCCGTGCATCGCCGTGAGCCTGAACGAACGGCAGGATTATTTTGGGCAGACGGTCAATATCGCCTCCCGTGTCCAGCACCTTGCCACATCACGGGAAATATTCGCAACCAGCTCGGTGCTCGATCATCCGCGCGCCGCCGAACTGATGACAAGGCGCGGCCTAAGACCGCAATCGCATCATGTCGCGCTGCGCGGCATCACCGACGCGATCGACATCTTTGCTATCCCCTAGAGCGGCTCAGCTTTTCCCGGAATCTCCGACCCGCTCTATCTCTTTGTTTTTGCGCAATTCCGGACGGAAAACCGCCACACACTTTTCCTGGAATTGCTCTATACCATCAGCTGGCGAAGCGACCGGCATCCGCGCCGTAATAATTCACGTAGCGGTTGGAAATGCTGGCGATCGGCAGAACGATCAGAACATCCGTGGTGTTGAAGGCATGATCGACGACAGCGCTCGAGCCGACCATGGCGCCGAGACGCAGATAGCCCTTGATCAAAGGCGGCAGCGACATCAGCGCCTTTTTCGGATTGATCGCCTCGACCGGCATCAAATCCATGTTGCGGGCAAGCGACGGCAGCGCGCCGACGGCCCATTCGTCCTTGGCAAGGACATTGTGATAGAGGAAGGACAAAGCGAGAGCGTGCTGTTCCGGCAGGACACCGGGGAAGGAGGCACAGCCGAACATGGCACCCATGCCATGCTTCAGCGCATAGGCCCAATTGCCCTGCCACAGCAGTTCGACCGTGCGCTTGGTGCGGTAATCCGGCAGCACGCAGGAGCGGCCGAGTTCCATGAAACGCTTATCGGGATGACGGGCGAGCAGCGCGTCGATGTCGAATTCCGAGGAGGAATAGAAGCCGCCGTTCGCCATGGCCACTTCCTGACGCAGCAGGCGATACGTGCCGACGATCTGGTCCTCCGGATCGCCTTCCAGCGACCGGTCCAGCACCAGAAGATGGTCGCAAATGTCGTCCCAGCTGTCGACGTCGCGCTGACGACGCATGGCGTCGGCCGGCAATTGCGCGTTCATCTCCTCGACGAAAACGCGGTAGCGTACGGCCTGAGCGGCATCGATTTCGCGCGCCGTGCGGGCAAGACGCGTCTCGAGATTTCCGATGCGTCCGAGCACATCGCTGGCAACCGGCTCAACCGTTGCCTTTGAAGACTGAACCATTTCGCCCTGAGCTTCGCGATTCAAGATTTCGATGGACATGGCGATTCTCCCCCTGCGGGCCGATATAGCGCCATAAACCAAATTCGTGCGACAGGAAAGTGACACGCAGCTTGGCTAAATGCAAGAACCGTGCCCGTTGCAATTTTCGAATAAGCGCGCCGTCCCCAACTTAGCGGCTGCAAATGCCACAGGTTGAGCCCTCCCTGCAGGCTCTATCGAACATTGATGAGCCGGCTTCCTGTTCTTCATTCGAAGATCGAAACTTATTTTCAGGCGCGTTCGAAAACCGGTCGCGACAGGCTCTTCAGCACCGTCTTCAGCTTCTCTGGATCGACCGGCTTGACGATGACGGCATCGGCACCAGCCAGCAGCGCCTGACGGCGGATCGAATCCCGGCTGTCCGCGGTCAGCACGATGATCGGCAGCGACGGCAGGCCTTGCCTGCGTTCATGGGCTCGCAATTGCGCAAGCACAGCCGCACCCGTGCCGCCCGGCATGTTGAAATCCGTCACCAGCACCTCGGGGCGCGTGTCGGCCTTTTCGATGCGAGCTCGAAGGCCATCGAAATCCTCGACGAGGCGCACCCTGTGGCCCGCCTTGGAGAGCATGGCGCGAACCAGCATGGCGTTGACGGAATCGTCCTCACCCAGGAGAATATCGAGCGCACGGTCCTCCTCCGCCTCGGGCGTCGTAATGCCGATCTCCGAGACCGCCTCGATAAGGGCATCGCGCTTTTCCATGCCACGCATGCGGCCTCTCAGCACATCGATCAGCGACTGCTCACGCAGCGGACGGATGAGCCAGGCATCGAAAAGATCGAGCGGATGGGTGTTGCGCTCCTCGGGATTGACCAGGAAGATCTTGCGCAGCCGCGGCACCGCAAGCGCATTTCCCTCGCTGAAATACCAGGGCGCCATGCGATGATCGACGATGAGGTCCGTCCACACCCCGCCTTCGCCCATCGGGAACGAAGGCAGCAGATCGTCCATGTCGCCGGGGCCGATCAGCCGGCAGCGACCGCCAAGCGTCTGTATGGTCCGCATGATGGCCGTGCTTGCCGCCCCTTCGGGGGCGAGCAGCAGGATACGAGAGCCTCTGAGCATGGTATTGCGCCGATCGTATCCATCCCCTCCGGCAACCAGGCCGACGGGGAAGGAGATGACGAACTCGCTGCCCTTGCCGCGCTCGCTGGCAACGCTGAGCCCGCCGCCGAATTCGCGCAGGATGCGGGCGGAGATCGCAAGGCCGAGACCGGTGCCGGCGCTTCGTTCGACCGTGGTGCCGGCTTGCTCGAATTCGCCGAAGACGCGGGCCTGCTCCTCCTCGGTCATGCCGGGACCGCTATCACGCACCGATATCGTCAAATCCCTGCCATCGAGATCGACGCTGACAAGAACCCCGCCGGTCTGGGTGAACTTCACAGCGTTGCCGATCACGTTGAACAGAATCTGGCGCAGACGGGCGGGATCGAATTCCAAGCTCTCCGGAACATCGGCCGCAACGCTTGCGGCGATTTCTATGCCCTTTTCATGGGCGCGATGCGCAAGCATCTCGATGACGCCTTCCAGCAGCGGCCGCAAAGCCTCCTGACGCGGATGCAACTGGAAGCGGCCGACTTCGATCGTGGAGAAATCCAGGAGATCTTCGACCAGCTGCACCAGCGCGTGGCCCGACTGGCGAATGCCGGTGAGGTAATTTGCCTGCTCCAGGGTCAACGGGGTCTGAGCAAGGAGATGGTTCATGCCGAGAATGCCCGACAGCGGCGTGCGGATCTCATGGCTGACGGTGGCGAGCAGGCGTGATTTCGCGGCGCTGTTATATTCGGCCTTCAATCTCGCGTCTTCGCGCAGGCGGGCAGCCTGCCGCTCCTCCGTCACGTCGCGCGCGATGCTCTGTATGCATAATTGCCCGGTCGTCGCATCGCGGAACATGACGTCGTGCCAGGCAAAAATACGCCGCCCCTCGGGTGTTGCGATTTCCGCATCCTGATGCTTCGCATCGGTGACGGCGCGGAATACGAGGCCGGTCTCCTCCAGCGTCAGGCCTTCCGGATGCGGTCTGCCCGTCAATCTGCAGAACGTGGCATTGGCATGCAGTATCCGCCGGTCGATGCTGCGAGTGACCGCGATATCGCCGAGCGCATCGTGGACGGTGGCGAGGAGATTGGCGCTTTCCCTGTGCTCCCACAGGCGATCATGCTCGCTCTCGCTGACATCGGCAGCGGCAATCTCGGGCTCGCCCGCGGCACTGCGGGCCTTGACGATGCCGACAGCGGTAAGCGCCAGGGCCGCAAGGCCAAACAAGCCCAAGAGCAGCAGCGGACCTCCGGCAAACCCGGTCGCAAGGAGGGCTACCCCAGCCACGAGACCGCCGCCATTCAGCCAATGGCTCTGCAGCCACCGGACCTGCGCGGGCAACCGCGATTGCCGGCCCGCCTCCTGCGGTGTCGCCGTTTTTGCAGGCGACGACTCGTCGGCAGCCGGTCCTTCGATCGGGTCCGTTTGAGCGTGAACTGCCGCGGCGGCAAGCTTTTCCTGCAGATCTGCCAGAGTGTTCATGCAATCTGGCTATCACATGCACGGTTCCCGATGCCTTCAGGGATTCGATAGAATTTTACGTTTTTGCCTTTTTCGGCATCAGAAGCTCGTCGAGAATGACGCAGCCTGCACCGACGGTGATGAAGCTGTCGGCAAGATTGAAAACGGCAAAAGACCACGTCTGCGTATGAAAGAGGACGTAGTCGATCACGTGTCCGTAGAGAAAGCGGTCGAGCAGATTGCCGAGGGCGCCGGCGATGATCAGGGCAAAGCCCGTATGCGCGAGCCAGCGGTGATCTGGCGTACGCCGCCAGAGCCACAGCACGAAGGCAACGATGACAAGCCGCATCCCGACGATGAACCAGCCGTCCATGCCCGAGAGCATGGAGAAGGCGACGCCCAGATTATAGGTGCGGTAGAGCGCCAGCATGGGAATGACCGGCACCATCTCCTGCAGCGGCAGCCAGTGATCCACCATGATCTTGATGGCCTGGTCGAGAATGACCGCAACGACGATAAAGATCAGGATCGGCAGGGGCCGTGAAAACAGGGCCGGCTTTGCAGCCGGCTGTTCGTTGGTCTCGCTTTCGGTCATCGGGTCTCGCTCAGGGTCAGGATATGGCGGCGGGCTTCGAACAGCATGACTGCCGTCGCAACCGCCAGATTGAGGCTGTCGGCGCGGCCGGCCTGGGGGATACGGGCGAGCGCATCGGCCTCTTTGGCCAGGGCATCCGGCAGACCGGACTGCTCATTGCCCATCAGGATGACGACAGGCTTCCTCTTGTAATCGATGGTGCGGTAATCGACCGCGCCCGCCAGATGGGTGGCAACGACAGAGACGTCAGCCTTCCTTTTCCAGGCCAGAAACTCTTCCGGCGTCGCCTTGACGACGGGAACAGCAAAGACGGAGCCCATGGTGGCACGTACGGTTTCCAGCGAAAACGGGTCCGTCGTCTCGCCGACGAGGATGACGCCGGAAGCGCCGGCTGCATCGGCGGTGCGGATGATCGTGCCGAGATTGCCCGGATCGCGCACGCGGTCGAGTGCAACCCAGGTCTCGCCCTCCTTCGGCTTGACATCCCGAAGCGGCCGCCAGCGCTGTTCGAAAACACCGACCACCATCTGCGGATTGTCGCGGCGGGTGATCGAGCCGATCACCTTTTCGCTGACCTCAAGCACAAGACCGCCAGCCGCAACGGTCTTTGCGGCGACCTGCTCGACCAGCGGCTTGCCCTTGGCTGCCTTGGCATAAACAAGCGTGCGGATCGTCCAGCCGAGCTCGAGCGCATCGATGACCAGTTTCAGCCCTTCGGCGAGGAAGGCGCCGCTTTCCTCGCGCGATTTCTTGACCGTCAGCGCCTTGATGTCCTTGACGATCGGATTGGCAAGCGAGGTGACCTCCTTGACCTGTCCGACCTTGCGCGGGCCATCATTGCGGAAATCCTGATTCATTTCGGCACCCAGCGGCTGAAGAGGGAGGTGGAAAGCACCCTGCCCGGCGTGCGGCCGTCGAGACCGGCTTCGCGGATGACGAGTTCGCCGGATTCGACCGCGCCGCCGGCGCCGCGCATGGTCTCGCGCATCAGCTCATGGATGGAATAGAAGCTGGCGCGGATGGAATAGGCCGTCAGCACGAGGCCGAGCGCCTTCGGCGACAGGATTTCACGGCAAATATCCAGCATCAGCGGCAGATGCTCGAAGAGATGCCAGACCTCGCCATTCGGGCCGCGGCCGAACTTCGGCGGATCGGTGAGGATGATGTCGTATTTATTGCCGCGCCGCTCCTCGCGCAGGATGAACTTCATTGCATCCTCGCAGATCCAGCGGATCGGCAGCTTTTCCATGCGGCCCAGGGCCTGGTTTTCGCGCGCCCAGCCAATCGCCTTCTTGGAAGCATCGACATGGGTGACTTCCGCGCCGGCAGCCGCTGCTACCAGCGAGGCGACGCCGGTGTAGCCGAAGAGATTCAGAACCTTCAGCGGCCGTTTCGCCGCCTCGACCTGCTCCTTCATCCAGGCCCAGTGGACGATCTGCTCGGGGAAGACGCCGACATGGCGGAAGGCGGTGAAGCGGCCGAGAAAATCGACGCCGAGCAATTGCAGCGGCCAGGTTTCGCCGAGTGCTTCGCGCGGAAAACGCCAGCGACCCATGCCGTCTTCATCCGTATCGCCGGTGAAAATGGCATCGGCGTTGTCCCAGATATGCGCGGCAAGCGACGGCGGCCACAGCGCCTGCGCTTCCGGCCGGACGATGCGATAGGGTCCATATTGCTCGAGCTTCAGCCCGTTGCCGCTGTCGATGAGGTGGAAATCACCGGCACCGAGCGACTCGAGAATCACGGGCACGCGCTCGACGGGACGCTCACCGGTTCGGGCGATCAGCGGGCGTTCTGGCGCGGCGGCGGCAGGCGCTGCGGTATGTGGCTCGGCAACGCGTTCGCCATAATCGCGCGAAGGCTTGGCATCGCGCGAGGGCTTGGCTGGCCGCGAAGCATGCGCAGGCTTTGCCGGCGGCTTGCCTGATATGTCACGCCGGGGTTTTGCCCCGAGACCGCCCGCGGTTTTCTGGCCGGGCCGGCTTTCCCTATGTTTCACCATGCTTGTCTCAAAATTGATATGTGCGTGCAAATAGCATCTGGTCGCCACTTGGCAAAGCGCTTTCCGATCTGCGATGATCCATGCACAAAATGCCACATTGGGAGGATTGCGCATGGACATGACCGGCGAGGAGCGGATCGCAGCACCCAGGGATGCGGTATGGGCGGCGCTGAACGATCCGGAGATCCTCAAGCAATGTATTCCGGGCTGCCAAAGCCTGGAAAGGATCTCGCCGACGGAACTGACCGCGACCGTGAAACTGAAGATCGGCCCGGTTTCGGCCTCCTTCAATGGCGAGGTCAAGCTTTCCAACATCAACGCGCCGGAAAGCTATACGATATCGGGCGAAGGAAAGGGCGGGATTGCCGGTTTCGCCAAGGGCGGCGCCGACGTCGTGCTCAAGGAAGATGGCGGCGAGACCATCCTGCAATATGAGGCCAAGGCGCAGGTCGGCGGCAAGATCGCGCAGCTCGGCTCGCGGTTGGTCGATTCCAGCGCCAAAAAGCTGGCGCAGCAGTTTTTTGCCGATTTCACCGCGGCGATCAACAGTCAGTCCGGCGTCTGATTGCCGAGCGCATATCTGGCGCCCATATAGTCGATCATGACATCGAAATTTCCGACATGGACCATCCGACCCGCACGCGAAGAGGATATGCGGACGCTCGCGGAGATTTATCTCCATGTCCGCTGCGAGACATTCCGCTGGGTCGATCCCGATCGTTTTGCACTGGAAGACTTCGCCACTCACACGAACGGCGAGCGCCTGTTCGTTTGCGAAGATGGACATGGCACGATTGCCGGCTTTGCTGCGATATGGGAGCCCGATGACTTCATCCACATGCTCTACATCCTGCCGGCTTTCCAGGGCCGCGGCGCGGGCAAGGCACTGCTTGCCGCACTGCCGGATTGGCCACGGCGCCGCTACCGGCTGAAATGCCTCGTCAAAAATATCCGCGCCATGGCCTTCTACAGGATGCTGGGCTTCGAGATCATCGGCGATGGCGCCTCGCCGGAGGGTGATTATAAAGAGATGCGGCTCGCCGACCTCACCTCACTTTGACGGCAGCTGCCCGGCGATCTCTTCGGCGCGCGTGCGATGCTTGTCGGCCTCGGCCTGCCAGCGCACCGCTTCCCGCGACTGGTTACGAGCGCGCTTGCGGTGCTTTCCCTGATTGACCCAAGTGACCGCGGCACCGACTATCATGCCGAGGATCAGCGCCGCAAACAGCAGCACGAACAGAGGCGCATTCAACGACAGCACCTGATCCTCCGGACGGAAGGGGTTGAGGGCCAAGGTCGCGGATTGCCTGTTGGCGACGCAGAATATGATGAGGATGATGCCGAGCGGCAGCAATATCAGCAGATTGACGATCTTCTTGGCCATTGCGCAGCTCCTTTATCCGCAGCCGCGTGCATCGCACTCAGGCCGCCTTCAGTCGCAGAATAGAAAAGCGACGGCTGAATTCAAGTGCCACCGCGTCGCGGCACAATCATGTCCGATGACTATTTCCGTCGAAGCATTGAGGAATTCGGCCGAGCGGCCGGTGATCAATT
This sequence comes from Rhizobium sp. JAB6, assembly GCF_003024605.1. Taxonomy (GTDB): domain Bacteria; phylum Pseudomonadota; class Alphaproteobacteria; order Rhizobiales; family Rhizobiaceae; genus Rhizobium. Next base: position 386,123 of record NZ_PYJQ01000001.1, on the reverse strand, counting down.
GTCGTCTTCCTCGTCGTCGCCGGCGCCCGGATTCAGGCGCTCGCGCAATTCCTTGCCGGTCTTGAAGAAGGGAACCCATTTTTCCTCGACGAAGACGGTATCGCCGGTGCGTGGGTTGCGACCGGAGCGTGAAGGCCGGTTCTTGACGGAAAAGGCACCGAAGCCGCGAAGCTCAACCCGGTTTCCCGCTGCGAGCGCATCGGTGATCTCATCCAAGACAGCATTGACGATATTTTCGACGTCGCGGTGATAGAGATGCGGGTTGCGGGCGGCAACAATCTGCACCAGTTCCGACTTGATCACAGCTATCCCCTTAAATCATTGATTTATCAATTGCCTGCACCCTGCCAAACAGAAAGCAGGCCGTCAAGAAACAACTTATCGCTCATGATTTTCTGAAGGCTCTCTCCTTTGATAAAATCATCATAACCGAGGCGATTTAGCAACCAGGAAGCGGCACCCGGCCAAAAGAAGAACGAAGTTTTGTCCTCCGGCTTCCAGTCGACGATCGGCAGGTCCTTCTTGACCTTGCGCGTTTCGAGATAGGCAAGGATTTCGTCCTCGCCCCCGAGTGTGTCGACCAGCTTGTTCTGCAGCGCCTGGCGGCCGGTGAAGATGCTGCCGTCGGCAAGCTTCAGCACTTGGTCGCGCGGCAGCTTGCGGCGCTCGGCAACCAGATCCACGAACCAGGCGTAGCTGTCCATGACCATGTTGCGGATCATGTTCTTGGCGTCTTCGCTGGCGGGATGGAACGGCGACGGTTCGGCCTTCAGCGGAGCCGACTTGATCTCATCCAGGGAAACGCCGACCTTGTCGAGCAGGTCCTTGACCTGCGGATACTGGAAGATGACGCCGATCGACCCCGTGATGGAGGTATCTCCCGCAACGATATCGTCGCCGGCCGTCGCGATCATGTAGCCGGCCGAGGCTGCAACGGTGCGAATATCCGACACGACCGGCTTCTTGGCGGCGACAGCGCGGATCGCCTTGAATATCCGTTCGCCGCCATAGGTCGTTCCGCCCGTCGAGGAGATCGACACGATCAGCGCTTTGACCTGGTCATTGTCGCGGATCTTCTTCAGCCGTTCCAAAAGCTCGGGATCGTCCTGGATGAGCCCCGATATCTTGACGCGGGCGATCTGCGGGCCGCGCGCATCGGACAGATCGGCGGAAACGAAGCGATAAAACGCAAAGCCCAGTGCCACCAGGAGCAAAACGGCAACAATGCGCCAGAAACCGAGCTTGCGGCGCAATTGTCGCCGATCCGCGATTGCAGAACTGTCCATCACGCCTTATTTCTCCCCGCAACAAATTGAAAGCGCTATAAACCGGATGTATGACACCTTGAAACGGGCACAATCCTCAGAGAAAAGCGTTTCCCGTTTTCGATGTCGTCGGCGGGACGTCGCTTTGTCGTTCATCAGATAGGACATCGCCTGATCTGATGAAACCGGCCTATGGCATATTTTTCTGCTAATATTCGCCCAGAGCAGGAAAAAATGCATATTGGCAAGCCAGTGCAATAATGCGAAACGATCCGATAGGCTTTTTGGCACAGCCTCGCATAGCGTGAATGCGGTTTTCCGGATCATAGAAGACGGACCTGTTGCATGCTCAATACGATCGAGCCCCCCGGCGAGGCAATGCGCTCGGTGCCGGAACGGAACGCGTATAAAGACGCGATTTTCCACTCCAACCGCGTGAAGCGGCTCAGAGTGCTGCTGCCGCTTGCCGCCGCCGTCATCTCGCTCCTCTTTATAATCGTCTCGGTCATCCGCGCCTATCTACCGGCCGATATCCAGATCGAGGATGCCAAGATCGAGGATGGCAAGGTGGTCATGCAACGCCCTGCCATCTCCGGTCGCAACAAGGACGGCATCAGCTATTCGCTGCTCGCCGAAAAGGCGCTGCAGGATATCAGGAACCCGAACATGATCACGCTCAAGACCATCAAGGCTTCCATGCCGGTCAATACGGATGTGATCGCCCACGTCACGGCCCAAAGCGCGGATTTCGATCGCCAGGCCGATACGCTGAAGCTTACCGAACCCTTTACCATCATCATGGACAATGGCCTGCGCGCCGAATTCAAGACCGCCTTCCTGGACGTGAAGAAGGGAGACCTTTCCAGCCAGGATCAGGTTGCAATCAACCGGGGCGGTATGTCGGTTGTTGCGCGTTCGCTCAAGATGACGGATAAAGGAAGCGTAATCGAATTCAACGGGCAGGTTCGGATGAACATCGAACCTGCCACTCTCCATAATTCAGATAGCCAACAGAAGCCGGGCGGTTCATGATAAAGTATTGGCCTAATTCAATTTTCAATTCCGGCTTGCGCAAGGTCGGCCTTCTCTGCGCTTTTGGCGCGGTCGCCTTCTTCGCCGCCGCTGACGCCGGCGCGCAGTCGACGACCAGTTCGATGCCGGGTCTTGCCCTTTCCAAGGATCAGCCGATCCAGATCGAAAGCGACAAGCTTGAGATCCATGACCAGGAAAGCCAGGCCGTCTTCACCGGCAACGTCAAGGTTGTGCAGGGCACGACGACCATGCAGGCCGGCAAGATGACGGTCTTCTACAAGAAGAAGCAGGCGGGTGACGCCAAGCAATCCGACAATCCGGTCGCCAAGGCCGCCAAGGAACAGAACCAGTCGCTGGTGTCCGGCGATGCCAACATCGACCACATTCTGGTCACCGACAAGGTTTACCTCGTTTCCGGAACGCAGACGGCGACGGCGGAGGACGGCTCCTTCGACATGACCAACCAGCTTGCCATCCTCAAGGGCAAGAAGGTGGTTCTGACCGACGGGCCGAATGTTTTCACCGGCTGCCAGCTTACCGTGCATATGGCAACGGGCGAAGCCCAGCTGGATTCCTGTGGCGGCCGCGTCCAGATCCAGCTCGATCCGAAGTCGCAGCAAGTTCAGCAACAACAAAAGAAAAACTGATACCGGCCCCCTCGTGACGACATCGACAACTTCCACCTTGCCCGGCGTGCCCGGGCCGTCTTCTGCGGCATCCGGCGCACCGGCTGCCGACAAGGCACGCTACAAGGGCACGCTGATCGCCCGTGGCCTCACCAAGACCTACGGCAGGCGCCGCGTCGTAAATGGCGTTTCGCTGGTGGTACGGCGTGGCGAGGCTGTCGGGCTGCTCGGGCCTAACGGGGCCGGCAAGACGACCTGTTTCTACATGATCACCGGGCTGGTGCCGGTCGACGAGGGCACGATCGAGATCGACGGCAACAATGTTACGTCGATGCCGATGTACCGCCGCGCGCGGCTCGGCGTCGGCTACCTGCCGCAGGAAGCCTCGATCTTCCGCGGCCTGACCGTGGAAGAAAACATCCGCGCCGTGCTCGAGGTCCATGAAAAGGACAAGACGAAACGGGAGCGCAAGATCGACGAATTGCTGGAAGAGTTCCACATCCGCAATCTGCGCACCATGCCGGCGATCGCTCTGTCGGGCGGTGAACGGCGCCGCCTCGAAATCGCCCGCGCACTGGCGACAGATCCGACTTTCATGCTGCTGGACGAGCCTTTTGCCGGCGTCGATCCGATTTCGGTCGCGGATATTCAGAACCTCGTGCATCATCTGACGGCACGCGGCATCGGCGTTCTGATCACGGACCACAATGTTCGCGAAACGCTCGGCCTGATCGATCGTGCCTATATCATCCATGCGGGTGAGGTGCTGACCCATGGCCGGGCGAACGACATCGTCAGCAATCCTGAAGTACGCAAGCTGTATCTGGGTGACAATTTCAGCCTCTGATAGGCTGAAATGCCATCTTCTTGTCCGCCAATATTAGCGGATGCTGCGGCGTGCCGGAAATTTACTTCGACTTCACAGTTCCGCTTGACCAAATCCAATAAAAAAGCAATTTTTGGGCCAGTTGGAATTTCGCGAGAATTTTAGTGATAAGAGACGCGGATTCCCGAGGAGTTCAAGGGGAGTCCCGCGTCCGCCATGGCACTATCGGCCAATCTTTTCCTGCGCCAAAGCCAGAGCCTGGTGATGACACCGCAACTGATGCAATCCATTCAGTTGCTGCAGATGACGCATTTCGAGCTCACCCAATTCATCGCGCAGGAGGTCGAAAAGAATCCGCTGCTGGAATTTGCGTCAAATGACGAGGATCTAGGCAGCGTCGGCGATCGCGAGCCGAAGGACGAACGCTTCGAGGCCATGGAGGAAACCCATGGCGAAGATGGCTCGGACCGCAATGCCGGCGACCTTGCGAGCGACTGGTACGAGAGCGACAATACCGGCAATGCAAACCGGCTGAGCGACGAACTCGACACCAATTTCGGCGATGTCTTTCCCGACGACGGCAGCCCGCAGCGCGCCGATGCGCCGGAACTGCTCAGCCAATGGAAGTCCATGCCGGGGGGCGAAGCTGGCGAGGGTTACGATCTTGACGACTTCGTCGCCGGCCAAGTGTCGCTGCGCGATCATCTCAACGAACAGATCCCCTTTTCGCTTCCCGCCATGGGAGACCGGCTGATTGCCCAGCATCTGGTCGACCAGCTCGACGACACCGGCTATTTGCGCGCCGACCTCGACGAAACGGCCGAACGGCTCGGCTCGACGCTTGCCGATGTGGAACGGGTACTGGGCACCCTTCAGCAGCTCGATCCTCCCGGTGTGTTTGCCCGCTGCCTCAGCGAATGCCTGGCAATCCAGCTTCGGCAGAAGGATCGCTACGATCCCGCCATGGAGCGGCTGATCGACAATCTCGAACTGCTCGCGCGGCGCGATTTTGCGACGCTGAAGCGGCTCTGCGGTGTCGACGAGGAAGACCTGCTCGACATGATGGCGGAAATCCGCCAGCTCAATCCCAAGCCCGGCAGCGGTTTCGAAACCGAGATATCGGAGGCGATCATGCCCGATATCGTCGTGCGGCCTTCCGCGGACGGGAGCTGGCTGGTGGAGCTCAATCCCGATGCGCTGCCGCGGGTGCTGGTGAGCCAATCCTATTTCGCCTCCGTCTCAAAGACCAGCCAGGACCACGCCTTCCTGTCGGAATGCCTGCAGAATGCCAATTGGCTGACCCGCAGCCTGGATCAGCGCGCCAAGACGATCATGAAAGTGGCAAGCGAGATCGTGCGCCAACAGGACGCGTTCCTGCTGTACGGCGTCGACCATTTACGGCCGCTCAACCTGAAAACCGTGGCAGACGCCATCAAGATGCATGAATCGACGGTAAGCCGCGTGACCTCGAACAAATACATGCTGACGCCGCGCGGTCTGTTCGAACTCAAATATTTCTTCACGGTTTCGATCGGCGCCGTCGAGGGCGGCGACAGCCATTCCGCCGAAGCCGTACGTCACAAGATCCGCCTGCTGATCACGAACGAAAGCCCGGATGCGGTGCTCTCCGACGACGATATCGTCGATACGCTGAAGAAGAACGGAATAGAGCTTGCTCGCCGCACGGTTGCAAAATACCGCGAAGCCATGAACATCCCCTCTTCCGTGCAGCGGCGCCGGGAGAAGCGCGCGCTGGCCAAAGTTTCCGGTTTCTGACGGATGGCACCTCTCAACCGCAGGCTGCTGAACTCCTAACAGTCCGTTAAGACGCAGTTGACTTTCCGATGTGGCAGGGCTAGAAGCCCGCCGCAATCGCTGCAGGACAGCACGACCATGAAACTTATCCCCACCATCCAAAAGGCGGTCGATATACGCAATTTGCCTTTGACTGCGTGAAGTGCTTGGATGAGCTTGAGGCTTGGCGTAAACTGATACGCGCAATAACCACTACAAGAAGGGAAACTCCATGAGTGTGCGTGTCTCCGGTAAACATATGGAAATTGGTGACTCCTTCCGCCAGCGGATAGAGGACCAGATCGGTATGGCCGTGACCAAATACTTCGACGGGGGGTATTCGGGTCAGGTAACTGTGCAGAAGTCCAGTTCGCGCTTTGCGGCCGATTGCAAGCTTCATCTCGATAGCGGTGTCGTCCTGCATGCTGCCGGCGAAGCCATGGACCCGCAGCTTGCTTTCGACGCAGCATCCGAGCGCATCGAAAAGCGCCTGCGCCGTTACAAACGCAAACTCAAGGACCATCAGGCCGGTAACCATGTGAACGGGCAGGCGGAAGTCGCCTATACCGTCATGGACGGCGTTCCGGATGACGATGAGGAGGTTCCTTCCGATTTCGCGCCGGCGATCGTCGCGGAAAGCACGAAGCAACTGAAGACCATGTCGGTGGCGACTGCCGTGATGGCGCTCGATATGACCGACGAGCCGCTGCTGCTCTTCCGCAGCCCCGGCAACGAACACTTGAACATCGTCTACCGCCGTCAGGACGGTAACATTGGCTGGATCGACGCGGCCAATATCAAAGGCTGAGAATGGAAGATAAGCGGCGGCTGCGCATCATCGCAGCTGGCCGCCGCTTGCCCGTCATCGGTTCTCGGCGACACGAAGGATAAAGAGAATGGCATTGGCAGATTTGCTACAGCAAGATGCGATCATCCCCGCCTTGAAGGCAAATTCCAAAAAACAACTGCTTCAGGAGCTGGCCGCCAAAGCTTCCAAGCTGACCGGATTGCCCGAGCGCGAAATTTTCGACGTCGTGCTGCAGCGCGAGCGCCTGGGCTCCACCGGCGTCGGCAACGGCATCGCCATTCCGCACGGCAAACTTGCCAGCATCAAATCCATCGTCGGTATTTTCGCGCGTCTCGAAGCGCCTGTCGATTTCGAGGCACTGGACGACCAGCCTGTCGATCTTGTCTTTTTGCTTCTCGCGCCCGAAGGCGCCGGCGCCGACCACCTGAAGGCACTCTCCCGCATCGCCCGCGTTTTGCGAGACCAGGATCTGGTTGCGAAGCTGCGCGCCACCGATTCCGCCTCTGCCATTTACGCATTCCTCAACGAAGAGCAGGCATCGAACGCCGCCTGACGGATTGGATCGCATCGGACCAAGGCAAAAACAAGAGCCGGACGATCTGAGATCGTCCGGCTCTTATTTTTTAACCATGCCTTAAAAATCGGGGCCTTAAAAATCAGGCGTCCTTTTCATCCAGCGGGCTGTTGGCGCCCTGCTCGGCATTTTCGACGATCTTCGGGCCACCCTTGGCAACGCCGACCATGGCCGGGCGCAGAACGCGGTCGCCGATGACGAAACCGGCCTGCACGACCTGGACGACCGTGTTGTTCGGGACCTCGGGATTCGGCACTTCGAACATGGCCTGATGGAAATTGGGATCGAACTTCTGCCCGACCGGCTCGAGCTGGCGTACGCCGTGACGCTCGAGGGCCGAGAGCATGGAGCGCTCGGTCATCTCCACGCCTTCGATCAGCGTCTTCAGGCCGGCGTCCGCGCCCGCACGGGCACCGGCCGGAATGGCATCCAGGGTGCGGCGCAGATTGTCGGCCACGCTGAGCATGTCGCGGGCAAAGCTTGCCACGGAATAGGACTTAGCATCCTTCACATCGCGCTCGGTGCGGCGACGGAGGTTGTCCATCTCGGCAGCGAGGCGAAGGTAGCGATCACGCAGTTCGCCGTTCTCGGCCTTCAGCAGCTCAACCGGATCCGGCTGAGACGGCTGAGCCGCATCAATGGTTTCCGCAGCATCCTGCGCGAAATCCGCTGACGTGTCGGCCGCCGTGGCGTCAGGTCCGGTTTTTGTTGTTTCGTCGGTCATGACGGTCTCCGAATTGCTTGGTCTTTGGATGTGCCCGATATCGAGGTTTGGCCGGAAAAAATCAAGACTTTGTCGCGAAGAACGGGCATTTCCGACATTGCGAGCGGCGGCACCGGGCCGCTTGCTCAAAGATGCGGATCGGGAGCCCTGCGTCGAGTGCCCAGCCAGCAGATCCCTTTCGTCAGATTCCAGGCCGCGACAGCCGCGAGATCAGCTGAGCGGTATAATCGACCATGGGCACGATGCGCGCATAATTCAGCCGCGTCGGGCCGATGACGCCGACTGCACCGACGATGCGATCGTCCTCGTCGCGGTAGGGCGCGACGATGAGCGAGGATCCAGACAGCGAAAAGAGCTTGTTTTCCGAGCCGATGAAGATGCGCACGCCCGGCCCGCTTTCGGCGAGATTGAGGATCTCGATGAGGCTGTCCTTCTTCTCGAGATCGTCGAAGAGCAGCCGCAGGCGATCCAGATCCTCCGCCCCGCCGATTTCGGCGAGCAGATTGGAATGACCGCGTACGATGAGCTGCGTCGGCTTGCCGTCGTCCTCTCCGCCGGACCAGACGGCAATGCCGCGCTCGACCAGCTGATGCGACAGGCTGTCCAGCTCCTGGCGCACGCTTTCCTTGAGGCTCTGCAACTGCCGCCGCAACTCCGCCATGGTCTGACCGGTCATATGGGCGTTGAGGAAATTGGCGGCTTCCGTCAGCTGCGACGAGGTCGTGCCGGCCGGCAGCTCGATGATGCGGTTTTCGACCTGATCGTGCTCGCCGACGAGAACGGCAAGCGCCTTCGTCGGCTCCAATCGAATGAATTCCACATGCTTGAGAACGGGATCGCTCTTGGAGGTGATGACGAGGCCGGCGCCGCGCGAAATACCCGACAGTACCCGGCTTGCCTCCGACATCATCGATTCCACCGGCTGATCGCGATTGCTGCCGCGCACCTGCCGGTCGATATTCGCGCGGTCCTCAGCTGAGAGATCGCCGACCTGCATGAAGGCGTCGACGAAGAAGCGCAGGCCCACCTGGGTCGGCAATCGCCCGGCGCTTACATGCGGCGAATAGATGAGCCCCAGTTCCTCCAGATCGCTCATGACATTGCGCACGGAAGCCGGCGAGAGCGACATGGGCAATAGCCGCGAGAGATTGCGCGAACCCAGCGGCTCGCCGTTTTCGAGATAGCCTTCGACGATGCGGCGGAAGATTTCCTTGGAGCGTTCGTCCAGTGCAGCAATGACATCCGAGACCGACGATGTCGTGAATACCATTTCGCTGTCAGATCCATTCCGTTGAGCCTTAGGCAAAATATAATCATTCAGCTAGCAATGGCAAAAGGGAAAAATGCCGCCAGGGCGACCGGGCGGCTCTGCAGCCTGCTTTTCCTTTGCAAAAGCGGCCTACGGGTCGTAGAAGCGGTCAACGAACATTCAGGAGAGTGGAATGCGGCCTTCAGGCAGAAAAACCGACCAGATGCGCAAGGTGTCGTTCGAGCGCAATTTTTCCAAGCATGCGGAAGGCTCCTGCCTGGTAAAATTCGGCGATACGCATGTGCTCTGCACGGCAAGCCTGGAAGACAAGACGCCGCCATGGCTGCGCAACAGCGGCAAGGGCTGGGTCACGGCCGAATACGGCATGCTGCCGCGGGCGACGGGCGAGCGCATGAAACGCGAAGCCGCCGCCGGCAAGCAGGGCGGCCGCACGCAGGAAATCCAACGCCTCATCGGGCGGTCGCTGCGCGCCGTCGTCGACCTCAAGGAACTCGGCGAACGCCAGATCACCGTCGACTGCGATGTCATCCAGGCGGATGGCGGCACGCGCACGGCCTCGATCACCGGCGGCTGGATCGCGCTTTACGACTGCCTGAAATGGATGGAAAGCCGCAACATGGTGAAAGTCGAGCGCGTGCTGAAGGATCACATCGCCGCCATTTCCTGCGGCATCTTTGCCGATCAGCCGGTCATCGATCTCGACTATCTCGAGGATTCCTCGGCCGAGACGGACGCCAATTTCGTCATGACGGGCAAAGGCGGCATCGTGGAGATCCAGGGAACGGCTGAGGGCGCGCCCTTCAGCGAAGAGGAATTCGCCACGCTGATGCATCTGGCCAAGAACGGCATCGCCGAACTGGTGGAGCTGCAGAAGCAGGCCATCGCCTGAGGATATCAACGAATGCGGAGCGTGCAGCTTGCCCCTCATCCGGCCTATCGGCCACCTTCTCCCCATCTCCACGGGGAGAAGGGGCAAGACGCACCTGCCGTCATCTCTCAGCTTCATGGGAATCGGAGGCGCCCATATATGAGGTCGTTCCCTTTCCCCGCGAGCGGGGAGAGGGCGAGGGTGAGGAGCTAACTTGATGGGCAATGCGACAATCGAAAGTGTTCTTGAAACCGCGCTCTATGCAGACGATCTCGATGCCGCCGAAGCCTTTTATGGCGGCATACTCGGATTGCAGAAGATCTCGCGCGGCGGCAACCGCCATGTCTTTTATCGCTGCGGGCCGGGTGTGCTCTTGATCTTCAACGGCCAGGAAACCATCAAGCCGCACGAACCGGGCGCCCTGCCCGTGCCGCCGCATGGCACCAAGGGGCAGGGTCACGTCTGCTTCCGTATCGACAACGATGAGATCGAAGCCATGGCCGAGAGGCTCAAGGCAGCCGGGGTCGATATCGAAGCCGATTTTCACTGGCCGAATGGCGGCCGATCGATCTATTTCCGCGATCCGGCCGGCAACAGCCTGGAATGCGCCGAACCCCGCATCTGGGGCTTATGACAGGACAGCATATGCGCAAGCTCGATACCAAGACCATCGTCGTCGCCAGCCACAATGCCGGCAAGATCCAGGAAATTCGCGATCTGATCGGACCGCTCGGCTTTACCGCCAAGTCCGCAGCCGATCTCAACTTTATCGAACCGGACGAGACGGGCACGACCTTCGAGGAAAATGCTGCGATCAAGGCGCTCGCCTCGGCGCATGCCTCCGGTCTACCGGCGCTATCGGACGATTCCGGCCTGGTGATCGATGCGCTCGGCGGCGATCCCGGCGTCTACACGGCCGACTGGGCCGAGACGGCTGACGGTACGCGCGACTTTGCCATAGCCATGCGGAAGGTCGAGACCGCCCTCGAAAAGGCCGGCGCCACCACCCCGGAGAGCCGCACGGCCCGCTTCGTCAGCGTGCTTTGCCTCGCCTGGCCTGACGGGCATACCGAGCTTTTCCGGGGAGAAGTGGAAGGCACGGTCGTATGGCCGCCGCGCGGCAGCCAAGGCTTCGGCTATGACCCGGTCTTCCAGCCGAAGGGATATCAGACCACATTCGGCGAAATGAGCGCCGAGCAGAAGCATGGCTGGAGGCCAGGCGACGAGCAGGCACTGTCGCACCGCGCCCGCGCCTTCAAGGTCTTTGTCGAAACCTGCCTGGAGGCGTAAGCTTACTTCGTGGAAATCTTGGATACGCAGGACTTGGTGCGCGGAGCGCGATTGCTGCCCGATACCGGCGAACCCGGTTTCGGCGTGTACGTGCATTGGCCCTTCTGTGCGGCCAAGTGTCCCTATTGCGATTTCAACAGCCATGTCCGCCATCAGCCTGTCGATCAGGAGCGTTTCGCTGCCGCCTTCCTGAAGGAAATGGCGACGATGCGGATGATCAGCGGCCCGAAGACGGTGACCAGCGTGTTTCTCGGCGGTGGCACGCCGTCGCTGATGAAGCCGGAAACCGTGGGTGCGATCCTCGACGGCATTGCCAAGACCTGGCATGTGCCCGATGGCATCGAGATCACCATCGAGGCCAATCCGTCGAGCGTCGAGGCGGAGCGGTTTCGGGGCTATCGCGCCGCCGGGGTCAATCGCGTATCGATGGGCGTGCAGGCGCTCAACGACCGCGACCTGAAATTCTTAGGGCGGCTGCATGATGTCGCCGATGCGCTGAAGGCGATCAAGCTGGCACGCGAGATCTTCCCGCGCATGTCCTTCGATCTCATCTATGCCCGCCCGAACCAGACGGTCGAAGAATGGGAACGCGAGCTGAAAGAGGCGATCTCCTATGCGGTCGATCACCTCTCGCTCTATCAACTAACGATCGAAGAAGGCACGCCTTTCTATGGCCTGCACAAGGCCGGAAAGTTGATCGTGCCGGACGGCGATCAATCGGCGCTGCTCTACGAGGCAACGCAGGAGATTACCGAGCGCGAGGGCATGCCGGCCTATGAGGTCTCCAATCACGCGCGGCCCGGCGCCGAGAGCCGGCACAATCTCACCTATTGGCGCTACGGCGACTATGCCGGCATCGGCCCTGGCGCCCATGGCCGCCTGACGCGCGGGCCGCAGAAGCTGGCGACGGCCACCGAACGTAAGCCTGAGAGCTGGCTCGAGATGGTCGAGCGCGACGGTCACGGCATGGTCGACCAAGAAATGCTTGGGTTCGACGAACAGGCCGACGAATTGCTGCTGATGGGCCTGCGGCTGCGGGAGGGCGTCGATCTCGCCCGCTGGCAGCAACTGTCGGGGCGCGATCCCGATCCGCAGCGGGAGGCGTTTTTACTGGAACACGGTTTCATAGAGCGGATCGGCAATTCCCGCCTGCGCTGCACGCCCGCGGGAATGCTGGTTCTCGACTCGGTCGTCGCCGATCTCGCTTGTTAGCATCTCTCCCTTGAGGGGGTAGATCGCCGCAAGGCGGCGGATGGGGGTGATCCCGTGGCTAAGATGATGTCTCTGTTTCTACCGAGATCAGCCCACCCCCGGCACTTATGTGCCCACCCTCCCCCTCAAGGGGAGGGTAAATAGCCGCCCATCGATTGCCGCCAGGCCGACCGCGATCAGCGCCATGCCGATAAAATGCTTCGGCTGCAGGCTCTCGCCGAGAATGAGGGCGCCGAGCAGGATCGCGCTGACGGGAATGAGGAAGGTAACCAGCATCAGGTTGGTGGCACCCGCAGTCGCGAGAATGCGGAAGAACAGCACATAGGCAATGGCGGTCGATAGGATTGCGAGGCCTGCGAGCGCCAGCCAGGCCTCGGTGGACGGCATTGCCAGCGTCCAGGGACGATCGACGAAAAGCGCGATCGGCAGAAGCAGTATCGCCGAGCCCGTCACCTGGCCGGCGGCGGGAATGATCGGCGCCAGCCCCATGCGGCGGAAGCGCCGCCCGAAAATGCCTGCGAGCGAGTAGCTGAAAGCGGCGCCCAATACAGCGAGCTGCGCCAGCATGTTGGAACCGAGGCTCGCCAGCACCGAGGGCCCAATCATCAGGGCGACGCCGGCAAACCCGACGATGACGCCGATCAGACGATTGCCGGTTATCTTCTCGTCCTCCGTCAGGAAATGGGCGACGACGACGGCAAAGAGCGGCGTGGTGGCATTGAGGATGGAGGCGAGGCCGCTGGCGATATGGGTCTGCCCCCATACGATCAGCAGGAAGGGAATGACATTGTTCAGGAAGCCCATGCCGAAGAAGGCGAGCCAGGTCTTACCGTCTCTCGGCATGGCATGGCCGGTGGCGCGTACGATAACATGCAAGGCGATGGCGGCGAGCGCGACGCGTGCGGTGACGATGGTGAAGGGCGGCAGTTCACGCACCAGAATGCCGTTGAACAGGAAGGAGCCGCCCCACAGGATGGATAGCCCCACCAGCATGCTCCATTCGACCGCGCCCATGAATTTCTGTGACATCTGATTATCTCCAGCATCAGCTGATTGAGTTTTTCTTAGCGGTGATCAATGGCGACATGATTGCCAACCACCTAAATTGCTGGAATAATCCTGATATATGGAGGCTCTGACAAACGAGTCTTTTTCACATCATGATTTAGCTGAGCTCAATCATCATGGACCAATTGCCGTCCCTTTCGGCGCTGCGCGCCTTTGAAGCCTCAGCCCGGCATCTCAGCATGACGCTTGCCGCAAACGAGCTGCGTGTGACACCGGGCGCCATCAGCCTGCAGATCCGCGACCTCGAAAGCGCACTCGGCGTGCGGCTTTTCGAGCGGCGGGTGCGCAGCCTGGCGCTGACGAGCGAAGGTGCCGAATATTTCGCGACGATGCGAACGGCCTTCCGCCTCATCCGCGAGGCGACAGCGGCTCTTGCAATGCGCTCCAAGGATACGGTGCTGACCCTTACCTGCACCGCCGGCTTTGCCACACACTGGCTGGTGCCGCGGCTGCGACGCTTCGAAGAGGCGCATCCCGATATCGACCTGCGCATCAGCGCTTCCTATCGCGTGATGGATTTCCAGCGGGATGGGATCGACATTGCCATTCGCCACGGCCTCGGCGGCTACGAGGGGCTGGCAAGCGAGAGATTTCTCGATGACGAATATGTTCCGGTTTGTACGCCGGAGATGGCGGCCGCACTCGGCCCCTCCCCCGCGGTCGACGATCTCGCCAAGCTGACGTTGATCCATGATGTCTACCGGCGCGACTGGCAGCTCTGGCTGAAGGCGGTGGGCGCAACGCGGGTGGATGCCACGCATGGGCCGGTCTTCACCGACGGCATGGGCGCCTACCACGCCATGAAGGCGGGGCTCGGCATCGCCTTGATGCGCCGCTCCTTCGTGGAGCAGGAATTGGCTGACGGCACGCTCGTTGCGCCCTTCCCGACCGGAGTTGCGAGCGCTCTTGCCTATCACCTTGTCTATCAGCCCGGCGCGCTGGAAAGGCCGGCGGTCGCGGCGCTGCGTGCCTGGCTGTTTTCCGAGGTCTCACGCACGACGCCGCCAGCGTAGGCGCGCTTCCTCGCGCCCCCTGATCGCACAAAAGAAACGGCCGGCGATGAAGCCGGCCGTAGAATTCATAGCCGATGCCGGTCGCCCGTCCTATTCGTTGATGAGGCGCTTCAGAAGCTCGATCTCGTGCGACAGCTTGCTGTCGCCGGAAATCAGTTCCTCGATCTTGCGCACCGCATGCAGAACCGTGGTGTGATCGCGGCCCCCGAAGCGACGGCCGATTTCCGGGAAGGAACGCGGCGTCAGCGTCTTCGACAGATACATGGCGATCTGGCGCGGCTTGACGATGACGCGCGTGCGGCGGTTCGAAACCAGTTCCTGGCGCGACACGTTATAGTGGCGTGCGACGATGCGCTGGATGTCCTCGATACGGACGCGGCGCGGCTCGCCGGAGCCGACCAGATGCGCCAGCAGCTCGTCGACGCGCTCGACCGTCAGGTTCGGCTCGAAGGAGCGGCGGAAGATGAGCTGATTGAAGGCTCCTTCCAGCTCGCGGCCGCTGGCGGTCACGTTGCGGGCGACATGCGAGAGGATCTCGGCCGGGATTTCCAGCGACGGATCGTCCTGGCGGGCGGCATCGAGACGGCGCTTGAGGATCTCGAGACGCATCTCATAGTCCGGCGCCTCGACTTCGATCGCCACACCGCCCTGCAGGCGCGAACGCACGCGCGGATCGAGCGATTCCAGCTCCCAGGGAGCGCGATCGGCAGCAACGACGACCTGCTTGGCGCTGTCGAGCAGCATGTTCAAGAGATGGCAAAACTCGTGCTGGATCATCTTGCCCTGCAGGAACTGCATGTCGTCGATGATGAGCAGGTCGATATTGCGCAGCGAGTCCTTCAGCGTCAGTGCGTCATTGTCGCGGATCGCCGTTGCGAAGCGCCACATGAAGTATTCCGCCGTCAGATAGACGACCCGCAGGCCGCGCGGGTTCTGCACGGCAGCATTGGCGATCGCCTGCAGAAGGTGGGTCTTGCCGAGACCAACCGTCGCGTGGACGAAAAGCGGGTTGAAGCGAACAGCGCCGGAACCAGCTTCGGCGATGGTCTTTGCCGCTGCAAGGCTGACGCGGTTCGAGCTGCCTTCGACGAAAGTATCGAAGGTAAACCGGGAATCGAGCGGAGAGCCGAACAGCGGCGAACCCGCAGTTGCCGGCCGGGCGGCCGCAGCCGCACTCACCGCCTGGGCAACTGCCTGGCCTGCCGGCTGGGCAACGGCGCGACGGATCGGCGCGACAGCCGCTTGATCCGGCACCACCGGCTGCTCATCGGCACCGGGCTTCGCGCCCTGCCGCGTTGCTGTGCGCACCAGAATTTCGACTTTGAGGATCTCGGCATCCTCCGCCTGGAACAGGCCGGTGATGAGATCGAGATAGCGATTGTTGATCCAGGATTTCAGAAATGTCGTCGGGACCGTGAGACGGACGACGCTCTTCGATACCGAATGAAGCTTGAGCCGCGCAAACCAGCTGGCATAGACATCGGGTCCGACCTGAGCCTTCAAGCGCGCGCTGACGCGCTCGAACAAATTACTTTGCGCCACGTCACCCTTTTCCCCCGCCGCTTCTAAGCAAACCGCACCGAACGCCTGCGCATTGTCCCCATTTTCCAACGCACCCGTCGCCCTCGTATGTATCTGCATATAGTGCCGCCTTCCACAGTCTCTTTATAGGGCGGGAGCACTTCACTGCCGCCCTTGGTTCTTCGCCATGGCATGACGATCGCGTTGGTTGTCCCAAGCTGCGTCGCATACCGGTTCATCAGCCGCGCCCGGCCAGCGAGCTCTACAGAAACACTGTGGCGAAAACCGCTCTTTAAAGCTGTCTTCGTCGCATCTCCGTATCGGAGCTTCAATCGACCCTCGTATTCCGATTGACTGCTCCAATGGCTGTCAATTTTTCTCCCCTCCCCGTAGCCCCGCCAATAACCTGGGCCGCAAAGGACAGACAAGCTTCCTCGTTCCACAAGCGTTGCCGCTTCCGGTTCTTACTCGTCAACTGTTTGAAAAAACGGAACTGAACTGCTCCGTCACAAGAGACAAAACCACCTCCACCGTCATACGTAACGGTGTTTTCCGAAGCCGTTTAAGGTGAAATCCGCGCCCCTTGTTGAAATGCATTTAGGCAGGATCGAAGGCAGATATCAACGATGAATTTTACACAAAATTAAGAGGCGGCCATTGACTCAAGAAGCCATTTTTGACTGTCACAAGCCCTTCAAAAAAGAATCGCTGTTGAATCAAAGAGATTCCTGCCAGACGCGATTCCCACAGCTTTCAAAAGAAAAAAAATAAAAAATCCCTTGACTCAGTTGTGAGCCGGCAACGCGTCATGCAGATCACAGGACGCTGGGATATCCTGCCGTAAGTTCTTGTTTTCAAACTTATATTTCTGTCACGTCACTGACATGATCGGGCAGGCAATTTTAGCAATACGGCATTTTTTTGGCTGAATCCGAAAAGCCCGGCGCAGGGGCCGGGCTTAACTCTAACGATAGACTCGTTAACGAAAGATTATGCAGACGGGGCCGAAAGGGCCTTCACCCGCTTGGCAAGACGCGAAACCTTGCGGGAAGCGGTGTTGGCGTGAAGCACGCCCTTGGTGGCGGCGCGAGCCAGTTCCGGCTGAGCAGCAATGAAAGCTGCCTTTGCACGATCCGCATCACCCGATGCGATGGCTTCTTCGACCTGGCGAACGAACGTGCGAACGCGCGAGCGACGAGCCTTGTTGACATCGGTGCGGCGGGCGATCTTACGGGTCGCTTTTTTCGCCGAGGTAGTATTGGCCATGTATGCCTCTCTTAGAATTCGAACAAAACTCCATCGTTGCGGCGCGGGCCCCACGGCCACTTCATCCAGCAATGCGGGAGCAATTGCGGAAAACCAGAGCGGCTTTCCAAACTGTGGCGGGCATATAACCGGAATGAGCCGCGGCGTCAACGCGGATTCTCGCCAAACCCGCGTAATTCCGGAATCTTGGTCCCTACCGGTTCTTGAAGGCTGGCTTGCGCTTCTCGACGAAGGCCGTCATGCCCTCCTTCTGATCCTGCGTGGCGAACAGGCTATGGAACAGGCGGCGTTCGAAGCGCAGCCCCTCCTCGAGCGTGGCCTCGAAAGCACGGTTGACCGCCTCTTTGGCCATCAGCACCGAAGGACGCGAATGAGAGGCGATCTTGGCGGCGGCGGCCAACGCTTCCTCCATCAGCTTGTCCGCCGGCACGACGCGCGCCACAAGGCCGGAGCGCTCCGCTTCCGCGGCATCCATCATTCGGCCCGTCAATATGAGGTCCATCGCCTTCGCCTTGCCGACAGCGCGCGTGAGACGCTGTGAGCCGCCCATGCCAGGGATGACGCCGAGCGTAATTTCCGGCTGGCCGAATTTGGCGGTTTCCGAGGCGATGATGAAATCGCACATCATCGCCACTTCGCAGCCGCCACCAAGCGCAAAGCCGCTGACCGCGGCGATGACAGGCTTGCGAGCATTGGCAATCTCGGCCCAGCCGCTGAAGAAGTCGTTCTTATAGGCGTCGACGAAATCCAGCGACTGCATTTCCTTGATATCGGCGCCGGCGGCAAAGGCCTTTTCCGAGCCGGTGAGCACGATCGCGCCGATGGCATCGTCAAGATGAAGAGCGGCATAGGCTTGCTTCAGCTCGGAGAGGACCGTTGAATTCAGCGCATTCAGCGCCTGCGGCCGATTGATCCGGATGAGGCCGACGGCCCCATGTATTTCGACGATGAGGGTTTCGTAAGCCACGTCTCTCTCCCTTTGTCAGCTTTGGCCCAACAATCAGCCTTGGCAGGAAGCGCAATAGAAAGAAGAGCGCCCCGCCTGGACGATGCGACTGACCGTACCGCCGCAGCCGGGCGTACTGCAAGGCTGCGCTTCACGATCATAGACGGAAAAGGAGTGCTGGAAATAGCCGAGCGAACCGTCCGTCTGGATATGGTCGCGCAGCGACGAGCCGCCTGCGGCGATCGCATCGGCGATGACCCCGCGGATAGCGTCGACAAGCGCGAACAGTGCCTCCGTCGGCCTGCCGGCGTCCGTGACAAGCGTCCCGGCGGCGCGCAACGGCGACAGATGAGAGCGCCACAACGCCTCGCATACATATATATTGCCGAGACCGGCGATGTTCTTCTGGTCGAGCAGCGCGCTCTTCAGCGGCTGTGCCTTGCCGCCAAAGCGCTTAGCCAGGTAATCGGCGCTCAGTTCATTGCCCGTTGGTTCCGGCCCGAGATCACGGAAGAAGGGGTGGCCGGCCATCTCGGCCCGCCGGACGAGATCCATGAAACCGAACCGCCGCGGGTCATTATAGATGACGCGCGCATCGCCGCTTGCGCCCGCCAGATGGAAGACGACATGATCGTGCTTCTCGTCCTTGGAGCGGGGATGATGGAAGGTTCCGGGCGCCCCGGCCGTCACGCCCTCCTCGATCCGGAACGAACCGGACATGCCGAGATGGGCGATGATCGTATTGCCGTCTTCGAGATCGATCAGCAGGTATTTGGCACGGCGCGACAGCGATGCGATGCCACGCCCCGAAACGGCCTGCGCGAAATCGGCCGGGAACGGAAAGCGCAGATCGTTGCGGCGCAGTTCCAGTTCCTTCAGGACAGCACCTTCCATGGAAGGCACAAGGCCCCGTCTCACGGTTTCGACCTCTGGTAATTCCGGCATTGCTATCCATCTTTATGTTTCAACCGCTTATGATCTGAGCTATAGCCCAAGGCATTGCGGCCGGTGATCAGGCTGATGAGATAGCGTGGCAAATGCGATTTCGCTATGGTCCGCCGCTGAATACTGCGTAATTCCTTGGATCGGCATCGATTTGGGGATCGATTATGCAGCAGGTTTAAAGTGCTGCAGCGACCCTTGCGCGTCACATCGTGACGCGCGGCGCTAGAGCGTAACGGAGTTGAGCCGATGGCAGAAAGCCGCACCTCCGCCGATGGCGGCATGGAAACATCCTACGGTTTCCGCGAAGTAGCCGATGGCGAAAAGCAGGGCCTCGTCAACGAGGTGTTCCACAAGGTCGCCAAGCGCTACGATGTCATGAACGACGTCATGTCCATGGGCATGCACCGCGCCTGGAAGGACGCGATGATATCGGCGCTCAACCCGCGCAAGGACCCTGCCTACAAGGTGCTCGACGTTGCCGGCGGCACGGGCGATATCGCCTTCCGCATCGTGGAAGCCTCGAACCGGCTGGCACATGCAACGGTGCTCGACATCAACGGCTCGATGCTGGCCGTCGGCGCCGAACGTGCTGAGAGAAAGAAGCTTTCCGACAACCTCACCTTCGTCGAGGCGAATGCCGAGGAATTGCCTTTCGAGCCGAACTCCTTCGACGCCTATACGATCGCTTTCGGTATCCGCAACGTCCCGCATATCGATGTGGCATTGAAGGAGGCTTATCGCGTGCTGAAGCGCGGCGGACGGCTGCTCGTGCTCGAATTCTCCGAAGTCGACCTGCCGTTGCTCGACCGCGTCTATGACGCCTGGTCCTTCAACGCCATTCCGAAGTTCGGCAAGGCGATCACCGGCGATGCCGAGCCCTATCAATATTTGGTGGAATCGATCCGCAAGTTCCCCAACCAGCAGGATTTCGCAACGATGATCCGCGAGGCCGGCTTCTCGCGCGTGAACTTCACCAACTACACCGGCGGCATCGCCGCGCTGCATTCCGGCTGGAAGCTCTGAAGCATGATATCCAGTCACCCGATGCGGCTGATGGCCTCCACATTCCGAGACCTTGAGACGATATGAGTGCTTTCAGCGCATATTTCGGCCTTGTTCGGGTCGGCTGGGTGCTGGTGCGCGAAGGCGTGGTCATGGCGCTGCCGTCGGAAGGGCTGCCGCCCTCCATCAGCCTCGCCAAGTCCTTCGTCAGCATCTTTGCGCGCCGAAAGGCGAAGAGCCAGGCCCGCAGCGACCGTCTGGCACAAGCGGTCGAGCGGCTCGGCCCCTCCTATGTGAAGATCGGCCAGTTCCTGGCGACCCGACCCGATGTCGTCGGCGTGGAGATGGCGAACGACCTGTCGAAGCTGCAGGACCGGATGGCCTTCTTTCCGCATGAGACGGCAACGGCGGCCATCGAGTCTTCGCTCGGCCGGCGGATCGACGATCTCTACGCCAGCTTCGGCCAGCCGATCGCCGCCGCCTCGATAGCACAGGTGCATCCGGCCGAAATCAAGACGGCAGAGGGCCGCAAGCGCGTTGCCGTCAAGGTGGTCCGGCCTGGCGTGCGCCAGCGCTTTTCCAACGACATCAAGGCGATGTATCTCGTATCACGGCTGCAGGAGCGCTTCATGCCCTCCAGCCGGCGCCTTCGGCCCGTGGAAGTGACGAAGACACTCGAGCAGACCACCAAGGTGGAGATGGATCTGCGGCTGGAGGCCGCCGCGCTCTCTGAAATTGCTGAAAACACCGACAAGGATCCGGGCTTTCGCGTTCCGAAGGTCGATTGGGAACGTACTGGGCGCGACGTCATCACCATGGAGTGGATCGACGGCGTGAAGATGTCGGACGTCGAGGGCTTAAAAGCGGCCGGACACGATCTCAACGCGCTTGCCGATACGCTGATCCAGTCCTTCCTGCGTCACACACTGCGCGACGGCTTCTTCCATGCCGACATGCACCCCGGCAATCTCTTCGTCGATGCAGCGGGCATGATCGTTGCCGTCGACATGGGGATTGTCGGGCGATTGGGGAAGAAGGAACGCCGCTTCCTTGCCGAAATCCTCTACGGCTTCATCACCCGCGATTATATCAGGGTCGCCGAAGTACATTTCGAAGCCGGCTACGTACCCGCCCATCACAATATAGAAAGCTTTGCGCAGGCCATCCGTGCCATCGGCGAGCCGATCCATGGCCAGCCGGCCGAAACCATTTCCATGGGCAAGCTTCTGACCCTGCTCTTCGAGGTGACCGAACTCTTCGACATGGAGACCCGACCCGAGCTGGTCATGCTGCAGAAGACCATGGTCGTGGTGGAGGGCGTCTCGCGCATGCTCAATCCGCGCTTCAACATGTGGAAGGCATCCGAACCGGTGGTCGGCGACTGGATCCGCACCAATCTCGGCCCGAAGCGGATCATGACCGATCTGAAGGATGGCTTGAAAGCGGCGGTGAAGCTCGCCGAAGCCGCACCAGAAATTGCCGCCAAGACCGAGAAATTCCACCACGAACTGCTGCATATGAGCGAAAACGGCCTGCGCTTCGATCCGCAGACCGCCGAGGCGATCGGCAAGGCCGAGGCCAAGCACAGCCGCTCCGGCCGGCGCGCGCTATGGGTGATCGCGCTGACGCTGCTCTACATCGCCTGGCATCTGAGTTGAGCTGCGGCCGCCTATTGCGGCTACAGCAGGCACGTCAGCCAAGTTCAGTTTCTCCCCGGCGCGATTTCAGAGCATAACACCGAAAAGTATGCGCGGTTTTTGGGCGATATCATGCTCTACTTCTTTGATTCTAGAGCGGATTCAGATTGTAGATTGATCCGATCTATAATCATTCGGCTCTAGTCGACGATGAATAACTTGACGCCTGTCTTTGTCGATGACCGGTGCGCGGCGTCGCCAAAATCGGACACTTGATAGCTCATGCCCGGAGTGAGGATCGATATCCGCCCATCCTTCAACTCGGAAATTAATTCCCCCTCGATCACGTAGATGATATGGCCGCGATCGCACCAGTGATCGGCAACATAGCCGGGCGTATATTCAACAATCCGAACGCGGATGTCTCCGATGTTCACTGTCTTCCAGAGCGCATGGCCGCTTTCGCCCGCATGCCTGGTGGCAGCAACCTCATCCCAATTGGTTACCGTAAAAGGCAGTTCAGGAATCTTCATCGCAATGACTTTCCGGATGTTGACCGATCGTTCCGCATAGAAACGGCTGCAGTGTCCATTCGTCAATCCTGCCTGATCGAGCCCGAATAATCGGGCCGTGCTGAATTTAAAAGCGCCGGCGCGACGGGAGCGGATGTCTCTCTTTCGGCTATAATGCATGATGAGGCTGCCTGCGTTGCGAGTACTCCCGCTCGCACGGCATATCAGGTGTTCGCCATTTGGGATATCCCATTAGCGATGAGGCTCGCATAGCCTTGCGGAAAAGGAGAACAAAAGACATGGAGCGTCAGAGAGCCGGCATCGAACTCACCGGGCAGCCCCTGGGGTTCAGCGATCTGGTGCGGATCGGCGCGGGCGCCGCGCTGCCCTCCGCATCAGAAGCCGGCATGGCGCGGGTGCGGCTGGCGCGCAGCGTTCTTGAAAGCACGATCCAATCCGGCATGCCGGTCTACGGCTCCACCACCGGCGTCGGCGCCATGAAGGATATCGAGTGGTCTCCGGAAGATCTCGATGCCTTCAATCTTGGCCTCGTGCGCGCCCATCATTTCGGCACGGGCGCCCCCTTCTCCATGTCGGTCGTGCGCAATGCCATGGCGATCCGGGTCAACACCGCGCTCACCGGCCAGGTCGGCTGTTCGCAGGAGCTGATCCAGGCCTATCTGCAGCTGCTGAGCGCTGATGTCATTCCTGTCGTCAGGCGCACGGGCTCGATCGGCTGCGCGGATATCGGCCTGATGGGGCAGATCGGCGCGGTTCTGACCGGCGTTGGCGAGGCCGTCTATCGCGGCCGCCGCATGCAGGCGGCCGATGCCTTCGATGCAGCCGGTATCGCTCCCGTCAGGATGATGCCGCGCGACAGCCTGGCTTCGCTCAGCGTCAATGCGGTCAGCTTCGCCGCCGCCGCAGAAACCACCCGCAATGCCGCCGCCTCCATCCGGGTGCTGCTAGCAACCGGCATGATGGCCGCCGGCGCGCTCGGCGCCTCACGCGATCCATGGATTTCCGTGCGCCATGTCGGCACCGCCCGGGAGGCCCTGATCGGCGCCTGGCTCTGCAACGCTTCGGATGAATGGCCCTGGCCGGTCGCAACCCATGTGCAGGACCCGCTGAGCCTGCGCATGATCGCCCAGGTCTTCGGCGCCGTCATCGAAAACCTCTTGACGGCCGGCCACAAGATTCTCGCTGCCACCGGCCGCTCGGACGACAATCCGGTCATCGTTGACGGGCGTGTGATGACCTCCGGCGGCTCTCTCCCGCTCGACGTCACCGTGCTGCTGGAAGCCGCCGTCATCTGCATGGCCCATGCTGCCCGCAACGCCTTCAACCGCTGCGTCCTGCTCGGCAATGGTCAGCGGCGCGGCCTGCCCGTCAATCTTGTGCCGGAAGGCAGGATCGCGACCGGTTTCGGCCCGATCATCAAGCTAGCCGGCGAGATCTTCTCGCGTGTTCTCTCTATGTCCAATCCAGTCTCGGCGCAGTCGCTGGTGGTTGCGGCCGGCATGGAAGACGAAGCTGCCTTCCTGCCTCTTGTCATCGAGCGTTTCGAGCGGCAGATGCGGGCGCTGAAGCGTCTGGCCGCGCTTGAAGCCCTATTGTCCGCACAGGCGATGGACATTCTCGGCGACAAGCCGGAAGGCGTGGCGCGCATGCTCTACGATGTCGTGCGCAAGCATGCCGACTTCTATGTCGTCGATCGGCCGCTTTCGGCCGAAGTCGAGGCGATCGAGGAGGAACTGGGCTCGGAGGCTTTCGTTTCAGAATTGATCGCTCACAAGCCGATCCTCGCCTATGATGATTTCTTCGCGCTCGGCTCGCTGGAGCGGGTCGAAGAGCGGCTTTATCGCGACACCGTCGCCATCTGAATCAACGACGCGCGGAGGGAACGCACATGGCCGATTTCGATCTTGTTCTGCAAGGCACCGTGGTTCTGCCTGAACGCATCGTGGAAGCCGGCTATGTTGCCGTGCGCGACGGCAAGATAGCCGAAATCGGCATCGGCGTGCCGCCGGCAGCGCGCGAGCGGCACCTGCTCGGCAAGGCGCTGATCCTGCCGGGTGCGATCGACGCGCAGGTTCACTCCCTCTCGCAGAAGGACCAGGAGGATTTCATCTGGTCGACCCGCTCGGCAGCCGCCGGCGGCGTCACCACCATTGTCGACATGCCCTATGACGAAGGCAATCTCGTCTGCTCGGCAGCGGCGGTGAAGAAGAAAATCGATCATGCCGCGCCGCAATCCCGTGTCGACTTCGCCCTCTACGGCACCGTCGATCCGGAAGAGGGTCCGGCGCGCATCGCCGAGATGGTCGAGGCCGGTGTCGCCGCCTTCAAGTTCTCCACCTTCGGCACCGATCCCAAGCGCTTTCCACGCATTCCGCCTGCCCTGCTTGACGCCTGCTTTGCCGCGATCGCGCCGACAGGCCTGACTGCCGGCGTGCACAATGAGGACGACGAAGCGGTGCGCGCCTATATGGAGCAGGTAAAGGCAAGCGGCATCATCGACTATCGCGCTCACGGCCTCTCCCGCCCGCCGATCACAGAACTTCTCGCCATGCACACGATCTTCGAGACGGGTGCGAATACCGGCTGCCCGGCCCATGTCGTGCATTGCTCGCTAGGGCGAGGCTACGACATCGCCCGCGCCTATCGCCGCGACGGCTTCGAGGCGACGGTCGAATGCTGCATCCATTATCTGACGCTTGACGAGGAAAATGATGTGCGGCGTCTCGGCGGCAAGGCGAAAATTAATCCGCCGATCCGCCCGCACGCCGAAGTGGAAACCTTGTGGCGCAAGGTGGCGGAAGGCAATGTCTGGCTCGTCTCGACCGATCATGTCAGCTGGTCGGAAAACCGCAAAACCAATCCGGACATGCTGGCGAACGCTTCCGGCGTACCGGGCCTGGAGGTCATGGTGCCGCTTTTCGTTAAGGGTGCTCTAGAACGCGGCGTGCCGCTGACCTGGGCAGCAAAGCTGATGGCAGAAAACCCGGCTAAGCATTTCCGCCTCGATCATATCAAGGGCGCGCTGACCCCTGGCAAGGACGCCGATATCGTCGTTTTGGAACCGCGCGAAATGGTTTATGACGCGACGACGAGCGGCAACAATGTTGTGGGATGGAGCCCCTATAACGGCATCCGCCTGCCCTGGACTGTGTCCGCCGCCTATCTTAGAGGCAAGCAGATCACCGAGGGACAGAAAGTGCTGGCAGAGCCCGGCTCCGGCAGCTTCGTCCGCCCCTTGCCTCGCCAAATTCTTGCCGGAGATGCAGCCCGATGACCGAAACCAAGCGCCACAACCTGCCCGTAAACGCCGATCGTATCGCCGAGGATATCGAGGCGCTGGCAAGGATTACCGATCCGGGCCACCCGTGGACGCGCCGCGCCTTCTCGCCGCTCTTCCTCGAAGGGCGTGCCTATATCGAGGCGAGGATGAAGGCGGCAGGGCTTGAGACCCGCATCGACGCCGCCGGCAATCTGATCGGCCGGCGCGCCGGCACCAAGCCGTGCCTCGGCACGATTCTTGTCGGCTCGCATTCCGACACGGTTCCCGATGGCGGCCGCTTCGACGGTATCGCTGGCACGATTGCCGCGCTCGAAGTGGCGCGCTCCTTGAAGGATCGCGCCATCGAGCTCGACCATGATCTGGAGATCGTGGATTTCCTGGCTGAGGAAGTCAGCATCTTCGGCGTCTCCTGCATCGGCAGCCGCGGCATGACCGGGCAGATCCCCGTGGCGTGGCTTTCCCGCGTGAGCGGCGACCGCACGCTTTGGCAGGGCATTGCCGAGGTCGGTGGCGATCCCTCCGTGCTGCTTTCTCAGAAGCGGCCGGATCTCGCCGGGTTCCTGGAGCTGCATATCGAGCAGGGTCCGGTGCTGGAAGCCGAGAACAAGGATATCGGTATCGTCACCGCGATCGCCGGAATCACCCGCATTGAAATTACTGTTGAAGGCCGCGCCGACCACGCCGGCACGACGCCGATGGATCGCCGCGCGGATGCGCTGGTGGCAGCCTCGCAATTGGTCCTCGATATCCGCCAACGGGCAGCAGAGCAGGCGAAGACTCCGGGCCATTTCGCTGCCACCGTCGGCGAATTCCGCATCGAGCCGAATGCCGCCAATGTCGTGCCATCCAAGGTCGTGCTGCTGATCGACGGCCGCGCCGAAATCCGCAGCGACATGGAAGATTTCCTGGCGTGGATCGACGGTGAGGTGAAGACCATCGCCGCCGATTACGGCGTGACGATCAACCCGCCGGTGCGCGTCTCCGACAATATGCCGACGCCGGGCGCTTCGGTGCTGCTCGAAACGCTCGAGCGCGCCTGCGACACGGTCGGCGCTAAGCACCGCCGCATGGCCTCCGGCGCCGGACACGACACGGCCTGGATCGCCAAGGTTGCGCCTGCCGCCATGATCTTCGTGCCCTGCAAGGAAGGCCGCAGCCATTGCGCGGAGGAGTGGGCCGAGAATGACGACATCGCCATGGGCGCCGCCGTACTCTTTGAAGCGGTGCGCGACATGGACAAGAATCTCAAACAGAACCGGGAGTAGCCGATGGGACGCGTACTCGTTGCCAAGGATGTGGAAGCGGCCGTCAGGGGCGGCTCCGTTTACGCCGCGGGCGGTGGCGGCTGGGCCGATCATGGTCGCATGCTCGGCTATGCGGCCGTCAACGTCGGCAAGCCGGAGCTGGTGTCGATCGACGAGCTGAACGACAACGACTGGATTGCCACAGCCGCCGCCATCGGCGCGCCGGCCTCCACGACCCCCTGGGAAATGCAGGGCATCGACTACGTAAAAGCCGTGCAGCTGCTGCAGGACGAGCTTGGCGAGAAGCTTTCCGGCCTGATCATCGGCCAGAACGGCCGGTCCTCAACGCTGAACGGCTGGCTGCCATCGGCCATCCTGGGAACGAAGGTGGTGGACGCGGTGGGTGACATCCGCGCCCATCCGACGGGTGATATGGGTTCGATCGGCATGGCGGGCTCGCCCGAGCAGATGATCCAGACCGCCGTCGGCGGCAATCGCGCTGAAAACCGCTATATCGAGCTGGTCGTGAAGGGCGCGACGGCGAAGATTTCGCCGATCCTGCGCGCCGCCTCCGACCAGTCCGGCGGCTTCATCGCCTCATGCCGCAACCCGTTGCGCGCGTCTTACGTCCGCACGCATGCGGCGCTCGGCGGCATATCCATGGCGCTTTCGCTCGGCGAAGCGATCATCGAGGCGGAAAAGAAGGGCGGCAGCGCCGTCATCGACGCCATCTGCAAGACCACAGGCGGGCATATCCTGGCGGAAGGCACGATCACCGGGAAGGACGTCGTCTACACGAAGGAAGCCTTCGATATTGGCACCATCACGCTCGGCAGCGGCGACAAGGCGGTCATCATGCATGTGATGAACGAATACATGGCCGTCGAGGATACCGGTGGAAAGCGGCTGGCGACCTTCCCCTCCGTCATAACCACACTCTCGCCGGAAGGTGAACCCTTGAGCGTCGGCCAGCTGTACGAGGGGATGAAGGTCTTCATCCTGCATGTGCCGATGGATATCATTCCGCTGTCTGCCAGCGTGCTCGACCCCACGGTCTATCCCTCCGTCGAAAAGGCCATGGGGATCGAGATCGCCAAATACACACTAGAGCCGGATGATTTTAGGTCTGTTCGACCTAAAATCTGAATCCGCTCCAGAGACAAAGAAGTGGAGCGTGATGTCGTCCGAAAACTGCCTACACTTTTCGGCATCACGCGCTGGCCGGCAAGAAAGGCTGAAAGCACAGGAGGCTTGAATGGCCCGCGACGCCGGTCTGGAGGAATTGCTGCGAGAAGAGCTTGGGGAGCGACCCGGGCTCAGCGAGAAAGCGATGTTCGCCGGCTGGGCCTTTTTGCTCAATGGCCACCTACTTTGCGGCGCCCGCGAAGACGGCATGCTGATTCGCCTCGGCAAGGGCAACGATGGCTGGGCGCTGGAGCAGCCTGATATCAAATCCATGCTGTCGGGCGGCCGCGAAATGCAGGGATGGGTGCGCGCCGGGCCGGAGGCCTATGGCAACGACATGCTGCGCAAGCGGCTGCTTGTGACGGCGCTGAACTTCGTCGAAGGCCTGCCCCCGAAGTAACGAGCATTCCTCTTCTCCCCACGGGGAGAAGAGGAGATTATCAAACAAAGGGAAAGCAATCATGCCGAAAGCCAATCCACGTCATCCGAAATTCCCCATTCCGGGCGGGCCGGAGTTGCGTGCCAAGGGCTGGCGGCAGGAGGCCCTGCTGCGCCTACTCGAAAACGTGCTCTCAGTCGGCGAGGATCCGGATAATCTCGTCGTCTACGCCGCTCTCGGCAAGGCGGCCCGCAGTTGGGCGGCTCATAAGGGCATCGTGAAGGCGCTGACCGAAATGGATGAGAACCAGACCCTGCTCATCCAGTCCGGCAAGCCGATCGGCCTCATCCGCACGCATGACAAGGCGCCGCTCGTCATCATGGCGAACTGCAACATCGTCGGGCAATGGGCGAAGGCAGAAGTCTTCTACGAATTGCAGCGCAAGGGCCTGATCTGCTGGGGCGGCCTGACGGCTGGCGCCTGGCAATATATCGGCAGCCAGGGTGTCATTCAGGGCACGTACGAGATCTTCATGCGCATTGCCGAGCGTCGCTTCGGCGGCGATCTCTTCGGCCGTTTCGTGCTGACGGCCGGTCTCGGCGGCATGGGCGGCGCGCAGCCGCTCGCCGGCCGCATGGCGGGTGCAGCCATCCTCTGCGTGGATATCGATGCCGAGCGCGCCAGAAAGCGCCAGGACATCGGGTATCTGCAGGAAATCGCACCCGATCTCGATTCCGCGCTGGCGATGATCGACGCGGCGGTCAAGGAGAAGCGGGCGCTTTCCGTCGGCCTCGTCGGCAACGCGGCCGAGATCTATCCCGAGATCGCGCGGCGCGGCATCGTGCCGGATATCGTCACCGATCAGACCTCCGCCCACGATCTCGTTTATGGCTATGTGCCGAAGGGTATGAGCCTGCAACAAGTCAGGGATCTCCGCGACGATGGCCAGGGCCAGCTCATGGCCGCCAGCCGCGCCTCGATCGTCGAGCACGTGAAGGCCATGCTGGATTTCCAGAAAAAGGGCTCCGAAGTCTTCGACAACGGCAATCTGATCCGCACCCAGGCGAAGGAAGGCGGCGTCGCCAACGCATTCGATATCCCCATCTTCACCGAAGCCTATCTGCGGCCCCTCTTCTGCCGCGCCATCGGGCCGTTCCGCTGGATGGCGCTTTCCGGCGAGGAAAGCGATATTGCCCGTATCGACGATCTGCTGCTGGAAATGTTCCCCGACAACAAGATCATCACCAACTGGATCAGGCTTGCCCGCCAGCATGTGCCCTTCGAAGGCCTGCCGGCACGCATCGCATGGCTCGGCCATGGCGAGCGCACGGCGCTTGCCCGCCGTGTCAACGAGCTTGTGGCGAGTGGCGAGCTGAAGGGTCCGATTGCGTTTTCGCGCGACCATCTCGACGCGGGCGCCATGGCACATCCGAACATCATGACCGAGCGCATGAAGGACGGCTCCGACGCCATTGCCGACTGGCCGCTGCTCGATGCCATGATGCTTTGCTCGTCCATGGCTGATCTCGTCGTCGTCCATTCCGGCGGTGGCGGCTATGCCGGCTATATGACAAGCTGCGGCGTCACCGTGATCGCCGACGGCACGGCTGCCGCCGACGAACGGCTCGACCACGCGCTGACCAACGACACGGCGCTCGGCGTCATGCGCTATGCGGATGCCGGCTATGAGGAAGCGCTGGACGAAGTTGCGAAAAGGGATGTGCCCTATATCCGTTTGGAATAGGGCGTCTGTTCTTGGCGGCATCGAAAGACTATGGTCCCGGGCAATTTGAACGAATTTGAGTGTTGCCCGTGATCCCCTGGACCTTACTCGACACTGCGAAAATACCCGGTGGCGGCGAGCTGCGCTTGAAGCAGCGCGGCCGGGAATTTTCCATCATGCTCGGCACCAACGAGCTGATGAACAGCCGCCTGAGCGGCTCCGAGCGCGCGCTTGCGACGCTTTCCTGCGAGAAGATCAAAGGCCGGAAGATGCCGCACATACTGATCGGCGGTCTCGGCATGGGCTTTACCTTGCGCGCGGCCCTCGGCGAACTCGGCGCGGACGCCAAGGTTACGGTCGCGGAACTCGTGCCGGCTGTCGTCACATGGGCACGCGGACCGATGGCGGCGGTCTTCGACGGCTGTCTCGACGACCCGCGCGTCGCCATTCATGAGGCCGACGTGCGTCCGCTCATCCGCGCGAGCAAGGCTGCTTACGACGCCATCCTGCTCGATGTCGACAACGGGCCTGATGGCATCACGTCGGAGGCCAATGACGGCCTTTACGACTATCAGGGTCTGAAGGCGGCGCGTGATGCGCTGCGGCCCGGTGGCGTCCTTGCGGTCTGGTCTTCGGGACCTGACGAGCGCTTTACAAAGCGTCTGCGCGACAGCGGCTTTACCGCCGAGGTGGTCAACACGCGCGCCAATGGCAAGACCGGCGCGCGTCACGTCATCTGGCTAGCCACCAAAAGCTAGACCATTTCGCTAAAGATAACGCGTTTCCTCCGGCGCGCGATCGAAGCGGTCCTCGCGGCCATCGAAGTAGCCGACGGGAAGCAAGGCGAGTTCCTCGTCGGTGGCATCGTCCAGGCAGCTAATGCTGATCGCATAGAATTTTCCGCCGAGTGCCGGATTTTCACCCCAGTTGAAGGAACTGATGCCGCAATTTTTGCAGAAAAGATGATGCAGGATGCGCGGGCCGAACTGATATTCGCCGATGCTGTCCTCGCCCGAGGTCAGGCGGAAATCGGCGGGTGTCGCGACGGCCAGCCAGTTGCGCTTCTTCCTGCAGATCGAGCAGTTGCATTTGAAGGTGCCGCCCTGCAGATCGAGATCGGCTTCGTAAGCGACGGCGCCGCAATGGCAGCTTCCGTGATAGGTCTTCTTCATTACTCTCATCCTTCCCTTGAGATGGCTTCTGCGTAAGCGAGGTATTTGTCGAGCGCCTGCTCCCAGCCGCCAGTCTGCAATCTCAGCTCGGTATCATCAGGCAGTTCGACCTTGCGAAAGACGAGGCGCGTCTTCTCTTCAAGCTCATAAAATTCCACGGTCACCTGCATCGGGTGTTCGGGCCTCCCCTCCTGGTTTTCCCAGGCGAAGGTGAAGACGAGACGCTCGGGCGGGACGATCTCCAGATAGCGGCCGTGGCTCCAATATTCCCTGCCGTCCGGCGTGAGAATGCAGTGCCGCCAGGCGCCCCCTTCCCGCAGGTCGACGGAGACGGACGGCGCGGTCATGTTTTGCGGCCCCCACCAGCGCATGAGATGTTGCGGCTCGGTCCACAGGCGAAACAGCATGGCGCGCGGCGCGGCAATGTCGCGGGTCAGCACGATCTCGCGCGGCGGCCGCATGCCGCCGCCTTCAGTTTGTGGGGTCATTCTTTCCTCCCTTTTGCAAGAGTGCCGCATAGTCCTCTAAGCGGTCGAGATTGCCGTTCCAGAACTGGCGATAATTCTCCAGCCAGTCATCGACCTGCCGCAGCGGCTTCGGTTCCAGCCGGCAAGGCCGCCACTGCGCCTCCCTCCCCTTGGAGATCAGGCCGACTTTCTCCAGCACCTTCAAATGCTTGGAGACGGCGACCAGCGACATATCGAACGGTTCGGCCAGTTCGGAGACGGACGCCTCGCCGCTCGCCAGCCTTGCCAGGATCGCCCGGCGGGTCGGATCGGCTAGGGCCGAAAGAGTCATGCTCAATGTGTCCATTCGATAAACCATGTAGTTAATTAACTTATTGGTTTAATATATGACGCAATCGAGCGATGTCAAGAAGCGCCCACGGGCACATAATCTCAGGAAATGAGGTTGGATACTTCGATCAGATTCCGATCCGGATCGCGGAAATAGACCGAGAGAATGGGGTCGGTCGCGCCGGTTCGGCGAACGGGACCTTCCTCGATTGCAACATTTTGGCCCCGCAGATGAGCGACGATATCATCAAGCGGCGTCGTGCTGATGAAGCAAAGATCGGCCGAACCTGGCGTCGGGCGTTCGGCCTTGGGCTCGAACTCATGGCCGGCTTGATGCAGATTGATCTTCTGGTTGCCGAAGGCAAGAGCCTTGCGGCCCTCCCCGAAAGTTTCGACGCCCATACCGAGGACGCGAGTATAGAAATCGCAACTCCGCTCGATGCTCGCCACCGTGAGCACCAGATGATCGAGGTGATCGATGCGGATCATGGCAGCCTCCTACGTTAACGGCGCGCCAGCCTGGCAACGGCAAGGGCGCTGGCGAGACATAGTGCCAGCATGATGAGGATGAAGGCAACCACCGCATTCCAGCCATCGGCAAGCCAGAAATAGCCGCCAACCGAGCCGGCAATGCTGGAGCCGAGATAGTAGGCGAGCAGGTAGAGCGAGGAGGCGTGCCCCTTGAAGCCATGGGCAAGCCGTCCCACCAGTGCGCTGGCGACGGAGTGGGCCATGAAGAAACCGATCGTCACCAGGACGATGCCGAGAATGATCAGCGGCAACGAGCTGGAAAGCGTCACCGCCGCACCGAGCCCGGCGATCAGCACGCCCACCGGCAACACGATGAAATGGCCGATGCGATCGCCGAGGAGGCCTGCCGCCCAAGAGGCGACGATGCCGAAGAGATAGGCGGTGAAGATCAGCCCAAGCTCGGTCTGGTTGAGATCATAGGGATCGGCGACCAGACGGAAGCCGGCATAGTTATAGACCGTGACGAAGGAGCCCATGACGAGAAAGCCGATGGCAAAGAGCAGCGGCAGCGCCGCATTGCCGAAGTGTCCGCTCCAGGCCTTCACATGAAAGGCAACATCAAAACCCTTGCGCGGGGTGAAATTGCGCGACGGCGGCAGCAGGTAAAGGAAGCCGACGGCGGCGAAAAGGCCGAGAATACCGACCGTTGCCAGTGCCGGCCGCCAGCTCAGATATTCCGCGATCGTACCCGTGACCACGCGGCCCGCCATGCCGCCAAAGGCGTTGCCGGCGATATAGAGGCCCATGGCGCCGCCAAGCCCGCGCGGTTCGATTTCCTCAGCCAGATAGGTCATGGCGACAGCCGGCACGCCGCCCAGCAGAAAGCCTTCGAGCGCACGAGCGGCAAGCAGCATATGCCAGCTTGGCGATACCGCGCAGACCAACGTACAGATGGCCGCGCCGAGCAGCGATATGAACATCAGGCTGCGGCGGCCGAGGCTTTCGGAAACAGCAGCGGCACCAAAGATCGCGAAGGCCAGGAAGCCTGTCGAAAGCGAGAGCGATAACGAACTTGCAGCAGGCGTGACACCGAAATCCTGAGAGAAGATCGGCATCAGCGGCTGGACGCAATAAAGCAGCGAGAAGGTGGCGAAACCCGAAAGAAACAGCCCGATGGTCGCGCGGCGAAAGGCAGGCGTGCCGCGCGTCAGAAACTGGCGGGACTCGGTCGAAGCCTCGCTCCTGACGAGCGTCAATTCGGGGCGGGAGGAAACTTCGGACGCAGTGGTTTGCTGCTTGCTTACGGCGCGAAACATGGGGCACCTGACCTTTCTTGCCCTGGAATCTAGCCAGACCAGCTCCATTAGTCCAATATATGGAACAGGCGATCTCAATAGCTTTTGGAGATAGCGATGGAGCTGCGTCATATCCGCTATTTTCTGGCGCTGGCCGAAGCGGGAAACTTCACCCGTGCGGCCGCCAATCTCGGCATCGGCCAGCCGCCGCTCAGCCAGCAGATCCGGGATCTGGAAAACGAGGTGGGTGCGCAACTGTTCCACCGCGTGCCACATGGCGCGGAGTTGACCGCAGCCGGCGAGGCCTTTCTCGCGGAAGCAAAAACGGCGGTCGCTGCGGCTGAAAAGGCAAAGCTTGCCGCCCAGCGCGCCAATCGCGGCGAAATCGGCCGCCTGGCGCTCGGCTTCACCGCCTCCTCCGCCTTCAACACCATCGTCACGGCAACCATCCGCGAATTTCGTCGTCACTGGCCGGAAGTGCTGATATCGCTAACCGAGATGAACACCAATGCGCTGATGGAACGGCTGATGCGCGGCGAGATCGACGCAGCCTTCATTCGCCCGGGCCTGGAAGATCCGCGGGATGTGCGGCTGAAGCGTTTTGCCGACGAGCCAATGCTGATCGCGGTGCCCGCCCATCATCCATTGGCAAAGAAGGAGAGCGTGCCGATCGCAGCGCTCGCCGGCGAGCCCTTCATTCTCTTCCCGCGCATGGTGGGGCTCAGCCTCTACGACGACATCGTTGGTGCCTGCCGCGAGGCGGGTTTCGAGCTCGTGGTGACGCAGGAGGCGCCGCAGATCCCCTCCGTCGTCAATCTCGTCGCCGCAAACTTGGGCGTTTCCATCGTTCCAGCTTCGATCGCGCAGATCAAGCTAGACGGCGTTGCCTATCGGCAAATCGATGGGCCACCGGTCGTGGCGCGTCTCGGCCTCGCCAGCCTCAAGGCGCAGCGATCGCCTGTTATCGCCAACCTCATGAGCCTGATTGCGTAACTACTTGATCCGCTCCCAATAAGGCGGATCGCCGAACGCCTTCTTCAGGTGATCGGCCATCGCGCGAAGCTTTACCGAAGGATTGCGGCCTTCCGGATGTGCCATGAAGATGAACTCCGGCTCCGGGCGGTAGCCGACATCGATCTCGACAAGCCGGCCGTCCCTCACGGATGGCCCGGCGATGAAGGCCGGCAGCAGAGCGATACCAAGTCCGGCAATCGCGGCATCATGGAGCACGTCGCCGTTGTTGACGCCCAGTGCCAGCTTCGCCCGAATGACCATAGCCCCGTCTGGCCCCTCGAAACGCCAGTCTGCAACGCCGCGATTGGTATAAAAAATACCGCGATGGCCCTCGAGATCGGAAAGCGAAGCTGGCTTGCCGTGGCGGCTCAGATAGTCCGGCGACGCCACCAGAAGACGGCGGCTGCGCGCGAGCTTCCAAGCGACGAGACGCGAATCTGCAATCAGGCCGTGCCGAATGATCGCGTCATAACCGTCCGAGGCGGCATCGACCCTGCGGTCGTCGAGATCGAGCGTCAGTTCGATTTCCGGATGCTCGGCGAGAAACGGATAGAGGGCCGGCCCCAGATGCAGGCGCCCGAAGGTGACGGGTGCGGCGATGCGCAACGGCCCCATTAGCGTGCCGCGCCGCTCCGCAAGATCGGCGGCGGCCTCGCGAACCTCCTGCGCGATGCGGGTCGCGCGCTTCAGAAAGGCGCTGCCATCCTCCGTCAAGGTCAGCTTGCGGGTCGTGCGGTGAAGCAGGGTCGCCCCCAACGCCTTCTCCATTTCCGACAGGCGCTCGCTGACGACGGATTTCGACAGGCGCAGGCGTCGCGCCGCCTCGCTGATCGAGCCAGCCTCGGCTACGGCCACGAACGTCACGATTCCGTCGATTTTCAACATCGTTCGGCAATTCCGAATTCGAGTTCCATTATTTACAGACTAATCCGAACGATCGGAAAAGGCCATCTTGCATGTATCGAACAAACCGAAAGACACGTCCTCATACAGGAGATGGAACAATGAACCGCTTGAATGGAAAAGTTGCAATCATCACCGGCGCAAGCTCCGGCATCGGCCGCGTCACGGCCAAGCTCTTCGCCGCCGAGGGAGCCAAGGTCGTCGTCGGCGCTCGTCGGGCAGCAGAGCTGGAAAGCCTTGCCGCTGAGATCAAGTCAGCCGGTGGCGAAGCCGCCGTACTGGCCGGTGACGTGAGGTCGGAAGACTATCATAAGGCGTTGGTCGCCCTTGCGGTCGAGCGCTACGGCAAGCTCGATATTGCGTTCAACAATGCCGGCACGCTCGGCGAAGCCGGTTCCAGCACCGAGGTTTCGGAGGCGGGCTTTGCCGAAACGCTGGCGATCAATCTCACAGCATCGTTCCTGGCTGCCAAGCATCAGGTCGGCGAAATGATCAAGCACGGAGGCGGGTCCGTGATTTTCACGTCGACCTTTGTCGGCCATACCGTCAGCTTCCCCGGCGTTGCCGCCTATGCTGCCAGCAAGTCCGGCCTGATCGGCTTGACGCAAACGCTCGCCGCCGAATTCGGCCCGCAAAATGTACGCGTCAATGCCGTACTGCCGGGTGCCGTCGATACCGATATGTATCGCGACATGAACGATACGGCCGAAAAGCAGGCTTTTATCACTAATCTGCATGCGCTGAAGCGCGTCGCCGACCCGGAAGAGATCGCTCGCTCGGTCCTCTATCTCGCCTCCGATGATGCAAGCTTCGTCAGCGGCACGGCTTCGCTCGTCGACGGCGGCCTGTCGATCACGCGTACCTGACAGCCCATTATCCCGGCGCAAGCGTGAGACCATTGTGATCGTATGTCACAATGGGGGAAGGATGGCTCACAACCGTAATGAGAGAATGCCGCGATTGCCTATGACACGCCAAAGGCTTAGGCTTGTCGGCAAAAGAAAGGCGACGGGTTCAGCATGGTTCTCGCAGGAAAGCGCATCCTCCTCATCATCTCCGGCGGTATCGCGGCCTATAAGAGCCTCGATCTCATCCGCCGGCTGCGCGAGCGCGGCGCAAGCGTGCGACCGGTCATGACTGCTGGCGCACAGCAGTTCATCACGCCGCTCGCCGTCGGCGCGCTCGCCGCCGACCATGTGTTTACCGATCTGTTTTCGCGAGAGGATGAGCAGGATGTCGGCCATATCAGGCTGGCGCGCGACTGCGACCTCGTGCTGATCGCGCCGGCGACGGCCGATCTGCTCGCAAAGATGGCAAACGGGCTGGCGGACGATCTCGCCTCGACCGTACTGCTTGCCACGGACCGGCCAGTCCTCGCGGCTCCCGCCATGAACCCGAAGATGTGGGCCCATCGGGCGACCAGGCGCAACGTCGAGACCCTGCGCGGCGACGGCATCGCCTTTGTCGGGCCCATGACGGGTGAAATGGCCGAAACTGGCGAGGCGGGTGCCGGCCGGATGGCGGAACCGCTCGACATCGTCGCCGCCGTCGAGCGTCGATTGGATGACGGCGCCAAGCCGCTCGCCGGCAAGAAGGCGGTCGTCACCTCCGGCCCGACGCATGAGCCGATCGACCCCGTGCGCTATATCGCCAATCGCTCGTCGGGACGGCAGGGCCATGCGATCGCCGCAGCGCTTGCGGCGCTCGGCGTCGATGTCACCCTCGTTTCCGGTCCCGTCACCATACCTGATCCGGTCGGCTTGCATGTCATCCATGTTGAGCGTGCGGACGAAATGCGCGATGCCGTTCTGGCTGCTCTGCCGGCAGATATTGCCGTCATGGTGGCGGCGGTCGCCGATTGGAAGGTGGCCTCCGCATCCGATCAGAAGATCAAGAAGCATCCGGGCGAGTCGATCCCGACGCTCGCGCTCACGGAA
Source organism: Rhizobium sp. JAB6 (assembly GCF_003024605.1). Classification (GTDB taxonomy): domain Bacteria; phylum Pseudomonadota; class Alphaproteobacteria; order Rhizobiales; family Rhizobiaceae; genus Rhizobium. Next base: position 348,503 of record NZ_PYJQ01000001.1, on the reverse strand, counting down.
AACCCCGACATATTGAAGACGGTCGGCCACCATACGCAGCGACCGAAACTCGTCATTGGCTTTGCCGCCGAAACCCAGGATGTGGAGAGCAATGCCCGCGCGAAGCTGGAGCGCAAGGGCGCCGACTTCATCGTTGCCAACGACGTTTCCCCCGCAACGGGTATCATGGGCGGCACAAGAAACCGGGTGAAGATCATCAGCCATGGTGGCGTCGAGCAATGGCCCGATCTCGATAAGGATGAAGTGGCGGCGCGGCTCGCAGCCCTGATCGCCGAACGATTCAAGCAGGGATAGCGGCTATCGGCCGGTGCTCGACGGTTGCTCGCTCTTCCGGCTGGAAGGGCATGACATGGACACCGGTATCGTCGATCATGACGGCGCTGCCATCGGGAATTTCGCGCCAGGCATCGATGTCGTCGTTCAACGGTTCCGATACGAGGCAGTATCCCGCTCCGACCGGGGAGGCATAGAGCGTCGGCGCCTTGCGGTCGGTGGCATAACGGATGGCGTAGAGCGATTTTCCGTCGGAAAACGCCGCCGTGAAGCGCACCAGAACCGAACCGGTCAGATGCAATGAAAGGCCTTCGACGAAGCCGATGGTCTGAGCGATCGCTGCAATCGGATTGGCCGCCAAACCGAACTGCATCGCCAGCAGGAAGAGCAGCTCGGAATCGGTCGTGCCGCTGCGGGCATGGAACAGCCGGTCGTCGAGCATGGCTTCCATCGGCCGGCGCAGGCGGTCAAAATTGGAAATCTGGCCATTATGCTGGAACGACCAGTTTTCGAAGACGAAGGGATGACAATTGTCGCGGCGCGTACCGCCGCCGGTGGCCGCGCGGACATGGGCGAGGAAGAGCGGCGAACGGATCTGCCGCGCCAGGCTCTTCAGATTGCAATCGGACCAGGCCGGCAGAATATCGCGGTAACGGCCGGGTTCCGGCCGGTCACCATACCAGGCAATGCCGAAACCATCGCCATTGGTCGCCGTCTTGGCGCGCGTGGCGCAATGGGATTGTTCGATCAGGGAGTGGGCAGGCGAAGACACCAGCTCCTCCAGGTAGAGGGGGTCTCCACGATAGGCTGCCCAGCGACACATGCGTCTTCTACTCCGATTCCCGCTGTCTTCCTGTCCCGCGGGAGAATGGCAAATCCAGAGCGTGATGCCGAAAAGTGTAGGCGGTTTTCGGACGACATCACGCTCCACTTCTTCGATTCTAGAGCGGATTCAGATTTTAGGTCTAGCCGACCTAAAATCATCCGGCTCAAGGATGATTGTTTATGCGGAATGGGTAATAAAGTCTTAATTTTCCGTCGTCCGCGGCGCAAGATGACAGATATTTGATGCTTCGTCCGCTCACATTTTGCATCGCAACATGTTCATCGTGAAAGGCGCCGCGACAACCGTCTGGCCAAGGACATCGCGAGGCAAGACATTTCAGTGCGACAATAAGTGTGAAGCTTTCCAAGACCGCGCCTCTTGCAGCGGCTCGAATTTGAGCTACGTTTATCTTGTCTGAAACGTAACGAAAGGAAGGTGATCCAATGTCTAGTGAGATTTCGGTCTTTGTATATGGCATGGAAATGGTTGTGAGCGTTGCGAGGCAGCCCTCGCTCTGATCAACACCTTCCCGAAGCGTTCGCCGCTTCAGGCCAGTTACGGGCCAAAGCTCATGGGGGGTCGCTTAAGGCGGCCCCTTTTGATTTTCATCCGTTATTTTTTGCCTTGCCAAATGGGAAGAGCGCCTTAGCTAACCCATTATGTCTTCTCAGGAACAGCCCGGACCGGGTGACGCCAAGCCGAGGCCGCTGAACGAGCCGGCCCTTACCGCACTCTCATTGTATCCGCAGGACTGGGCGCTGTTCCTCGATATCGATGGAACCCTGCTCGATCTCGCTGAAAGGCCGGAAGCGATCGTCGTGCCCGACTATCTGCCCGGAACGCTGCATGCGCTCTCCCGCCAGCTTGGCGGTGCGCTCGCTCTGGTGACCGGCCGCGCCATCGAATTCGTCGATCCTCTCTTTGCGCCATTTCGTTTTCCCGTTGCCGGCCTGCATGGCGCGGAACGGCGTGATGCGGCCGGACGGCTGCGGCGGGCGCATATTCCGCCCGCCTTCCAGGCGATGAAGCAGACCATTGCATATGAGGCCCAAGCCTGGCCGGGCGCCATCGTCGAAGACAAGGGGGCTGCGGTCGCGGTTCATTTCCGGCATGCACCCGCCTACGAGATGGAGATCGGCCAGGCCATGCAGCGCCATCTGGAGGAAGCGGGTCCCGACTGGAACCTTCAGCGGGGCAAGATGGTCCTCGAAATCTGCCCCGCTCACGCCAGCAAGGGACATGCCGTCGAGGCTTTTCTGGCAGAAGCCCCCTTCGAAGGGCGGCGTCCGGTAACGATCGGCGACGACGTGACCGACGAGACCATGTTTGCCGCCGCCAATCGTCTCGGCGGCCAATCCGTGCGCATCGGCGATGCCAACGGAAAAACACTGGCGCGTGCATCCATTGGCTCACCTGCGCGTTTAAGGGACGTGCTGGGAACGCTCGTCAAGTAATTTTCGATCATGACGATGTCTCCCAGCCTTCTCGAAAGGAAGAATTCGTGAGTCGACTCATCATTGTTTCTAATCGTGTTTCCGTGCCCGACCATAAAGGCGCCGCTGCGGCAGGCGGCCTTGCGGTGGCGCTGCAGGCGGCGCTGGCCGAGCGGGGCGGCATCTGGATGGGCTGGTCCGGCAAATCGAGCGGCGACATGGAGCCTGAGCCGCTGCAGATGACGCAGGACGGCAATATCACCTATGCGCTCACCGATCTGACGCAGACCGACGTCGAGGAATATTACCAGGGCTTTGCCAACCGCGTGCTCTGGCCGATCTGCCACTATAGGCTCGATCTCGCCGAATATGCCCGCAAGGAAATGACCGGCTATTTCCGCGTCAACCGCTTCTTTGCCCAACGACTTGCGCCCCTGATCGAGCCTGACGACATCATCTGGGTCCACGACTATCATCTCATTCCGCTGGCGGCGGAGCTGCGGCAGATGGGCTTGAAGAACCGCATCGGCTTCTTCCTGCACATTCCCTGGCCGCCGGCAGACGTCGTGCTCGCCATGCCGGTGCATGAGGAGATCATGCGGGGCCTCTCCTCTTACGATCTGCTTGGCTTCCAGACCGATCACGATCTGGAAAATTTTGCGGGCTGCCTGAAGCGCGAGGGGATGGGCATCGAGAAAAGTCCCGGCCATTTCAGCGCCCATGGCCATGATTTTCGCGGTGGCGCCTATTCCATTGGCATCGAGACGGCAGGCTTTGCCGAATTCGCGCGCAAGGCAGCGTCCCACAGCATGGTGCACAAGGTGCGCCAGAGCATTGAGGGCCGCGACCTCATCCTCGGCGTCGACCGGCTCGACTATTCCAAGGGCATCACGCAGCGCATCGACGCCTTCGAGCGTTTCGTCACCAATAATCCCGCCCACCAGCGCAGCGTCACCTATCTGCAGATTACTCCGAAGTCGCGCTCTGAAGTCCCGGAATACGAGGCGATGCAACATGCGGTTGCCGAACAGGCCGGCCGGGTCAACGGCGCGATCGGCACGGTTGACTGGGTGCCGATCCGCTATATCAACCGCTCGATCAGCCGGCCGATCCTCGCGGGTCTCTACCGGATTGCAAAAGTCGGGCTGGTGACGCCGCTGCGCGACGGCATGAACCTGGTCGCCAAGGAATATGTGGCGGCGCAAGACCCCGAAAACCCCGGCGTGCTGGTGCTCTCGCGCTTTGCCGGGGCAGCGCGAAAGCTGAAGGGTGCCCTGCTGGTCAACCCCTATGATGTCGACGGCACCGCCAATGCGCTGGCGCGCGCCATCAACATGCCGCTGCAGGAGCGGCAGGAGCGCTGGCGCGGCATGATGGATTACCTGCTTGAAAACGACGTATCGCGCTGGTGCGAGACCTTTCTTGCCGATCTTACGGCGGAATAGAGCATGATTATCATACGGCAGCGGCTTCGGTGAGCAGCCATTGCGCCAGCCGCTCCGCCTCCGGGTTGGGATCGGGCGGCGGCAGCAGCCAATAGCCGCGCTCGGGCGCCTCCAGCATGGGACCCGCCGTCACCAGTGTCCGGGCAGCAAGCAGGGAATCGACAAGCCCCATCCAGCCGATGGCAACGCCCTGTTCGCTGAGGGCGGCCTGCACGACCAGCGAATAGGTATTGAAGCGCAGGTCACCGCGGCCGGCATAGGCGTCCCGGACAATGCCGAAGGCAGAAAGGTAACTCTCCCACTCGAACCATGGCGACGGCATTTCCGAGTCGAGATGGACAAGCGTAGCGCCGGCGAGCTGCGAGGGATCGGTGAACGGACCGTTCCGCTCCGCAAAACCTCTGGTGCAGATCGGCACGACCTTCTCCGGCAGGAGCAGCGTGGCCGCGGGACCGAACTCGCTGCGCGCTCCGAAGAAGACGGCAATATCGCCGCTCTCCGGCGCGCCACGATCCAGCCGCTGCGTGGCGACGATCTGGATATCCACCTCCGGGTGGAGAAGCCGGAAGGCATGCATACGAGGGATCAGCCAGAGAGCGGAAAATGCATAATCCGTGCGCAGGCGAACGGAGGGCCGCTCCGCTTCCACGCGGAAGCTGCGCACCAGATGGTCGACGCCGCCGACCGCCTTTTCGACGATCTCGAACAGACGCTGCCCCTCCGGCGAGAGCACGACCCCGCGATGCTGGCGACGAAACAGGGCAACGCCCATCTGCTCCTCGATACGACGAATCTGATAGCTCACGGCGGGTTGCGTCAGGCCAAGCCCGGAGGCGGCAGCAGACAGGCTGCCGGAACGTCCGACTTCCAGAAAGATTCTAAGCCAGCCGAGATCCACCAAACGTTCTGCCATAAAATTTCCTTTTGGAAGCTATCGAAAAATGCCTGCTTCACAGCGTGAACTCTAGTGATGTTCAATAAAATAATCCAATAACAAGAGGGAACCACCATCATGCGCTCGTCTTCAATGGGTCGGCTGACTGCCGGCGTTCTTCTTTCCGTCCTTTCCCTTGCCGGCATCGCCCGGGCCGATGGCGAAAGCTGCAAGACCATCCATCTTTCGGATCCGGGCTGGACCGACATCACTTCGACCAACGGCGTGACCGGCGTACTGCTGACCGCACTCGGCTACGAGCCGGATATCAAGACGCTTTCCGTGCCGATCGGCTACCAGGCGATGAAGACGGGCGAGATCGATGTCTTCCTCGGCAACTGGATGCCGGCGCAGAAGGCTTTCGTCGACGATCTCAACAAGGCGAAGGCAGCCGAGGTGCTGAACCGCAATCTTGAGGGCGCGAAGTTCACTCTCGCCGTCCCGACCTATGCCGCCGACAAGGGCATCAAGGACTTTGCCGACCTGCAGAAGCATGCCGACGATTTCGGCCGCAAGATCTACGGCATCGAGCCGGGCGCGCCGGCCAATGCCAATATCCAGAAGATGATCGACGCCAACGACTTCGGTCTCAAGGGCTGGGAGCTGGTGGAATCGAGCGAGCAGGCGATGCTGTCGCAGGTGGAACGCGCCGCCAAGGACAAGCAGGCGATCGTCTTCCTCGCCTGGGCGCCGCATCCGATGAACGAGCGCTTCAAGATTGCCTATCTCTCCGGCGGCGACGCCTCTTTCGGCGCGAATTACGGCGGCGCCGAAGTCTATACGCTGGCGCGCACCGGTTGGTCAGCGCAATGCCCGAATGCCGCCAAGCTCTTCCATAATCTCACTTTCGACATCGGCATGGAGAATTCGCTGATGGGTTCGATCCTTGGCGGCGAGAGCGCCAAGGACGCGGCGACGGCATGGCTGAAGGCGCATCCGGACGCCTTGACGCCATGGCTTGCCGGCGTCACCACTATCGACGGCAAGCCCGGCCTCGATGCCGTCAAAGCCGCCATCGGCCTTTAATTTCCGAGAAAGACGCTCAAATGTCCCGCCCGAATATCCTTATCCTCATGGTCGATCAGTTTAACGGGACATTCTTTCCCGACGGACCGGCCGAGTTCCTGCATGCGCCTGTCCTCAAGGCCCTGGCGAAGCGCTCCGTGCGCTTTGCCAACAGCTATACGGCAAGCCCGCTCTGCGCTCCGGCGCGGGCCTCCTTCATGTCCGGGCAACTGCCGAGCCGCACGCGCGTCTACGACAATGCCGCCGAATTCTGCTCGGACATACCGACCTTCGCCCATCACCTGCGCGCCGCCGGTTATCAGACGGCGCTCTCGGGCAAGATGCATTTCGTCGGCCCGGATCAGATGCACGGTTTCGAGGAGCGGCTGACGACCGACATCTACCCTGCCGATTTCGGCTGGACGCCTGACTACACCAAGCCCGGTGAGCGCATCGACTGGTGGTATCACAATCTCGGTTCGGTGACAGGGGCCGGCATTGCCGAGATCACCAACCAGATGGAATATGACGACGAGGTCGCCTATCACGCGACCCGCAAGCTCTATGATCTCTCGCGCCGGCATGACGAGCGCCCTTGGTGCCTGACCGTCAGCTTCACGCATCCGCACGACCCTTACGTCGCGCGCCGCCGCTTCTGGGATCTCTATGAGGATTGCCCGGCGCTTGACCCGGAAGTCGGCGAAATTCCCTTCGAGCAGCAGGACCCGCATTCGCAGCGGCTGATGAAGGCCTGCGATCACACCGCCTTCGACATCACGCCGGAACAGATCCGCCGTGCGCGGCGCGGCTATTTCGCCAATATCTCCTATGTCGACGAGAAGATCGGCGAGATATTGGAAACGCTCGAGCGCGGCCGCATGGCCGATGACACCATCATCCTCTTCGTCTCGGACCATGGCGACATGCTCGGCGAGCGCGGCCTCTGGTTCAAGATGAACTTCTTCGAAGGTTCGGCCCGCGTGCCGCTGATGATATCGGCGCCCGGCTGGCAGCCGCAACGGATCGATCAGCCGGTGTCGACGCTCGACGTGACGCCGACGCTCGCCGCCCTGGCCGGGATCGACATCGCATCGCTGCGCCGCTGGACGGATGGCGAGGACCTGACACCGCTTGCTCTCAACACGGGAAGCCGCAGCCCGGTGCCGATGGAATATGCCGCGGAAGGTTCCGAAGCGCCGCTCGTGGCCTTACGCGACGGCCGCTACAAGCTGACCCTTTGCGAGAAGGACCCACCGATGCTTTTCGACATCGAGGCGGACCCGAAGGAACTCACCAATCTGGCCGGCGACCCGGCCTATGCAGAAACGCTGAAGCGCTTGACGGGGCAGGCCATGGAACGGTGGAACCTTGAAAACTTCGACGCTGCCGTGCGCGAGAGCCAGGCACGACGGTGGGTGGTCTACACGGCGCTTCGCAACGGCGCCTATTATCCCTGGGACTATCAGCCACTGCAGAAAGCTTCGGAGCGCTACATGCGCAATCACATGGACCTGAATGTGCTGGAGGAGAACCAGCGTTATCCGCGCGGCGAATAGGGCAACAGATTTCGGCAGTTGGTCGCCGGCATGATCTTATTCAAAAAGCGCTACGCACTTTTTGAATCCTGCCCTACGCCTTCTGGCAGTAATGCGCCGTCTCGCCATCGCCGGTCTGGAAATCTCCGGGCTGCGGCGGCGCGATCGGTTTGAACAGCGTGCGATCCGGCTTCAGGTCCAGCAAGGGCGTGCCATCAAGACAATCGAGCCCGCGCACAAGCAGCACCGGACCCTCGACCGCCTCCAGCTTGACGATGGATGTGCCGATGGGATTGGGCCGAACCGGCGAGCGCAGGGAGAAGGTGCCGTGCACCTCGCCGCTGTTAGCCGGGCTCTGCAGCACCAGGTCCCGGCGGGAACGATCCAGCCAATAGAGAACCTCCAGCCGCTCGAAGGCTTCCACACCCTGCAGCGCCGCCACCCAAGACTCGAAGATCTCGATCCGGCAGATGGGGCCGTCATGACGGCCCTGGCGCGGGGTTTCCATGCGCGAGGTCCAGGGTGTGGAAATGCGGCCGATGAAGGTGAGACCCGCATCCGAGGCTACGGGCCGCTCGACGGCCACTTCGTTTTCGCGAATTTCGTTTTCCCGGACCATAAGTGCCTTCCTTATCAGGGCGGTTATTTCATGCCCTTCAGCAATGCGGCCAATTGATCGTCGGTCAGATCGACCTGATAGAACAGCTTGTAGAACTCCTTCACATCGCCGGAAAAATCGCTGCGGAAGAGCTTCGGATAAATGAGCTTCTCCATCCAGCGCACGCCGAGCAGCCGATTGACGCCGGGCGGGGAATCGAACCAGCCGAAGGGCAGCGAGGGCGGCACGAAGATCTTGCCGTCCTTGACGGCCTTGATCCCGGCCCATTGCGGATCGCTCTTCACCGAAGCCGCGAAAGCAGGATTTTCGGCAATGATGATATCCGGGTTCCAGCCGACGACCTGCTGGACGGTCACCTTGGCAAGGCCGCCCTTGCCGGCAGCGGCGGCGACATTCATCGTACCGACGGCATCGAGGATTTCGAGATTGATCGAGCCCGAAAGCCCGGTTTCGAGGCCATCGGCACCGCGGCCATAATAGACGCGCGGTCGCGGATCGCTCGGCAATGCCGCGAGCTTGTCATTCAGGTTCTTGATCGCCGAATCGGCATAGTCCGCCAGCTTGTTGGCGCGGTCCTCGACGCCGATCAGCGCCCCGACATCGCGAAGCGTATCGGCTGTGCGGGCGAAGCTGCCATCGACAAGAATATAGGGAATATGCGTTTCAGACTGCACCTTGTCGGCCAGCGCCTTGTAAGTGGGGTCGACCGTGCCGGCATCGAGGATGATATCGGGCGTGGCGTCCACGATGGCCTGAGAACTGATGGTGCCATCCTTGCCAGTCAAACGCCCGACGGTGGGAAGCGACCGCACCGAAGGCATCAGATAGGCCTTGGCGGCATCATCGGGCGCATGCACCCAGCCCACCAGCTTTTCCGGCGCCAGCACATAGATCAGCACGGCGGCGGGCGGCCCAGCCACCAGGATATGGTTGATCTTGTCCGGCACCGAGACCGTGCGTCCGGCCGCATCGGTGATGATTCGCGCTTCTGCCGCAACCGGCATCACGCCGACGAGGGCCAGAGCAAGAACCGCAAGGAATTTCATCATGAAAACTGCCCGTCCTGATCGAAGAGATCCTCCGGACCGGCACTATGGCATAGCGCTATATCGGATGGAACATCGCGGAGACACTATTCCAAAATGAAACGCATCCGGACCGATCACGCCGCCTTCGCGGCATGATATTCCTTGATCGCGGCCATCTTGATAGCCGGATAACGCTCTGCTTCATACCGTAGCGAGAAGCCGTCCTGAGCCAGGAAGACCGGATCGCCGTCGAGATCGCGGGCGATATCGCCGCGCCGTGCCGTGACGAATTTTTCGAGATCGGCGGGCTGGTCGGCCGAGATCCAGCGGCAGACGGAAAAACGCGACATTTCGAAGGACACCGGCAAGCCGTATTCGGCCATCAGCCGCTCCTTCAGCACGTCGAGCTGCAGGGCGCCGACGACGCCGACGATGGCGGGCGAGCCATCTTCCGGCGAGAAGAGCTGCACGACGCCCTCTTCGGCCATCTGCTGCAAGGCTTCCTTGAGCTTCTTCGCCTTCATCGCATCTTCAAGGCGGACACGGCGCAGAATTTCCGGCGAGAAGTTCGGCACGCCCTGGAAGACGAGGGCTTCGCCTTCCGTCAGCGTATCGCCGATGCGCAGCGTTCCGTGGTTCGGGATACCGACGACATCGCCGGCATAGGCGGTATCGGCCAGCTGGCGCTGCGAGGCGAAGAAGAATTGCGGCGCGGTCAAACCGAGCTGCTTGCCGGTGCGCGACAGCCGCGCCTTCATGCCGCGCTCCAGCTTACCGGAGCAGATGCGGGCAAAGGCGATGCGGTCGCGGTGGTTCGGGTCCATGTTGGCCTGGATCTTGAAGACGAAGGCCGTCATCTTGTCATCCGTGGCGTGCACCGTCCTGACATCGGCGACCTGGTCACGCGGCGGCGGAGCGAATTCGCCAAGCGCATTGATGAGATCGCGAACGCCGAAATTGCGCAGCGCCGAGCCGAAGAAGACCGGCGTCATATGGCCTTCGAGGAAGGATTCGCGGTCGAAAGGACGGCAAGCCTCGATCGCGAGTTCCGTCTCGTCGATGAAGGCCTGGCGCTCATTTTCCGGCAATCGGTCAGCGACTGCCTGCGGGCCGTTCACCTTGGTCGCCTCGACCTCGGTATCGGAACCGCGAACCGTGTTGTCGGCCAGATGATAGGAGCCGCAGAAAGTCTTCGACCGGCCGATCGGCCAGGTGACCGGAGCCGTATCCAGCGCCAGCTTCTCTTCGACTTCATCGAGAATCTCGAAGGGATCGCGGCTTTCGCGGTCCATCTTGTTGATGAAGGTGATGATCGGTATGTCGCGCATGCGGCAGACTTCGAACAGCTTCAGCGTCCGCGGCTCGATACCCTTGGCGGCGTCGATGACCATGACGGCGGCATCCACAGCCGTCAGCGTGCGATAGGTGTCGTCGGCAAAGTCTTCGTGACCGGGCGTGTCGAGAATGTTGAAGACGTTGCCTTCATATTCGAAAGTCATGACCGAGGTCACGACCGAGATGCCGCGCTCGCGCTCGATCTTCATCCAGTCGGAACGCGTCTGCATGCGATCCTTCTTCGCCTTGACCTCGCCGGCGAGCTGAATGGCGCCGCCGAACAGCAGCAGCTTTTCGGTGAGCGTCGTCTTGCCCGCGTCCGGGTGAGCGATAATAGCAAATGTGCGGCGGCGGGAGACCGCCTCGGCGAGACTTTCGGCCATGCGTGTGAATCCTGTGAATTGGCGCCGTATCTAGCGGTTCGAAGGCCTAAATGCAATTGACCTCCGCCGTTCGCGCGCAAACTAATGCGGTATGACCATTCACGCCGATATCGCCCCGCCCCTGAAGCTCGTCCGCCTGCCGCATGGCGAGGGCCTTGAGCTGCCCGCTTATGAGACCAAGGGTGCCGCCGGCATGGACCTGCGCGCAGCGGTCGACGACGGCGCGACACTGACGCTCGCGCCCGGCAAGCGAGCGCTCGTTCCGACCGGCTTCATCTTCGAGGTCCCGGACGGCTTCGAGGCGCAGATCCGGCCGCGTTCCGGCCTCGCCTTCAAGAACGGCATCACCTGCCTGAACTCGCCGGGCACTGTCGACAGCGACTATCGCGGCGAAGTGAAGGTGCTGCTGATCAATCTCGGCGAGGAGTCCTTCGAGATCACGCGCGGCATGCGCATCGCGCAGATGGTGATCGCGCCGGTGACGCAAGTGCGTGTCGCCGAGATTTCCGAGATCAGCGAAACCACACGCGGCGCCGGCGGCTTCGGCTCCACCGGCGTGTGATGTCCGAACTGGGACGAGACCACGGGCTGACGCTCCGGCAGGATTATTTCGGCGATCCCGCCGCGTGGAACGCGCTTGTCGATCTGCTGCAGGATACGTTCTCGATCGATGTCAGCCTTCTGGACCAGTTTGGCGGCCCCGATCCCACAAGCATGCCCTTCGGCTATTTCGATAGTGAGGGGGGCTGCGTCGCCAATTTCAGCGCCTTCTCCATGCCGATGATCATCAATGGCAGGACCGTCAAAGCTGCAGGCTACCAATCCGGCGCGGTGCGGCCGGAATGGCGTGGGCGTGGCCTCTATCGCGATCTCATGCAGCGCGCCTTTGACCGAACCGCCGCCGAAGGCTGCGAGCTCGATCTGCTGCTCACCGACAAGCCGGCCCTCTATGAGCGGTACGGCTTTCGCATCCTCCCCCAGCATATCTTCGTTGCGATGGCGCCGAAGCTTCGGAAAACCGAGTTGACAGCCCGGCAGCTTTCCGTGGTAACGCCCGATGATCTGCGCGTGATCAAGACCCTCCTGCAAAACCGCGAGCCGGTCTCCGCCCGCTTTGCCGTTGTCGGTCAGATGGAGATGTTTCTGCTGAACGCCAGCTTCAATTCCGCGATCCGCCTGACGGCGCTTGCGGATGACACGGTCATTGCATGGACGTTCGACGGCGCGACTTTCTGGCTTCTCGACATTGTCGGAACTGCCATCCCCTCGCTGGCGACCATCGTCTCAGCACTTGATATCGAACCCGAGCGCATCGAGATCTGCTTTCCACCGGACCGCCTGGATTGCGAGGCATCGCCGGAACCTTACGACGGCTACACGATGCTGATGGTACGCGGCAAAGCGGCAGAGGATATTGCCGGGCCGCTCATGCTTTCGCCGATGGCGGAATTTTAGCGCGATAGGGGCGGCAGCCGGCGCTTGACCGGCGTCGCCTTGATCATCGACGTATTCGTCTCGGCGCGCTCGACGATCTTGTCCAGAATGCCGTCAAGTTCGCCCATCGAGCGCACCACCAGTCTCCCGATAAAGCAATCGTCGCCGGTGACCTTATCGCATTCGATGAACTCTGGCGTTTCCTGAATGATCCGTTCGACGACATGCAGCTGGCCGGGCAGAGGCCTGATGCGGACGATCGCCTGCAAGGGGTAGCCGATCGCCTCCGGCGCGATATCAACGGTGAAAGCAGAAATAATGCCCCGCTCTTCCAGCCGGCGCAGGCGTTCCGCCGCGCTCGGCGATGACAGGCCGGCTGCCTCCGCGAGCTCTTTCAGGGATATCCGGGCATTGCGCGCCAGCGCGTCCAGCATCCGCTGATCGACCTCATCAAGTCCAAGGACTGCATTAGGAACACCCATCATTCAACCTCATTTATTTAGGTATCTTGGCAAATTTTCCTTACTATATCTATATCAGCTGCGCCGATGCCGCAATATGATTGCGGTAAATAGACGGGAGCCAAGGCAATGAACGAGATAAAACGCGGTACGGTGGAAATGACGGCGGCGATGCTGATTTCAGGCACGATCGGCTGGTTCGTGCTGATGTCCGGGCAGGCCGTGACAGGGGTCGTCTTCTGGCGCTGCTTCTTCGGCGCGCTGACGCTGCTTGTCATCTGCGGCGCCATGGGCCTGCTGCGCCCCGGCATCCTTAATCTCAAGACATTCTCCATCGCCGTCGGTGGCGGAATCGCCATCGTGCTCAACTGGCTGCTGCTTTTCGCCGCCTATTCCCACGCCTCCATTTCCATCGCCACGACCGTCTACAACACGCAGCCCTTCATGCTGCTGGGTCTCGGCGCATTGTTCCTCGGCGAACGGATCACCTTCACCAAGCTCTTCTGGCTGGGGCTCGCCTTTGCCGGCATGGCTGTCATCGTCGAAGGCAAGCCGACCGAAGCCGCCGGCTCGGGGAGCTATGCGATCGGCATCCTGCTGTCACTGGGTGCGGCCTTCTTCTATGCGCTGGCGGCGATTGCCGCCAAATGGCTGAAAGGTACGCCGCCGCACCTGATCGCGCTGATCCAGGTATCGACTGGTATCCTGATGCTGGCGCCTTTTACCAATTTCTCTGCCGCACCCCAAGATATCGGCGGCTGGTCGATCCTCGTCACCATGGGCCTCGTCCATACCGGGCTGATGTATGTGCTGCTTTATGGCGCCATTCAGAAACTGCCGACGCATCTGACTGGCGCGCTATCCTTCATCTATCCGATCGCCGCCATCATCGTCGATCGCTTCGCCTTCGGCCATGTGCTGGGCGCAGCACAAATCGTCGGCGCGATCATCATTCTAGGCGCTGCGGCCGGCATGAATCTTGGCTGGACGATCGCCCTGCCCTGGCATAGAAGCGGTCATCTTTCCAAAAAGACGGCCGAATGATCACCTGCTATCTTCGCTACGTCATCGATCCTTACAAGCTTGCCCAGTTCGAGCATTACGCCAAGCTCTGGATTCCGCTGGTCAACCGGCTGGGCGGCACGCATCACGGCTATTTCATGCCGCACGAAGGCGCCCAGCAACATCGCCTTGGCGCTCTTCAGCTTCCCGAGCCTTGTTGCCTGTGAGGAATATCGGTTGAAAATACCCGAGGATGCGGAATGCCAGGCCGCCCTTGCCTATGGCGAGGAAACGCGCTGCATCATCAGCTACGAGCGTAGCTTCATGCGGCCGGTGTTCTGATATTATCCAGCCGGATGCTGGCGGCGAGCGGCAGCGAAACGCTCCGCATCAACGTTGCGCCTCGAAAGCCATGCGCACGGCAAGCCCGGCGAGCACCGTGCCCATCAGCCAGCGCTGCACCAGCGCGAAGGACGGGCGACGGGTCAGGAACACCGCGATCCAGCCGGCACTTAGCGCGAAGATGGCGTTGAATGTGACGCTGATGACGATCTGCGCAAAGCCGAGAACAATCGATTGCGTGAAGACGCTGCCGGCGGCGGGATCGATGAACTGCGGCAGCAGCGACAGATAAAGGATCGCGACTTTCGGGTTCAGCAGACTGGTGACCAGCCCCATGGTGAAGAGCCGGCGTGTACTATCCTTCGGCAGTTCGCGCACATGAAAGGCCGAGCGACCGCCGGGCTTCAGCGCATTCCAGGCGAGCCATCCAAGATAAGCCGCGCCCGCCAGCCGCAGCGCATCATAGGCGAAGGGAACGGCAAAGACGAAGGCGGTGATGCCGAGGGCGGCCGAGAACATGTAAAAGAGGAAGCCGCAGGCGACACCGCCAAGCGAGATCAGGCCCGCCGCTGGCCCCTGTGAGATCGAGCGCGACACCAGATAGATCATGTTCGGCCCGGGAGTCAGCACCATGCCGAGAGCGATCAGGGCAAAGGTGATCATGCTGGTCAGATGCGGCATGGAGGCTCCGGCGGAGAAAGGGCTTCAGAAGGAGATTCCGGTGGATCCCACAAGCTTGATTTCATGCGACCCGGCATCGAAGCCGTCAAGCAGCATATTGTGATGGGTGACAATGTCTTCGAAGCTCAGCCTGCCCATATCCGCCGTGGTGTGCCCGTCGGAAATCAGCGAGACGTCGAAGCCGAGCGATACGGCACGCCGCACGGTCGTATCGACGCAGAACTGCGTCATGCAGCCGCCGACGATGAGATGGGTGACGCCACGGCCCCTGAGCCGCGCCTCTAGATCCGTCTCGAAGAAGGAATCGCAGCTCGTCTTGTGCACGACGACATCGCCGGCTTCCGGCGCGATCTCCCGGCGCAGCTGCCAGCCTTCGCTGCGCTTGGCCAAACGATGGGTCGGGCCGCCGTCATGCTGGACGATGAAGGCCGGAATACCGGCTGCGCGGGCGCTGTGTTTCAACGCTGCGAGCTTGGCGATAACAGTCTCCAGCGCGGCATCGATAGCCGGCTGGCGATCCGGCGTGCCGAGGCCCGCCAGGATGGAGTTCTGAAGATCGATCAGGAGCAATGCGGAAGACATGATATCCTTGGGCAAAGCGGTTGCGACGCGCCGTTAACCCCTTGGTAATATGTTCGCAGCATTGGCGCAATCGCTTGAAAACGCAAAGGTGGTGAGATAGAGCGAATACCATCTCAGGAGGAGAATTCCATGACGCTTACGGCCCTGTTTGCCTACTGCGGCGCTCTCTTCATCGCCGCCGCGATCCCGGGTCCCGGCATCACGGCGATCGTGGCACGGGCACTCGGGTCCGGCTTTCGCGAGACCTTCTTCATGGGCCTCGGCCTCGTGCTCGGCGACACGATCTATCTGACAGCGGTCATTCTCGGCCTCGCCTTCGTGGCGCAAGCCTTCATCGAAGTCTTCATCGTCATCAAGATCGCCGGCGCGCTTTATCTCGGCTATATCGCCTGGAAGCTCTGGACCGCCGGCCTCCTTGCCGCCGATATTGCCGCGAAGAAATCGAACAGTGCCGGCATGTCCTTCCTCTCGGGCCTGCTTGTCACGCTCGGCAACCCCAAGACGATGCTCTTCTATGTCGCGCTGGTGCCGACGCTGATCGATATCGGCAGCATCGGGCTGCGCGAATATGCGACGCTGGTTGCGGCGACTTTCATCATTCTTCTGATCGTTCTCGTGCCCTATATGCTGCTGGCGTCGCGGGCGCGCAGCTTTCTCAAGAAGCCGAAGGCCCTGCAGATCCTGAACCGGGTGGCCGCCAGCATCCTCGCCGCCACCGCCGCCTTCATCGCTGTGCGCGCGGCCTGAAAAAAGCTTCCGCAAAGAAGCTCGTTGAGAGATTCTTTTCTCACGCACTTCACCCGGAGAACGAGTGCGCACTCTGGTTTCCGCGCGCGTTTGATCCTATTGTCGTTGCATACATCCAATGTAGGGAGAGCTACCCATGTCCGACACCCGCAAACCCGGCCGCGGCCGCGTCTATGCCTCGATTACCGAGACCATCGGCGATACGCCGCTCGTCCGCTTCGACAAGCTGGCGAAGGAGAAGGGCGTCAAGGCCAACCTCTTGGCCAAGCTCGAATTTTTCAACCCTATCGCTTCCGTCAAGGACCGCATCGGTGTTGCCATGATCGAGAGCCTGGAAGCCCAGGGCAAGATCGCTCCCGGCCGGTCCGTGCTGATCGAGCCGACCTCGGGCAATACGGGTATTGCGCTTGCCTTTGCGGCTGCCGCCAAGGGCTATCGGCTGATCCTGACCATGCCGGAGACCATGTCGATCGAGCGGCGCAAGATGCTGGCGCTGCTCGGCGCCGAGCTGGTGCTGACCGAGGGATCGAAGGGCATGAAGGGCGCCATCGCCAAGGCCGAAGAGCTGGCCGCGTCGCTGCCGGATGCAATCATTCCACAGCAGTTCGAAAATCCTGCCAACCCGGAAATTCATCGCAAGACGACGGCCGAGGAAATCTGGAACGATACGGAAGGCAAGGTCGATATCTTCGTTTCCGG
This sequence comes from Rhizobium sp. JAB6, assembly GCF_003024605.1. GTDB lineage: Bacteria > Pseudomonadota > Alphaproteobacteria > Rhizobiales > Rhizobiaceae > Rhizobium. Next base: position 331,739 of record NZ_PYJQ01000001.1, on the reverse strand, counting down.
CATCGGCACCGGCGGCACGATCACCGGCGTCGGTCAGGTGCTGAAGGCCCGCAAGCCAGACATCAAGGTCATCGCCGTCGAGCCGACGGATTCGCCCGTTCTTTCCGGGGGCAATCCCGGCCCGCACAAGATCCAGGGCATCGGCGCGGGCTTCGCGCCAAAAGTTCTCGATACCCATGTCTATGACGAGGTGGTGACCGTCAGCAATGACGAGGCATTCCAGCAGGCGCGGCTCGTCGCCAAGCTCGAAGGGGTGCCGGTCGGCATTTCCTCCGGCGCGGCACTCACGGCGGCCATCAAGATCGGCCAGCGCCCCGAAAACGAAGGCAAGACCATCGTGGTCATCATCCCGTCCTTTGCCGAGCGCTATCTATCGACGGCGCTGTTCGAAGGGCTAGGCGGCTGAACCAACGGCAGCAACTGATTGGGAAAGGGGTGCTGTGGCGCCCAGCCACTCACTCAAATGTGGAGTCGATTTGTGGCGGTTCCACATCACCGCAACGTCTTCGTCGGTGCAATTTCGCGTTCGAAAGCTGGTAGTCGAGCGCCTTATGGCTCTTGAAAAACCCAAGTTGTTAGGTTATTTTCGAGCATGGTCACCGTTCTCCGTGAAGCAGGAATGCGATTTGTCATTTATACGGATGACCACGAACCGGCGCACACCCATGTCTATGGAGATGGGGAAGCCCGCATAAGTATCCTTGATCTCACCGTGATATCAAACCGGGGAATGAAGAAGCGGGATTTAAGCGTAGCCCTTGCCATTGTTCAGGCGAACAAGCGCCTGTTCATCGAAAAATGGGAGAGCATCCATGGGTGAAGTTGTCTTTGAAGATCGGCACTACCGAGAAGCCACCGTGAAGGGGGAGGCGGAACGCGCCCGCGCGCCCATCCCGGCATCAGCCCGTTTCGATGAGGCATCCGGCCGCATCGTCGTGGATTTTACCAATGGCGCTGCGTTCATGGTGCCTGCCCGATCGATACAGGGCCTGGAGAATGCAACCGTTGCGCAGTTGGCGGAGGTCGAGCTTCTCGGCGGCACCGGCCTGCATTGGGAAAGCTTGGATGTAGATTTTACCATCTCCGGGTTGATGAATGGCATATTCGGCACTGCGAAGTTCATGGATGCGCAGCGCCGAGGCGGCCAGTCCCGTTCAACGGCCAAGGTAGAGGCAAGCCGCGCTAACGGTGCGAAGGGCGGACGCCCCCGGAAGAACGGCTAGGCGTTTGCAGATAGCTGATGCAAGCCCCGCCGTCACGAGCGCTCGATGACGTTGTCACTCCAGTCGCCCAACTGTTAGCTGCCAGGATAAGACTCGGGCGTAGATGAAATACCCGCCTGCGGCCAACCCGGTCATCTACTGTGGGCAAGGACACGCCCGCATTTGCGCGCAGTTGTCATCGCACCTCACGGACAAAGGAAGGCCCATCCCCAATTCTTCGCGCCTGGTGACTATTCGAAGTGCAAGTCCGCCAGGGCCAGCCGAAGCCGCTTTGGGTTTTCCGCAAAAATCTCCGGCATCAGCAATACCCCCGACCACGGGTGTTGTAACGGACATTGCTACCGATCATTCAAACGAATCCACATTTAGGTAAGTGGCTGGGCTGCGGCGCCCTTTTTCTATTTGGGCAGGATGAAGACGATTAGGCGCTGCAGAGTCCGGAATTTTCAGGCATGCGCCGTCAGCCGCTCGCCGGCAATACGGTAGGAAATCGCTTCGGCAAGATGGATGCGCCCGACGGTTGGTTTATCATCGAGATCGGCAAGGGTTCGAGCGACTTTCAGAATGCGATGATAGCCGCGGGCGGAGAATTTCATCTTCTCGGCCGCGTCGCGCAGCAATTGCAGGCCGGCGGCATCCGGCTCGGCGATGGTCTCGATCATCGCTGTCGAGCATCGGGCGTTGGTGCTGACATCCTTCATGCCGGCTCGTTCGAAACGTTCGCGCTGCCGTTCGCGGGCTCGGGCGACGCGTAGCGCGACATCGGCGCTACTTTCCGAAGCTGTCGGCCGGATAAGGTCTGCGGCGGAGACCGCCGGCACATCGATGCGGATATCGATACGATCGAGCAGCGGGCCGGAAATACGCCCTTGATAATCGGAGGCGCAGCGCGGTCCCCGCGCGCAGGTGTGACCCGGCTCACCGGCCATGCCGCAGCGGCACGGGTTCATTGCCGCTACGAGCTGGATGCCGGCCGGATAGGAGACGCGATGGTTCGCTCTTGCGATAACGCATTCGCCGGTTTCCAGCGGCTGGCGCAGCGCATCGAGCGCCTGCGGCGAAAACTCCGGCAACTCGTCGAGGAAGAGAATGCCGTGATGGGCGAGTGAGACTTCGCCTGGCCTAGCGCGAAGGCCACCGCCGACGAGCGCCGCCATGGTGGCGGAGTGATGCGGCGCGCGATAGGGCCGCCGGTCCGAGAGCTTGCCGCCGGAAAGCTGGCCGGCGATCGAATGAATCATCGACACCTCCAGCAGCTCGTTCGTCGACAGGGGTGGCAGGATGGACGGCAGGCGCGAGGCGAGCATCGACTTGCCGGAACCGGGCGGTCCGACGAACAGCAGATTGTGTCCGCCTGCGGCCGCAACTTCCAAGGCGCGCTTGGCGCTTTCCTGCCCCTTGATATCGGCAAGGTCAGGCAGATTGGCCGCACTGGCACGAACGGACGGTTCCGGCCGCAACAGGACCTGCGTGCCGCGGAAATGATTGGCGAGCGCGATCAGGCTGCGCGGCGCCAGAATGTCGATCTCCTTGCCCGCCCAGGCGGCCTCCGGCCCGCTCTCGGCCGGGCAGATCAGCCCCTTGCCCATGGCGTTGGCGGCGATCGCCGCAGGAAGCGCGCCGGCAACGGGCGCGATCGTGCCGTCGAGATTGAGTTCGCCGATGACGGTGTAGGACGAAAGCGCATCGGCTGGGATCGCACCCAGCGCCGCCATCAGGCCGAGCGCGATCGCAAGGTCGAAGTGACTGCCCTCCTTGGGCAGATCAGCCGGTGCAAGATTGACGGTGACCTTCTTCGGCGGCAAAGCGAGACCGGAGGCATGCAAAGCTGCCTGAACCCGCTCCCGGCTCTCAGCCACAGCCTTGTCGGGTAAGCCGACAATATGCATCAGCACCTTGCCCGGCGCGATCATCACCTGCACTTCGACAGGTACGCCCTCAATGCCCTGAAACGCCACCGTACTGACGCGCGCTACCATGCCCTATCCCCTGTCGCCGAACCGTTTGCCGTTACGTGCCCCGACCGGCAAACTTCGGGTTGCAATCTGGCACAAGACAAGGAATGAAACAAGAACAATAAACGAACAAAAACTTCCTCGGGATGTTGACATCATCGACGTCCCGGGGTGACCACGATCGTCCGGCGAAAACGTGGAGGAAACTGCCGATCAGGCCCTCTTGGCTTCGATCGCATCCCAGAGCAGGCTGGCAATATCGGCGCCGCCGAAGCGCTTGACTTCGCGGATGCCGGTCGGCGACGTCACGTTGATCTCGGTCATGTAGTCGCCAATGACGTCTATGCCGACAAGCAGGAAGCCGCGCTCCTTGAGGGCCGGTCCAATGCGCTTGCAGATTTCCTGTTCGCGCGCGGTCAGCTCGGTCGCTTCGGCGCGGCCGCCGACATGCATGTTGGAGCGGGCGTCATGCTCGGCCGGCACGCGGTTGATCGCGCCGACGGCCTCGCCGTCGACGAGGATGATGCGCTTGTCGCCCTTGCGCACGTCGGGTAGATATTGCTGCGCAATGAAGGGCTCGCGGAAGAGCTGGCCGAACATTTCGAGCAGGGACGACAGGTTGCGGTCGTCGCGCGTCGAATGGAAGACGCCGGCACCGCCGTTGCCATAGAGCGGCTTCAGGATGATATCGCCCATCTCGTCGCGGAAACGGCGGATTTCAGCCGGATCGCGCGTGATCAGCGTCTTCGGCATGAGATCGGCGAATTCGGTGACGAAGATCTTTTCGGGCGAATTGCGCACCCATGCCGGATCGTTGACGACAAGCGTCTTCGGATGGATGCGCTCGAGCAGATGCGTCGAGGTGATATAGGCCATGTCGAAAGGCGGGTCCTGGCGCAGCAGCACCACGTCCATGGTCGAGAGATCGACGCGCTCGGGATCGCCGAGCTCGAAGTGATCGCCCTTGACATCGCGCAGGACCATCGGCTCGACGGAGGCATAGATCTTGCCGTCGCGCATGCTCAGCCGCTCGGGCGTGTAATGGAAGAGCTTATAGCCGCGGTTCTGCGCCTCAAGGCTCATGGCGAAGGTGGAGTCGCCCGCAATGTTGATACTCCGGACATGGTCCATCTGGACCGCAACATTCTTGATACCAGCCATAGTCAGCCCTCGCTCGATTTGCGGACAGATGTAGGTCGGCCTGCCTGCAAACGCAACGGCTATTCAAGGGCTTCCGTCAAGCATGTCTTCGTGCGGAACCTCTTTCGTCAGGGCCGGCCACGCTCAGGCGGCCAGGCCCTGCGTGCTGCCCTGGCGGACGAGGTTGCGCAGGCGATAGGCCATGGTCAAAGGCTTCGGAAACGGCTTGCGCAGAAAAGCGACCTTGCGAAGATAGCGGTCGATGCGCCATGTCGCCCAGGTGCCGCCGGCAAAATAGGCGACATCGCCGGCATGCAGCGTGCGCTCGACACCGTCTTCCGTAGTGATATGCACCTCACCCTCAAGGATCATCACGGTTTCGTCCCAGCCGAAATACCAACGGAACTCGCCTGCGGTGCAATCCCACAGCGCCGTCATCGCGGCATCGTCCTGCCCGCGCGAGTGCTCGGCGATGCGGGCAACGGGATTGCCCGACAAGATCCAGGAGGGTTCGATCGGCGAGGACTTCATTTCCATGTCGCCGCTGGCGCCCGCCACGAAGCTCTTCGACTGCGGCATCGCGAGTACGACCGGCGCGGCACGGGTGGCAAAGGCCGCCATGCTCGCCAACATCAGTTTCAAGACCATGCAATCCCCCAAAATTCCATGTGCGTCTGCAATCTCATCGCATGGAAGAGGTAACGGCAGGGTTCATGAAACCGAGTGCATTTTAACGATTGCAGCGGTCAGGCGGAAAAACCCTCGATTGTGCAGACGACCATGTCATGGTCGGAGAGCGGCTTGCCTTCTTCATTTAGGGAGGAAACAAGGTGGCTCTCGCCGATCTTCAAGCCGCGGGCGATGAACCAATCGAGCTTCATGGCGCGATCGGGAAAGCGCGTGATCAGGCTCGGGCGCGTGCTTGCCTGATCGAGCGGGCCACCATGACATTCGAAGCCGCGGCTTTCCGCCATGGCGAACAGCGTATCCGTCGAATAATCGCCGCCGGTGTGATTGCCGGTATTGAGGTCGCCGCCGATCAGAAGCGGCAGACCAGGCGCGAAGGCCTCGACCTCATCGATCAACGCCGCCATCTGCCGCTCGCGATAGGCAGCAGTGGCAACACTTTCCAGATGAACGGAAACCGCGACCATGGGGCCGGCTTCCGTCTCGACGACGGCGCCGACGGCGCAGCGTTCGCCGATGCGCGGCTGCTCATTGCTGTCGTTAAACCAGACGGCCTCGCCGGGCAGGCGGATCATGAAAGCATCCTTCAAAGCGACGGAGGCCATCAGGGCATTGCCGTGAAAACCCTTCTCGTTGAAATCGTCGCGGCAGTAGGAGCGCTCGATTTCCGAACCGAGGCTGAGCTCCAGGAACTCGACGCCATAGGCATGCTTCATGCCGAGTTCACCGGCGATAATCGCGGTCGGATCGCGCTGCTCCGTGCGGGCCATGCCCAGATCCATTTCCGAGAGCAGGATGAGCGGCGCACCGGTTTCCCTCAGCTTGGCCGCGCTTTCCCCAGGAAACAGGCAGCGCTCGAGGTTCCAGGCAGCGACGGTAAAGGGAAAGGACAGAGCCTCGACCGTGGCATCCGTCCCGCCAATGCGCACCGTATTCAGGCAGTGGAGTGACGAAAGCTTCTGGACATGAACGGCCGGGGTCCTTTCAAGCGAAAGGAAGCTCTTGCGCTCCTCCTGCGAGGGAACGGTAAAAGCGGAAACAGTGTTGCGGATCATGGTCGGGCCTGTCGAAATGAACTGAGGAGCGCCGGCGGAGAAATCGCAGGCGCTAGCCGCCCGGCAATAGGCTGATTTTGTGACGGCCCTGTAACGCCCCGCTCAAAACGCGTCCGGAAAATGCTGCGGCCAGCGGCCGGGCAGCATCGCGACAATGTCATAGCGTTGCGACAGGCGGGCAAAATCCGGCTGGCGGGCAAGCCAGAGGTCGCTTGCGGCACGGATGCGCCTTTGCGAAGAGAAGGAAACGGCGTCGATCGCCTCCTGCGCGCCTCGCCGCGATTTCACCTCCACGAAGACGGCGAGATCGCCCTTGCGCGCGACGATATCGATTTCGCCAAGCTTGGTGCGATGGCGGATCGCCAGGATCCGATAGCCCTTGAGCATCAGGAAGGCGGCCGCGAAATATTCGGCGACGTGCCCGCGTCGCCAGGCTTTTTGCCGCTTCAGTTTCTCGCCGGACCCGGGCTTCGTATCAGCCATGGCGCTCCTTCATGCCGAGCAGGCGCTGGTAAAGCTCCTTGCGCGGCAAGCCGGTCAAGCGCGCAGCCTCCGTTGCCGCCTTGGCGGTGGGCATCGCCCCTGAGAGATCGGCGAGGATGGCATCGACATCCGCCTGCGCGGCAACGCTTTCCGCCGGCGGGCCAACGAGCCAGACGATCTCGCCCTTCACATTCTCGACGGCATCATAAAATGCGGCGAGTTCGGAGAGCGTGCCGCGCCGGAATTCCTCGAAGGTCTTCGTCAGCTCGCGGCAAACGGCGCCTGCGCGCTCACCGCCCAGCACATCGGCAGCGGCGGCAAGGGTAGCGGCAATGCGATGCGGCGATTCAAAGAAGATGAGGGTTGCGGGCACGGCTGTCAGCTCCGCGAGACGATCGCGGCGGCCCTTGTCCTTGGCGGGCAGGAAACCGGCAAAGAAGAAGGCGTCGTTCGGCAGGCCGGAGCCGACGAGAGCAGCCAGCGGCGCCGAGGCGCCGGGAATGGGTACGACCTTGTATCCCGCCTCGATTGCCTGCACCGCAAGCCGATAGCCGGGATCGGAGACGAGCGGGGTGCCGGCATCGGAAACCAACGCTACCGACCGTCCCGCTTCCAATGCCTGCAGCAGCCGGGGGCCTGCCTCATCGGCATTGTATTCGTGATAGGCATAGGGCTTGTTCTGGATGCCATAGCGGTCGAGCAGAACGCGCGTCACGCGCGTATCCTCGCAGGCCAGCACGTCAGCACCGGCCAACGTCTCCAGCGCCCTTAGCGTGATATCCCCGAGATTGCCGATCGGCGTCGCAACGAGATAGAGCGCCGGTTCGAGAGGACGGGCCGGGATCTGATTGTTATGCAGGCGGAAACTGCGCATCCCGCCGCCTGATTGTTCTTCGTTCATGCCGGTCCTGAATTCATCTCGGATAGGCAGCCTTTATGGGCGAGGCGCGCCCGGACGGCAAGAGCGGTGCAATTCCTGTGGAGCATTGCCGACGAAATGGCGAATTGGCGCTCGGCAATTGATCCATACCTCTTGCATTCGGATGGAGAAGTCTGCCAAGTTGCCTGTCCAATCTTTCGGGCCTTGTCCGAAAACATGTCGCTCGGGCGCCTCGGGCCGCCCGGCTAGTCACGGTCGAAAGCGGTAGCATCCATGCGTATAACAATTGAGCGGTCGAACCTCCTGAAGTCGCTGAACCACGTGCATCGCGTGGTCGAGCGTCGCAACACGATCCCGATTCTGTCCAACGTGCTGCTCAAGGCCGACGGCACGAATCTCGACATGAAGGCGACCGACCTGGATCTCGAAATCACCGAGGCAACGCCCGCCAATGTCGAACAGGCCGGCGCCACCACGGTTCCCGCGCATTTGCTTTACGACATCGTACGCAAGCTTCCCGACGGCTCGGAAGTTCTTCTCGCCACCAACACCGACGGCAGCTCGATGACGGTCGCCTCCGGCCGCTCGAAGTTCTCGCTGCAGTGCCTGCCGGAATCCGATTTTCCGGATCTCACCGCCGGCAGCTTCAGCCATTCCTTCAAGCTGAAGGCGTCCGATCTGAAGATGCTGATCGACCGCACGCAGTTTGCGATCTCCACCGAGGAGACCCGTTATTACCTCAACGGCATCTTCTTCCACACAATCGAAAGTGGCGGGGACCTGAAGCTCAGGGCTGTCGCCACGGACGGGCATCGCCTCGCCCGTGCCGATGTCAGCGCGCCTTCGGGCTCCGAAGGCATGCCCGGCATCATCATCCCGCGCAAGACCGTGGGCGAACTGCAGAAGCTCGTGGACACGCCGGATGCGATCGTCACCGTCGAAGTCTCCGACGCCAAGATCCGCCTGACCATCGGCTCCATCGTCATGACCTCGAAGCTGATCGACGGCACGTTCCCGGATTATCAGCGCGTCATTCCGGCCAACAACGACAAGGAAATGCGGGTCGATTGCCAGAGCTTCGCCCAGGCCGTCGATCGCGTATCGACGATCTCTTCGGAGCGCGGGCGCGCAGTGAAGCTCGCCCTTTCCGACGGCCAGCTGCTGCTCACGGTGAACAATCCGGATTCAGGCAGTGCGACGGAAGAAGTCGCCGTCGGCTATGAGATGGACCCGATGGAAATCGGCTTCAACGCCAAGTACCTGCTCGACATCACCGCACAGCTTTCCGGCGACGCGGCTATATTCCTGCTGGCCGATGCCGGCTCGCCGACGCTCATCCGCGACACGGCCGGCGACGACGCGCTTTATGTGCTGATGCCGATGCGGGTGTAGAGCATGATGCCAAAGAGTGTGAGCGGTTTTCGGACGACATCATGCTCCACTTTTTTGAATCATGAGCCGGATGATTCCGGACCGAACAGACCTGGAATCATCCGGCTCATGGGAAACCAAAGCGCTCTTTCATGCGTTTATGCAACGCAGGGGCGCTTTTATTTGATCCTTTGTCGGTTGCGACATTTTCTCTTGTTATTGCGTCATTTCGTTGCAAGATCCTAGAGAAGCAATATGTAAGTCGCTACGATAAAATCTGGTGGGGAAGAGCATGGCGCTGCGTCTCAAGGAACGGCTTGGCAAGAAATTCGACGAGGAAATTCGTTTCTTCAAGGGCATGATGCAGGGCCCCAAGACGGTTGGCTCGATCGCCCCCACCTCGTCGATCACGGCCCGCAAGATGGCGAGCGTCATAAACCCGCAATCGGGCCTGCCCGTTCTGGAGCTCGGACCGGGAACCGGAGCGATTACCAAAGCTATCCTCGGACGGGGCATAGAGCCGCAGAAACTTATCGCCATCGAATATTCCACCGACTTCTACAATCATCTTGTCCGCCGTTATCCCGGCGTCAATTTCATCAATGGCGACGCCTTTGATCTCGATAAGACGCTGGGCGTACTGCGCGGCCAGACTTTCGATTCCATCGTCTCGGGCATTCCCCTCCTCAATTTCCCGATGAAGGCGCGCGTCGCGCTTCTCGAAAGCCTGCTGGATCGCATACCGCCCGGACGGCCGGTGGTGCAGATCTCCTACGGCCCGGTTTCGCCGATCATCGCCAAACCGGATCGATACCATATCCGCCATTTCGACTTCATCGTGCGCAACATTCCGCCGGCCCAGCTCTGGATCTATAGCCGCGGCTGAGCCAACCGCTGGAACAACCCATGTACGCTCTTTATATTACGCACCCGCAGGTGCGCATCGATCCCGCCGTGCCCGTGCCGGAGTGGGGCTTATCCGAAACAGGGGCCGAGCGGGCGCGGCTGGCGGCAAGCCGGCCCTGGGCGGGCAAGCTCGGCCTCATCGTTTCCAGCGGCGAGCGCAAGGCGATCGAAACGGCGGATGCTTTGGCGACGGCAAGCGGCGCGCCGATCGAGGTCATCGAAGCCATGCATGAAAACGACCGCAGTGCCACGGGCTTCCTGGCGCCGCCGGAGTTCGAAAAGGCGGCGGACTGGTTCTTCGCCAATCCGCATGAAAGCTTCAAGGGCTGGGAGCGCGCCATCGATGCGCAGGCGAGAATCGTCTCGAATGTCGAGGCCGTTCTTGCGCGGCACGATCCGAACGTGCCGATCGCCTTCGTCGGCCATGGCGGCGTCGGCACGCTGCTGAAATGTCATCTGCAAGGAAAGCCGATCGCGCGGCAGGGCGATCAGCCGCCGGGCGGCGGCAATCTTTTCTGTTTCGATCTTGCGAAGCGCGCCGTCTCATGCGACTGGACACCCATGGAAGACTGGATGGGATGGGCTTGATATGACCGCACGCGACCGCTTGATCGTTGGACTGGATGTTCCAAACCTTCAGGAGGCCGAGAAAGTGGTCGGCGCCCTCGGCGACGATATTCTCTACTACAAGATCGGCTATCAGCTCGCCTTTGCCGGCGGCCTCGAATTCGCCCGCGATCTGGCCGCCAGCGGCAAGAAGATCTTCTTGGACATGAAGCTGCTCGACATCGACAATACGGTCGCCTCCGGCGTGGAGAATATCGTCAAGATGGGCATGTCGATGCTGACGCTGCACGCCTATCCGAAGACGATGAAGGCGGCTGTCGAAGCCGCCAAGGGTTCCGGTCTCTGCCTGCTCGGCGTCACGGTCCTGACTTCCATGGACGAAGGCGATCTCATCGCCGCCGGCTATGAATATGATCCGCATACGCTGGTGCTGCGCAGGGCCGAACAGGCGCATCTCGCCGGCATGGGCGGCATCGTCTGCTCGGCCGAGGAGTCCGCCGCCGTCCGCAAGGTCATCGGGCCCGATATGGCGCTGGTGACACCCGGCATCCGTCCGGCCGGCAGCGACAAGGGCGACCAGAAGCGGGTGATGACGCCTGCCGACGCCATCAAGGCCGGTTCGAGCCATCTCGTCGTTGCAAGGCCGATCGTCAAGGCGGCCGATCCGAAAGAGGCGGCCCGCGCCATTCTCGCCGAGATCGACGCGGCAATCTAAACGACCAGAACAAACAGGGAGGAAAACATGCCAAAGGGATATTGGATCGCGCGCGTGGATGTCCGCGACCCCGAGCGCTATAAGGATTACGTCGCCGCCGCGAAGCCGGCCTTCGAGAAATATGGCGCGAATTTCCTTGCTCGCGGCGGTGCGTTCACGCCGCTTGAAGGACAGGCGCGCGGCCGTAATGTCGTTATCGAATTTCCGTCGCTGCAGCACGCCGTCGATTGCTACAACTCGCCGGAATACCAAATCGCGGCCAAAATCCGGCAGCAGGTGGCAGATGCCGAAATGGTCGTCGTAGAAGGGGTTTAAACCCCTTGAAAAACCGACGCTGCAATGCAGCGCGATAGCACTTCACCTCGGCGCGCGGATCGGCTAAGACGAAACCAGATAAGCCCAATCAAAGCCTTTCGAGGAGCCTGCCATGACCCTGTCCAACCTCCCGCCGCTCGTCACTGTGTTCGGAGGATCAGGTTTCATCGGGCGGCACGTCGTGCGTGCGCTTGCCAAGCGCGGCTATCGCATCCGTGTCGCTGTTCGCCGTCCCGATCTTGCCGGCTTCCTGCAGCCGCTTGGCAATCTCGGCCAGATTTCGCTCGTTCAGGCCAATGTGCGCTACCGTAACTCCATCGACCGTGCCGTCGAAGGCGCACAGCATGTCGTCAACTGCGTCGGCATTCTCGCCGAAAGCGGCCGCAACACGTTCGATGCCGTACAGGAATTCGGCGCCAAGGCGATTGCGGAAGCCGCCCGCGGCGCCGGCGCCTCGCTGACGCATATTTCGGCACTTGGCGCCGATGCCAACTCGCCTTCGGCCTATGCCCGAACCAAGGCACGCGCCGAAACCGCCATCCTGTCGATCAAGCCGGATGCAATCATCCTGCGCCCCTCGATCGTCTTTGGGCCTGAAGACGAATTCTTTAACAAATTCGCCGATATGTCCCGCACCGCGCCCTTTCTGCCGCTGATCGGCGGCGGCAAGACGAAATTTCAGCCGGTCTATGTTCAGGATATCGCGGAAACCGTCGCCCGCAGCGTCGACGGCAAACTGAAGCCCGGCACGACCTATGAGCTCGGCGGTCCTGAGGTCCTTTCTTTCCGCGAATGTCTCGAGACGACGCTTGCCGTCATCAATCGGAAGAAGTCGTTCGTCTCCATCCCCTTCGGCCTGGCTTCTCTGATCGGCTCGGTCGCATCGCTGGTGCCGCTCATCACGCCGCCGATCACCGCCGACCAGGTAACGTTGCTGAAGAGCGACAATGTCGTTTCCAAGCAGGCGGAAGCGGAAGGACGCACCCTGAAGGGCATAGGCCTGCTGCCGACACTGCTGGTCTCCGTGCTGCCGTCCTACTTGGTGCGTTACCGCCCGCAAGGCCAGTTTACAGGTTCCGGCAAAGCCGCCTGACGATTCGGCATTCCACGAAATCCATGCGCCGCACGGCTTTGCCGGGCGGCGTTTTTTGTTGCTCCTTAACGACGGAAACCGGTCCGGCGGGCTGGCAACGCACCGCCATTCACAGCTCAGCGTTGCTCAAAAGACGCAGTGCGGAAATAGTAGCATTAACGCCAAATTTAATATGAACATTTATTGCTATTGCTCATTCCACTGACTAACACAGCCGCGCGTCTCAGGCTTGGATAATGAACCGGTCCGCGGCGCGCTTCACACTTCTGCGGAAAGGCATTCTTCGATGGGCAAGTCTATCGCGCTTCTGTTTGCGTGCGCGGCACTGGTGATTCTCGCAGGCTCGTTCGTGGCCCGCGGCAGCATCGCCTCGATCAAGGGCGAATGTGCGCCGGCCTACGGCGTCGATCCCTGCACGACGGGTTCCATCGACACGTCCTCGCGGAACTGACCGTTATGAAAAAGGCCGGGGTTTGACCGGCCTTCATTTTTTCAGGATATCCAGCGCCAACGATCGGTCTCAGCCGAAATAGAGACCGATGAGACCGATTGCGCCGACGGCAATGCGCCACCATGCGAAAGGGGCGTAACCACGGCGCGATACGAAGTCGAGCAACGCGCGCACGACAAAGAGCGCCGAAATAAACGCCATCACGAAGCCGATGACGATCAGCTGACCATCAGCGACGCTAAGATCATGGCGGCTCTTCCACAAATCTAGCGTGAAGGCGCCGACCATCGTCGGCATGGCGAGAAAGAAGGAAAATTCAGCGGCGGAACGCTTGTCGGCACCGAGCAGCAGGGCGCCGACGATGGTGGAACCGGAGCGCGACGTTCCCGGAATCATGGCCAGGCACTGGAAGAAGCCGATCTTGACCGCCATCGGCCAGGAAAATTCATAGGCGCTGGTGTATTTCGGCTTGAACTCGATCTTGTCGATGACGAGCAGGACGATGCCGCCCAGGATCAGTGAGATACAGATGATCTTCGGCGAATCGAACAGCACCGTCTTGATGAAATCATGCGCCAGCGCCCCGATAACGGCAGCGGGGAGAAAGCCGAAGAGGACGGCGAGCACGAAGTGACGAGCCTTGGTGCTGACGGGCAGCACCTTGGCGATCTGGACGAGGCGATTGAAATAGACGAGCAGGATGGCGAGAATCGCGCCGAGCTGGATCAAAACTTCAAAAGTACCGGCCGACTTGAAGCCGAGAAAATGTCCGAGCAATATCAGATGGCCTGTCGAGGAGACCGGAATGAACTCCGTAAGCCCCTCCACAAGGCCTAAAACCAACGCGATAACAATTTGTTCAGCCATATCGTGTCCTTTGTCTAACGGCAGGGCGGCCCGATTCGCTTGTGCAAACTAGGCCAAGATCCTATAGCTTCAACCGATGACAAATGACTAGGGTCGCAGGATCGCGACCCAAAAGACTTCCATAGCATCAATCAGAAACACCCGAGTACCAATGCCGACGCTGTATCATCACCCAATGTCATCTTCCTCCCGGTTCGTTCGTCTGATCCTGACGGAATATGGCTATCAGACGGAGCTGATCGAGGAACAGACCTGGGAAAAGCGGCGCGATTTCCTGGCGCTGAATCCCGCCGGCACCCTGCCTGTCTACGTCGATGACAGCATGCGGGCGCTCTGCGGCGCCTCGGTTATTTCCGAATATCTCGACGAGACGCATGGCGTTCTGAAGCGCGACCGCCGGCTTCTCGCCGAAGATCCGTTCCAGCGCGCCGAAATCCGCCGGCTGACGGAATGGTTCATGCAGAAGATGGAGCAGGATGTCACGCGGCCGCTGACGCGCGAACGCGTGTTCAAGCTGCAGATGACCGCCGAGCAGGGCGGCGGCGCGCCCGACTCCAAGGTCATGCGCATGGCGCGCGGCAATATCCGCCAGCATATGAAATATCTGTCTTGGCTGGCGGGCTCGCGGCAGTGGCTCGCCGGCGAGCGACTGAGCTATGCCGATCTTGCCGCCGCGGCTTCGGTTTCCGTGCTAGACTATCTGGGTGAGATCGACTGGGCGGAATCGCCGGTTGCCAAGGAATGGTATCAGCGGCTGAAGTCGCGCCCGTCCTTCCGGCCGATCCTGGCGGAGCGCGTGCGCGGTGTCACTCCGGTTTCGCACTACGCGGATCTGGATTTCTGACGAGGGCTCGATATGCCCGGTGATCGCGAAGCGGAAAAAGCTGACAAGCGCCGAAGCACACTGACCGCTTTTTTGCGAGAGGAAGCGCGTGCCCAGGGTTTCGATCTCTGTCGCATCACCAGACCGGATGCCATTCCCGAGGCGGCCGCCCGGCTGGGGCAATTCCTCGATAAAGGTCATCACGGCACCATGGGCTGGATGGAGGAGACCCGCGGCCGCCGCGCCGATCCGCGCGTGCTCTGGAGCGAGACCCGCTCCATCGTCGTCTTCGGCCTCAACTACGGCCCCGAGGAAGATCCCCGCGGCATTCTGGAAAAGAAGGATAAGGCGGCAATCTCCGTCTATGCCAGAAACCGCGATTATCACGACATCATCAAGGGGCGGCTGAAGGAAATCGCCACCCGCTTTGCCGCGCGCTCGAAGGAGGACGTCAAGGTCTTCGTCGATACGGCACCGGTCATGGAGAAGCCGCTGGCCGGCGCGGCCGGGCTCGGCTGGCAGGGCAAGCATACCAATCTCGTCAGCCGCGGCTTCGGCTCCTGGCTCTTTCTCGGTTCGATGTTCACAACGGCCGAGCTCAAGCCCGATGAGCCGGAGATCGACCATTGCGGCTCCTGCCGGGCCTGCCTCGACGCGTGCCCGACCGCTGCCTTCCCTGCCCCGTATCAGCTCGATGCACGACGCTGCATTTCCTATCTGACCATCGAGCACAAGGGGCCGATCGATCCTGAACTGCGGCCGTTGATCGGCAATCGCATCTACGGCTGCGACGACTGCCTGGCCGCCTGCCCCTGGAACAAGTTCGCCAGTGCCGCCTCGGAAATGAAGCTGGTGGCGCGGGAGGATCTCAGGGAGCCGACGATCGCCTTTCTGCTCGATTTGGATGACGCGGCCTTTCGTGCTTTCTTCAGCGGCTCGCCGGTCAAGCGCATCGGCCGGGACCGGTTCATCCGCAACGTTCTCATCGCAGCCGGCAATTCGGGCGAGCGTTCCTTTATCCCGAAGTGCCGCGAACTGGCTGGGGATCCCTCGCCCACCGTCCGAGGCATGGCGGTCTGGGCGCTATCGCGGCTGATGACGGCTGGCGAATTCCGCGCGTTTGCGGCAGAAAGAGATGACGAGGCGGACGAAGACGTTTGCACCGAATGGAAACTGGCGGGGGTATCGTGATGCATGTGATGATTTTCGGCTGCGGCTATTCCGGAACGGCCATCGCCAAGGCTTTCGCGGGCTCCGGGATCCGGATCACTGGCACGACCCGCTCCGCCGACAAGGCGGCATTATTGACGAAGGAAGGCATCGAAGCCTTCGTCTTCGACGGTGAAGCGATCGACCCGGCTCTCGCCGAAGCGATGCAAACGGCGACGCATCTGGTGCAATCGATCGCGCCTGGCAAATCAGGCGATCCGCTGCTGCGGCTGGCACAGCTCAATCTCAAGGCGCTGATGCCGAAGCTGGAATGGGTGTGCTACCTCTCGACCGTCGGCGTCTATGGCGACCGCAAGGGCGCCTGGGTCAGCGAGCAAACCCCACTGCATCCGGTTGCGGACCGCTCCGTCGAGCGGGTCGAAGCAGAAGACGGCTGGCTGCGGGTCGGCATCCGGCTCGGTCTTCCCGTCGCCGTGCTCCGGCTTTCCGGCATCTACGGCCCGGGCCGAAACGCCTTCTGCAATCTGGAAAAGGGAACCGCACGGCGGCTCATCAAGGCGAACCAGGTGTTCAACCGCATCCGCGTCGAGGATATCGGCGCCTGCGCCCACTTCCTGTCGGAGCGCAAGCTCGGCGGCATATATAATGTCACCGATGACGAACCCGCTCCGCCACAGGATGTCATTGCCGAGGCCGCCCGCCTGATGGGCGTCGAACCGCCACCGGAACAGCCCTTCGAAACCGCTGAGCTGACGCCGATGGCGCGCTCCTTCTATGGTGAGAACAAACGCGTTTCGAACGCGAAATTGCGCGCGCTCGGCTTTCGATTCCGCTACCCTGAGTATCGCATGTCGCTCGCCGAATTATGGTCCTCCGGAGCGTGGCGCGGCTGAGAACCCACTTGCCCAAACACGTGGGATCGCATGAAAATTCCTACTTAGCCGGCCGCTCTAGTTCAATTTGCTCCGCATTTATGGTTAACGACCTCTAAAATTGCACAAATGCGGCAGCGATTATGGCAAAGCCGGAAAATTATTTTTCCGATTTTCGTGAGGCCTGAGGTTGGTCGGCGCTCACGAGAAAATTCGTTCCATTTTTAGCTGATTTTATTGGGTTTTTTCTGCAATCAAGCAAATTTGGTGAATAGCCACAGTATTCGCTCGCAATCACAATTGTTACATTCTGTAATATTCCGTGATCCATAACGGCACTTTTTCGCCATTTTTAGCCTGATTTAAGCCCGCCGCCTACCCAGGGCGCAAGTTCAATAGCTTGAGGGAAAAATCGGTTTGAAGAAAATCGCACGTTCTTTGGCAATCGCCGCAACTATATCCGCCTCCATTGCTGTCGTTTCTACACCGGCATTTGCATCCGCTGGCTGCGGAGGCGCTTCATGGTACGGGGGGAGCTCCAAGACTGCTTCCGGGGAACGCATGAGTTCCAGAAATCTTACTGCAGCACACCGCTCGCTTGCTTTCGGCACACGCCTGCGGGTCACCAACAAGCACAATGGCCGCAGCGTCGTCGTCCGCATCAATGACCGGGGACCCTTCATTCGCGGACGTGTTCTCGACCTCTCCCGCGCTGCCGCACAGAACATCGGCATGGTCGCTTCGGGTACGGCCAAGGTCTGTTACGAGGTCGTCGCCTCGAAGTAATCGCCGCAAGCCGGAACCGTCAGGCAAATCGGCATGACGCTTGCTCTCTCGGCCAATCGCGGCTACCACGCGATTGAGACGTCTCAAAATCCGCCGCCATGGGCATTGCTTGCGCGGATTGGCGAGGCGTCAGCGGTTTTGGTAGGCGCAGAGTCCCAAGATGAGCCCGAATGGGTTCCGGGACATGCGCGAGCAGGAGAGTGTGCATGCGTTTGGGCGGCCGATTGCAGGGGGCCATCGAAGTTCTTGCCGATATCGAAGCGCGCAAGCGACCGGTGGCCGATGCCCTGAAGGATTGGGGCCTTGCCCATCGCTTCGCCGGGTCCGGCGACAGGGCCGCGATCGGCAACATCGTCTACGACGCCCTGCGCATGCGGCTTTCGCATGCCTGGCTGATGGAAGACGACAGTGCGTCCGCGCTTGCCCATGCCGTGCTCTTCCGCCAATGGGGCCTGACGCCGGAAGCGCTGGCTGCCGAGCTCGACGGCGATAAATTCGCGCCCGAAGCCCCGAGCGCCGAAACATTGGCTGCCTTTGCAGCCCGCAAACTCGAAGACGCTCCCCTCCATATCCAGGGCGATATTCCCGAATGGATCGAGCCCTCCTTCCGCCAAGCCTTCGGCGACGGCTGGCTCTCGGAAGCAAAGGCCCTTTCGGAACGCCCGACGCTCGATCTCCGCGCCAATGCGCTGAAGGCCGACCGCGCCAAGGTCGTGAAAGCGCTGGAACGCGCCGGCGGGCAGCCGTCGAACCTCGCTCGTTTCGGCATCCGCATTCCCGCCGGCGAAGGCGCGTCCCGCCTTCCAAACGTCACGGCCGAACTTTCGTTCCAGAAGGGCTGGTTCGAGGTGCAGGACGAAGGCTCACAGATCGTGGCGGATCTGGTCCTGCCTGATGAAGGCGATCAGGTGCTCGATTATTGCGCCGGCGGCGGCGGTAAGACGCTCGCCATGTCGGCCGCGATGCATAACAAGGGCCAGGTGCATGCCTATGACAGCGACCGGCGTCGGCTGGCGCCGATCATCGAGCGCCTGAAGCGGGCCGGCACCCGCAATGTCCAGGTTCACGACGAGCGCAACGGCCTGCTCCAGCTGCGGGGCAAGTTCGACAAGGTGCTGGTCGACGCTCCCTGCACCGGGACCGGCACATGGCGGCGCCGTCCCGATACCAAATGGCGGCTGACACAGAAGAACCTCGACGAGCGCACCAGCCAGCAGCAGGAAGCCTTGGCGCAAGCCGGCGAATTCGTCCGTCCAGGCGGATCGCTGTTTTACGTCACCTGTTCGGTGCTGCCGGAGGAGAATGAAGCGCAGGTAAACCGCTTCGCCACCCAGAACCCGGCCTTCGAAGTGGTGGAGACCCTGAGCTCCTGGGAAAAGCTGTTCGGCAAGGAGGCTCCGAAGCCACGCTCCTCCGACGGCAAGACCATTACACTGACCCCTGCCTCCACCGATACCGACGGCTTCTTCTTCAGCCGTCTGCAGCGGAAGATGTGAGCTGAATTTACCGAAATTATCGCTCTGCAAGTGATCGATGCAATCCGGCCGCGATCGAGCCGGGGTATGGTCTGCCGATCGCGCATCGCTACGTGCTTTCGCCCCTGCCGACGCCATGCCAAGCGGCCTATATCTGCGCATTTACAAGCGAATCCAGATCGCTTGCGCCACGGATTCCCAGGCCCTTCCCTTAAATCGTTCTAAACTAGAGCGTTTGACACAAGTTTGTTTTTCATACATGAGACAAATTGCCAAGTTTTTGGCGGTGCCCCCGCCGTCACAGGAGAGGAACATGAAACTGAAGATCCATTTTGGCGCCGTCCTTGCGGCGGCCATCACCGCGACAGCCGCATCCGGCCTGCCCGCTTTTGCCGCCACTCCGGAGCCGTCCGCCGTTCTCAAGCATTACACGGAACTGGCTCATGCCAAATATCAGGACGCGTTGACGACGGCGCAGGCGCTCGACAAGGCGATCGACGCCCTGCTTGCCAACCCCAGCGACAAGACGCTGAAGGCGGCACGCTCGGCCTGGATCAAAGCTCGCGTTCCCTATGCGCAGACGGAAGTCTATCGCTTCGGCAACCCGATCGTCGACGACTGGGAAGGCAAGGTCAATTCCTGGCCGCTGGACGAAGGCCTGATCGATTATGTCGACGCCTCCTATGGCACGGAAAGCGATGAGAATGCGCTTTATGTCGCCAATGTCATCGCCAACAAGACGATCAAGATCAACGGCAAGGATGTCGATGCCTCGCATCTGACGCCGGAATTCCTGTCAGGCACGCTGCATCAGGCCGGCGGTGTCGAGGCGAACGTCGCAACCGGCTACCACGCCATCGAATTCCTGCTGTGGGGCCAGGACCTGCATGGCACGGGTGCCGGCGCCGGCGAACGTCCGGCGACCGATTACGATCTGAAGAATTGCACGCACGGCAATTGCGATCGCCGGGCCGAATATCTGAAATCCGCCTCGAAGCTCCTGGTTTCGGACCTGCAGGAGATGACGGATAAGTGGGCGCCCGATGGCGAGGCCACCAAGCATGTCGAAGCTGATCCCAAGGCCGGCCTCACTACCATTCTGACCGGCATGGGCTCGCTCTCCTACGGCGAGCTTGCCGGCGAGCGCATGAAGCTCGGATTGCTGCTGCACGATCCGGAAGAAGAGCAGGATTGCTTCTCCGACAATACCTATAACGAGCATAATGGCGACGCCATCGGCATCGCCTCGGCCTATAACGGCAACTATGCCCGCGTCGACGGCACCAAGCTGAAGGGCCCGTCGCTGCATGATCTCGTCAAGGCCAAGGATCCGGCGCTCGACAAGGAAATGGAAGGCAAGCTCGACACGACGCTTGCCGCCATGAAGGCTCTGGTGCATCGCGGCGAAACGGTCGAAAAATACGACCAGATGATCGGCGAGGGCAACAAGGAAGGCAACGCGACGGTTCAGAAGGCGATCGATGGCCTGCTCGACCAGACGAAGAGCATCCAGCGCGTCATCGCCGCTCTCGATCTCGGCTCGATCAAGCTCGAAGGTTCGGACAGCCTGGACAATCCGAACTCCGTCTTCAAGAAGAAGTAACGAGGGAAGGTGGCGGCGCGATCAGGTGCCGCCACCCCGATACCCATGACAGCTCTACCGGCCAATCGCGCCCTTTTGCCCGCCCTCGCTGCGGGTTTTTTGGTTTTTTCCATCACGTTGGCAGCCGCCGATATTCTCGCTTTTCCGACCACGCGCAGCGATCTTTCCGCTGAGGAATTGAAGCGCGTGCGCGACGTGACCCGCGCCACCAGCAATTTTCTCAAGGCCGAGCCCTATGAGGCGATGCAGGGCGGAGCACTAACCGCAATCGACAAAGTCACGCGCGATATCTTCTCGCAGCCTTCTGCTACGTTGAACCAGCAACAGGGCCAGGATTTCCATCTCGGCAACGCGCTCTTCCGCAAGCTCTGGGTTTCCGCTCCCTCCTCCACGCAGGCCTCCGATGGGCTGGGGCCGCTGTTCAACGCCCGCTCCTGCCAGAGCTGCCATATCCGGGACGGGCGCGGCCATCCGCCTGAGGAGGCAGGAGCTGCCGCGACCTCTATGGTCTTGCGCCTTGCACGGCCCGCCGTAACAGCGGAGGAGGAGCAGGCCGTCAAGGATTTTCGCGCGCTCAATTTCCCGGATCCGACGTATGGAGTACAGCTGCAGGATCTTGCCGTTCCCGGCCTCGCCGCCGAAGGCAAGCTGACCCTCAGCTATAGCGAGGAGACGGTGACGCTTGCCGGCGGGGAAACCGTAACCCTGCGCAAACCGCATTACGGCGCCAGCGATCTCGCCTACGGGCCGATGGATGCAAGCACCACCATTTCGCCGCGCATCGCACCGCCGATGATCGGCCTCGGCCTGATCGAGGCCATCCCGGATGCGGATATTCTCGCCAATGCCGACCCGGACGACACGAAGGGCACCGGCATCCGCGGGCGCCCCGCCATCGTTCGCGATCACCGCACCGGCCAGCTCGCGCTCGGGCGCTTCGGCTGGAAGGCCCAGAATGCCACGGTGCGCGACCAGGTGGCCGACGCCTTTTCCGCCGATATCGGCATTTCAACGCCGGACCGGCCCAATCCCCGTGGCGATTGCACGCCCAAGGAAGCGCGTTGCCTGAGCATGCCGACCGGCGTGCAGAAGCGCCTGGGTGACACGGAAGCACCGGACCCGGTGCTGCCCCTCGTCGCCTTCTATTCAGAAAATCTCGCGGTGCCGGCCCGACGCGAGACAGGCTCTTCCGATGTGCTGCACGGCAAGGAGATGTTCTACCGCTCCGGATGCGCCGCCTGCCACACGCCGAAATTCGTCACCCGCGACGGCCTCAAGGGCAGCGACGGCGAGGATTCGCCGCAGGCTTTCCAGCTGATATGGCCCTATTCAGACTTCCTGCTGCACGATATGGGCGACGGCCTTTCCGATGGGCAGCAGGTGGGCGTGGCATCCGGCCGCGATTGGCGCACGCCGCCGCTCTGGGGTATAGGCCTGACGCAGACGGTGAGCGGCCGGCAGACCTATCTGCATGACGGCCGCGCCCGCACATTGACCGAAGCCATCCTCTGGCATGGAGGAGAGGCGGAAAAAGCCCGCAACGCATTCGCCGGTCTTTCGAAGGACGATCGGCAAGCCCTCGTCAACTTTCTGGAGTCCCTCTGATGCGCCACTGGAAACGCCCGGAGCATTTCCGCTCTAAACGGAGTCACGCAAATGCTCCGTCCCATTGTTTTCACGCAATTCCAGACGCAAAACCGCTGCGCACTTTTGCTGGAATTGCTCTGGCCGCCAGCCTGCTGCTTACCGTTGCGGCTCTGCCTGCCCGTGCCGAGGATGCGGGTACCAATGGCGCCGGACTGAACGAGGCGGCGGTGCCGGCGACGCTGCAAAAGGCGGTGGATGATGTCATTCGTCCCGGCTACCGCGCCATGCACGACTCCGCCTCGAAACTGACTGTTGCGATGAAGGCGCTTTGCGCCGATCCCACCGATGCATCGCTCATCGGCGCCCAGACGGCCTTCCGCGATACGGTGAAGAGCTGGTCGCGCATCGAGATCGTCGATACCGGCCCGATCCTCGAAAAGAACCGTTTCGAGCACATCCTGTTCTATCCCGACCGCAAGGGCGTCGGCCTCAAGCAGGTGCAGGCGCTGATCGCCAAGGCCGACGAACACGACGCGACCGTCGAGGCCGTTGCCGGCAAGAGCGTGGCGCTGATGAGCATGACCGCGCTGGAATATGTGCTCTTCGGCAGCGGCTCCGATGTCCTCGGCAAGGACAAGCAGAGCTTCCGTTGCCGCTATGGCGCGGCTATCGCCGGCAATATCGAAAACACCGCCAAGGAAATCGCCGATGAATGGGATGCGCCCGACGGCGTGCAGAAATCCTGGAAATCCCCGGGCAAGAGCAGCGACGATTTCATTGATAACAAGGAGGCCGTGACGGCGCTACTCGGAATTCTCGTGCATGGAGCCGCCAATATCCGTGACCAGCGGCTGGAAACCTTCTACAAGGGCGATCCGGCAACGGCGCGGCCGAAGATGGCGATCTACTGGCGTTCGGCCAACACGTGGACCTCGTTTGCCGGTAACATCGAGGGGCTGAAGACGCTCTGGGAAAAAGCCGACATGGCGAAGCTGCTGCCGGCTGACAAGCGCGCTGTCGCCACCAAGATCGACGGCCTCCTGAACGAACTCGCGGCCACAGCACCGACGATCAATGCGGATATTGAGGCGGCGATCAGCAACGACGCGGAACGCGCCAAGATCGACAAGCTGCTCTCCGTGAGCCGCGATCTCGCCACCAGCTTCAGCGACCAGTACGGCGGCGCCATCGGCCTTTCGGCTGGTTTCTCCTTCGCAGACGGAGATTAGAACATGATGCCGAAAAGTGTTCGCGGTTTTCGGGCGACATCATGTTCTACTTCCCCGATTTCAGAGCGGATGATTTTAGGTCGAACAGACCTAAAATTATCAGGCTCCGGGCGCATGCGCAGCGACCTGATCGATCGGAGAGCTTTCGTCAAGGCAGCGGGGCTGACCTTCCTCGCGGCGTTGAAGCCCGGTGCCTTGATGGCGCTGGAACGGGCGGATGCGGTCTACGCCTCCGGCATCCGCGCCGCGGACGGCTCCTTTGCCGTGGCGACGGTGACCGAGCAGGGCCGCATCATCGATCAGGTGGCGCTGCCTGCCCGCGCCCACGGCATGGCTTTTTCCAAGGCGACCGGCAAGACCGTCGCCTTCGCGCGCCGGCCCGGCACCTATGCGATGATCTTCGACCCCTGGAACAAGGCCGAGCCGATCGTCATTTCCGCCAGAGAAGGCCGGCATTTTTACGGGCACGGCGCGTTTTCCCCCGATGGCAGGCTGCTCTATGCCAGCGAGAATGATTTCGACAACAATCGCGGTATCATCGGGCTCTATGATGCCGGCAACCGCTTTGCCCGCATCGGCGAATACGAGACCTATGGCGTCGGCCCGCACGACATGACGGTTTCGGATGACGGGCGGCTTTTGATCGTCGCCAATGGCGGCATCGAGACCCATCCGGATTTCGGCCGCACCAAGCTCAACCTCGACCACATGGAACCGTCGCTGACGCTGATCGACGCCGCCAGCGGCCGGCTGATCGAGAAACACTCATTGCCGGCCCAATATGCTCAGGTCTCCACCCGCCATGTCGATATCGATGCCAGCGGTCGCGTCTGGTTCGCCTGCCAGTATGAGGGTCATCGCAACGACCTGCCGCCACTCGTCGGCCATTTCGCGAGAGGCGAGGACCTGAGTTTCGTCACCCTGCCCGACGAGACGACACGGGCCCTTGGCAATTATGTCGGCGCTATCGCGGTCAATCGTGCAGAGAATCTCGTTGGCGTCACCTCACCAATCGAGGGAACCTCGGTGACGCTCGATGCGACGACCGGCAAGGTGCTGAAGGTGAAGAGCATTGCCGATGCGGCGGGCATCGCGCCGGCTCGGTATGGCTTTGCCGTCTCGTCCTATGGCGGTGATTTCCTGAACGAGCACAGCGACGTCGCCTGGGACCAGCACATCGTCCGCATCGCCCGCGGCTGATGCGAACTTGGCTGAACTGCCTAAGTAAGCCTGCTGGCTTCGATGAAGCGCCGCAACGCCGTCGCCGCATTGAGCATATGCGCGCGCATACGCCGCGACGCCATTTCCCCATCCCCCTCGGCTATGGCCTGCATGATGGCTTCATGCTCCGCCCGGGATCGATCGAGCCGCTGCTCCTGTTGCAATTGAGCCCGGCGGAAGGCCGCCAGGCGATTGCGGATCGTGATCGCCTGCTCGGCAAGAAAGCTGTTGTGGGTCGCGTGATAGATCGCCTCATGGAAAGCGCGATTGAACATATCGTACGCATCGAAATCGCCTGTCCTCACTAGCGTTTCGGATGCGTCGTGCAGCTCGATCAGATGGCTGCGCTCGAGCGGCGTCATGCGATAGGTGGCGAGCCTCACGCACATCGATTCGATTTCGGCAACCGTCTCGAACATATCCATGATGCGTTCAGGCGTCATGCGGGCAACGACGACCCCGCGCCGCGCTCGCATTTCGACCAGACCGCTTACCGACAGCTGCCTCAGGGCCTCGCGAACCGGCGTGCGTGAGGCACCGAAACGATCGGCCAGCTGCTGTTCGTCCAGTGCGGCCCCCGCCTTAAGCTTGCCGCTCGCAATCTCACCTTCCAGCGCGTTGCGAATGCGGTCAGACAGCAATTCGCGATCCTCGGCTGCACCATTTAGCCCATCCATCGTTCCCAATTCTCCGATATCCAACGAGGCGCGCATGCAAAATATCACTTCTAACTCCAATCTGCATACAATTTATCCATCACGAGACTGTTACGCATCCAATTATTGACTAAATTCCATACGCGGAATACAAAAATAGGCATAGAGATTGCTTTCGCATACACAAAGCAAGTTTGATGCTGAATCGGAATGCAGATGACGCATTTGATCCGCAGGATCCGGCCAGATGCCGTCCTCAGACATACAAAATTTCAGAAGTTTTACCGTTCCGGCACGACGGCCTTCTGGTGCTAATTTATCCTCTCAACCATAGGGATCACGATGATGCTGACCAGACGGAATTTCGCGACCGCCATTGTTGCCGGTGCCGCCGCCTCCCTCATTTCCACGCGCGGCATGGCCGCCAGCAGCTCGACCACGGGTGCGGCTGCCTCCGCGCCGCTAAAGGCCCGCAACGTCGTTCTAGCGCATGGACTTTTCGCAGATGGCTCCTGCTGGACGGAGGTCATCGCCCGGCTGCAGGCCAAGGGGCTGAACTGCACGGCCGTGCAGAATCCGTTGACGACCCTTCCCGAAGCCGTCGCGTCCGTGCAGCGCGTACTCGACCGCCAGGACGGCCCGACCGTTCTTGTCGGCCATTCCTTCTCCGGCATGATGGTGACGGAAGCCGGCGTGAATCCGAAGGTTTCCGCGCTTGTCTATGTCGCAGCCCGCGCACCGGATGCCGGCGAAGATTATACGGCCCTCGCCAAGACCTATCCAACGCCCCCTGCCTCGGCCGGTATCGTCTTCGACGGCGACGAAGGACGGCTGACCGAGGAAGCCTTCCTGCGTGACTTCGCCGGCGATCTGCCCAAGGCCAAGGCCGAAGTGCTCTATGCCGTGCAGCAGCCTTTCCAGAAGGCGTTGCTGACGGGAAAGACCAGCCAGGCCGCCTGGCGCAGCAAGCCGAGCTGGTATGCCGTTTCCACAGAAGACAGAACGATCGATCCGGATCTGGAACGTTTCATGGCCAAGCGCATGGGCGCGAAAACCATCGAAGTGAAGGCCAGCCACCTCTCGCTGATCTCACACCCCGATACGATCGCCCATCTGATCTTGGAAGCCGCCCGACATTGATCTACCAGATCGGCACCGAGCGGCGTCCGTATCCAGCTCGCATAGGCGACCGCTGATTGCCGGATCGTCGTCATCCGCGCCCTCAAGCTTCATTGCTTCGGATGGCAGGGGAATCTGATCTTGGAAATTCGATGTCGGCACAGCAGCTTCGGCTCTTCCTTTTTCCACGGGACAACCCTTGTCCAAACGGCCTCTCCATGCCAATTTCGCACCCGCGAAAGGGGACGGCATGACAGGGGCACATAACACGGAGACCGGCGGCGATTTTCGGACCCGCATCAGGACCAGCTTCGAGCGGCAGGCCGCCATGGCGACGATCGGTGCGGAACTGACGCGCGTCGAGCACGGTACGGTCGAAATCGAGCTGCCGTTCGATATCAAGCTGACCCAGCAGCATGGCATCCTGCACGCCGGGATCATCGCCGCCGCGCTGGATTCTGCCTGCGGCTTTGCCGCCTATAGCGTCATCGATCCCTCCGCATCGATCCTCACGATCGAATTCAAGGTCAACCTGATGTCGCCGGGGCGCGGCGAGCGCTTCCTGTTTCGCGGCGATGTCACCAAGCCCGGCACGACGATCATCGTCGCCGACGGCCGCGGTTATGCCGTCGGCGACGGGCCGGCCAAGCTGATCGCCTCGATGACGGGAACGATGATGGTCATCCGGGGCAGAGAGGGAATTAGCGGATGAAATTCGAACTGAAACGGGTATCGGGCAAATCGATCCTGTTTGTCATGGCAGCCGAGGCCGAATATGGACCCTTCCTGCGCTCGCGCATCGATCCGCTGATGACGGGCGTCGGTCCGGTGGAGGCGGCGATTGCGCTGACTCGTGCCTTCGCGCAGCTCGAAGCTCAGGGCGATCTTCCCGATCTCGTGGTGTCGCTCGGCTCGGCCGGTTCCGCCAAGCTGGAGCAGACGGAGGTCTATCAGGTCGCCTCGGTTTCCTACCGAGACATGGATGCCTCGCCGCTCGGCTTCGAGAAGGGCCGCACCCCCTTCCTCGATCTGCCGGCGACGATCGAACTGCCATTGCGCATCCCCACCATTGCCGAGGGCAGCCTGTCAACGGGCGCCAACATCGTCTCGGGCTCCGAAGCTTATGAACGCATCGGCACCGACATGGTCGATATGGAAACCTTCGCGGTGCTGCGCGCCTGCCAGACTTACGGCCTGCCGCTGATCGGCCTGCGGGGCATTTCCGACGGGAAGGTCGAGCTGCAGCGCATTTCGGACTGGACCGAATATCTGCATGTGATCGACCGCAAACTCTCCTACGCCGTCGACGGCCTGTTTACGGCGCTGGAAGACGGCGTATTCTGGTTCTGAGGGACTGGAAATCACTGGAGCAATTCCAAGAAAAGTGTGTAGCGGTTTTCGGTCCGGCATTGCGAAAAAGACAGAGAATGTAGGACAATCGGGACAATAAAATCGGCGTTTGCGTGATTTGCCCGATTGCCAGGGAAAGCGCTTTTCATTAAAGGCTCGCCATGACCCAGACAGCACATCCAGACACCGTTCTCATCGTCGATTTTGGCAGCCAGGTGACGCAGCTCATCGCGCGGCGCGTGCGCGAAGCGGGCGTTTACTGCGAAATCGTTCCTTTCCAATCCGCCGAAGCGGGCTTCAAGCGCCTGCAGCCGAAAGCCGTGATCCTGTCAGGCAGCCCGGCCTCGACCGTGGACGAAGGCTCGCCGCGGGCGCCGCAGATCATCTTCGACAGCGGCATCCCGGTGTTCGGCATCTGCTACGGCCAGCAGACCATGTGCATGCAGCTGGGCGGCAAGGTCGAGAGCGGCCACCATCGCGAATTCGGCCGCGCCTTCCTGGAAGTCGACAGGGATTGCGCCCTCTTCGAGGGACTGTGGTCGAACGGCTCGCGCCATCAGGTTTGGATGAGCCACGGCGACCGCGTCACCGCGCTGCCGGAAGGCTTCGAAGTGGTCGCCACCTCCTCGAATGCGCCTTACGCCTTCATCGCCGACGAAAAGCGCAAATATTACGGCGTACAGTTCCACCCGGAAGTCGTGCATACGCCCGACGGCGCCAAGCTGATCGGCAACTTCATTCATAACATCGCGGGCATCAAGGGCGACTGGTCGATGTCGGCCTATCGCGCCAAGGCGGTGCAGGCGATCCGCGATCAGGTCGGCGACAAGCGCGTCATCTGCGCACTATCAGGCGGTGTCGATTCCTCCGTTGCCGCGCTGCTGATCCACGAAGCCGTCGGCGACCAGCTGACCTGCATCCTGGTCGACCACGGCCTGATGCGCAAGGACGAGGCGGCCAATGTCGTCGCCATGTTCCGCGAGCACTACAATCTGCATCTCATCCACGTCGATGCTTCCGACCGCTTCATCGGCGAGCTGGAAGGCGTTTCCGATCCCGAGACCAAGCGCAAGATCATCGGCCGCCTCTTCATCGAGACCTTCGAGGATGAAGCCAAGAAGCTCGGCGGCGCCGACTTCCTCGGCCAGGGCACGCTTTATCCCGATGTCATCGAGAGCGTTTCCTTCACCGGCGGTCCTTCGGTCACCATCAAGTCGCACCATAATGTCGGCGGCCTGCCGGAGCGCATGAAGATGCAGCTCGTCGAGCCGCTGCGCGAACTCTTCAAGGACGAAGTGCGTGTGCTCGGCAAGGAGCTCGGCCTGCCCGACAGCTTCATCGGACGCCATCCCTTCCCCGGCCCGGGCCTTGCGATCCGCTGCCCGGGCGGCATCACCCGCGAGAAGCTGGAAATCCTGCGCGAAGCCGACGCGATCTATCTCGACGAGATCCGCAAGGCCGGCCTCTACAACGCCATCTGGCAGGCCTTCGCCGTGCTGCTGCCGGTCCAGACCGTCGGCGTCATGGGCGATGGCCGCACCTATGAATTCGTCTGCGCGCTGCGCGCCGTCACTTCCGTCGACGGCATGACGGCGGATTTCTATCATTACGACATGGAATTCCTCGGCCGCGCCGCGACCCGCATCATCAACGAAGTCCGCGGCATCAATCGCGTGGTCTATGACGTCACGTCGAAACCGCCAGGCACGATCGAGTGGGAGTGAGGGGAGAACGGTGGTGATCGCGCAGTCTAAGCGCCAATTTTCGCTGCCATACCTGTTTCATCCATTTGGGCTGAGCTTGATTGGCACCTCCCAAAAAAGCGGGCGTTATTGGTTGCTCGCCGCCCTCCTTCGCGGCCTTGTCTAGGCTATCCCCCCGTCGTTGCCACCGTGCGCGGCGATGAACATGGCGACGGCCGACCGGCAATAGGATTCGATTTCGTTGTCGTCCTCTGCTCTCGCCTCATCGAAGCGCGCAATAATCAAAAGATCGGAGCCTTTGAAAAGCGCGGCAAACAAGCGGGCGGACCGGATAGGATCGGGCACGTTCAGGACCGCCTTCGCATGCAATTGACGCAACAGGGCCTCGATTTGGGCGATGATGTGGGCGGGGCCGGCTTCGTAATGGACTTTGCTCAACGACTTTTGGTTCGGCGTGTCGGCCATCACCATGGCTTCGACGTTGCGGACGTCCGGGCGCAGCAGCGTGCGAAGCAGCGATGATCCCACCGCCATGAGCTGACCCTCGGCCGAACCGTCGACGCCGTCGAAAAGGGCCTGTGGGATTAACTGCTGGCAGCGGGCGGCAAACGCCGCACCAAACAGCGCCTCCTTGTTCTCGAAGTGCCTGTAAATGCTGAGCTTCGATATCTTCGCCCGCTGGGCGACCTTGTCCAATGTTGTCGCTTGAAAACCCAACTCCGCAAAGAGTTCGCCTGCGGTTTCGACAATGGTTTGGCCAAGCGCCTCGTTGGCGGGCCGGCCACGCCGGCCTCGACTATTTTCGGTCATCTCATTTACAGTCCTTGACAGTATCGTTATCCTCGAATTACGATACTACGCAGTATCCGAAATTCCAAGAGTGGATTTATCGCGGGGCTGTTCCGGCGGCGGGGCACCAACGTTCCGCCGTCGCAGCCAACGACCCTCATCGCAACGACCGGTCCCTATCGGTGGACCCGCAATCCCATGTATCTCGGCATGGCGCTTATATATGCCGGCTCTGCGATCCGCTTCGACGGGCCGATCGCCTTCGCCTTGCTCCCGTTGGTGCTGATCGCGATCCAGACGCAGGTGATCGCCCGCGAGGAGCGCTATCTCGAGGCGAAGTTCGGCGACGACTACCGCCGCTACAAGGCCAAGGTTCGCCGCTGGCTCTGACTATTCCGCCGCCGCCTGCGGGACCTCCGCTTTCCGAGTGGCGTCTTTGGCCGATCAGTGGCTCCGGAAAGCGATCGACTTCGATAGAAGCCGAAACAGCACGAATTTTCGAATAAAAACCTATATATATCAACAGTTTTACTAGATTTAGAGCAACCGAGTGGGAGTAAAAAGGGCAACCCCTTATGGGGTAGTTTGCTTCGCGACGAAGGCCTGACCGCCATTCCTGCAGATCAGGCCTCCGGGCAATAATTACACGAGCTGACTCGCCCTCTTATTTCATCGTGATGCTCAGGCCGCTGATATCGGCATTGACCTGCAGGCCGACCTGCCGGCCTGTGAGCTCAAGTTTGGCGCCCTTGTCATTGGTCATGACGATCATCTGGGCGCCCCTGCCCACCGCGCCGCCACCGCCTGCGGCGCCATAGACGCCGGCCACATCCCGGGCGCGGCGAATATTGCGCACAGTACCTTGGAAATAGGTCTTTGAGGCACCGAAGGCGAGACCGCCGGAGATGCCGCCGATCGAGATGGGATATTTGCGACCATGGAAGGTCAGCGTGCCCTCGCCTCCGGAACCACCGACGAAGAAGGCCGCCTTGTAGACGGAAAAGCGGATCGTGCCGCTATCGGCATGTGCCGCGCTGGCGAAGCCAATTCCTGCTGCGGCAATGGCTGCAACCGCAACTGAACGAAATCCAGATGAAATATTCATGATGAGCTGCTCCTCAAATGCGCCGCTTACCCAGCCGGCCGGGCACGACGTCAGCGTCGTATCAAAGTCATAGATGAACGCTCTCGCACATCATTGGTTCCAAAGCACGGCAATAACAAAGCGTTAGAGTACATCCAGGCAATCGAATGAGAATGAAGGGACAGTAGTGCCGTGGCGTAGATCGGCGCGCCATTGGACGCGATATTGTCGTTGCAGCCGCAGTCGAGGTCTCGCATCCTCGGCCCCATCCCCTGGCAGCTTCAATTCAATTCGGCTCGGGTCTTCGTTCCCCATCCATGCGCTTCTGACTTTTGTTGATAGCGCCCGAACGGCTCTTTACGTGATCGATGAAAGCACGCAGCTTCGGCATCATTTGATGGCGGCTGGGATAATACAGAAACACTCCCGGCGCCATTGGCGCGAATGGCTCCAGAACCTGCACGAGCTTGCCCGCCTTCATCAGGCTCACGGCAATCGGCTTGGGCACTTGCGCAAGGCCCATATCCTCCCCGGCCGCGCCGAGAATGGTGGGGAAATCCCGAGCGATCAGCGGGCCTGAGACAATCGCCTCGATTGGCTTATTGCCGTCGACAAAGGACCACGGCGCGATCGACTCGTCCGAGCGGCGCATCCTTAAGCAGGCATGCCGGCGCAGATCATCGATATGCTCGGGCCTTCCTTGTCGGCGCAGATATTCGGGACTGCCGACGACGACAAGCGGAAAAGGCGGAGTAAGCCGAACCGCAACCATGTCCGCGGCGATGAACTGCCCCAGCCGGATGCCGGCGTCAAATCCCTCAGCTGCGATATCGACAAGATCTGCGCTTGCGGCGATCTCCACCTCGACCTCGGGATAGGCTTGGCAGAAAGATGCGATCAGCGGCTCCAGCAGGATCGGGATCACTGCCCGGGGCACGGTGAGGCGCAGCAGTCCGGCGGGCCGCTGCCCGAGGTCACGCGCAACCTCGCTTGCGGCGACAAGCTCCTCGAAAGCGGGCTTGGCGCGCAAGTGAAATCGTTCGCCGGCTTCACTGAGGCTGACGCTGCGCGTGGTGCGGATGAAAAGTGCAGCGCCGACACGCGCCTCGAGCGCGCGTACCGCCTGGCTGATCGCCGATGGCGTAACCCCGAGCTCCGCGGCCGCTTTGCGAAAACTGCGATGCTGGGCGACGCTCAGAAAGGCCTCCACGCCATCGAGCGCACCCTGCCTGACTGTGAAGTTCTGCTTCATAACTCGTCGACATTATCGAGAATAGTCGCCCCTGAAAAGCAGTCTTATACCTGAGTTGCAAATGGGAGCGTCGCCGACGTCGGCCAAACATCTGCGGCGTGCCGGCTCGGCAACACCTTCCTGGTTCCCACTCTCACAGGAGCTACTTCCATGACCGATCATTCAACCCCGACCCAGGCACAGGCCGTCTCACCGGCCATTACCGGTGTGATCGTAATCCTTACCGTGAAGGCGGGCGTCACACGCGAACGGGTGATGGCCATCATGCCCGATGAAATCCAGCATACCGCTCAGCTCTATTTCGATGGGAAGATACGCGAGTGGTATTCGCGAGGCGACGGCCGAGGAGCCGTGTTCCTGCTGGATACAAGGGATATCGCCGACGCCCATGCAATCATCGAAGGCTTGCCGTTGGCCAAACAACACCTCATGGATCACGAATATATCCCAATCGGTCCGCTTCTGCCGCTCCGCCTGCTCATGGCCAATGCCTGAACACCCGACGAGATACATTCATCGATTTCGGCTTCGTCCGACCATAGAGAGACAAGCAAAAAGGAAACCGAAATGCCACCGGATCTCAATCTTCCATTCGTTCTAAGTGTCGCCGGCGCCTTCGTCACAAGTTCGGTGATGGCCTGTATCTATGCCTGGCCGGCGCTTCGAACAATGCCGCGCTACGAGGCTCTGAGACTTCTTGCTGCCTTCCATGCGTTCCGGTTCCTCGGGATGAACTTTCTGGTATCCGGATTCGTATCTTCGGAGTTGAGCTCGGATTTCGCCGATAAGGTCGGATGGGGTGATCTCACCGCGGCCGTTCTCGCACTTGTTTCCATGGCCGCCCTTTCCTGGCGGTGGCCGATCGCCATTCCCATTGTCTGGATATTCAACATTTGGGGCACGCTGGATCTTCTGAACGCCTACTACATGGGCGTCACGAAAATCGGAAATCCCGGTCTCTTCGGCGCCGGCATCTATATACCGGCGCTTTACGTGCCGCTGCTGCTTGTGAGCCATGTTCTCGCCTTCATGCTCCTAGTCCTATCGTGGACGAGATCGCGGGAGCGAGCGGTATAGCACAGCAGCAATGTCGCGATCGGGCACGCTTTGGCGCTCTCGCCCCGCGGCGCCGGTGGGATCATCCGGAAATTCGTCAGTTATCGTTGGCAGCGCACCTAGAATGCCAGCGACTGCTGCACCGGCTTCGGCGGCGCGAGCTGGACCCCTTCCAGTTCCAGCATGCGAGCCTTGGAGCTGGAGCCGCCCGGTGCGGAAAAGCCGCCGATCTTGCCGCCTGCCGCCAGAACGCGGTGGCAGGGAATGATCAGCGCCACCGGGTTCTTCGCCATAGCCTGCCCGACATCGCGCGCAGCTTCCGGCCCTGCGCCAAGCTGCTTGGCCAATGTTCCGTAAGTTGTCGTATGGCCCCAGCTGACCTGCCGGGCGGCACCGTAGATTTGCCTGGAGAAGGCGTCCTGCTCGCCGAGATCGAGCGCGACGTCGGAAAAATCGATCTCCTCCCCTGCGAAATAGCGCTTTACCCTGGCAACCACTTCAGCAATTTGTGCGCTCGGGGTCCCGGGCTGCGCATTCGGCAGGCGGCGCAGAAGCAGGCGCTCGGTCGCGCCCGCATCCTTGGTCGGCAATTGAAAACGCAGCACGCCGACTTCGTTCCAGGCGATGCCGCAGAAGCCGCCGGCCGTTTCGAAGATCAGGTAATTCTGCCTTGTTTCGTTCATGACGAAAGCTCCTGTGTTTCCACTTGCCATAAAAATCGTCCTCGGGAGCGCCGAATTCAACCCGTTTCTTGCAAGCGGCGAGAATTGCCCCCGTTTTGATGTCGGCGGCGCGGTGCTGGGACAATCGCGAGCATGGCTCAATATCCGCCACCGGTTGGAGGAGCGTTCAGCGTCATGCCGCCACCGGAATTGTGATCTCCCGATGTGGAGCAAGCAGAAATGCCGAGCCCTATGAGGGCGAAAATAACGGCCGCAAAGACTGATCTGGTGAACATGATCGTGATTCCTTTGGGTGAGATAGGGCACGCAGGCCCGAACCTGGAATGAACGGATCAGGCCCTCCTTTTATTCGATCGCTGTTGAAACGAGGATGTCGCTACACTAAATGTTCTTGCTTTGTTCTTGAAATCATAGCCGTTGAGGTATATGCTTTGGAGATCGGAAAACAAAAGGAGGCAGAGCCAAACGGGCTTTGAATGAAGCCATGCAGCATGTCGATCAGTTGTCATTTAATCTCGGCAAACCGCCTATTAATCGCAAGAGCAAAAGCCCGCCAAAGCGCCGGCAAGCACTCTACTTTGCCGCGTTGCCAGACCCGGAAATCGCCAGATTGGCTGCTGAAATGACCGTCGATCAAAGTCGACGAAACGGGTTGATGCGCACAGCGCGAAAGCACGATCTTTACCATGCCACTATCTATCCCATCGACATTGTCTCCCGCTCACAGGAGGAAGCCACCTTCGCTGCGTTGGAGGCTGGCTCAACCATCTGCTTAAAATCGTTTCCCCTGATATTCGATCGGACAGGCACATTCGGCAGCGGCAACAACCGTCAATATGTGCTCTGGTGCAGGGATGGAAACGAAGGGCTAACGACACTTCGTCGGGAATTGGATGCTGCAATGCAAAGCATGGGCTTTGAAAGCAGCATATCTGGGTCGTTCCGACCCCACATGACGCTGTTTTATTGCAACCACGTTCTTCCCGAAGTGATTTTGGAAGCGCCGATCGCTTGGACGGTCAAAATGTTCACGCTGGTCAACAGCTTTCAAGGCGACGGCGAACACGGCCATGTCTGGCATTGGCCATTGCTCTAAATCTAGGTTCTAGCGCTTACGGTTTCGGAACAGGTTCAACTGTCGCCATCACCGCGACCACGGCATCATCGACGCTAAAGCTGCAGCGCTTGTCGACATCGGCAATGCCGGCGACGGTCATGAGATCGCGAACCCGGTCATGAACTCGGGCAAACTGGACGCGGAGACCGGCTCGCTGCATCGCACTGTCGAACTCTATCAAGGCGTCCATCGCGGTGCTGTCGATATCGGAGCTCTCCTCCAGGCTGAAGATGACTGCCCGCAACCCCGCTTGGCTGCGGCTGCCGGACAATATCTCGCCGAAGATCGTATCGGCATTGCCGAAAAACAGGGTTTCGCCGGGGCGCCAGATGGCAATGCCCCGTATCTCCGCGGCATCGTCATGCCTGCTGACATCGACGAAGTCATGGCCGTTGTTGAGCCGTCCCAAACGGGCGATATACGGGGATGCCAGGCGATGCATCATGGCGGCAAGCGAGAGCGCGATCGCCAGCAGCATGCCATTGAGCACGCCGAAAGCGAGTACGCCGACGGCGGCGCCCAATGCCACGTAAAAATCGCGATGCAGCCGGCGCAGGCGCAGGATAGGACTCGGATCGAGCGCATGCGTCAGAGCCGCGATGACGACGGCGGCCAGCACCGGCTCCGGCAGAAGCGCCACCAGCGGTCCGGCACAGGCAATCAGGATCGCCAGGCCGATCGCGGCAAAGACGGTGGTTGCGCGCGTCTTCGCTCCCGCCGCCTCACTGGCGAAGCCGGCGGAAAAACCTGCGCCGACCGGCATGCCCTGAACGACGGCGCTGGCGATGTTGGCGGCGCCCAGCGCGCCGAGCTCGCGATTTACCTCCAGCGTCTCGCCATAGCGTAATGCCAACGCCCGCATCGTCCCCCATGATTCGGCAAAGAGGATGAGGACGAGCGGCATGGTGAACTGTGCGAGCCGC
This sequence comes from Rhizobium sp. JAB6, assembly GCF_003024605.1. Classification (GTDB taxonomy): domain Bacteria; phylum Pseudomonadota; class Alphaproteobacteria; order Rhizobiales; family Rhizobiaceae; genus Rhizobium. Next base: position 295,533 of record NZ_PYJQ01000001.1, on the reverse strand, counting down.
GAATAGGCGGTCCAATCGGCATCAGGCAGTAACGGCCATTGCGGCAGAATCTCGATGGGGCCGACCAGCTTGACGCCGTGGCCTTCCAGGCCGAACAGGTCGGAGGCGAGGATGCCGGCGACCAGCACAAGGAAGGCACCGGGAATGCCCGGCAACCGCTTCAGCAGCAACAGTGCCGCCAGCGCGACGAAGCCGACGGCGACGCTGATGGGATTCCACTGGAGGATCGCGCCGAAGAGTGCGGCCGCATAGGTCAGGATGTTCGAACCCTGCACCGGCACGCCGACTAGGATCGGCAGCTGATGCAGAATGATGGTAATCGCCAGCCCCAGCGCGAAGCCGCGCAGGACCGGCCGCGAGATGAAACCGGTGATGCCGCCAAGGCGCAAGGTACCGGCGAGAATGAAGAGAAGGCCGGCGAGCGCCACGGCAACCGTGGCAAGAGCTGCCTTGACCGTCGGATCGCCGGGTACGACTGCCAATGTCGCGGCCAGAATGGCAGCGGATGAGGACGTGGGGGAGACGATGGCAAAGCGGCTGCGGCCGAATATGGCATAGACGAGACATCCGGCGATGCCGGCGAGGATCGCACGGTGCGGCGGCAGGCCGGCGATGCCGGCGTAAGCGACCGCTTCCGGCAGCATTAGGCCGGCAACCGATATGCCGGCGACCAGATCGGCCCTGTCCAACGCGAACCAGCTGCTCAGCTTCGTCATCGATCACCGACCGTAAGTGTGGTCCATCCATCTATGGATAGAGTTTCGCCATAAGGCCGCAACAGAAAATATGAGTTGGAATCGGGACTTATAGGCCGGGATCTGCGGCGTCCCGCAACCGACAGCTTTGCAAGGGCAATGCGGCCTCTTCGCCATCGGCGTCGTTACCATTATCCTTGCGGTTACGGGTTTCATGCTGGCGCAAACGCGCCCGCCCGTGCATGGAGTAAAGGAAAAGGGCATCGGCACCCGCCTGGTCCTGATTTTTGCCTGCGCCGGAATCGCGGCCGCTAAAAACCGTTAGGCTGCTCCTCCCGATCCGGATGCCGTCATTAGGCGACAAATGGTTGCGGCTTGCGGCCAAGGCTTGATATGGGTCTTTGATTGTCGCGAAGCAGGAGGCCCGCCCATGAACGTCACCGAAATCGTCATCGAAGGCGACACTCCTGGAATCGCGTGGCGCCTGCCCGTCCTGCATTTTCCCGGCAGCAAGGCAGATGCGCCGAAGATCTATATCCAGGCTGCATTGCACGCTGGCGAGCTGCCGGGCACGGCGCTCGTGCATTTCCTTTGCGAGCGCCTGCGGCAGGCGGAAGGGACAGGCGCAATCCTCAGCGATATCGTCGTGGTGCCGCATGCCAATCCGATCGGCGCGGCGCAATCGCATTTCGGCGAGATGCAGGGCCGGTTCGACCTGGGATCGCGCACCAATTTCAACCGCGATTTCCCGCTGATCTCGCTGCGCGATCGCGATCTTCTGATCGAAAATCTGGAGCGTTACCCCGCCGTCGACCGGTTGAAGCGTCAGCTTATCCATATGGCGCTCGGTGCCGATCTGGTGATCGATCTCCACTGCGATGATGAATCCCTGCAATATGCCTATATCGATGAGGCATTCTGGCCCGAAGCCGCCGATCTTGCCGCGGCGCTGAAGATGGATGCCGTGCTGCTGTCGGATGGCGAAAGCTCGGCCTTCGAGGAAGCGGTCAGCTTCGCCTGGAAATACGAGGTGCCGGGGGAAAAGAAGGCAAGGCTGCCGGGCAAGCTTTCGGTGACGGTCGAGCTGCGCGGCACGCGCGACGTCTATCCGGAGATGGCAAGGGAAGATGCGAAAGGGCTTTGGCGCTTTCTTGCCGCGCGCGGCGCAGTCCGCGACGAGGGGGCAGCCCTTGGCACATTCACCGGCCCGGCCGTACCGCTCGACAATGTCGAGATGATCCGCGCTCCCCAAGCAGGCACCGTGCTTTTCCACCGCAATATCGGCGAAAGGGTCAAGGAAGGCGATCTGCTCGCGACCATCATCACCGCGCCCGGCATGGCGAACGGGACCATCGATGTCCTTGCGCCGCAAGCGGGCCTGATCGTCACTCGTGTTTCGGACCGGCTGGTGCGCCGGCGGGGCGACCTGATGAAGATCGGCGCGGATAAGCCAAGCTCCGTTGCCCGCAAGCCGGGTACGCTTGAGGACTGAGAAGTAAGAGACGGATTCGACATGGCGATCATCATTTACGGCATCAAGAACTGCGACACGATGAAGAAGGCCCGGAGCTGGCTCGAGGGCCATGGCATTGCCTATGATTTCCACGATTACAAGGCAATCGGCATCGATCGGGATCATCTGGAGCGCTGGACGACGGAAGCGGGATGGGAAGTCGTCCTCAACCGCGCCGGCACGACCTTCAAGGCCCTGCCCGAAGCGGATCGCACCGACCTTTCGAAGGACAAGGCCATTCAGCTGATGCTGGCGCAGCCTTCGATGATCAAGCGCCCGGTGCTCGAAGCGGACAGCAAATTGCTCATCGGCTTCAAGCCGGATGTTTATGCGGCTTCATTCGGCAAGTCATAGTCCGCCACTGCATCCTTGAATTTGATAGCATATACGCTATCATTTTCCCATGAAGGTTGTCATTGACACGAACGTTTTCGTTTCCGCGATCATGAATGCAGATGGGGCGCCGCGACAGGTCATCCGCCTCTGTCTTGAAGAGCAGTTGGTTCCACTGATCAGCAATGCATTGTTTGCCGAATACGAGGATGTTTGCGAAAGAGATAGCCTTTTCGATGATCGATTCATCGCAAAAGAAGAGCGCGCCGCTCTCCTCAATGCGTTCCTTTCAAGCTGCTTGTGGATTCCCATATATTACTTATGGCGTCCAAACTTACACGACGAAGGAGACAATCACTTGATCGAACTCGCGGTTGGTGGCGGTGCATCGGCGCTGATAACGGCAAACAAGAGAGATTTCGCTCAAGCGGAATTGCTATTTCCGCAGCTGGAAATTCATACAGCAGGTGAGTTCCTTATTCGAAGGAAGCTTTGACATGAGCACGCTGACAATTCGCCTTCCAAACGATCACCACGAACGGCTGAAGGCTCTTGCTGCATCTCGCGGCACGAGTCTCAACAAGCTTTTCGAAGAACTGACCACAAAAGTACTTACGGAGTTCGACGCCGAGACACGGTTTCGGCTCAGGGCAGCCAAAGGTGACAAAGCTCGTGGCTTAGACATTCTCGAAAAGCTCGATCGCGCTCATTCCCAACGCACTTAAAGCCGCACGACTGGAAATATTATCTCATGTCGAAAACCACCCGCGCCACACAAGTGCTGGCCCAGGCGAAGGTCGCCTTCACCGTACACGCCTATGACTACGATCCGAATGCAGAGCGTGTCGGCCTGCAGGCGGCGGAGGCGCTTGGCGAAGAGCCGCATCGCGTCCTGAAGACCTTGATGGCCGAGGTGGATGGCAAGCCGGTCTGCGCCGTCGTGCCTTCGGACCACGAAGTCAGCATGAAGAAGCTTGCCGCAGCCTTTGGCGGCAAATCGGCCGCCATGATGAAGCCGGCCGACGCCGAGCGCCTGACCGGCTATCATGTCGGCGGCATCAGCCCCTTCGGCCAGAAGAAGCTTGTGCCGACAGCAATAGAGGCGCAGGCTATGACCGAGGCTTACGTCTATATCAATGGCGGCCAGCGCGGGCTGCAAGTGCGTCTCAGTCCGCAGGATGCCTTGCTCGCTCTTAAAGCCAAGGCTGCGCCCCTGATTGCCTGACCATCTTCAAGATCGGACTTCACGCCTTCAATTTCGCCGCAAACCGGTCTAAGTCTTCAGACCATCTTCCGATATCAGCCAAGCAGGTTTGTCATGACATCAGCCACCCTCAACCATCATCCCGTCGATCACGCCAAGCTTGAAAAGCTTGCGGAAGTAGCCGTAAGGGTCGGGTTGCAGCTACAGGCCGGTCAGGATCTGCTGATGACGGCGCCGATCGCGGCGATGCCGTTGGTGCGCCTGATCACGCGCGAGGCCTACAAAGCCGGCGCCGGCCTCGTTTCCACCTTCTATTCCGACGAAGAGACGACGCTCGCCCGCTATGAATACGGCCAGGATGCGAGCTTCGACCGCGCCGCGACATGGCTATATGAAGGCATGGCCAAGGCTTTCTCCAGCAATACGGCGCGCCTCGCCATTGCCGGGGACAATCCGATGCTCTTGTCCAACCAGGACCCGAACAAGGTGGCGCGCGCCAACCGCGCCAATTCGGCCGCCTACAAGCCGGCGCTCGAAAAGATCTCGAATTTCGACACCAACTGGAACATCGTCTCCTATCCGAACCCCTCCTGGGCGAAGCTGGTCTTTCCGAACGATCCGGAAGCGATCGCCGTTGCCAAGCTCGCCAAGGCGATCTTTTCCGCTTCGCGCGTCGATGTCGAAGATCCGATCTCGGCCTGGACGGAACATAATGCCAATCTGCACAAGCGCTCGGCCTGGATGAACGGCCAGCGCTTCGCAGCACTGCATTTCCAGGGACCGGGAACCGACCTGACTGTCGGCCTTGCAGACGGCCATGAATGGCATGGCGGCGCTTCGACCGCCAAGAACGGCATCACCTGCAACCCGAACATCCCGACAGAAGAGGTCTTCACCACGCCGCATGCGCTGCGTGTCGAGGGCCATGTCTCGTCTACGAAACCGCTGTCGCATCAGGGCACGCTGATCGACAATATCCAGGTGCGTTTCGAAGGCGGCCGGATCATCGAGGCCAAGGCGACGCGCGGCGAGGAAGTGCTGAACAAGGTGCTCGATACCGACGAAGGCGCACGCCGGCTTGGCGAAGTGGCGCTGGTGCCGCATTCCTCACCGATTTCGGCAAGCGGCATCCTGTTCTACAACACGCTTTTCGACGAAAACGCCTCCTGCCACATCGCGCTCGGCCAATGCTATTCCAAGTGCTTCATCGATGGCGCAAAGCTCAGCCAGGAGCAGATCAAGGCGCAGGGCGGCAATTCCAGCCTGATCCACATCGACTGGATGATCGGCTCCGACAAGGTCGATATCGACGGCATCAATGCCGATGGCTCGCGCGTGCCGGTCATGCGCAAGGGCGAGTGGGCATAACCAAGTTCGGATATTCGAATGCAATCATGCCGCGGTATCTCTGCCGCGGCATATTTTTCGAAAATCGTGAGATCAGATCGTCGCCAGCGCTCGCTTGACACGCTCGAGATGCGCCTTGCGTCCGGCTTCGGTCACGCGGTCCATGTCATGCAGCGCCAGCATTCGGAAATTCAGCCGCTTGGCGCAGAAGGCGGCAATGCCGCGCTTTAGCAGGCGCCGCACCGGATTGCCCATGTAGAGATGCACGATCCACCAGGGCGACCCCGTTGTCGTCAACGCCCAGAACAGGCGGATATTGGTGAGCTTCGGCACAATTCGGCCGCCGGCCGGATCATGGGTGAAGGCGACGCCGGGCGCAAAGGCGCGATCGAAGAAGCCCTTGAGGATCGCCGGGAAATTGAACCACCATTGCGGAAACACCAGGATCAGGCCTTCCGCCTGACGCATCTGCGCGACGATATTGTCGACGCCTGACGTATCATAGGGCTGGTCGAAATAGCCGCGCCGTTCGGCTTCGGACAGGCGCGGGTCGAAGCCCTCGCGATAAAGATCGAGCAGATTGACCTCATGGCCGCCCGCAACGAGTGTTTCGTGCGCAAGCTTTACCACCGCGGCGGCAAAGCTGTCTTCCAGCGGATGAGCCAGCACCAGCAGGATACGCATCAGAATAGGCTTCCCTGCTTCGGTGGAGCGGCGGCGGGCTCTGCCGGCTTGCTGACGCGCTTCTTCGAGGGCGCAGTGCTCGAGAGCGGCGTGGATGGAGACGGCGTGATAGGATCATCGCCTGTAACCGCACCGATGCGGCCGTCCGCGAACTCGATCGAGATCGCAGCACCGGTGGAAAGCGCTGCCGCCAGCGAAACCGGGCGGCCATCCTCGTCGCGAATCACGGCGTATCCGCGCTTCAGGACGTTCTTGTAGGAGAGCGACTGCAGGATACGCTCCTGCGCCGTAAGCTCGCTGCGCGCCCGGGTCAACTGATGGCGGATGGCGGTATCGGCATGGCGGACGAGATTGCCGAGGCGATCGCGCGCCCTGCCCGTCTGCGCTTCGAGGCGCGACGGCAACGTGGCAAAAACGGCATCGGCTCGCTCGATACGGGCACGAGACCGGTCGAGCATGCGCTCGATGGTCCGCTCGGCGCGGGTCATCCGTTCGCTTAATTGCTGTCGGCGCTCGGCGATACGGTTTGACAGAATATCGGGTCGGAGATGCGAGGCCGTGCGCTCGAAGGAGCGGCGCTTGTTCAGCGTGTTCAACTCCAGTCCGCGGCCAAGGCCGGCTGCTGCCTCATCGAAGCGGCGACGCGGCAAAGCGAGAATCTGGTCGAGCGAAGGCAGGGCACGCAGCAGAGCGCGCACCGCCTGCCGCCGCTGATCCATCTGTCTCGTCATTCCGCCCTGCAGCCGGGCGGCAAGGCTTGCAAGCTGCGCCTCCAGTTCAGCCTTGACCGGAACGGCCATTTCGGCCGCACCCGTCGGTGTCGGGGCGCGCACGTCGGCGGCGTAGTCTATCAAGGTCCAGTCGGTCTCGTGACCGACGGCCGAGATCAGCGGAATCTCGCTCGCGGCGGCGGCGCGCACCACGGCCTCGTCATTGAAGCTCCAGAGATCCTCAAGACTCCCGCCGCCGCGCGCGACGATCAGCACATCGGGGCGCGGAATGGGGCCGCCGTGGGCAAATTCGTTGAAGCCGCGTATGGCGTTCGCCACTTCGTCGCCGGAGCCCTCGCCCTGCACTTTTACAGGCCAGACCAGCACGTGCACGGGAAAACGATCGGAGATGCGATGCAGGATATCGCGAATGACGGCACCGGTCGGCGAGGTAACGACGCCGATCACCTTGGGCATGAAGGGCAGCCTGCGCTTGCGCTCGGGATCGAAGAGGCCTTCGGCGCCGAGCTTGCGCTTGCGCTCTTCCAAAAGCGCCATCAGCGCGCCCGCGCCAGCCGGCTCCAATGTCTCGATGACGATCTGGTATTTCGACGAGCCGGGAAAGGTCGTCACCTTGCCGGTCGCGATGACCTCCATTCCCTCTTCAGGGCGGAATTTGAGCTTGGAAAATGTGCCTTTCCAGATCACCGCGTCGATGCGGGCGCGATCATCCTTCAGCGAGAAATAGGCATGGCCGGAAGAATGCGGCCCGCGATAGCCGGAAATTTCCCCGCGCACGCGCACCTGGTCGAACGCATTTTCGACCGTGCGCTTGATCGATCCGGACAATTCCGAGACGGAATATTCCGTCAGGTTCGAGGGCGAATCATTCTCAAAAAAGCTGCTCATGACTTCTTTCTAGCCGATGTCACGGAAAATGCGGAGCCTATTGCTTCATCAAGCGTTAACCCTGCTGACAAAGCCTTTCTTAGCCATCCGCGCGTAAACCTGTGCAAACTGGTTCTTGGTAAAGAGGATATGGAGCGATGATATTCGCGACCGCCACGATCATCGGAATTGCCGCCGGCCTGCAGCGCTCGACGATCAGCGCCCTTCTCGGCGCGGCGCTGGTGAGCATCGCCTTCATGGCGGCTGTGGCAATATCCATCGTTCCGCCGCCGCTGACGACCCTGTTCATCGCACTCGGCGGCTACAATCTCGGCTTTATCGGCTATCTCATCACGGCTGATGTGCTGGAGCAGCGCCGAGCCCAGAGGCAGTAGCGGGAAAGTGCGTGTAGCGGGCGGTTCGGAGATCCCGCGCGGAGCTGAACGGCTCCACTTCACCCCTGCGGCTTGACGCGAAAAAACTTCACATCCGATTCCGCCGGCGCCGCAATGGGCTCCAGATAAGCCGGGACATGCCCGGCAGTCAGCTGCGCGTAAAGCCCGTTCGGCGCCCGTTCGCTCACAAGCTCCACCTGCGGATCGCCCTTGCAGAAGGCGACAATCGTCACCTTTGCCCCATGCAGAAGCGATTCCGCCTGTTGCGGCTCCGCAAGGCCGATAAGCAGCTCGGCCATCATTCCGTCCGGATCGCGATGATAGGGGCCGGAGAGGGTTCGATGGGGCGTGAAGCGCAAAATCGGCGCTCCCATGTTGGAGGCTGCGGCGACCACCCCCGGCTCAAGATCCGCGATCGGCGCCAGGGCCTGCCTGGAGGCACAGTTGGCAGTCTCCTCCGCCTTGACCGGTGCCGCGGCTATAAAACCATCGACGCCCCCCTTGGTTGCAAGCGTGCCGGCCACGGCCCAAACGGCTGGGACCGAGGCCAATAGCGTCCCCGCGTAGAGCAGGACCGAGCGCAGATTTTTGGGATCGGCCATGTAGTTTTTTCGCAGTTCGGCAATCGCCAATGCCAATGGCGGTATGGCCAGGAGATTGGCAAATTCTGCGCCGCGCACCTGCACCAGCGTAATCATCCAATTGATCGCAATCAGAGCCAGCAGCATTGCATGGAGGCTGGCGCGATTACCCCGCAGGATACGAACCGCGCAAATGAGCATCGCCAGGAGGCCCGTCGCATAGAAAGCCCCGAGCGTATCGGGCTGGTGGTGAGCCACGGAAAAGATCGATTGCGCCTCGGTCACTCTGCTAAGCCACAGGTCAATCAGCATGGGGTCCAGATCGGAAAGCGGATTGCGCAGGCACTGTGGTGCGAGGGCCACCGTCGTCGCCAACACGAATGCACCGTTGACCACGAGAATTGCAATGCGCCGGGGTCGGGAGAGACGGCTGGCAAAGAGAGACGACAGGAGAAGCCCGACGCAGCCGGCGCTGGTGATGCCGTAAAAGCCGAGCGAGAGATTGTCGCATGTGACCATCGAATAAAGGCGCGGCGGCACCAGCGAAAAAAAGGCGGCGCTGACGGCAACCGCCAGGGTCAGCGAAAAAGCCTTTGCTGCCGGTGCGAAAATCTCGCCTTTCCACGCCCACAAACAGGCAACCGACATGCAGGCGACGGCGACGAAGGGCGTTGTCTCCGCGCCGATACCGAGCTGGACGGCAAGGGCGACGGCCGCAATGGCGAAATTGCGAGGGCGATAGTTTTCATCGACCAGCATTGCCACGGTGAGGGCAACTAGACCGAGCTGGACATTGTCATGATCGATGGAGCCCGGCACGAAGCGGGGCGAAAGCAAGATAAACAACGCCGTCAGGATCAGCGAGAAATGCATGCCTTCCACGCCGGCAACGCGCCTGCCCGCAAGGCCCATGAAAAATATCAGCGGCAGGACGAGCATCAACGGCCAGACGGTCAGTGCCGCCGCTTCGGCGCCTTCGGGTGAAAGGAACATCCGGAAGAAGAGAATGAGGCTTGCAATCGGCAGATCGATAAAGCGCGACCAGTGCATCAGCGTCCCGCCCGCAAGGCCGAGACGATACTGCATCATGTCGAACCAACCCTGGCCGGCGAGAAAATCGCGCACTTCGACAAGACGCATGGCGTCATCATTATCGGCCCCGACATAGTCCGCGAGGTTACGATGAATGATGAGCTGTGCGACGATGACGATGGCGGCATAGACGAGAGCAGCGAGAGCAGGATGAGACCAGCCCAGAGGCGCCTTCTTCTCTGCCGTTCCGGCTGCCTCGGGCGGCATTGCCAGCGTTTGCGCCATCTCGATAAACCCCGTGTTGGAAGGATAGTCCGGCGATACGCTAACGGTTGCCGATCAAAAAAAAGTAAAGCCCATGCCTACGACCGCGTTCATCACGAGAATGTTTTTCGCAGCGCCGGTATCCCGCCTTTTTTATTTGGCAGCCATAGGGTCTTATTAACAGCCAGCGGGATAAGCTCTCGTCCGGATCGTCCATCGGGCCTCGACTTGACTTCACACGCAGCAACCGGCCAAGACCATGTGGAATGAGAAGCTGAACATCGCCGTCCTCCTGCCTTGTTACAATGAAGCCGCAACAATCGGCGAGGTCGTGCGCGGCTTCCGCAAGGCGCTGCCGCAGGCTGCGATCTATGTCTATGACAATAATTCGACCGACGGCACCGCGCTGCATGCCATGCTTGCCGGCGCGACTGTCGTGCGCGAACGCCGGCAGGGCAAGGGACATGTGGTGCGCCGCATGTTCGCCGATATCGAAGCCGACATCTACCTGATGGCCGACGGCGACGGCACCTATGCGCCCGAAGACGGCGAAGAGCTGATCCGCACGCTGCTGACCGAGGGATCCGACATGGTCGTCGGCACCCGCCGCAACGTTCACAACGACGCCGGCCGGCAGGGCCACGCCTTTGGCAACCGCATCTTCAATTGGCTTTATCGCGGCATCTTCGGGGCCGATTTCACCGATATCTTTTCCGGCTACCGCTGCTTCTCGCGCCGCTTCGTCAAGAGCTTCCCCGCGGTGTCGGGCGGCTTCGAGATCGAGACGGAAATGTCGGTGCATGCCTCCAGGCTGAAACTGCCCGTCAGCGAGCTGGAACTCGATTACGGACGGCGGCCGGAAGGCTCGCATTCGAAGCTTTCCACCTTCCGCGACGGTGGCAGGATTCTCTGGATGTTCGCGATGCTGATGAAGGAAACGCGGCCTTTCGCCTTTTTCGGCGTTCTGAGCGCCGTCGCCATCGAGCTCAGCATCGGCTTCTCCATCCCGGTCTTCATCGAGTATTTCGAAACCGGGCGGGTCTTGCGCATGCCGAGCTGGATGCTCTCGCTGGCGCTCACAATGATCGCCTTCATGCTGTTTACGGCCGGCATCATTCTGGATTCCGTGGCGCGCGCCCGCGCCGAACAGCTGCGCATCCACTATATGAGCCTGCCCAAGCCCTCCTCCGGGGAAAGCGGCGATGACAGGACGGTTTACATGGCTGAGATTGACAAGCCGCCAAGCCGGAAGAAAAGGGCCAAGGCGGCATGAAGAAGCTCTTTCGCTTCCTGATCGCAGGCGGTGTCGGCTTCGTGGTCGATGCGGGCGTGCTGCATCTCTTGCTCTGGTTCACACCTTTCGGCCCATTCGTCGGCCGTGCCATTTCGATACCGAGCGCGCTGCTTGCCACCTGGGTACTCAACCGTAACTTCACCTTCGGCCGATCCGACCGCTCGCTTGCGGCGGAGGGTTTCCGCTACGGTTCGGTCGGGCTGACCTCGGCTCTGCTGAACTACGCCCTCTTCAGTTCTTTGCTGATGACCGAGCCGGGGCTCAGGCCCATCATTGCCTTAATCCTGTCTTCGGCGGCGGCGACGGCGTTCAGCTTCTTCGGCTATTCGCGCTTCGTCTTCCGCCACCGGCAGAGCCCCTGAGGAAACTCTCAGACCGGCTCCCAGCCGTCCTTCTCGCTGGCGCGGTAGATGGCGTCGATGACCTTTTGGTTGAGCTTCGAACTTTCCAGCGACACGACCTCCGCGCCTTGACCAAGCGCGGCAGAGGCGAAGGCCTCCGCCTCACGCTTGTATTGGCGGCTGTCGGGAAAGCGGAAAATCTGCGATTCCGAATGGCCGCGGTTGGTCAGCTCCAGCTCTTCAGCGCCATAACGGTCGGCATTGAAGGGTGATTTCACCTCGATGAAACCATCCGTACCGTGGAAGACCATGACCTGACGGTTGGCCATCTGCGTCGAGATGTAGAAGGTCAGTTCGAAATCGCCGAAGTCTGCCTTGACGCTGGAGTAGATGTCGGTGCCGAACTCCGGATCGCGCTCGGTCACCGCCTGGATGCGCAGGGGCTCGCGGCCGGTGACGAAACGCGTGCTGATGGACGGGTAGACGCCGATATCGGGCAGGCCACCGCCGCCAAGTGCGGGAATGTTGCGCATGTTGCCGGCATCGCGGTTGAAATAGGTGAAGGCGCCCTGGATGTGGCGCAGCCGGCCGATGGCGCCGTCGGCGAGCAGCGAGCGGACCTTCCGCCAGACCGGCGCATAGGTGACCATATAGGCTTCCGTCACCAGAACCTTGTTGCGGTCGCGGGCGGCAATCAGACTGTCGATCTCATCCGCCTTGAGAGCGATCGGCTTTTCGCACAACACATGCTTGCCGGCATCGGCAGCCTTGATCGTCCATTCGACATGCTGAGAGGTCGGCAGGGGGATATAGACGGCATCGATCGTGTCGGAGGCGAGCATCTCCTCATAGGAGCCGAAGGCATGCGGCACGGAGAAGCGATCGGCCATCTGCCGGGCGCGGGCGAGATCGCGGCTGGCGATGGCCGTCACCACGCAATTTTCAGCATCCTGGATAGCGGGCACGACAAGCTCGCGGCCGATCTTGGCCGTCGACAGAATTCCGAAACGCAACATGATCTCTCTCCTGAAGCATCGCATCCACGGCGCAGACCGCGCCCTAGGAGCCAGTAAGGTTGAAAAGCAGAGCCAGCGACTCGACGCCGCAGCAGCGGCGCTGACCTTAAGCGCCAGCCGCAGCGGGCGCAACGCCGTTCCAAAAGTGGCCTTCGCCGATGAATAAAGAAATCGTTAGTGGAATTTCACTCTTCGCGGCGTTAGCCTGCCTTTTTCTTCCTCCGGCATCCTTCGCCGGCCCGACTCTCGAGTGATTTGGAGTGATATCATGGACATGCGCAAGCTTGGACGAACCGATCTGTTTGTCGCCCCCATCGTTTTCGGCGGCAATGTCTTCGGCTGGACGGCCGATGAGAAAACCTCCTACGCATTGCTCGACGCCTTCTTCGACGCCGGCTTCAACACGATCGATACGGCCGATGTCTATTCCCGCTGGGTTCCCGGCAACAAGGGCGGCGATTCCGAAGAGATCATCGGCAAGTGGCTGAAGCAGGGCCGCGTTTCGCGCGACAAGGCCATCATCATCACCAAGATCGGATCGGAGATGGGGCCGGGCAAGAAGGGCCTCAAGGCCGGCTACATCATCGAAGCGGCTGAAGCCTCGCTGAAGCGGCTGCAGACCGATCACATCGACCTTTATCTCTCGCACTGGCCGGATCCTGAGACGCCGTATGAGGAGTCGCTTGCCGCCTATGCCAAGCTGCAGGAACAGGGCAAGATCCGCCATGTCGGCTGTTCGAACCTCGATGCGACGCAGCTCCAGGCTTCGCTCGATGCTGCCGCCAAGGCCGGCCTGCCGCGCTATGACGTGCTGCAGCCGGAATACAATCTCTATGCCCGCGACAGCTTCGAAGGGCCGCTGGCGGATCTCTGCGTTAGGGAAGAGATCGGCGTCATCACCTATTTCAGCCTCGCCGCCGGCTTCCTGACCGGCAAGTACCGCACCAAGGCCGATACCGAAGGACGGGCGCGCGAGAACCGGGTTTCAGCCTATTTCGACGACAAGGGCCTGCGCATCCTTGCGGCCCTCGACAAGGTCGCCGCCGAAACCGGCGCGAAGCCCGCAGAAATCGCGCTCGCCTGGCTCTTACGCAAACGCGGTGTCACAGCCCCGATCGCCAGCGCCACCAGCCTCAGCCAGCTCGACGCGCTCATCAATTCGGCAAAGGTTTCGCTTTCCGATGACGCCATGCGCCTGCTCGATGCAGCCGGCGAATAAAAGAGGCAATCCAATGACCGTGACGATCCGAGACGCCAGACCCGAAGATGAAGCGCGCTGGCGCGCGCTATGGAACGGCTATCTCGCCTTCTATGGCGTCACCGTCGCGCCCGACATTACCGATGCGACATGGCGCCGCGTCTTCGATCCGGCGTCGGCGATCTTCATGCGCGTCGCTGAGGTCGATGGCGAGGTGAAGGGCTTTACCCTCAGCCTCACGCATGAGGGCACATGGGTGCGCGCGCCCGACTGCTATCTGGAAGACCTGTTCGTCGATGAAAGCGCTCGCGGCCGCGGCGTCGGTCGGGCGCTGCTCGACGACCTCGTTGCCCTTTGCAAGAAGAACGGCTGGGCTCGTCTTTGCTGGCATACGGAAGAAGGCAACGCGACCGCCCGCAAGCTCTACGACACCTATGTCGAAAGCGACGGGCATATTCGCTATCGCATCAGCTTTTGAGCTTGGGAAAGCCCTCATAATGGGCTGCATGATCACCGTCCCAGTTCGCCATGCCGGGCTTCGTCAGCATGCCGCGCGGGCTGACATAGCTCTGGATGGTCCGCATCGGCCGCTCGTGCCATTGGATGTTGAAGGCCCAGAGCTTCGGGAAGAAGCAGAGCGAGGCATAGGGCAGATGATCGTGGATCCACCAGGCGAGCTTCTGCCAGTCGCCCTCATGGCGGTGACGATCGATCAGCCATGGCACGACGATACAGACTGCAGCCCCCATGCAGCCGTCGAGATCGCGCATATCCCAGATGTGATGCGCGGCAGTGTGCGGATTGGTCGAGCAATTCAGTCCGTTCCTGTTACCGAAGGCGTTGACCTCGGGTGAGCGATAACCTGAGCGGATATGCAGCCGGCCAAAGGTCGCTTCCAGCGGCTCCAGCAATTCCTCGCAGAGCCTGCGGCCCGTCTCGATCGCCAGATCGGGATCCTCCGGAATATTGGGAATGCGATAGAAATCCGATATTTCCGAATGCAGGAAATCGCGAAAAAAGAAGTTCCTCGAAAGCCTGACGCGGCCGAGATCCTCAAGCCCCTTCATCGATCCCGGTTTTCTCATCGCTGCTATCCCTTTCTGAAACCATTCGATCAGTCGAGACGACTTATCGCATCACCGCCACCCGATTTCTGTCAGCAGCTATGTCAGGGTCCGGCATATTTAAAGAAATCGATGAAGGCTCTGAGCGCCGGGCGCATCTGGCGGCGGCTTGGATAATAGATACAGAAGCCGGGATAGGGCGGACACCAATCCTCCAGCACGCGGATGAGCTTGCCCTCGGCCAATTCCTGCTGCACGCGAATGTCGAAGAGATAGGCAAGGCCGGCGCCATTGAGGGCGGCTAAAACGCCGAGCCGATCCTCGATCACGATCAGGGGCCCATCGACGGCAACGACCAGCTCGCGGCCATCCTTCTCGAATTCCCAGCGATAGATCGAGCCATCGCTGAACCGCCGCTTGATGCAGCGATGATGGACGAGATCGCGCGGATGCAGAGGCTTCGGATGCTTTTCGAAATAGGCCGGAGAGCCGGCAATGACGGTGCGTATATCCGGCGAGATCTTCACCGCGATCATGTCGCCTTCGATGCTCTCCGCCAGCCGGATGCCCGCATCGTAGCCTTCCTTGACGATATTGCTGAAGCCGTCCTCGTTGGCGATTTCGAGCGTGATATCGGGATAGGTATTGAGGAAATCGCCGATGCGGGGCGCCATCAGCAGATCGGAGGCAAAACGAGGCGCGGTGATGCGCAGCGTTCCCGCCGGGCGACCACGGGTCGCAAGCGTATCCTCCAGCGCGATATCGATTTCCTCCAGGGCGGGCGCCAGCCGTTGCAATAGCGCCTGCCCCTCCTCCGTCGGGAGCACGCTGCGCGTGGTGCGGGCAAGCAGGCGCACGCCTAGGCTTTCCTCCAGGCTGGAGACGGCATGGCTGACGGCCGACGGCGCGATCGACAATTCCTTGCCGGCGGCGCGGAAGCTTCGATGGGCGGCGACGGCAGCGAATACCGCAAGCTGAGAGAGCTGTGTTCTGTTCATTGATCTAAATTATAGAACAACCTGTAAGGATTTGCACCGATTTTCATTCATTGTCCGGAACCCTAATTTGAGCATGTCGGCAGCGGAAATGACCGCCGCCGCTTCCATAAGCTCAAAAGGAATAGATCATGAAAACCCGCAGGCTTGGTAAGGATCTCACCGTTTCCGCCGTCGGACTCGGCTGCATGGGCATGAGCTTCGCCTATGGCCCGACGGACGACGACGAATCCGTCAAAACGCTGCACCGCGCCGTCGATCTCGGCGTCACCTTTTTCGATACCGCCGAAATGTATGGCCCCTTCACCAACGAAGAGCTGCTCGGCCGCACGCTGAGGCCGGTTCGCGACCGTGTGGTCATTGCCACCAAATTCGGTTTCAAGCTCGATCACACGAAATCGGGGCTCGCCGCCATGAATGGCGTCGACAGCCGGCCGGAACATGTGAAGGAAGTCGCCGAAGCCTCGCTGAAGCGGCTTGGCACCGACGTCATCGACCTTTTCTACCAGCATCGCGTCGATCCGAATGTGCCGATCGAAGATACGGTCGGCGCCATGACAGAGCTTGTAAAAGAGGGCAAGGTGCGCGCGCTCGGCCTTTCCGAAGCGAGCTCTGCCACCATCCGCCGCGCCCATGCCGTACATCCGATCGCCGCCGTGCAGAGCGAATATTCGCTCTGGAGCCGCGATCCGGAAGAAGATGTGCTCGCCACCTGCCGCGAACTCGGGATCGGCTTCGTGCCTTATAGCCCACTCGGCCGCGGCTTCCTCACCGGCATGATCCAAAAGACAGAAGACCTCGCCGACGACGATTTCCGCCGTTCGCTGCCGCGCTTCCAGGGCGAGAATTTCGATGCCAACGCGGCCCTCGTGGCGAAGCTTCAAGCTCTTGCCGAAGAAAAGAACGCCACGGCGGCACAACTGGCGCTCGCATGGGTTCTGCATCAGGGCGACGACATCGTACCGATCCCTGGCGCTCGCAAGCTGCACCATCTCGAGCAGAATGCCGCGGCTGCCGATATCGTCCTTTCGGCACAAGAGGTGAAGGAACTCGGCGATATCATTAAGCCCGAGATCGTCATCGGAAAGCGGTATACCGATGCCGCCTTGGCCTTGACGAATATATGACAAACGGGCTTCCCGTGCGGCTCAGACAGAGACACCGGCCAACAAAGCCGGTGTCATTTTGAGACTGAAAAAAAAATGAAGCCCGGCTGAAGCTTGGGTGAACATGCGAAATGCCTGAATTACAGCCTCTTTCAAGAGCCTAGGCGAATCGTCATTAACGTGAAGCCTAGACAACAGCTCGACGCTCGGTTGACAAACTCGCCCGAAATTTGAAGATTGCCGCCATCAAAACGGGCAGCGTGGGGAGGACTTATGTCTAGGCGCGCGTTTATCGGCTTCTCTGCATTTCTTCTCGCCACTTTCACCTCTCTAAGCCCCTCGCTCGCGGCTGAGGTCAAGCGCCAGGTGGTCACCACGAAGGATGGCGATTACTTCGGCTTCGATCTGCGCACAGAGCAGAATGTGACGCTGGATCAGTGCTCCGCCTCCTGCATTGGCGACAAGTCCTGCAAGGCCTTCACCTACAATCCCAAGGTGAAGTGGTGCTTCATGAAGTCGGACTTCAATCAGCTCAACAGTTTCCCCGGCGCGATCGCGGGCAAGATCGTCGAGACGGCGGCCACCAGCGAGCCGGATATCGGCGCTGCCCCTGCCCTTTCCTTCCTTTCCGACAATTTCGTCCAGAGCGCGCGCGATGCCAAGAACACGCTGACGCTCGGTAACGAGCTGAAGGGCCAGGGCGTCGAAAGCCTGATTGCCCTCGGCCGCATCGAGCTGACTTCGGGCAATGTCAACGATGCCCTCAACGCCTTCCAGGGTGCGCTCTCGCTCAGCCCCGACAATGGCGACCTGTGGATCGAGATGGCGCGCGCCGCCAATACGATCACGAACGACACGTCTGTCGCCACGCGGGCCGCCTATGCCGCGCTCAACGGCTATCAGCTGACCCGCACGACGAGCAGCCGCGCCGATGCGCTGGCGGTTCTCGCCGAGGCACTGAAGAATGCGCAGAACTATCGTCCCGCGCTCAGCGCCTACAAGGCGAGTCTCAATCTGGTCAGCTCGGCCGCGGTGCAGGCAGCCTACAACGATCTTCTGGCCCGCCAGGGCTTCCGCGTGACAGGCAATACGCTCGACAACGACAATGCGTCGCCGCGCGCCTGCGTGCAGTTTTCCGAAAAGCTGGTAAAGAGCGGCGTCGACTACACGCCCTTCGTCACCGTCAACGGCGCCGCGCCGAAGGGTGTCGATGCCAAGGATAACCAGATCTGCGTCGAAGGCCTGGAATTCGGCCAGCACTACCGCATTTCGCTGCGCGCCGGCCTGCCCTCTTCGGTGGATGAAAATCTTGCCTCGCAGGTCAATGTCGACATCTACGTCAAGGATCGCGCCGCCTCGCTGCGTTTCACCGGCGACAATTTCGTGCTGCCCTCGACCGCGCGTCGCGGCATCCCGATCGTTTCGGTCAACGCCAACACGGCCAATCTCAAACTCTACCGCATCGGCGACCGCAATATTGCGCAGCTTCTGAACAATTCGCAGTTCCTGACGCAGGTGGACAGCTACAGCGCCCAGACCATCCAGGACACCAATGGCGAGCTGGTCTGGCAGGGCTCCATCGAGATCAAGCAGGAACTCAACAAGGAAGTCGCGACCAGCTTCCCGGTCGATGAGGTCCTGCCGAAGCGCAAGCCCGGCGTCTATGTGCTGACGGCGGTCGCGCCCGACAGCGGCGGGCACGAGTGGGACCCGCAGGCGACACAATGGTTCGTCGTTTCCGATATCGGGGTCACCACCTATGCCGGCACCGACGGACTGAATGTCTTCGCCCGCTCGCTCGGCAGCGCCAAACCGATTGCCGGCGTCCAGCTGCAGCTGCTTGCCAAGAACAATGAAATTCTCGGTACAGCCAAGACCGACGACAATGGCCGCGCCGTCTTCAGCGCCGGCCTGATGCGCGGCACGGCGGGCATGACGCCGGCCGTCATCACGGCTCAGAACGGCGATCAGGATTATGTCTTCCTCGACATGACGCGCGCCGGCTTCGATCTTTCCGACCGCGGCGTTGCGGGTAGAACCGCACCTGGCGCGATCGACCTCTTGACCTGGACCGAGCGTGGCATCTACCGCGCCGGCGAGACGGTGCATGCCTCGGCACTTGCCCGTGACGTCAGCTCGACGGCGGTCGAAAACCTGCCCCTCACCTTCGTCTTCCTGCGCCCGGATGGCGTCGAGGATCGCCGCATCGTCACCGATGGCGGCAAGCTCGGCGGCTACAACGTCGACCTGCCGCTGCAGCAGACCTCGATGCGCGGCACCTGGACGATGAACATCTATACAGACCCGAAGGGCGCCTCCATCGGCTCGCAGACCTTCCTCGTCGACGACTTCGTGCCGGATCGCATCGAATTCGACCTGAAGAGCGACGCCAAGGAAATAGAAGTCGGCCAGCCGACGCCTGTTAATGTCGATGGACGCTATCTCTATGGCGCGCCGGCTGCCGGCCTCAACCTCGAAGGCGAAGTGACGCTGAAGCCGACGCGCCAGAGCGATGCCTTCAAGGGCTATCAGTTCGGCCTCGCCGACGAGGGTGCTGGCAAGGCGAACGCAAACAATGACGACGACGACAGCAGCAGCGGCGACAGCAAGGCGGAAAGCACGCAGGTGCCGCTCGAAGACCTTCAGGCGCTCGACGAAAACGGCAAGACCACCTTCAATGTCACGATCAACGACACGCCGTCGACCACGCAGCTCCTGAACGCCAATATCACGGTGCGTATGCAGGAAGCCGGCGGCCGCGCCGTCGAGCGCTCGCTGACCCTGCCCGTCAAGGCGGACGGTCCGCGCATCGGCATCAAGCCGGAATTCGACGGCGATCTCGGCGAGAATTCCGTCGGCAACTTCCATGTCATCGTGGTCGACGCCAATGGCCAGAAACAGGCCATGCAGGGCCTGACCTGGAAGCTGCTCAGCGTCGAGCGCAATTATCAATGGTATCGCGACGGCAGCAGCTGGAAGTTCGAGCCGATCATGTCCACCAAGCAGGTGGCGGTCGGCACGGTCAACGCCACGACAGACGGCGCGGCGATTTCCATGCCGGTCACCTGGGGCCGCTACCGTCTCGAAGTCTCTACCGCCGATGCGAACGGTCCGGAATCGAGCGTCGAATTCAATGCCGGCTGGTATGTCGCCTCCACCTCGACGGAAACGCCTGACGCGCTCGAGATCGCACTCGACAAGGAAAGTTACCATGTCGGCGATACGGCCAAGCTGAAGGTCACCTCGCGCTATGCCGGCCAGCTCATGGTGACGGCAGGCTCGGAAACGCTGATCTCGGTTACCAATGCCGATATCGGCGCGACGGGCGGCGAAGTTGACGTTCCCGTAACGGCGGACTGGGGTGCCGGCACCTATCTGACGGCTACCCTTTTCCGCCCTGGTGACGCCCAGGAAAGCCGCATGCCCATGCGCGCCATCGGCATCAAGTGGGCACCGGTCGACCCCGGCGAGCGCAAGTTGCAGATCAAGATCGACGCGCCGCAGAAGACGCTGCCGCGCCAGCCGCTGAATATCGCCCTGCAGGTCGCCGGCGCCGGCGCCAATGAGGACGCCTATGTCACGATCGCGGCCGTCGATGTCGGCATCCTCAATCTCACGCGCTACCAGCCGCCGGCACCGGATGACTGGTATTACGGCCAGCGCCAGCTCGGCCTCGAAATCCGCGATATCTACGGTCGCCTCATCGACGGCTCGCTCGGCGCGACCGGCAAGCTGCGCACCGGCGGCGACGGCGGACAGGCGGCCCTGCAGGCAAGCCCGCCGAAGGAAAAGCTGATCGCGTTCTTCTCCGGCCCCATCAAGCTCGATGCCAGCGGCAAGGCCAATGTCAGCTTCGACATTCCGCAGTTCAACGGCACTGCGCGGCTCATGGCGGTTGCCTGGTCGAAGGCTGGCGTCGGCCACGCAACGCAGGATGTGATCATCCGCGATCCGGTTGTCGTCACCGCAAGCCTGCCGAAATTCCTGGCTCCCGGAGACAAGGCGAACCTGCGTCTCGACGTCGCCAACACCGATGCGCCCGCGGGCGAGTACACGCTCGCCGTGACGGGCAACAGCGCGGTGACCGTGGATGCGAGCGCCGCGCAGCAGAAGATTAACCTGCAGACCGGCGGCAAGTACAACATCACGCTGCCGCTGACCGGCGGACAGCCGGGCGACGGTACGGTTTCGATCAAGCTCTCGAATGCGTCGGGCATGTCACTCGATCAATCGGTCGATATCCCGGTGCGCCCATCGCAACTGCCGGTCACCGAACGGCGTGTCATCGCGCTTGCCCCCGGCAAGGGCCTGACCGTTAATGCCGACCTTCTCGCCGACAGCGTGCTGCCCGGCGCCTCGGTCAGCGTCAATGTCAGCCGTTCCAGCGCTTTCGACGTGCCGGCGCTCTTGATGAGCCTCAGCCGCTATCCCTATGGCTGCGCGGAACAGACGGCGAGCAGCGCGATGCCGCTGCTCTACTTCAGCGACATGGCCATCAAGAACGGCCTTGCCGACGATGCCGAAATCCAGAAGCGCGTGCAGGACTCGATCTATCGCGAACTGTCCTACCAGTCTTCGACGGGCAGCTTCGGCCTCTGGGGGCCGGGCTCCGGCGATCTCTGGCTTGATGCATACGTGATGGATTTCCTGACCCGCGCCCGCGAGCAGAAGTACAACGTGCCGGATCAGGCGATGGTGCAGGGGCTCGAAAACCTCCAGAATGCGCTCAGCGCCAACACCAATGTCAAGGATAATGGCAACGAGATCGCCTATGCGCTTTATGTGCTGGCACGCAACAAGAAGGCCTCGATCAGCGATCTGCGCTACTATGCGGACACAATGCTGAACGACTTCCCGACGCCGCTCTCCAAGGCGCATCTGGCTGCGGCTCTGGCGCTCTATGGGGATGCTCAGCGCTCGCGCAATATCTTCCTGGATTCGCTGCAGATGTCGCAGAAGGCGGCGGTGACCAAGGTCAGCTTCGTCCGCTCGGATTACGGCTCGTCGCTGCGCGACGGTGCCGCCGTGCTGGCGCTGGCCGCCGAAAGCCGTCCGGTGCCGCCGATCATTCCGGATCTCGCAAGCGTCGTCGCCAAGGATTGGCAGAGCCGGAAATATACCAGCACCCAGGAGCAGACCTGGATGCTGCTCGCTGCCCGCGCTTTGCAGAACGGCGATGACGGCCTGACGCTCGATGTCAACGGTGCCGCCCACAGCGGCACCTATATGGCGCAGATGTCGGGCGATGCCCTGATGGGCCATCCGCTGACGGTGACCAACACGACGCGCCAGCCGCTGTCAGCTGCCGTGACCACGGTCGCGGCTCCGGTCGCACAGCTGCCGGCCGGCGGCAACGGCTTCAAGATCGAGCGCAAATACTACACGCTCGACGGCGAAGAGGCGAATGTCAGCCAGGCACAGCAGAACGAACGTTACGTGGTCGTCCTGCATGTGACCGAGGACAATGACTGGCCGCAGCGCATCCTCGTGACCGATCTTTTGCCGGCAGGCTTCGAGATCGACAATCCGAGCATCGTCAACAGCGCCCAGCTTTCGAACTTCGACTGGCTCAGCGAAATTCAGCCTGCTCATGTCGAATTCCGAAACGACCGCTTCGTGGCTGCCTTCGATCAGGGCTCCGGAGCAGACCGCGATATGACCTTCGCCTATGTCGTGCGCGCGGTTACCCCCGGCGTCTACGATCATCCGGCCGCAAGCGTCGAGGACATGTATCGTCCGCAGTTTTCGGCCCGCACGGCGATGGGCCGCATGGAGGTGCTGGGCGCCCAGCAGTAAGAAGCAGCCATGAAGGCGCGGTGGAAAATTGCGGTCGGCATTGGAGCCACCGTATTAACGGCGGTGGCTCTGGTCTTCGGCCTGGAAGCCGCGGACCGCGCCTATCCGCCGCCGCTGGATAATGCGCGCGTGGTCTCGGCCGAGGTGCTCGACGCCAATGGCGATCTCCTGCGCGCCTTCGCCATGCCAGAGGGCCGGTGGCGGCTGAAGACCGGCGTTGCCGATGTCGATCCGCAATTTCTGCGCATGCTGGTCGCCTATGAGGACCGGCGCTTCTACGACCACCACGGCGTCGATCCGATAGCGATCGGCCGTGCCTTCCTGCAGCTCCTCACCCATGGCCGCATCGTCTCCGGCGGCTCGACGCTCTCCATGCAGGTGGCGCGCCTGATCGAGCCGCGCAGCGAGCGGTCGATGACGGCGAAGCTCCTGCAGGTCGTCCGTGCCATCCAGATCGAGCGGCGACTGACCAAGGAACAGATCCTCGACCTTTACCTGACCCATGCGCCCTATGGCGGCAATCTAGAAGGCGTGCGCGCGGCGAGCCTTGCCTATTTTGGCAAGGAGCCGCGGCACTTGACGGTCGCGCAGGCGGGCCTGCTCGTGGCGCTGCCGCAGCTGCCGGAAAAACGCCGGCCGGACCGCAATCTCGCGGCAGCCCAGGCTGCCCGCCATCGCGTGCTTGAGCGCGCCGCCGTAGCAGCTGTTATCGGCGAAGGTGAAGCGGAATGGGCCTCGCTTTCCCCCATTCCGGCCCAGCGCCGGCAGTTGCCAGCCTATGCCGCGCATCTCGCCGAACTGACGCTGCGCAAACAGCCCGGCATCATCAAGCACAAGACGACGCTGCGGCGCGATGTACAGCAGGGCCTCGAAGCCGTTGCGGATGCGGCGGCAAAGCGGCTTGGGCCGAAAGTGTCGGTCGCCATGATCATGGCTGACGCCAAGACCGGCGAGATCATCGGCGAAGTCGGCTCGGCCAATTATTTCGATTCCTCGCGCGCCGGCTGGGTCGACATGACCCGCGCGCTGCGCTCGCCCGGCTCGACGCTGAAGCCCTTCATCTACGGCCTTGCCTTCGAGCACGGCTATGTGGCGCAGGAAACGATCATCGAGGATCGCCCCGCCGATTTCTACGGCTACCGCCCCCGAAATTTCGACATGAGCTACCAAGGCGATGTCAGCGTGCGTCAGGCGCTGCAGCTGTCGCTCAACGTGCCGGCCGTGCGGCTGCTCGATGCCGTCGGTCCCACGCGGCTGCTGGTGCGTTTCCGCCGTGCCGAGGTGAAGCCGAAGCTGCCGCCGAACGAAGCGCCCGGCCTTGCCATCGGCCTCGGGGGGGTCGGCGTGACGCTGAAGGACCTCGTGCAGCTCTATGCCGGCCTTGCCAATCGCGGCAAGGCGATGCGGATCGGCGACGGCGTACAGGACGAGCCGGGGCCGATCGACGGCGTGCCGTTGATGGAGCCGATCGCGGCGTGGAACATTACCGATATTCTCTCCGACATCATCGCGCCGCGCGGCAGCAAGCAGCTCGGCATCGCCTACAAGACCGGCACCAGCTACGGCAACCGCGATGCCTGGTCGATCGGCTATGACGGTGCGCATGTGCTCGGCGTCTGGGTCGGTCGTCCGGACAATGGCGCCGTGCCGGGGCTGGCGGGCTATGTTTCCGCCGCCCCCATCCTGTTCGAGGCCTTCGCGAAATCCGGCGTTGCCATAACCCCCTTCCCTGCCGCTCCTATGGGAGCCGTGCGCATCGCGCCGACCGAACTGCCGATCAGCCAACGGCGCTTTTCCGTGACCGCCGCTGGGCTGCTGGCCGCCTCCAGCCGCGAACCGGCGCCGCAGATCGTCTATCCGCCGGAAGGCGCGCGCGTCGATCTCGGCGCCAGCAGTGGCAACGACCAGATCATGCCGCTGGCGCTGAAGCTGCAGGGTGGCAGGGCGCCGTTCCGCTGGCTCGCCAACGGCAAGCCGCTGCCCGACATGTCGCGCCGCCGCACCAACCAGTGGACACCCGATGGTGCCGGCTATTCGACGCTGACCGTCATCGACGCGGCCGGACGCGCGGCAAGCGTGCGGGTCTTTGTCGAATGATTAAGTCAAATCATTGCGATCACGCCGCCCGCATTTTTGTCAGCTGCCGGCGTCTATGATATCTTAGGCATAACTCAAGAGAGGAATGGCGAGATGTCGGAAGAGCAGGCAATCCGTGCGGTTGTTCATCTCTATGTCGATGGAATGGCATTCGCGAACGAGCCGGCGCTGCGCAAGGCCTTCCATCCGCGAGCAGCGATCATCGGCAATTACCAGGGCGCGGTGGAATGGATGACGCGCGACGAATTCATCGCCGCGATCGTCGAGGAAGGCAGCGCCCCGCCCGGCACCATGCCGCTGATGGAGATCGAACTGATCGACATCGAAGGCGATGCGGCAAGCGTCAAGGTCGTCGACGAATTCGCCGGCATGCGGTTTTCGGATTATTTGTCACTGGTGAAGATCGATGGACGGTGGAGCGTGGTGAACAAGGTTTATCATCTGCATCGGTAGAACCGGTTGCTTTGATGCGCCGCACCTGTGATACCCCCTCTGTCACTGTCGGCGAGTCACCAATCTCCCCCTTGTGGGGGAGATGTTGCGGCAGCGACTGAGGGGGTGCCGAGCTCTCCGCGAACTCGGCAGCAGCCGATTATCCTCTGAGCACTCCACCTGTCGATTTCGTCACATTCGCGACGATCTTCTGAGTCAGCGCCTCGAAATCCTCATCCGTCAGCGTGCGCTCGGCCGGCTGGATCTGTACTTCGATGGCGATGGACTTCTTGCCCTCGCCGAGCGATGCGCCCTCGAAGATGTCGAAGACGTTGACGCCAGTGACCAGCTTGCGGTCGGCACCGACGGCGGCGCGGACGATGGCGCCGGCTTCCACCGACTTGTCGACCACAAAGGCGAAGTCGCGCTTGACGGCCTGGAAGGGAGAAAGCTCCAGCGCCGGCTTGGTGCGGGTCGCCTTCTTCTTCGGCTCGGGCATGGCATCGATATAGACTTCGAAGCCGGCGAGCGCACCCGACACGTCGAGCGCTTCCAGCGTCTTCGGATGGAACTCGCCGAAATAGCCGAGCACGACCTTCGGACCCATCTTTATGGTGCCGGAGCGGCCGGGATGATACCAGGCCGGGCCGCCCTGCTCGATCTGGATATTGCCCATCGGCAGGCCACAAGCTTCGATCACTGCAAGCGCATCGGCCTTGGCATCGAAGACATCGACCGGCTTGCCGCCGCCCTTGGCGGCGTTCGACCACAT
Organism: Rhizobium sp. JAB6; assembly: GCF_003024605.1. Lineage (GTDB taxonomy): Bacteria > Pseudomonadota > Alphaproteobacteria > Rhizobiales > Rhizobiaceae > Rhizobium. Next base: position 269,776 of record NZ_PYJQ01000001.1, on the reverse strand, counting down.
GCGGCCGGCGCCGGCAAGCGATGCCGTGCCGCGGCGGATACCGCCGGCAACACGCCGCTGGCCCCCGGGCGTATCGTTCTCGTAGGTGCCGGAGACTTCGAAGATCGCGACATCGCCATAGCCCTTGTCGGCATTGCGCTGCGCGGCCGACAGCAGGCCCGGCAGCAGCGAGGGCCGCATGTCGGACATATCAGCGGCGATCGGGTTCGCAAGCTTCAGCGCATTGGAGCCGCCGCCGAAGAGCTTCGCCTGATCTTCGGAGATGAAGGACCAGGTGACGGCTTCCAGCATGCCCCGCGAAGCCAGCGCACGCTTGGCGGTGCGCGTGCGGATCTGCAGTGTCGTCAGGATCTTGCCGTTGACGGCGGCATGGCTGCTAAGCGGCTGCGGCTTGATATTGTCAACGCCGTGGATGCGCATGATTTCTTCGACGAGGTCGGCCTTGCCATCGACATCCGGACGCCAGGAGGGAACGGCAACGGAAATGCGCTCGCCCGAACCGGAGACCGAGAAGCCGAGCTTCGTCAAGATCGACTTGCTCTCATCGGTCGAGACTTCGAGGCCGGTCAGGCGCTTGACTTCCGACAGCGGGAAATCGACGACCTTCGCCTCATAGCCCTTGTAGCCCTCGACGCGCGCCTTGGCGGCTGTGCCACCACAGCAGGCAAGAACCAGCTCCGTCGTGCGCTCGAGGCCAGGCACCATATATTCCGGATCGACGCCACGCTCGAAACGATAGCGCGCATCGGTGATGATGCCGAGACTGCGGCCGGTCTTGGCGATGTTCATCGGGTCCCAAAGTGCCGATTCGATCAGCACGTCGGTCGTGTTCTCGTCGCAGCCGGAATGCTCGCCGCCCATGATACCGCCGATCGATTCGACGCCGTTGTCATCGGCGATGACGACGTTGCCGGGGTTGAGCTTATATTCACGCTCGTCCAGCGCCAGCACGGTTTCACCGTCCCTGGCGCGGCGCACGACCAGATTGCCCTTGACCTTGGCGGCGTCGAAGACGTGCATCGGCCGGCCCTGGTCGAAGGTCATGTAGTTGGTAATGTCGACCAGCGCGCTGATGGGGCGCAAACCGATCGCGAGCAGGCGCTGCTGCATCCATTTCGGGCTCGGGCCGTTTTTGACGCCGCGCACGAGGCGCAGCGAAAAGCCGGGGCAAAGGCTGATATCGTCCAGCTCGATCTTGAGCTCGGTCGGCGTTTCGCCTTGGACAGGGAAAGTCGGCGTAAGGCGAGGCTTCAACGTACCGAGGCCTGAGGCGGCGAGATCGCGGGCGATGCCGTAGACACCGGTGCAATCCGGGCGGTTCGGCGTCAGGTTGATCTCGATCATTGGATCGTCGAGCCCGGCATAGGCGGCGAAGCTCGTACCGACGGGCGCATCTTCCGGAAGGTCGATGATGCCGTCATGGCTGTCGGAGATTTCGAGTTCCTTCTCCGAGCACATCATGCCGCGGCTCTCGACGCCGCGGATGTTGCCGATGGCGAGCGTCACGTCGATGCCGGGAACATAGGTGCCGGGGGCCGCGAAGGCGCCGACGAGGCCCGCGCGGGCATTGGGGGCGCCGCAGACGACCTGAACGGGCGCACCGCTACCGGTATCGACCATCAGCACCTTCAGGCGATCGGCCTGCGGGTGTTTTTCGGCCGAGAGAACCTTGGCGATGACGAAGGGCTTGAACGCCGCCTTGTCGTCAACCTCTTCCACTTCCAGCCCGATCATCGTCAGGCGGGCGCAGATCTCGTCGAGCGTGGCGTCGGTTTCCAGGTGCTCTTTCAGCCAGGAGAGTGTGAATTTCATGTGCTTTATCCCTTCCTTACGCGCTCAAACCGCCGAACAGCGTCGGCATGTCGAGCGGGCGGAAGCCGTAGTGGTTCATCCAGCGGACATCGGCATTGAAGAAATCGCGCAGGTCGGGCATGCCATATTTCAGCATGGCAATGCGGTCGAGGCCCATGCCCCAGGCAAAGCCCTGATATTCGTCCGGATCGAGACCGCCATAGCGCAGCACATTCGGATGCACCATGCCGCAGCCGAGGATTTCCATCCAGTCGGTGCCTTCGCCGAACTTGACGATCGGGCCGGAACGGTCGCACTGGATATCCACCTCGAAGGACGGCTCCGTGAAGGGGAAGAAGGACGGACGGAAGCGCATCGTCACATTGTCGACCTCGAAGAAGGTCTTGCAGAACTCTTCGAGCACCCAGCGGATGTTGGCGACATTCGCCGTCTTGTCGATGACGAGGCCTTCGACCTGATGGAACATCGGCGAATGCGTGGCATCGCTGTCCTGGCGGTAGGTCTTGCCGGGAATGATGATGCGGATCGGCGGCTTTTGCGCTTCCATGGTGCGCACCTGCACCGGCGAGGTGTGCGTGCGCAGCACCTTGCGCTCACCCTTTTCATCCGGCTGGAAGAAGAAGGTGTCGTGCATTTCGCGGGCGGGGTGTCCTTCCGGAAAGTTCAGCGCCGTGAAATTGTAGTAATCGGTCTCGACATCCGGACCCTCGGCGATCGAGAAGCCCATATCGCCGAAGATGGCGGTGATTTCGTCGACGATCTGGCTGATCGGATGGATGCGGCCGCGTTCGGCCGGCGAGGAGCGGACGGGAAGGCTGACATCGACCGTTTCGGCCTTCAGCTTCGCCTCGATCGCAGCATCGCGCAGCGCGCTCTTGCGGGCATTAATGGCATCGGTCACGGCGTTCTTCAGCGCGTTGATCGCTGCGCCGCGCGTCTGCCGTTCTTCCGGCGACATCGAGCCCAGCGTCTTCAGCAGTTCCGAAACCGAGCCCTTCTTGCCGAGCGCGGCAACCCTGACCGCCTCGATCGACTGCTCGTCGTTCGCCGCGGCCACCTCGGCCATGAGTTGGGTTTCGAGTGTTACGAGTTCCGTCATCTGATCCTGCCTTGCGGGCGGCGGGCTTGGAACGCCGCTCATTCCGCGGAATAATGGATGAACACCCACATCGGACTGCTTATAGCAAGGATGAGGCGCTGCAGATCACTACCCATGTGCAAGCGGCCAATCAACCGGGCAAATGACAAAAACACGCCAAGAATGCGGTCCTTGGTATTTGCCGCCCGATGCGCGACCCCTTTTTTGAGCCTCGCCCGACAAGACAGCCTGACACGATGGAAAAGCGTATGCTGCAAAACACAAAACCCGCGCCGGTTTCGCCAGCGCGGGTTTCATAATGAATTTACGAAAAACGTGCGAGGCAGCGTTAGTTAACGGCTGCTTCGAACTCGTTCTTCGTGCCGGCTTCCTTGAGATATTCAAGCGCCTTCTTCGAAGCGGCGACGAGCGCGCCGAAAGCGTCCGACTCATGGATTGCCATGTCGGAGAGAACCTTGCGGTCGACTTCGATACCAGCCTTGTTCAGACCGTCGATAAAGCGGCCATAGGTCAGGCCATGCTCGCGGACGGCAGCGTTGATACGCTGGATCCAGAGAGCGCGGAAGTTGCGCTTGTTAACCTTGCGGTCGCGGTAAGCATACTGCTTTGCACGATCGACGGCGGCCTTTGCGGTACGGATGGTGTTCTTGCGGCGGCCGTAGAAGCCCTTGGCTGCCTTCAGAACCTTCTTGTGCTTGGCGTGGGCGGTAACGCCTCTTTTTACGCGTGCCATGTCATGATCTCCTTAGTCTATAGCGTTACGAATAGTCTTAGAGACCGTTCGGCAAGTAGTTCTTGATAACCTTACGGCCATCCGGTTCTGCGAGAACCATGGTGCCGCGGGCATCGCGAATGAACTTGTTGCTACGCTTGATCATGCCGTGGCGCTTGCCAGCAGCGGCTGCCTTGACCTTGCCGGATGCGGTGATCTTGAACCGCTTCTTGGCAGAGGACTTCGTCTTCATCTTGGGCATTTTGCTACTCCTTCGATGCTTCCTGGCCTGCTTTGCTTAAAAGCCCTTCCCACAGATCCGGATTGACCGGGCTGCAACAAGGTGCCGGAGCGTTTGTTGTTGAACGGCGGATACGGTGACGAACCGCTCCACCAGCATTCTGAACTGCCACGGCATGCCCTGCCGGTCAGTTCGGACGCGCGCTTATAACCGCACTTGTCTTCAAGTGCAACGGTGCCAATGCGGGAATCTTTGCAGATCGATGACAGGCATGGCCCATGCCGCAGAAAAGGAAAAGCCGTCCAAGGGACGGCTCCGGCCTCTCTACTCCAACTTGCGCCTCACTTCGGCGCAAGTACCATCATCATCTGGCGGCCTTCGAGCTTGGGCTCGGCCTCCACCTTGGCGATCTCGATCGTATCTTCCTTGACCTGCTGAAGAAGCTTCATACCGAGTTCCTGGTGGGCCATTTCGCGGCCACGGAACTTCAAGGTCACCTTCACCTTGTCGCCTTCTTCGAAGAAACGGCCGATCGCCTTCATCTTCACCTCATAGTCATGGGTGTCGATGTTGGGGCGCATCTTGATTTCTTTGACTTCGACGATCTTCTGCTTCTTACGCGCCTCGGCGGCCTTCTTCTGGTTGGCATATTTCAGCTTGCCCAGATCGAGGATCTTGCAAACAGGCGGTTCAGCATTGGGGGAAATCTCTACCAGATCGAGACCGGCCTCCTCTGCCATTCTCAATGCCTGGTCGGTCGGGACGATGCCCATATTCGCGCCATCGGCAGCGATGAGCTGAACCTTGGGAATGCGAATTTCCCTGTTGGAACGTGGCCCGTCCTTTACGGGCGCATCGGTTTTAAAGGGTCTGCGAATGGTCGTATTCTCCACGAATTGTTTCGGATAGCTGCAGCCTCTCGCTCCCCGTCGGCGCAACTGACGGAAATGTCGTAAAAGCTGTGTTGAAGTCAATAGCATGACAGCAGGAAAAAAGCACCTCCCGCGTGTCAATAGAGTGTCGCGGAAGCGCGAGATGCGCGAAGGACACAGTATCTTCGGCAATTATATAGAGAGCCCAGCGAAAAGTTTGAGGATTTTTCAGGTCACGCTAGCGCGAATCTGTTTTATAGGGCAGAAAATCCGGGAGCTTTTCATGTCCGAGACCGCAACCATCCAACCGACCTTCCTTCCCGTCGGCACTGGCGACAGCGAGCGCCAGATCGCCATCATCCAGCGTGCTGCCGGCAAGGGTGCCAGGAATGTCAGCTTTGTCTGGTTATCCGGCTATCGGTCCGACATGAGCGGAACCAAGGCGCTGGAACTGGATGCGTTGGCGGCGCGGCTCGGTATCGGCTGCATCCGCTTCGACTATTCCGGCCACGGCCAATCCGGCGGCAAGTTCACCAACGGCACGATTTCGCGCTGGCTGGAGGAGGCGCTTGCCGTCATCGACCATACAAAGCCGAAGAAGATCGTTCTCGTCGGCTCGTCGATGGGCGGCTGGATCGCGCTCCGGCTCATCCAGGAACTGCGCAAGCGCAAGAAGTCCCCCATTATTGCAGGCCTCGTGCTGATTGCGCCCGCACCCGATTTCACCATCGACCTCATCGAGCCCAATCTTTCCGATGTCGAGCGGCGCTCACTGGCAGAGCGCGGCTATTTCGAAGAGCCGTCGGAATACAGCCCCGAGCCCAATATCTTCACCCGCGCACTCATCGAGGACGGCCGGGCCAATCGCGTGCTCACCGGCATCATCGAAACCGGCTGCCCCGTTCACATCCTACAAGGCATGGAGGATGCCGACGTGCCTTTCTCGCATTCGTTAAAGCTGGTCGAACACCTGCCGGCCGACGATGTGGTGTTAACACTTGTGCGCGATGGCGATCACCGCCTGTCGCGGCCGCAGGATCTGGAGCGCATGCTCGCCGTCGCCGAGACGGCGGCGCTGCATAATATGCCATAAAACAATGAGATAGCCGCAATACTCTTATCGCGCGGCCTCCTTTGCCGGCCGACGCGTGCGCGTGCATCATCGCAGGCAGCAGAGAATTACGGCGGCTATCCCCTCGATTGTGCCGAAATTAACCATATGAGCTGGTTCCCGCGTTAACACTTAAGTAACGATTGACTTCGCGCGCCCCCCTACATTAACAATTTGTTAACAAATGCAGGGACGATACAAGGATAGTGGGCGTGCGTATTAAGGGCTTGTTGATTGCCTTCGCTGCTATAGTTGCAATGTCATCGGCGGCGATGCCGGCACCTCAGCAGGGCGCTTCGATGACCGTCGGCAACGTGACTTCCCAGCCGATCGGGCACTACGACTTTTGTCAGAGCCATACCGACGAGTGCGGCCCGACCCGCAATGTCGGCCCGGTCGACATGAACGCCGCCGCCTGGGCGCTGGTCAATCAGATCAACCTGCGCGTCAACAAGACCATCCGCCCCGCGACCGACATGGAAGTCTACGGTCAGGAAGAATATTGGGAATATCCGAAAACCGCCGGCGATTGCGAGGATTTTGCTCTGCTGAAGCGCAGGCTTCTGATGCAGAGCGGCATTTCCGCCTCCAATCTGCTGATGACGGTCGTGCGCAAGCCCGATGGCGAGGGACATGCGGTGCTGACGCTGCGCACCAAGCAGGGCGATTTCATCCTCGACAATCTCGAAGACGAGATCAAGGTCTGGAACCAGACTCCCTATTCCTACCTGAAGCGCCAAGCGAGCTTCAACGCCGGCCGCTGGGTGACCATCGAAAACGGCAACGACGTCCTCGTCGGCGCCGTCAAGTAAGCGAAAGCCACAGGGTTAAACGCCGATAAGCCGGCCCATCGGACCGGCTTTTCGTTTTTTCATCGGGTATGAAGACGTCCGTTACTTTCCGGTAAGGGCGAATAGGTCATCACCACGAACGTCAACTGTTCTTATGGCTCTGCTGGCCTGCTTTGACGTGTTGTTCATGGGAACCACCTCGGGAGCCGCCAGTGTGCTGCTCGCGGGAGCCAGAAGAGGCATTCCGGGTGTTGTTCTCCATGTTCTTGTGGCTTTGCTGGCCAGCCTTGACATGTTGTTCGTGGGTTCCACCTTGGTTTGCCATTGGATATCTCCTTTGGTTTGCTGTCGAGGCCAAGAGCAGCCTCGTATTGCTAACCAATGGCGGTGGAAGGCGTTCCGACTTTTAACATTTCGTGATCGCAGAGTGTCTTCGCCCCTCCGAAGCGTCGGCCAAACATTGCCCATCCCTCGCCGCCGGCCCTTCGCTTGGGCATCCTGAGCTCGCCGAAGGGGCGTCCGACGGCCGAAACGATTCACCGGATCGTTTCGCCGGCTACGCCGATCGTGTCTCACCCATTTCCGATCAGAATGCCGGCACCCAGTACCAGCGAGCCCCCGAGGACGACCTGGAAGGCAGCCCGCAGGAAGGGCGTTTCCATATACTTGTTCTGAATGAAGGCGATGGCCCAGAGCTCAAAGAACACAACTACGGCCGCGGTGATCGTCGCGGTCCAGAAATGCGGAATGAGATAGGGCAAGGCGTGGCCGAGGCCGCCGAGCGCCGTCATGATGCCGCAGGCAAGACCGCGCTTGACCGGCGAACCGCGACCGGAAATCTTGCCATCGTCATGGGCCGCCTCGGTAAAACCCATCGAAATGCCGGCGCCGACCGATGCCGACAGGCCGACGAGAAAGGTCTGCCAGGTCTGCTGCGTGGCGAAGGCGGCGGCAAAGATCGGCGCCAGCGTCGAGACGGAGCCATCCATCAGGCCGGCGAGACCCGGCTGCACATAGGTCAGCACGAACTGCCGGCGCGCCTGTGCATCCTCCTCGTGCTTGACCTCTTCCGGCGTATGCTTCTCGCCAAGCATGCGGGCGACGTCTTCATGGCCCTGCTCGGCAAGCGCGAGATCGCCGAGAAGCTGCCTTGTCGAGGCATCGGATACCTGCTTGGCCGCTTCGACATAGAAATTATAGGCCTGCTGTTCCATGGCCTCGGCCTCGTTGCGCATGGCTTCGAGGGAGAGGTTCTTGCGCAGCCACTCCGGCTTGCGCTCGTAAAAGCCGCTCACATGCTCGCGCCTGATCAGCGGAATGCGCTCGCCGAAGCGGCGGCGATGCATATCGATCAGCGTCTTGCGATGGCTATCCTCGACCTCGGCCATATCCTCGAAGACCTTGGCGGACTCCGGATAGTGCGGACGGAGCGTATCGGCATAGGCGAGATAGATGCGCGAATCATCCTCTTCCGCCGCGATGGCGATCGCCAGAATCTCCTGTTCGGAAAGCGACGTAAAAGGACGTTTGGACGGGCGGAACAGGCCTAGAAGCATCGGAGGTAACCTTATAACTTTAGAATTATTCTAAATCTAAAGTCAGCCGATGCGCCGGTCAAGCGGGGATGTGCTGCCATGTGCCCTGAGCCAAAGATTTCACGATTCCATTGCGACAACGTCAGCAAATTGCGCGATGGTTTGACAGATTGCCGCAACATTCGATGACGCCTTGGGTCTGGCGGGCAAATTGCTTACATAGAGGGGAACAGATGGGATTTGCGGCGATGCCTCGCCCGAGCCCAGGAGACGATTATGGAACAGGAATTAAAGGTTCGCGCGGCTCACCTTGCCGGCATTCGCGAAAAAGCCGAGGCGGAAATGGCCGCTATGGGTATCGATGCGGCCTTCATCGACAGGCTGGTCGATACATTTTACGGACGCGTGCAAGCACATCCCCGGCTTGGACCGGTCTTCGACGGACGCCTTGCCGGACGCTGGCCGGACCATATGGAAAAGATGAAACGCTTCTGGTCTTCCGTTGCCTTCAAGAACGGCGCCTATGGCGGCAAGCCGGTGCAGGCGCATCTGGGCGTCCAGGGCATGGCCGCCGACCTCTTTCCGGAGTGGCTGACGCTCTTTTCCGAAACGCTTGACGACATCGCGCCCTCTCTGGAAGCAAAAGACTGGTTCATGGCAACGGCCGAGCGCATCGCCAAGAGCCTGACACTCTCGCTCTTCTATAATCCGGCGCTGGACGATCCCGCACGGAAGACGGTTTAAGGCAGACCGTGAAAATGCCGAGTTCGGCGGCGGATGCCGGCGATCGACAGCGGCAAGTCACTTCAAACTCGCCGCCGCAAGTCAGGCAGCCTATGCATGTGCCTTGCGATAGGTCGCGACCATCAGCCAGATCGCGGAAAACAGGAAGTAGAACGCTCCGAATGCCGCATAAGGCACGATATCCAGAATGGTCGGCGCAACCGTGCCAAGGGAGCGGCTCAGCATGAAACCGCCGGCGAGGGCCGACTGCGCGCCGCTTAAAATCATCACCCATTGTGTGCCATAGGCACGCCAGCGTCTCACTCCAGTATAGAGCTGCAGCAGGCCCGAGAGGATCGCCCAAGCCCCAAACACGGCCAGAACGGCATAGGTGCTATTATAGACGGCCACCACAACGGCCAGCGCCGTAGCGATGCTGACGACAACATTCAGCGCCTGCGACGGATTGACCTTAAGGCCGCCGTTAACCCGGGCGTCGACGAGATTAGCAAGGGCATCCCATAGGGGGTAAACGACAAGCAGAACGGCCGCGGGAAGCGGCTTTCCGCCGGCGAGAACCGCCGTAGCGATCCATACAATCGAGAATATTGCGCGTGTGAAGTAGTAGGATTGCAGCCAGTTGGGCCGCGGCGAAGTATGGCTTTGCATTCGATAGGCTCCTTATTTATCTACCTACTAGTAGGGAGACAATCTTGCGAGGTCAACACGAGGTTCGAACACCCTTTTGTGAGAAGCAGAAACGCTGCGGCATCTTGACAGCCAGCCTACCAAAAGGTAGGCAGCGACATGAAATCAATGACTTCGACCTCCGAAAAAATTCTCGACATCGCGCAGTCTCTCATCGTTGCGGGAGGCTACAACGGCTTCAGCTACGCCGACATCTCCGCCGCGATCGGTATTCGCAAGGCGAGCATCCATCATCATTTTCCGACTAAGGCCGAACTGGTCTCGGTGCTGGTGGACCGCTACAGACAACAGACGGAGGCCGGTCTGAAGTCTCTGCGCGAAGGTATCTCCAGCCCCGCAGGACAGCTGGCGGCCTATGTGACCTACTGGAATTCATGCATTCGGGACGCCTCGCTGCCCTTCTGTGTCTGCGCGATGCTGGCCAGCGAAATGCAGATGCTGCCCGAGCAGGTTGCATCCCAAGTGCGTGGCCATTTTCATAGCCTCGCCGGGTGGCTTACATCGGTGCTGCAAGCTGGGGCCGAGGATGGTCAGTTCCGGCTGGAGAAGCAGCCTGACGAAGAGGCGCAAATGCTGATGGCCTCGGTTCATGGAGCAATGCTCTCTGCAAGAGCTCTCGGCGATCCCGGGCTGTTCATCTCAATCGTTGCGCTTCAAATCGCCAGGCTCCAGGCGGATGATTAACAGGGAATATCGCGCAAATTCAAATAAGAGAGCTTTTAGCGGCAGCCTCAGGCTTTGGTGGCGAAGATCGTCGCCCCGATGCTGGCGGACACCACGAGCGCCGTGCCGAACATCTGTGACGGCGTCATCGGTTGCGACAGAATGACAAAACCGGCAAAGGCGCCGATGGCGGGTTCGAGGCTCATGAGGATGCCGAAGGATGATGTCGGCATGCGCCTGAGCGCTACCATTTCCAGTACATAGGGCAGCAGCGGCACGAGCAGCGCCAGGCCGGCAATTTCAAGAAGGCCGAAGGCAGTCAGATTAGGGACAGCAGAGGCATAGCCGAAGGGCGTGGAGACGACTGCCGCTACCAGCAGCGACATCGAAAGCCCTTCAAGCCCCTGAAAGGCATTGCCGACCTTCTTCGTCAAAAGAATGTAGCAGGCCCATCCCGCTCCGGCACCGATGGCAAAGAGAATGCCGGGGAGATTGCCGACCCACTCCTCACCGTCATAGGCCAGGAGCAGAACGCCGATTGCCGCAAGGATCGGCCAGAGAAGCTGGCGGCTCAACCCGAAACCGAGGGTCGCGACCAGCAACGGCCCGAGAAATTCGATGGCAACGGCAAGGCCCAACGGAATGCGCGCGATTGCCGAAAAGAAGAGGGTCGTCATCAGCGCCGATACGGTGCCGAGCGCCAGCACGCCCAGCCATTGCGAGCGGCTGTAGCTCATGACCTTAGGCCGGACAATGATCGCCAGCGCGATGGAGGCGAAGACGAGCCGCAGCCAGGTGGCACCCACCGGTCCATAGGCATTGATGATAGGGGACGATAGCGCCGAACCGAACTGGATACAGGACATGGACATGACGCACATCAGCACACCGGCGGCAATGCCGCCGGTCGATGGCGCAACATCCGGCTGCGACATCAGGGCCGCGCCGCCATCCGTGCCACTCTCGACAAGTTTCTGTTCCATAACCTCTCCCATCAGGCGAAGTTTTGTAGAAGCTCTAACTTGTGCTGGCAAATTCAAACTTTTCATCCTGCGATCAGGCGCTTTGATGCAAGAGTCGTTCAAGCCTCGAGGCCTTTCAGCACATTGGCAACGTTAAGGCCGATCTCGGGGACGCCATAGCCACCCTCCATGCAGACGAGGACAGGCAGACCCGCGGCGGCAATGCTCTCGCCCATGCGGACGAAATCCTGCGAGGTCAGCTTGAAGAAGGAGATCGGATCGCGCTCGAACGTATCGACACCGAGCGAGAGCACGATCGCCTCCGCGCCGAACAGCTTGATACGGGCAAGCGCATCGTCGAGTGCCGCCGACCAGGCCTGCCAACGCGTGCCGCGCGGCATGGGATAATTGCGGTTGGCACCCAAGCCATTCCCCTCGCCCTTCTCGTCGGCATGGCCGAGGAAATAAGGAAAGGCATGGATGGGATCGCCATGCAGCGACGCCGTAAAGACATCGCTGCGCCGGTAGAATATGTCCTGCGTGCCGTTGCCGTGATGGAAATCGACATCGAGTACGGCAACCTTGCCCGCACCATGATCGCGCAGGCGCTGAGCAGCAACGCCGGCATTGTTGATGAAGCAATAGCCGCCGAAGAGATCGATGCCGGCGTGATGGCCGGGCGGACGGCAGAGCGCAAAGGCGAAGCGGTTGCCGGCGTTGAGCCAGTCGGCACCGGTCAGCGCGCAGCGCATCGAGGCGAGCGCCGCCTCATAGGACCCCTTGGTAATCGAGGTATCGGCGGCGTTGGCATAGTGGCCGATCATGCCGACGATATTGTCAGGCACGCGCTGGCTGGTGCGCCTGACGGGGAAGGAATTTGCGATCGCCTCGCCCGTGTAACCGGCGGCGATCCAACGCTCCCAGACCGCGCCGAAAAAATCGAGATAGGCCGGATCATGGACCTTGCGCGCGGTCTCCAGCCCATGGGCTTCGGGCGCGACGACATCGGTAAAGCCCGCATCCTTGACGGCGGCCAGAATCCATTCGGCGCGGAAGGGTGCTTCGAAGGGCGTGACGAGCTGGCCATCATGCAGTTCGGTCTTGGCGTCCCTGAGCTTGTGATCCTCCGAATAGATGACCCGCATCGCTCTCTCCTCCATCGTCGGCTTGTTATCCTAACGACACGAAGGCTTACATGCATCGCGCCTCGGAAAAAAGAGCGGGTTTGGCCTTAAAGCCGGCTGATCCCTCCTCTGTCGCTGTCGCGACATCTCCCCTATAAGGGCAAGGGTATCGCATATGGGGTGGATCGGGCACCGGAAATTCCTTTCCCCCTTAGGAGAACCCTCAGCCGGCAATACGCTTGTAGAAAATGGTCGTGTCGCAAAGGCCGCCCTCCGGCCATAGGGCATAATCCGGCACGACGCCGACGCGCTGCCAGCCGAGACGCGGATAGATCGCCTCGGCATCGCTGCCGGTTGCCGTATCGAGCACAAGCAGGGTCTTGCCGATGCGGGCGGCTTCGCGCTCCGCCGCTTCCATCAGGAGGCGGGCAAGTCCCCTGCCCCGCGCGGAGCTGTGAACCAGCAGCTTCTTCAGATCGCCGCGATGCGGCTGGTTCGGCATCTGGGCTGCGCCCACCTGCACCGTGCCTACGACCCTGCCCTCGATCACGGCGACCAAAAGCAATGTCCCGCCGCTTTCGACGCTGTCTGCGACGCTCTGCCAATAAGGCAATGCGTCGGCAGGCATGTAAGGCTGCATGAAGCCGACGGAAGCGCCGCCATTGACGCAATCGGCAAGCACATCGCAGAGATCCGGCAGGACAGTGCGAGCCTCAACGGCGGAGAGAAGACGAATATCGGGCATGAGAAGGTCCTTGGGTGTTATGAACGGCCGCGATCGAGGATGACGCCGTAGCGCGCCGGCACCTCGCCGGGATTATGGAAGGCGTGGCCATCGCCGACGCCCATGAAGAGACAATCGCCAGACGTCAGTCGGTGCGCGATGTCGCGATGGGTCACCTCCATCTCGCCCTCGAAGAGCCAGACGTGCTGGGTCATGCCGGCACTTGCCGTATTCGGCGGGAAGATGACGCGCGCGCCGGCGGGGAAAATGACTTCGACGACATCGACCTTCGATTCGGTTCCCGGCGGCGAGACGGCGCGCCTGACATAGCCGGTTCCGGGGTCGCGCCAGATCGCCTGTTGATCGCGCCGGGCAAGCGGCGACACTTCCTCGTCCTCCTCGGCAAAGAAGGCGGAAAGGGAGAGACCAAGCGCTGCGCAGAGCCGCGACAGCAGCGAGGCCGTCGGGCTCGCTTCCGCCCGCTCGATGCGTGAGATCATGGCGCGGCTGACGGCCGAGGCATTGGCAAGCTCATCCAGTGTCAGACCGCGGGCGATGCGCAATTCCTTGATGCGCGCGCCGATCGCCAGTTCCAGATCTTCATCCGCCATTCTCTGCGTCTCTCACCTCGATATTCCACTATATGAGAAATACACGATCTCATAATGGAATCAAGAGCGCTTCGACACGTGTTGGCGGCGGGCCGGCAAAGGCTAACATAACGTGAAGATAGCCGCCAAAACCCCGCTTTTCCGCTTTGCGGCGCGGGGCGGCGCTGCTATATGGCGCGCATGAGCACCAATTCCACCACTCCGCTTTCGCATATCCGCAACTTCTCGATCGTGGCTCATATCGACCACGGCAAATCGACGCTGGCCGATCGTCTGATCCAGACGACGGGCGGGCTTGCCGAGCGCGAGATGTCGGAACAGGTGCTTGACAATATGGAGATCGAGCGCGAGCGCGGCATCACCATCAAGGCCCAGACCGTGCGCCTGCACTACAAGGCCCAGAATGGCGAGACCTATATCCTCAACCTGATCGACACGCCCGGACACGTCGACTTCGCCTATGAAGTCTCGCGCTCGCTGTCGGCCTGCGAGGGTTCGCTGCTTGTCGTCGATGCGTCGCAGGGTGTGGAAGCGCAGACGCTTGCCAACGTCTATCAGGCGATCGACAACAATCACGAGCTCGTCACCGTCCTCAACAAGATCGACCTGCCGGCTGCCGAACCCGACCGCATCAAGGAGCAGATCGAGGAAGTGATCGGCATCGATGCTTCCGACGCCGTGCTGATTTCAGCCAAGACCGGTCTTGGCATTCCCGATGTTCTCGAAGCCATTGTTCACAAGCTGCCGGCGCCGAAGAGCGCGGGCGGCGAGAAGGCGCCCTTGAAGGCACTGCTGGTCGACAGCTGGTATGACACCTATCTCGGCGTCATGGTTCTCGTGCGCATCATCGACGGCACGCTGACCAAGGGGCAGACCATCCGCATGATGGGCACGGACGCGAAGTATCAGATCGAGCGCGTCGGCGTTCTGACACCGAAGATGGTTGCCGTCGACAGCCTCGGCCCCGGCGAGATCGGATTCATCACCGCCTCGATCAAGGAAGTGGCCGACACCCGCGTCGGCGATACGATCACCGAAGACAAGCGCCCGACCGCCGAAGCCCTGCCGGGCTTCAAGCCGGCACAGCCCGTCGTGTTCTGCGGCCTCTTCCCGGTCGATGCCGCCGATTTCGAAGACCTGCGCTCGGCCATGGGCAAGCTGCGCCTCAACGACGCCAGCTTCTCCTTCGAAATGGAATCGTCTGCCGCTCTCGGCTTCGGTTTCCGCTGCGGCTTCCTCGGCCTCTTACATCTCGAAATCATCCAGGAGCGCCTGGAGCGCGAATTCAACCTCGACCTGATCGCGACGGCGCCTTCCGTCGTCTATCAGCTCACCATGACGGACGGCACCGAGATCGAGCTGCATAACCCGGCCGACATGCCCGACGTCGTCAAGATTTCCGAATTCCGCGAGCCATGGATCAAGGCGACGATCCTGACGCCGGACGATTATCTCGGCTCGATCCTGAAGCTCTGCCAGGACCGCCGCGGCATCCAGACCGAGCTGACCTATGTCGGCAACCGCGCCATGATCACCTACGACCTGCCGCTCAACGAAGTCGTCTTCGACTTCTACGATCGCCTGAAGTCGATCTCCAAGGGCTATGCCTCCTTCGACTACAGCCTGACCGACTATCGCGAGAGCGATCTCGTCAAGATGTCGATCCTCGTCAATGCCGAGCCGGTGGATGCGCTCTCCATGCTGGTGCACCGCTCGGCCGCCGAAAAGCGCGGCCGCGTCATGTGCGAGAAGCTGAAGGACCTGATCCCGCAGCACATGTTCCAGATCCCGATCCAGGCTGCCATCGGCGGGCGCATTATCGCGCGCGAGACGGTGAAGGCGCTGCGCAAGGACGTGACCGCCAAGTGCTACGGCGGCGACGCCACCCGCAAGCGCAAGCTGCTCGACAAGCAGAAGGAAGGCAAGAAGCGCATGCGGCAGTTCGGCAAGGTCGAAATCCCGCAGGAAGCGTTTATCGCCGCGCTGAAGATGGGGGATGAGTGAGCGACCCGAAGAGCGATATCTCAGCGCCTATCAAGGAAAAGGCTACTCGCGCCAATAAAGTTGAGCGCGAGCGCCTCTGGCTCATTGAAAATGCAAAGGCAATTGCCACAGCCAATGCCTATGTCGAAAGACACGGTCTGCCTTTCGCGCAATATCGTCGGTTCTGACGGCACAACTCCGCAGCTTCAGCATTATGCCTGCCCCATATACTCCTTCGTCAACCCCTCATACTCCTCCATCGCCGGTAGTGCAGCATAGCTGTGCTTGGCAGGCGTCGTCACCCAGGGCAGCTTTTCGCTCGCCCAGGTCTCGATGAAGGGCGTGAACCAGCTGGTGTCATCGAGCATGGTGGCGCGGACATTGACGAACCAGTCGACGCCTTCGAGCTTTGTGAACAGCCAGCTCATGCAATGCGGGCAGAAATAGTGATGGATAGTGTCGCCGTGCAGGCCGCCGATGACAGGCTCGCCTTGCGTCACCTCGAAGCCCTGCGAGGGGATGGCGGCGCTCAGCGAATAGGGGCCGCCGGTCATGCGCTGGCAGCCGGTGCAGTGACAAGCCATGGTGAGCATCGGCTTGGCGCTGATCTTCAACCGCACCTGTCCGCAACGGCAGCCGCCTTCGCAGGGTAGTTCCAGTGCGCTCATGATGTCATCTCCTCTCATTCCATGATTTCTGCTGCACGACGCGGGCTAATCGGTTGCGCGCCAGTCGGACACCTTGCAGCCTCTTGCAATCTTCAAGCCTCCGCGGCCTGCGGAAGCTCTGCCTGCACCTTAATCGTCCGTACCCAGGCGCGAGCGATCGCAAGACCGGCCATTTCCGCCGCTGGAGCATGCCTGGCGACAAGCTCCGGATAACGGTCGAGCCAGCCGGGCTCCTTGCGCTCGATGGTTTCCTTGAATTCGCCACGCCAGCGCTCGACCACGGCGGCATTGGCCTCGAAGTGGAACTGCGTGCCATAGGTGGCGCGGCCGATGCGGAAGGCCTGGTTCGGCGTGACGTCGTTGGCGGCAAGGCGTGTGGCTCCAACAGGCAAGGTAAAGGTGTCGCCATGCCATTCGAAGATGGTGAATTCATCGCCGATATCGGCCAGCAGCGGGTCTTTCTTCCCCTCGTCAGTCAGGCCGACCGTCGTCCAGCCGAATTCATGGGCGGTCCCCAAGAGATTTTCCGCCCAATAAGCGCGCGCCAGGATCTGGCTGCCGAGGCAGATGCCGAGCACGGCCTTGTCCTCGCCCTCGAAACGGCGCATCAGCCGCGCCAGCTCCGGCAGATAGGGATGGGTATCGTCGTCGCGGGCGCTCTGCTCGCCACCAAGCACGGCCAGCGCGTCGTAGGACGACGTGTCCTTCGGCAGGGCCTCGCCGCTCCAGGGGCGGAACCAGTCGAGCTCGGCTCCAGCCTCTTCCAGCGCTATGCCGAGAGCGCCGAGCGGGGTGTTCTTCATATTCTCGATGATGGCGACGCGCATACCGTTGATTCCCGAGCGATGTTCCCACTGGAGATGAACATGAGGCGGCGGGAGAGGCAAGTGGCCAGAGCGTTGCAGCGTTCCACGGAGATGCCGAACCGCTCCGGCCATTTGCCCTCACGCAATTCCGGACGGAAAAACGCCTGGCACATTTCCCGGAATTGCTTGGCTTGCAGCGGGGTAAAGTTGAGCCTAGATCTCAGCAAACAACAAGGATCGGACCATGAGCGACAAGCCCCGCATCACCATTCTTTACTGCACCCAATGCAATTGGCTGCTCCGTTCCGGCTGGATGGCGCAGGAATTGCTGCAAACTTTTACGGACACTCTTGGCGAAGTGGCGCTGATACCGGGCACTGGCGGCGTTTTCGAAATCCGCATCGACGGCGAACTCTTGTGGGAACGCAAGCGCGACGGCGGCTTTCCCGGGCCGAAGGAACTGAAGCAGCGGGTACGCGATATCATCGACCCCGAACGCGATCTCGGCCACACCGACCGCGGATCGCTGGAAAGCTGAACTCCGGCTGCGGCATCAGTCAAAAGGCGAACGGCAGGGCTTGGTGCCGTTGTTGATCGTCGTATAGCGATTGGTGCCCGGATTATAGGTGCGATAGCGCTCTGCGCACCAGGTCTGATGCTGTCTCAGTTTCTGGGCCGGCGACGGATAGAGAGCCCTCGGCGGCGGCGTATAGGTTTCGCGCGGGGGAACCTGAACTCGCGGACTGCCATAGCCATTGAGCCCGCCGGCATAGGGCGGTGTGATCGGGAGCGGCTGACCGGGACGGGTATAGAACTGCCGCTGGCCGAAACCGAAGCAGCCACGGGAATCGCAGATAACGGTATTGGTGCGCGGCGGAGTGATGAGGTTCCGGGAGTCCGAGGCGGCGGCAGCGAAATCCGCCTGCGACAGCGAGGCGAGCGCGAAAGCGCAACCAAGCGCAAGCCTTTGAAAAACAGCCATGACAAGCTCCTGTTCCGGACGCCATGAACCGGTGTGCAGCGGCAGCGTCTCCCATCTTACTTGGGGTCTGCCAGTGGCAAAACCAGTGTTGCCGCAACCGGAACGCTTCGATCCACGATGAGTTGATCGTTGCCGCTGCTTGCGCCATAACAGCGCAATCATTTCTAGGAGATCGCCAGTGAGCAGCTTGAAATTCGGCACCAGCGGCCTTCGCGGCCTATCCGCAGACCTCACCGGACGTGCATCGGCGCTCTATGCCACGGCCTTTGCCCGCCATCTGCTGAAGAGCGGCCATGCCAAGCCGGGCGATCTCATCCTCGTCGGCCGCGATTTCCGCGAATCTAGCCCGGCGATCTCGGCTACCTGCATCGGCGCCTTGAAGCGGGCCGGCCTGACGCCGATCGATTGCGGCACCTTGCCGACGCCGGCGCTGGCGCTTTACGGCCTGCATCTAAAGGCGGCCTCGCTGATGATCACCGGCTCGCATATCCCCGCCGACCGCAACGGCATTAAATTCTATCGCCCCGACGGCGAAATCGACAAGCGCGACGAGGTGGCGATCAGCGAGGAAGCGCTTGCCATCGGCGATTCGATCCTCGACGAAACCTCAGCAGAAGCGGAAAACCGCACGGCGGAGACTGAGGCGCTGTTCCTGCAGCGCAACAAGGACCTGCTGCCATCAGGCAGTCTTGCGGGCCTCACCATCGGCGTCTACCAGCACAGCACGGTCGCGCGCGATCTCTTCGGTGAGGTTCTATCCCACTATGGCGCCCGGGTCGTCCCCCTCGGCCGCTCCGAGAGGTTCATTCCGGTGGATACCGAAGCGGTCTCGGCCGAGACCATCCGCCTCATGAAGGCCTGGGCGCCAGAACATGGCCTCGATGCCATCGTTTCGGCCGATGGCGACGGCGACCGGCCGTTGGTCGCGGACGAAACCGGCGAGCCGCTGCGCGGCGATCTGCTCGGCCTCATCGCCGCAAATTTCCTCGGCGCGGATGTGGTCGTGACTCCCGTCACGTCCAATTCCGGCATCGAATCGGCCGGCTCCTACGCCGTCACCCGCACCCGCGTCGGCTCCCCCTATGTGATCGCCGGCATGGACGAAGCCATTGCCGCCGGCAAGGCCAATGTCATGGGTTTCGAGGCCAATGGCGGCACGCTGACGGCCAGCCGCTTCACAGTCGAAGGAAAACCCTTCGAGCCGCTGCCGACGCGCGACAGCTTCCTGCCGATCCTGGCAACGCTCTACGCCGCGGCGCTGGCGAAGAAACCACTTTCAGCCGTCGCCGGCAGCTATCGCCTGCCCTTTGCCGCGGCCGACCGGCTGGAGAATTTCCCGGTTGAGACCAGCGCGGCGCTCATGGCCTATCTGCGCGCCTCTGACGCCAATCTTGCAGATTTCCTCAAACCCGTCGCGGCCGTGGCTTCGAAGAGCGATATAGACGGGCTGAGGGTCACGCTTGTGGATAACCGAAACATCCATTTCCGCCCCTCCGGCAATGCGCCGGAAATGCGCTGCTATGTCGAAGCATCGAGCGAAAGCGAGGCAAAGAACCTGTTGGAACAGGGACTTGGCCTCATCGGCGCATGGGCTGCGGCCCGGGTTTGACCCGGGCTCCAACCGCTTTTTTCGCGATTGCCACGAAAACTTCAAAAACCCTGTTGACACCGGACGGCCACCCCCTTACATGCGTGTCCGTCGCCCAGATGGCGGAATTGGTAGACGCGCAGGTTTCAGGTACCTGTGCCGCGAGGCGTGGAGGTTCGAGTCCTCTTCTGGGCACCATTTCCTTTCTTGAGAAACGTGGATTTTCTCAAAGATTTCAAAACATAGCAGATAGTTTCAATACGCATTCCGGTTCGCTGGAAGCGCGGTTGGGCTCGTGTTTTGAAACATGATGGCAGCCGCTCTGAGGCCCATCTTAAATCATTGACTACCGAAGAAGAGATCGACCTAATAGAGCAAACCTCGAGGGATTTTCGATGGATCACAAGAGCGACTGGTACGATCTGATCGTCGGCAACGGCAACGTCAATGAAGGGCTCGGAAGGATAATAGGTTTCATCCTCGCCGTGATCGTGATCCTCAGCCTGATCTTCTGGATGATCTGAGCGCTCCCGATCCCGACGGCCCGGGCCGCTTCATTTCGTCCGGCCCCGTGATGCATATCGATCTAATGAAGGCTTCCGGGGTCCGGCCTGACGCTAAGCCCCGCCTCCTGCGCCGCCTCCAGAAAAGCTCTCCGCGATTCCTCGGCGGAGGCCCTTCCAAGCACGGCATCGAGGCATACGAGCACCGCCTCGTCCACGACAGGCCCGCCCACCACCGGCCATTCTTCGCTCATGCAGTTCGCCGCATCGAGCGCATTGGTTATGATCGCATAATGCCCCGCGCCGCCGAGATCGACTATGACGGGATTGTTCCAATCGCCATATTCCATCGTCACGCCTCCTCAATATCGAACGCCGCCAATACTGAAGCTAGACGCGACCCGGTGCCGCCCCCTGCGGCTGATGTCCTAGAATAATGCATGAAATCAACTCCTCGCTGACGCCATGAGGCGTTAACGGGGGCGGCGGCGAGATGTTCCTGGCCGCGGATGTGCCGCCGGATTTTCTTGGGCCTCCCGGCCTCCGGCCGCTTGCCGCGCGCCCTATTGCGGTAACCTAACCGCCGCGGTCGCCCCTTCTACGCGTCGCGTTGTCGCAAAACCGCTGCATGCTTTCGCGCGACATGCCCTAAAGCTTCGGGCTCAGCGGCACGATGGCGGCAAAGCGCAGCCAGTCCTTCTGTGCCTTCGGCGTCCATGCCGCCTCGGCGATGGCCGGCAGGCGCGGGAAGACGAGGCGGTTGAAATAGTCGCGGGAGATGAAATTCTCCTGCCAGATGCAGGCTTGTACGCCTTTCATCAGATGCTTCAGCTCATCGGGGAAATCCCCCTCGGCCTCATAGGCATAGGTATGGGCCGGCGGCACCGTGCCCGCCCAGCTTGCGCCCGGTTCCTGCCACGCATCGGCCTGCACCATATCGAGATAATAGGCTTGGCCCGGCGTCATCACCACCTCATAGCCTTCGCGCGCCAGCTCGATGCCGACCTCCGGCTTCTCCCAGGCCATCAGCAAAGTGCCTTGAGGATCGACACCGCCGCCATGGGCAACTTCATTCCAGCCGGCAAGCTTGCGGCCGCGGGCGGTGAGCATACCCTTGATACGCTTCAAGAAGTAGGACTGCAGCGCGAAGGTCCCCGATATGCCTTCCTTCTCCATGAGCTTGCGTGCGAGCGGTGAAGCAAGCCAGGAACCATTGGCGACCTCGTCGCCGCCGATATGGATATATTCGGACGGAAAGAGCTCGACCATTTCATCGAAGACCTTGGCGAGGAACTCGTAGGTCAGCTCGATGGCGGGGTTCAGCGCATTGTTCGGGAAGCCCTGTACGGAATGATAGCTATCGGGAGCCTCCTGCCCATCCGTCAGGTGAGGCAGGGCGACAAGGGTGGCGGTGCTGTGGCCGGGAATGTCGATTTCCGGGATCACCTCGATGCCGAGCGCCGTGGCGTGGGCGACGATCTCCCGTACATCATCCTGCGAATAGAAACCGCCGACTGGCTCGGCAGCATTGCCGAGCTGCGGCAGCAAAGGCTCGTCTGGTCCGCGCAGAACGCCCGTGGTGGTCAGCTGCGGATAGGCGCGGATCTCCAGCCGCCAGGCCTCGTCATCGGTCAGATGCCAGTGGAAAATATTGAGCTTCAGCCAGGCCAGAATGTCGAGCAGGCGCAGGACATCGTCCTTCGGGGTGAACTGCCGGGATACGTCGAGATGGCAGCCGCGCCAGCCGTAACGCGGCCGATCGGCGATCACGCCCGATGCGGGAAAGCGGAACTTGCCGGGCTGGCGCCGTGTGCCATCGAGAAGCTGCGCCAGCGTCGTCAGGCCGTAGAGGCGGCCCGCTTCGGCGGAGAAAGCGAGCGCGACCTCATCGCCGGAGAAGGAAAGCTCATAGGCTTCCCGGGCCAGCGCCGGCCGCTCGACGAAACGCAGCGCCCTGCCCTGCGGCGCGGCAATGAGGCTGAAAGGAATGTGATTGGACGGAAAGAGGCGGCGGAAGAGCGCCTGTGCCGTAGCCAGCGCCTTGACGCTTGCGGCATCGGAACCCTTGGCTGGGTAGAGTGCGACTGGAAAGTCCCCGCCCGGCTTGACATCGATCTCCGCCGGCCAGGGCTGGATTGCGTAGGGAAGCTCCAGCTTGCCTTCCGGCAGCAAGACCGGCGGCGGCTCGCTGACGCGGTCGGCAAGCAGCAGATCCGAGGTGAAGACCGTGACATGCGTGCCGTCTTCCAGCGTCACATAGGCGGATTTGGCGCCATCGGTGCAATGGCGCGCTACGCGGTGAAGTGCAGAGACCGTGAACGTCCAGCTGCCTCCGGGTGCGATGGACAGGCCGGCCGGCGGCGCAACTTCATGAAAATTGGCGTTGCGGCGCAGGAAGACGGCGTTGTCGCAGGCTTGCGGATCGACGAGGCGCGTCAGGGTCGTATAGGCAAGGCGAAAATTCGCAAGAGGCGCATCTGAGAAATTGAAAAGCGTCAGGCTCATCCGACCATGCTTTCCGCCTTCGGGAGACCAGGTGTTTTCGAGATGATAGGAGGAAGGCTGCATTATGTTCCCCTTTTTGGCAGTGCGCTTCAGTAATGTTCGGATTGCGAGAAGGTGTGGGCGAGTTCCGCCTGCCCCGCCGTCAGGCCGCAATCGACGGGCAGGCAGACGCCCGTGATCGCCGCGGCGAGCGGGCTTGCGAGGAAGGAGACGGCATTGGCGACATCGGCGGGATCGACGACGCGCTGCAGCGCATACCAGCGCTTGGCTTCCTCGAAGACATTTGGATTGGCCGCAGCGCGGACTTCCCAGGCCTGGGTACGCACAGTGCCGGGTGCCACCGCATTCGAGCGGATGCCGAACTTGCCGTATTCGACAGCGACCAGCCGGGTAAAATGCAGGAGCCCGGCCTTGGCTGCGCTATAGGCCGGATGGCCGAAGACGGCCATGCCATTGACGGAGGCGATGTTGATCACCGACCCCTTCGACGCCTTCAGCATATCCTCGACAGCACGGAAGCACAGGAAAGCGGCCTCGAGATTAAGGGCATTGTCGGCGCGCCAGATGGCGGGTGTCGTATCATGAAGGCTGACGGCGCGGGCAGCACCGGCGTTGTTGACGAGCACCTTCACTCCACCGAGATCCGATGCTGCTTTTGCCATCGCGGCTACATCGGCATCCCTGGTGATATCCGCCTTGAACGTGACGAAACGCTCCGCCGGACCAAGTTCTCCTACCGCCTTTTGCATGGCGGCCTCGTCGATATCGACGAGCAGGATAATATCGTGGTCGTCCGCCAGTCGCTTTGCGATCGCCCGGCCGATATCGCCGGCAGCCCCTGTGACGATGGCAACGGATTTGCTCATATGCTTCCCTCTGATCAGGTCTTTAAGGCTAATCTCCTAGCAGCTGGCGATCGTCGCCGTCGCGATGGGTGACGAGCTGCTGCTTGATGCGGCGCAGCGTCACCGTGGCCTGCGGCTGGATACGGTAGGCGACCAGGCTGGCGAGAATGTCCACCACGGCGAGATAGGCGATGCGCGTCGATGTCGGCCGGTAGATATTGTCCCCTTCCGGCAAATCGACGGGCAGCGTGATCTCGGCGGCACGCGCCACCGGGCTTTCGCTCTGCGTCAGCGCGATGGTCGGAACCTTGGCTTCGCGCGCCAGCGTGAAGGCGCGCACCAGCTCGGCGTTCCGGCCCGAGAAGGATGAGCCGATCAACACGTCCGTCGGCTTGGAGGCAGCCGCCATCATCAGCTGCATGCTATGGTCGGAGCTCGCGGTAATGCGAAGGCCGAGCCGAAACAGGCGGTTCTGCAGCTCGGTCGCGATCATCGAGGAATTGCCGCCGGAGCCGAAGGCATAGATCATCTCCGCGCCAGCAAGCCGGTTTGCCGCCCGCTCGATGGCGGAGACGTCCAGGCCGCGATGCAGCAGGAAGAGCGCGTTCTGCGCCTTGGTAATAATGTCCTGTGCGACATCGGCCGGGGCAACGCTCTTCGGCTCCGGCTTCAGATAGCGCATGCCAACATAGGCGGTGCGCGCCAGCTGCACCTTGAAATCGGAAAAGCTCTCGCAGCCCAGGCGCCGGCAGAAACGCGTCACCGTCGGCGGCGAGACATCCGCCTTGCCCGCAAGCTCGATAATGGAAGCATTGACCGCGAATTCGAAATCATTGAGGACGATATCGGCGATGCGGATTTCCGATTGCGAGAGCCGGCCCCTCTCGTCCTGCATGGTCGTGAAGATATCCATCAGCCCCCCCTTTGTCGCTGGTTCACCCACGTTTGACACGTAGTCAGCGACGCGATCCATCTCAATCTTCCCGGTCCCGCCGGCGCCTGTGGACAGGCCTGGGCGCAGATGCGGCTTGTCGTTCGTTCCCATTTCACCGGAACCGTGACATGCGATGGTCACCATGCGGTTCCTGCAAATTATTTTCTTGATAAGTTGACAAATGACCATAGAAAGCAGAATTTGGCCAGTGAAAATCGCAAATTATGAAAAGAATTTAAATGACCGCGGCTACCATGCGTGATCCTTTCAGAAATCCCTTCCCTGCCAGCGATACCGCCCGGCATTCGATCTGGGAGATGCTCGTTCCGCGCGATATCGATGCATTTCTTGCCGCCGACTGGTCGATAGTCGCTGGCGATTTCGTCGAGGAAGGCTTCATCGGCATCGACGGCAAGCGCGAGGTCAGCCCGGATAAATGGCGTCTCGCCTTCCCGACGCTGTCGGCCTATCGCGACGAGTGGCTGCGCCAGGCGCGCGACTTCGCCACCGAGTCGTTCGCCGAAGATCCGCGCACGGCCATCTTTACCACCACGACGCTCGAAGACATCGAAATCGAGGGCGATATGGCCCTGGTGCGCAAGAAGTTCGACGGCAGCCTGAGGAAGTCGGATGGCGGCATCGATGTCCTGAAGTGGCAGACGCTTTATTATTGCCGCTTGCACGAGGGGCGCTGGAAGATCTGCGGCTTCACCGGTTACCTGCCGAATCCCATGGAATAGAGGCGACAGCGTTGCGCATTTTCACCGCGGCCCTTGCGACCGAGACGAATACCTTCTCTCCCATCTGCGTCGACCGGCGCGCTTTCGAAGCCTCTCTTTATGCGCCGCCCGGCATGCATCCGGAAACGCCGACGCTGTGTTCGGCACCGATCACGGTCGGCCGGCGTATTGCGGTCGAAAAGGGCTGGGAGGTGATCGAGGGTACCGCCACCTGGGCCGACCCGGCCGGGTTGGTCAATCGCCGGACCTACGAGGAACTGCGCGACGAAATTCTTGGGCAATTGCGCGCGGCGATGCCTGTCGATGCCGTTATTCTCGGACTGCACGGCGCCATGGTTGCGGATGGTTATGAGGATACGGAAGGCGATTTCCTGTCGCGCGTGCGCGAGATCGTCGGGCCGGATATCCTGGTCTGCGCCGAGCTCGATCCGCACAGCCATCTGACGGCGAAGCGCCTCGCGGCCGCCGATTTCTTCGTCTATTTCAAGGAATTCCCGCATACGGATTTCGTCGACCGCGCCGAGGACCTCTGGCGGATCGCCATCGATACGCTGGAAGGCCGCGTGAAGCCGGTCATGTCCGTCTTCGACTGTCGCATGATCGATGTCTTTCCGACCTCGCGCGACCCCATGCGCTCCTTCGTCGACAAGATCATGGCGATGGAAATGTCCGATACCGATATCCTCTCGATTTCGGTCATTCATGGTTTCATGGCGGGCGACGTGCCCGAAATGGGCACGAAGCTGCTCGTCGTTACAGATAATAAGCCGGATAAAGGTTCCGCGCTCGCCCGGGATCTCGGCCTGGAACTCTTTTCCAGGCGCGGCACTTTCATTATGCCGCAGATCGACGAGAAGCAGGCGGTGAGCGAGGCGATGGCTGCTGCCGCAGGCCCGGTCGTCATCGCCGATCTCTGGGACAATCCCGGGGGCGGCACGGCAGGCGACGCAACGGTCATCCTGCAGGAATTGCTCGATCGCGGCGCTAACGATACTGCGATCGGCACGATCTGGGATCCGATGGCGGTGCAGATCTGCATGGCGGCCGGCGAAGGCGCGGAAATCCCGCTGCGCTTCGGCGCGAAATCGGCGCCGGGCACGGGCAATCCGATCGACGGTCTCGTCAAGATCGTTCGCCTTGTTCCGAATGCCGAGATGCGCTTCGGCGAGAGCTTCGCTCCTTTCGGCGATGCCGCGCATATTCAGCTCGACGGAATCGACATCATCCTGAACTCGACGCGCGCCCAGAGCTTCGACCCGAGCCTGTTTTCCGTGATGGGCATCGATCCCAGAACGAAAAAGATCCTGGTCATCAAATCGACCAATCATTTCTACGCGTCCTTCTCCAAGATCGCATCGCAGATCCTTTACTGCTCCGCGGGAACGCCTTATCCCAACAATCCAGCGCGCACGCCCTACCGCCGCGCGCGAAAAGATATCTGGCCGATGGTGGCGGACCCCTTTGCAGAAGAACGGAAAGATGCCTGACATGGCTCCCAGTATCGCTCACGACATCGCCGTGGAAATCAGCCCCAAGCCGGGCGACACGATCGGCAGCCTCTCCACGCCGCGCCCCATCATCGACGAAGACCGGCTGGCTGCGAACATTGCCCGCGTGCAGTCCTACATGGATGCGCACGGACTGAACTTCCGCCCGCATATCAAGACGCACAAGATCCCCGCGCTGGCACGCGCCCAGGTCGCCGCGGGGGCCAAGGGCATCAACTGCCAGAAGATTACCGAGGCGGAAGTCTTCGCCAAGGCGGGCTTCGAGGATATCCTGATCACTTTCAATATTCTCGGGGCTGAAAAACTTGCGCGGCTTTCGGCTTTGAACGACCGTATTGCCGGCCTCAAGGTCGTGGCCGACAGCGCAGTAACGGTCGACCGACTTTCCGACTGGTTCACCGCCCGCAAACCGCTGACCGTGCTGGTGGAGTGCGACACCGGCGGCGCGCGCTGCGGCGTTCAATCGCCCGAGCAGGCGGCCGCTCTCGGCAAGCATATCGCCGGCAAGCCCGGCCTCGTCTTCGGCGGCTTGATGAGCTATCCAAAGCCGAGCGATGCCGCCGCGACACAGGCTTTCCTCAGTGAAGCCGTAGCCCTGCTGAAGAATGATGGCATCAAGTGCCCGATCGTCAGCAATGGCGGCACGCCGAGCCTTTTCGAGGCGCATCTCGTCACCGCCGCCACCGAGCATCGTGCCGGGACCTATATCTATAATGACCGCTCGATGGTGCGTGCGGGCCATTGCCGGGAAGAGGATTGCGCCATGCACATCCTCGCCACCGTCGTCTCCAGGCCGACCGAAGACCGCGCCGTCATCGATGCCGGCTCGAAGGCTTTGACGTCCGACCTTCTCGGTTTTGCCGATTACGGTCAGGTGGTCGGATATCCCGATGCCATCATCAAGGGGCTTTCGGAAGAGCATGGCGTGATCGACCTGTCGAACTGCGCCGGCCCTCGCCCTGAGATCGGCGACAAGATCCGCATCATCCCGAACCACACCTGCGTCGTTTCCAATCTCTTCGACCAGATGGTATTCCATCGCGATGGCGTTGTAACCCGCGTCGAAGACGTGGCGGCTCGCGGTCTGGTCTGGTAGGGCGATCCCTCATCCGCCCTCGTGGTTCGAGACGGCCCTTTGGGCTTCCTCACCAAGAGAGCTGATTCTCTGCGCCGTAGCCAAAGAACGGTAAGCCGTATCGACGACCAGGTTTGTTCCATCCTCACCATGAGCTTGTCGAAGGGTGAGGATGGTCAGCAACCCACCTCGTCAGGAGGCGGCCCGGTTCAGCAGGTCCATGTCGATTTCCGCCAGTTCCACGCGCCGCTCGAATGCCTGGCCGTTCTCATCGAAGAGGTGGCAATCGCCGAGGCGGACGCCGGTCTTGAGCGGGGCGTCCATGCGGATGGCCGCACTGCCCTCCAGCGTCGCGCAGAAATTCTCGTCGATCCCATCAGCCGTGGCATAGGCGACCGTTTGGGCGCCAAGGCGCTCCACGACCGTCGGAACGATGGTCAGGGTCAGATCGCCGTCACCGAGCTGAACATGTTCCGGCCGGATGCCGAGCGTCAGCGGCTTGCCGATAAAGGCGGGGCGCGGCGTCACGGGCAGCAGGGCCTTTTGCCCCTTATAGTCCACCTCCATGCCCGCATCGCTGACGCCCGTGCAGGTCACAGGCAGAAAGTTCATTTTCGGATTGCCGATGAAGCGGGCGACGAAAGTATTTGCCGGCTTATGATAGAGCTCCAGGGGTGCGCCGACCTGCGATATCTCCCCGGCGTTCAAGACGACGATCCGGTCGGCCATGGTCATGGCCTCGACCTGGTCATGCGTCACATAGATCATGGTTGCCTGTAGCTGGCGGTGCAGCTTCGCGAGTTCGATACGCATATCCGCACGCAGCGCCGCATCGAGGTTGGACAGCGGCTCATCGAAAAGGAAGATCTTCGGCTCGCGCACGATGGCGCGGCCGATGGCAACACGCTGGCGCTGGCCGCCGGATAGCTGGCCCGGCTTTTCCTGCAGGCGTTTATCGAGGTGCAGGATGCGCGCAGCATGCTCCACCTTGGCCTTGAGCTTGTCCTCCGCCATCTTCTCCACCCGCAGCGGGAAGGCGATGTTCTCGAACACCGACATGTGCGGATAGAGAGCATAGGACTGGAAGACCATGGCGATGCCGCGCTTGACGGGCGGCAGATCGTTGACGCGGGCGCCGTCGATTTCGATGTCGCCGCTGGTCACATCGTCGAGTCCGGCGATCATGCGCAGCAAGGTCGACTTGCCGCAGCCGGATGGACCGACGAAGACGATGAATTCACCGTCATTGACGTCGAGCTCCACGCCCTTGATGACCTCGAAATGACCGTAAGATTTTTTGACCTGACTAAGGTGCAGCTTTCCCAAACTCTGTCTCCGCGCGGCGCCGCCATCAGGCGGGCAGGGCTCCAAAGGCCGCGCGCGATGCGCACGCGGCCCGGTGACTTGCAGACTTACTTATACTGCTCGAGATCGGCAGCTGCCTTCTTCAAGGCGTCTGCCGGCTGGGCCTTGCCCGTTACGACCGACTGAACCATCTCGATCATCACGTTCTGGAAGCCCTTGTAGTCCTTGAACAGCGGTTCGGGACCACCGTAAGCGATGCCGTCGATGAACGGCTTCCAAGAAGGATCCTTCTTGACGAACTCGTCAACCATCGGAGACGGGCGCAGCGGCGTGAGGCCGGCGCCGCCCTGGAGTTCGTATTCGCCCTGCGGGCCGGGAGACGTGATGAACTTGGCGAGGTCGATCGCCTTTTCCTCGACACCGCTGCCCTTGAAGACGGCAAGGCTGTCGGTGATGAGCAGCGTGCCTTGGCCCTTGGCCGAAGGTCCGAGCGGCAGCGGTGCGACACCCCAGTTGATCTTCGTTTCCTTCAGACGAGCAGCGGCACCCGAACCGGCCTGGAGCATGCCGACCTTGCCGTCGAGGAAGATGGCGCGCATTTCGTTCTGCTCGTAAGCCGTCGGTCCTTCGACCGAGTAAGGCGTGATGTCCTTGTAGGCCTGAAGGGCAGCCAGCACTTCCGGGCTGTCGAGAACGATCTTGTCGCCGTCGATGACCTTGCCGTTGTTGGTGTAAACCCAATGCAGGAACTGGTGCATGGTGTTGTCGAAGGTCTTGGCCGAGAGACCGTAGCCGGGGATGCCGGTCTTTTCCTTGATCGCCTTGGCGTCGGCAATTTCCTCGGCCCAGGTGGTCGGCGCCTTCTCAGGATCAAGTCCGGCCTTCTTGAAGAGGTCCTTGTTCCAGTAGAGCGCCTTGGTCGAGAAGGCGATCGGCGTACCCCACTGCTGTCCATCGAAGGTTACGGTATTAACGATGCCCGGATAATAGGCCTTCTTCTCCTCTTCCGTCATGGGGATCGGAACGATCAGATCGTTGTCGGCGAACTGCTTCAGCGTGCGCGAGCCGACATAGGCCATGGCGACCGGCGTACCGGCGGCAGCAAGGGTCGTTGCCTTGTCCTGGCACTGCTCCCAGCCGACGACTTCGGGCTTGACGGACCAGCCCGGATTCTTGTCTTCCCACTGCTTGATATATTTCACATGGATCGGATCGATGCTGTCCCCGCAATAGATCCAGCTGATTTCCTTGTCGGCGGCCTGGGCGTTCACAGCGCCAAGCACGGTGGAGCCGAGCAAAGCAAAGGCGAGAAGCCCTGTCTTGAAATGGAATGTCACGTTTAAGCTCCCGTTCTCTCTGGTGGTTGATTGATTTTATTGCTTCACCGCGCCGGCGGTCAGACCGCTGACGAGATACCGTTGCAGGAAGAAGATCACGACCAGAGCCGGCGCGATGCCGACGAAACTTGCGGCCATGAGTTCGTTCCAGACGACCTCCTGCCGGCCGAAATAGGCAAAAAGCCCAACCGGCAGCGGCATGTATTCCGTCTTCGAATTGAAGGTGAGCGCATAGATGAACTGCTGCGCGTATGCCTCGATAAAAGAGGAAATCGCCACCACGACGATGCCTGGCATGGCGATCGGCAGAATGACCCGGCGCAGCGTGTAGAACTGGCTGGCGCCATCGACATAGGCGGCCTCATCCAGCTCGCGCGGGATGCGCCGGATATAGGTGTGCAGCAGCCAGATCCCCGTTGGAATGATGAAGGCAACTCCCGGCACGATCATGGCGAAATAGGTGTTCAGCACGCCGAAGGAGCGCATGAGCCGGAACAGCGGGATGAGCAGCACGGCGCCGGAAAACATCTTGACGGCAAGAAAAGCGCCGAGCAGCAGGCCGGAGCCCCTAAACTCGAAACGCGCGAAGGCATAGGCGGCCGGCACGACGAGGACCAGCACGATGATGGTGATTGTGCCGGAAACCAGAAACGAGTTGAAGATATACCAGCCGAAACCCGGCACGCTCGTCCACATCGTGCGATAGGCCGCAAAAGAACCGTTCTCGGGGATGAAGCGGTAGGGCGACGAAAAGAGCTGACTAAGCGGCTTCAGCGAAACCAGGAACCCTTCGATGAAGGGTGCCAGCACGAAGGTCAGAAACAGCAGGATGCCGGCGTAGATGCCGATAAGCTCATACCATTTGTAGCGATGGATCATCGAAGGGTGGCTCATCGCTGCTTGGCTCCCGTGGAAAAGCGGCTGGTCAGGCGGAAATAGGCGAGGCAGAAGAGCGACAGGAAGATGCAGATTAGCACCGCGCGGGCGGCACCCTCGCCATATTTGTAGGAGCCGATCGCCGTTCGGTAGGTATCGATGATCATCGTCGTCGTTTCGCCGTTCGGACCACCGCGGGTCAAAATCCAGATGATGTCGAAGGAATTGAACGTCGAGATCAAGGAGAGCATCGACATGGTGACCAGAGACGGCACCAGCAGCGGCAGGGTGATGCGGCGGAAGCGATAGAAACGGCCGGCGCCATCGGTCCAGGCCGCCTCGTAGAGATCGTGCGGAATCGCCTGCATGGCCGCCAGCATATAAAGAGTGACCATCGGCACGCCGATCCAGACGTCGGTAACGATCGTCGCCCAGAAGGCCGAACTTCCATAGGCGAGGAATGCAACCGGACTGTCGACGATGCCGAAGCGTTGCAAGAGGCCGGAAATCATGCCGAACTGGCCATTGTACATCCAGCCCCACATGAAGATGCCGATCGCCATCGGCACGATCCAGGGCGGCATGGTCAGCACGCGGAAGAGCGCGCGGCCGGGAACGGCCGAATTCAAGAGCGCCGCTCCCAACGTGCCTATGATCATCTTGATCGACACGGAGAAGAAGGTCCAGATGAAGGTGCGGACGATGACGCCTGCGAAAGTGTCGTTGAAGATCTTCGCGTAGTTCTCGAAACCGATCCAATTCGTCACCTTCTTCAACGACGCATCCGTGAAGGACAGGATGATCGTGTCGACCAGCGGATAGGCGACGATGACGGTGACGTAGAGGAGAGCCGGAAAAAGCAGGAGCCAGGCGAAGATGACCGTGCTGCGTTGAACACCCATCCCGCGCCCCTCCCTAGGCGGCTCTTGAATGAAGCGCTTCGTCGAACTCGTCCCAGATCGGTCGGAGATCGACGACGGCCCTCTTCATGCGCGCCTCATCCATCGAGAGCGCCAGAATGCCGGCTTCCAGCGCATTCTGGGTCGAGACCGGCAGGTGCAGGCCGGTTTTGACATGCGCGATGATATCGGCCGCCATCTGCTCGTCGGCGCCATAATGCTGCGAAAGCGTGGTGGCCGCGTACGTCTTTTCGATCACCTTGTTGCCGGTCAGCATCTCGTGGACATTCAGGTAGCCGCGGATGAAATCGCCCTCGGCCATGCCGCGCGAACCCATGATGGCAAAGCGGCGGAACTGGTCCGGCACGTTCAGATTGGTGTGGAAGTTCATGCCCACACCATTGGCATATTCGACGATCGCCACCTGGTAATCGATGATGTCGCCATCGCTGTCGAAGACCTTGTCCGATCCCATCCAGCCGCTCGGCTTGCGATGAAAGAGCTCGAGATCGTTGATGCCTTCCCTTGCCGGATCGTTTTCCGGAATGAAGCTCTTGCGGCCGCCGAAGCTTGCCACCCGCTCCGGCCGCGCACCGACCACACCATTGTAGAGATCGAGATCGTGGCAGCATTTCTCCAGCATGAAGCTGCCGGAATAATGTTCGTAGCGGCGCCAGTCACGCATGAAAAAGGCGCCATGATAGGGTTCGATATGCTCGGCCGCCTCGATGGAAACGACATGGCCAAGTTTCCCCTCGGCCTGGGCGACCAGGAGATCGCGGTACATCGGCGAATAGCGCAGCACGAGACCGACATTCAGGCGCTCATGGCCGAATTGCGCCATCAGGCGGGCGAGCTCGATACTGTCCTTGATCGTCGTGACGATTGGCTTTTCGCAGAAGATCTTGAGGCCGGCTTCGAGGCCGATGCGAATGTGATCGAGATGCATGTGGTTCGGAGAGCCGATCATCAGGAGATCGATCTTCTCGTTGGCAATCAGTTCCTCAGGCGCCGCATAGGCCTTGCCCGCCGATATGCCTCGTTCGGCCAAACCGGGCAGGCCCGCCGGTGCAGGATCGACATAGCCGGCAATCTCGAAGCTTTCGTCGATCGCCTTGAAGACATAGCCCAGATAGCCCAGGCGGAATCCCAGCCCAATGATTCCAACGCGCATGCTTTTGAGTTCCCATTACGTAATTTATTTTCGTAACCTTGGGGCAAATTTTCGCATTCGTCAACGACGTTCGCGCATTCAACCAAAAACATGAAATTTATTTTCAGAGTGCCGCAAAACTTGCGCGACGTTGACCCGCGAACCGCGCTCGCTTGGATTGCGCCGAAGATGAAGGCTGCCGCTTCCATCGGCAGAGTGCCTGCGACTTATCGATCCGGACCGTTATACTGCCAATATTGGTAGTTCGGCTTTCTGGTGCTGCTGGAAATGACGCCATTCTGATCGCAAACGTAACCCAGGCGCGGCAGACCGCGATAGAATGGTCCTTCATGAAAATAATCTGAGTACAGGGTGGCGGTGCGACATTGAAATTTCTCGTCATCAGCCATTTTCGGCGCAGTTACTCCCGGAAGGTCCTTGTAGGGATAGACGGGAGCGACATATGGCTTGGGCAGGAGCGGATTGTCGGCAAGGGCGGCGGTCGACATCAGCGCCGCAGGGGACAGAGCAGCAATGACGATTTTCGAACTGATCCACATGAACTGCTACGCTCCTTTACACATGCGAGCGCAACGATCATACGCCGCATGCCATAGATATAATGGGGCCACGGTCATGCGCCAACCGGTTCCCGATCAAAATCGCGCGTAAACGACGGTTTGCTTCCAACCGCGGCCAACCCTTCACGCTACGTTACACCAAAAAAAATGCTTTTATCCGCAAATACAACACAGGCGCGCAGCGGCGGTTTGCGACAAGTCATAAGCATGTTATATAGTATGAAAATTATCCACTTGGTTGCCGTCGCCGCGAATTCTGTTTGAAGGAGTAACAGTCATTCTCGAACAGATTCATCGCATCCCTCCCGTTGTTGACCCCGACAACGCTGACGGTATTGCTCAGCAGGTCTCCATCTATGTCATCAACCTCGATCGCTCGCGTGATCGCTGGGAGCGTCTGTGCAAGCAGGCTGTCGAATTCGATCTGCATATTACCCGCATTCCCGCCGTCGACGGCCGTTTCGTCGCTGACGCGGACCGGGTCGATTTCCACCCTCCTTCATTCATGTATCATAACGGCCGTAAACTTCTGGCGGGAGAATACGGTTGCTATCGCAGCCATCTCATTGCGCTTGAGCAATTTGTCGCCAGCGGCGACAGGATGGCGATCATCATGGAAGATGACGTCGAGCTCAACGACAGGCTGATACCGCGCGCGATCGCGGCAATGGACGGCGCCAAGGGTGCCCGCCTCGTCAAGCTCGTCAACCATCGTCTCGTCGGCTTCAAACCGATCCACGAAACCAGCGAAAATGACGTCGTTGGCCGCTGCATGCATGGGCCGCAGGGGTCAGCTGCCTGTTACATCGTCAACCGCAAGGCGGCCAAAAAGCTGCTGACGACGCTGAAGCCCATGCTTCTTCCCTATGATGTCGCCCTGGAACGCGGCTGGTCGACCGGCGTCGAGACATTCACGACCCTGGAAAATCTGGTCGATTTCAGCCCACACCGCGCCGATACCACGATCGGCAAGCGCGCGCATTACCGCGCCGTAAAGCGCCATCCCCTCTTGCGGCTGACGGCGCATTGGTTCCGCACCCGCGATCAGGTTCGCCGCTGGTACTACGCCATCGCGATGAAGCGATAGCTGCGGCAAAGGCTGCGACGCCAAGTACGAAAAGCATTGAGAGCGCCCGCATGGCGGGATAGGCGTTTATAGCTGCGCGACATTATCGAGATTCGGCTGGTCGACCGTCAGTTCGGCCTCGCGCTCGCGATAAACCAGATCGACCACTTCGCTGCTCGGCGTATAGCCGGAAACGAGCTTTTGCAGCAGGGTTCTGGCCAGGGGAATGTCGTTTTCATCCAGCGCCGCTTCAAGCGCGGCAAGCCGCTTCGACAGCTCCGGCCACGGCAGGAAGTCCTCCTTGGCCTGCATGATGCGCGGATGACTGGTCGGCTGCGGATTATCGCCGATCAACAGCTCTTCATAGAGCTTCTCGCCCGGCCGCAGCCCGGTGATTTCAAGCTCGATATCGCCATCAGGCTCGTTTTGGTCCCGCACCGTCAGACCGGACAGTTCCACCATGCGACGCGCGAGATCGGCAATGCGCACCGGTTCGCCCATGTCGAGCAGGAACACGTCGCCACCGCCCGACATCGCGCCCGCCTGGATCACAAGCTGCGACGCCTCGGGAATGGTCATGAAATAACGGGTAATATCCGGATGCGTCAGCGTGATCGGCCCGCCATCGCGGATCTGCTGGCGAAAGAGGGGCACGACCGAACCGGAAGAGCCGAGCACGTTGCCGAAGCGCACCATCGCGAAATTCGTGCTGCCGGCACCGGGCTTGCGGTCTGCGTCCATCGCCTGCAGCACCATTTCCGCCAGCCGCTTGCTGGCCCCCATGATGTTGGTCGGGCGCACGGCCTTGTCGGTGCTGATGAGGACGAAATTTTCGACGCCATGATCGCGCGCGGCCTCGGCCGCTATCTGCGTTCCCTGCACATTGTTGCGGATTCCTTCAGCGGGATTGTATTCGACGAGCGGCACGTGCTTGTAGGCGGCGGCGTGATAGACGGTCTTCGGCCGCCAGGCCTGCATGATCTGCCTGATCCGCTGACCATCCCGGACGGAAGCCAGGAAGGGAATTATCCGCATGTCCGCATAGCCGGCGGAGGCGGCCATCTTCTCCAGTTCGCCATGAATGGCATAAAGGGCGAACTCGCTCTGTTCGACCAGCAGCAGGGCGGAGGGGCCGTTCTTCAGGATCTGGCGGCAGAGTTCGCTGCCGATCGAGCCGCCGGCGCCCGTGACCATGACGACCTTGCCGCGAATATTCTTCTCGATCAGGCCGCGATCGGGAGCGATCACGTTGCGGCCGAGCAGATCTTCGATGTCCAGCTCGCGCAGATCCGAAACTGCGACGCGGCCCTGCGCAAGTGCCGTCAGATCGGGCATGGTCCGCACCGTGACGCGGGCCTTGCGCATATCTTCGAGGATTTCGTTGCGCCGCTGCCGTGTGGCGTTGGGCAGGGCCAGCAGCACGCCCTTGATCTCGCCCGAGACGACGAGCGCCGGCAGATCGGCAGGATCGTAGATCGGAAGTCCGCCCATGATGCTGCCATGCAGATTGCGATCGTCGTCGAGATAGCCGACGACGTTCAGCTCCGCGCTATTGGCAAGGGCGCCCGCAAGCTGCCGCCCGGAAGCGCCGGCGCCATAGATCAACACCTTGGCAAGCTGATTGCGATTGAGAAGGCGCTGATAGGCATTGCCGAGCCAATAGCGCGTCCACATGCGCGACAGGCCGATCGCGATCAACAGCAGCAAGGGCTGCAAAATGCCGACGGTGCGCGGCACGCCCGGCACGCTGATCGCGGTAAAGATCGTCATGAAGGCAAGCGCATAGATCGCCACCGCCTTTACGACCGTCACGAAAGCCGAAAGGCCAGCATAGCGGAAGATGGCGCGATAGAGACCAAGGACGATGAAGATCGGAATGGCGAGCAGAAGGGAGACGATGGCCGGCAGCCACTCGACACCCTCGAGAATGACCCAGTCGTCGAGGCGAAGACAATAGGCGAACCAAACCGTCAGTACGCACAGGCTGGCATCGACCAACAGCGCAAGCGCGCGCTTGGTGGAGCGCGGCAAAGCCAGAAACGGCAGGACGAGTTTATCCGCGGGCACCATCCGTCAGCCTTTCCTGGCGCCAGTCATCGGAGCAGCACACCGTTTTTCTCGCATAGATTGTCTCACAAAATACCACACAACGCCTAATGACCGGATCGCGCTTCCATTAGCAAGATCCGATCATAGCCAGCGCCGCTTTACATTTAGAACAGTCGGCGTGCAATTGCATCCTGAATGCTGAAAAAGCCCGCGGCACGAAAAGATGGAATGGCGGTCACTTGCCGAAATAGCTGCGGATAACGGGGTGCCGGAACAGACCGAGGAGCACGGCAAACGCCATGCCGAGACCAGCACCCAAGATCGCGCCGGCGATAAGACCGGCCACCATCATCACCTTTCGGCTCGGCCCGTCGGCTTTCAGCGGCGCTTCCGCCTCGGAGATCACGCGGATATTGCTCTGCGACAGATCATGCGCATCGCTTGCCTGGCCGGACCGCTTCAGCAGCGATTCGTAGAGATCGCGCGCCGCAGCCGCCTTGCGTTGCAGCTCGTTCAGGCCGACGAGCTTGCCCGACGTATTGACCTGCGAGGCCTTCTGCACGGCAAGTTCCTTGGCGACATCCTGCTCAGCCTTCTGTGCCTGCTCGTAGTCTGCACGGGCCGACGTCATCTGCCGCTGCAGCTCCGCGTGGATTTCCGCGGCGAGACTTTCCAGCGACGACTTCGCGGCAAGCAGGCGCGGATGGCGAGCGCCGAGCTGGCTCTGCAGGCTGCCGACATTGGCCGCCATCGTCGCATATTGCTGCCGCAGACTGCTCAATGCGGTCGACGTCACCCCCGACGAAGGATTGTTGGAGACGACATCCTCGAAGCTGAGTTTTCCGGCCGCATCGGCTCGGGCCTTCGCCTCGATCGTCTTCTGCTGGCTGGTGACAAGCAGATCGTTCAGCGCGGTCAGACGCTTGTCGGAGATCAGATTGCCCTGAACGGCCACCATATCGTTGTCGGCGCGATAGGTCTCGACCGCCTTTTCGGCTGAAAGCACCTGCTGGCGCAGATCCTCGAGGCGACTATCCAGTGCCGTGTTGCTGCTCTTATAGCTGTTCGAGGCCGCCTTGCTCTCCTCCTCGATAAAGGAGGTCACCAGCTGATTGGCGATGGCCGCCGATTTTTGCGGATCACCCGTCGTCACTTTCGCATTCACGACATAGGTGCTGGATTCTCTGGCGATCTGAATGGCTTTCGCCAGGGCGGCTGCGGCCGTATATTTTGCCGCCTCGCCGGTGGCGCCGCCGTTGAATTTCGGGTCCTGATCGAGCTTCAATGCATCAACCACGCGGCCGAGCACCTTGCCCGAAGACAGGATCTGCGTCTGGCTGTCGATCATCGTCGTGATCAATTCAGGCGGCGTCGGAGCCTGCTGGGCGGAATCAGCGCCTCCGACCGGGCGGGGGTCGAAATAGAGGCTGGTCTCAGCGGTAAATTTCTGCGGGATCCTCGGAATGACAGCGCCGCCGACAGCAGCGCCGGCACCCGCGAGTACGAGAATAAGAAGCTTCCTTGCCAAGATTGAACGAATAGCGGAGCGGAGATCGAGCAATGGCGCGGCCGCAGCCGAAACCGGCGCTGGCGGGGCATTGATCGGAGGGGCTACGGCAGGTTCGGCAGCCCGCGGCGCAATGATCGCAACCGGCTCTTCAGCCGTATGCAAAGCGGACGGCTCTTGACGATCGGTCTTGGCCTCGAGCTTTTCGGGCGAGGCAGGATGCGCATCTGCCGCTTGATCCGGCGGCACAACCTGCTCGGCTGCGACAATGAAATCCCGGGGGCGCAAGACAGGACTGCGCAGGCGCACGCCATCGCGCCGCGCATCGGACGGCTCGGTGTCGCGCCAACCCGCAGGTCGGTCCGATCGCTGGCTTCGTTCCATTGAACTCATTGCAGACTTTCAGTGCTTCGCAGGCGAATTCCACGCAGCAGACGCCTGAAGTTTAGAAAGGTTTGGCTAACGGAACATTAAGGACGCTTCCAGGAAATCGTGCCGCCGGCACCAAAGCAACCCATCTTTCATCATTGCTCAACACCATATTTCCTATGAAAAGCCATAGCCGCGTGGAAGACAGGGCAATGCAATGACCGCATCGATGACGAAATCTCTGCGACGCCTGCTGGTGGCGGCCGCTCTGCTTGCTTTCACGACCGACGTTGGAGGCGCGTTTGCCGCCTCGCAATTGTGCTATCGCGGCGTCAATCTCTCCGGCGCGGAATATGGCGAACGCGGCGGGGTCATCAATGTCAACTATACCTATCCGTCCGAACAGACCGTGCGCTATTTTGCCGAAAAGGGCATGAATACGATCCGCCTGCCCTTCCGCTGGGAACGGCTTCAGCCGGTGCTCGGGGCGCCGTTTGACGGGGACGAACTGAAGCGCCTGAAGGACGTCGTCGATCTCATCCAGAAACACGGAATGTCCGTCGTTCTCGATCCCCATAATTATGCTTATTACGACAAGACCCAGCTCAAGCAGCCTCCGGCGACGGACCTGGCATTCGGCGATTTCTGGGCACGGCTCGCGATCGAATTCTCCAACCGCAAGGGCGTGGCCTTCGGCCTGATGAATGAGCCGCACGACCTCAAGGCGCCCGATTGGCTTGAACTTGCCAATACTGCGATCCGCAGCATCCGCACCGTCGGCGCACGCAATCTCATCCTCGTTCCAGGCACGAACTGGACGGGCGCGCATAGCTGGTCGGCCGATGTGCTTGGCGGCGGCGCAAACGGCACGGTCATGCTCGGCGTTCAGGACACGCTCGATTTCTACGCCTTCGAATTCCACCAATATCTGGACTCCGACAGTTCCGGCACGCACCCGGTCTGCGATGGCACCGAAAATGCGGTCAAGGGCATGAACGACGTCACCGACTGGCTGCGCAAGAACGGGAAACGCGGATTTCTGGGCGAGTTCGGCGTCGCCGCCAATGATGATTGCCTCGATGGCCTCAGGCGGGTGATCCGGACCATGGAGACCAATAGCGACGTCTGGCTCGGCTGGACCTACTGGGCTGCCGGCGACTGGTGGTCGCCGGAGGAGCCGCTCAACATCCAGCCGCATAATGGCCGCGACAAGCCGCAGATGAAGGTTCTTGCCGAAAGCCTGAGCCGAAAGGCGTCGCTAGCCGCCTCATGCGCGCTGGTCAAGACGGCGAAATGACCGGTGACGGGCAGCCGGCGGCCCTTTGTCGCGAATCATCGGCCTGATATGCTGCCGCCGCCAGTGAAGACGCCACCACCCCGGATATCTGATGCAACGTTCAGGCGAAAAGCAGCCGATCAATTTCGTCATTCTTACGATTTCGCTGCTGGCGGTCTGCTATAATTGCATCCTGGCCTTCATCAATCACAATATCACGCCGCTGACGCCGAGCGCGGTCGTCTTGTCCGAAGTGGTGCTGCAGGTCGCCGCCTTCACCTATCTGCTGACGAAAGGCATCTATGAGGAGGACATAGCGCCGCTCGTCTATCTGCTGCTGACGATCGTGTTGACGGTTTTCGTCATGGCCATCAACAAGCAGGCCTATATCGATCATCTTCGCAATGTGATGATCATCTTCGCCTTTTCGATCATGGGGCGGCTGGCCAACGAGCGCACCGTCAAGCTCGCATTCAAGATTTCATGCTTCATCGTGCTTGCCGTGCTCATCTGTGAAATCGTCTCGGTCAAGGAATATGTCGCGCTTTTCCATCCGGCCGAATATTTCCAGAATACGCGCGGCGTGCCGCCGGCGACCTACAGCGATCTCGGCCTGTTCCGCGGCGCGCTCGGTTTCGAGGGCCGGTTTTCCTTCGGCCTGATCGACCACCGGTCGTCCTCCATCTTCCTGGAGCAGGTCTCGCTCGCCAATTTCTGCGGCGTCATGGTGCTGTATCTGATCAGCTTTTCCAATCGCCTGGGATTGCTGGAACGGCTGCTATTCTTCTCGACGGTCGTGCTGATCCTGTTGACGAACGACACGCGCACAATGCTGATCTTCAGCCTCATCTGCGTAGCCGGCTATTTCATCTATCCATGGCTCCCAAAGACGCTCGACCTGCTGACGATGCCCGGGATCATCGTTGCCGGTTTCGTCATCCACGCGCTCGAGCCGAACGTGACCGGCGACAATTTCGTCGGGCGCATCAATGGCACGGTGAAGGCCTTCCTCGGCATGGACCTGCAGAGCACGATCGGCCTGCAGCTCGATCAGGTCGGCATCTTTTTCGACAGCGGATATGTCTACATCATCTATGGCGCCACCATCTTCGGCCTGATTCTGTTCTGGCTCTACGCCTCGCTCTACCCGGGCGGCGAAACGGTCAATCAGCGGCGCCTCGGCCATGCGCTTTCCCTTTTCCTCTTCCTCAATCTGATGATCGGCTCGACGGCGATCTTCTCCATGAAGACGGCCGGGCTCGTCTGGCTTCTTGTAGGATTCCTCAAATTCAACGAGGGTAGCCTGGCAAAACGGCCGCAAGAGCTTTCGCTGGCAACCACCGGCTAAGGCGGGGATGCGCCGTTCGAAGACGCAACGGGAACGGCTTTTTGCCCGTCATCCTGCCTAAATATCCGTCGAAACATGGCTGGGGGGAGGTATTTCCCAGTCCTCCGATTTCATCTAAGCAGACGGACATCCTCGGGATAGAAGAGAAGAGACATGACGAGCTATGTATTGACAGTGGCGTGCAAATCGACACGTGGGATCGTTGCGGCGATCTCGAACTATCTGGCCGAGCAGGGCTGCAACATCGTCGATTCCAGCCAGTTCGACGACCTCGATACCGGCATGTTCTTCATGCGCGTCTCCTTCATCTCGGAAGAAGGCGTCGGCGAGGCGGCCCTCGTGGAAGGCTTCAAGCCGATCGCGGAAAAGTTTGCCATGGTTTCTGAGATCCATGACGCCAAGAAGCGCATGAAGGTGCTGCTCATGGTCTCGCGCTTCGGCCATTGCCTCAACGACCTGCTCTACCGCTGGAAGATCGGGGCGCTGCCGATCGACATCGTCGGCGTCGTCTCCAACCATTTCGATTACCAGAAGGTCGTCGTCAATCACGACATTCCCTTCCACCACATCAAGGTGACGAAGGACAACAAGCCGCAGGCCGAGGCCCAGTTGCTCGATATCGTCGAGCAGACCGGCACCGAACTCGTGGTGCTGGCGCGTTACATGCAGGTGCTGTCGGATGCGCTCTGCCGGAAGATGTCGGGCCGCATCATCAACATCCACCATTCCTTCCTGCCGTCCTTCAAGGGGGCAAACCCCTACAAGCAGGCCTATGAGCGCGGCGTGAAGCTGATCGGGGCGACGGCGCATTATGTCACGGCCGATCTCGACGAGGGACCGATCATCGAGCAGGACACGGCACGCATCACGCATGCGCAGTCGGCCGAGGATTATGTCTCGATCGGCCGCGACGTGGAGAGCCAGGTGCTGGCGCGCGCCATCCATGCGCATATCCATTTCCGCACCTTCCTCAACGGCAACCGCACCGTCGTCTTCCCGGCAAGCCCCGGCTCCTATGCCTCAGAGCGCATGGGGTGAGGCGCCGAGCCTCGATTTAGGCCACCTTCTTTCCTTTTCGCTCCGAAGTGCGATTTGATATCACCGCTGTCGAA
This sequence comes from Rhizobium sp. JAB6, assembly GCF_003024605.1. Lineage (GTDB taxonomy): Bacteria > Pseudomonadota > Alphaproteobacteria > Rhizobiales > Rhizobiaceae > Rhizobium. The sequence goes on along the minus strand of NZ_PYJQ01000001.1, from coordinate 227,073 downwards.
TCGCCCCGGAGATCAAGGAGAGGACATGTCATTCTACCGCAATGGAACGCTGCTGCTCGCGGCGTTCCTGCTATCTGCGCCGGCATCCCATGCCGAAACGGCGGAACAGGACCCTTCCAAGATCGATCTCGCCAAGCTGATCGAATGCACGACCTATGACGTGCCGAGCTATAATAATTTCGCCCTGTGGCTGACCGGACCGGAAAGCACGAAGGCCATGAAGCAGTTGGGGGCTAGTGAACTGCCGTCGGACAATCCGTTTTTGCGGGAATTCCAGCTTTCGACGCCTGTGACCGTCTTCGGACGGCGAACGAACAGGATCGTCTTTACCTCCACCGGACCGCTTGCGGTATTCGACGAGGCAAATCCTTTTCCGCTGGCCAAACAGCTAGACGTAACGGCCTCGATCGACCAGCCAAACAAATTTCTCGGCGAGAAGGTCATCCTGTCACACAAGGATCAGCAGGCAAATTCGGACACCGTGCTGGAAACGCGCATCTTACTCAGCGTCTCCACGGTCGATACCCATCCCGGCAAGACACTTGCCGGTTGCAGCTATTCCATCGAGGTCGAATAGGCCGTTACGGCTGGCCGGCCCGCATTCCGTGGCCTATCTTCCTCCCCATCGCTCGACAGCCCTATCTGCTTTGGGTAATTTTCTTTAATATGGAATGGTTTAGTGTCGATGCAAATGAACCGTCCGGGGGATGCCATGGCCGACGCCACGCTCGTGAACCGTATGCAACTGCCGAGACCGGACGTGACGCCGGAAGAGGCAGCCGAAATCCTGCAGACGCATTACGGCCTGAGCGGGACGCTGACCGAGCTCGGCAGCCAGCAGGACCGCAACTATCGCATCGATGCCGGCGACAACGCCTATGTGCTGAAGATCTGCCGGCCCGAATATGAACTGGTCGAGCTGGAAGCGCAGAATGCCGCCATCCGTCACCTGCACGCCAAACCGGATGCGCCGCGCGTGCCTGAAGTCGTGCCCTCTCTCAATGGCCGCGACATTCTCGCCGTTACCCTTCGCGAACAGGATTATCTCGTTCGCCTGCTCGGCTTTCTCCCGGGCCGGACGCTGACGCGGCGCAAGCATCTGCCGCCTGCCGCAGCCGCCGGCCTGGGCGCGCTTTCGGCACGGCTTGCCCGAGACCTTGCCGATTTCGACCATCCTGGCCTTCATCGAAACCTGCAATGGGACCTGCGGCGCGCCGGGCCGGTCGCCGTACAGCTTCTGTCGGCGATCACGGACCACGAGGCACGCGATCGCATCGCCAAGGCCATGGTGGCTGCCGTCAAGCGCATCCAGCCGCTTGCAAGCCAATTGCGCGTGCAGCCCGTGCATCACGATGTCACGGACGACAACGTCGTCAGCCATCCGGATGCGCATGGACAACCCGTCCCCGATGGCGTCATCGATTTCGGCGATATCATTCAGGGCTGGCTGGTGGGCGATCTCGCCGTCACCTGCGCATCATTGCTGCACCACGCGGACGGCAACCCCTTCTACATCCTTCCTGCCATCAAGGCCTATCATGCGGTCTATCCGCTGACGGAAGCGGAGGCCAAGGCGCTTTGGCCCCTGATCGTCGCACGCGCCGTCATCCTTGCCGCCAGCGGCGAGCAACAGCTCGCCATCGATCCGGACAACGACTATGTGCGCGGCAATCTCGATTTCGAACGCGAGATTTTCGATGTCGCAACCGGCGCACAGCCGGATGTGATGGAAGCGGCGATCCTCAAGACGATCGGCTTCGATGTCGCGCCGATCGCGACCGATGGCTGGGGGCCGCTGCTGCCCGACATCGATCCCTCGCAGATTGCCGCGATCGATCTTTCCGTCACTGGCCCTGATTTTGCCGACGGCAACTGGCGGAAGCCGGACATGGACTGGCGGCTGCTTGCCCAGACGGCAATCGCCTCCGGGGCTGCCGCGACGCGCTATGGTGAATTCCGCCTCTCGCTTGCCGCGCCGCTTAACCTGGCGCCGCCGCAGAATTTCGCTCTGCATTGCGATATCTGCCTGCCGGCCGGCGCGACGGTTGCGGCTCCCTTCCCGGGCCTTCTGCAACGGCAGGGCCAGCATTTCGTGCTGGTCGGTGAAGAAATCAGCCTGCATCTCGACGGTATCGAGAGTTCTCTCGAGGACGGCGCGGCCATCGGGCAAGGCGCAGCGATCGGAACCATCGGCAGCGAGGGTTCGGCAATGGGGGGATTGCGCATCCAGCTTTGCCGCGTGCCCGGCCTCGTGCCGCCGCTCTTTGCCACGGCGGATCAGGCGGAGGGCTGGTCGGCCATCTCCCCCTCGCCTGTTGTTCTCCTCAATCCGGCATGCGAAGCGCCGCGGCCGGATCCATCCACGCTGCTGTCACTGCGCAATGCCCGCTTCGCGAAGCCGCAGAAGCATTATTATGATGCCCCGCCGCAGATCGAGCGCGGCTGGCGTGAATTCCTGTTCGACACGCAGGGACGCTGCTATCTCGACATGGTCAACAACGTGACGACGCTCGGCCACGCCCATCCGCGTCTGACGGCGGCGATTGCTAAGCAATGGTCGCGGCTCAATACCAACTCCCGCTTCCATTACGCGGCCGTCGCCGAGTTTTCCGAGCGGCTCGCAGCGCTCGCGCCGGATGGACTCGACCGCGTCTTCCTCGTCAACAGCGGCTCGGAAGCCAATGATCTGGCAATCCGTCTCGCCTGGGCGCACACGGGCAAGAGGAACATGCTCTGCCTGCTGGAAGCCTATCACGGCTGGACCGTTGCGAGCGATGCTGTCTCCACCTCGATTGCCGACAATCCGCGGGCGCTGACGACGCGACCGGATTGGGTGCATCCCGTCCTCTCTCCCAATACTTATCGCGGACCGTTCCGCGGTCCGGATTCGGGGATCGATTATCTCAACGACGTTACGGCCCAATTGCAGGACATCGATGAGAAGGGAGAGGGGCTTGCCGGCTTCATTGCCGAACCGGTTTACGGCAATGCCGGGGGCATCGCGCTGCCGCATGGTTATCTTGCAGGTGTCTATGATGCGGTGCGCCAGCGCGGCGGCCTTTGTATAGCCGACGAAGTGCAGGTGGGCTACGGTCGGCTGGGTGAACATTTCTGGGGCTTCGAAACCCAGGGCGTCATGCCCGATATCATCACCATCGCCAAGGGCATGGGCAACGGCCATCCGCTCGGCGCCGTCATTACTCGACGCGAGATCGCCGAATCGCTGGAAAAGGAAGGCTATTTCTTCTCCTCCGCCGGCGGCAGCCCGGTCAGCTGCATTACCGGCCTCACCGTTCTCGACATCCTCAAGGATGAGAACCTGCAGGAAAACGCTCGCGTCGTCGGCGAGAGGCTGAAGGTGGGGCTGATTGCTCTCATGGATCGCTTCCCGCTGATCGGCGCCGTGCACGGCATCGGGCTTTATCTCGGGGTCGAATTCGTGCGCGACCGCGAAAGCCTGGCGCCTGCCACCGAAGAGACGGCTGCCATCTGCGAGCGCCTGCTCGAGCTCGGAGTCGTCATGCAGCCGACCGGCGATCACTTGAATGTGTTGAAGATAAAGCCGCCGCTATGCCTCGCCCCCGAGAGCGCCGATTTTTTCGTGAAAGCGCTGGAAAAGGTGCTGGAGGATGGATTTTGACGATCCGGCTGCGCCGTTAACCATTAAGGTGTTTTAGCGGCGCGTGAATTTTAATGCGCCGGGGCATTGTCGAATCTCGCGGCAGTTCCTATTTGTGTTCCGGTGATCGGCGAGCCTTGCCGGCACGGGTGGCGATGCGAAGGCAATTGAGATAACCTTCCCTGCGACCCGCAAGGTTCGGAATTTTATTTTCCCGATCGTCGATATTTTGACATCTTTCAGAATATGTTTCTGAAGATGAAGTCGCTATTATCTACTAATATAGTGGATAACGGTGCAGTAACCGCGGGGCTCCGCCACTGGAGCCCTGACAAGTACAACGCCAATTGAGGAAGTGACATGCTGAATAGAAAAGTCATTGCTTCGTTCCTTGGGCGGCCCGTGCTTGGCAATGACCGTTCGGGCGCGCGCTCCCGCCCGTGCTGTCGAATGTGACGTTCGTCCTCCTTCCCGGAATAAGACAGTCAGTTCGCCATGTCTGCGCCGTGCGTGCGCAGAGGGAGTCTATTTATGAAGAAGCAAGTTATCGAATACGCCGGCGTTCCCGTCGGCATCGTCGTTCCCGATCAGGATCGGCTCAAGTTCATCGCCGTAAAGTATCATGTCCATGATCTGGACGAGCAGCATTTCAGAAATGCGGACGAAGTGAAGCTCGCGATCCGCGATCTCCTTTCCCGCCAACAGGCCAAGCCGATCCATGTTTGATGGGTCGGATCGCCTGCGCTTTTACTCAATTCCCATCCCAGCCCTCACCCTTTGATAAAATCAGGGTGGGGGTTTCTTATTTGAGGCCTTTCGCATGGCTTCCTCCGAAGGAAGCTTCCGCGCCGGCTCCTTGTGAAATACCGAAGCTCCAAAGCCTTCAGTTCCGGACCGCTTGGGTTGAATAAACCCATCTTGTCTTTTCACCCTCTTTACGATCCTATCGCCATGACGGCCTCGCGTTGCAACGGCGAAGGATTTTTCATTGGCTGACCTCCTCAATCTCCTGACCGATGTCGAAGGCGTCGCTGTCGGTCACTCGACCGACCTTGCGCTCGGCTCCGGTGTCACCGCTATCATCTTCGACGAACCGGCAGTTGCTTCCTGCATCGTCCTCGGCGGCGCGCCGGGCGGGCGGGATACGGCATTGATGGATCCCGCGATGACGGTCGGCACCGTGGATGCTCTCGTGCTCTCGGGCGGCTCGGCCTTCGGGCTCGACGCCGCCGGCGGGGTGCAGGCAGGTTTGAGAGAGATCGGGCGCGGCCTGAAGGTCGGCGATGCACTGGTACCAATCGTGCCGCAGGCAATCCTTTTCGATCTCATCAATGGCGGAGACAAGGATTGGGGGCTGCATTCGCCCTATCGCGATCTCGGCTATGCGGCCTTCAAGGCGGCACGCAAAGAACCGTTCGCGCTCGGCACGGTCGGTGCCGGCACCGGTGCCACCACGGCGACGGTGAAGGGCGGCCTCGGCTCGGCAAGTGCCGTCAGCAGCAGGGGATACAGGGTCGCCGCCATCGTCGCCGTCAATGCGCTCGGCTCCGCCACCATCGGCGACGGCCCGCATTTCTGGGCGGCTCCCTTCGAGCAAAACGGCGAATTCGGCGGCCTTGGCATGCCGCAGGTGACCGATTCGCGCCTGCGCCTGAAGGGCACCAATGTCACTGCCACAACCATCGGCGCCGTCGTCACCGATGCACAGCTGACCAAGGCGGAGGCTCACCGCCTGTCTATCTCAGCCCATGACGGCTTTGCCCGCGCCCTGCTGCCGACCCATCTGCCGCTCGACGGCGACACCGTGTTTGCAGCATCCACCGGCAAACATGCCCGTGACGACATGCCAAGTTTCATGGAGCTTTGCCATCTCGCCGCGACAGTCATGGCGCGCGCGATTGCCCGCGGCGTCTATGAGGCAACGGCGCTGCCGGTCGAAGATGGGCAAGCGGCGTGGCGGGACCGCTTCGCCAAACTCGGCCTCTAGCGGGAGGCATCGCGCATGCAGATCCGCGCGCTGATCTATTTCGACGAGTTGGTGCGGACCAATTCGATGCGTCAGGCGGCCGAAAACCTGAACGTGGCGCCGACGGCCATCAGCCGCCAGATCGAGAACCTCGAATATTACTTCGGCACGCAGCTGGTCGAGCGCAGCGCCCGCGGCATCAAATTGACGGCCGCCGGCGAATTATTGGCGGAGCGCGCCGGCCGGACGCTGCGCGAGCTGGATCATGTTCACCAGTTGATCGAAGACCTGAAGGGCCTGCAGCGCGGGACGGTCAGCATCTATGCCAATGGCGCGTCCGTCGCCAATATCCTTGCGCCGGCGCTGGCCGAGTTCATCCTGCGCTATCCGCGTCTGCGCTTCGAAGTGACCATCACCAGTGCCCGCGGCGCCATCGAAGCCGTCAAAAATGCCGAAGCGGATGTTGCGGTGACGTTGTTTGCTCCGCCGCTGTCCGGGATTCAGGTGCGCCTTCGTTCGGAGCTGATCTATGACGTGATCGCCGCGTCCTCCCATCCGCTGGCAGCCGCGAAAGAAATCACGCTTGCCGAAATCGCGGCGCACGCGCTTGCCGTTCCCGATCGCTCCTTCGGCGCAAGACAGGCCTTCGACGCGCTGTTCGAGCAGGAGGGCTTGGCGCTCGACCCCGTCTTCGAGACCGGCTCGCTGGAAATGCAGAAGGAACTGGTGTTGCGCGGCGCAGCAATTACCATGCTACCGGCGCTGACGGTTCAAAGAGAGATCGAGGCCCGTCAGCTCGTCGCACGGCCCGTTGCGGGCAGCAAAGGGGTACGAACACCGGTGGAACTCTGCGTCGCGCCCGATCGCCAGCTCTCCTTCGCCGCCGGCAAGCTGCTCGACTTCATCGAGCGCTTCATGCATCAGCAACTTTCCGCCGGGAGGAGGCAGGATTGAACGAAACGCGGTAAAGAACGAAAGCGGTGCAGCGGTTTCGGCTACACCGAGCACACATTTTCGGAATTGTGTGTGCGCCTATGAGATGACACTATCCGGAAAAAGACCGCAGGCCGGAGGGAAGCCGGACATGCGGGCAAAAGCAAGGGAACCGACATGACCAAGTTTTCACGTCCGAGCCTGGGCGACGTCGCGCGCCGGCTTGCCTATGGCGCCACAGTTTCTGCGGGCCTGCTGCTGATGGGGCTGACACAGGCCGAGGCCGCGAAGACGACACTCAATCTCGGCATGAGCGTCGAGCCGACGGGACTCGACCCGACGATCGCCGCGCCCGTCGCAATCGGCCAGGTCACCTGGCAGAATATTTTCGAAGGCCTGGTTGCCATAGACGAAAACGGCAAGATCGTGCCGCAGCTCGCCAAGAGCTGGGGGAGATCGCCCGATGGCCTCACCTATACGTTCAAGCTGCAGACCGGCGTGAAATTCCACGACGGCGAGGCCTTCGATTCGGCCGCGGCGAAGTTTACGCTCGATCGCGCCCGCGGCGCCGATTCCGTCAATCCGCAGAAGCGCTTCTTCTCGACCATCGCCTCCATCGACACGCCGGATGCGGAAACGCTTGTGCTGCATCTGTCCTCGCCGACCGGCAGCCTACTCTATTGGCTAGGCTGGCCGAGCTCCGTCATGGTCGGGCCGAAGTCCTCCGCCAACGACAAGACGACACCCGTCGGCACTGGACCCTTCAAATTTTCCGCCTGGACGAAGGGCGACCATGTCGACCTCGTCAAGAATCCCGACTACTGGAACAAATCGGTCGATGTGAAGCTGGAGAAAGTGACTTTCCGCTTCATTTCCGAGCCGCAGGCGGAGGCCGCGGCGCTGAAGGCCGGCGATCTCGATGCCTTTCCGGAATTCGCCGCGCCGGAGCTCATGAGCTCCTTCGAGGGCGATGCCAGGCTGACGACCAAGATCGGCAATACCGAGCTCAAGGTCGTAGCCGGCATGAACAACACCCGCAAGCCTTTCGACGATAAGCGCGTGCGCCAGGCCCTGATGATGGCGCTCGACCGCAAGACGATCATCGAAGGCGCGTGGTCCGGCTTCGGCACGGCGATCGGCAGCCACTACACGCCGAACGATCCCGGCTACAAGGACCTGACCGGCACGCTGTCCTACGACGCTGCCAAGGCCAAGGCGCTGCTCGCTGAAGCCGGCTATCCAAATGGTTTCACCTTCACCATCAAGACGCCCCAGATGGCCTATGCGCCGCGCAGCGCCCAGGTGATGCAGGCGATGTTTGCCGATATCGGTGTGACGATGAACATCGAGCCGACGGAATTCCCGGCGAAATGGGTGCAGGACGTTTTCACCGGCCGCAACTACGATATGACCATCGTCGCGCATGCCGAGCCGATGGATATCGATATCTATTCGCGCGATCCCTATTACTTCAACTACAAGAACCCGGCCTTCAACGAGCTGATGAAGAAGATTCAGCTCACCGCCGATCCCGCCGATCAGAACAAGCTCTATGGCGAGGCGCAGAGCATTCTTGCCGAGGATGTGCCGGCGCTCTTCCTGTTCGTCATGCCGAAGCTCGGAGTGTGGGACAAGAAGCTGAAGGGTCTTTGGGAGAACGAACCGATCCCTTCCAACGTGCTGACCAACGTTTCCTGGGAAGACTGAGCTCTTTTGCCTGCAGGCGCGGATGGGCGGATCGCTTCGCCCGCCGCGAACCATTTCGAAGCCAACCATTTCGATGCCGGGCATGATCGGCCATGGACTTGCTATGATCGTACTGCTCACCCGCCGGATTCTCGGACTTGTGCTGACGCTGATCGCGGTCTCGCTGCTTGTCTTTGCCGTCATGGCGCTGCTGCCGGGCGACCCGGCCGCGATCACGCTCGGCACTTCGGCGGCGCCGGAAACGCTGGCGGCGCTCCGTCATGATATGGGACTCGATCAGCCGCTGATCGTGCGCTACGGGCAATGGCTTGTCGGCGCGCTGACGGGCGATCTCGGCAAATCCTACACTTACGGCGTGCCGGTCGCCGGCCTGATTGCCGAGCGGCTTGCCGTTACCCTGCCGCTTGCGCTGCTTGCCATCCTGTTGTCGGTTCTTGTCGCCGTGCCGCTCGGCGCTGCGGCTGCCGCAAGACGCGGCGGCTTCTTCGATATCGTCGCCATGCTGTTTTCGCAGATGGGCATTGCCGTCCCGGGCTTCTGGGTCGGGCTCTTGCTGGTGCTTCTGTTTGCCACCTCGCTCGGCTGGATGCCGGCCGGCGGCTTTCCCGGTTGGGGCAGCGGATTCTGGCCCTCCTTGAAATCTTTGGTACTGCCCGCGATCGCGCTTGCGCTGCCACAGGCGGCGGTGCTGACCCGCGTGACGCGCTCGGCCGTGCTCGACACGCTGCATGAGGATTTTGCACGTACCGCGATCGCCAAGGGTCTGTCGCGCAGCCGCGTCCTCTGGGGACATGTGGTGCCGAATGCGCTGGTGCCGGTGCTGACCATTCTCGGGCTGCAATTCACCTTTCTGGTCGCCGGTGCCGTGCTGATTGAGAACGTCTTCACCCTGCCCGGGCTTGGCCGCCTCGCCTATCAGGCGCTCAGCCAGCGCGACATCATCGTTCTGCAGGATGTCGTGCTGTTCTTCGCCGGCCTCGTCATCGTCGTGAACTTTGTGGTGGATCTCTCCTATCTCGCCATCGATCCGCGATTGCGAGCGGGAGGTGCGCAATGACTGCAGTCGAGACCAGAGGTGCCGCGCCGTCTTCCCGCCGCCGTTTCCGGGCGCTGCGGCGGATGAATCTCATCCTCGGCGCCCTCATCATCCTCGCTCTTGTCGGCGTCGCCATCCTCTCTCTGTTCTGGACGCCGGTGCCGCCGGCGAAGATGCAGATTCTCCACAAACTGCAGCCGCCCTTCGGCTTCGGGCTTCTCGGCACAGATCAGATCGGCCGCGACGTCCTGTCGATGCTGATGGCAGGCTGCTGGAATTCGCTTTCCATCTCCGTGTCATCGGTCGCTATCGGCGGAACGATCGGAACGATCATCGGCGTTTCCGCCGCAGCCCAACGCGGCCTGTTCGAGGCGCTCGTGATGCGCGCCTGCGACGTGATCTTCGCCCTGCCGCCGATCCTTTCGGCCATGATCCTCGGTGCATTTCTTGGGACCGGCCGCTCAACGGCAATCATCGCCATCGCGGTTTTCATGGTGCCGGTCTTTGCCCGGGTCGCGCTCGGGTCCGCCTTGCAGGCCTGGAGCCGCGACTATGTGCTGGCGGCGCGCGCCATCGGCAATACGCAGCTTTCCATCACGCGCCGCCATGTCCTGCCCAACATCATGGGCAGCATCATCGCCCAGGCGACGATCCAGCTCGGCCTTGCGATCCTGACGGAGGCCGGACTCGCTTTCCTGGGCTTGAGCGTACCGCCGCCGGCCCCGACCTGGGGACGGATGCTGGCCGATGCGCAGACCTATTTCCACGCCGCGCCGTGGCTCGCCCTGTTGCCGGGACTTGCCATCGCGCTCTGCGTGCTCGGCTTCAACCTGCTCGGCGACGGGCTGCGCGATCTCCTCGACCCCCGCGAGGCGACACGCTGATTGAGATATGAAGAGTTTGGATCATGACCGAAGCTACCGACCTTTCCATCCGGGACCTCAGGCGCCAATTTGCCGACAAGAGCCTGTCTCCCAGCGAATACTGGCTGGCGCTCGAGAAGCATATCGAAGCATGGGAGCCGACTATTGCTGCTCTCTATGCCTATGATCCCGAGGATGCCCGCAAGCAGGCCGCCGCCTCTACGGAGCGCTGGGCGAAAGGCGCGCCGCTCGGAACCCTGGATGGGATTCCGGTGACGCTGAAGGAGCTGATCGCCACCAAAGGTCAGCCGGTGCCGCTCGGCACGGCGGCCGTCGATCTGATCCCTGCTGCCGAGGATGCTCCGATCGCCGCCCGGATGCGCGAGGACGGCGCGGTGATTTTCGCCAAAACCACCTGCCCCGATTACGGCATGCTCTCATCCGGCCTTTCGAGCTTTCACAAGCTCAGCCGCAACCCCTGGGACCCCAGCCAAAATCCGGGCGGCTCCAGTGCCGGTGCGTCCGCCGCCGCGGCGGCCGGCTACGGGCCGCTGCATATCGGCACCGATATCGGCGGCTCGATACGCCTGCCGGCAGGATGGACCGGCATTTTCGGCTTCAAGCCGAGCAATGGCCGCATTCCGATCGATCCCTATTATCTCGGGCGCTGCGCCGGCCCGATGACTCGGACGGTGGAGGATGCCGCCTTTTCCATGGCGACGCTCTCGCGGCAAGACTGGCGCGACAGCACCAGCCTGCCGCCAAATGAGATCGACTGGATGGATCTCGATATCGACATCCGCGGCATGAAGATCGGCCTCATACTGGACGCCGGCTGCGGTCTGCCTGTCGAGGACGAGATACGCGATGCGGTCATTGCTGCCGCCAAGCGTTTCGAAGAGGCAGGTGCCATCGTCATCGACGTTGCACCGGTGCTGACCAGACAGATGCTGGATGGCCTCGACGCTTTCTGGCGTGCGCGCTTCTGGGGCGACATCACGGCCTTGAACGAGGAACGCCGCAACAGCATTCTGCCCTATATATACAGCTGGGCGCAGGGCGGCGCCGATATCAGCGGCGTCGACGCCGTTCGCGGCTTCAACCAGACCTACGAGATGCGCAAGAGCTGCGCCAAGCTCTTCGCAGAGGTCGATGCCGTCCTTTCGCCGACCAATCCGATCGTCTCCTATCCCGCCGAATGGGCTTCGCCCACCAACGATCCTGCGCGGCCTTTCGAGCACATTGCCTTCACCGTTCCGTGGAACATGTCGGAACAGCCGGCTGCGTCGATCAATTGCGGCTTCTCCCGCTCCGGCATGCCGATCGGCGTGCAGATCATCGGCCCGCGTTTCGGCGACATGCTGGTGCTTCGCCTCTCGAAGGCCTTCGAGGACTGGAGCGGCGGCGTGACGAACTGGCCGAAGCGGCCTGCGTGAACCGAGCTTGAAGGCCAGCTAGTCCAGGGACAACGGCACGGACAGACTGACCTTCACCCGGTCCATGGTCACAAGTGACTTGAATTTCGTGACATTCGGATTGTCGTAGAACAGACGTCGGGCAACGTCCTCATAGGCGGACATGCTGGGGACGACGATGATGAGCACGAAGTCGGCCTCGCCGGTGACACCGTAGCATTGCTGGACTTCCGGCGCTTCGAGGAAGCTACGTTTGATGGTGTTGATCAGGTCGTACCGCTCGTTTGCGATATGCACCTCGACGACGATGGTGATCGGCAGGCCCACGGCCGCCGGATCGACGACCGCGATATTGGCCTGAATGACGCCACTTTCCTGCATGCGCTTGATGCGCCGCTGCACGGCGGGCGCCGACAGATTGATCCGTTCACCGATCTCCCGTTGCGGAACCGTGCTGTCCCGTTGAACAACCTCGAGGATTGCCAAGTCGAACCTATCGAGATCGGCGCGTTTGCGCATTTCAAAACATCCCTATCGCAAAGAAGAAACAAAATTGCATGAAACCGGTCATAATGGAGCCAAGTCCTCTTTTCCTATGTACTAGCTTTGCGCCACACATCATCTGATTTGCAAAGGCACGAGAATGTCACAGCCGGACACCGAATACGATATGCGCAGCGCGAGCCTTGGTGAAACCGAAGATACGAAGGGTTTTCTTCTTGGCGTTGTGGCGATGATCCTCGCGGCGCTGGCCATGAGCATTTCTCCGAGCCTCGTGCGTCTTGCCGATGTCGGGCCTTTCGCCAGCGCCTTCTGGCGTGTCTTTCTGGCGCTGCCGGTCCTTTGGATATGGATGCGATATGGTGAGGCGGCGGAGCCCGATGCGCCTCGCTCCAGCTTTGCGATACCGACGATCCTTGCCGGCATTGCCTTCACGGGCGACCTGTTCTTCTGGCATCTCTCGATCATGCGGACGACGATTGCCAACGCCACCTTCTTCGCGACGATGGCGCCGCTCTGGGTCGTCATCTTCGGCTGGCTTCTCTTGAGACAGCGTGTCGGCCGCGCCACTCTTCTCGGTCTCCTCGTCTGCCTTGCGGGCGGCACGGCGCTCGTCGTCCAAAACCTGGCATTCAATCCGGACCGCGCCGTCGGCGATGCTCTCGCCATCATCACCGGCGCCTTCTTCGGCCTTTATTTCTTGGCGGTCGGTGCCGCGCGTCCTGGGACCAATGCCGCGCGCGTCACTTTCGAATTAAGCGTCATAACCTCGGCGATCCTGTTCGTGATCGCCTTCTTCTTCGAACCGCGTATCCTGCCGCAGTCGATCTCGGGATGGAGCGTGCTCCTGGCGCTCGGCCTCATCAGCCATGCCGGTGGACAGGGACTGCTTTCGGTGGCGCTCGGACGATTGCCGACCGTATTCTCTTCGCTCGTCATTTTCCTGGAATCGATCGCGGCCGCCCTTTTCGCCTGGTTCCTGTTCGGCGAAAACGTCACGCTGCTGCAGGCGCTTGGCGGCATCGTCATCGTCGCCGGCATCTGGATCGCGCGTCCGCGCACGCCGTAGACTGCTGCCGCGGCAAATGCTGGAAGGGTTGTCGCTACAGTGTTTCGGAGCGCGATCAGTCGATGAAACGGCGATAGCCGGTCGGCCGCTCATAGAGCCAACCGATGCGTTCGATGGCGGCGGCAAAATTCTCCCGGGCGACGGTCATGGTATGGCCGTTGGCATGGACGATTGTTTCCGGATCTTCCATGATCGCGACATGCCCTTTCCAGAAGACGAAATCGCCGCGCTTCAGCTCCTCGCGTTCGATCGGCTGACCGAGGCCGGCGGCCTGCATGTCGGTATCGCGCGGTGCGGCACGGCCCGTCATCGACAGCGCCAACTGCACGAGGCCGGAACAATCGATACCGAGGCCCGAGCGGCCACCCCAGAGATAGGGCGTCTCCAGGAAGCGCAAGGCGACATCGACAAAGTCGCCGCCCTTGTTATAGCCGATGGGCTGGACATGTTTGGCGAAAATGGCGGTTCCATCCTCCAGCACGACATAATGATTGCCCCGCGCCTCCGCCGTACCGGTCACATGCACGAGGCTGCCCATGGAGAGGGTTGCAGCATGCGGCTTGCGCAGCTCCGGCTCAGGATAGAGGAAGGTGCGCTGGGGGACGACGATGTGGGTCGGGGCCGCCGCACCCTCCTTGATGGCCGTTTCCGGGAGATAGCCGACGTAACCGTCGGACAGAGCCTTGACCCAGCACCACCCGTCGCGGCGCTCGAATATCGCCACCTCTTCGCCCATCAGCAGCTCGGTGTCGATGCTGCCCGAGGCGAGATCCGGCTTCGGCCGGAGCGCAATGACCGGCACGGCAACGCGTGCGCCAGTACCATCGACGAAGCGCTCGGCCTCGACCTTGCCCTTGAGAGAAGCCTCGGCGAGATCAGGCCTGAAAGCATTGAGACGGCGGTCGAGCATCATGATGAAATCCCCGGATTATAATTTTCGGCCATGCTCGATGATGAGATCGCCGAGTTTTTCAAGATAGAGCGCGCCGGTGACTGTTCGCTTAATGATGACATTGCGGCGATCGCGGTCATCGCGCACGCGGTCGACCAACCCCATCTCTCCCATGGTGTCAAGCGCCCGGGTGATGACCGGCTTGGTAACGCCCAGGGTTGCGGCCAGACCGCGCACGGTATGAGGCGGCGGCACAAGATAGATCTGCAGCAGAATTGCCGTCTGCCGAAGCGTCAAATCATGATCCTCGCGGCGCACCTGAGCAAGCGTCACGCCATGCCAGAGGCCGAGAGCCTGCGAGGCGGTGAGTTCAAGCGGCAAGGGCAACCCCGAAATTCGTTACGCTGCCGTTCCAGTTTCGGCCAAGATCGTGGCGGTTTCAAGGGGAATTCACCAACACCTTGTCCCCGCAGTGCGGGGAGAAGGTGGGATCGAGACATTGAGCGAAGCGAAAGGGAGGCTCGGATGAGGGGCTTTCCCGAAAGCAGCCGAAAAATCAAAATCTTCGTCTTTTCGGACTACTATTCGTAGTGGTCAGGTCGGTTCGTCGCTGTGACGCTCCTATGCCTGGCCCCTCACCCTAACCCTCTCGCCACATGCGGGGAGATGGGACTATAGCCCCTATCGCACGCTCTGCCTGATATAGTGATATAGCGCCCGGATCGCCTGCGCCTCACCGCCGCCGGGTGAATGCGGCCGCTCGCTCGGCGCCCACCCGAAAATATCGAAATGGACCCAGCTCGGCGTCTTCGTTACGAAGCGCTTGAGGAACAGGGCAGCCGTAATGGAGCCGGCCATGCCACCGGCCGGGGCGTTGGTTATATCGGCGAATTTGGTGCGGATATCCTTGTCGTAGCCCATATAGAGCGGCATCCGCCACAGCGGATCATCCGTCTCCAGGCTCGCTTCCGTAAGATCGTTGGCAAGTTCGCTATCGTCGGTGAAGAAGGGCGGCAGATCGGGGCCGAGCGCAACGCGGGCCGCGCCCGTCAATGTCGCCATGTCGATCATCAGGTCCGGCGCGTCCTCGTCGGCATAGGCGAGCGCATCGGCGAGGATCAGCCGGCCCTCGGCGTCCGTATTGTCGATCTGCACGGTCAGGCCCTTGCGGCTCCTGTAGATATCGCCGGGACGGAACGCATTGGCCGAGATCGAGTTCTCGACGACGGGAATGATGACGCGAAGATCGACCTTGAGCTTGGCGTCCATGATCATCAGCGCCAGCCCCATGACATTGGCGGCGCCACCCATGTCCTTCTTCATGAGCAGCATCGAGGATGCCGGCTTGATATCGAGGCCACCGGTGTCGAAGCACACGCCCTTGCCGACCAGCGTGATGCGGCGATGGCCCTTCTTGCCCCAGCGCATCTCCAGAAGGCGCGGCGCATCGGCGCTCGCACGCCCCACCGTATGAACCAGCGGGAAATTCTCCTTGAGCAAATCGTCGCCGATGATGACGGACATATCCGCCTTGTAATGCACCGCAAGTGCGCGGAAGACGGCTTCGAGCTGTTCCGGCCCCATGTCGTTGGTCGGCGTGTTGATGAGATCGCGGGCCAGGAAAACGCCTGCAAGCTGGCGCTTGATATCGGCGGCATCGGCATCGCGAGGGATCATCAGTGTCGGTGCCGCGGCTTTTTCGGACTTATAACGATCGAAACGGTAGCTGCCGAGGCCGAAGCCAAGCGAGAGCCGATTTGCCGTCAAGGGTGCCGTCTCGATATGCCAGTCGCCGGCCGGCAAGCTGCGCGCCAGCTTGCCTGTGAGGAAGGGTTGTTCCGAGGGATTGGAGCCGAGGCCAAAGAGAGCGCCGCCCAGATGCCCCTCAGCGGTGGGGATCAGCAACAGCGAACCGCTTTCGGCCTTGTAACCCGCCCTGCGTGCCCAATCGAGCGCGATAGGATCGATGGTGCCCGTCTCGATATGCGCCGGAGTGACGGCAAAGATCGGCAGGGTCGCGCCACCTTTCGAATTGAAGGGCGTCGCGCGCTCGATGAATTGAAAGGGGGCCATGACTATCCTTTGGCGGGTGACTTGGAGGAATCGAGAGTTAACCGTCTGTTAGGGTTAACAGATTATTGCTGGAGCGAACATTGCGTCGAACCTTTCCCTGTTCCGATTCTAGGCCGGGCGCAAGACTATAGGAATTCAGGGATAAGCGTCATGCCCGCCGTCTCAGCTGCGTCTTCATTCAGAATCTTTCTTTTCCGGGGAGCTTCGGCCGCGCTTCTGGCGCTCGCGCTCGCAAGCTGCTCGACGACCGGACAGGACAGGATGACGACGGGCTCGGTCCCCAAGACATCGAAATCTCTCGATACGATGAACAGCACCGAACTCGCTCAGGCGACGGCAACGTTCGGCAAGGCCTATGATGCCAATCCCAAGGATCGCGATGCCGGCGTCAGCTACGCCAATGCGTTGCGCATGAGCGGCCGCAACGACCAGGCGCTCGCCGTCATGCAGCAGGTGGCGATCGCCAATCCGAACGATCGCGGCGTGCTGGCGGCCTACGGCAAGGCCCAAGCGGCGGCAGGCCAGCTCGAGGAGGCCCTTTCGACCATCGACCGCGCCCAGCTTCCGGATCGGCCGGACTGGCGCCTTGTTTCGGCGCAGGGCGCTATCCTCGATCAGCTTGGACGCTCCCAGGACGCACGGGCCAAATATCGGGATGCGCTGATGCTGGCTCCCAACGAGCCGACCGTCCTTTCCAATCTCGGCATGTCCTATGTGCTGACCGGCGATCTCAAGAATGCGGAAAACTATCTCCGCACGGCCGTTTCGCAGCCGGGCTCCGATAGCCGCGTACGGCAGAATCTGGCATTGGTTGTCGGCCTGCAAGGCCGCTTTGCGGAAGCCGAACAAATTGCGCGGCAGGAACTGACGCCGCAACAGGCAAACGCCAATGTCGCCTATCTGCGCGGCATGCTGGCGCAGCAGAACTCCTGGCAGAAGCTTGCCGCCAGCGGCGACCGCAGGAAAGTCGCACAACAATAAGGCTGCGCAGAGCAGCCATGACGCCCTCCTCGCACAACTTTCGGATAGACGCCGCGCGCCAATTCAGGCGTATGCTCGGCAGCTCCAGACACTTAACGCCATAAGTGACGCGGCAGCCCCTCGGCAACAAGCCGTGCTCCGAGAGCGCCGATGACGGCACCCGCTACCCTGTCGATCCAGAGCTTTGATCCGACATAAAGTGCACGCGGACGGTTGGAGGAGAAAGCCAGCGTCACTACGGTATACCAGCCAACCTCGACCAGGAAGACTGCGGGCGGAACCGTAAAGAGCAGCCAGGCAGCCGGAGCAGCCGGCAGGAGTGCGGCGAAGATACTGCCGTAGAAAATGGCCGTCTTTGGATTGCTGAGCTGCGTGCCTAACGCGAAGAGGAAGTTGCGCACCACGCCACCCTCCACCGGCGTTGCCGGCGCGTCGATCGGAAGATCGTCCGCCGCGCTGCGCCAGATGCGGATACCGACGTAGATCAGATAGAGGCCGCCGCCGATTTTCAGTGCGAGATACAGCCATTCGACTTTCATCAGCAACGCACTGAGGCCAAACAGGGCCAGGGTCGCGAAAATGACGCTGCCGGTTCCCATGCCGAAAGCCGCGGCAAGTCCCGCCTTGCGCGAGCGCGAAACGGCAATGCGCGAAACGAGCACGAAACTTGGGCCGGGACTTACGGCCCCGATAAAGACGGCGGCTATGACGCTGAAAAATATTGCCAGGGATGACATGCGCGACCTCCAAGGGCGCCCGATGCGAACGACTTGCGTTTTCCGGAAGATACTCCGACGCAATCGGCGATATTGCATGACATAACCATGTCCGCCGCCGTGGGCAAGCAGGCAGCTCAGAACTTGTCCATCGCCTGGATGATTGCAGGTCCGAGAATCACGGCCATCAAGACGGGCAGGAAGAAGATGATCATCGGCACGGTGAGCTTCGGCGGCAGCGCGGCAGCTTTCTTTTCCGCCTCGTTCATGCGTTCGTCACGGCCCTCCTGCGCCATGACGCGCAGCGCCTGCGAGAGCGGCGTACCATAGCGTTCGGCCTGGATGAGCGCCTGCGTCACCGATTTGACGAGCTCGATCTGCGTACGGGCAGCGAGATTGTCGAAGGCGATGCGGCGGTCCTGCAGGAAGGAGAGCTCGGCCGTGGTCAGCACCATTTCCTCGGCAAGTGCTGGGGATTGCTCCGCCATTTCCTCGGACACGCGATGCATGCCTGCCTCGATGGAAATGCCCGACTCCACGCAGATCAGCATCAGGTCGAGAGCATCGGGCCAGGCGCGCTTGATCGACTTCTGGCGCTTGGTCACCAGATTGGAGATGTAGATGTTCGGAGCATAGAAGCCCACATAGGCGAAGCCGATGACACCAAGCAGGCGGATCGGCAAAGGCTTTGCGGCGAACCAGCCGAGAACGAAGACGACGACGATCGCCACCGCCAGAAACACGAAGGGCAGCAGGAACCGCGCCAGCAGGAACATGTTGAGCGCATTTTCCGACCGCAGGCCGGCAGACCGCAAGCGATTGACGGTATTGGCATCGACAAGCGCGTTGCGCAGGTTGAACCGCTCGACGATCTGTCTGACGTTTCGATTGTTGTGGCTGCGCAGCGATGCCTTGCCGCCTTCCGCATTCAGCCGTGCCCGCTCGCGCGCACGGATCTGTTCGCGCTCGGTCGACACGGCCTTCATGCGCTTGCTGAGATCGCCGCGCTCCAGCAGCGGTATCGCGATCGTATAGAAGGTGGCGAAAACGGCAATGGCAACCGCCACGGCAATCAGCGTGCCGGGATCGGTTAAACGGGCAGCGAGATCGGACATGGGCTACGCGGCTCCTTCCCGCTCAGATCTCGAAATTGACCATGTTGCGCATGATGAAGATGCCGATCGACATCCAGATGCCGGCTCCGAGCAAGATCAGATGGCCGCGCGGATCGGCGAACAGGATCATCATGTATTGCGGCGACGTCAGGTAAACGAGCAGCATGACGATGAAGGGCAAAGCGCCGATGATGACGGCGGATGCCTTTGCTTCCATCGACAGCGCCTTGACCTTCGCCTTCATTTTCTTGCGTTCGCGCAGCACCTTCGAGAGGTTGCCGAGCGCTTCCGACAGGTTGCCGCCGGCCTGCGCCTGAATGGCGATGACGATCGCGAAGAAACTCACCTCCTGCAGCGGCATATGGTTCGTCATGCGGGTGCAGGCCTCAGACATGCTGAGACCGACCTGCTGGGCCTCGACCACGCGGCGGAATTCCGTCTTGACCGGCTCGCGCGCCTCGCCGGCCACCAGCCGTACCGCATCGTTGAGCGGCAGGCCCGAGCGAAGGGAGCGAGTGATGAGATCGAGCGCGTTCGGAAATTCCTCGAGAAATTTGTTCCGCCGGCGCTTGATGAGGAAGCTTATGACCCAGCGAGGCAGGCCGAAAACGGATGCAAAGAGCATGCCCAGAATAACGAGGGGAGGCGCTCCGGCAATGAAGAGGATCAGCATGACGAACAGGCCGAACAACGCGCTGAAAATATAGAAGCGTGCCGGGGTCAGAGGCAGATCCGCCTGCGCCAGACGCGCTTTCAGCGACTGCTTCTTTTTCGTGTTTTCCGACTGCCGCCGCTCCAGATCCTTCAGCGTATCCTGCACCGATTTGCGGCGCTTGGACATTTCCTGAACGCGGTCGCGCGCCGCCTTGACCTTGACCCGGTCGGTCTCGGCCTGCTTGACCCGATTGACCCGGCTTTCGGCCCTTTTCTGCGTTTCGATCCGCGAATAGAGAATGCCGTAGCATACCGCGGCGGCGGAAACCGCCGCCAGCAGCACAATCAACAGCACTATCGGATCGATACCGAACATCGTAAATCCTATTGCGCCTTCTGTTCCATCTCATCGAGGGCGGCTGCGAGGCGCCGCTCCTCGTTGTAATAGCGGGCACGATCCCAGAAATGCGGCTTGCCGATGCCGGTGGAGACATGCCGGCCGATGATCCGGCCGTTCGCATCCTCGCCCTCGATCTCGTAACGCATCAGATCCTGCGTGATGATCACATCGCCTTCCATGCCGATGACTTCCGTGATCTGGGTGATGCGCCGCGAGCCGTCACGCAGGCGGGCGGCCTGGATGATCACGTCGATCGAGGTGGAAACGATCTCGCGCACGGTCTTGGCCGGAAGGCTGAAGCCGCCCATCGCGATCATCGATTCGATACGGCTCAGGCATTCGCGCGGCGTATTGGCGTGGATCGTGCCCATCGAGCCGTCATGACCCGTGTTCATCGCCTGCAGCAGGTCGAAAACTTCCGGCCCGCGCACTTCGCCGACGATGATGCGTTCGGGACGCATGCGCAGGCAGTTCTTGACGAGATCGCGCATGGTGATCTCGCCCTCGCCTTCGATGTTGGGCGGGCGCGTTTCCAGGCGCACCACATGCGGCTGCTGCAGCTGCAGTTCGGCGGTATCCTCGCAGGTGATGACGCGCTCGTCGCGGTCGATGTAATTGGTCAGGCAGTTCAGAAGCGTCGTCTTGCCCGAACCGGTACCGCCGGAAATGACGACATTGCAGCGCACGCGGCCAATGATCTGCAGCAGTGTCGCGCCTTCGGGCGTAATGGCGCCGAAACGAACGAGCTGGTCGAGGGTAAGCTTGTCCTTCTTGAATTTACGGATGGTCAGCGCGGGACCGTCGATCGCCAGCGGCGGCGCGATGACGTTGACGCGCGAACCGTCGGGAAGGCGCGCATCGCAGATGGGGCTGGATTCATCGACGCGGCGGCCGACCTGGCTGACGATGCGCTGGCAGATGGAAAGGAGCTGCGCATTGTCGCGGAAGCGGATTTCGGATTCGACGGTCTTGCCGCCGACTTCGATGAAGGTCTGGCCGGCGCCGTTGACCATGATGTCGGCGATGTCGTCGCGGGCGAGAAGCGGCTCCAGCGGCCCATAGCCCAGCACATCGTTGCAGATGTCCTCGAGCAACTCCTCCTGCTCGGAGATCGACATCGCGAAATTCTTGATCGTGATGATATCGTTGACGATATCGCGGATTTCCTCGCGCGCGGCCTCGTTGCCAAGCTTGGAAAGCTGCGAGAGGTCGATCGTGTCGATCAGCGCGGAGAAGACCTGCGATTTCGTATCGTAATATTCTTCCGTGCGCGCCACGCGACGCCGGCTGGGCGTCTGCATCGACGGCGGTACGACCTGCTGACGCGGCTGTGCGGAATCATGGGACGGCTCTATCAGCACGGTCGGTGCCGTTGGCCCGCTGCCAGCGGCGGGCACGCGCGCCGGCGCCGGCGGAGACATCGCACCGCTCTTTGCAGGACCTTCATTTCCGCGCTTGCCAAACATCTCTCTGATCCATTTCTACTGCTGCTGCACGGCCTTCATGAAAGATCGCCTTCGGAAGCCCGTGCGAAATCGAACGATCATTTTCGTTTCAGAAGGCCAAGCAAACCGCCCTTTCTAGCCTTCTTCAAAGCGACACGCCCGGTGACGATGTGCGCTATCTGCGAGAAAGTCTCCGCGACCGGCGACTTCGGATCGGTTTCCGCGATCATCTGCCCGCTGTTGGCGGCATTGCCGAACAGGTTGATGTCGAAGGGGATGATGGCGATCGGGTCCGTCTCCAGCGGCGCGCAAAACTCCGAAGGATTGATCTCCGGACGCTTCGGCATGCCGACCTGATTGAGAATGAGGTGCGGCGCCTTGTCGTTGGGCCGCAACTTGCGCAGAGCGTCGATGAGGTTCTTGGCGTTGCGCAGATTGGCAAGATCGGGCGCGGCGCAAATGACGACCTCGTCTACCGCGCCAAGCACCGAGCGCGTCCATTCCGTCCAGACATGCGGCACATCGAGAACCGCGACCGGGGCACTGCGCTGGAGGACTTCGAGCACCGGCAGAAAAGCCTGCCCGTCGAAATCATAGGCGCGATCCAGCATCGAGGGCGCCGCCAGCAGCGAGAGATGCTGGGAACATTTGGTCAGCAACCGATCGAGAAAGACCTCGTCGAGACGCTCCGGCGCATAGACGGCTTCGGCGATCCCCTGCGCGGGATCCTGGTCGAAATCGATATTGGCGGTGCCGTAGGGCAGATCGAGATCGGCAAGGATGGTTTCGGTGGAGAAAAGACTTGAAATCCCGAAGGCGCAATTATGGGCGATGGTGGATGCACCCACCCCGCCCTTGGCGCCGATGAAAGCGATGCTGCGCCCGAGCGGCTCGGCATCGGGATCGATGAAGATCGCCGCTATCGCCGTCATCAGATCGACCATATCGGTCGGTTGCACGACATATTCGGAGATACCGTTGCGGATGAGTTCCCGGTAAAGGCCAATATCGTTGTGATAGCCGACGATGATGACCTTGGTGCTCGAATCGCAGACGGCGGCGAGCGGTTCGAGTTCGGCCAGCAGATCGCGCGGACCGGCGCGCGTCTCCAGAATGATCAGATTGGGGGTCGGCGCCGAGGAGAACATATTCGCCGCGGCTGCGACACCGCCGCTGGTGATGCGAAGGCTCACCTTGGACATGCGCCGATCGTTGGCGCACTGATCCATCACCTGCTGCAACTGTTCGCTTTCGCAGAAGGCATGTATGGAGATACGCGGCAGCGGCCGTAGATTGTCGAGATTGCCCGAGCGCGAAACTTCCTCCGCTTCCGAGGCAGTCGAGCCGATATCGTATTCGATGGCGTTCATGATTTCATCCTGTTCCGCCGGCCTCTTGCGTTCAATTTCCGCTACCGAAGCCGCCGACCGTCGCCGTGCTGGTCGGAGTTGAGCCGCTGCGATAATCGCTGATGACCTTGCTGCGCTGATCGGCATCGATCGGCGTCATCGCGCGCGGCGAAATCAAATCGGTCGGATTGGCGACCTGCGCCGCCAGATTATGCTGCGTCGCACAGCCGAAATTATAATAGTTCTGATTGTCGAAAGCGTTGTCGGAAAGGTCGTCCGGCCACTGGCCGCAGGCATTGGTGGCCGCCGTCGTTGCGGTAAAGCGCAGGCGGATCGGCGCAGCATCGCCCGGGCCGCCCGCCGGGTAATAGCTGTTGACAATTCGCGCCGACGGAATGCCGTTCGTGACCAGCTCCCGACGGATTTGCGAGTCGAGCGCCGATGCGGCGAAGGCATTTGGCGATTGCCGCGGCGACAGGATTTCCACCGTGCCGCTTGCATGGGCGCGATAATCTTGCACGAAACCCCGAACCGAATCGCGCATGCCTGTTGTCAGGTGCCGATCACTGGCCGCGACCGGTATATCGACGCTATGCTCCTTTTCGGTGAGCACGATGGGATGCCGTTGGCGATAGTCATCCCTGAGGGCGCTCGTCGTCATGCCATCTGGGGAGCCCGCGCAACTGCTGACGGCTGATATCAGCGCCAATGTCGGGAGGATCAGCATCGATCTTGAAAAACGAGGCCGGGCACCGCAGGGTATAGGCCGGGCACCGCGGGGTATATTGCGTTCGAGGCTGGCCATCTCTTGCTCTCTCGTTGCCCTCGTTGAAAAGGCTGGCGTCATGCTCCCGCTCCTCACTTGTAGATGAAGCCGACTGTGCCGTGGAAATCGGCATCGGCGACCGGCGGACCATCCTTGCGGCCGTAGATCTTGTTGACACGGTTCATAAAGAAGACACCGGCATCGTTCGTCGGAGAAAAATTGTCGTCGGGACGGGCAAGCTTGTTACGCGCTACGGGGCGCACGAGATAGGGTGTCGCGATAATCACCAGCTCGCTCTCATCCCGCTGGAAGCTCTTCTGACGGAACAGAGCACCCAGGATCGGAATCTTCGATGCACCCGGCGTTCCCGAGGTCGTCTGCTGCACGTTATCGCTCAGCAAGCCGGCAAGCGCGATCGATCCCCCGGATGGCAGCTCGACGGAAGTATTGGCGGCACGCTGGTTGTAGGTCGGGGTGGATGACGATGCGACGGGTTCCGAGACCTGCGTCTGCACATGCAGGCTGATGCGACCACCGGCCAGGACCACAGGCGTGAAGGCCAGCGTAATACCATAGGTATAGGGCGTAATCGTCGTGTTGCCGTCCTTGTCGGTCGTGGAATAGAGCGTCTGACCACCGGAATTGAAGGTGGCAGCCTGTCCGGAAATGGCGGTCAATGTCGGCTCCGCCAAGGTACGCACGGCACCTGCCTGCTCGAGAGCATTCAGATAGGTGCTGATATTGTATTTGCCGAGCGCGTATTTGAAGAGTGTCGAGATACCACCCGCCCCGGTAGCGTTTGTGGGATCGCCGTTTACTCCCAGGAAATTTGTGGTTCCGCTGTTTCCGATATTGCCGAGTTGAGCGACGCCCAGGCCAGAGGAATTGCTGACCAGGTTGTCGAAACCAATCTGCTTCAGGACGCTGCGCTTGATTTCGGCGACGGTCACCTTGAGCGTCACCTGATCCTCGCCTTCGATCTGCAGCATGTTGACGATCTGCGAAGTCTGCCGCCCTTCGGCGAAAATGGCGACTGCGTTGTTGTCGCCGCTGCCGGAGGCGGTCTGATTTCGTGTCGTCGCTTCGCCTCCCTTGAGGAAGGCTTGGGCGAGCTGCTGTGCGCGGATCGAATCCTGCGGCGTGCGCACGATGCCGGTGAGGACGATGTTGTCGGAGATGATCTCGACGTTGATATCGGAGTCCGGGATGAAGCGCTTGATGTTATCCTGCAGGCCAGCAATATCGCGCTCGATCTGGAGGTCGAGGCTGACGATCTCCTTGCCGTCGGCACCGAAGATGAAGATGTTGGTCTGGCCGACAGTCTTGCCGAAAAGATAGATGCGGCGTGAGGTTCGCGTCACCGCATCGGCCATCTTAGGATCGGAGACAAGGATGTCGTGAGCATCGGCCGGCAGATCGACGACTAGTGCCTTGTTGAGACCAAGCTTCAAAGTGCGCTTCGTGCCGAGGCCGGCTATGGTCACGATACTATCCGAACCGCCCGCGAAAGCCCGAGGCACGCGCAGAAAGGCCGGGCCCAGAGGCAGCCCGGCAAAGGCAACGGAGAAGGAGAGGCCAAAGGCGAGAGGCAGGCTGGCTTTCTTGCTTGTCTTTAACATGGTCTCGCCCCTTCTCACTGCGGCTTCGGCCCGGTGGGGCCGTCGGTCACGATCGCTCCCGATTTGATGACCTGGATCATGCTGCCGCCATTGTCGCCGGCCAGCAGATAATCGGCAGCCGTCGTATCGGGCTGCTGTGCGTCGGCAACGGAGCGCAATGCCAATGTCAAGCGATCGGCCATCTGATGAGCGACCGCCAGGACCTTCGTCTGGTCCGGCGTCAGCTCCAGCGTCGCGGTTGCGCCGACGACGGCTTTGCTTCCGTCCTGCTTTTCCTCGATCTGCTGATCGACTGCCAAAACGCGAACGTTGCTGAGCACGGTTTCGGTGACGAGTTGCTGCTGTGAGCCCTTGCGCACCATGATCACGTCGACGCGGTCGTTCGGAAGGATAAAGCCGCCGGCTCCTGTGGAGACGGAAATCTCCGTTGCGACCGCCCGCTTGCCCGCCGGCAGCAAGGACGAAAGGATACGGCTGTTTGAATCGGCAACCTTCTCCTCGCGAATGGGCTCGCCCTCGAAGATCGGGAGGCGAACAACCGCGCCGGTCAGATCTTTCGGCGCATCGGGTCGTTCGCGTTCCGTGATGAGGCCTTTGACCAGACCGCTTTCAGGCCAAGGCATCCAATGGACCGACTGTTCGTTAAGACGTGCGCCGACAGGCAGATTGGCACCGGCAACAAGGACGTTGACCGTCGCCTCCTTCTCAACGACCGCCGCGATCTGCTGGGGAACGATATCGCGCGAACTAGCCAGGCGCATCGCCAGCAGACCGGCCATCCCGGCCGCGACGGCTGCCACAGCGAGTATCATTATGCGAGCGGGTTTCATGGTCATTCCTTGAGGAACAGGATTCTTCGCCCTGCAGAATGACCGGCAATTGGTGTAATTATGGTTAATGGGTGGTTACATTTATTGTTATTTAACCGTGATTACTTGGTGTATTAGAAATATATATGCGAGTTGTTTTTTCTCGCCACCTCAAGCCAAGGCGCGTGTTGCCGCAATCAAGACTGGTGAAGACGGAAAGGCGAGAATGCCGCCAATCGCGATCGCGATGCCGTAAGGGATTTTCTTGGCGATCACCAAAGAATTCGGCAGCGGGAGACCGATGGCCAAGATCGTGTTGGCCTGCGAGCGGAGCAACATGATCAAAATTGTAACTACACCGCCGATAAACGCGACGTAGACCAAGAACTCTAGGAGCGATGCATCAAAGCCAAACCAAAGCGCAGCAGCAGCTAGGAGCTTTGCGTCACCACCACCCATAACGTTCAGTGCGAATAATGTGAAACAGGCAAAGAATACGGCACCAGCACCGGCCACGTGCGTGCCGATTTCAGCAACGGACAGTCCGACAAGAGGCGCCAGCACAAAGAACGATATCGCGAGCGCCAGCGACAGACGATTTGGGATCGTCATGGTCAGCATATCCGAGATCGCCGCGATCGACATACAGAGCGGAAAGATAAATAATACCGCGGCTTCGACCACGACAATATCCAGTCCTATGTTAACAACGTAAAAATCGCTCGTTTTGCTGAGCGATTTTATCGCAAGCATTCCGTTACAATACTACTATCCATCAATGCGCCGCTGAAGCAGTATTCATCTGATTCGAAATATTCTGGAAGGTGTTGCTAAGTGTATTTCCTAGGGTGGTTGCGCCAGTAATGATCGCAACTGAGATCAGAGCGGCGATCAAGCCATATTCGATGGCGGTGGCGCCCGATTCATCCTTCAAAAAGCGCGAGAAAATCTTGAACATGAACTTACTCCATTCAATTCGTAGACAGCACGTCTAACAACTATTGCCGTTGATCGGATGAATTGTACTGAAGCTGCGCGCCGTTACCATCGCTCTAATCGTCGTAACCGACATGGACTGCGGGCAAATAACAGTGCCTCGGCCTCGATAATGACAATGATCCAACCTGGCGCACCTCAAAGGCAAAACCGCTCACTTTACTGAGCGGTTCCTCCATTAAGCGCTCCGCTACACGACTAGAACCGATTAATGCGCTGCCGAAGCAGTGTTCATCTTGTTCGAGATGTTCTGGAACGTGTTACTAAGCGTATTTCCGAGGGTCGTCGCGCCGGTGATGATGGCGACCGAGATCAGGGCGGCGATCAGGCCATATTCAATTGCGGTCGCGCCGGATTCATCCTTCAGAAAACGCGAAAAAAGCTTGGACATAAGTTTAACTCCACTTTGTTGACAGCACGTCCGCCAACTGTTGCCGTTGATCGGATGAACTGCACGGTAGCCGCGCGCCGTTTCCATCGCTTTAAAGAATTAGGTTAACTCATAGTAAATACAAAAGCGAAAATAGAACAGTTAATGAAACATCTTATGTTCTTCCTTGCATTTTAAAGAATTTCTTCAGCCAGATCGAGATTATTAGATGGATGAATATTAGGGTGATATAGGTTTCGTCTCGAAACAATACACGATTGTCGCGATGACGTGGCGATGACGGTTGTGCATGGGACATCCGAGCCATAATCGAACGATGCCAGGTCAGCTTAATCGTTCATTCACCATTCTTTCCCATTCTATCCGGAAATTCTTTTCGCCACAGCTTTCCAAGAGGCCAAGCCATGCCAATCGGCGGCAGAACAGCATTCCTTGCCTGCATCGTTGTCGTGGCCGGCATCATGCCGCAACTTTCCCACGCTGCCGGAGAGAGCATGCTGCGCGTTTATATGGATCACGCGCGCGTATTGAAGCTCGATCGCCCCGTCAGCAAGGTCATTGTCGGCAATTCGCAGGTCGCGGATGCAACGGTCGCCGATCCGAAAACCATCGTGCTGACCGGCCGCAGCTTCGGCACGACCAACATCATCCTGCTCGATACCGACGGCAATGCGATCGTAGACGAGCAGATTCTGGTGTCGATTGATGAAGGCAATACGGTTCGTGTTTTCCGGCAGACGGATCGAGCCGTCCTATCATGTACGCCGAATTGCGAACAGCACGCCCAGCAAAACAATACGGCGACGCCGGCCGCCGCCTCAGGGCCATAGTAACATTCAATAACGAAAATATTCTAAAGTACTTTTATAAGAATTGGCTTACGCTCGATAATCTAGTTTCCTCTAAATATGAATAGAGAAGAGAAACGGATTATCAAGAAAGCAACTCTAGTGTCTCCGCATTAAACATCGCGGATGACCTATGACACCAGCGAACGCGCTTCTCGCCAACACGAGCCCTGCACGGCAACGTGCCCGGGGCAGATTGCGCGAGCTCATGCGTTCTCGCGATGGGACGGCGGCGATTGAATTCGCTCTGCTTGCGATTCCCTATTTTCTGATCATCTTCGCCATTATCGAAACCTTTGTCGCCTTTACCGCGGAGCAAGTCGTTTCGAACGCCGTCGATACTCTGTCGCGTCAGATCCGGACCGGACAGATTACGGCGGCCAATACCAGCTCACAGCAATTCCGGCAGGCATTCTGCAATGAGATTTCCGTGCTCATTACCTGCTCTTCTTCCGAACTACAGACGCCGACAAATCTCTATCTCGATGTGGAAAGCTATTCGAGCTTCGCATCCATGCCGACGACGATCCCACGCAAGTCGTCAACCGATCCCTATTCCGACCTCAGCACCACAGGTTTTACTTTTGCGCCGGGCGGTGCCAAATCGCTGAACATGGTGCGCGCCTACTATCGCTGGGGGATCATAACGGATCTGCTGCGCCCCTATCTAACCAACGTGCATCCGACCGACGGTTCGGCGTCGGTCTATCTCATCGTCGCAACGGCGGCCTTTCAGAACGAGAATTATCCATGAGCGGCCCCGCGAGCATGACCGGGAGGGACGGTGCGCGCCGCGGCATCCTGAGACGATTCAGCCGCGACGAGCGTGGCGTCGGCGCGATCGAATTCGCCATTCTTTTTCCCGTATTGCTGATGCTCTATCTCGGCGCTTTCGAGCTTACCGTCGGCCTCAGCGCCTCGAAGCGAGCCAGCCGTTCGGCCGGTTCGATTGCGGATATCATTTCGCAGCAATCGTCGGTCACAAAGTCCATACTTGCGACAATGCCCTCTGTCGCCGGTGCTATCTTCGCACCCTATAGCACCGCCGGCCTGACGCTGAAGATCACCGGCATCACCATCGACGCTTCAGGCAAGGCCACCGTCACATGGTCCTGGGCGCAGGATGGAACCAGGCCATATACGGTTGGCTCGACGGTCACTTTGCCCGCCAACATGAACCAGGCGAGCACATTTCTCGTCCGCAGCGAACTTGCCCTGCCCTATCAGCTCCTCAGCTTCGGCGCCAATTTCCTGCCGAGCGGCACAAACCAGATCACCATCAGCCGGCAATATTACTATCGCCAGCGTGTCGGCACTTCGATCAGCTGCAGCGACTGCTGAAAACTTCGCCGCTGAGAGGTGTTAAACAGCGCTTCCAACCGGAAAATTGCCAAGTCGACGCCTCCGTTATATGGGTGAGGTCCAATAACCCGGAAGACTTGCCGGGCGACGGTATTCTTATCGGGTGATCTATGGCGCGCGCCTTTCTCTTCGTTCTGGATTCTTTTGGCGTGGGCGGCGGCTCGGATGCGGCAAGCTACGGGGACGAAGGCGCCAACACGCTCGGCCATATCGCCGAGTTCTGCGCTGCCGGCGCTGCCGACCGGGAAGGCCTGCGTCAGGGCCCGCTCGTCCTGCCGATCATGTCCGGGCTCGGGCTGCTGGAAATTGCCAAGACGGCCACCGGCAGCTATCCCGCCGGCATGCCGCAGCCGGAGAAGCTCTATGGTCTCTATGGCTGTGCCAACGAAGTCTCCCGCGGCAAGGACACACCTTCGGGTCATTGGGAGATCGCCGGTACGCCCGTCATGTTCGACTGGGGTTACTTTCCGACCGAGGGCGATGCCTTTCCGCCGGAGCTGGTGAAGGCCGTCTGCGAGGCCGCCGACCTGCCAGGGATTCTCGGCAACTGCCACGCATCCGGCACCGACATCATCGCCAGGCTTGGAGAGGAACATATCCGCAGCGGCAAGCCGATCTGCTATACCTCGTCGGACTCCGTCTTCCAGATCGCGGCACATGAACGGCATTTCGGCCTCGAGCGGCTGATCGGCCTCTGCAAGATCGTGCGCACGCTGCTCGATCCCTACAATATCGGCCGCGTCATCGCCCGCCCCTTTGTCGGCGAAACGGTGGCGACATTCGAGCGAACCGGCAATCGCCGCGATTTTTCCGTTCTGCCGCCCGAGCCGACGCTGCTCGACCGCCTCGTCAAGGCTGAACGCACGGTGCATGCCGTCGGCAAGATCGGCGATATCTTTGCCCATCAAGGTATTTCAAGGGTCATCAAGGCCAATGGCAACATGGCGCTGATGGATGCGACGCTGAAGGTCATGGACGAAGCCGAGGATGGCGATCTGGTCTTCACCAATTTCGTCGATTTCGACATGGTCTACGGCCATCGCCGCGACGTGCCGGGCTATGCCGCAGCGCTCGAAGCCTTCGATGCTCGCTTGCCTGAAGTGCACAAGAAGCTGAAGGCCGGCGATCTCGTCATTCTGACAGCCGATCACGGCTGCGATCCGACCTGGCGCGGCACCGATCATACGCGCGAGCGTGTGCCCGTCATGGCTTACGGGCCGGGCATCCGCTCGCGCTCTATTGGCATCCGTCAAACCTATGCGGATATCGGCGAGACGGTTGCGCGTCATCTGGAAATAGCGGCCGGGCCGCATGGGAGGAGCTTCCTTTGACATCGCATCTGAAGAAGGTGGAGCTGCACTGTCATCTGGAGGGCGCGGCCCCGCCGGCATTGACGCTCGCCCAAGCACAGAAATACGGGGTCGATACCAGTGCCTTCCTCAAGGACGGTGTTTACCTCTGGAAAGATTTTGCCGAATTCCTCGTCTGCTACGACAAGGTCTCCGAGGCTTACCGCACCGAGGAAGACTATGCGCTGCTGACGGAAACCTATCTCGAAGAGCTTGCCGGCATCGGGACGATCTATGGCGAGCTCATCGTCTCGCCCGATCATGGCGACCGCATCGGCCTCGGCGCCGACGCCTATATGGCGGGCGTTTCGGCGGGCATTCGCGCCGCCAAGGCAAAGACCGGCATCGAGGCGCGGCTGATCGTGACAGGCGAACGGCATTTCGGGCCGGAGCGCGTGGTGAAGGCGGCGGAATATGCCGCCAAAAGCGATAACCCGCTGATCGCCGGCTTCAACATGGCCGGCGAGGAGCGCATGGGCCGCGTCGCCGATTACGCCCGCGCCTTCGATATTGCCCGCGAGGCGGGACTTGGCATCACCATCCATGCTGGCGAGGTCTGCGGCGCATTTAGCGTCGCCGACGCGGTGGATCTGGTGCGCCCCGATCGTATCGGCCATGGCGTGCGCGCCATCGAGGACATGGATCTTGTCAAGCGCCTTGCCGATCTCGGCATCGTGCTGGAAGTCTGCCCCGGCTCTAACATCGCGCTCAATGTTTTTCCGGATTTCAAGTCGCATCCGCTGCGCAGGTTGCGCGACGCCGGCGTGAAGGTGACGATCAATTCCGATGACCCGCCGTTCTTCCACACCTCGCTCGAGCGGGAATACGAACTGGCGTCGTCAGCCTTCGGCTTCAGCGACGACGAAATCAACGCCATGACCCGCACGGCGATCAAGGCGGCCTTCGTGGACGAGGCGACACGGGCGGCGTTGCTTGCGAAACTCTAAAGGCAGGGTTTGGGCCCAGATTGGGGATGAAATCTCCAAAAGCGGCCTATTTTCTTGCACCAGAGGCGATTTCCGTGAAAGAACCATCTCATATCGCGGAATTATTGGAAGGCTGAAACCATGGACGGCGTCACTGTCATCGATCACCCGCTTGTGCAGCACAAGCTCACCATCATGCGCAAGAAGGACACGTCGACAGGAAGCTTCCGCCGGCTGCTGCGCGAGATTTCGACGCTGCTCTGTTACGAAGTGACACGCGACCTCGAACTGACGATCGAAGCCATCGAGACGCCGCTGCAGCCGATGGATGCGCCGATCCTCGAGGGCAAGAAGCTGGTCTTCGCCTCGATCCTGCGCGCCGGCAACGGCTTGCTCGAAGGCATGCTCGATCTCGTGCCCTCGGCGCGCGTCTCGCATATCGGCGTCTACCGCGATCATGAAACGCTGCAGCCTGTCGAATATTACTTCAAGGCGCCCGAGGATATCTCTGAGCGCCTGATCATCGTCGTCGATCCGATGCTGGCAACAGGCAACTCCTCGATTGCAGCGATCGAAAAGCTGAAGGAGCGCGGTGCGCACAATATCCGCTTCCTCTGCCTGCTGGCGGCTCCGGAAGGTATCGCCAATTTCCGCAAGGCGCATCCGGACGTTCCGGTTTTCACGGCCGCCATTGACAGCCACCTGAACGAGAAGGGCTACATCGTGCCGGGTCTCGGCGATGCCGGCGACCGCATGTACGGCACCAAGTAAATCCGTTCTTATACTTTTCATGACGCCCGGCGGTTATCCGACTGCCGGGTTTTTTATTCATTGCTTTAGCATCCTTTCAGCACTCTCGGCTTATAAATGGCATGGCCCGCAGGAGGGGCCTTGCCGATGCTCGTTCGTGTTCTTGCCTTCGCCGGTGTCATTGCTATTGCGGCGACCCAGGTGCCGATGCTGGTGAGCAGCTATGGCGAACGTACCGCGAAACCCGCGCCGGTCGAAGCGGTTTCGCTTGCCCCTCCGAAGGCGGAAGCCGCCGTTTCCTATGGAAGCGTTCAGCTGCGCGCCAATGCAGGCGGCCATTATGAAGGCGATTTCACCATCAATGGTCGGTCTGTGCACGGGATGATCGATACCGGCGCGACCTATGTGGCGATGAACGAGAGCACCGCGCGCAGCCTCGGCTTCAGCAGCATCGATCTCGACTATCGCTACTCAGTCCAAACGGCGAACGGCAGTTCAAAAGTCGCCCACATCAAACTCGACCGCCTGGAGATCGGCACGATCCGGGTCCGCGATATCGAGGCTGTGGTGGCAAAGGACAGCGCATTGAGCACGACGCTCATCGGCATGAGCTTCATGAAGAAGCTCAACTCCTATGGTGTGCAGAATGGCACCCTGCTTCTGAAGCAATAGGATAGAAGGCGATCTTACGAGATTGCCAAGCGGCCCACGGCCGCCTTGACATCAAATCCTTCCGACAATGACAGGCGACGAAGCGGGCGCCGCATCCGCAATGCGATAGTTTGCCGATAAATCGGTTATAGCCTTCTGCGCGCTTGCCTCGTTCGCTGCGTGAACGGTGGCGATGCGATCGCCCCTGCTCACCTTCGTGCCGAGCGGCAGAATGTCGCTGAAACCGACGCGATGGTCGATCTTGTCCTGCGGGCGGCGGCGGCCGCCACCGAGATCGATGACGCTCATTCCGATCCCCCGCGCATCGCAGGCGCCAAGCCAGCCATCGGCAGCGGCGAGAACCGGCTTCTGTACCGGCGCGCTTGCTAGATAGCGATCCGGATGTTCCAGCAAATCCGCGGGGCCGCCAAGCGCATGCACCATACGGCCGAAAATCTCTGCCGCCTTGCCCGAGGCCAGAGCCTCGCGCGCCCTGCCCTCCGCCTCGGCAGCGTTCGCGGCGATACCGGCCTGAACGAGCATTTCGGATGCAAAGGCCAGGACAACCGTCTCAAGCCGGGTGCCTGCCTTGCTGGCTTTCAGGAAATCAAGGCAGTTGCGAAGCTCGACCACGTTGCCGGCCGCATCGGCCAGAGGCTGGTTCATATCCGTAATCAGAGCGGAGGTTTTCACCCCGCCGCCATTGGCCACCTCCACCAGCGAGCGCGCCAACGTCTCCGCTTCTTCCTGCGAAGTCATGAAGGCGCCGCTGCCTATCTTGACATCGAGCACCAGCGTTTCCAGCCCCGCCGCCAATTTCTTCGACAGGATGGAGGCGGTGATCAGCGGAACGGAATCGACGGTCGCGGTAACATCGCGCACTGCATAGAGCTTGCCGTCGGCGGGCGCCAGTGCGCCAGTCTGGCCGATGATGGCGCAGCCTACCTCCTCGACCACCCTGCGGAAATGGGCAGCATCCGGGGTGATCCCGTAGCCGGGAATGGATTCCAGCTTGTCCAGCGTGCCGCCGGTATGGCCGAGACCCCGGCCGGAAATCATCGGCACGGCGAGGCCACAGGCGGCTGCGATGGGGGCGAGCATCAGCGAGACATTGTCGCCGACGCCACCCGTCGAATGCTTGTCGGCGATCGGCTTGCCGATGCCATCCCAGGAGAGCGTATCGCCGGAGCGGGCCATGGCGAGCGTCAGCGCCACCGTCTCCTCGCGCGTCATGCCGCGAAACCAGACGGCCATGGCAAAGGCGCCGATCTGGCTTTCAGCCAATTCGCCGCGACCCAAAGCACCGATAAACGCATCGATATCGGCGGCCGAAAGGGTAGCGCCGTTGCGCTTCTGCCGGATGATCTCCTGCGGGATCATGGATCAGTAGCCTGACGATGCCGTCTTGGACTCGCCGCCGGCCAGCACGTTCAGAATATCGTCGAGCAGGCTCGACGCACCGAAACGGAAGGTCGACGGCATGGCCCAATCGGGCGTCATGATGGTCTCGGCGAGGCTGAGATAGAGAGCCGCATCGGAAACGGAGCCGATGCCGCCGGCCGGCTTGAAGCCGACCTTGCGGCCGCTGGCGCGAATGGCGCGCAGCATGATGTCAGCGGCTTCGAGCGTCGCGTTGACGGCAACCTTACCGGTGGACGTCTTGATGAAATCGGAGCCAGCATCGATCGCGAGCTCTGACGCGCGCCGGATGAGAGCGGTATCCTTGATTTCGCCGGTTTCCAAGATGGTCTTCAGAAGGACCGGGCCTTTGCATTCCACCTTTACCGCGGCAACCATATCGGTGACGGCCTGCTCATTACCCGCCAGAAAGGCGCGATAGGGGATGACCAGATCGATCTCGTCGGCACCATCGGCAATGGCTTCGCGTGCCTCGGCGGCAACATCTGCCACTTCCATGTCGCCGGCCGGGAAATTCACCACGGTCGCGATCTTTATGACATGATCGACACCGAGAATGCCGCGCGCCTGAGCGACGAAACGCGGCCAGATGCAGATGGCGGCCGTATTGCCATAGGGCGATTGCGCGCGGGCGCACAGCGCCTCGATCTGAGCCGGGGTGCAGTCATCCCTAAGATTGGTGAGATCGAGAAGGGAAAGCGCAACGGCTGCCGTTTCTCTCAGGGAATGGCCCGTCATTCTGGGTCTCCTTCGTCAGCGATCATTTCTTTCAGGATGGCGGCAAGGCGTGCGCCGCCGACCGGAGCCATGTCCTTCGTGTCTTCATGCGAGAGCTCGCCGCCGGTCATGCCAGCACCATAATTAGTGATGACGGAGGCAGCGGCAACCCTCAAACCGAAAAGACGCGCGAGGATGACTTCCGGCACCGTCGACATGCCGACGGCATCGGCACCCAGGATGCGCGCCATGCGGATCTCGGCCGGCGTTTCGAAGCTCGGGCCGGAAAACCACATATAGACGCCGTGCGACAGCTTGATCTCGGCCTTTTCCGCCGCCCTGCGCATGCGCATGATGAGGTCGGTATCATAGGCGCTCGTCATGCCGACGAAGCGCCTGTCGCTTTCCTCGCCGATCAGGGGGTTCATGCCGGAATAGTTGATGTGATCTGTGATCTGCATCACCGATCCAGGCGGCATCTCTTCCCGCAGCGATCCGGCAGAGTTCGTCAGGATCAGCGTATCGACGCCAAGCGCCTTCAGGGTTTCGATCGGCGTCCGCATGGCATTAGCGTCGCCCCTTTCGTAATAATGCACCCGGCCGGAGAGCATGATGACGGGGACATCGCCGAGCTTGCCCGCCACCAGCGTACCGGCATGGCCGGAGACCGCGCTCAGCGGGAAGCCGGGCAGATCGGCATAGGGAATGCGCAGCGCGTCCTTGACCTCGTCCACGAGAGAACCGAGACCGGAGCCCAGAATGATGCCATAGCGCGGCTTCAGCTCGCCAAGCTTCTCGGTGAGGATATCGACGGCCGCGTTCATCCGAGCACCTCCGTTTCGAAGCTGAAGGGCAGCATCTCGTCCATGGTCATGGTCTTCTTCACGCCGGTTTCGTCGCAAAGATAGATGCGTGTCTCTTTGCTGGCAAATTCGGCGATCTTCTGCCGGCAGCCACCGCAGGGCGGGCAGAGCGGCAGCTTCTCGGCGATGACGGCAATCTCGACGATCTTTTTGGCGCCGCCCATGATCATCTGGCCGATCGCAGTCGGTTCGGCGCACCAACCCTGCGGGAAGGACAGGTTTTCGATATTGGCGCCGGTATAGATCTTGCCGTCCTCGGCGCGGATCGCCGCGCCCACCGGAAATTTCGAATAGGGAGCATGCGCGAACGCCATCGCGCCGCGCGCGGCCTCGAACAGATCATGCGACATGGGCTAGCGCTCCTTGGTATAGGGCACGCCACCGGCCTTCGGGGGCTTGGCGACGCCGATAAAGCCTGCAAGCAGGATGCAGGTGAGGATATAGGGCAGCGCCTGGAAAATCTGTACCGGCACCTCGCCGACGCCCGGAACCGCCTTGCCCTGCATGAAATTGGCGAAGGCATCGAGAAAGCCGAACAGCAGGCAGGTGAACATGACCGGCACCGGCTTCCACTTTGCGAAGATCAGTGCGGCGAGAGCGATATAGCCCTTGCCGGCCGACATGTTGTTGATGAAGGCGGCCGATTGCGCAATGGCAAGATAGGTGCCGGAGAAGCCGCAGAGAATGCCAGCTGCTATCAGCGAGCGATAGCGCAGCCATTCGACCGAGATGCCGGCGGTATCGACAGCGCCGGGATTTTCACCGACGGCGCGCAGCCGCAGACCGAAGCGGGTCCGATAGAGAATCCACCAGGAGATCGGCACCGCCAGGAAGGCCAGATAGGTCAGGATATTGTTGCCCGAGATGACATTCGCATAGAGCGGCCCGATGAACGGAACATCGCGAAGGGCATCGGCACCCGGCAGCGTGATGCCGGAAAAACGTGCGGTGGCCGGCAAGGTCGGAGTGCGGCCGCCCTGGCCGAACCAGGCCTGACCGAGAACGATGGTCAGGCCGGCCATCAGGAAGTTGATCGCGACGCCCGAGACGATCTGGTTGCCGCGATTGGTGATCGAGGCGAAGCCGTGCAGCAGACCGACGACAACCGAGACGACAACGCCGGCGCCCAGGCCGGCCCAGGGCGAGCCGCTGATCGAGGCGACGCAGGCGGCAGCGAAGGCGGAAGCCAGCATCTTGCCTTCGAGGCCGATATCGAAGATGCCGGCGCGCTCGGAAAACAGGCCAGCCAGCGCGGTGAAGATCAGCGGAATCGACAGGCGGATCGTCGAGCCAAATATGCTGATGAGAAGATCATAATAGTCCATCGTCCGATCCTCACGTCCTGGCGAATGTCTGGTAGATGCGCACGAGCGCAGGTCGGAACATGTACTCGAGGGCCCCGGCAAACAGGATGACGAGGCCCTGGATCACCACGATCATGTCGCGCGTGATATTCGGCATGTCGAAGGACAGTGCATCGCCGCCCTGATAGAGAATGCCGAACAGGATCGCCGCCGCGATGATGCCCAGGGGATGATTGCGGCCCATCAGCGACACGGCGATCCCGACGAAGCCCGCGCCAAGCACGAACTCGACCTGCAGACGCGCGGACGCGCCCATGACGGGATTGAGCGCCATCATGCCGGCAAGGCCGCCGGAAAGCAGCATGGCGATGACGACCGTGCGGGCATAGGGAATGCCGGCATAGACCGCAGCGGTAGGGCTGAGGCCCAGCGTGCGCATTTCATAGCCCAGCTTGGTGCGCCAGACGAGCACCCAGACCAGGAAGCACATGACCAACGCAATCAGGAAGGAGACGTTGAGCGGTGCCGCACCGATGGTCGAGCCGAACATATCCATCAACCAGCCAAGTTTCGGCAGCTGGCCGCCCTCAAGGAACGTGCGGGTTTCGGGGGCCATCTTGCCTGGAACGATCAGTATATGCACCAGCAGGAAGTTCATCATCGCCGATGCGATGAAATTGAACATGATCGTGGTGATGACGACGTGGCTGCCGCGCTTGGCCTGCAGCCAGGCAGGAATGAAGGCCCAGAGCGCCCCGAAGATCGCCGCGCCTATGACGGCAAAGGGCATCGTCACATACCAGGGCACATAATGGTCGAGGGTCAGCGCCACCAGGGCGCAGCCGAGGCCGCCGAGATAGGCCTGGCCTTCCGAACCGATGTTGAACAGGCCGGCATGGATGGCGACGGCGACCGAGAGGCCCGTGAAGATGAAGCTCGTCGCATAATACAGGGTGAAGCCGATGCCTTCGCCGCTGCCAAGCGCGCCCTGCAGCAGCAGGACAAGCGCGTCGAGCGGGCTCTCGCCGATAAACCAGACGACAAGGCCGGAAATCAGGAAGGCAACGATCAGGTTGAGAAGGGGGATCAAACCATAGGTGATCCAATTGGGGAGCGGAACGGAAGCCGTGCTCATATACGCCTCACGCGGCAATGCCGGCCATCATCAGGCCGAGTGTTTGTTCACCGGCCTCGGCCGACTTTTCACCGACGATGTGGCCGGCGAACATGACGAGGATACGGTCCGAAAGCGCGCGGATCTCATCCAGCTCCACAGACACCAGCAGGATCGCCTTGCCGGCGTCGCGCATCTCGATGATGCGGCGATGGATGAATTCGATGGCGCCGATATCGACGCCGCGCGTCGGCTGACCGATCAGCAGAGCCTTCGGGTCGCGCTCGATCTCGCGGGCGACGACGATCTTCTGCTGGTTGCCGCCGGAGAAATTCGCAGTCTTCAGCCGCGCGTTCGGCGGGCGGATATCGTATTTCTCGATCTTCTCGATCGCGTCCTTGCGCATGGCATCGAGATCGAGCATTCCGCCACGCCCGTATTTGCGGTCGCGATGATAGCCGAGCATGGAATTCTCATATTCTTCGAACTTGAGGACGAGGCCCATGTGGTGTCGATCTTCCGGAATATGAGCAAGGCCGAGTTCACGTAGCGCGGCGGGATCGGCATTGCCGATCGGCTTGCCATGCAGGAGAATTTCGCCCGAGGCGGGCTTGCGGATGCCGGCGATCGCCTCCAGCAATTCCGACTGGCCGTTGCCGGCGACACCGGCAATGCCGACGATCTCGCCGGCGCGGACCTCGAAGGAGACATTGTCGACCATGGTGACGCCGCGGCCATCCTTGACCGTGAGATTGCGCACGGACAGCAGGATATCGCCCGGATTGGGAGCACCTTTTTCGACGCGCAGCAGCACGCGGCGGCCGACCATCAGCTCGGCCAGTTCCTCGACAGTGGTTTCCGCCGTCTTGCGGGTGGCAACCATCTCGCCGCGGCGCATGACCGACACCGTGTCGGTGATCGCCATGATCTCGCGCAGCTTATGGGTGATGAGAATGATCGTCTTGCCCTGGTCGCGCAGAACGCGAAGGATGCGGAAGAGATTGTCGGCTTCTGCCGGCGTCAGCACACCGGTAGGCTCGTCGAGAATGAGGATCTCCGCGCCGCGATACATCGCCTTCAGGATCTCGACACGCTGCTGCTGGCCGACGGGAAGCTCTTCGATCAGCGCGTCCGGATCAACCTCCAGGCCGTAGTCCTTCTCCAGCCGGCCGAGCTCGGCGCGCGCGGCCGCCACGCCCTTGGCAAGAAGCGCGCCGCCTTCGGCGCCCAGCATGACGTTTTCAAGGACGGTAAAATTGTCGACCAGCATGAAATGCTGGTGCACCATGCCGATACCGGCTGCGATCGCCGTCTGGCTGTCGCGAATGGCGATAGGCTTGCCGTTGATGCGGATTTCGCCGCTGTCGGCCTGATAGAATCCGTAGATGATCGACATCAGGGTCGATTTCCCCGCACCGTTTTCGCCGATGATCCCGTGGATCGAGCCCTTGGCGACGGTCAGGTTGATATCTTTATTGGCGTGGACAGCACCGAACTTCTTGTCGATGCCCACGAGCTCGATGGCGGAGATTTGGTTCACTATAGGGGCTCCAGAAACCGGTTTCCGGATAAGAAAAGGGCGTATGACGTTTTTGCCCCGTCATACGCCCTTATTTCATATCAGTTCTTCGGGCAGGCGTTGTCGGTCAGATAGTCGTGGACCTTGATAGTACCGGCGACGATATCGGTCCGGGCCTTGTCCACGGCAGCCTGCATTTCAGGAGTGACGAGCGACTTGTTGTTGTCGTCCATAGCGACGGTGACGCCGTCTTCCTTCAGGCCGAGTTCCTGCGTGCCAGGGGTGAACTTGCCGTTCTTGGCATCGCTGAAGGCGTTGTAGACGGCGAGGTCGACGCGCTTGACGACGGAGGTCAGAACGGAACCCGGATGCAGGTAGTTCTGGTTCGAGTCGACGCCGATCGACAGCTTCTTGTTGTCGGCCGCCGTCTGCAGCACGCCGAGGCCGGTCGCGCCGGCAGCCGCGTAAATAACGTCCGCGCCCTGATCGATCTGGTTCTTGGTAAGCTCGCCGCCGCGAACCGGGTCGTTCCAGGCAGCGCCGGTCGTGCCGGTCATGTTCTGGAAGACTTCGATCTTCGGATTTGTGGCACGCGCACCCAGCTCGTAGCCGCATTCGAACTTGCGGATCAGCGGAATGTCCATGCCGCCGACGAAGCCGATCTTGCCGGACTTGGATGCAATGGCAGCCATGACGCCGGCGAGGTAGGAGCCTTCGTTTTCCTTGAACTTGACCGACCGGACGTTCGGCAGATCAAGGCTGTCGTCGATCAGGACGAATTCGGTCTTCGGATATTCGGCTGCAACCTTCTGGAGAGCCGAGGTCCAGGCGAAAGAAACGGCGATAACCGGATTGAAGCCCTTGCTGGCGAAGTTGCGCAGCGCCTGTTCGCCCTGGGTGTCGCCCGTCGGCTCAAAGTCGCGATAGGCGATTCCGGTTTCCTTCTTGAATT
Organism: Rhizobium sp. JAB6; assembly: GCF_003024605.1. Taxonomy (GTDB): domain Bacteria; phylum Pseudomonadota; class Alphaproteobacteria; order Rhizobiales; family Rhizobiaceae; genus Rhizobium. The sequence goes on along the minus strand of NZ_PYJQ01000001.1, from coordinate 185,984 downwards.
TTTCGGCGCCGTTGTAGGCAGCTTCGTTAAAGGATTTGTCGAACTTGCCGCCGGTTCCGTAAACGATCGCCGGCTTGATATCGGCCGCAAGCGCCGTTGCCGACATGGCAGCCAAAGCGAAAAGGGTCAAAAGGGATTTTTTCATGTGGTGCAGCCCTATTGTTTCTATCTTGTTGGGTCCTCCCGCAAGCCCGTTGACCGAGCAAGTCTGCGGAACCGCCGACCTCCCCGAGGCCAAGCTGGCGCGCATCCTTGCATGGCTGCATGAAAAATTCACGAGAAATTTTTCAGTTGGTAAAGATTTGTGGGAATTGGTGAAAACCCATCCAAACGACCCGTTTTTTAAACAATTTCGGCCTAAAAATGCAATTTTATTGATCAGAAATGCTGCCGGTGGGTCTGCCGCAATCGTCGGTTTTGCTCACCACGGTATTGCCGCAAGCCCATTACCAATCATCCCCCAGCGCAACCAAAATCCCCAAATGGCACAGGCCGGGAGGCATCCCATCTTTCAGGCGCTGAAGCGTCCGGCTGCGGGCTGACGCTTATAGGCGATTACCCACAGAAGCAGCGAGATCACCAGAAAGACCGCGAAGGCCGGCTGAAACAGCAGCCATTGCATCGCCAGGTCATAGAAGCGGGGATGAACATAATAGGCGATCGTCGAGCGAAGGCTTGCCAGCGACGAAGGGCTGACATCGTTCCACGCATCGCCCATCGGGGTCATGACCACGGCGGAAGCCGCAACGGATTGAATGGAATCGATGGTGCCCGCGATCACAGCCACCACCAGCGCGACAAGGCTGGCAAAACGCAACAGGAAACGCATAAACTCCTCCGGATACTCACTGCGTCAGGCCCTTTCGGGCCGACCTGTCTTATGCCGCCTCATCTATCTTCTTAGATAAGTTGCGCGGGAAACAAGCGCAATGGGGAGGAGATTCGGAGTTTTGCGCCGACAAGTCAAAAATCTGTCAGATTCGGGTTGATTGCCAGGAATTCATCGGTATATATCGCGGCCGTTCCGACGATTTGCTTCCTGACCGGGTGCGAACGCCAAAGGACAGGTGGCCGAGTGGTTTAAGGCGCACGCCTGGAACGCGTGTGTACGTGAAAGCGTACCGAGGGTTCGAATCCCTCCCTGTCCGCCATTTTAACACCGTTTGCTCTACGCCTCCAGACGATCCAGCAGTTCAGAGATTGCGCATTCATAATTCGCATGCTCCCGGTCCGTTGTTGCCGGTTGCGGGCCATCGCCATTTGCGTCCGTCGCCACGGCAAGGGCTGCACCGTGCGTATAATCGACAAGAATATGCGTCCACAGCAGAGTTCGCGACGGCGAAAGGCCGAGTTCTTTCAGCAGATCCGTCAGATTGTCGGTGATCCGCCTGGCATGGTCGGGGAACACGGCTGGCCGGTTGAAGATGGCAAGGGTCAGACCTGGATAGCGCACCACCTTTACCCGATACGCCTTCAGCAAGCCCTCTATCCGAGAGCGAACCGTTCCCTCAGGAGGCGCGGCAACATCGGCATAGACGCTTTCTGCCAGTGCTTTGATCAATCCATCCCGATCGTGGAAGTGGTGATAGATCGTCATCGGGTTGACGTTCGCACGCGTGGCGACCGCACGCATCGTCAGATTTTCAAAACCCTCGCTGCCGAGGAGAGCCAAAGCCTCCGAAAGAATTTTTGCCGGCGACACGCGGTTCTCATCGGCGCGTGGCCTGCCTCGGCTTCGCTTGGTCATTTCGCAACCGTGTAGGCCGATTGCACCAAACCGGAAGGAAACGGACGAGTACTCACATGCGTGAGATGAACGTCGCGCGCGAGCGGACCGAACAGGGGGCGGCCGCTGCCGAGCAGTATCGGAACGCGCGTGATCACCAGATCGCTGATCAAGCCTTCCCGAAGGAAGGACTGAATGATCCGTCCGCCGTCGACATAGACACGGCGGCACCCTTCCGCTTCGAGCATGGCCATGGCTTGCTGCGGCGGCTTTCCTGTGAAACGGACCTTGCCGGCAAGCTCGGACGGAACCGGCTGTTCCGCCAGGATGGCCGAAAGAACGAGCACTGGGCGGGTATAGAACCATGGCTTCATGTCGCGGACCGCATCGAAGGTGCCTCGGCCCATTATGATGGCGTCGATGTCTTCGATGAAATCATCGTAGCCATGGTCTTCGCCGGAAGCGTCATATCTGAGCAACCACTCTATATCGCCGTCATCGCGAGCGATGAACCCATCCAAGCTGGTTGCAATGAAAACATGGCCAGTGATCATCTCGATCTCCATAATTATACAATGTATAATTATAGATTGCTGGCGCTGTCAAGGATGGCTGATGAAAGGCGAGAGCCGCTAATCTCTATCGGTTCGCCGAACCATCGTGACGCCGCCTCGGCAGCCACTTCAATATCCGGTTCAGCTTCGCCGACCCAGGCGACGACGCCGTCGGGCCGCACAAGCAGAGCACTCAAGCCAAGCCTATCCTTGACGTCACTGGCGACATAGGTGATCCGGTCAGTCCGGCAATTGGCCAGCGCTTTAAGCGATGCGCTGACATCGAAATCCAGCAACAGGCCTTTGCCTGCTCTCAGAAGATCGCCAAGTCTCGTCCCATCGGCCAACTCGAACTCGGGAGCGTTGCGGCCGACGAGCGGATGGCTCCCGCCAAGATCATAGCGAATGGAAACACCCCAGACGCGCTCGGCGAAATAGGTGGCGCCGCGCGTGTCGATCAAATCGCGGAGGATCGCCTCGAGCGCGCGTGAGCTCCGGCTCGGCCGCATGAGCGCGACCTGCGCGCGTGACCAATCAAGCACCTGCGCCCCCACGGGATGTCGCTCGCTGGAATAGGTATCGAGCAGCCCGGACGGCGCATCGCCACGAATCGTGGCGGCAAGCTTCCATCCAAGGTTCATCGCGTCGCCCAGACCAAGATTGAGCCCCTGACCGCCCAAGGGGGAGTGGACATGCGCGGCATCGCCGGCAAGCAGTATGCGACCTCTGCGGTAAGTGGTTACTTGGTAGGCGCGATCCGTCCATGTGGCGGCAAGCTTGAGCGTCGTCACAGTGACATCGGTCCCGGAAATGCGACGCAACACCGCCTGCATATGCTCGAGCGTGATCGGCTGGGTCCGGTGGAAAGCGCCTCCATCGAAATCGGCCATCGCGATCGTCCCGGGCGGTGAAAAAGTGTACATGCCTGTCGGGGTGTAATGGCGGTCGGGACGAAGCTTGTCCGGGTCGGCCATCTCGATTTCGGCAGAATAGCCGGTGAATTCGGGATCGGTGCCGATGAACCCGAAGCCGCCGGCCTTGCGGACGGCGCTGCGGCCGCCATCGCAGCCGACGAGCCAGGATGCGCGAAAAGTCTCGCCACCAGCGCGGACAATGACCTCCTCCTCCGACTGATCGAAGTCCTCGACGCCGAGGCCGCGCCTGATCTCGATGCCCATGGCCTCCGCACGCGCCGCAAGGACAGCTTCGAGGCTTTCCATTTCGACCATCATGCCGGTGCCGACCGGGCTGGGCAGGCGATAGGGCCATTTCGAAGCGTCGATCCTATCGTGAAAGAACTGGATGCCCGCGAAATGGCCGCCAGGCCGGCGCGACTGATACATCCAATGTGCAGCATCCTTTGCAGGCTTCGGCGCGGCGATGTCCTCCAACAAGCCGCGGCGATAGAAGGCCTCGATGCTCGGCGCCGAGAGACCGCGCATGCCGAAGGGAAGGCGCTTCAAGGGCGAGCGCGGGTCATCCGCCTGCTCCAGAACCACTGTGGAAAGGCCCGCGAGACGCAGTTCACAGGCGAGAAACAGGCCGACGGGTCCGCCGCCGGCAATCAGCACATCATAGATCAAGAGAGAATTCCTCAAGCGAGCGGCGCACCCAAAGGGCACTCTGGTTCCGGCCTTGATCACTCTCAGCCGGCGCGAATGGTTGCAAAATGCCCATCGCTATTCGGGCGGCGATGGTTCCGGTCACATGAACGGCCATAAAGCCTGTGCAGATTTCACCGGTTTCGCAATTGCAATACGATTTTTACACTCGGTATAAATTTACTTATGGTATAAATATCTCCATGTCAAACCCAATCAGACTCCGAGATCGAAAGAAGGAGATGACGCGTCAGGCGATCTCCGACGTCGCAACGCGCCTGTTCGTCGAACATGGCTTCGACAAGGTCTCCGTCACCGATATCGCCGAGGAGGCCGATGTCGCCAGGAAGACGGTGTTCAACTATTTCCGCCGCAAGGAGGATCTGGTCTTCGATCGTGAAGCCGAAATACGGACGCTGGTGCGGCAAGCGCTCGCCGATCGCGGCCAAGAGCCGCCAGTCCGCGCGTTCCAGGCGCTGATGCGCGACCTGGTGGAAACGCAGCACCCTCTCTTCAGGATCACGGAGCGACCCATCCAGTTCTGGCGCATGGTAGCCGAAAGCGCGACGCTGACGGCATATGCGCGCGGGCTGCAGGTGACGCTTGCCGATGATCTCTCGGCGATGCTGTCGGATGCGGCAGGGCGGCCGCGCTCCGATGCGGACGCGCATCTTGCGGGCGCAATGCTGATGTCGACGCTGGTGGTCGCCTATGCCAAGGCACTGCGCGTCTTTCGGGAGAAAGGACAGCCTCAAGCCGCGCTGCTTGATGTCATGGAGCGCGGCTTTGCCGGCGTCGACGCCGCTCTTGCCGGAACGGCGTACATCTGAATATCTGCTCAATAATACCTATGGATTGCCGCAGCATTGTTGGTCGACGGACAGGACTATTCTTGTTCATTATAAAAGCGAAACCGCTGGCATAAAGCCGTATACATCGACTACCAGGATACAACTAAAGCTCTAGGCAAATAATTTACTTCAGTCTCACGTCAAAACTGGCAGCCAAAATCGCTGAATGATTTATTAAGGTTGCATATTTTTTTAGGGGCAATTCATATTTCAGCTGTGGGAATATTGCGAATCAATCTGCGCTGAGAGGTAGAGAGGGTATTCGATGCATTTGAAAACGTTGCAAATAGAGAATTTTCGGGCAATCGAATCAATCGATGTCGAATTCACCGACCGTGTAAATGTTTTAGTCGGCCCAAATGCAATCGGAAAAACAACGATCTTAGAGGCAATTCGACTTCCGAAAGCGATTTTGGCTCCTCGCACACAGAACGAATCGGCTCAGGCGCTAATTTCGATGGGTGCAGCGTCACCACATAATCCCCAGCAGCTCATAGCTGAGGCCATAGCAAGAGATCCGCAAAAAGAAGTAAAAATCCAATGCGGTTATCAGCTAAATCCAATCGAAATTGCACACATAAAAACCGGGAAAGCTCAGCTCATAACACGGCTAGTTAGGTCCAGAATAAACGACAATTTATCTCCCGCAAATTTTGCGGCATATTTATCTTCTCCCGTGGGGCAAAAAGCAATCGACGATACTTCAAAGGAAATTGCTGAAGGCCTCGAACGAATAGATGCAATGCGTGGTGTCTGTCGCCTTGATCTCCATATAAATTTTGGATCTGGTCGTATCTCATCCCCAGATCCTACAGGAGCCGCTATCGTAGGCTTCATAGATGAAACACTTTCGCCTGAAACGACAAAATTTAGCTATTTCCCGGCAGATCGGGCTCTCCCTAGGGGAGAACAACCAATTCAATTAGGGATTCAGGATGCTTTACAGCAACTTGAATCGCATAACTCGCAGCCTCAAACGAAATACAATCGCCTTAAGAACACGATATTTTCCGCAATCGTCGGTTCAGAGGAAGGGCGAGATCACATACGGCAAAACTTTGAACGGATCTTTACGGGCCTTTTAAAAGGAAGAGAATTGGTTGGAGCTGGCGTAAATCAATACGGCCTGCTTACGATATTGGTGAAAGATCTAGAGTCCGGACGCGTATTTGACATTGACGCCATGAGCAGTGGCGAAAAGGGTTTGATTTTAACGTTCTTATTGATCGAGAGAACGTTGGCGGAAGGTGGTGTAGCCCTGCTTGACGAACCTGAGCTGCATCTGAATCCCGCTGTCTGCAAAGATCTGCTCTCGTTTATAGTGGATGCGTATGCGGTTCGAAAGAATCTTCAAATTATCCTTTGCTCGCATTCCCCTGAAATTCTTGCTGGCACTTTTGGCCGCGACGAATGTGCGCTCTTTCACCTAGTATCTGGCTCTTTACTGACACGAGTACGAAAAACTGATTCCGAAGCCGTAAGCGAAGCTCTAAGGCAACTGGGAACTTCTGAGAGCGAAGGACTTCTCTACAAGGCGACAATATTCGTGGAAGGAGAAGACGATGTCGAAATCCTCGAGCTCGGCTTTGGCTCAATTTTGCGCCAGCATAAATTGAAGGATCTCGGCGGCCGAACTGAGGTAGAAAGACAGATTCGCCAGCTTCAGGAAGCTGAAAGAACTGGAACTGCTCTCACGCCGCGATATTTCATTTTTGACAAGGATGAAGCTCCAACAGATTTAAGAAGCTCTCGAAATGTCAAGGTTTTACAGTGGGATCGACGCTGCTTAGAAAACTATCTAATCGACGTTGACGTCCTCACGAGCCTCCTAAAAGATTCTGATATCGTCAAAACCCCTATACCCAACGAAGGGGAGCTAAGCCGCCTGCTAAAGCAGCTAGCTTTAGGTCATTTGGACGATGCCGTGGCAAAGGAAGTTTATGAAGGCATGAATTACGAGAATCCGGGCAGACGTCCGAAAGAAACATCAGGTAAATCTTTTGATGAGACTTCCAATGTGCTGTTTTCGAGGCTGGAGCGAATTTCTAGGCAACTTTCCGGCCTTGATGAACAAAATTGGAAAAGTGAATTTGTTCGCAAGTGCCAAGCACGCAAGGCGGAATTACAACCACTCTGGGACGCTGAATGGAAAGAGAGGTGCGATGGAAAGCGTCTTTTCCGTGAACTTCAGCAGAACATCACTCTAAAAATACCGCTGCGATCATTTAAACGGCGGATTATGGAACGTATGCGAGGGGTTCCCACCACTGATAATTGGCGAGCTATTGAAGGTCTGCTGAAGCAACTAATTTCAAATTAGTTTTTTCAAGCACATTGCTCACTAGACGCGAGCAGCCAATGCGGCGAGGCATTCGAGCGGTCGTTAACCGACAAAACCCGGCCAAGAGACCAGCCGGGTTTTCGAACGTTTAGTCAGACCGCAAACCAGCCATGGGTCAGCTTACTGGCACTAGCATTACGCTGCGGCAACCCTGAGCTCGGCGAGATCTTCGAGCAGTGTCGGGCCCTTGGGTTCCCAGCCGAGCTTCTGACGCGTCTTGGCGCTCGAAGCCAGCATGTCGCGTGTGGCAAACATCGAGAGCCAGCCGAAATAGTCCTGGGCCTCTTCCTTACCGACGGATTTCACCGGCAAATTGAGACGGCGGCCGAGAACTTCGACAATATCGCGCATCGGCACACCTTCCTCGGCCACCGCATGATATTTCGCATTCGGCTCGGCGCGCTCGACAACGAGGCGATAGAGACGGGCAACATCGGAAAAATGCGCTGCCGGCCAGCGAACGCGACCATCTTCGATATAGGCGCAGACGCCCTTCTGCCTAAATATATCGATCAACGGCGTGATAAGACCCTGGCTGACCGGATCATGCACCTGAGGCAGCCGCACGACCGAGACATTGACACCGATCTCGCTTGCCAGGATTCCTGCCTCCTCGGAGGCTGCCCGCGGATGCACGTCGGAACCTGCAATCGGGTTATCCTCCCTGGCCGGCTCGCCGGGAATCGTGTTGGCGATCGGCGTACCGGATGTGATAACCAGCGGACGAGCCGAGCCGGCGAGCGCCGAAGCCAGCGTCGCGATAACGCGACGGTCATCCTCGCAATTCTGCACGAATCTCGAGAAGTCGTGGTTGAAGGCGAGATGGATAACGCCGTCCGATTGCGAGGCGCCGCTTTTCAAAATGTCTGCATCTTCGATAGTGCCGTGCAAAACCTGGGCTCCGGCGGCGGCAAGTGCGACCGCCTTCTCCTTCGAGCGGGAAAGGCCGAGCACCTGATGGCCGGCTCCAATCAGCTCCTTGACGACATGCGAGCCGATATTTCCGGTCGCTCCAGTAACGAATACGCGCATATGTACAGTCTCCTTATTTCGTCGGAGACAAATCTGGACCTATCGGTTATTCTGGTAAAGTAGTGAGTTTATCATAGTAAAGACATTAACAGGATGACCGACCTCATCGAAACGGAAAACCTGCTCGGGGCCTACCTCAGGGACCGCCGCGCGAAACTCGACCCATCCACCCTCGGCTTTGGTGGGGAACGGCGCCGAACGCCGGGGCTTCGGCGCGAAGAGGTGGCCCAGCGCGCCAATATCAGCCCGACCTGGTACACGTGGCTGGAACAGGGGCGCGGCGGGGCGCCCTCGGCCGACGTGCTCGACCGGATTGCCCGCGCGCTGATGCTGACCGACGTGGAGCGCGAGCATCTGTTCCTGCTCGGCCTCGGCCGGCCGCCGGAAGCCCGTTACCGCAAGAATGACGGCGTGACGCCGCGGCTGCAGCGCGTGCTCGATGCGCTGGAACCGAGCCCTGCCCTCATCCGAACCGCCACCTGGGATGTCATCGCATGGAACCGGGCGGCCCCCGTGATGCTGATCGATTACGGCTCGCTGCCGCCCAAGGAGCGCAATATCCTGCGCTACATCTTTCTCCATCCGCGGGCGCGCGCCATGCAATATGACTGGGAAAGCGTGGCGCGCTTTGCCTTGGGCGCATTCCGCGTCGACGCGGCCCGGGCAGGTGCTGCGGCGGAGATCGAACCTTTCGTCGAGGAATTGAGCCGGCTCAGTCCGGAATTCAGGGCCATGTGGCGCGACAATGACTTTCCCGGCGTCCATAGCGAGGCCGTCAAGCATATACGCCATCCGGTTCTCGGCCCGCTCGCATTTGAATATTCGGCCTTTTCGGTCGATGGCCGCACCGATCTCAGCATGGTTGTCTATAATCCGGTGACGCCTGACGATGCCGAGCGGATCAGATCGCTCCTGCCCCGGCCATAGGCAAGTACCGTGACGCGCGTGCCGGCGCCCATCTCTCCATTGACAGCATCCGCAAAGCCAATCTAGATATCGGCCGTCGAAAATGGCTGGCTTGGTCTCGGTAGGCCCAGGCCCTTCTTCCTTCCGTGGAGAAGCTCTGTTCCGCGCCTGCGCGGATACCCCGACAGTCCCTGCGCCTTGTGCGCGTTTCGGGTCTGCGCGGTGGTGGCCATTTGACGATGCTCCCTCGGCAGACCATGTTCGAAGGAGCCGTACCATGTCCACTATCGATCAATCCCAGCCCATCCTTATCTATCTCGCCGCCGGCGTCCAAGGCAGCGCAGTCGTACGCGCCGCACGTCGGCGCGGCTTCAAGGTGCGGGCGCTTGTGCGAGACCGAAGACGCGCCTCCGCTCTTTCGGCGCTCGGCGTCGAGCTTGTCGAGGGGGATATTCGCGATGCCGCCTCGCTTCGTGCCGCCAGCGTCGGCATTGTGCATGCCGTGCTGCAGATCCCGATCGGCGCACAGGAGGATATGCGAATCCAGGCCGACAATGCGATATCGGCTTCGCTCGCATCCGGCATGACATCCGTTGTCCTCAAGCTCGCGAGCGCCAGCCGCCCGGCGCCTTGTGCGGAACCGAGCTTCGTCGCCAACGCGATGGTCGAGGACGTCATCCGCGCTTCAAGCCTGCCCTTCGCCATCATCCGCCCTACAATGTATCTCGACAATCTCTTGAAGCCATCGGCGCGCAAGGACATAGTCGAGCATGGGATCTTTGCGCCACCGATTGCCGAATCCCAGCGGATCGCCTGGACCTCGGTCGACGATTGCGCCCGCGCTGCCGTCAGTCTTTTGGAACGCGGCATTACATCCGGCGACTATTGCATTGCCGGCCCGGAAAGCGTTGATGGAAACGAGCTTGTCACGCGGATCCGTGCGGGGCTTGGTCGCCGGATTGCCTATCGCCAGCAGCCGCTCGACGCGTTCGAACGAGATGTGGATGCCGCGATGGGTCCGGGAACAGGGCGCCGCGTCGCCTCGAAATTCCGCTTCTTCGCGTCGCATCCGGAAGAGGCGAATGAGATGCTGGCCGAGCCCTTCAAGCCGCGGGCCGGCCTCGAGGATTTCCAGCCTACGGGCATCGAAGAATGGGTTCGCCAGCATCGTGCACAGTTCTTCGATACGGACCAAGCGCCATCCGGCCGGGGCTGATCGGCGGGGTCCTTCAATCCTAATAGGCCGGGGCGCTCTCATTGTTGGAGGAGCAGCTGGGCACCGCCTCCCCACCGGAAAGCTAGCTATTTTTCCGACCGACGCTCTGCGTCGCAACCTCAGGCGTTGCGTGTAAGGTCAGCGCCCAGAAGAGCAGCGTCACAAGGCTTATGGCAGCACCGGAGATGCAGACGCCCGTCCAACCCGCATGGGCATAGATGATCGTCGATGTCGAGGAGCCGATGGCGCTGCCGATGGAGTAGAAGACCATATAGGCGGCGGTCAGCCTGTTCTGCGCGTCCGGTCGAACACGATAGATCAAGCCCTGGTTGGTGACGTGCGTCGCCTGCAGGCCAAAATCGATGATGAGGACGCCGAGGATCAGCCAGCAGATCGAGCGATCCAGCATCGAGATCGGCAGCCAGGCAAGGAGCATCAGCGCGAGTGCAATGCCCGTCGTGCGCTGACCATGGCCGCGATCGGCCCAGCGCCCTGCCCTGACGGCGCCGAGTGCGCCCGCCGCGCCGGCAAGGCCGAACAGGCCGACTTCGGTATGGGACAGCGAATAAGGAGGAGCGGTCAGCGGGAGCACCAAAGGGGCGAGCAGCATGGTGATATTGGCGAAGATCAGCATGGCGATCACGGCGCGGATGCGCAGGACCGGTTCTTCGATCAGCAGGGTGCCGAGCGAGCGGATGAGACCGAAATAGGAGAGTCCGCTCTTCGGCTTCTCCTGCCTCGGCAGCGCGCGCCAAAGGAGAAGCGTGATCACCAGCGTCAGCGCGGCCGAGACAATGTAGACAGCCCGCCAGCCGGAAAGATCGGTCAGCGTTCCCGCGACACTGCGCGCCAGCAAGATGCCGAGCACGATGCCGCTCGTGACCATGCCGACGATATGGCCGCGCTCGGCGGGATGCGCCAGGCTCGCCGCATAGGCGACCAGCGCCTGTGTCACGACGGCCAGAAAACCGACCGCGGCCATGGAGGCGAGCAGCATCATCGCACTGGCGGAAAAGCCCACGCAGAGAAGTGCCGCAACACTCAGCAGCGATTGCACGATGATGAGCTTGCGTCGGTCAACCAAATCGCCGAGCGGCACCAGCAGGATGAGACCAAGCCCGTAACCGAGCTGCGTCGCCCCGACAATGAGGCCTGCAATGGTGCGCGACAGCTTGAGATCGTCCGCCATCACATCGAGAAGCGGATGGGCAAAATAGGCATTGGCGACAGCAAGGCCGCTCGCGACGGCAAAGAGGAAAATCGGGGCGCGCGTAAGCGAGGAGTTGGCTTTTCCTGAGTGTCCGGCATGCTGAAGCGCACCTTCTCGCACGGAATCAAGGCGCGCGGCATCCTTCGCGCTACCGGCCGGCGGCGCGTCCTGATCGATCGTCATTGCAAAACTCCCGATTCTTCGGTTTAATAATGAAACCAACAATCGAGTAACATTATTGGTTTAATCATGCAACCATTTCTACTGACAAAAGACCGAAAAGGCTAAGGCGATGGTCGCCCGAAAAAGTCTGAAGGGCGATTACTGCCCGAGCGCGCGATCGCTCGACGTCATCGGCGACTGGTGGTCGCTCCTTATCGTACGCGACGCCTTCGACGGGCTGACGCGCTTCGGTGAATTTCAAAAGAGCCTCGGCATCGCCAAGAACATTTTGACCGAACGCCTGCGTACGCTCGTCGCAAGCGGCATTCTGGAGCTTGTGCCGACAAGCGAAGGCGGCTCGCGCATGGAATATCGGCTGACAGCGATGGGAAAAGATCTCTTTCCGGTCATGGTGGCGCTGCGCCAATTCGGCGAGCGCCATCTCTTTGCGCCGGCGGAAGAGCATTCGGTGCTGGTGGATCGCGCCACGGGTCAGCCGGTGCAGCTCGACATCCGGGCGCAGGACGGGCGTGCCGTCGGCCCGGACGAGACGGTTATCGTGAAGGTGCCGGAGGGGAATAGATAGGGACGCCGGTTTCGGAGGGCCGAGCCCTCCAAAACCAGCATTAAAACACCAGCGAGCGATGCAGCTGCGCACCCGCCCAAGCGCCGTCGCCGACGGCGAGCGACACTGAATGCGGGATACGGGCGGCATCACCACAGGCAAAGGCGCCCGGCACGGTGGTTTCCTTCATGGCGTCAGTCTGGATTTGGGTGCCGAACAGCGTTTCTTCGATTGCGCAGCCGAGCCGCTCGGCGATCGGGCTCGAGGGCGACACGCGCGTCGCGGTGAAGAGGCCGGCAAACGGCAGCAGGCGTCCATCGGCAAGCCGCACATCGGCCTTTCCTTCCAGCCTTGCTACCGGTGTTTCCTCGATCGTCACGCCGCGGGCAGCGAGATCGGCGCGCTCAGCCTCATCCGGAGCAAAGCTGCCGTTGAGGAAGAATGTCACATCTCCCCATTCCGGCAGCAATTGCGCCTGGTGGAGCGACATCGGGCCGGTGGCGATGCAACCGATGCGGCCCTGATCGAGTTCATAGCCATGGCAATAGGGGCAATGGAACACGTTCTTGCCCCAGCGTTCGCCAAGCCCCTCGATCTCGGGCAGGGAATCGGAGACGCCGGTTGCGAAGAGAAGGCGCCGGCTGTCATGGCGCACGCCGTCCGCCGTAGTGACGGCAAAGGCGTCCTTCTCGCCCTCGGCCTGTTCGGCCGTGCCTTCGATCCAGGTCAAGGTCGGATAGGTGGAGAGCTGCTCGCGCGCCTTGCGGGCGATCTCGCCGGGGTTGACGCCATCCTGGCCGAGAAAGCCATGAGATTCCTCGGTGAAACGATTGCGCCGCTTGCCGGCATCGATGACCAGCACCCTGCGGCGGGCACGCAGAAGCTGAAGGGCGGCCGCCATGCCGGCGTAGCTACCGCCAATGACGATGACGTCGTGGGTCATGACAGGGTCCTTTCCGGGCGCCAGTGCGCATGACGCCGCGCAAATTCGGCGGCGAGATCGGCAAGCGTGACATTTTCGAAGCGCCGGAGCAGCAAGGCCTCGGCCTCGGCAAAGGTATCATCAAGAACGGAATTGACCGATTGCTCGACGAGACATTCCGGCGTCTCGTTGCGATTGCCGATGGCGAAGACAGCGGGTTCGCCGAGCGCTTCGTGCAACTGCCGCAGCGTGACGGTCTTGAGATCGGCAGTGATCGTCCAGCCGCCGGTATGCCCCTTGGCGGAGTTGACGATGCCAACCTCGCGCAGCAATCCCATGGTGCGGCGCACGACGACCGGATTGGTGTGCATGCACTGCGCCAGGGTTTCGGAGGTCAGCGGTCCATCCTGCTCGGCCATATGGAGAAGAGCATGGAGAACGGAAGAAAGTCGGCTATCGCGTTTCATGTAACTTCAATTATTACGATTCGACGTGCCGTTCAAGAGGCCGCCGGATTCCGGGATGGCTGGATTTTTGGTTAAGATCTTTTTCTGAATTGAACCTCGTTCGCCGAGGCGCAGATCGTGATCTCGTCGCCCAGCGACCATTCGGCCGCTCTTGCCGCCATAGCGGCAGGCACGCCCTGCGAACCGGGCCCGGGGGGAACATCGTAGGTCGCGTGGGCATCGTGCGGCAGCAGCACACCATAGCCGCGCTCAAGAGCCGCCCGCGCCGTCGCGGCAACACACATTTCCGAAAGCACGCCGCAGATCACCAGATTTTTTACGCCGAAGGCCGTCAGAATGGTGTCAAGATCGGTGCCCTCGAAGCCGTCATCTTCCGTTTTCCTGATAACCACTTCGCCGGATAGAGGTGGAAAATGGAGTTTCCACCCCGGTCGAAGCGGCTCGTCCAGCGCACCCGCCGGACCATCGTTCTGCAGGAAAATCACCGGCGCCCATGCCGACCGGGCCTTGTCGAGCAGTACCTTCACCGCCGACCTCAACATCACATGGCCGGGAACTGCACTCGGTCCTTGTACGAAAGCATTCTGAATATCGACGACAAGCAGTGCATCGGCCAATGGATTGTTATCGGAAATCTCTCGCTGCTCTTCTTCCATCGATCGGTGACACCTCACTTTCGAAACAAACCCGGAAGTATATGGCTACCCACAAGGCAACCCGGCAATATGAGACCGCCTCAAAAAGCGGCTTTGACGACCATCTCGGCGCCAAGCACCAGAAGGCAGATCAGAAAGCAGCGGCGGAATGTGGCAGGGCCGACGCGATTGCGGATGATCTGGCCCGCCCACATGCCGGCAAGCGCCGGGACGATCGCCAGGGTAGAGAGCGCGAGATTGTCGATGCGGAATGCACCGTGCCAGGCGAGCGCGACGGCGAGAGCCCCTGTCGAGACCGTGAAGGAAAGGCCGAGCGCCTGAACCAGCTCCTCCTTCTCCAGCCACAGCGCCTGCAGATAGGGCACAGCCGGAACGACGAAGACGCCGGTTGCGCCGGTCAAAAGGCCGGTGATCAAACCGATGATCGGTGACAACAGCGGCTCCAGCCGTGGCGGCACGCGAAGCTGGCGGGCAAGGAGAGCATGGCCGGCATAGATAACAAGAGCTGCTCCCAGCGCCATTGTGGTCACGCGGGTATCGCCGGCGGCGAGAAGATATGAGCCGCCAAATGTTCCGGCGGTTATGGCGAGGGCCAAAAGGAAGAGGCGGCGGCCGAGCCTGGCGAAATTCGGACCTGCCAGAAGCTGCCAGACATTGGTGACGAAGGAGGGCACGATCAGCAAGCTAGCCGCCGTGAGCGGCGAGATCAGCACACCCAGGACGCCCATCGCCACGGTCGGCAGCCCCATGCCGGTGACGCCCTTGACCATGCCGGCCGCGAAGAAGGTCGCGAAGATCGCGACGACAAGCCATATCGAATGATCCATCATGCCCCATCCACTAGCAGGGACAAGGACCTGCACAATGCGGATGATGCGAAGAGAGCCTTCGGCTATTCCGAAGGCTAGAGATGCGGTAATCTGAACTCCATGCGCTTCGATCTGACCGACCTTCGCCTCTTCCTCGCCGTCGTCGATGCCGGCAGCATCACGCATGGAGCCGCAGATGTCGGGCTTTCGCTGCCGTCCGCCAGCGAGCGGCTGCGCGACATGGAGGCAAATGGCGGTGTGCGGCTTCTGGAACGCGGGCGGCGCGGCGTAAATCCGACGCCCGCCGGCGAAGCGCTGGCCCATCATGCACGGATGATCCAGCGGCAACTGACACAGATGCGCGGTGAGCTTGGCGAACATGCAAGCGGCCTGCGCGCGACCATCCGGCTTCTCGCCAACACCGCCGCGATCGCCGAATACCTGCCGCCGCGCCTTGCCGACTGGATGGCAAGACACCCTCGAACCGATATCGATGTCAGGGAGCGTCAGAGCATCGAGATCGCGCGTGCCGTTTCGGCCGGGCTGGCCGAGATCGGCATCCTTTCGGATGCAGTCGATACGTCGGGCTTGGTATTGCGACCCTTCGCGATCGACCGGTTGGTGGTGGTGATATCTAGCGATCATGCGCTTGCCGCGGCAAGGCAGATCGTTTTTGCGGAAATCCTGCACGAGCATTTCGTGGGGCTTGCAGGCGGAGCGCTGCAGGACCATATCGATGCGCAGGCCGCCCGGCTCGGCATCCGGCTGAAAATGCGTGTGCGCATGCGGACCTTCGAGAGCATCTGCGGGATGGCAGGCCAAGGCATTGGCCTCGGCATCGTGCCGGAAACGGCGGCACGTCGCTGCAGCCGATCCGCGAAAATTGCAACTCTTCGCCTCACCGACCAATGGGCCACGCGCCGGCTTTCGATCTGCGTCCGCTCTCTCGAAGAGCTGCCCTCGCCGGCTCGCGATCTTTTCGAGCATCTGGCAACGCCTTGATGTCTCCGCTGTTGGAAAACCGAGCCCGGATCGACTAATCTCGCCGCACGGCTGCCGGCAGGAGAGGGCGCAATGGGGGGTGGGTATGGAATTTCACGACGATGAGCTTCGCCGCTTCGAAGCCGAAGGAGCGGCACCCTTGCCGGATACCAAAGTGGGAGGCCATGTCGATCATGATGGCGCGCATATCTGGTATGCCTCCTATGGCAGCGGCACTCCGGTGATCCTCCTGCATGGCGGGCTCGGAAACAGCGGCAATTGGGGTTATCAGGTGCCGGCCCTGATCGATGCCGGCCATCGGGTTGTCGTCGTCGACAGCCGCGGCCATGGCCGCAGCACGCGCGACGAGAGGCCATACACCTACGAGCTCATGGCCTCCGACGTTCTCGCCGTCATGGACAGGCTGGAGATCGACAAGGCGGCGATCGCGGGATGGAGCGATGGCGCCTGTATCGGCATGGTGCTTGGAAAAATCCATCCGGAGCGCGTTTCCGGCGTCTTCTTCTTTGCCTGCAATATGGACCCGAGCGGCACGAAGGAATTCGTGGCGACACCTGTCATCGAACGCTGTTTCTTTCGCCATAAGAAGGATTACGCAGCTCTGTCAGCCACGCCAGAGGGGTTCGATGCTTTCGTCGAGGCCGTGGGTCTGATGCAGCGGACTGAGCCGAACTACACCATCGCCGACCTCGCGGAGATCAATGTGCCCGTCGCCATCGTGCACAGCGAGCACGATGAGTTCATCAAGCGTGAGCATTCCGATTATCTCGCGCGCCATATTTCCGGCGCGGAATTGATCCTCCTGCCGGGTGTCAGCCATTTCGCGCCGCTGCAGCGGCCGGGGCAGTTCAACGCCGCCCTACTCGCCTTTCTCGCCCGGATTTCGGCCTGAGATCAGATTCGGTTGCGCAAGTCCGATCGTTCGGATAAATGACGATCATCATCTTATTCCAACTCCCGAGACCGAATCGCCGCTGACAGGCCCTTCCGCCCCGGGGAGCAATTTGGCTCCAGGCAGGAGAATTTTATGACAGCCACTTTGTTTTCGCCTCTTTCCATTGGTCCTTATGAACTCGCGCATCGCATCGTCATGGCGCCTCTCACCCGCATGCGGGCGAGCCAGCCCGGCAATGTGCCCTCGGCCTTGAATGCGGAATATTATGCCCAGCGCGCCAGCGAGGGCGGGCTCATCATTTCCGAAGGTTCGCAAATTTCCCGCGCCGGACAGGGCATGCCGGCAACGCCGGGCATCCACACGGCCGAACAGATCGCCGGCTGGAAGGCGGTGACGGACGCGGTCCATTGCAAGGGCGGCAAGATCTTCCTGCAGCTCTGGCATGTCGGCCGCATCTCCCATTCCTCGCATCAGCCCGATGGTGCTCCACCGATTGCGCCTTCCGCCATTGCCGCCAAGGGCCAAGCCTTCACCGCCTCCTTCGAACGCGTGCCCTTCGAGACGCCGCAGGCAATCGATATCGACCTGATGCCGCTTTTGATCGACGTTTATGCGCAGGCCGCTGCCAATGCCAAGCAGGCCGGTTTCGACGGCGTCGAGATCCATGGCGCCAATGGCTATCTGATCGAGCAGTTCCTGCAGGCCCGCACCAACCAGCGAACCGACCAATATGGCGGCTCGATCGAGAACCGCACACGGCTGCTGCTCGAAGTAGTCGAGGCGGTTTCTGATGTCTGGGGGTCGGATCGCGTCGGCGTCCGCCTTTCGCCCTTCGGCATCGCCAATGACAGCAGCGAGGACGATCCCTTGCGTCTCTACGGCCATGTCATCCGCGAGCTGGACCGGCTGAACCTAGCCTATCTGCATCTGATCGAGCCGCGCGCCAGCGGTGCCGGCCAGGCCGAAGTCGACCACAAGAACGTGCCCTCGGCTGCGGAATTGTTCCGGCCGGCATGGTCGGGCACGCTGATCGCCGCGGGCAATTTCCGGCCGGATACGGCTGAAGCAGCACTTGTCGCCGGCCATGCCGATGCCATCGCCTTCGGCCGCCTGTTCATCGCCAATCCCGATCTGCCGGAGCGCATTCGTCTCGGTGCTCCCCTTAGTCCCTATCATCGCCCGTCCTTCTATGGCGGCGGCGCCGAGGGTTACACCGATTATCCGACGCTGAACGCCAGGGAGGCCGCCGAATGAGTACGCCAAGCGCCATTATTGTCGGCGTAGGTGCCGAGCAGGGTCTGGGTGCGGCACTCTGCCGGCTTCTTGCAGACAAGGGCTATCATGTTGTTATTGCCGGCCGGACGGCGGCAAAGATCGACCAGGTGGCAGCCACCATCAATGCGTCCGGCGGCAGCGCCGAAGCAATCGAAACGGACGCGACGGATGAAGCCGCGGTGATCCGGCTGTTCGACCACGCCTTCACTGCTCGCGATGACATCGCTCCACCCGATCTCGTCGTTTTCAACGCGGGCATCAACCGCCCGATCGGCTTTCGCGATCTGACGGCCGCCCAGTTCGAAGAATTCTGGCGCATCTGCTGCTTCGGCGGCTTTCTGGTCGGGCGCGAGGCTGCACGGCATCTGGCGCCGCTCGGCCGTGGCACGGTGATCTTCACCGGCGCTTCCGCGAGCCTGCGCGGCAAGGCGGGCTTTGCGCAATTCGCAGCCGCCAAGGCCGGTCTTCGAATGATCAGCCAGAGCATGGCACGTGAGTTCGGTCCTCTCGGCCTGCACGTCGCCCACACCATTATCGATGGCGGTATCGACGGCGAGCGGCTGCGCTCGCGCCGGCCGGATGTGGATGCCGATGGGCTGCTGAACATCGATGCCATTGCCGAGAGCTACTGGCATATCCACCGCCAGCATCCTTCGGCCTGGACGCAGGAGCTTGATCTGCGCCCCTACAAGGAAAACTTCTGAGGCCCGATATTTCGAGCGCTTCCTGTCGCAGCTCTAGCAATTCCGCGACAGGGCCTTGGCGATTGCGAGAAACTTCGGATCTTCAAGCCCGTTGCGCTGCCGGACCTCGGCTTTAACCTCGGCATCCGGCACTTCGCTCGGAATCGTGAAGGACCAAGCCGAAGGGTGTTTCCGGCGGCGGCGGAAAATCTTTGCCAGTAGACCCAGCAAGCCTTTCCGGCCAACTCCACCCTTGTCCTTCGGTAAGGATGGCTCGACCGCATCCGGATTGCGGGGATCGCCCCATCGATCATCGTAGAGATCCTTGAAGAGATAATTGGTGAGCATCGTTCTACTCCTCACTTTGAATCGATTCAAAATTTTTTCAAAGCATTCCTGTTGAATCGGTTCAATCGTACACTTAGAAAATCCTCTGTCAAGCGGAATTGAACCGATACAACTTCATTGCTAGTATCCTGCGGAAACCTAAGGAGGATTCGATTGGCCAAGGGCACCATCAAGCTCGCGGATGTCGCCAAGGCGGCAGGTGTATCGCAGGGGACCGCCTCCAATGTTTTCAACCGGCCCGAAGTAGTGCGCGAGGAGGTGCGTGAGCATGTGCTCGAGACGGCAAAGCGGCTCGGCTATGCGGGACCGAGCCTGACAGGCCGGCTGCTGCGGGCGGGAAAGGTCAATGCGATCGGCGTCGCCGCGGCCGAGCCGATTGCCTATTTCTTCAATGACCCCTGGGCCAGGGCGCTGCTGGCCGCCGTGTCTCAGGTCTGCGATGCCAGCGGCACCGGTTTGGCTTTGGTTTCGGCCAAGGACCGGCAGACGGTGGACTGGAACATCAAGAGCGCATTGGTGGACGGCTTCATCCTGCTCTGCGTGGAAGGCGGCGAGAAACTGGTGCAACTGACGCGCGAGCGGCAACTACCCTTCATCGCTCTCGCCTTGAATGACGAGGATCCGTCGATTCCCGCAATCAGCGTCGATAATGTCGGAGGCGCGGCTGTTGCAGCCCGGCATCTGGCGGAACTGGGCCACAGGCGTTTCGGCGTGCTTGCGACAGAGCTTTCGGATGACCATGTCGGGCCGGTCGGCATCGCCGAGATCGAACGCGGGATCTATTCCACCTCCCGCAATCGCGCGCTCGGTTACTGGCAGGCACTCGAAGCCTTCGGCATCCGGCGCGAGCACGTACCGATCTACGAGACCCTCAACGACAAGCCAAGCGTCGAAGCCGGAATGAGCTACCTTTTTTCCGCACCGGAACCGCCGACGGCGATTCTTGCCATGTCCGACAATATCGCGCTTCTGGCAATCAACTGGCTGCGCGCGCGCGGCCTTTCCGTCCCGCAGGACGTCTCCGTCATCGGCTTCGATGGCGTGCCGGAAGGCGGCATGGTGGAGCCGGGCCTGACGACGATGGCCCAGCCCTTTGCCGAGATCGCGCAACGCGCGGTTCAAGCCGTTCTCCACGATGCCGTGCCGGCCGAGCGCGAGATGATTGGCGTTAGCCTGATCGTGCGCGGCAGCACGGCGGCTCCGAAACCATGACCTGATTAGCTCGCCTGCTGTGCGCCATCCACGTTTGCCGCCCGCATCTCGATAAGCTGCCGGGCAGCGGCCGCCGCCGCGTCCTTGTCGCTTGCTACCTGCACTGTGGGGAAGGCGAACTGGATGCCGTTCTCGTTGAAGGACTGCTTGATCAAGGCCAGCGCACTGCGGCGGATGACGGAAAGCTCGTCTGGTTTGGCGGTGATTGCCAGTCTGATCTCGATCGCGAAATCGCCGAACTGCTCGACGCCCTTCATCTTCAGCGTCTGAATGATACTCGGCTTCAGCTCCTCATCTTCGAGCAGGCGCTGACCGATATCCTTGACGATGCGCTTCAGCTTCACGAGATCGGTATCGTAGGTGACCTTGACGATGATCTTGTCGATCGCCCAATCGCGGTTCATGTTGTTGACGGCACCGAGCGAGCCGAAGGGAATCGTCGCCAAGGGGCCGCGCTGATGGCGCAGCTTGACCGAGCGCAGGCTGAAGGATTCCACCACACCCTTATAATGGCCGCTTTCGATATATTCTCCGATGCGGAAGGCATCGTCCCAGAGATAGAAGATGCCGCTGATGACATCCTTGACGATCGTCTGCGCGCCGAAGCCGACGGCGACGCCGACAACGCCGGCACCGGCAATCAGCGGCCCGATCTGAACACCGAGACCCGACAGCACCATCATGACGGCAATGATGCCGATGACGACGGCAAGGATGTTGCGGAAGATCGGCAGCAGCGTCTGCAGCCGGGCGCGGCTCGCCCGTATCTCGTCGGATTCGCCGGCAGCAGGCAGGGATTGCATCACCTTGCCGTCGATGTAGGTTTTTGCCAGCTGCCAGACAAGATCAGCGACCAGAAGGATGACGATACCGCCGAGAATGCCGCGGGCAATACGGCCGACGGCCGATTCGCTGCCGCTCATCATTGCATGGGCCTCGACCCCAAGCATCCTGCCGAGCCACAAGGCCGCGAAAGTGATGATGAGCGCGCGCACGCCGCGGTCGAGCAATACGGCCGCGACCTTGCCGGCGCCGAAAATGCCATCGGCCGCATCGTGCAGAGCGTCAATTGCCTTTGTCGATACAGAGAGGACCCGCGGCAGCAATATCGCATAGATTCCAATCCACAAAAGGCCATCGAAACCGGCCACCCAGAGACACCAGAGAGCCACGAAGAAAATCGTTAACAGCCATGAAACCGTCTTCGCACCGCGCCTTTCGGGCGGGAGCGGCCTCGACCACACGGCAGCCGTGGCGATGAGAAACAGACCGATGCCGAGCGTGTAGCCGATGAGATCGCGCGCACCTGCAGAGAAGCCCAGCGACGTGGCGGCCTGTATGATCGCCCAGCCACAGGCAAAATAGATGGCAAACAGCATGCAGCGCCGATACCAATAGGAGGCCACCCGCCGCCGTTCGGCGATGCGGGCGACACCGCCGTCCTCATCCAGAACATCGTTGGCGCGACGCATCGCGATCAATTCCATGACAAGCTTGCCAATGGAGATCGCCAGCCTGATCGATACCATCGCGATAACGCAAGCGATGGCGAAGTTCTCGATGGCAGGCGGCCAATCGAAGGCAAGAAGCGGAACGAGCGTCACCAGACCATGAATGATAGCGGGCACGACGCCACCCAGAAACTGGAAGCGCGCTGCCTGCAGCTCGGTCTCGGTACCGGCAGCCCTCTCAGTACGCTGCATATGCCTGGTGTTGATAAAGCGGGCAACGGCGAATTCGGCCACCAACCCCAGGAAGAACAGGAGGACAATCTGGACGGTGATGCGCATAAGGCCGACCGACTCGCCCTCGCCCACCAGCTTTTCCGATGCGGTCATAACCTGGTAGGGCAGCGTCATTGCCGCGCCGGAGACCAGCTCGAGGTGATGCCGCGTGTGGCCGAGCATGCCCGATAGAACCGACATCTGATTGCCGTCGGCCGGAGCCGGCTCGCTGGCGGTTGCGGGCTTGTCGCCAGCGGGCGCAGGATTGCTGTCGAGCTGGGTGGTAAGCCATTGCCTGACATCGGGCTCGTTCAGCAGCTGGATCAGCTCGCGAACCTTATCGGGCGGCGGAGCTGCCGGCTGCGGTACGGCCGCATTCTGCGCGAAGACCGCCGCAGGCCCGGTCAATACGAAAAGACAAAAAAGCAGGCCACCGATCGCCCAACTGCCGCCCCCGACATTCTTCATTTGCGCTGCCCTTCCCGCCTTCGGACCATCCGGCCCGCTTCTGCAGACTATACGCGTTTTTGACACGGGCAAGCAGGCACTTGCCGCACCGATCCCCGCCCGTCGCCATTGCCCCCCAAGGGCAGCCGCGCTAGGTTCTGCTACAATACCGTCGGTACTCGGGGATGTGCGTGTTCAATTTCCTGAAATGGCTCTTCGGCAGAAGCAAGCGCGCAGAGATGCGTCCCAGCCAAGCCTTCCCCATGCAGGAGCCCGAGAGCACGGCCGCTACCAAAACCCTCGATCTCAACATTCCCGACGAAGCCTTGCAGGATGAAGCGATCTTTGCCGCCTATCTGCAGGAACGTCTGCCGTTTTTCGGCGATCTGATCCGCGTCGATTACGATCCTGCCGCCGGCAGCCTGACGCTGCACAGCCGCAACGGCGATACGATGACGAAATTCCTCAGCAATGCGCTGCTGGCGCTGCGCGAAAAACGCGGGCCTGCGCGCGCGCAGGCGCTCTTTCACTATCTCAACATGACGGAAGTCATGGTCGACAGCGGCGAGCTCGCCAAGGTGCTGCCGGTCCTGAAAGCGCGCGATTTCGTCGAGGTTGCGCGGCAGCAGATGATGCAGGCCGTCAAGGACGAGCCCAATCCGCCGCAATTCGTCTATCTCGACGAGGCCGAAAACCTGATCAAGCTCTTCGTCGTCAACGGCGAAACGACGGTCAACTACGTGATGGCCGGAGCACTCGACGACTGGGGCATCGATGTCCGGGAGCTTGCCGAGATGGCACAGGCCAACCTACAGAAGTTCCTTGCCAAGACCGGCGTCCAGGTCGCCAAACGCAGCCGGTTTCAATATGTCGAGGTGGACGGCCAGTTCGAGTCCAGCATCGCCTTCCTCCCGAATTTCTGGGCGCAGGTGCAGGAGCAATCCGGCGGTGCCGCGCCGATCGCTGCCTTCCTGTCGCGCGACAAGGTGTTCTTCACGCATGAGAACGACACCGAGGGCCTGCAGCTTCTGGAGCTGATCAGCGCCGATCTCAGCGACGTGCCCTATGTCATTTCGCCGGATCAATATCGCTGGGAAAATGGCCGCTGGACGCTATTTCGCCGGGTCGCCCGGATGGAAGCGGCGATCCGCCACTAGAGCCGTTTCGCTTTTCTTCGAATCGCGAAAAAGCTCTATCTCTTTGTTTTTATCCAATTACGGATGGAAGGCGGTTGCGCTTCCGCAAGATAGTCCTAAACCAATACGGCCTGATCGACGCGATCCTCCGCGCCGAAGAACTTGAGGTAGCGCTCGACTTCCGCAGGTTCCCCCGTCGCCTTCTGGGGATTGTCCGAGAGCTTCACGGCCGGCCGGCCGTTTGCCTCGATGACCTTGCAGACGATGGATATGGGATTGAGACCCTTGAGCTCGGTCGGCGCGCAGCCGGCGAAATCATTGGTGAGATTGGTGCCCCAGCCGAAGCTCATGCGCACACGGCCGTCGAAATGCTTGTAGGTATCGATGATGGCATCGACATCGAGCCCGTCGGAGAAGATCAGCAGCTTCTGGCGTGGATCGCGGCCCATCTTCTTCCACCAGTCGATGATCTTCTCGCCGCCTTCAATGGGCGGGGCGCTGTCGGGGCGGAAGCCGGTCCAGTCGGCCACCCATTCCGGCGCGTTGCGCAGGAAGGAAGCCGTGCCGAAGGCATCGGGCAGCACCACGAGCAGGTTGCCGCCATAGAGGCGGTTCCAGTCGCGCAGCACCTTGTAGGGCGCCTTACCGAGTTCTTCATCGTTTTTCGCAAGCGCTGCGGCGACCATCGGCAGCTCATGGGCATTGGTGCCGACCGCTTCGAGATCGGAATCCATGGCGAGCAGCACGTTGCTCGTGCCGGTGAAGGCGTGGGGCACGCCTTCCTTCAGCGCTTCGACGCACCAACGCTGCCAGAGAAAGCTGTGGCGCCGGCGGGTGCCGAAATCCGAAATGCGCAAGTCCGGCAGCTCGCGAAGCCGCTCCACCTTTTCCCACATCTTGGCCTTGGCGCGGGCATAGAGCACATCGAGCGTGAAGGGACCGAGCGCCTTCAGCGCCGCGCGCGAGCGAAGCTCGTTGATGATGGCGAGCGCGGGGATTTCCCACATCGTCGTTTCCTTCCACGAGCCGTGGAAGTCGAGAATATATTGGCCGTCGCGCTTCGAGAGTTCGTATTCCGGCAGCTGGAAATTCGACAGCCAGGCGAGGAATTCCGGCTCGAATATCTGGGCGCGTCCATAGAAAGTGTTACCCGCGAGCCAGATCACCTCCTTCTTGGAGAGGCGGAGCGTGCGGGCGTGATCGAGCTGCTCGCGCAGTTCCTTTTCGTCGATCACCTCGGCAAGGCGAACGCTTTTGGTGCGGTTGATGAGCGAGAAAGTGGCGTCGACATCTGGATAGAGCTTCCAGATCATCTGCAGCATCAGAAGCTTGTAGAAATCCGTATCGATCAGGCTGCGGATGATCGGATCGAGCTTCCAGGTATGGTTATAGACGCGGGTGGCGATATCCGTCTTGGTCATGTCGTTCCTGCCCCGTCTCCTGTCATGCTCGCCGCCGGCTTTCGTACCGAGATGCGGTTGTAGCGCCTTGTTATCAAAAAATGTTGAGCGAAAGTCCAGTCGCTGAAAGAAAATTGATACCAGGGCCAATGGGTAGCATTTGCGACGGCCCCCGACCACCGTCACCCGAAGATCGACTTAGTAACCCCGGCTCCGATCTACCAGATGCTGCAGCGGCTCACCGCGTTCGAAGCGAGCGATCTGCTCCTCGACATGGCGCATCAGTGCCTTTTCCTCCGATACAGCGGAATCATGCGGCGTGATGATGACATTTTCCAGGTCCCAGAGCGGATCGTCCGCAGCCAGAGGCTCGACGGCGAAGACATCGAGGGAGGCGCCGCCGAGAATGCCGTTGCGAACTGCCGAAGCAATATCGGCCGCGACCTGGCTCTTGCCGCGGCCGGCATTGATGAAGACCGGCTTGCCCAAAGCACCATTGCGATGCAGCTTGGAAAAGAGGGAGGCGTTGTAAATTCCGGCCGTCTCCGGCGTCAGCGGAAGCAGGCCGACGAGGATGTCCGTGCGCCCTAGGAACGCATCGAGCCCACCGGCATCAAAGGTTTCCATGCTATCGATCTCTTTCTTGCTGCGAGACCAGCCAATGACGTTGAAGCCCATGACCTTCAATTTCGCGGCGGCATCGCAGCCGAGAACACCGAGACCCATGACGCCGACGGTGACGTCAGCGGCTTCCGGACCATGCTGCGGCGCCCATATGTGCTGGCGCTGATTCCTAAAATGCCCCTGCGCATCGCGCAGATGCATCAGGCATTGCATCACGACCCATTCGCTCATGCGTACAGTCAGGCTGCGATCGACGAAGCGGACCATCGGAATGTCGGGAAGGCCGGCAATCGACATCATCGAATCGACGCCGGCGCCGCCCGAGAAGATCACCTTTAGATTGGGCGCACGCTCGAAAAGATCGGCGTCCGGCTTCCATAGAAGCGCGTAGTCGACATGGGTGAGATCCGCACCCTTACTGGCAGGATCGGCCAGATTGATGCTGCCGCGATCGGCAAAGGCCGTTTCGAGCGCCTTGGCAACGGATGCGGAATCGAATTTGAGATCGACGAGAACGGGGCTCTTGGCCGGCATGGCGGTGGTCTCTATTGCTGGATGGCGGCGGTCGGCACCGCCTCGATATTGAACGCGGCAGCGAGGAGCGCCCTGGTGTAGTCCTCTTTCGGCGCCCGAAAGATATCGGCGGACGCGCCCTGCTCGACGACCTTGCCGAAGCGCATGACGATCAGCTCGTTGGCGAGCGCCTTCACCACCTTCAGATCGTGGCTGATGAAGAGATAGGCAAGATCGTGCTTCTGCTGCAGGTCTCGCAGGAGATCGACCACCTGCGCCTGCACGCTCATGTCGAGCGCCGAAGTGGGCTCGTCGAGCATGACGAAGCGCGGCTTCAGCACCATGGCGCGGGCAATGGCGATGCGCTGGCGCTGGCCGCCAGAGAATTCATGCGGGAAGCGCCAACGGGTGGAAGGATCGAGACCCACTTCCTCCAGCGCCCAGCAGACGCGCTTGTCGCGCTCATCGGCCGAAAGCGAGCGCTCATGCACCTTGAGCCCTTCGGCAATGATCTCGCCCACCGACATGCGCGGGCTCAGCGAACCATAGGGATCCTGGAAGACCACCTGCAGCTGGTTGCGCAGCGGCCGCATTTCGCGGAACGAATAGCCGGCTATATCCTTGCCGACAAAGGCGATGCGCCCCTTAGACGAAATGAGCCGGGCGAGCGCCAGGCCGAGCGTCGTCTTGCCTGAGCCCGATTCGCCGACCACGCCCAGCGTCTGGCCGGCGCGGAGCTTCAGATCGATCCCATCGACCGCCTTCACATGATCGACGACCTTGCGCATGAAGCCGGCCTTGATCGGGAACCAGACGCGAATGTCGCTGCCTTCCATGACCACGGGCTTGTTCGCATCGCCTGCCGGCGGCTCGCCGCGCGGCTCGGCCGCCAGCAGATGGCGGGTATAGTCATGCTGCGGCCGGGTGAAGACGTCCTCCACGGTGCCGGTCTCGACGATCTTGCCCTTGGTCATCACGCAGACGCGGTCTGCGAACTTGCGGACGATGCCGAGATCGTGGGTGATGAACAGCATCGACATGCCGTGCGCACCTTTGAGCTCGCGCAGCAGCTCGAGGATCTGCGCCTGCACGGTAACGTCGAGCGCGGTCGTCGGCTCGTCGGCGATCAGGAGTTCCGGGCGATTGGCAAGCGCCATGGCGATCATCACGCGCTGGCGCTGGCCGCCAGACAGCTCATGCGGATAGGCCTTGAGCCGCTTTTCCGGCTCGCGGATGCCGACCTGGTTCAGGAGCTCCAGCGTGCGGATGCGCGCGGCCTCGCCCACCATGCCTTGGTGCAGCGCCAGAATCTCGCTGATCTGCCGCTCGATGGTGTGGAGCGGATTAAGGGACGTCATCGGCTCCTGAAAGATCATCGTGATGTCGTTGCCGCGCACGGCGCGCAACTCATTGTCCGATGCCTTGAGCAGGTCCTTGCCCTTGAACAGGATTTCGCCGCAGGGGTGGCTTGCGGACGGATAGGGCAACAGCTTCAGGATAGAATTGGCCGAAACCGATTTGCCGGAGCCGGATTCGCCGACCAGCGCCAAGACCTCGCCCTTGCGGATATCAAAGGAGACGCCATCGACGGCGATCGAGGTCTGCCCGCCCTGATGAAAGGCGACGGAGAGATTGCGGACTGACAGCAGCGGAGTGGAATTTTCGCTCATCGGAACGTCTTCCTCGGATCGAAGGCGTCGCGCACGGCCTCGCCGATGAAAATCAGCAGCGACAGCATGATCGACATGGTGAAGAAGGCCGAAAGTCCCAGCCACGGAGCCTGCAGATTGGATTTGCCCTGGGCGATCATCTCGCCCAGCGACGGCGAGCCGGGCGGCATACCGAAGCCTAAGAAATCCAGCGAGGTCAGGGTGGTGATCGAGCCCGACAGGATAAAGGGAACGAAGGTCAGCGTCGCGACCATGGCGTTCGGCAGCAGGTGGCGATACATGATGGTGCGGTTGTTGACGCCGAGTGCGCGGGCTGCGCGCACATATTCGAAATTGCGCGCCCGCAGGAATTCGGCGCGCACGACACCGACGAGGCCGACCCAGGAAAAGAGCAGCAATATGCCGAGCAGGATGAAGAAACCGGGCGGCAGCACCGAAGCGATGATCAGCAGGATATAGAGCACCGGCATGGACGACCAGATCTCGATGAAACGCTGCATCAGAAGATCGGTCCAGCCACCGAAATAGCCTTGAATCGCACCGGCGCAGACGCCGACGACGGCCGAGCAGATGGTGAGCGCCAGACCGAACAGCACCGAGATGCGGAAGCCGTAGATCAGGCGGGCGAGCACGTCTCGCGCCTGATCGTCGGTGCCTAGCCAATTGAAATTGCTCCAGTTGCAATTCGGATCGGCAACACCGCCGGGATAGCCCGAGCAGCGCGTCTCCTTGCTCATCGCCCAGAAAGGCGGCGTCGGCGCCGACATCCCTTTGGGCAGATTGGAGTTGGCGGTCTGATAGGAATAGTGGATCGGGGGCCAGATCATCCAGCCATGGGCATTGATCTCATCCTGGATATCCTGGGCGCGATAATCCGTCTGCGCCAGGAAGCCGCCGAACTTCTCCTCGGGATAATCGACGAAGACCGGCATCAGGATCTCGCCCTGGTAGGAGACGAGGATCGGCCGGTCATTGACGATGAATTCGGCGCCGAGGCTGAGGACGAATAGGACCAGAAAGATCCAGAGAGACCAGTAGCCGCGGCGGTTTGCCCTGAAATTCTCCCAGCGGCGCACATTGGTCGGCGAAAAGAGCCCCTTGCGCGGCGGCTTCACCGTTGCCGGAACCGCTTGTTGGCTGGCTGCGTCCATCACACGTCCCTCCGCTCGAAATCGATGCGCGGATCGATCCAGGTGTAGATCAGGTCGGAGACGAGGCTGACGACGAGGCCGAGCAGCGAAAAGATGAAGAGCGTGGCAAAGACCACCGGATAGTCGCGCTGGACGACGGAGAGATAGCTGAGACGGCCAAGGCCATCGAGCGAGAAGATATTCTCGATCAGTAGCGAACCGGTGAAGAAGGCGGAGATGAAGGCGCCGGGAAAGCCGGCAATGACGATGAGCATGGCGTTGCGGAAGACATGGCCATAGAGCACGCGCCGCTCGGAAAGACCCTTGGCGCGGGCAGTGATGACATATTGCTTCTTGATCTCCTCGATGAAGGAATTCTTCGTGAGCAGCGTCGTCGTGGCGAAGGCGGCGAGCGACAGCGAAATCAGCGGCAGCACCAGATGCCAGAGATAATCGAGGATCTTCTGCCACCAGCTCAAATCGGCGAAATTGTCCGAGACGAGGCCGCGCAGCGGAAACCAGTCGAAGAAGGAGCCGCCGGCAAAGAGCACGATCAGCATGATGCCGAACAGGAAGCTCGGGACCGCATAGCCGACGATGATGACGCCCGAGGTCCAGACATCGAAGGTCGATCCGTCCTGCACGGCCTTGCGGATGCCGAGCGGAATGGAAATGGCGTAGGAGAAGATCAGGATCCAGATGCCGAGCGAGATCGACACCGGCAGCTTCTGGGCGATGAGATCGATGACCGTCGTGTTGCGGAAGAAGCTCTCGCCGAAATCGAAGCGAATATAGTTCCACATCATCTGGCCGAAACGCTCAAGCGGCGGCTTGTCGAAGCCGAACTGCTTGTCGAGCTTGGCAATCAGCTCGGGATCGAGCCCCTGCGCGCCGCGATATTTCGAGCTGCTGTCGTCGAAGGATTGCTGGGCCAGCATGTCGGTGCCGCCGGACAGACGGCCATTGGCATTGTCGCCCTGTCCGGTCAGCTGCGCGATGACCTGCTCGACCGGGCCGCCCGGCGCGAACTGCACGATGGTGAAGGAAATCGCCATGATGCCGACGATGGTCGGGATCATCAGCAGGAGGCGTCGCAGGATATAGGCGCCCATCAGCCCGCCGCTCCCTCGAAGGGCGATATAGTCCCACTCGCCTCAATCCGTCCGTCGATCAAATCACATTCCCTTCCGCCGGATGCAGGCCGGCGCAATCATATCAGCTTGAAACTACGCGAATCAGCCTTGAGCATTTGGAGCCAGCAAGGCCCTCATTGCAAGAGAGGCTCACTTTCCGGCGCTTTTGGACCACCAGACATCGGGAAAGCCGATGGAATATTCGGGCAGCTGAGCTGGATGCTCGAACTTGTCCCAGTAAGCAATGTGGAAGCTGGTCGTGTAAAAGAGGGGAACCACGTAGTGATGGGCGAGCAATACACGGTCGAGCGCCTTGGCGGTGGCGTCCTTCTCCTCGACGTCCTTGGCGAAAATGACCTTGTTGACGAGAGCATCGACGCCTGGATCCGAAATGCCGGCGAAATTGCGCGAACCCTTGCGATTGGCGGAGGCAGATCCCCAGAAATCAATCTGCTCGTTGCCGGGATTCAATGTTTGCGCCCAAACGGTCCAGATCATGTCATAGTCGAAATTCTGAACACGATTGATATATTGCGATGAATCGACCGTACGAACGGTCGCGTTGACGCCGATTTTCTTCAAATTCTGGGCATAGGGCAGAACCCATTTCTCGACGAAGGGACTGCCGAGCAGAATCTCGATCGAAAAGGGCTTGCCCGTCTGAGCATTCACCATTTGGTTGCCCTTCAGAACATATCCCGCCTGCTTGAACAGATCGAGCGCCTTACGAAGATTGTCGCGGGCCTTCTGCTGATCGCCGCCGACCGGGTTGGTATAAGGCGTCGTGAAGACTTCAGCCGGGACCCTGTCCTTCACTTCATTGAGAACGCTGAGTTCTTTACCTTCCGGCAGGCCCGACGAAGCGAGCTTCGTGCCGAAAAAGAAGCTATTGACGCGACTGTACTGGTTGAAGGCGATGGTGCGGTTCAGCTCTTCGAAATCGAACGCATAGTTCAATGCCTCGCGAACACGCTCGTCCTTGAACTGATCGCGGCGCATATTGGGCACCAACGCCTGCATGACGCCGGTGGCACGCAACGGATTGGGCACTTCCTCGCGCTTGATGCGGCCGTCCTTGGCAGCTGGGAAATCATAGCCGGTGACCCAGCGGCTTGCGACATTATCCTGCCAATAGTCGATGGTGCCGCCTCGAAAGGCCTCGAACTCCACATCATTGTCGGCGAAGTAGGTGTAGGAGATCGTCTTTAAATTGTTCAAGCCGACGTTGACGGGCAGGCCCTTGCCCCAATAGTCGTCGCGCAATTCGTATCGGATGGTGGAACCGGGCGAGACAGAAACGATCTTGTACGGTCCAGATCCCATGACAGGCTCGAGCGTGGTGCGAGAGATATCGCGCGGTTTACCGTCCGGCCCCATACCTTCCCACCAGTGCTTCGGCACGATCGGAAACTGGCCGAGAATCGACGGTAGTTCACGATTGTTCTTCTCGTCGAAATAGAAGGTCACGTCGCGATCGCCGGTCTTCTCGGCGCGCGTCACATGGCTGTAATAGCTGGTGAAGAGTGGATTGAGTTCCTTCGCCTTGTCGAAACTGAAGACGACATCCTCGGGCATAACTGGCTGTCCGTCTGCCCATTTGGCTTCGGGCCGCAGGCGGAATGTAGCACTGGAAATATCCTCCGGATAGGAAACGCCCTCAGCGAGCAATCCGTAGGAGGAGGAAACCTCGTCATCAGCCGACTTCAGCAGGCTGTCAAAGACAAGACCCGCACCCAGGGAACTTATCCCCGCAACGGGGTTGCCCTTATACAGTACCGGATTGAGAGTATCGAAGGTGCCGTTGCTTGACAGCTTCACCTCACCGCCCTTCGGCGCATCCGGATTGACGTAATCGAAATGCTTGAAGCCGGGCTGGTATTTCAGGTCGCCGAGGATGGCCGTGCCGATGCGGAATTGCGGCTCTTCGGCTTGCGAGGATAAAGGCATTGCCAGCAGGCAAAAAAGAGAAACGACCAAGCCTGCTTTCAACCGCGACAATGCCATTCATGATCTCCTGATGATGTCTGAAGAATCAGCATACGGTAAATGAGGGCAAAAAGCAGGACGCAACAATTGATCTCTTTCCGACGGGCTAAAGACCATATCCCGGGGGTCAGTCTTTTGCGGTAGCATCCTCAAGACGTTTGCGCAGCATCAGCCGCAGTTCTGCGAAGACGCGCCGGTCCTCGGCGGCATCCGGGTCGCTGGAAACGACGACAGCAATACGCAGCAATTCGAGCACGATGCCCGCCATCAGCATGATATCATCCTCGATCGGTGGATGAGCCTTGTGCAGAAAGGCGGCGATCAGCTCTCTCAACTCCGCGCGCGAGCGCGCCTTGCGCTCCCTAGGAATATCGCGGCGTCCGGCTAGCACGGGAAACTCCGGATATTGCTCGATGAAAGCGCCGAGCGCGTCGAAGATTGCCTCGCCGCTGCCGGCGGCGGAAAGGCCGGCGCTCCGCTCCGCCAGGCCGCGAAGCTCCGCCTTGAGCCGCTCCAGGCGATCGATATGCAGCGCCTCGGCGAGCAGGGGCTTTGTCGGAAAGAACTGATAGAGCGAGCCGATCGACGAATGCGCTTCCGCGGCGATCTCCGTCATCGTTGCCGCATCGTAACCCCTGCGCGCAAAGACCTTTGCCGCCGCTTCGAGCAGAACGGCAACGCGATCGTGGCCCCGCTGCCGCTTCGGTGCGCGCGTCTTCAATTCTTCACTTGATTTTTGTGAGGTGGCCCTCATATTTTGCATTGTGAGGATACCCTCATGTTTTCTCAGAGCCTCCAGATGTCACTTTACGATCCCAAGACCACCGCTCTTGTTTCCATCGATCTGCAAAACCTTGTTCTCAATCGCCCGCTTGCGCCCTACTCCGCCCAGCAGATCGTTGCCAATACGGTCGCCATCGCAAACAGGCTGAAAGCCGATGGCGGGACGACTGTGTTTGTCACCTTCGGATTTTCGGCAAACTATATCGATGCTGTCAATCAGCCGACCGACGAAAGCTTCCCGCTTCCCCCCGGAGGCTTGCCGCCCGCCGCGCTGGAAGCTCCCGCTGACATAGCGGCGCTGACACCGGATGTCGCCATCGTCAAACATCAGTGGAGCGCCTTCTATGGCACGGAACTCGATCTGCAGCTGCGCCGCCGCGGCATCAAAACGCTGATCCTGACGGGCGTCGCCACCAATTTCGGGGTGGAAGGCACCGTGCGCGATGCCCATGCGGCAAATTACGCCGTCATTGTTGCCGAAGATGCCGTAACGACCCTTTCGCAGGAGATGCAGGATTTCGCCTGCACGAAAGTGCTGCCGAGGCTATCGCGCATCCGCAAGACGGCGGAAATTCTCGCGAACTGATCCGGCCGAGGCAAAGGTCCATGCGAGGAAAGGCGGCCGGTAGCCACCTGCGATTGCCGCGAATTCACTTCCATCCCGTTTCAGGATAATCTCGCAGCAAATCACTTCGGCATGGGCCGACCGCCTTCAAGGATATGCATGGCTTCGCTTCTGGCTCGCGCCTTTCGAACGATCGGCAAACTTTCCCTCGCAACCTCGTTCGGGATGGGCGTTGTCGCCGGCGATGCGCTGGCGCAGCAGGCCGCACCTTCGCCCGGAAGTGCAAAGGCGGTCTTCGGCGCCGTGACGCTGCCGACGCAGGGACCGCCGCAATCGATCGGCTTCTATGCCAAAGGCTGCCTTGCGGGCGCCGTCGCGCTGCCGGCCGACGGCCCGACTTGGCAGGCCATGCGCCTGTCGCGCAATCGCCGCTGGGGACGACCGGAGATGATCAGCCTCCTGGAGCGGCTGTCGCGCGATGCAGCCAAGAACGACGGCTGGCCGGGTCTGCTCGTCGGCGATATCTCGCAGCCGCGCGGCGGCCCGATGGTCAACGGTCACGCCTCGCACCAGATCGGCCTCGACGCCGACGTCTGGCTGACGCCGATGCCGCGACGGAAGATGACGGCGGAAGAACGCGAAGCCCTGCCCTTCACCACCATGCTCGCCAAGGACAAGTTCCTGACGATCAATGACAAGGTCTGGACGCCGGCGCATGCCCGCCTGCTCATGCGGGCGGCGAGCTATCCCGAAGTCGAACGCATCTTCGTCAACCCGGCCATCAAGAAGAAGATGTGCGAAACCTGGACGGGCGACCGGAGCAATCTCGGCAAGCTGCGGCCGGAATATGGGCACGATTCGCATTTCCATATCCGCCTTCGCTGCCCCGCCGGCTCCATCGGCTGCACGGGGCAGGCGCCGGTCGCAGCCGGCGATGGCTGCGACAAGTCGCTCGCCTGGTGGTTCGGGCCTGAGCCCTGGGCCAAGCCGAAGCCCGGCACCAAGCCGCCGGTCAAGCCCCGCGAAGTCATGGTCGCCGATCTGCCCAAGGCCTGCCAGGCCGTATTGGCGGCACCTTCGATTGCGTCCGCACGCCCGGCTGCATCCGGCGCCAAAGCTGCCGGCGTTTCGGCCGAGACCGACGCGATGCCGGTTTCTGGGAATACGCCGCCCGGCCAGATTCCGCAGCAATAGGTCCGGGACCGTCCTTGCCGGAGGCGTCTTTCAAAATGCGCCCCCTTGGTATAGAAGGCGGATAAATCGATTGAAAACATCGTGCGGAGCAAGGATTCATGGCCGGCAGCAAATGCATCGCATTGATCGCGCATGATCAGAAGAAAGACGCGATGGCGGAGTTCGCACGGCGCAATCAGGCGGCCCTTGCCGATTGGAACATCGTCGCCACGGGCACAACGGGCGGCCGCGTGCTGGATGCCTGTCCGGACCTCAAGGTCACCCGCTTGAAAAGCGGGCCGCTCGGCGGCGACCAGCAGATCGGCGCGCTCATCGCCACCGGCGAGATCGACATGCTCGTCTTCTTCATCGATCCCCTCACCCCCATGCCGCACGACGTCGACGTGAAGGCATTGACGCGGCTTGCCGTTCTCTACGACATTCCGATGGCGCTCAACGAATCCACTGCCGAGCGGCTGATCAAAACACTAAACCATTAATCCGCCTTGCCGGCGGCAGACCACGGACCTGGCCATGCCCGAGCTCAATCACAGCGATACCCCCCTGCCTTTCCCAATCCTGATCGGCGATATCGGCGGCACCAATGCACGCTTCTCGATCCTTGCCGATGCGGACTCCGAGCAGGAGCACTTCCCGGTCGTGCAGACGGCGAATTTCGCCACGATCGACGATGCGATCAAGCTCGCCCTCGAAAACAGCAAGGTCCGGCCCCGCTCGGCAATTCTCGCCATGGCAGGCCCCGTGCAGGGCGACGAGATTCCGCTCACCAATTGCGACTGGGTGATCCGTCCGAAGACGATGATCGCCAATCTCGGCATCGAGGACGTGCTCGTCATCAACGATTTCGAGGCGCAGGCACTGGCAATCGCCGAGATTTCCGACGAGCATCGCCAGACCATCGGCCAAGCATCTGGAAACATGACCGCATCGCGCGCCGTGCTCGGGCCGGGCACCGGACTTGGCGTCGGCGCCCTGGTCCATACTCAGCATCAATGGGTGCCCGTGCCCGGCGAAGGCGGGCATATCGATCTCGGACCGCGCACGGAACGCGACCTGCAGATCTGGCCGCATCTGGAGCCGATCGAAGGCCGCATCTCGGCCGAGCAGGTGATCTGCGGCCGTGGTCTGCAGAACCTCTATCACGCCATGTGCGCTGCCGACGGCATCGAGCCGAGCCTCAAGGAACCGGCCGACATCACCAATCATGCACTCGCCGGCACTAACAGGCAGGCCGAAGAGACGCTGACGCTGTTCGTCACCTATCTCGGCCGCGTCGCCGGCGATATCGCCATGATCTTCATGGCGCGGGGCGGCGTCTATCTTTCCGGCGGCATTCCGCAGAAGATCCTGCCGGCGCTGCAGAAGCCGGAATTCCGCGCCGCCTTCGAGGACAAGGCACCCCACACGGAAATGATGAAGACGATCCCGACCCACGTGGTCGTCAATCCGCTGGCCGCCCTTTCCGGACTTGCGGCTTATGCCCGCAAACCCACGAGCTTCGGTCTTGCGACAGAAGGCCGTCGCTGGCGGCGTTGACCGCTCGCCAAAAACAGCCCATGGCGCGCCGAAACACCCGGCGCATCCATCTTTTTGAAGGGGCCGCCTTCTTCTATGATGGGCCTGGCTCCGTGATCGGCCTTAACCAGCACGGCAAGGCATGTCTAGCCAAAGCCATGCTAACTCTTTAATAGAGCCGCGGAAGCATGTGCCAGCTGCGGCTCGCTTGATTCAAGACAGGAAGCCGATTATTGAAATTGCCTGACCCGAAAAGCAAAAACGTCGACAGCGACGCCATAACCGGCATGCTGAAGCGTATTATCGCCGAGAACGGCCGCGATCATATTCGCGGCTACGCCATCGCGATTACCTGCCTGATCCTCGTTGCGCTTTCGACTGCTTACATCGGCTACATCGTCAAATCGGTCATCGACAGCGCCTTCATCGCCCGCGATATCGTCGATGCCTGGAAAATCTGCTTCAGCATCTTCCTTGTCTTCGTGGTGCGCGGCTTTGCCGGATATTTCCAGTCGGTCATCCTGTCGAAGATCGGCAATAACATCATCGCCCGCTACCAGCGCCGCCTTTACTCGCATCTGATGACGCTGTCGGTCGGCTTTTTCAACGAAGCCCGCTCCGCGCAGCTCGCTGCCCGCATCAGCCAGAACGTCTCGGGCATCCGCGACGTCATGAACCTGACGATCACGTCGACCGCGCGCGACCTTCTGACCTTCATCGCCCTCCTGTGCGTCATGGTCTTCCAGGATCCGGTGCTCAGCATCGCTTTCGTCGTCATCGCGCCGCCGCTCTTCTTGGCGCTGCGTTATATTTCCAAGCGCTTGCGCGCGGCCACACGCGATGCGGTGGTCCTGAACAGCCATGTGCTCGGCGCGATGCAGGAGACCATTCAAGGCGTTTCCATCGTCAAGGCCTTCACGATGGAAGAGGAGCTCGAGCGCAAGATCAACAAGCTGATCACGGCAGCCGAGCACCGGCAGAACCGCATCGCCCGTCTTTCCGAACGTAACGGTCCACTGATCGAGACCGTCGCCGGCTTCGCGATCGCCAGCCTCTTTGCCTATGCCGCCTATCGGTCGATCTACGACAATGTCTCGCCGGGTGTATTCTTCTCCTTCGCCACCTCGCTGCTGCTTGCCTATGATCCGGCCCGCCGCCTTGCCAAGCTGCAGGTGCAGCTGGAGCGCGCGGTCGTCAATGCGCGGATGATCTACGAGCTGCTGGACATGGAACCGCGCCAGCGCGACCTGCCGGATGCCAAGCCGCTCAAGGTGACCGAGGCTCGCATCGAGTTCCGCGACGTGCATTTCGCCTACGGCGACGAATCTGTCCTGTCCGGTGTCAATTTCACGGCCGAGGGCGGGCAGACGACCGCGCTTGTCGGGCCTTCCGGCGCCGGCAAGTCCACCGTCATCAATCTCATTCCGCGCTTCTACGACCCCAAGGCCGGCAGCATCTTCATCGACGGGCAGGATATCGCGCATGTGACGAAACAATCGCTGCGGCAACAGCTCGCCTATGTTTCGCAGCAGCCCTATCTCTTCGAGGGCACGATCCGCGACAATATCCGCTACGGCCGCCCGAATGCGACCGATGCCGAGATCGAGGAAGCGGCGCGCCTTGCCTATGCGCATGATTTCATCGAGGCGCAGCCGATGGGCTATGACACACCGGTCGGGGAAAACGGCGTGACGCTGTCCGGCGGCCAGCGCCAGCGGCTGTCGATCGCCCGCGCGCTGGTGCGCAATGCGCCGATCCTGCTTCTGGACGAAGCGACTTCGGCGCTCGACACGGAATCCGAAGCCGCTGTCCAGAAGGCGCTGGAAGAGGCGATGAGCGGCCGCACGGTCGTCGTCATCGCGCACCGCCTGTCGACGGTTGTCCGCGCCGAGAAGATCGTCGTCATGCAGAACGGCCGTGTTGTCGAAGAGGGCAACCATGAGACGCTTGCGACGGCCGATAATGGTCTCTACGCTCGGCTCAACAACCTGCAGCTACCGGCGATTTCAAGCAATTCCCGCAAATAGACGATAGAGACGACATGAGCGACGATGCGATGAAGCTGGTGGTGGTTGGCGCGGCGGGCCGCATGGGACAGACTCTCATCCGCATCATTCATGCAACCGATGGAGTAACCCTGCACGCGGCCGTTGCCCGTCCCGGCTCCGCCTTCATCGGCAAGGACGCCGGCGAGATCGCCGGGCTCGGACCGATCGGCGTTGCCGTCACCGACGATCCGCTGGCCGCTTTCCTCCACGCCGAAGGCGTCATCGATTTCACGACGCCGGCAACCAGCGTCACCTTTGCCGGTCTCGCTGCCCAGGCGCGTATCGTCCACATCGTCGGCACGACCGGATGCTCGGATGAGGACGAAGCCAAGTTCAAGGCCGCCGCGCGCCATGCCCGCATCGTCAAATCGGGCAATATGGGCCTCGGCATCAACCTCTTGAGCGTGCTCGTCGAACAGGCGGCACGCGCGCTCCCTTCGAACGACTGGGATATCGAGGTGCTGGAGATGCATCACCGCCACAAAGTCGACGCGCCCTCGGGCACCGCGCTGCTGCTCGGCCAGGCGGCGGCGAAGGGTCGCGGCATCGATCTCAACGACAATTCCGTGCGCGTGCGCGACGGCCATACGGGGGCACGCCCGGCGGGCACGATCGGCTTTGCGACCCTGCGCGGCGGCGGCGTGGTCGGCGATCACTCTGTGATCTTCGCCAGTGAAAGCGAGCGGCTGACGCTGTCGCACAATGCCGGCGACCGGTCGCTGTTTGCCCGCGGCGCACTGCAGGCCGCGCTCTGGGCGCGCGACAAGAAACCTGGCCTTTACTCCATGCTCGATGTTCTCGGGCTCTCCACGCGTTGATCCCTCCCGGAGCGGGTCGGCAGCGACCTGCCGATCCGCTCCAGCCTTTTATTGTCTCGCAATTCCGGACGGAAAACCGCTACGCACCTTTCCTGGAATTGCCCTATCAAGGAGAAATTTTATGAGCGGTACTCTCGTCCTCGTTCGTCATGGCCAGAGCGACTGGAATTTGAAGAATCTCTTTACCGGCTGGAAGGACCCCGATCTGACGGCGCTTGGCGTCGAAGAAGCAAAGACCGGCGGCAAGGCTCTGGCCGATTACGGCATCAAGTACGACATCGCCTTCACCTCGGCCCTGACGCGCGCCCAGCACACGCTGAAAATCATCCTCGATGAAATCGGCCAGCCCGGCCTCGAAACCATCCGGGATCAGGCGCTGAACGAGCGCGACTATGGCGATCTCTCCGGCCTCAACAAGGATGACGCCCGCGCCAAGTGGGGCGAGGAGCAGGTCCACATCTGGCGCCGCTCCTACGACGTTCCTCCGCCCGGCGGCGAAAGCCTGCGCGACACCGGCGCCCGCGTCTGGCCCTACTACCTGACGGAAATCCTGCCGCGCGTGCTCGCCGGCCAGAACGTGCTTGTCGCCGCCCACGGCAATTCGCTGCGCTCGCTCGTCATGGTTCTCGATCGCCTGAGCAAGGCGCAGATCCTGGAGCTCAACCTCGCGACCGGCGTACCGATGGTCTACAAGCTCAAGGCCGATTCCACCGTCGCCTCGAAGGAAGTCCTCGGCGACATGTCCGGCGCGCATTGAGCGCAATCTATTTGGGCTGGAAAGCCCCTCACCCTAGCCCTCTCCCCGCAAGCGGGGAGAGGGGACTACCTCGTATGAACTACGCAATCTTGATTGATAGAGAACCCGTCTTCACTCCTCATGCCCAGCAGGCGATATGAGCGGTGGCAGCCTTATCGGAATGTGTTACATTATACTACGTGCGTAACACAAAGGCCGGATATGACGGACGCGACATTTACCTTCCGAGTTGAAGAAGAGCTGAAAGCAGCTTTCAGCGAGGCTGCGAAAGCGCATGATCAAACCGGTGCGCAGTTGCTCCGGGCTTTCATGCGCGATTATGTACGGCGCCAGCAGGATGCCGCTGACTATGACATGTGGTTTCGCCAGCAGGTGCAGGCCGGTCTTGCCTCAGCCAACGCCGGCGATCTCATTCCTGACGACAACATAGACGCTGAATTCGCCGCGTTACGAGAAGAAACACGCCGCAAACTCAGCGGGCGTTCTTCGTGAAACTTGCCTGGACTCCCGAAGCAAGAGCTGATCGACGCGCCATCTATATCTACCTCGAGGCCGAGAATGCCTCCGCAGCAATCGCGCTAGACGAACTCTTCGCCAAACGGTCGAAACAGCTCATCACCCATCCAATGACGGGCCGACCCGGCCGCGTGTCCGGGACGCGAGAACTCGTCGTGCATAGAAACTATTTGCTGGTTTATGACGTCGCCGGCGAGACGGTGCGCATAATTCGCATCCTGCATGCCGCACAGCAATGGCCGCCGAACGATTTTCAGCCGACTTCGTAGCTCGGCCTCAATTCTCGACGGTAAAGCGCACCCTGTCGGCGGCGAAGCGGGAAATCGAGTATTGCACCGGGACATTGTCGAGATCCGCATTCACCGCCTGGGCGACGAGAACAATGGCGCCAGGGGATAGCTGCAGATCGGCGAGATCGCCTTCGTCGGCATGCGTCGCGGTAATCTCGGTGACGACGCGGACGTAATCAGGAACGCCAAGCTCCTTGAATGCCTTGGTGATCGAACCGGTCGTCCGATAGACCTCCGGGATATCGCCGAAACGATCCGCCGGAAACCAGCTGGTGGCGCGCGATACAGGCCGATGATCCGCCTGACCCAGCGTTTCGAGCCTTATCAGCGGCGTGCCGGTCCTGATCTTTAGCTGCCTGGCCAATTCGGCGCTGGCGGCCTCTTCTCCCGATGCAAGCAGCACGCTGCGGGTCTCACGCACCTGATCGCCGATCCCTTGCGAAAATCGCGTGCGCCTTGAAATCGGGAAGCTCAACCGCTCCTTGCGCTCGATCAGCGTCCCCCGCCCCTGCACGGCCCGGACGATGCCTTCCTGCGCCAATGCCGCGAGCGCGCTTCTGATCGTGTGCCTGTTGACGCCGAACTGCAGCGCCAGCACCGTTTCCGGCGGCACCATGCCCGTCTCGTCGAAATCGCCGTGATTGATTGACGTGCGAATGCGATCGGCGAGCTGCCGCCAGAGCGCCACGCCCGTCTGCCTCTGAATCTTGTGCCCTGCCATTTCGCCCACTCGCCCTGTCACACGCTTGTCATGACTCGCTAATAGATATAAGACTATCTTGTATGGTTGTCTATATCAATAGACATTTAGAAGGTGACGAGATGAATTCAGCACAAAGGCAGGAAGCGGCCGCACAGGAGCGTCGGGAACGCAAGCGCGTTGCCGACCTTT
This sequence comes from Rhizobium sp. JAB6, assembly GCF_003024605.1. Lineage (GTDB taxonomy): Bacteria > Pseudomonadota > Alphaproteobacteria > Rhizobiales > Rhizobiaceae > Rhizobium. The sequence continues at coordinate 144,410 of NZ_PYJQ01000001.1, read as the reverse complement.
TGGCGCAGGCGGAACGCGACGAGCTAGAGGCGGCCTGGGAAGCATTGCCGAGCAAGCCGGCGGTGCAGCCGGTGCGCGGCCCCGAGACCGGGCTCGTCATGGTGCGCGGCCGCATCGGTGGTGGCGGTTCCCCCTTTAACCTCGGCGAAGTCACGGTAACACGCGCTACCGTCCGGCTGGCATCCAACACAATCGGCCATGCGCACGCGCTTGGCACGGATCGGGAAAAGGCTCGGCTTTCGGCCATCTTCGATGCGCTTTGGCAGCAATCGGCCACGAAGGAGTTCGTCGAAAAGGCGATCCTGCAGCCGGTGACCGAACGTATCGAAAGCTATGATCGCAAGCGCGCGGAAGAGACGGCGGCGACCCGCGTCGATTTCTTCACCATGGTTCGCGGAGAAGATTGATGAGCCTTTCCAGCACCCCGACCTTCGGTAATGAGGCCCTCACCGGCGGCTTTACCGATCCGGTTTTCGATGCCCAGAGTGTCTTCAAGATGACGATGGACGCCATGGCGCGCCCAGGGACGCTGCAGACTATTACCAGCGACATCGCGCCGCCCGCTCCGCTCGGCATCGCTGCCGGCGCCATCGGCCTCACTCTTTGCGATCACGACACGCCAGTCTGGCTCTCCAATAGCCTCGCGCGATCGAGCCTGCCGGAATGGCTCGCATTCCATACCGGCGCACCGATCATATCCGAGCGGCTGGAGGCACATTTTGCCTTTGTCGAAGCTGGCATGGCGCTTTCCTCCTCCAGTCAGTTCGGCGTCGGCACCCAGGAATATCCGGACCGCTCGACAACGATCGTGCTTGAGATCGAAAGCCTGGAAGGCGGCAAGGACCTGGCGCTTTCCGGCCCGGGCATCAAGGACATCGCCATGATCGCTCCGATCGGTTTGCCGGATGCGCTGCTGCGCATCTGGAACGATAATCGCGCTCTTTTCCCGCGCGGCGTCGATCTCATCCTGACGGCGGGCCGGCAATTCCTCTGCCTGCCGCGCACCACCAAGATCACTGCGACGGAGATGTAACATATGTATGTTGCCGTTAAGGGCGGCGAAGCCGCCATCGCCAATGCTCACCGGCTGCTGGCCGACCGCCGCCGCGGCGACCGGTCGCTGCCGGCCATCGGCATCGACCAGATCGTGGCGCAGCTCGCGCTTGCGGTAGACCGGGTGATGGCCGAAGCCTCGCTTTACGACCGCACGCTCGCCGCGCTCGCCGTTCGCCAGGCGCGTGGCGACATGATCGAAGCGATCTTCCTGCTCAGAGCCTATCGCACGACCCTGCCGCGCTTCGGCTATTCCCAGCCGCTCGACACGGCGGCCATGAAGATCGAGCGCCGCATCTCTGCGACCTATAAGGATTTGCCGGGCGGCCAGCTTCTCGGCCCGACCTTCGATTACACGCACCGCCTGCTCGACCCGAGCCTCCTGACGGATGAACCTGTCGACGAGCCGATGCAGCGGCCGGCGGAAGATGGCCGCGTCATGCGTGTCTCGGAAATCCTCGATCAGGAAGGCTTGATCGAGGGTGACGGTACCATGCCGGTCGATCATGAGATCGGCGACCTCACGCGCGAACCGTTGGAATTTCCGATGACCCGAGATCTTCGCCTGCAGGCGCTCGCCCGCGGCGACGAAGGCTTCCTGCTGGCACTCGGTTATTCGACCCAGCGCGGTTACGGCCGCACCCACCCCTTCACCGGCGAAATCCGTATCGGCGAAGTTGAGGTCGAATTCGATGTGCCGGAACTCGGCTTTGCCATCTCGCTCGGCCGCATTCAGGTGACCGAATGCCAGATGGTCAACCAGTTCAAGGGTTCGCCCAAGGCACCGCCGCAGTTCACCCGCGGCTATGGCCTGGTCTTCGGGCAGAGCGAGCGCAAGGCTATGGCTATGTCGCTGGTCGACCGTGCTCTGCGGGCCGAGGAACTCGGCGAAGACATCGTTGCGCCGGCTCAGGACGAGGAATTCGTCATCTCCCACTCCGACAACGTGCAGGCGACCGGCTTCGTCGAACATCTGAAGCTGCCGCATTATGTCGACTTCCAGGCCGAGCTCGACCTGGTGCGGCGCATGCGCCGCGAATTCGAGGCCGCTCGCGACCGCGGCATGGAGCCCATGACGGAGGCAGCCGAATGACCGAACTCGCCACCTACAACTTCGCTTATCTCGACGAGCAGACCAAGCGCATGATCCGCCGCGCCATCCTCAAGGCGATCGCCATCCCCGGCTATCAGGTGCCCTTCGCTTCCCGAGAAATGCCGATGCCATACGGCTGGGGCACGGGCGGCGTGCAGGTAACCGCATCGATCATCGGTCCGCAGGACGTGCTGAAGGTCATCGACCAGGGGGCGGACGACACGACGAATGCCGTCTCCATCCGTGCCTTCTTCCAGAAGGTTGCCAATGTCGCCGTCACCACCCGCACGGACGAGGCGACGATCATCCAGACGCGCCACCGCATTCCCGAGGCCAAGCTCGGCCCGAACCAGGTGCTCGTCTACCAGGTGCCGATCCCGGAACCGTTGCGCTTTCTGGAGCCGCGCGAGACCGAGACGCGCAAGATGCACGCGCTCGAGGAATACGGCCTCATGCATGTGAAGCTCTATGAGGATATCGCCCGCAACGGCCGCATCGCCACGACCTACGCCTATCCCGTCAAGGTCGCCGGCCGTTACGTCATGGACCCCTCGCCGACGCCGAAGTTCGACAATCCGAAAATGCATCTGTCGGACGCGCTGCAATTGTTCGGCGCCGGCCGTGAAAAGCGCATCTATGCCGTGCCGCCATATACCGAGGTCGTCAGCCTCGATTTCGAGGATCATCCATTCGAGGTGCAGCGCTTCGACAAGCCCTGCGCTCTCTGTGGTGCCGAGCAAGTCTATCTCGACGAGGTGATCCTCGACGACAAGGGCGGACGCATGTTCGTCTGCTCCGATACCGATTTCTGCGAGGATCGTCGCGCCCACGGCCATGCCGGCCCAATGCTGGCGTCAAATGGGCTGGCGCCAGATGGACTGTCCGGTAGCAAGGAGGCCGCCGAATGAGTGACTCACCCCTTCTCAAGGTCAAGGACGTCTCGAAGTTCTACGGCAGCCGCATCGGCTGCCGCGATGTGTCCTTCGAGCTCTGGCCCGGCGAAGTTCTCGCCATCGTTGGCGAATCCGGCTCCGGCAAGACGACGCTGCTCAACTGCATCTCGACGCGGCTGCTGCCGACGACGGGCAGCGTCGAATACCACATGCGCGACGAAACCTATCGCGATCTGTTCCGCATGAACGAGGCCGAGCGCCGTTTCCTGATGCGCACCGACTGGGGCTTCGTGCATCAGAACCCGGCCGACGGCCTGCGAATGACGGTCTCGGCCGGCGCAAATGTCGGTGAACGGCTGATGGCGATCGGCAACCGCCATTATGGCAACATCCGCACCACCGCCATCGACTGGCTGGAGCGGGTCGAGATCGATGCCGACCGCATCGACGACCAGCCGCGCGCCTTCTCCGGCGGCATGCGCCAGCGCCTGCAGATCGCCCGCAATCTGGTGACCGGTCCCCGCCTCGTCTTCATGGACGAACCGACCGGCGGTCTCGACGTGTCCGTGCAGGCCCGCCTGCTCGACCTCGTTCGCGGCCTCGTCAACGATCTCGGCCTTTCGGCGATCATCGTCACCCACGATCTTGCGGTTGCCCGTCTCCTCTCGCATCGCATGATGGTGATGAAGGACGGCCAGGTGATCGAACACGGCCTGACCGACCGCGTGCTCGACGACCCGCGCGAACCCTATACGCAACTGCTGGTCTCTTCGATCCTGCAGGTCTGAGGAACAAACATGGCAACCCCACTCGTCGTTTCTGAAGTCTTCAAGAGCTTCACCATGCATCTGCGTGACGGCATCCGCCTGCCCGTCGTCGCCGATGTCTCCTTCTCCGTCGCCGCGGGCGAATGCGTCGTGCTTGGCGGCCCGTCCGGCATCGGCAAGAGTTCGCTGCTGAAGATGATCTATGGCAACTATGCCGTCGATAGCGGCCAGATCCTGATTACCCACAAGGACAGGATCGTCGATCTCGGTACTGCCGATCCGCGCACCGTGCTCGATGTCCGCCGTCAGACCATGGGCTATGTCAGCCAGTTCCTGCGTACCGTGCCGCGCGTTGCCGCCATCGATGTCGTTGCCGAACCGTTGCTGGCCCGCGGCGTGGCCGTGAACGAGGCCCGAGACAGGGCAGCCGAGCTCCTGGCGCAGCTGAACCTGCCGAAGGAACTCTGGCAATTGCCGCCCGCCACCTTCTCGGGCGGCGAGCAACAGCGTGTCAACATCGCCCGCGGCTTCATCACCGACCATGCCATCCTGCTGCTCGACGAGCCGACAGCGTCGCTCGATGCCCGCAACCGGGCCGTCGTCGTCGACATGATCGAGCAGAAGAAGGAAGCCGGCGTCGCACTGCTCGGCATTTTCCATGACGAAGAGGTCCGCGAGGCGGTCGGCAGCCGCATTCTCGACGTTTCGCAGTTCTCGCCGCGGAAGGCCGCCGCATGAGCCGCAAACTGGGCGAAACGCCCTTCATCAGCCCCTCTGCGAGCGTCAGCAATTCGACGCTCGGCCGCTATACGGAAGTCTCCGACCGCTGCCGCATCGATGAGGCCGAGATCGGCGACTATTCCTACATCATGCAGGATGGCGCAGTCTGGTGCGCGACGATCGGCAAGTTCGTCAACATCGCCGCCGCGGTGCGCATCAATGCCACTAACCATCCGACATGGCGGGCCACGCTGCACCATTTCACCTATCGCGCCGCCGACTACTGGCCGGACGCCGATATGGAGACCGATTTCTTCACCTGGCGGCGCGATCATCGCGTCGTCATCGGCCATGATGTCTGGATCGGCCACGGGGCCACCATCTTGCCGGGGGTGACGGTCGGCAACGGCGCCGTGATCGGAGCCGGCGCGGTCGTCTCTAAGGACGTCGCGCCTTATACGATCGTCGGCGGCGTGCCAGCCAGGCTGATCCGCGAGCGCTTCACGCCCGAGGTCGGCGCGCGCATGGACCAACTCTCGTGGTGGGATTGGGATCACGAGCGCCTGCGCACCGCGCTTGCCGACTTCCGCGCCCTGTCTGCGGAAGATTTTTTGGATCGTTACGGCGCCTGAGAACCGTTTCCGCCCGAACCGGACTTGTAAGGCACCGACGGGGGATCCAGCTTTCAGGTGGTCCTTCTAATACCCGGATCGGGAGGAGTTCTTCATGGCAAAGCAGTTTTCCAGCCTCGACGACCGGCTGCGAGATTTCATCGCGCGGCAGCACATCTTCTTCACGGCATCGGCCACGGGAGAGTCCCGGGTCAATGTTTCGCCGCGCGAAACACTGTGCCTTCGGATCATTTCCCCGAACACCGCCATCTATCTCGACCGCACCGGCAGCGGCAACGAGACCTCCGCTCATATGAAGGCGGATGGGCGGCTGACGATCATGTTCTGCGCCGTCGAGGGGCCGCCAATGATCCTGCGCCTCTATGGCCGCGGCCGGATCATCCATCGCTCGAGCCCCGAATATCGCGAATTGCTGCAGGAATACTACGCGCGCGAAGAGCCGCTCGGCGCACGGCAGATCGTACGGCTGGATTTCGATCTCGTGCAGACCTCCTGCGGTTTCGGCGTGCCGCTCTTCACCTATGAAGGCGAGAGGCCGAGCCTCGACCAATGGGCCGAAGCCAAGGGGCCTGATGGTATCGAGGAATACCGGCGCGAGAAGAACAGCTTCAGCATCGACGGCCTGCCGACCGGCATGTTTGACGACCAAACTCAACCAAAGCCGTCAGCCGGCTAATCTTGCAAAAACGACCGGAATTGTAACAGCAGTTACATAAAACTGACATTGGAGCTTCATGAAGCGGGACTAATCGGTTGCCTTGTAATTGGCGCCCAACCCCGTCGAAACTCCCTTCGAGGCAGGGGGCACGCGCCCATTCTTAGCACCGGTACCGCTGAAATTTCTGCAGCCCGGCAGCCGCGAAAGGGAAGCACTATGTTCGAACTCAGGAATGTCTCGCGCCGGTTTGGAAACAAGCTCGCTGTCGATTCCGTGACTTTGGACATACCGCAGGGGCAGATGGTCGGCGTTATCGGCCGCTCCGGCGCCGGCAAGTCCACACTGCTGCGCATGATCAACCGCCTCGCCGATCCGAGTTCCGGTTCCATCCATTTCGCCGGCACCGAGGTCTCGAAGCTCAGCGGCCGCGCATTGCGCAGCTGGCAGCGCGATTGCGCCATGATCTTCCAGCAGTTCAACCTCGTGCCGCGCCTCGACGTGCTCACCAACGTCATGCTTGGCCGCCTCAACCATCGATCGACGGTTCTGAGCCTGCTGTCCGTCTTCACGCGCGAGGAACGCATCGAAGCCATCGCTGCGCTCGAACGCCTCGGTATCGAGCAGACGGCCTTGCAGATGGCCGGCACGCTTTCCGGCGGCCAGCAGCAGCGCGTCGCCATCGCCCGGGCGCTCATGCAGCAGCCGAAGATGATGCTGGCCGACGAGCCGATCGCCTCGCTCGATCCGCTGAATGCCAAGATCGTCATGGATGCGTTGCGGGATATCAACGAGCGCGAAGGCATCACCGTCATCACCAACCTGCATACGCTGGATACGGCCCGCAACTACTGCGAACGCATCGTCGGCATGGCGGCCGGCAAGGTCGTCTTCGACGGCAAACCGACCGATCTGACGGCTGCCGCCGTCAAGGAAATCTACGGCACCGACAAGGACGGCGCCGGCATCGACGAGACCATGACGTCGACATCCATCAACATTGCCGATCCGGCCGTGCAAGCCGCGGCGACTGAATCTGCCGGCCCGCAACCGCTGGCACTGGCCGGTCTCTAAGAGAGACGGCCGGGATCGAAGGCCCGCGTCAAGGGCGCATTTCTTCTATCAGACCGAAGACATCCGGGGACACCGGTTAATCAGGAGACGAACCCATGTTGAAGAAAGCACTCTTTGCCGCTACGGCGCTCGTTGCGCTCGCAGTCGGCGCCGCCGCCAACGCTGCAGATCTCAAGGAATTCCGCGTCGGCATTCTCGGCGGCGAAAACGAAGCCGACCGCCTGCGCAACTACGCCTGCCTTTCCGACCACCTGAAGAAGGAATTCGGTTTCGAGAAGGTTTCGCTCTTCCCGGCCGCCGATTATAACGGCGTTATCCAGGGCCTGCTCGGCGGCACTCTCGACTTCGCAGAACTCGGCGCTTCCGGCTACGCGGCCGTTGCCATCAAGGACCCGAAGGCCGTTACCCCGATCCTGACCACGCAGCAGACGGACGGTTCCACCGGCTATTACTCGATCGGTCTCGCTCTCAAGTCCTCTGGCATCAAGACGATCATGGACGCCAAGGGCAAGAAGCTCGGCTACGCCGATCCGGACTCCACCTCGGGCTACCTCGTTCCGCTGACGCAGATTCCGAAGACCACCGGCGTTCCGAACGACAAGTTCTTCGGCTCGACCCAATTCAACGGCGGCCATGAGAACAACCTGCTAGCCGCCTATGACGGCAAGGTCGACGTTGCCGTCGACGACTCCTCGGGCGTTGGCGATTTCAAGGACGGCTACACCTCCGGTACCTTCCGCAAGGAAGTCGACAAGGGCGCCGTCGACCCGAACAAGCTCGTCGAAGTCTGGCGTTCGCCGCTGATCCCGAACGGCCCGCTCGTCGTTCGCAATGCTCTCGGCACCGAATGGCAGACCAAGCTGGCCGACTTCTTCATGAAGCTGCCGACCACCGACGCCAAGTGCTTCAACGCCATCGAAGGCGGCGACTTCAAGGGCTACGTCAAGGTTACCCCGGAGTTCTACAACGCCGTTATCGACGTTCGCAAAGCTGCCATCGGCGGCTGATCCGCACCCTTATGATGGGGCGGCCGGCAACGGCCGCCCTTTTGCTGTTCACACCCCTTTGCGATTCACAAGGGCAGGATTTCATGACGATCGCCGATACGCACCCGAACATGCAAAGCGCGCCGCAGAGCGCCAAGGAGATCGGCGACGCCTGGAGCAAGATGGTGGCCAAGCGCCGCCTCTACACCGGCATCGGTCTCGCGATCCTGCTCGTCGCCTTCGTCAGCTCGGTGCGCTTCGCCGACGAGAACAACGCCGGGCATTTCTTTGACCGGCTGCCGCATCTCTTCGATTTCCTGAGCTGGCTCATTCCAAAGGACTGGGCCGACGTCTACCGCGCGCTCTTCGACCTGCCGAGCCCGAACGGGGCCAATGGCGCCGGCGGCGAGGAATTCAATTTCCCTCTCGGCCGCGTCTATATCTGGGGCGATTTCTACATTCCCGAATATTTCGAGCTGATGATCATCACGATCAACGTGGCGCTGGTATCGACCATCATCGGCGTCGTCTTTGCCGTGCCTTTGAGCTTCTTCGCCGCCCGCAACATGTCCCCGTCCCATCCGATCCGGCTGGTGACGAAGCGCATCATGGAACTTCTGCGCGCCTTTCCGGAAATCGTCATCGCCGGCCTGTTTTCGGCAATCCTGTCGATCGGCCCGATCGCCGCGATCATCGCCGTCGGCCTGCATACGATCGGCGCGCTTGGCAAGCTCTTCTATGAAGTCGTCGAGAATATCGACATGAAGCCCGACGAGGGCATGCGCGCCGTCGGTGCGAGCTGGAGCGAGCGCGTGCGCTTTGCCGCACTGCCGCAGGTGCTGCCGAACTTCATGTCCTACGCGCTGCTGCGTCTGGAGATCAACGTTCGCGCCTCCACCATCATCGGCGCCGTTGGCGGCGGCGGCATCGGCGAGGAGCTGAAACTCGCGATTTCGCGCGGCTTTGGCGCCAAGACATTGGCGCTGGTGCTGCTTCTCTTCCTGACGATCATCGCCGTCGATCAGTTTTCCGCATGGCTCCGCCGCCGTCTCGTCGGCGAACATGCCTTCCTTTTGCAGCATTGAGGTTGACCATGTCCGTCATCGACGCCGGCCGCATGCAGGAAATCGAAGCGCGGTATCCGGAGATCCTTCACCGGTCCTTCCGCCAGCGCTTCGGCGCGCTGATGATGTTCATCGGCGTCATCCTCTACGGCATCTATGCAGTCTGGTTCTTCGATCTGCCGAAGGTCATTTCGGAAGCGCATTGGGAGCGCGTCGGCATCTATCTCAGCGAATGGGTAAGCTATGACGTGCAGCCGGAGTTCCGCATCTCCGGCGACAAAATCAGCATCAAATATCCGCGCTTTTCGCCGCTTGGCGACAATCCTCACCCCGACTGGGTGAAGACCAACCCCGATGGCAGCATGACCGTCTCGGTCAGCGGCACGAGCCGCATGATAACGGTCACCAAAACACAGGCCATCGTGACCGCGCACGGCATCACGATCCCGATCGATATTGCCGGCGATGTGCCGAAGATCGCCGGCTCCGAACCCGTTCCCAGCTGGATGACCGTCTATGACGACAATATCCTGGTCAATCTCGGCTTTGCCGGCGACGCCAGCATTTCCACCGACCGCGTGAAGATCCGCAAGCGTTTCCTCGGCTGGGCCAACTTCGTCTTCGATACGCATTCACCCTTCTTCGACAAGCCGGCGAGCGAAGTCATCAGCCTGATCGTATCCGGGCCGCGGCTGGACCCGGCGCAATCCAATCTGTCGCTGGCATTCGACAATATCTGGAACAATGGCGCATGGCAGCACGGCGATGTCTGGACCAAGCTGTTCCAGACCATCGTCATGGCCTTTCTCGGCACGCTGCTCGGCGCGCTTGCGGCTTTCCCGCTCGCTTTCCTGGCGGCCCGCAACATCACGCCCAACCGGGTGCTCAATCAGGTATTGAGACGGCTCTTCGACTTCCTGCGTTCGGTGGATATGCTGATCTGGGCGCTGTTCCTGACACGCGCCTTCGGTCCCGGCCCGCTTGCCGGCAGCGGCGCGATCTTCCTCACGGAGACGGGTACGCTCGGCAAGCTCTATTCCGAGGGCCTTGAGAATATCGATAACAAGCCGCGCGAGGGCGTGAAGTCCACCGGCTCGCCGACCATTCTCGTGCATCGCTACGGCATCATGCCGCAGATCGTGCCCGTCATCGTCAGCCAGACGCTCTATCAGTGGGAATCCAACGTGCGCGGCGCGACCATCATCGGCGCCGTCGGCGCGGGCGGCATCGGCCTCAAGCTTTGGGAAGCGATGCGCACCAATTCCAACTGGGAAAACGTCGCCTACATGGTGCTGCTGATCCTCATCGTCGTCTTCCTGTTCGACGCGGCATCCAACGCCTTGCGCTCGCGCCTGATGGGGACGCGAGCGAAATAACGAAGATTGGGAAAAAATCGTTTCCCATCATCATTCTGTCACGGGAATCCGGTAGCGCAGGCCGGCAAGACCGTAGCGATCAAGCCGGCTTTAGCCGGATTCGGACCGTTGCTGCCTTGCTGCTCTTGCGGTTTGTCGCAAATCACCCAACAGTGTCCCGCGCAGCCGATTTTCCAAGGAATGCAGCCTTGCGCTATGCTCTCTATTTCACGCCGCCCAAAGACGATCCGTTGACATCGCTCGCCGCCCGCTGGCTAGGCCGCGACGCATTTTCCGGTGAGATTTTTTCCGACAAGGCCATGGGTCCGCTGCCGGAAGGCCATGCCGAGCTGACGGCCGATCCGCGCCGCTACGGCTTTCACGCGACGCTGAAGGCGCCGTTCGAGCTGGCCGCTTCGGTGACCGAGCGCGATCTCCTCGAAGTCGCCGCCGAATTCGCGACGCAGACCAAGGCTTTCACCGTTCCGGAACTCGTGCTCGGCCAGCTCGGCCAATTCTTCGCCCTCGTCCCCGGCTCGCTTTACCAGCCGCTGCAGGATTTCGCCTGGCGTGTAGTCAAGACCTTCGAACCTCTCCGCGCACCGCTTTCGGACCATGACATCGCCAGACGCAAGCCGGAAAGCCTCACAGAACCAGAGCGCGCCAATCTGTTGCGCTGGGGCTATCCGTACGTCAATGACGAGTTCCGTTTCCACATGACGCTGACGGGGCGCGTTCCGGCCGAGCGGCAGGCCGAGATGCACCACGTGCTGCGCGAACGTTTCGCCGAGCATACCGGCAAACCGCTCGATATTTCTGGCCTCGCCATCTTCGCCGAAGAAGAGCGCGGCGCTCCCTTTTTCGTCCGTTCCTGGCTGCCGCTTGCCGGCGCCTAACATGAAAGATCCGACATGACCAAAGAAACCGTCCTTTCCAACGCCCGCATCGTCGTTGAAGACAAGATCGTCGAGGGCTCCGTGCTGATTCGTGACGGTCGCATTGCCGGCATTTCCGAGGGCAAGTCCGATATCGGCGAGGATTTCGAGGGCGATTATCTGATCCCCGGCCTGGTCGAGCTGCACACCGATCATCTCGAAGCGCATTACTCGCCGCGTCCGGGCGTTCGCTGGAACAAGACGGCCGCCATCCAGGCACATGATGCCCAGATCGTCACCTCGGGCATCACCACCGTATTCGACTGCCTGCGCATGGGCTCGGACGAGGACGGCGGTTTCGAAAAGGGCGAGATGCGCGATATGGCCGACGCCATCCAGGCGGCCCAGCGCGAAGACCGCCTGCGGGCCGAGCACCTGATTCACCTGCGCTGCGAAGTCTCCGCCGACAACGTTCTCGACCACTTCCAGGATTTCGAGAAGGACCCTTATGTGCGTCTGGTCTCGCTGATGGACCACGCGCCGGGCCAGCGCCAGTTCCAGACCATGGATCAGTACATCTTCTATTACCAGAAGAAGCGCGGCCTGAGCGACGAGGCTTTTGCCAAATTCGTCGCCAAGCGCCAGGAAGAATCGGCCAAATATGCCACGCCGCATCGTGACGCGATCTCCAAGGTCTGCGCCGAACGGGGCATCACGGTCGCCAGCCATGACGACGCGACGCTCGCCCATGTGGATGAAGCTATTAACTACGGCGTTCGCCTGGCAGAGTTCCCGACCAGCATCGATGCCGCGAAGGCTTCCCACGGCGCCGGTATGAGCGTGCTGATGGGCGCGCCGAACATCGTGCGCGGCAAGTCGCATTCAGGCAATATCGCCGCCCGCGATCTGGCCGAGCTTGGCGTACTCGATGTGCTGTCCTCCGACTACGTGCCGCTCAGCCTGCTGCATGCACCCTTCATCCTCGCGGACGAAGTCGAAGGGATTTCGCTGCCGCAGGCGATCGCCATGGTGACGGCAACGCCGGCAAGGACGGTCAGCCTGAACGATCGCGGCCGCATTGCCGAGGGCCTGCGCGCCGATCTCGTGCGCGTCCGCCGCGATCACGGCGTTCCGGTCACGCGCTCGGTCTGGCGAGAGGGGCGACGGGTCGCATGAACGCGAGCGCCGATCTCGAGCCGGCTAATAGCAGTCTTTGGGATACGACGGCGGGCATCATGGCCGTCGTCGTCGGTCCGAGCGGCGCCGGCAAGGATACGCTGATGAATCTCGCCGCCCGGCATTTTGCCGGCCGATCCGATGTGCACTTCGTCCGCCGCGTCATCACCCGCGACGGCGATGCCGGCAACGAAGACCACAGAAGCGTTTCCGAACTAGATTTCGATGCGATGGAGCAGGCAGGCGCCTTTGCCGTCTCCTGGGAAGCGCATGGCCTGAAATACGGCATTCCAGCCGACGTTTTCGATGAGCTTGCACAGGGCCGTCTGGTGATCGCCAATGGCTCGCGCTCGGCGCTCCATCACTTCCGAAGCGCATTCCCGCATCTGAAGGTAATCAACATCACGGCGTCACGCGAAGTGCTGGCCGAGCGCCTGATGGCGCGCGGACGCGAGAGCCGCGACGACGTGCTGAAGCGCCTGGAAAGAAGCGCGCTGACCGTTCAGGGCAGCTACGATGTCACCGATATCGACAATAGCGGCACGCTCGAAGAAGCCGAACGAGCCATTATTTCGGTGCTAGAGGTGCTGGTTAGGAAGTAGGCGGCTGAAGCTGAAGAAGACGCGGTATACGCGAAAGCCTATCTCGCGTCTGGCGGGCGAGAAAGCAATTTCACTGGTTTAGGAATTGCGCAAAGAGAGCATCCGCACATTCAAAAGCCAGCGCAATTCCTAAGCTATTGAAATTGCAAGAGAGGGTCTTTTCTTGCTCATTCTGTTCCAGGACACTGGCGCGCCCCTACCTACCCTCGCCCTTGCGAAATCTAGCACTTAGCCTGACGGCTAAACGCTGATTTGCTTTCCCGCCCGCAAGGGGCGGGATAGGCATCTCAGTGCGCTTCATCCCAGTTATGGGCGGCGCGCGCATCGACCTTCAGCGGCACGGCCATGTCGACCGCCGGCATGGCGGCGTTTTCCATGACCGAGATGATGATTGGTGTCGTGCGCTCGACATCGGCATCCTCGACTTCGAAGATCAGTTCGTCATGCACCTGCAGGAGCATGCGCACACGATCGCTGAGCCCGGCTGCCGCCAGCGCCGGCTCCATCTTGATCATGGCGCGGCGGATCACGTCAGCGGCCGAACCCTGGATCGGCGCATTGATCGAGGCACGCTCGTTGAAGGCGCGGACGGAGGGATTAGACGAACGGATTTCGGGGAAATGGATGCGGCGACCGAAGATGGTCTCGACATAGCCGTTGTCGCGCGCCGCCTGCTTGGCGCCTTCCATGTAATCGCGGATGCCCGGGAAGCGCTCGAAATACTTCTTAATGTAGTCGCCGGCTTCCGAGCGCTCGATCGAGAGCTGGTTGGCGAGACCGAAAGCAGAGATGCCGTAGATGATGCCGAAGTTGATAGCCTTGGCGCGACGGCGCACTTCGCTCGGCATGCCATCCACCGGCACGCCGAACATTTCCGACGCCGTCATCGCATGAATGTCGACACCGTCTTCGAATGCCTGCCTGAGCTGCGGGATATCGGCGACATGCGCCAGTACGCGCAGTTCGATCTGGCTGTAATCGGCCGAGACGAGCTTATGTCCCGGCGTCGAAATGAAGGCCGTGCGGATTTTGCGGCCTTCCGCCGTGCGCACCGGAATATTCTGCAGGTTCGGCTCGGAGGAGGAGAGGCGCCCCGTCGTGGTGGAGGCCAATGAATAGGAGGTATGGACGCGCTTCGTGTCGGGATGGACATAACTCGGCAATGCATCCGTGTAAGTGGACTTCAGCTTGGTCAGCTGGCGCCAGTCGACGATCTTGCGCGGCAATTCGAAGCCGGCCGCCGCCAAATCCTCCAGCACCTGCGCCGAGGTCGACCATTGCCCGGTCTTGGTCTTGCTGCCGCCGGCAAGACCCATCTTGCCGAAGAGAATATCGCCGAGCTGCTTGGGCGAGCCGATATTGAAGCGTTCGCCGGCCAGATTATAGATCTCATCCTCGAGAGCGGCCGCGCCCTGCGCCAGCTCGCCGGAAAGGCGCGAGAGGATCTGCCGGTCGACGGTGATGCCGCGCTCTTCCATATGGGCGAGCACCGGCACGAGGGGCCGTTCCAACCGCTCGTAAACGGACGAGAGTTTTTCCGCTGCAAGCCGGGGTTTCAATACCAGCCAAAGGCGCAGCGTAACATCTGCGTCCTCGGCAGCATAGGCCGTGGCCCGGTCGATGTCGACGAGATCGAAGGTGACATTGGATTTGCCGCTGCCGGCGATGTCCTTGTAGGCGATCGGCTTATGGCCGAGCCAGCGCTCGGAAAGACTGTCCATGCCATGCGTTGCATTGGCGCCGCCGTCGAGCACGTAAGAGAGCAGCATCGTGTCGTCGAACGACTTCATCTCGATGCCGTAGCGCTTCATCAGCAGGTAGTCGTATTTCAGGTTCTGCGCGATCTTGAGGATGGAGGCATCCTCCAGCAGATCCTTCAATCTCGGCAGCGCGTCACGCAGCGGGATCTGATTGTCGGCCAGACCGCCGCCCAGCAGATCGCCGACACCGGTCTTGTGGCCGAGCGGCACATAGGCGGCGCGGATGGAAGAACCCGACGGATCGTCGCGGTTATCGGCGATCGCCATCGAGAAACCGACGATCTCGGCCTGCATGGCATCGAGCGAGGTCGTTTCCGTATCGAAGGCGACGATGCCGGTTTCGCGCGCATCCGCGATCCATCGGTCGAGCGTGGCGATATCGCGGATGGTCACATAGTTCGAATGATCGATCGGCGCGCTCGCGAAACTCGCAGCGCGCGCCCTGGCGAGCTCCTCGGGCTCTGTGGTGCCATCCAAAGCCAAACGCGCCTTGGCCGATGGCGCCGGGACGGATGCTCCTTCTGCCTCGACGACGCTGCCGGCGACGAGATCGACATTCTCGCCGACATCGAGATCCGGGCCATGGGCGCTCTCGCCCCATTCGATCTTGACGACCGATGGCTCGATTGCCGCCGCGTCGCAATCACAGGCTTCCGCCACGCGCCGCGTCAGGGTGGTGAATTCCATGGCCTTCAGGAAGCCGATCAGCTTCGGGCCGTTCTGCGGCTCCAGCACCAGCGCATCGAGCGCAAGTTCCAGCGGTACATCCGTCCTCAGCGTCACCAGCTGCCGCGAAATGCGGGCGAGTTCGGCATTGGCGATGATGTTTTCGCGGCGCTTCTGCTGCTTGATCTCGCCGGCGCGGGCAAGCAGGGAATCGAGATCGCCGAATTCCTCCAGAAGCTGCGCCGCCGTCTTCGGGCCGATGCCGGGGATGCCGGGAACGTTGTCGATGGAATCGCCGGTCATGGCCTGCAGGTCGATCATCTTATCCGGGGGCACGCCCCATTTCTCGATAACATCGGGAATGCCGATCTGCTTGTCCTTCATGCTGTCATACATATGGACCATGGGCGTAACGAGCTGCATCAGATCCTTGTCGGACGAGATGATCGTCACGTCGGCGCCGGCAGCCTCCGCCTGACGGGCATAGGTCGCGATGATGTCGTCGGCTTCGAAGCCGTCTGTCTCTATGCAAGGCAGGTTGAAAGCGCGCGTCGCCTCGCGGATGAGACCGAACTGCGGGATCAGTTCTTCCGGCGGCGCCGAGCGATTTGCCTTGTATTGCGGAAAGATGTCCTTGCGGAACGTCTTTGACGAATAGTCGAAGATGACGGCGAAATGGGTCGGCGTCACACCGACCGAGGTGTCGCGCGCCGAGGTCAAAAGCTTCCACAGCATGTTGCAGAAACCCGAGACGGCACCGACGGGCAATCCGTCGGACTTGCGCGTCAGCGGCGGCAAAGCATGAAAGGCCCGGAAAATGAAACCAGAGCCGTCGACGAGGAAGAGATGATCACCTTTTTTCATGGAAGCATGGATAGCCTGACGCACTCCCAACGTCCATATAAACTTCAGTTTTGCAGCGTTGTGACACGGTGAGATTTCTCACCGAAACGTTACTAACTTTTAATCAATCTAATCTGCGCATTCCCTTGAAAAACCACATTCGAAACCTCAAATCCTAATCACCGGCGATTGATACGCCGCGGGTCTGACAACCGGCCTGTCCCCCGCCATGTCAGACTAGGACAAAGGCCTATCCCCTCTCCGGGCCTTTGTCCCTCTTTCATGAGCCGCCATGGCGTCCCCTCCAGGCCATGGCGGCTTTTTCATGCCCAAAAATGCAACCGGTGGCGGCGAAAAGATTCGCCGAACTTGCTTATTTCAAAGGAAGTTTGCGGCGAGAATTGCTGATTGTCTTGATCTGGAATTATGGGCATATTTGCAATCATGGGATTTAATCGGATGGACTCCGCCGCCTACCTTGCCAGTCAGATGGCGAAGGGATTCGCCCGCGCGCTACAACAACGCGCGGCGAAGCTCGGCTTTTCCCCCGGTCAGTTTCCGATCCTGCTGGAATTGTGGTCAGAGGACGGGCTGACGCAGAAGCAGCTGCTCGAAAGAATCGACATCGAACAGGCGACGATGGCCAATACGCTTTCGCGCATGGAGCGGGACGGCCTGGTGGAGCGCCGCCCGCATCCTTCGGACAAACGGGCGCAACTGATCTTCCTGACGAACAAGGCCACCGCCATGCAGGCGGAAGCCATCGAGGCCGCCATGGCCGCCGACACGGATCTTCTCAAGAATTTCCGCCAATTCGAACGCGAGCTGCTGCTGGAATATATTCGGCGCGTGCTGGAGAATGCCAGGCAGCTTTAAGGCGATTCCGGGAAAAGTGCGCAGCGCGCCTCAGCACTGCCCGACGGCCTTGTTCAAAATCGGCTGGAACTGGCTCGGTCCGACATCGGGCTTGCCGAAGAATATCCCCTGAAGCTGAGCGCAGCCTTCCTCTATGACGATCCGGCGCTGGGTTTCCGTTTCGACACCTTCGGTGACCACCGGCATGTTCAGGCTGTGGCCGAGGCCGATGATGGCGCGAACGATCGAGCGGGCTGCGGGATCGTGCTCAAGCGCGCCGGTGAAGCTGCGATCGACCTTGATCTTGTCGAAGGGAAAGGCTCGCAGGTTGCTGAGCGAGGAAAAGCCGGTGCCGAAATCGTCCATGACCACGCGAACGCCGAGGCGATGCAGCCGCTGCAATGTCGCTATAACGGCCGTGCGTTCGCGCATCAGCGCCGCCTCCGTGATTTCCAGCTCGAGGCGCCGCGGATCGAGACCGGTTTTGCGCAGGATACGTTCGATCTGATCGTAGAGGGTCGGGATCATGAATTGCAGCGGCGAGAGGTTGACCGCGACACTCGCGGGCTCGCTCCAGCGCGTCGCCTCCTGGCATGCCTGCTGCAGCACCCACTCGCCGATCGCAACAATCGATCCACTTTCCTCGGCAATGGGAATGAAGGTTTCCGGATCAATGACGCCGCGCTCCGGATGCGCCCAGCGCAGCAGGGCCTCATAGCCGCTGACACCGTCGCTGCCGACATCATAGATCGGCTGATACTCCAGAAAGAGCTGGCGGCGCAGAATGGCCTGGCGCAGATCGTTCTCCAGCTGGCGCCGGGTACGCACGGCCTTGTCCATTTCGGCATCGAAAAAGCAGGCGTGGCCCCGGCCCGCATGCTTTGCGCGATAAAGCGCCATATCCGCATTGGCGTAAAGCTGCCCGGCGCTCGTGCCGTCGCGCGGATAGATGGCGATGCCGATGCTGACGCCGACGGCCGTTGGATCCCGGGCAGTATCCATCTCTACGCTAAATTCCGAAAGAATGCGCTCGGCAAGACGCGTGGCTCCCTCGGGCTGCAGGCGCTTGGGCTGGACAATCGCGAATTCGTCGCCGCCTAGCCTTGCCACCGTATCGCCCTCCTCGATCGCGCGCTGCAGGATGCCGGCGACCTTGCAGAGAATGCGATCGCCTTCGGCATGGCCAAAGACGTCGTTGATGGCCTTGAAGCGGTCGAGATCCAGGCAGAAGACGGCAACTTCCCCGCCTTTGCGGTTGGCCATCTGCAGCGCCTGACGGATGCGCTGGTCGAACAGCGTGCGGTTGGGCAGATCCGTCAATATGTCGTGGTGCGCCAGATGCTCGATCATCTGCTGCGCCTGGCGCCGCTCGGTCAGGTCGCGCAGGACCAATACGCTGCATTCATGGCCGCGGTAGGTGATGGAGCGGCGCACCGTTTCGACCGGGATCGCCTTGCCGTCACGGCCGGACAGAGTTGTTTCCAACGGAATGGCGGCATCACTTTGGGCATCTGTGTCGATCGCCAGGAAGGTCTCGGGCGGGACGCCAATCACCTGCTGCTGCGACCATCCGGAAATGGCGAAAAATCGTTCGTTCGCATCGATCACCCGGCCGTCGCGGATGACGAGCAGGCCTTCGAGCGAAGCATTGGCGAAGCCACGGAGATCGGTCAGATGACGGTCGATGAAGACGGCTCCGAGAGCGATGAGGATCAGACCCATCGCGGCGGCCATGACGATGCCGGCAAGGATGCTTCGATCCATGGAAAGGGCGGCACCCGGCATGCCCACTTCGGGCGTCAGCGTCACGCCGCTCATCGCGGTGAAATGCAGGGAGCAAATCGCCAGCAACAGCAGAAGAGTACCAATGACGATGTGCCGCAAACCGTGAAAGCTTCGAAACGCCAGGAAGGACAGCGAGGAGAAGACGGCACCGGCCGTGATGGAAATAGCCACTCGCGGCATGTCGAAGGAGAGCTGCACCGACGCCTCGATGGCCTGCATGCCGCAAAAGTGCATGGCGGCTATTCCAAATGCCATCAGCATGCCGCCGACTGCAAAGGAGAGGCGGTTGTTCCACTCGAAGGCGACGGTCATGGCAAGCCATGAACCGACAATGCCGAGAACCACCGAAAGCGCGGTCAGCGAAACGCCGTAAGAGATGGGAAGGCTGCTCTCATAGGCAAGCATGGCGATGAAATGCGTCGCCCAGATACCGACACCGCTGGCAAAGGCCGCAGCGGCAATCCAATAGCGACGCTGATGCGACTGGCATTCCTGTGCACGCGAAAAAAGAAGCATGGTGGCAAGGCTGCCAATGAGGCAGGTGGCTGCTGCCACGAGAATCAGCCTGAAGTCATGATCGTCACGAATACATGCAATCACTGAAAACATTACACGCCCTCGGAATACCCTTCAGGATTGAGGTTATTTCCAATAATCTAAAAAACTTGTAAATCACATGCGCATATAATCACATAAACGCAAGACTCGATCCGAACAGACAAGCTACGGTAAATTTTCGGTTTTAACGCCTCGAAACCCGTCTGCCTTTGGTCTATCGTCGCTCCAAATCTCATGTAAGGAGTCGGATATGACCGATCTATCGCACGTTCTCGACCGCGCCGATCACAACCTTCCTTCCAGCCTCGACAATCTCTTCGAGCTGCTGCGCATCAAGTCCATCTCGACGGACCCGGACTACAAGGCCGAATGCCGCAAGGCGGCGGAGTGGCTGGTCACTTACCTGAACTCACTCGGCTTTACAGCCTCCGCGCGCGACACGCCCGGCCATCCGATGGTGGTCGCCCATCACGACGCCGGCAGCGCCGATGCGCCGCATGTGCTGTTCTACGGCCACTACGACGTGCAGCCCGTCGATCCGCTCGAGCTCTGGGAAAGCGATCCCTTCGCTCCCGCAATCAAGGACCTGGGCAATGGCCGCAAGATCCTGACCGGCCGCGGCACATCTGACGACAAGGGGCAGCTGATGACCTTCGTCGAGGCGGTGCGCGCCTATAAGGAAACCAGGGGCGCTCTTCCGGTGCGCATCACCATCCTCTTCGAAGGTGAAGAGGAATCCGGCTCGCCCTCGCTCAAGCCCTTTCTCGAAGAGAATGCCGCCGAGCTGAAGGCGGATTTCGCCCTCGTCTGCGATACCGGCATGTGGGACGGCGATACGCCGGCGATCTCGGCCGGCCTGCGCGGCCTGGTGGGCGAGGAAATCGTCGTCACCGCGGCCGATCGCGATTTGCATTCGGGTCTCTTCGGCGGCGCCGCCGCCAATCCGATCCACATTCTGACCGATATTCTTGCCGGCCTGCACGACGAGACGGGGCGCATCACGCTTCCCGGCTTCTATGACGGCGTCGAGGAAACGCCCGCCAATATCAAGGCCTCCTGGGAGAAGCTCGGCATGACGGCCGAAAAATTCCTCGGCGGCGTCGGCCTGTCGATCCCCTCCGGCGAGAAGGGCCGGTCGGTGATGGAACTCACCTGGGCGCGGCCAACGGCGGAAGTAAACGGCATTTGGGGCGGCTATACCGGCGCCGGCTTCAAGACGGTAATTGCGGCCAAGGCATCGGCGAAGGTTTCCTTCCGTCTCGTCGGCCAGCAGAACCCGGCGGCGATCCGCGAAAGCTTCCGCGCCTATGTGCGCTCGAAGATCCCTGGGGATTGCTCGGTGGAATTCCATGAGCATGGCGGCTCGCCGGCCATTCAGCTTTCCTACGATTCGCCGGTGCTGACCAAGGCAAAGACGGCACTCTCCAACGAATGGCCGAAGCCCGCCCTCATCATCGGCATGGGCGGCTCGATCCCGATCGTCGGCGATTTCCAGAAGATGCTCGGCATGGAATCGCTGCTCGTCGGTTTCGGGCTCTCCGACGACCGCATCCATTCACCGAACGAGAAATACGAGCTGCGTTCCTATCACAAGGGCATCCGTTCCTGGATCCGTATTCTCGACGCGCTCGCCAACTAAGCGATCTGCGGGTGCGCATGCCTTTTGCGCGCCCGCGGTCATTCCCACCGGGCGGCAGGAATGCTGCAACCCTGACAGCGCGGCCGGACAGACATCGGGCATTTCGCGGCGATCAATGAGATAGACTATGGGGATCTGGATCGATACCGACATGGGGTTTGATGACATCGCCGCCATCCTGGTGGTGGCACATTCGAATCTTGCCGTCGATGGCGTTTCGCTCGTCAGCGGCAATGCGCCGCTCTCTCATGTAAAGGCCAATGCGGCGAGTGCCGCCGCCGTCTTCAACTGGACCTTTCCGATCCATACCGGCCGCGAGCTGCCCGTGTTTTGCAAGCTGGAAACGGCGCAAGGCATTCTCGGCCAGAGCGGCATTCCCACCACAGGCAGAAGCCTGCCGCCGGCGGATCCACTTCCATTCAGCGACGCTTTTACCGCACTATGCGACTGGCTTCCCGAAGGCAGCGGGCCGAAGCGCATCCTGGCGCTCGGGCCGCTCACGAACATCGCCGCCCTGGCATTGGCACGGCCGGATCTCGCCGCCCGCATCGATGAGCTGACCTGGATGGGCGGCGGCGTCACCTCGGGCAATCATACGGCATCGGCTGAGTTCAATGCCTTTGCCGATCCGGAGGCGCTTGCCATCGTGCTGGCGCACGGCCTGCCGCTGCGCATGATCGACCTCGATATCTGCCGCAAGGTTCCGGCCTGGCCGGAGGATGTCGTCCGCATCCGCGAGATTGACGGCGAAAAGGCGCAAATGCTCGCGGACCTGCTGGAGGGCTATGTCAACATCGCCATCAGCCGCGGCCGACCGGCCATGGCGATCTACGACCCGACGGCGGCGGCCATTTTCGTCGAGCCTGACATTGCCACTCTGCGGCATGCCCGGATCGATGCGGAATTGCACGGACAGCATACGCGTGGGCGCACCGTCGTCGAAATGCGGGCCTCGCATGGGCAATTCAATGCCCATTTCGCCGCGGAGATCGACCCCGAAAGGGCGCGACGGATCATATTCGACGCATTGCTGCGAGAGGCTGAGCGCTGAGAAGCGGCCGGAGAACTATCATATCCCAAACTCTCACGCTGCGGTGATAGAGGATATACGGCGGTGAGGCGCGTTGGGAGCTGTCTCAGCCCTCCGTCAGCTCCTGCTCGACCAATGTCGTCCAGAAAGCCACGCCCGAAGCGATTGCCTCGTCGTTGAAATCATAGGCCGTATTGTGATGCAGGGCGCCGTCGACGGCGGGACCGTTGCCGAGCCAGACATAGCAGCCGGGAGCATTCTGGCCGAAAAACGCGAAATCGTCGCCGGCTGTCGTTGGCGGAAAGCGGGTCAGCACATTCTCGCCAAAAACAGCCGTCGCAGCCTTCAGCGCCCGCGCCGTAGCATCGGCATCGTTGACGACGGGCGGGATGCGGCGCTCGAACTGATAATCGACGGTAATACCGAACATGGCTGCGGTCCCATGCGCCAGGCGTCCGATCTCCTCTTCCAGCTGATCGCGGACATCAGGCGTATAGGCGCGCGCCGTACCGCCGATCTCGACCGTATCGGGAATGACGTTGAGCGCCTTGGGATCGCCCGCCTGCAGCGAGCAGGCACTGACGACGGCCGGCTGCAGCGGATCGACGACGCGCCCGACGATGGTCTGCAGCGAAGACAGGAAGGTCGCCGCTGCCGTGATCGGGTCCTTGCCGAGATGCGGCTTGGCGCCGTGAGTGCCGGTGCCTCGGAAGGTGATGCGCCAGCTATCCGAAGAGGCAAGCTGCGGCCCCTCGACCACGGCCATCTCGTCGACGGCGAGACCGGGCATATTGTGCAGCCCATAGACGGCATCGCAGGGAAACAGATCGAAAAGGCCATCTTCCACCATGCGCTTGGCGCCGCCGCGGCCTTCCTCTGCCGGCTGGAAGATGAAATGCACCGTGCCGGAAAAGCCGCGCCTGGCGGCAAGGTGACGGGCGGCACCGAGCAGCATGGTCGTATGGCCATCATGCCCGCAGGCATGCATCTTGCCCGGAATCGTCGATTTATAGGGGCGATTGCCCTTTTCCGGCATGGCAAGCGCATCCATGTCGGCGCGGAGGCCGATGCGGCGCGTGCCGTTGCCGACCTGCAGCGTGCCGACGACACCAGTCTTGCCGAGGCCGCGATGCACTGTAAGCCCCGCTTCCTCCAGCAAGGTGGCGACGATGCCGCCGGTGCGCTCCTCCTCGAAACCGAGTTCCGGATGGGCATGAAGGTTACGGCGAAGCGATGTGAGGAAAGGAAGATCCGGCTCGATCTCATCGGGAAAAGACATGGGCGTTCCTCGGTAGGGGCACGATGATGGCGTGCCTAAAGCGCACCGCGATCTTTCAGATTCGCTTCTTGCGCTTTAGGACCTTGAATTGACGCATGTCGTTGTCGCAAAACCGCTGCACACTTTTGCGCGACATGCCTTATCTTCCCCAAAGCATCGCCCGCTTCAATCGGAATTAACGCTCAGGCATCGAGCCTGTCGAACACATGTGCCTTTCCGATAACGCTCACCGAAACCATGCTCCCGACTTCGGGCAGGCCAACGCCGGAACTCTTGATGTTCAGCGTCTCGGAGCCGTTGGAGAGCACGACCGTAACGGCGCAGACGGCGCCGCCGAACTCGATTTCCGTCACCTTGCCTATGCAGGCAGCGCGCGCTCCGGCCTCATCGATCGCACTGAGGCGCAATTGCTCGGGCCGCAACATGACGTCGGTGCGACCCTGCCGGTTATCGGCATCGACCGGAATCTGCCCCAGAACGCATTTGGCGGACCCTTTATCAAGGTCAGCCGAAAGTACGATGGCATCGCCGAGAAAGAGCGCCGTTTCGCGATCCCTGGGGCTGAGATAGAGCGCCTGCGGCGTGCCGGCCTGTATGAGCCTGCCCTCGCGCAGGACGGCAACCTGGTCGGCAAAGGACAGGGCTTCCGTCTGATCATGCGTCACCAGGACCGCCGTGATGCCGGCAATCTGCAGCACGCGGGCGACGGCCTTGCGCATGTTTTCGCGCAGTCCTGTATCGAGAGCGGAGAAAGGCTCGTCGAGCAGCATCAATCGCGGCTTGCGGCCGAGGGCGCGGGCAAGCGCCACGCGCTGCTGCTGTCCACCGGAGAGCTGATGCGGGCGGCGGTCGAGCATGCCGCGGTCGAGCTCGACCATGTCGATGAGGGCATTGATGCGCTGATCGCGGTCGCGCGCGCCGCGCTCCATGCCGAAACCGATATTCTCCGATACGCTCAAATGCGGAAACAGGGCGCCGTCCTGCGAGACGATGCCGATGCCGCGGCGGTGCGCCGGCACGATGGCTTCACCATCCGCCAGGGTCTCGCCCTGAAGCATCACCTGGCCGGCATCCGGGGTTTCGAAACCGGCGATGATGCGCAGCAACGTCGTCTTGCCCGAGCCGGACGGGCCGACGATGGCCGTGCGACTGCCGGCAGCCACCATAAGGTCGATATTGTCGAGCGCATGGACGGGACCATAGCGCTTGCTGATATTCTTGATCGCCAGAAAGGTCATTGTCCGGCCGTTCGCTTTGATTGCACGTAGAGAAGAAGGGTGAGCGGCAGCGACAGGACGACCATCATGAAGGCGTAGGGTGCCGCCGAAACATAATCGATCTCGCTGGTCAGCGACCAGAATTTCGTCGCGAGCGTTTCCGTGCCGTTGGGAGAGAGCATCAGCGTCGCCGTCAGTTCGTTGGTGATACCGAGCGCGACGAGCGCCACGCTGGCCGCAAAGCCGGGAGCCGCGAGCCGCATGGTAATTTGCCGTACCGCCTGCGCCGGCGTGCGGCCGAGCGCCATGGCGGCACGCTCGAGTTCGACGGGCGCCTGGGCAATGCTGGCGCGCAGGCCGACCATGGCGCGCGGCAGGAACAGCAGTACATAGGCAAGCAGGAGGGTGGCAAAGGTCTGGTAGAGCGGCAGGATCAATCGGACGGTGATCGACACTAGCGCCAGCGCAACGACGACGCCCGGCAGCGAGCCGACATAATAATGGCAGGCCTCGAGAATGCGCTGCATCCGGCCAGGCGCGCGCACCGAAAGCCATGCCATGGGGGCTGCTGCAATGGTGGCGAGGAGGCCGCCGGCGATCGCGAGAAGAATGGTCTGCAGCAAGGCCGAACCGACCGTATCGATCCGCCAGACGCCTGCGCCGCCAAGATAAAGCCAGCGCGCCAGGGTGACGAAGGGAACGCCGAGCGTCAGTGCCGCGGTGACGATGGGCAGCGCGACAGCGGGAACGACGAACCAGCCGAGACGACGGCGATCGGCGGGACGGGCCGCACCGGAGCCGATGCGGGCATAGCGCTCGTTGCCGCGCACCAAGACCTCGATGCCGAGCAGCAGCAGGCAGCAGAAGACGAGGACGCCGCCGAGCATATTGGCGGCCGGGCTGTTATAGGCCGACTGGAACTGGTCGACGATGGCGGTCGAGAAGGTATCGAAACGGATCATCACATAGAGGCCGTATTCCGCCAGGAGATGCAGGCCGATCAGCAGCGAGCCGCCGCAGATGGCGAGGCGAAGCTGCGGCAGGATCGCCCGGAAGAAGACGCGCCAGGGGCCAAGCCCGAGCGAGGCGGCGGCATCCTCGATTGCCGGATCGAGCCGGCGCAGAGCGGCCGCGACCGGAAGGTAGAGAAAGGGAAAATAGGCAAGCACCGATACCAGCACGCCGCTCAAGAGCCCGCGCATGCTCGGCATGAGGCTGACCCAGGCGTAGCTGTGCACGAAGGCGGGGACGGCAAGCGGTGCGGCCGCCAGCCAGGACCAGAGGCGCGCGCCGGGAATATCGGTGCGTTCGGTCAGCCAGGCGAGCGTGACGGCGAGCAGGATGGAAAGCGGAATGGTGCAGATTTCGAGCAGGATGGTATTGACGAGCAGATCGCCGACGCGGCTGCGGAAAATAAGGGCGCTGACTTCTGCCCAGCCGGTATCGATCGTGATCCAGACGATGAAGCCGAGCGGCACCAGGCTCAGAAGCGCGACGATCGAAGCAAGGGCGACGACGGAGGCATGCCGAACGCGGCTGCGGGGAGCAGCCGTCAACTGAGGCATTCGCATGGCGGCGGCCTCGCCGGCATATGTGTTCTTCTGCAGCAAATCCGAGCTGCCTTTCACGCCCTGAAATAGGAAGACAACCGCCGCTTACGGCGGTTGCCCGATCGATCGGCCTTGGGGCCATTCCATGCCACTAGCAGGGCATGCGACCGCGATGCAAGAGCCGAGCCCGTGCGAAAGCCCGCGAAACGGGCTTCCCCGCGGGCTTTCGCCTTAGATGAGACCCGCTTCCGTCATCAGGTCGGTAACCTTCTTGCTGTTCAGCTTCGAAGGCTCTACTTTCGGAGCCTGGAGGTCGGAGAGCGGCACGAGCTTCGGATTGGAAGCCTCGCCATTGCCGACGGCATATTCATAGGAATTGCCATCGCGCAGAACGGCCTGGCCACCCTTGCCGGTGATCCACTTCAGGAAAGCCTGCGCTTCCTTCTGGTGCTGGCTGGATGCCAGAACGCCGCCACCCGAGATGCTGACGAAGGCGCCCGGATCCTGGTTCTTGAAATAATGCAGAGCAACATTCCTGCTGTTTTCACCGGTCTTGGCCTGATCGCCGAACCAGTAATAGTGATAGATGACGGCGCCTTCGATCTCGCCGGCATTGACGGCCTTCATGGCAACGCTGTTGCCCTTATAGAAGCTCGCATTTTCCTTCATCGCCTTCAGCCAGGCGCGGGTTGCGTCCTCACCCTTCAGCTCAAGCAGCGCGCTGACGATCGCCTGGAAGTCGGCGCCGGCCGGCGAAGCACCCCAACGGCCCTTCCACTTGGGATCGGCGAGATCGAGGAGCGATTTCGGCAGATCGGCTTCCTTCAGCTTGGTCTTGTCATAGGCGAAAACGGTGGAACGGGCGGCGACGCCGACCCAGTTGCCGTCGGCTGCCTTGAAGGTTTCCGGCACCTGGGCGAGTGTCGCGGCATCGACCGGGGCGAAAAGCTTGTTGGCATCGACCAGTGCCATGCCCGGCGAGTTTTCCGTCAGATACACGTCGGCCGGCGAGGCAGCACCTTCCTGGACAATCTGGTTGGCGAACTGCATGTCGCTGCCGTTGCGGATCGTGACCTTGATGCCGGTTTCCTTGGTGAAGCCATCCGCCCATGCCTGCGTCAATGCCTCATGCTGGGCATTATAGACGACGATGCCTTCGGATTCGGCGGCATGCGCCATTATCGGAGCAACGGCAAGTCCTGCGGCAAGCGCCAGCGCGCTGGTGAGATGAGAAAAGGAAAAAGTCATTAAGTCCTCTCGCTTGGAAACCACCGTCATCGGGCGGCGATGCGGTAGCCTATATTTTTCCTGACCGTTTTTTTCAAGTTTACGGTGGTTTCTGCTTATCACAAAAGTTTGATAATGGGAGTCAAGATTTTCGCACCAACCGTCACGAAGGAAAACAGCACGATCCACGTAAGGAATATGCTGGTGGCGTGGCCCGCCTGGCTCAAGCATTCGACACGAACGAAAAGGCCGCGGCATCTACATGCCGCGGCCTTTTCGTTCAGCTCGAAGATCTAACTCAGTTGTCCCGCGTCTCCAGCGTCTTGCTGAAGAAGATGGCGACCAGCGTGCAGACGACGCCCGACAGCAGATAGAGGCTCGTATAGACGAGGCCGAACTGGCTGGAGAGAGCAAGCGCCACAAAGGGCGCAAATCCGGCGCCGATTAGCCAGGAGAGATCCGACACCAGAGCCGAGCCGCTGTAGCGGTAGTTCTGGCTGAAACGTGAAGCGCTGGCGCCGGCCGCCTGCCCGAAGGAGAGGCCGAGCAGAGTGAAGCCGAGAACCACGTAGATGTGGCGGCCAGTCGCGCCGCCATCGAGCAGCCAGGGTGCAACGAAGGCGAAGCAGGCGATCAGCACCGCGCCGATGGCGAGCTGATTGCGCCGGCCGATCCGGTCGGCGAGCATACCGGAACAGATGATGGCGAGAATGCCGCAGATCGCGCCGAGGAATTCCACCAGCAGGAAAGAACCCGAGCTCTGCTCACTATAGAGCGTGACCCAGCCGAGCGGGAACACCGTGACCAGATGGAAGGTCGCAAAGCTTGCCAGCGGCACGAATGCGCCGATCAGGACGTCGCGGCCATGTACGCGCAGCAGCTCCGTCATCTTCACCGGCTCGAGCTCATGACGCTCCAGCAGCGTGCCGAATTCCTCTGTCGCCACCAGACGCAGACGGGCAAAGAGCGCGACAACGTTGACCGCGAAAGCGCAGAAGAATGGATAGCGCCAGCCCCAATCGAGGAAGTCCGCCGTCTGAAGGCTTGTCACGAAATAAGCGAACAGGGCACTCGCCAGCATGAAGCCGATGGGTGCGCCGAGCTGCGGGATCATCGCATACCAGCCGCGATGGTTGGTCGGGGCGTTGAGCGCGAGGAGCGAGGCAAGACCATCCCAGGCGCCGCCGAGCGCAAGGCCCTGACCGATGCGGAAGATGGCGAGCAGGATAATCGCGTAGACGCCGACTTCGGAATAGCCGGGCAGGAAACTCATCGCCGCTGTCGAGCCGCCGAGCAGAAACAGCGCAATCGTAAGCTTCACTCCACGTCCGTAACGGCGGTCGATCGCCATGAAGATGAACGAACCGATCGGGCGGGCGATGAAGGCGAGCGCGAAGACCAGGAAGGAAAGCAGCGTGCCACGCAGCGGGTCGGCGAAGGGGAAGATCAGCTTCGGGAAGACCAATACCGATGCGATGGCATAGACGAAGAAATCGAAGAACTCGGAAGTGCGACCAATGATCACGCCGATGGCGATATTGCCCGGGGCGACCGAGCCCCTTGCATGCATGCTGCGGGCATCGCTCTCCAGAGTTGAAGATGTGGGATTCAGTGATTCATGCGTTACGCTGACCATGCGCGGGAGCCTCCCTCTCCGAGCACGAATTCCTCCACGAATTCGCGCGTAATGAAAATGTCGATCAAACGTGCGAACATATCAAGTCTCCAGCATGAAATAATTCGCAAATTGGCAATCAGCCGAGTCATCATCTGTCCTTGGAGCCTCGTTCCGGGAGGAGAACAACCGCCGGTGATAGCCATTTGTTCCGATCCCAGTATATTAGCGCCGCCCAAAGCCAATTGCCTCAATAGAAAACCTTCTGGATCTCTGAGGGTTTTCCCGATACGTGGGACAGCATTCCATACCGCAATGCACTCTATCTTGCTGCGGTGCGACGAAACACCTCATATCGTTCATGACCGCCGTCCTTTAGTCGCGGTAGGGTCGAAACAAAAAGAGCTTTAAGACGTGCTAAGACTATCGAAGATTTTCAGCCGTTTGTCTGTCATCCCATTGTTTTTGCTGCTATCGGGCTGCAATCTGGTGGTGATGAACCCTTCCGGCGATATCGCCATGCAGCAGCGAGACCTCATCATCATATCGGTCGTGCTGATGCTGATCATCATCATTCCGGTGATCGTCCTTACCCTGTATTTCGCCTGGAAATACCGCCAGTCGAACAAGGAAGCGACCTACCAGCCGGATTGGCACCATTCGACGCGTCTGGAGCTGGTCATCTGGTCCGCTCCGCTTGCGATCATCATCGCGCTCGGTGCGGTGACCTGGATCAGCACGCATCAGCTTGACCCCTACCGCCCGCTCGACCGCATCGCCGCCAACAAGCCGATCAGCCCCGACGTGAAGCCGCTGACCGTCGAAGTGGTGGCGCTCGACTGGAAATGGCTGTTCTTCTATCCGGAATACGGCATCGCCACCGTCAACGAGATGGCAGCTCCCGTCGATCGCCCGATCAACTTCAAGATCACGGCCTCGGCCGTCATGAACTCCTTCTTCGTTCCGGCGCTGGCTGGCCAGATCTATGCAATGCCGGGCATGGAGACGAAGCTCCACGCCGTCATCAATCATCCGGGCGAATTCCAGGGCATGTCCGCCAACTATAGCGGCATCGGCTTCTCGCACATGCGCTTCAAGTTCCATGGCTTCAACCAGGCCGATTTCGACCAGTGGATCCAAAAGGCAAAGAGCCAGGGCACCGCACTCGGCCGCCAGGAATATCTGGCGCTTGCCAAGCCCAGCGAACGCGAGCCGGTGCGCTACTTCAACGCTGTCGACGATGGGCTCTACAACGCCATCCTCAATATGTGCGCCGATCCCAGCAAGATGTGCATGAGCGAGATGATGCATATCGACGCCAAAGGCGGCGGCGGCAAGGAAAGCCACGAAAACCGCGAGCGCCTGATCTACGACAATCGCGACGGCGCCTCGGCCGAGGTCACGCCGGTCAAGGCCGATGGCGGCGCCGGCCATACCATGCAGCATGGAGACAACTCCATGCCGGGCATGGATATGGGCAACGGCTCTTCTTCCGATCCGTCGACCGGTTCGGCGCAGCATCAGGGTCACTGATCCGGTGCGCTCAATAACAAGACATTCATAAGGGACAGAGGCAATCCATGTTTTCCAACCCGGACCTCTATAAATTCATCTTTGGCCGGCTGACGCTCGAGTCCATTCCATACCACGAGCCGATCCTCGTCGTGACCTTCATCGGCGTCGCCATCGGCGGCATCGCGGTTCTCGGGCTGCTGACCTACTTCCGTCTGTGGGGCTATCTCTGGAAGGAATGGTTCACCAGCATCGACCACAAGAAGATCGGCATCATGTATATCGTGCTGGCGCTGATCATGCTGCTGCGCGGCTTTTCCGACGCGCTGCTGATGCGCCTGCAGCAGGCGATCGCCTTCAATGGCTCCGAAGGCTATCTGCCGCCGCATCACTATGATCAGATCTTCACCGCCCATGGCGTCATCATGATCTTCTTCGTGGCGATGCCCTTCGTCACCGGTCTGATGAACCTCGTCGTGCCGCTGCAGATCGGCGCGCGCGACGTTTCCTTCCCGTTCCTGAACAACTTCTCGTTCTGGATGACGACGGCCGGCGCGATCGTCATCATGATCTCGCTCTTCATCGGCGAATTCGCGAAGACCGGCTGGCTGGCCTATCCGCCGCTTTCCGGCATTGCCTATAGTCCCGATGTCGGGGTCGACTATTACATATGGGGCCTGCAGGTCGCGGGTATCGGAACGACGCTTTCGGGCATCAACCTGATCGCCACCATCGTCAAGATGCGCGCGCCGGGCATGACCTTCATGAAGATGCCGGTCTTTACCTGGACCTCGCTCTGCACCAACATCCTGATCGTTGCATCCTTCCCGATCCTGACCGCCACGCTCGCTCTGCTGACCCTCGACCGCTATGCCGGCACGAACTTCTTCACGAATGACCTCGGCGGCAATCCGATGATGTATGTCAACCTCATCTGGATCTGGGGCCACCCGGAAGTCTACATCCTGATCCTGCCGGCCTTCGGCGTCTTCTCCGAAGTCGTCGCCACCTTCTGCGGCAAGCGCCTCTTCGGCTACGCCTCGATGGTTTACGCCACCTGCGTGATCATGATCCTCTCCTACCTCGTCTGGCTGCACCACTTCTTCACCATGGGCTCTGGCGCCAGCGTCAACTCCTTCTTCGGCATCACGACGATGATCATTTCGATCCCGACGGGTGCGAAGCTCTTCAACTGGCTGTTCACGATGTACCACGGCCGCATCCGCTACGAAGTGCCGATGCTGTGGACGGTCGGCTTCATGGTGACCTTCACCATCGGCGGCATGACCGGCGTCATGCTGGCAATTCCGCCGGCCGACTTCGTGCTGCACAACTCGCTGTTCCTGATCGCCCACTTCCATAACGTGATCATCGGCGGCGTGCTCTTCGGCATGTTCGCGGGCGTCAACTATTGGTTCCCGAAGGCCTTCGGCTTCAAGCTCGATCCCTTCTGGGGCAAGATGAGCTTCTGGTTCTGGCAGATCGGCTTCTGGTTCGCCTTCATGCCGCTCTACATTCTCGGCCTGATGGGCGTGACCCGCCGCATGAGCCAGTTCGACGATCCGTCCCTGCAGATCTGGTTCATCATCGCAGCCTTCGGCGCTGTCCTGATCGCGATCGGCATCGGCTGTTTCCTGATCCAGCTCGCCGTCAGCTTCATGAAGCGCGAAGAGCTTCGCGACGTGACCGGCGACCCCTGGAACGGCCGTACGCTGGAATGGTCCACCTCGTCGCCGCCGCCGGCCTACAACTTCGCCTTCACTCCGATCGTCTACGATCACGACGCGTGGTGGGACATGAAGAACCGCGGCTACGTCAGGCCGACCGAAGGCTTCATTCCGATCCACATGCCGAAGAATACCGGCACCGGCATCATCCTCGGCGTGCTCTCCATCGGCTTCGCATTCGGGATGATCTGGTACATGTGGTGGCTCGCTGCCATCACCTTCGTCGCAATGATCGTCATCACGATCGGCCATACCTTCAACTACAAGCGCGACTACCACATTCCCGCCGACGAGGTCGTCAAGACCGAGAACGAGCGTACGAAGCAGCTCGCAGGACAGGTGTAAGACCATGACGACCCACTCTGCACAAGCTCCCATGGACGGCGAAACACCCGCCTTCTATCTGAAGGAGGAGCATCATCCGGAGGGCAGCACCATGCTGGGCTTCTGGATCTACATCATGAGCGACTGCCTGATCTTCGCAGTCCTCTTCGCCACCTATGCCGTGCTCGGCCACAGCTATGCGGCCGGCCCCTCCCCGGCCGACCTCTTCGAGCTGCCGCTCGTCGCCCTCAATACGGCGATGCTGCTTTTCTCCTCCATCACCTACGGCTTCGCCATGCTGGCGATGGAGAAGGACAACAAGTCGGGCACCCTGATGTGGCTGACGATCACCGGCATCTTCGGTGCTCTCTTCATCTTCTTCGAACTCTACGAATTCTATCACCTGATCCTCGATGGCGCCGGCCCGCAGCGCAGCGCCTTCCTGTCGGCCTTCTTCACGCTGGTCGGCACGCACGGTCTGCACGTCACCACCGGTATCGTCTGGCTGATCACGCTGATGGTGCAGGTCGGCCGCTACGGCCTGATCCCGGAAAACAAGCGCCGCCTGATGTGCCTGTCGATGTTCTGGCACTTCCTCGACGTCGTCTGGATCGGCGTGTTTTCCCTCGTCTACCTCATGGGAGTTCTCGGATGAGCTCGAACGCAAACCATCCGCATCATTCCGGCGACGCCCACGGCCATGGCGGCCACGAGGCGGCACACGGCACCTTCAAGAGCTACATGACGGGGTTCATCCTCTCCGTCATCCTGACCGCGATCCCCTTCTGGCTGGTCATGGGCAAGGTCTTCTCCGACCCGGCTCTCACCGGCGTGATCGTCATGATCCTCGGCGCGATCCAGATCGTCGTGCACATGATCTATTTCCTGCACATGAACACCCGCTCGGAAGGCGGCTGGAACATGATGGCGCTGATCTTCACCATCGTGATCGTCATCATCGCGCTCTCCGGCTCGCTCTGGGTCATGCATCACCTCAACGCGAACATGATGCCCATGTCGCCCGAGATGATGCGCAACATGCCATAAGTTCAAGCGGCGGGCCTTCACGCGAAGGCCCGCCCTCTTCCCGGCGCGAAATCCGCCGGACGCTGCGCGCTGCATGCTTGAAATGCCGGAAAGCGCAGCCAAATCTTCCCGACCACGCATGATCTTCAGCGAAGAGAATTGAACCGCACGAAATCATGCGCCAGCGCGTCCCCGGAGACCAGCGCCATGACCGACCTCTCCTCGAACACATCTCAGGGCAAGCCGCGCTCCACGCTTACCCTCGTTATTTGGGTATCGCTGCTTCTGCTTCTGACCGCCCTCCTCATCGGGCTCGGCACCTGGCAGGTGAAGCGGCTGCACTGGAAGCTGGATCTGATCGCGAGAGTCGACGCGCGCGTGCATGCGCCGCCGGTTCAGGCACCCGGTCCGGCGCAATGGGCCGATATCACGGCCGAAAACTCCGAATACAAGCATGTCCAGGCAAGCGGCACTTTCCTCAACGACAAGGAAACGCAGGTTTACGCCTCGACCGCGCTCGGCGCAGGCTATTGGGTGCTGACGCCGCTGAAGCTTGCAGACGGCACGATCATCATCGTCAACCGCGGCTTCGTTCCCACAGAGAAACGCAATCCGGCGACGCGCGTCGAAGGCGAGATTTCCGGCGAGACCACCGTTACCGGCCTGCTGCGGATCAGCGAGCCCAAAGGCACGCTGCTGCGTTCGAACCTGCCGGCGGAGGAGCGCTGGTACTCACGCGACGTGACGGCCATCGCCGAAGCCCGCGGGCTGCAGAGTGCTGCGCCCTACTTCATCGATGCCGACGATGCGAAAAATCCCGGCGGATTGCCCGTGGGCGGGCTAACGCAGATCACTTTCCACAACAGCCATCTCGTCTATGCCATCACCTGGTATGGACTGGCTGCCATGACATTGGCCCTGGCCGTCTATCTCGTCCATTTCGAGCGGCAGCGGACAAAGGCGGCGCGCTGAGCACCGTAGCATCTCCACCTTTGTGGAGCGACCGACACGGTCCTTCCCTTCGCTTTCGCGCAGTTATCGCCCTATATCGTCATCTTCGGGAAACGAAGCTGCCAGCGCCGGCCGTCGCTCGTCATCTCGACGATGCCGAACGGCTCGACGTCGACGGCCCAGAATGCCGCCGCCGGCGCCTGCAAGGCCTGCAGAACGGCAGCGCGAATGACGCTCGCATGGGTGACGACGACGATATGGCCGGTATCGTCGATGTGATTCCCCATCCATTCGCCCACACGCTTGATGACCGAGGACAGGGCTTCGCCGCCATGCGGCGCGACCGAGATATCCGTCATCCACAGCGCCAGGGATTCCGCATCCCTTTCATGCAGTTCGGCAAGGGATTGCCCCCGCCAGTCGCCATAATCGCATTCGCGCAAGGCCACGTCGGGGATGGCCTCAAGGCCGAGGACTGCGGCAGTCTGGCGGGCACGCAAGGCGGGGCTGGCCCAGACCCGATCGATTGCCGCAAGCCCGAAAGATAAGGATTGAGCCTGCTGTGCCGCCTTCGCCTCCAAGGGTTCGTCATCCGGAAAGCAGCCATTCCGATTGGCTTGGGTCGCCCCATGACAAATCCAACTCAAACGCGTTTTCATAAGATTCCTTTATTTCCATCCCCTGCCGCGCTCTTGTCGCGATTTCGCATCGCTATGGCGCTTGATTGACAATCATATCGGCAGATAGCTATAAACTTGCGCTTGCGGGTGTGGAAGCCGGTGGAATCCCGGCGCGGTCGCGCCACTGTAATCGAGACGGAAACTTCGCCCTCGAGAGCCAGACCCTTCCCGCAAGAACCCTTCCGCAAATGGAACGCGCTTTTCTTAACGAGGGAAATACAATGTCCGACACCACTTTCGCCCCTTCCGCAGTTCCGCAGCCGATTCCGCTCGGCCAAATCCTGCCCTGGGCCATTTTCGCCGGCCTGCTGATGCTGCTCGCGATCTATTTCATCGGCGCAGAAGAAGGCGCGACCTCGCTCATCTCGGGCATGTATGTGCATGAATTCGTGCATGACGCCCGTCACCTGCTCGGCTTCCCCTGCCACTAAGGGGTCAAGCACATGGTTGGACGTCTTTTGCTCCGCGGCATGATCGTCGGGGCCCTTGCCGGTATTTTCGTTTTTGCTTTCGCCCACATCTTCGGCGAACCGCTGGTCGACTGGGCCATTGGCTTTGAGGCAAAGGCCGCACAGGCTGCCGGCGAAGCGCCGGAGCCGGAAATCGTCAGCCGCGCCACGCAGGCGGGCATCGGCCTCTTCACCGGCAGCGTTATCTTTTCGACCGCAATAGGCGGATTGTTCGCGCTGGTCTTCTCCTTCATCTACGGCCGCATCAGCCCCTTGGGTGCTCGCGCGACGGCAGCTTTGCTCGGGCTCGCCGCTTTCGTCGCGATCTCGGTCGTGCCCGACATCAAGTATCCGGCAAACCCGCCGGCCGTCGGCAATCCCGATACGATCGGCGCGAGAACCGAGCTGTTCTTCGTCATGATCGTTGCCTCGATCGTCGGCATGATTGTCGCCGTGGGCTTCGCACGCAGGCTGACGGCGCGATATGGTTCCTGGAATGGTGCGATCATTGCCGGTATCGGCTACATCGCCTTTATCGCGCTGATCCAATATCTGCTTCCTTCGATCAACGAAGTGCCCGAGCACTTCTCCGCCGTCGTGCTCTGGCGCTTCCGGCTCACGTCGCTCGGCATGCACGCCATTCTCTGGACGACGCTCGGCCTTGCCTTCGGAGCCTGGGCAGAACGCCAACTGCCGCAGACACGCTACCGCAATGCCAGCCTGCGCCGGGCCTAGCGTGATAGGTAGATCGCATCCCGCGCATGGCAACATGCGCGGGAGACGCCAATCTTCAGGCGCCATCCTGCTTGCAATCCTTCTCATGCTATCGGGTTGGCCGGCTTCGGTTGCGGCACATGGCGGTTCCTCCGGCAGCCAGACCGGCATTCCGATCCCCAGCCTCACCCATGGCGAAATGGCAGTGATCGCTCCCTATTACGGGCGGATCATCTCGCTTGCCGAGAGCGTATCGGATACCGACGAAACCTTCCGCCGCCTCTTGAACTTCGCGGAGATCCAGCGCGCCTATTGCCTCTGGGGGCTGATGCCGGACAGCGTCAGCGACGAAGAAAGCCCTTTCAACGAATGTTCGCACGCCTATCTTGCGGCAGCAAAAGCAGTACTGCTGCAAATGCGCGTGATGAAAGTGGAAAAGGCACCGGTCGACGACCTCGTCTCCGACATCGACACGGCGCTCGTGCGCAATAACCTCTCGCTCATCCTGTGCAAATTCAGCGGCGAGAGCTTCAATACGGCCGATCTCATCCGGCCGAAGCTTGCCGACATCGCGGTCCATGCGAAAAGCCTTGCCGCGATCTTATCGGCCGGCCTGCTCGTTCTCGCGGGATTGTGGCTCGCAGCACGCGCGTTACGGCCGAAAACTCAGCCTTAAGAGCCGCTCTGTCTGTTTGTTTTGCCGGAACTCCCCTCAAGAAAACACCGCCACAAGATGCGGCGGTGTTTGTGATCTTACCAATAGCGCGGACGATCGCGCCAGCGGCCATCGCCCCAGCCATCGCGATAATGGCGATGGCCGTGCCAGCCCCATGGCGGTGGCGGCGGCGGCCGGTAATAGCCCCAGCGCCGGGGCGGCGGGCCCCAGCGATTGGGACGGCATTCGCCCCAGCGCGTCAGGTGCCAGCCACGGCCGCAGGCATAGTCGACTTTCACGATCGGCACCGAGGCCGTTGTCCCAACGGCCGGGATAGGCATTGCCTCTGCCGAAGATACAACCAGGCTGCCGAACAAGGCAGCGATCGCAATCACGGACGATCTCATCTTAAATGGCCTTCTATCCAAGTCCCTTACATGGGGATTTAAACGCCGGAGGTATGAACGCCGCCTGAACCGAAAATGGCGTTTTAGCGGCAAAAACAAGATCAATCCCAGGCCCCTGCCGAGGGCCGAAAGACCTGCCACAGCCCGCGTTTGCAGTTCGCCCCAGCCTGCTCCCGCGTCACGAGAGTTTCATGAAGGAGGCTTACACCGGCAATATCAATTGCAACAAGGGAGTTTGGGATGGTCGACCTCGTTTCAAACAATGCGGAAGGCGGCAATGCCGATCATCCGATTCATGGCGCCGGCAGTTCGGCAAAATGGTTTCTGCCGATCTTCGGCGTCGTCGTCCTCGCCGGTCTCGTGTATGTCGGCTACGCCCTCGGCAGCGACCTTGCCGAGGCTGCTGCCGTTCCGTGGATATTGCTCGGCCTTGCCCTGCTGATCGCGCTCGGCTTCGAATTCGTCAACGGCTTCCACGACACTGCCAATGCCGTTGCCACCGTCATCTATACGCGCTCGCTGCCGGCGGAGTTCGCCGTCATCTGGTCCGGCTTCTTCAACTTCCTCGGTGTTCTGACTTCGTCCGGCGCCGTCGCTTTCGGCATCCTGGCGCTGCTGCCGGTCGAACTCATCCTGCAGGTCGGCTCCGGCTCCGGTCTCGCGATGGTCTTCGCGCTTTTGACCGCCGCCATCATCTGGAATCTCGGTACCTGGTATCTCGGCCTGCCGGCCTCGAGCTCACACACCCTTGTCGGCTCGATCATCGGTGTCGGCCTCGCCAATCAGTTCCTGGCACCCGCCGGCTCCGCCACCAGCGGTGTCGACTGGTCGCAGGCAAGCAGCGTCGGCATGTCACTGCTTCTGTCGCCAATCATCGGCTTCGCCATGGCTGCGATATTGCTGCTGGTCGCCAAGGTGCTGATCCGCAACAAGGAGCTCTATGAAGCGCCGAAGGGCAATTCACCGCCTCCGGTCTGGATCCGCGGCCTGCTGATCTTCACCTGCACCGGAGTCAGCTTTGCCCACGGCTCGAATGACGGCCAGAAGGGCATGGGCCTGATCATGCTCATCCTCATCGGCCTCGTGCCGACGGCTTTCGCGCTGAACCGCACGCCCGATGTCAACTATCTCGAAGCTTACAAGGCTGCGTCAACGCAGGTCGAGACCGTGCTTGGCAAGTATGTGAAGCCTGGCGTTGCCGCTCCGGCCGATCCGAAAGCTGCCGTCAGCAATGCCGTGAAGAGCAAGACCTGGTCGGATGCGACCACGCCTGCGCTGCAGGCCTACATCCACTCGACCAGCGCCGAGATCGCGGCCTATCCGACCGTCGAGAAGCTGCCGAACGGGCTTGTCAGCAACGTTCGTAACGATATCTACCTGATCGGTGAATCGCTGAAATTGATCGACAAGCAGAAGCTGCTGCCGATGAGCGCCGACGACCTGAAGGCCGTGACCAACTATCACGCCGCCGTCGATCACGCGACCAAGTTCATCCCGCTCTGGGTGAAGGTTGCCGTAGCGCTGGCACTCGGTCTCGGCACCATGGTCGGCTGGAAGCGCATCGTCGTGACCGTCGGCGAAAAGATCGGCAAGACGCACCTGACCTACGGCCAGGGTGCCGCCGCCGAAGTCGTCGCCATGCTGACCATCGGTGCCGCCGACCATCTCGGCCTGCCGGTATCGACCACGCACGTCCTGTCCTCCGGCGTCGCCGGCACCATGGCGGCAAACGGTTCCGGCCTGCAATGGTCGACCGTGCGCAACATGCTGATGGCCTGGATCCTGACGCTGCCTGCCTCGATCGCACTGGCCTTCGTGCTGTTCATCGTGCTGCGCCAGGTCTTCTGACCGACGACCGATATCGGCTTGGAAAGCCCCGAAAGGCAATGGCGCCCCTGACGAGGGCGCCATTTTTGTTGCGGTATCGCTCAGTCGACGCGTTCCTTCTTGGGGCCGCTCGCGCCAAGGCCGGAAATCTTGGCAAGCTCCGAACGCCGATTGGCATAATTCTGCGCCACCATCGGATAGTTGGGAGAAAGACCCCACTTCCGCCTGTATTCCTCGGGCGTCATGCCATACTGCACGCGCAAATGACGCTTCAGCGTTTTGAAGCGTTTTCCGTCTTCGAGGCAGATAATGTAGTCGTTCGTTACGGATTTCTTCAAATCCACCGCCGGTACCAGATTGGAGCGATCGACGGTCGAAGCCGGTCGCTCCAATGTTAGCAGAGCCTCATGGACATCCTTTATCAGGCTGGAAAGGCTGTGAACGGGGACGGTATTGTGACTGACATAGGCCGAAACGATCTTCACGCAGCCGTAGAATGAGGAAGGCTTCGGCGGAGCGGCGTTTTTTGTCTCAATGAAAGAATCCATGATCTTTTCCCGGATCTGATTTGGTTCTTCGTGCGACGCCTCGCTGGAATTGCATCATGCGCGATTCCGCAGTGGGGCCGTCGCGCCGCTTTGATTTGCGCCCTGTTTCAGGGCGCCATCCCGGTTGATAACCGGGGGTTCAATACGTCCGCATTCAATGCGTGCGCAATTACAGCCGGTGGCTTTCGCCTCCTATCCCGTATCCGCAGCAGACTGCGGCAGTTCGCCGGCGGGGTCCGAGAAGCAGACCGCCAAACCCAGCCCCCCCCGGCAGCGATCGCCTTCAAGATCAGGGCTCCATGCCCCTCTTCCTCTCGCCTTGCATTACAGTCCATCGGATCTCCCTTGAGGGGCGCGGCGGAAAAGTATCAGGAAGCAGCAGCCAAGTGCGGCGCACATCGCTCTGAAGCATTCGGCTCGCGATAGCTGTGGTAAACTGCCTCTTCCATCGTCCAGATACCGTCGACCTCAAACATTGAGGCTTCCCTCATCGAGCTGGAAATATTACGCCGAAGACCATAGTCAACCGGCGCGGGTGTGCCGACGAGATATTTATTTAATAAATTACTAATAGACTAATTAACGAGCACCGCAAAAGTCAATCTCCATGCAGCGTTCTTCGTCCCAGCCCAATGAAAATATTCATGCGCTTCAACGATTATTCATCCCTTACAGCCCGGGCCACCAGCCACTTCGCCGCGCCGCCTCCAGGGCTGAGCTTAAGGGCGGTAAATCCTGGTGCCACAATCTTTCCCATTCCAGGCTCACGATGCCGCCATAGCCATCGGCACCGAGCGCCGAACACAGCGCCGTCATCGGGAACTCGCCGGTGCCGGGCTGTACATAACTATAAGGCAACCTTGGCCCCGGCCGGGAAACGCTGTCCTTGACATGAAGATGGTGCGTATTGCGGCGAACCTGC
Source organism: Rhizobium sp. JAB6 (assembly GCF_003024605.1). Taxonomy (GTDB): domain Bacteria; phylum Pseudomonadota; class Alphaproteobacteria; order Rhizobiales; family Rhizobiaceae; genus Rhizobium. The sequence continues at coordinate 103,699 of NZ_PYJQ01000001.1, read as the reverse complement.
TTCCAGGTTTCGACAGGATCTTGCCCGCCCTTGCGCCAAGTATGATGCGTATCCCATATGAGCGCACAATCGGGCGCTATTTCAAGGAAGCGCGGAATGGCGTCCGGCAACGCCAGAAAATCATGGGTCTCGATGACCATGGCGGCGCGGAAGCCTTCGCGCGCCGCGGTCTCACGCCACCATTGCAGCGTCGCCGATGCCTCGGCCAACTCGCTCTGATCGGCGGTTTCGCCCCCATCGAAAACCCGGAGTGAACGGACGCCCGCAGCCTCCGCCCACGGAAGATAGCGCAGAAACTCTTCCTTTGCCTGTGCGGTCGCGCCGACAAGACGCAGGGAAGTATTGAAGGCGCAGACGCCCACGGGGGAGCCCTCCAGTACCTTGGCCAGACCCGCCGGGGAACCAAACCTTTCGGTAAAATAGCTGACCAGATCGACGGTCCCCCCAAGGGCGCGGATTTCTATCGCCTCGATTCCGTGGTTCGCCGCCAATTCGAGGGCTTCATTCAGTTCTAGTTCGGCACATCCGAGTGTTGAAAACGCCGATCTTATCCGCGGGGTGTCACTATCGATTGCAATCACCAGAGCCTCCTCCGCACTGTTGCCGGCCACCGCCAGCCAACACGTCATTGACACGCCCAGCCTCAGCAGCTTGCGGCTCGACATAAGTAACCGAACGGATAATTGACAAGCCTGCCTCCCCCGTCAAGCATGGATTGCCGTCCCATGAGAGGGCCTTGCCACCTTTCATCGGCGGGCGGATATTCGGCATAGCCGGCCGGATATCCCTACCAGACGACGGGATGGGTTTCACCGGTCGCAACATTGACGAAACCTTCCGGTGCCCTTTCCGAGGGAGCGACCAGCACCCAGCGCCAGGGCGCGCAGGTGAGCGTCGCAAAGGAAAGCCGCTCGGGAAAGCCAGGCCACCAGCGCGGCGAGAAAGTCGGCTCGTACATCCAGTCGATCTCGGCTCCGGCCTTATAGAGCGCCTGCATCTCCGCATCCAGTTCCGCCGCCGAGCGCGCCGTCATCAGGCCGCCGACTTCGTAGCGGACACGGGCGACGACCTTGCCGCCCGAGACGAGTACCCAGCCGCCCTGCTGCTCCTGCAGTGCGTTGGCGACCATGGCCATGGCTTGGTCGGAGGAGCCGACGACCCAGATATTGTGCTTGTCGTGACCAAGCGTTGAGCCAAGGGCGGTATCAGGCGTGCGCGGCCCCGTTCCCAGCCAGAACATGCGCGCGACCTTGGCTTGTCCGGAAAAGCGGTCGACGATCGCAAATTTCGTGACGTTGCGATCGGGGTCGCGCTGTACGGCGCCATCGCTGACAGGCAGATCCATGGTGATGAAATCATCGGCCCAGTGGAACGGCCGCAGCAGCGCCGCCTTTGCCGTGGCCGCACCCGACGGCGCGGCAATGCGAAAATCTTCAGCTGTGACCATCCGGTCGCTGCGAACCGTCTTCGTTGCCCAATCGGGCCAGGCGATCTCGGGCCTGACGCCGAGGAAGAGCCCGCCTTCTGAAGCCGGCTTACCATCTGCCCAAACCTTGCCAATCGACAGCGTCGTCACATCGTCCAGCAGCACGATATCAGCGTAGCGGCCTGGCGCAACCGAGCCGACCCAAGGTGTGAGCCGCATGTGGCGGGCGGGATTGATCGTCACGCATTGAATGGCGATTTCGGGTGCCAGCCCATTCTCGATCGCAAGGCGGACATTATGATCCGTTGCACCGATCTTCAGCGTATCACTGGCGCTGCGGTCGTCGGTGACGAAGGCGATCTGCGACCAGTCGGACAGACCTTTCTCGATCAGCCCCTTGATGACGTCGGGCAGAGAATGCGGCCTGAGCTCGATGAAGAGGCCATGCGTCAGCTTTTCCCAGATCTCATCCAGGAACCAGCCCTCGTGATCGGAAGCAAGACCGGCGCCGGCAAAGGCATTGATCGACGGCAGATCACGCAGGCCCGCGCCATGTCCCTCGACAACGCCGCGCTGCTCGAAGGTGGCGCGGATCATACCCCAGAGACGATCGTAAGCCGGATTCTCGGGATTGCTGACCGAAGGCCAGTCCATGACCTCGTCAAGGCCGGCCACCATCAGGCTTTCATTCAGGAACGACTTCTGCTCGTCATAGCCGAAGTGGCCGCCGCCCCATTCATAAGCCGTCGGCGGCACGGCCGATCCCGGCAGGGGAAAAATCTTCATCGGCGAACCGCGGCGGCGCGCTTCCAGCCAGAATTCCAGATTGCGGGCGCCATTGACATTGGAGAATTCGTGGCTTGCCTCGCAAGTCCAGGTGACGCCATGCGGCATGACCAGAGCCGCTTCCCATTCCGGCGTCAGATGCGAGCTTTCGATATGCTTGTGCGCTTCGCCGAAACCGGGAACCGCTGCGAGATGCGGCTCATGCACGCGCTCGCTCACCTCCCCCTGATAACTGCCGGCCGGGCCGACATAGGCGATGCGCCGGCCTTTGATGACGATCTCCTGATCGTCCAGCCAGGTGCGGCTATGCACATCCAGCAGCTTGCCGACACGCAGCAGGCGATCCGCCGGACGGCGGCCGAGCGCGGTCAGCGTCAGATCCTGACGGATCAGCACTTCGTCCGCCGCATTGACGAGCAGATCGTCGGGAAGGTTTGTTTTCGGGGATGTCATGAAAAGCATGCCTGCAGGATTCGGTCCGTTGAAGGTAGAGATGACCGATCCGCGTGTAAAGCTGCTTGCCCACCAGCGGAATATCGCATGTGAAAGGAGGCCGTTGCGGCGCGCCACCTTCCCGCCTGGAAGGAAGGGGGCGCCGATATCAACGATTGCGATAACCAGGCGGCGCAATGTGACGACATAAGATGTTTCATCCTATCAAAGGCAAAAATTGCCACCCTGCCCATTTGTTGGGCTTGTAAAGCCGATGCTCGAAAAATAGTATTCTCGAAGCTTGAAATATCAGCCCGACTTCATTGATCAAAAGGATTTCGAGAATGAAAGCCCTCACCTTTGCCCGCGCCGCGGGATTTGTTCTCCTTGCCGCGGCCACCGCTATGCCGGCCTTTGCGCAGGCAAAGACGCTGACCGTCTCCTGGTGGGGCTATAATGGCGAGAAGATGCAGGCCAATATCATCGAGCCCTTCAAGAAAATCTGTGGCTGCGACGTCGTCTTCGAAACCGGCAACAACGCCGACCGCCTCAACAAGCTCAAGCTGCGGGGCGGCAAGGGCGTCGATGTCATCTATCTCACCGACAGCTATTCGCAGCTCGGCATTCAGCAGGGCCTCTTCCAGGAAATCGACCGCAGCAAGCTCCCCAACCTTGCCGATCTCTATGATATCGCCAAGGCGCCGCAAGGCAATTACGGCCCGGCTTACACGATCGGCCGCATCGGCATCGTCTACGATATGGCGAAGGTGAACCCGCCGATTACCTCCTGGAACGATCTGTGGCGCGACGACCTGAAGGGTGCGGTTTCGCTGCCGGGCATCACGACGACAGGCGGGCCGCTGACGGTGCTCCAGGCTGGCAAGCATGCGGGCGCCGATCCCTATGCCGATGCCGACAAGGCATTTGAAGCCATCGAGGCGCTGAAGCCGAACGTGGTCAAGAACTACAATACCGGCTCGGAACTGGTGAACCTGATCTCGACAGGCGAAGCGAGGGTCGCGATGACGCAGGATTTTGTTCTCTCATCTCTGCGCGCGGCCGTTCCAACGATGGCCTGGGCCGATCTGAAGGAGGGCGATATCGCCGTGCTCAATGCGGTCAACATCCCGAAAGGCTCGGAAAATGTCGAGCTTGCGCATCAGTTCATCAATTTCATCCTGTCGAAGGACGTGCAGCAGGCGGAAGCCGAACAGGGCGTCGATGCCCCGGTCTCGACCAAGGTTGTGCTGCCGCCGGAAAAGGCAAAGCTCTGGACCTATGGGGCCGATATGATCGCCAAACTCAGCCGTATCGACTATCAGAAGCTGATCGAAGCGCAGCCGGACTGGGTCGACCGCTGGAACGAGATTTTCGGCATGTAACGGGGCTTGCCGCGCATTCCTGCGGCATTCTCACGGAATTCGGTTGATGAAGCATTTGATGAAATGGGGTTTGGCGACGCCGGCGATCCTGGCCGTAACGTTCTTCCTGCTCGTTCCCGTTATCATTACGATCGCGGCGACCTTCGGTGAAGCAAAGGGGATCTTCTCTCCTTATGTTGCCTTCTTTGCCAGCGGCTTTCGCCGCACCGTGCTCTTCAGGACGATCGAAGTGGCGCTGATGACGACGGCGATCTCTTTGATCGTCGGTTTCATCGCTGCCTACGTCATCGCGCAGATGCCGGGCCGCGCCAAGAGCGTAATGATCATCGCCGCGGTCTTTCCGCTGCTGACCGGTGTCGTCGTACGCTCCTTCGCCTGGCTGATCATTCTCGGCAAGAACGGCATTCTCAACTCTATCCTGCTGTCGATCGGCGTCATCGGCGAGCCGCTCTCGATGCTCTACACCGAGGGCTCGGTGATCGTCGCGATGGTCTATCTCTTCGTGCCCTTGATGATCCTGACCCTTGTCGGCGTGCTTGAAGGCATACCGCAGGATCTCATCCAGGCGGCAACTTCGCTGGGCGCAACGCCGGCCGCAACTTTCCGCCAGGTCATCCTGCCGCTCGCCACGCCGGGCCTGATCGTCGGCGCCGTGCTGGTTTTCACCGGCAGCTTCACCTCGTACGCAACGCCGCAGCTGCTTGGCGGCGAAAAGCAAATGATGATGGGCACCTTCCTCTATCAGCGCGCCATGGTCACCTTCGACTGGGTCGGCGCCTCGACGATCGCCGCCATTATGGTGGTGGTCACGATCGGTATTGTCGCAATCATGAGCCGTCTCGCACGGCGGCTGAACCCGATGGCGGTGTGATCATGACCCGAACGGTCCATCCCGCGCTTGTTGCTTTCACCGCCCTTGTCTTCCTGTTCCTGCTGGCCCCGCTCGTCATCATCATCGGCGCCGCCTTCAGCGACACGAGCTATCTCACCTTCCCGCCCCAGGGCCTGACGCTGCGCTGGTTCTCGAATATCTTTCAGATCGAGGCCTTCCGCACGACGGCGATCACCAGTCTGGAGCTCGCCTCCCTCGGAACCGCGCTGTCGCTGCTGATCGGCATTCCCGCCGCCTATGCCATCAGCCGCTACAGGGTCGAACTGCCGCGCTGGCTTTCGACGCTTTTCGTGCTGCCGATCCTCGTTCCGGAAATCGTCTTCGGCTTCTCGCTGATGAAATCGATCACCATCGGGCTCGGTCTGCCGATCTTTCCGAGCCTCTTGATCGGCCATGCGCTGCTGGTGCTGCCCTATTCGGTGCGCGTCGTCAGCGCCAGCCTCGCAAGTTTCGATTTTTCGATCGAGGAAGCGGCGATCAGCCTCGGCTGTCCGCCCCTGAAGACATTTCTGACCGTGGTGCTGCCGAATATCCGCGCCGGCGTCATCGCCGCCTTCATCCTCGCCTTCATCACCTCGATCAACGATGTCTCGGTCTCCGTCTTTCTGACCGGACCTGGCATCTCCACCCTTCCGATCCAGATCCTTGCCCATATGGAGCAGTTCTTCGACCCGACCATTGCCTCGGTTTCCGTGCTTCTGATGCTCGTGACCGTCGCGGTCATGGCGATCGTCGAAGCAACCCTGGGCCTCACCTTCCTGACAAAGTAGCCGCCCGTGACCGTATCGCTCTCCATTAATTCCATCAGCGCCCATTACGGCAAGACGGCCGTCCTGCAGGATCTTTCGCTTTCGGTTGAAGCCGGCGAGCTGGTCTCCTTGCTCGGCTCCAGCGGCTGCGGCAAGACGACGACGCTGCGGCTCGTCGCCGGCTTCCTGCAGCCGACCAGCGGCGCGATTAAGCTCGGCGACCGCGATCTGACGACGCTGCCGGCGCATGCCAGGGATATCGGGCTGGTGTTCCAGAACTACGCACTGTTTCCGCATCTGACGGTGCTTGAAAACGTCGCCTTCGGCCTCAAGCAACGCCGCATCCCGACGCAGGAACGCCGGCTGAAGGCAGCTGACATGCTGGAGCGCGTCGGTCTTTCCGGCCTGGGCGACCGCCTGCCCGGCGCCCTTTCAGGTGGCCAAAAGCAGCGTGTCGCGCTTGCGCGCGCCCTCGTCATCGAGCCGCCGCTCCTCATGTTCGACGAGCCGCTTTCCAATCTCGATGCCAAGCTGCGCGTCGACATGCGCGTCGAAATCCGCCAGTTGCAGCGCGCCAATGGCACAACATCGCTTTATGTGACGCATGATCAGGAAGAGGCTTTCTCGATCTCCGATCGCGTCGCCATCATGAATGCCGGCCGCATCATGCAACTCGACACACCCGAGACCCTCTACCGCAAGCCCGCCAACGGCTTCGTCGCCCGCTTCGTCGGCTTCGAGAACCTCCTGCGGCTGCGTGTTGTTGAGCGAGAGAGTGCCTTCGTCACAGCCGAAGCTGGCGGAGGTGCTCGTATTACGCTATCGCAGGACGCTTTCGGGCCGATTCCGGACGATTTTGTCCTCGGCTGCCGCGCGGACGGGCTTTCGGTTCGGCGCGAAGGTGATGGGTTACCGGCGGTTTTGGGCACACGCACCTATCTCGGCCGTGCCTATCAATATCAATGCAGGACGCCGGCCGGCGCTATCGTTGCCAATGGCGCCTTGTCGGAGCCGATGGCTGCCGGAGGCAGCGCGGTGCTGGTGCCGATGCCGGAGCAATGCTGCATTCTGAAGCCCGAAGGATAAAAGGCGCGTTGCTACCGATCGCGATGGAAGATTGCGTCTCCGCGCCGGTGATATTGTATTTGGGAAGATTGGTTGCGGGGGCAGGATTTGAACCTGCGGCCTTCAGGTTATGAGCCTGACGAGCTACCGGGCTGCTCCACCCCGCGTCACCAGCGCAAACCCTTTGGGTTTGTCGCGCCAAAGCAAGCCTTCCGGCTTGCGTCATCAGCGTAAACCGCGAAGCGGTTTATCGCGTGTTTCCAGCGTAAACCCGAAGGGTTTATCGCGTGTGGGCACCCTTATTATGGGTTCCTACAAAATTCCAGAAGCGTTTGTGCTATCCAGAAGCGACAAAGGCCGCATGAGCGGCCTATTGTAACACGGTCTGGCCGTATTTCGGAGTGTGACGAGAAGATTTTTATTAAACAACGTTGCGATTAGCAGACCTGGCAGCGACCTACTCTCCCGCGTCTTAAGACGAAGTACCATGGGCGCAGGGGCGTTTCACGGCCGTGTTCGGAAAGGGAACGGGTGCAGCCACCCCGCCATAACCACCAGGTCGGCAAAGCGCAACTTTGGGCTAAACCGCGCTAGCGGTTTATGCCCAATGAGAAGCTGGAAGGCAGAAAGCCTTTATTTATTTGAACACGTTTTCAGACCCATCTTTTTTTGATGAGCACTGGCAATGGGAACGATCAAGCCAATCGAGCTATTAGTACCGGTAAGCTTCATGCGTTGCCGCACTTCCACACCCGGCCTATCAACGTGGTCGTCTTCCACGGCTCTGATAGGGAACACTCGTTTCCAGGTTGGTTTCCCGCTTAGATGCCTTCAGCGGTTATCCATTCCATATATAGCTACCCTGCTATGCCCTTGGCAGGACAACAGGTCCACCAGAGATATGTCCATCCCGGTCCTCTCGTACTAGGGACAGATCCTGTCAATATTCCTACACCCACGGCAGATAGGGACCGAACTGTCTCACGACGTTCTGAACCCAGCTCACGTACCGCTTTAATTGGCGAACAGCCAAACCCTTGGGACCTGCTCCAGCCCCAGGATGCGATGAGCCGACATCGAGGTGCCAAACAACCCCGTCGATATGGACTCTTGGGGGTCATCAGCCTGTTATCCCCGGCGTACCTTTTATCCGTTGAGCGATGGCCCTTCCACACGGGACCACCGGATCACTATGACCGACTTTCGTCTCTGCTCGACTTGTCAGTCTCGCAGTCAGGCGGGCTTATGCCATTGCACTCGACGACCGATTTCCGACCGGTCTGAGCCCACCATCGCGCGCCTCCGTTACTCTTTCGGAGGCGACCGCCCCAGTCAAACTACCCACCATACACTGTCCCGGATCCGGATGACGGACCGCGGTTAGACATCCATGACGATAAGGGTGGTATTTCAAGGATGGCTCCACAAGAACTGGCGTCCCTGCTTCAAAGCCTACCACCTATCCTACACATGCCGACACGAATGCCAGTGTAAAGCTATAGTAAAGGTGCACGGGGTCTTTCCGTCTGACCGCAGGAACCCCGCATCTTCACGGGGAATTCAATTTCACTGAGTCTATGTTGGAGACAGCGGGGAAGTCGTTACGCCATTCGTGCAGGTCGGAACTTACCCGACAAGGAATTTCGCTACCTTAGGACCGTTATAGTTACGGCCGCCGTTTACTGGGGCTTCGATTCAGAGCTTGCACCCCTCCTCTTAACCTTCCAGCACCGGGCAGGCGTCAGACCCTATACGTCGTCTTGCGACTTCGCAGAGCCCTGTGTTTTTGGTAAACAGTCGCTACCCCCTGGTCTGTGCCACCCTCACATGCTTGCGCATATAAGGGTCACGCTTCTTCCGAAGTTACGCGTGCAATTTGCCGAGTTCCTTCAACATAGTTCTCTCAAGCGCCTTGGTATACTCTACCTGACCACCTGTGTCGGTTTCGGGTACGGTCTGTACGGTGG
>NZ_PYJQ01000001.1:0-90000 GCF_003024605.1 Rhizobium sp. JAB6 | reverse complement strand
AAGCCTTAGAAAAACCGAGATTTTCCATGATGTTTCTGCTATGGTTCAGGCCAGATATAAGAGAAGGGAGGAAACAATGCATACAACAAGACCGGAAAGCATCATCGAAGTCAGCTTCGACAGCGCCAGTGGCCGCCGCGCGCTCGGTATCATGAGCATGCGCCAGGCGTTGGATCTGCCCGACCTGCCGAGCTTTACCTATACGCATCCCGATCCGCAGAAAGCAGCCGCCGGTATCGTCCTGAACCGGCAAGAGCTGCAAAGATTCCTGACCTGATGTGGTGGACGGCCTCCGCTCCCGGCATCGCAATGTGCCAAAGTGTGGCTGTCGAAAGTCACATAAGGGAGAGCCGTCCATGGAGAAGATTACCACAGTTGGTCTGGATATCGCCAAGCACGTATTTCAGGTTCACGGGATCAATGGTGCTGGCGCGATCGTGTGCCGCCGCAAGCTGCGCCGCGACGATGTCGTTGGATTCTTCAAAGCATTGCCGCCATGCCTGATCGGAATCGAGGCATGCGCGACTGGACACCACTGGGCTCGGGTTCTTATGGCGCTGGGTCACGAGGTTCGGCTGATGCCGGCATCTTACGTCAAGCCATACGTGAAGCGGCAGAAGAATGACGCCACGGATGCTGAGGCGATTTGCGAGGCGGTGACGCGGCCGACGATGCGCTTTGTTCCAGTGAAGAGCGAGGAGCAACAGGGCGTGCTGATGCTGCACCGGGTCCGCGAGCTTTTGATCCGGCAGCGGACAATGCTGGTGAACGCCTTGCGCGGCCACTTGGCGGAGTTCGGCATCGTAACGCGACAGGGCCTTGCCGGCGTCGGAATGCTGATGGCGTTGGTCGACGACGATGATCACGATCTGATCCCGCCGCTTGCGCGGTCCGCGCTTCTTCCACTGATCGGGCAGTTGCGGGAGGTGCACGAGAAAGTCAGCGAGTTGGATCGCCAAATTCATGCTTGGCATCGCTCGAACGAACTGAGCCGCCGCCTTGAGGCGATCCCTGGAATTGGCCCGATCACTGCCAGCGCAATTGCCGCAACGGTGACCGACGCGTCGCTCTTCAAATCCGGCCGACAACTGGCGGCATGGATAGGCCTGGTGCCGCGGCAAAACTCATCGGGTGGCAAGGACCGCCTCGGAAGGATCAGCAAACAAGGCGACCCTTATCTCCGCCGGCTTCTCGTCGTCGGGGCGCACGCGGTCCTCCGCTTCAGCCGGAACGGCAAAACGGCGCCGACGCGTTGGGCTGCCGAGCTTCTGGCGAAGAAGCCGTACAACGTCGTCGCTGTTGCTTTGGCAAACAAGATAGCGCGGATCGTCTGGGCGTTAATGACGACGGGCAGGCGCTTTGAGGCGACCGCCGCCGTTTGAATGCTCACAGAGGATGCAGAAACTGGTGAGGTGCTGATGGCGTGATGGCGAACGGTCGAGCCGGGGTCGGACAAACCCGATCAGTGGGTGCCGCTTGAAAGCGCGTTGACCTGTCTGGGATCCGATCCGCGGACTACATCAGGGCCAGCGGCATGAACACGTCGCATTCAAAGGCCGAATACATGCCTGCACCCGACCAATCCGTCAGAAACACCAACTTGCCCCTTGCCACGCGGAGGCCGTCCATACATGCCATTGAACAGGTCGCTCCAGGCAAAGAGGCGATCGCGCACCCGTGCGATTGGCTGATGGGCGCACCGATTTCAAGCTGCTTTTCTTTCCATCACCGTCGGCGGCAAGAGGACAACGGCGTTCAATCCGCCTCCTTCGCGATCTTCCAGACAGAGCGTGCCGCCATGCGCATCGAGAATCTGGCGGACGATCGCCAAGCCAAGCCCGCTGCCTCCGAGATCGCGGTTGCGTGATTCCTCCAGCCGCACGAAGGGTTCGAGGACTTCCTTGCGCCGCTCCGCGGGAATGCCCGGTCCGCGATCTCCAACGACGATGGCGCCGTGATCGCCACGGCGCTCGACGGCAATATCGGCCCGGCCCCCATAGCGCAGCGCATTGTCCATGAGATTGTCAAGCACTCGTACGAGAGCGGTCTCCGTCATCGCGACGGCAATCGGCTGCCCGATTGGCATGAAACCCACCAGGCCCTGCCCGTCCTGCCGCTCGGCGAGGTGACCCCGAATTGCCGCGTCGAGATCGACAATCGTCTTGCCGTCCGAGACGACGGTGCTGCGGGCAAAGCCAAGCGCATCCTCCACCAGCCGCTGCATGGCCTCGACGTCGGCGATCGCCCGCTCGCGGTGGGGCGTTTCCGGCATCATTTCCATGCGCAGACGGAAACGAGTGAGGTAGGTCCTCAGATCGTGTGAGATCGCTCCGAGGATGAGGGTGCGGTTGCCGACGAGCGCGGCAATGCGCAATTGCATGGCGTTGATCGCCTTGATCAGCATGCGCAGTTCGCAGGCGCCCCTTTCCGGAATATGAACCGGCTGCAGGCCATTGCCGATGGCGTTGACGGTGCGCGACAGGCGCGTCAGGGGCCGGGTTTCCCGCGCGACGGCGGCGATGGCGATGACGGCGACCAACATGCCGAGAATGCCGGCAATGAGGCCGATGGGAATGCCGTTCAATCGCACCGTCGGCGTGTCGGGCAGGTTGAAGACAGCGATCTTGCCGCCGGCAATTCCGATCGACACTTCCACGATCCTGTCCGGTGCACCGACGGAGAACCAGCCCTGCGGCTTTTCGGAAAGCGAGCGCATGCTGAAATAGCGGTTGCCGAGCGCGATTGCCGCAAACTCGCGGGCGAGCTTGTCGGTAAGCGTCAGATTAGCCGCCTCCTCCTTCCGGCCCGGCGCCGGCGGATCAGCCAGACGGATCGCCAGGCCATTGGCATTCAGCGCCCGCACGGCCGCCTGCTGCGCCTCGGGCGGAATGGCATCGAGAAGACGGATCGCGGTCTTCACCTGTTTGGCGGGCGACAATTCCGGATTGAACGGCGTATCCGGCTTCAGCTGCGCGGCCGCAAAGGCGGCAAGCTGAATGATGAACAGCGCCACGGCGACGATCATGATGATGCGGGCCACCAGACCGAGTTTCAGCATGGTTCAAACATCCTTCACGTCCATTGTGAGGAGATAGCCGGCATTACGCACGGTGGTGATGACCTGAGCACCATCGGGCAGGCAATGGCCGAGCTTGGTGCGCAGGCGGGAGACCGTGACGTCAATGGTGCGATCGAAGGGATCGGCGCCACGGCCGCGCGTCCAGTCGAGCAATTGCTCGCGCGACAGCACGCGGCGCGGTCTTTCGAGGAAACAGACCAGCAGATCGAACTCGGCCGTCGTCAGATGTACGACGCGCTCGCCATCCATCTCGATCAAGCGACCGTCGAGATCGACGGTCAGCCCTGCGAAGCTCTTGCGCCGCGACGGGATGCCGGCATCTTCCGGCCGCTCCGGCCCGGAGCGACGGAGAATGGCGCGGATGCGCGCCAGGAGTTCGCGCGGATTGAAAGGCTTGCCGAGATAATCGTCGGCGCCCATTTCTAGGCCGAGAATGCGATCGATATCTTCGGTCTTGGCCGTCAGCATCAGGATAGGCACCTTGCTGCGGGTGCGGATGCGGCGGCATGCCGAGAGGCCGTCCTCCCCCGGCAGCATCAGATCGAGAATGATCAGATCCGGAAAGCCCTTGGACAGAATGCGGTCCATCGCCGCCGCACTGTCGGCGGCCTGAACTGAAAAACCTTCGCGGCTCAGGAACTCCTCCAGGAGCGCCCTAATCTCGCGGTCGTCTTCGACCAGAAGCAGCGATGCGGAAACCATGGCTCTTCCATGCGGGGCGAGAGGCGGTGTTGGCAACAGGGAAACGACCGGCGTTACAAACTGTAACAAATTTCCCGTTTCTTGAAAAATCCCAGCAAAAGACGCAATGCAGTTTCTTCTCAACCGGATCCCTCCGGAGCGGATGTCGGCAGCTTCCTTGCCGTCGACCCGACCCCATCGCCCGCTCCGGTCCGCGACAGGGCTCGCATCCCGTGAAATGCGAGCCCTGTCTGCTTTTTTTCAAACAGCCCATCCTTCAGCCTCTTTTCGACAATGCGGGTTTGCGTCCTATTCGCCGCTGTGCGAAAGGATTGAGCTTCACCGACGGGAATGTCGGGTCAGGAAAACACGCGCATGAGGCAGGACGGTTGAGCCAAAGGCAATCACCGCAGAGATCCGGCAAGGCGGCAAGGCACACCCAGGAACCGGAAGGCAAACGCGTGACGTTGCCGCGGGCGCTTTCCAAGCTTGGCTATTGCTCCCGCACCCAGGCGGAGGCGCTGATCGCGGCCGGCCGCGTGACCGTCGACGGCCGCAGAGTTTCCGATCCCGCGACCTGGGTCGATTTGGAACATTCGAAATTCGCGGTCGACGGCATGGAAATATCAGCCGAGAAGAAGCTCTATTTCATGCTGAACAAACCGCGCGGGTTGGTGACGACGCGCGACGATCCCGAAGGACGGCCGACTGTTTATGATTGCCTGCGGGAGATCGATGCCCGCCATCTCGCGCCCGTCGGCCGCCTGGACAAGGCGAGCGAGGGATTGCTGCTCTTCACCAATGACACGGTACTGGCGCAGGCCCTGCTCGATCCCGTCAGCCATGTTGGCAAGGCCTATCATGTGCAGGTCGACCGCATCATGGACCCGGAACAGCTGGCGCGCATGGAGCGTGGCATCGTCGACGACGGTGAACTCTTGACCGCAAGCTCCGCCCGGCTGCTGCGCAGCGGCGACCGCAACAGCTGGATCGAGGTGGAACTGAAGGAGGGGCGCAATCGCCAGATCCGGCGCATGCTGGAGGCGCTTGGCATCGAATGCCTGCGGCTCGTGCGCGTTGCCTTTGGCGATATCGCACTGGGCGATCTGCCGAAGGGCGGCGTGCGTGCCTTGACCGAGGCCGAAATTCTGAGCTTGCACCGGCGCGCCGGAACGAAAGTCAATCGATAGAGGGCTGAGTGCGATGCAACCTCACGACTTTTGGCAGGAACTGCATGCACCCGGCACCTTCGACCCAGTGGCGGAGCGTACGGATTTCCATGTAGCCGACCTGCCGGACGGGCGGCAATTGCAACTGCCGATCCGCGTGCTCCCAGATGGCGGACACGCGCTCGCATCGCTGATCGTCAATCAGGCGAGCTTCACCGTACTGGACGCTCTCGCGGAGACGCTTGCGAAACGAATGGCAGCACATGATATCGATGTCGTGGCCGGATTGCCGACTCTCGGTCTCACTCTGGCGGCGGGAGTGGCCCGCGCACTCGGCCATGCTCGCTACGTGCCGCTCGGAACATCGCGTAAGTTCTGGTATCGCGAGGAGCTGTCGATCCCACTCTCCTCCATCACCACGCCGGACCAGGAGAAGCGTCTTTACATAGACCCGCGCATGCTGCCGCTGCTGGAAGGAAAGCGCGTCGCGCTGATCGATGACGTGATCTCCAGCGGCGCCTCGATCGTTGCAGGACTTTCTCTTTTGATGTCTTGCGGCATCGAGCCTGTCGTGATCGGTGCGGCGATGCTGCAATCAGATCGGTGGCGGGATCGTGTCGATCTGGGCGACAAGCGATGGAGCGAAAAAATCATCGGCGTGTTTTCGACGCCTATTCTCGAATGGAGCGGAAGCGGCTGGCGTTCCCGACCGAGCTGACCGCATTTTGCCGTTACAGCCATGCGGTGGAAAGCAAATTGCATATTATATATGTGAAAACCGTTCCGCTTCTGGCCGCAATAGGCTAAGGGTCCGCTCAAGAAGCATCCGTCGGGCGGATGCGCGAGCCTGTTGGTGGACACGTTGCGAATTCTCTCCGAAGCCCATTTTCCGGAATTGCCCAACTACTATCGCGGTAAGGTGCGCGAGAATTACGATCTGCCCGACGGCAGCCGCATCATCATCAGCACCGACCGTTTGAGCGCCTTCGACCGCATCCTCACCTGCATTCCCTACAAGGGTCAGGTGCTGACGCAGACCGCCCGCTACTGGTTCGAGCAGACGCGCGACATCTGCCCCAACCACGTGATCAACTACCCCGACCCGAACGTGGTCGTCGGCAAGCGGCTGAATATCCTGCCCGTCGAGGTCGTCGTTCGCGGCTATCTTGCCGGCACCACAGGCACCTCGATCCTGACGCTCTACAAGAAGGGTCAGCGCGAGATGTACGGGATCGCGCTGCCCGACGGCATGCGCGACAACCAGATCCTGCCGAAGCCGATCATCACGCCGACGAGCAAGGAATTCGACGGCGGTCACGACGAGCCGCTGACGCCGAAGCAGATCGTGGAGGGTGGGCTTCTGACGCAAGACCAATGGCAGACGCTATCGGACTACGCCCTTGCCCTGTTCGCACGGGGGCAGGAAATCGCCCGCAAGCGGGGGCTGATCCTCGTCGATACCAAATATGAATTCGGGACCGACGACAACGGCACCATCATTCTCGCCGACGAGATCCACACGCCCGACAGCAGCCGCTATTGGCTGGCCGACAGCTATCAGGAGCGCTTCGAAAAGGGCATGCGCCCGGAAAGCTTTGACAAGGACTTCGTGCGCGCCTGGGTTACGGAGCGCTGCGATCCCTACAAGGATGAGATTCCGGATATCCCAAGCGAGCTTGTCGAACAGACGTCCAAGGTCTATGTCCGCGCCTTCGAGGCGATCACAGGTACGTCTTTCCTGCCTGACGATCGCGGCGCAACACCGCGTGACCGGGTTCGCGCAAGCCTCGCCCGCTATTTCCCTTCGGAGACCGTCTGAACGGTCGTTTTGCTAAATCGGCACGCTGCAACTTCCCGTAAGTTGCGGTGGAGATGGAGTTTTGCGCTATTCACATCCCTTGATTGCGGATGTGAGGGTATGTTTTTTGCAACACTTCAGATTTTTTTTACCGGCAAGCTGATATTTCGGCCGATCCCACATATGTTCGCAGCCGAGAATTCGTAAAAGCCACTGTGCTATTGCAAAACTCATTGCTAGATTGACGCCGACTGCTTCGGGTCGTTGTTTGTGTTGCGTAAGACTGGAGCGCCGGCATATGGGATCAAGCCGATCCCGAAAAACACTGATCAGTAAATTGAATTGTGGGACAATGTGATGGTTTCCATTCGTACTGCCGCCCCCGCCCTGCTGCTTGTTTTGGCAGGTTGCGTCAGCGGCCCAGACCATAAGCCACCGGAAATGCCTCTCCCGGCCAAATTCTCGGAGGGTGGTACGAAGGCGAACGGCGATATCGCCGGCTCGCAATGGTGGACCGCTTTCGGCGACGCCAAGCTGAATGCCTTCGCCGCACAAGGACTGGCCCAGAACTTGAACATTCAGCAGTCGCTGGAACGCATCAACCAGGCGGAAGCTGCCGTCGTCACGGCAGGTGCAGGCGGTCTCCCGAGCCTCACCGTGTTGGGTGACAATACGACCAGCGGCCAGAAGGGCGGCTCGAGAGTATCCAATTCCAGTGGCCGACGGAATACAACGACGGGCACTGCTTCGGCCTCCTGGCTGCTCGACCTCTGGGGCCAGTATCGCCGCGCCACGGAAAGCGCCAATGCTTCGCTCGACGCCGCCTATTCCAGTGTCGACGTTGCACGCCTGACATATTTGCAGGATCTCGCCAACAGCTATGTCAATGCCCGCTATTACCAGCGGCTCATCTCGATCGCGCAGGAAAACCTGAAGTCGCGGCGCGATACTCTTTCGCTGACCAAGTTCCAGCTCGAAGCCGGCGCGGCTTCCCGCCTCGACGTGGTGCAGGCCGAAGGCCTCGTCAACCAGACGCTGGCGCTGGTACCTGGCTACGAGATTCAATATCGCCAGCAGGTTCACCACATCGCGACGCTGCTCAACGTTCCTTCTTCGACGATCATCGCGCAGATGCAGGGCAACGGCAGACAGCCGATCTTCCGCGGCAGCGTCCGCACCGGCGTTCCGGCCGACCTCATCCGCAACCGTCCCGATATTCGCGTCGCAGAGCGCCAGCTTGCAGCCGCCACAGCCGAGATCGGCGTAGCAGAAGCCAAGCTCCTTCCGTCGATCACGCTGAGCGGCTCGATTTCGCCGACCTATATCCATACCTCCGCTGCAAGCGGCGGCCTCACCACCTGGTCCTTCGGCCCTTCGCTGAACCTGCCGATCTTCGATGGCGGTGCCCTGCGCGCCGGCGTCAAGAACGCTGAATCGGCAAGCCGCGAACAATATATCGTCTGGCAGCAGAAGGTTCGCTCGGCGATCGAAGACGTCGAAAACGCTCTCTCGGCAGTCGCCCGTGACGCACAGACGGTGGCTGCGTTGCAGGCTCAGGTCAAATCCTACCAGGAAGCCCTGCAGCTCTCGACGGCAAGCTACAAGGACGGTGCATCCTCGCTGCTCGACGTTCTCGACGCACAGCGCAACGTGACCGCTGCCCAGCAAAGCCTGGCACAAGCCATTCAGCAGAGCGCTATCGACTACATCTCGCTGAACGTCAACATCGGCGCAGGCTATGTCCCAGCCGATAAGGCGATCGTGGCCGCTGGACCGACCAGGGGGAAAGCCGAGATCATCAAGGTTGCAGCCAAGAAGGCGAACTAAGCATATTGCCCCGGCGTTATGCCCGGCCTTGCCGCTTGAACTTGAAAACCGCCGCAGAATTTGCGGCGGTTTTCTTTTGTGCTCAAGAAAATGGCGAAAATGAAAATGGCGCGCACCGCTTCCGCAGGAACACGCCATCGCCAGAAAACAAAAAAGGCCGGAATGACCCGGCCTTTCGCCATCCGCCTTCTCATCAGTGCCAGTACATCCGTGGTCAAAGGCAAGGGCGGAACTGCAACCAGATTGATCATGAAAGGTCAACGAAGAGTTAACGCCACTTTCATGATATTAACAGACGAAACGGCTCGCTTTCCAGCGCGCCAGCGCCCATCGGCTGCATGACTGAAGACTATATGAGAGGGCAAGGTGGCAATTTCAAGGCCGCTTTCCCGCTTCTGCCGAAAAAGCTTTCGAAGCAGCCCTGCCGCCTTTATCGGAAGCCATACGCCTTTTCGGTTCAAACTGACGCGTTCAAGCTGTATTCATGCAGATGGGTCTACAACACATGCAGAGATTGAAGCGGCACTGGAGATTCCTATCAGATCCCGTGCAGGGAAGCTTTTATCTTGCCGGAATTGGCAAATCTACGAAGGAGCGCCGGGGTAGGCGCGTTACAGTGGACACGCGTCGGGGCGGCGAAGTGCGCGAAAGGGAGAGTAGCTTATGAAATTCAAGATCCTTGCGGCGAGTCTTCTGACAGCGCTTGTGGCGCTGCCCGCCATTGCGGAAGCGGCGGAAGGCTTTGCTACGGCAAACGTCAACATGCGGTCTGGCCCAAGTACGGCCTATCCCGCTGTCACGATGATCCCCGTCGGCGCGCCCCTTCAGATCAACGGTTGCCTCAACGATACACCGTGGTGCGATGTCTCCTTCTATGGCGGCCGCGGATGGGTGGCAGGCCGTTATATCCAGGCGACTTATCAGTCACGCCGCATCTATGTCGACCGGCAATATTACCGGCCCCTCGGTATTCCGACGGTGGTCTTCAATCTCGACGACTATTGGGGCCGCTATTACCGCGGCCGCGATTTCTACCGCGATCGCGACCGCTGGCGCCGCGGCCCGGGGTGGGTCGATCGGCGCCCCGACAGCGGCTGGGACCGTGGCTCCCCAGGCTGGGATCGCGGCTCCAACTGGAATGACGATCAGGATGGCAACTGGGATCGTCGTCGTGATCGCAATCGGGACTGGAATGACGGACAGGACCGCAATTGGGATCGCCGCCCCGGCCGCAACCGCGATTGGGACGGCCAGCGGGATGGCAATGGCGATTGGGGCAGACAGCGCCCGGACAACAATCAGGACTGGGGTAGCCGGCCGGACCGCCCGCGCGATAACAACCGCCCGGACAACCGTCCACGCCCGGAACCGCAGCACCAACCGCCCCAAGCTCAGCCTCAGCAGGCTCAACCGCAGCCGCAACAGAGCAATCCGCGGCCGAACGCAGCCCAGCCAGGCCCCTACAGCCCCGATCACCGGGATCCATGCCCGGCGTCGGAGCCAAATTGCCGGATGTCCGTGAGGGGTTCGAACCGCTGACCGCAGGCCTGCGGCCGTCTCAAAAGTAAAAAAGGCCGGCGGCTTTGAAAGTTGCCGGCCTTTTGTGACGCGCGTCGCCTCCGGGAAGAATGCGCCCACCATTCTGGAGCCGCATTGAGGAGATGCTTTCATGGAAGAGCGCACGCCCAAAAATCTCGGTGACGACCGCGCTCGCCGGTTCGCAATTGAACGTCTAAGCCGCAATTGCACCGGATGCTTCAATGCATCTTCAGACGCGCTTCCCGTGTCGCAGAAATGAACATCTCGCGTGCTTCTTCGGCCGACTTGCGACCATCGATGGCCGCGCGGCATAGACTTCTTGCCGCTACATAGAGGGGGCCGCGGCGGTCGGGCCATAGATTGGCCATGCAGTTGAGGGCCTCGGAAGGACCTGTCACGACCTGGAACGTATCCTGAGCAAATCCGATCTCGATGGGATTGCTCCATTTGATGTGTCGCATGAACACTCCTCCTCACGCGTTACCAATTGCTTGGAACCGCCCGCCAGGGCGGCCACATGACGGTACTATAACCTTGATCAGACCATTCGAAAATATGGAAGATCGCTTATTGCGCCGAGTATCGACGCGGTCTCTTCGGGGGGCCCGAAGGTAAATACGGTCGTCCTTTAGAAAGAGGGCACCCAGCGCGTACCGTACCTCAAGCCGCTGGGGATCTACTTTTCACGTGCGATCCGTCTTGCCTCGTCCGGAGAGAAGCCGGCACGGCGGGCAAGCCGCTCAAGGCCGAATATCCGGTCGATCTGGTCCACGAGCCACAGTTCGAAACGTTTCCACATTGGCCTAGCCTCCTCTACTGCGCCCCGTTCGGCCGCAGCAGCTCACGATGAACATCGCGCCTGGCCAACCACTTCATTTCAACGAAATTGGGGCGGCCGTTGCGCGTTGGAGAGCAGTTCCTGCTTCGTTGCAAAATCGCCAAACAGCTTTTTCAGCCGGGCCTCCTCCTCCTTGCATATCCGGTGGCGCCGGACAAAATCCTCAACGCTCCAGACCTCGCGTAACTTGCTCTCTTCACCTTTCTCTATCTTCAGCAATGAAGTCATGGGCTCACCCTCTTTGTTTTTATGAGGGGATAATGCTCAGGGTAGTGAAAAGTTCCTTATGCCTCCTCGGCGGGCGCAGGCGAGTTCGCCGCCATTGCGGATCGGAATGTTCTTAATCCCTCCTTAAATCGCCGCATTTACAGTTCAGGCGGGACTGATGTCTTCGCGGGAGGCGCACGAACCAAGGCGGATTGCCTTATCTCGATCGCTCACTGGAAAGATCGCTACCGCCGCTGCGATCGGCCTGATAGAAGACTTGGAAACACTGGGCACCGAGGTACAACCGGCCGGCAATGGCAGATAAGAGAAAATCACGCCAGAGGATAGAACCATCCTTTTCCAACGGCCGGGAACGTACCGATGACGGATTCAACGCGGGCGAACGCATCGTCGGCAGCGGGCGGTCTGCGAAGAAATACTATCGGGAGCCGGAACCCGACGACGAAGAGGACGAGGACGACGAGGAAGAACCCGTGGTCGAAAAGCCTCGCCGCACCCGGAGCCGCCGCAAGCCGGCCCGGCGCGCGCGGCCGCGACGCGGCTTCTTCGGTTTCATCCGTTCAACGATCTATTGGAGCCTCGTGCTCTGCCTCTGGGCCGGTATCGGTCTTGCCGGACTTGTCGCCTATTACGGCTCGCGCATGCCGAGTGCGAGCACATGGTCCATTCCCGACCGGCCCCCGAACGTCAAGATCAACGGTCTCGATGGAACCCTGATCGCCAATCGCGGCACCACGGGCGGCGAAGCCGTATCGCTGAGCGAGATGTCACCCTATATTCCCGAGGCCATCGTCGCGATCGAAGATCGGCGCTTCTACTCGCATTTCGGCTTCGATCCGATCGGCCTTGCCCGCGCCGTCGTAACGAACGTGGTGACCGGACACGCCGTCCAGGGCGGCTCGACGCTGACGCAGCAGCTTGCCAAGAACCTTTTCCTGTCGCCGGACCGCACGCTGGAGCGCAAGGTGCAGGAAGTGCTGCTGGCGCTGTGGCTGGAGCACAAGTACACCAAGGACCAGATCCTGACGATGTACCTGAACCGCGTCTATTTCGGCTCCAACGCCTATGGCGTCGAGGCCGCCTCGCGGCGTTATTTCAACAAGTCGGCCAAGGACGTCAATCTCGGCGAGGCGGCGATGCTCGCCGGCCTCGTCAAGGCGCCCTCAAGGCTGTCGCCAGCCCGCGATCCTGCCGCCGCCGAGGCGCGTGCCCAGCTGGTGCTGCAGGCGATGCACGAACAGGGCTTCATCAGCGAATCCGACATCAAGACGGCGATGGCGCAGCCGCCGACCCGGTCGAAGAGCTATTGGAGCGGCGCAGAGAACTATGTCGCCGACATGGTCATGGATCAGCTACCGAAGCTGATCGGCGGCGATGTCAAGGAAGACCTGATCGTCGACACCACGCTCGACATGTCGCTGGAGGAGAAGGCGGAGAAAGCGCTGAGCGACGTGCTCGAAAAGGAAGGCAAAAAGCTCAACGCATCGCAGGCCTCGCTCGTTTCCGTCGATGCAACGGGCGCCATCCGCGCGCTGGTCGGCGGCCGCGACTATGCACAGAGCCAGTTCAACCGCGCAGTCACCGCCAAGCGTCAGCCCGGATCCGCCTTCAAGCCATTCGTCTACACCGCGGCACTCGAAATGGGCCTGACGCCCAACTCGATCCGCAACGACATGCCGGTCAAGATCGGCAATTGGGCCCCTGAGAACTACGAGCAGCGCTACAGCGGCCCCGTGACGCTTGCCACCGCCGTCGCGAAATCGCTGAACACGGTTGCCGCCGAGCTCGTCGCCGAAGTCGGACCGGATCAGGTCATCAAGGTCGCCCGCAGACTCGGCATCGAATCGGACCTGCAGGCCAATGCCTCGATCGCGTTAGGCACCTCCGAGGTGTCGCTGCTGGAGCTCACCTCCGCCTATGCCACCTTCATGAACGGCGGCTTCAAGGTGGCGCCGCATGTCATCACCAAGGTAACGACCGCATCCGGCAAGGTGCTCTACCAGGCCAATACCGACAATCCTGAGCGCGTGCTCAACCCGGACATCGTCGCGAATATGAACGCCATGATGGCCGGCGTCATCGCCAACGGCACCGGCAAGGCGGCGCGCATTCCCGGCTGGCAGGCCGCCGGCAAGTCGGGCACGACGCAATCCTTCCGCGATGCGCTATTCGTCGGCTTCACCAGCCATCTGACAACAGGCGTCTGGTTCGGCAATGACGACGGCAAGTCGATGCGCAAGGTGACCGGCGGCGGCCTGCCGGCCAAGGCATGGAAGGAATTCATGGTTGCCGCCCACAAGGGCATAACGCCGACACCGATCTTCGGCGGCGGCCAGATCATCGACAACGGCCTGCCGATGGCGCAGACGGGGCCGAGCAGCGACCAGCCGACCACCATCGGCAATATTATCTCCGGTGTGGCCGATGGCGGGCAGCCGATTCAGCAGCCGACCTTGCAGCAAAGGCCATCGCAACAGCCGATCCAGCCGCAGATCGTCAACCAGGTCTCCGCAAACGACGACCCGCAGGACCTGCCGCCGGCGAATCTGGCCGACGACCCCAATCCCTACAGTTCCGACCGGTATGACAGCGATATACCGCCCGCCGATGTCGGAGATGGCGGCGCGCCGGTCGCCACCGCACGCCCGCACCGCTCGTCGCTGCTCGACGTCATCCTGGGCCGATAAATATTGCGGGCCGATGAAATCGCGATTTTGGCCCACAACGCTGCGCGCCATATAAGGCGGGTTAGGACGTTCAGATCTGCTGCATGATTTTATCCCTGAATCGGTCCCCGATTTAAGGAATTATGCAGGAGACGCTTGCATGGCCGCGGCAAGGCTGCTCTGATACGCGGTCGCGTCAAATCCGCCGGCCCCTGGCGCATAAGGGGCCGTGCGGAATTTGGGCGACAAACCATTTGTTTTGCTGGATTTCAGGCCATTTCCTGCCTTGCAGTCAGTAAAACCGCTACTTATATACGCGGCATCACCGCAGTCATGGCTGCGCAATCCTCAAGACCATCCCGTAAGGGGCTGTCAATGGAATGCCTGACAGGGGTTCCGATAGCTTGCTTCAAGGAGAGAATGACATGGCAAAAGTAATTGGTATCGACCTTGGAACGACAAATTCCTGCGTCGCCGTCATGGACGGTAAGGACGCGAAAGTGATCGAAAATGCCGAAGGCGCCCGGACCACCCCCTCCATGGTTGCCTTCACCGACGATGGTGAACGTCTCGTCGGCCAGCCGGCCAAGCGCCAGGCTGTCACCAACCCCACAAATACCCTCTTCGCTGTCAAGCGCCTGATCGGCCGCCGCTACGAAGATCCGACCGTCGAGAAGGACAAGCACCTTGTTCCCTTCAACATCGTTCGGGGCGACAATGGCGACGCCTGGGTCGAAGCCAACGGCAAGGGCTATTCGCCCGCCCAGATTTCCGCAATGATCCTTCAGAAGATGAAGGAAACCGCCGAATCCTATCTCGGCGAAAAGGTCGACAAGGCTGTTATCACCGTTCCCGCATACTTCAACGACGCGCAGCGCCAGGCAACCAAGGATGCCGGCAAGATCGCCGGTCTTGAAGTTCTGCGTATCATCAACGAGCCGACGGCTGCGGCCCTTGCTTACGGCCTCGACAAGAAGGACGGCAAGACCATCGCCGTTTACGACCTTGGCGGCGGTACCTTCGATATCTCCATCCTCGAAATCGGCGACGGCGTCTTCGAAGTGAAGTCGACCAACGGCGACACCTTCCTCGGCGGTGAAGACTTCGACATGCGTCTTGTCGAATACCTCGTTGCCGAGTTCAAGAAGGATAACGGCATCGACCTCAAGGGCGACAAGCTCGCTCTGCAGCGCCTCAAGGAAGCTGCCGAAAAGGCCAAGATCGAACTGTCCTCCTCGCAGCAGACCGAAATCAACCTGCCCTTCATCACGGCAGACGCTACCGGTCCGAAGCACCTGATGCTGAAGCTGACCCGCGCCAAGCTGGAAAGCCTGGTCGACGATCTCGTCCAGCGCACCATCGCTCCGTGCAAGGCGGCGCTCAAGGATGCCGGCGTCACCGCCGCTGAAATCGACGAAGTCGTTCTCGTCGGCGGCATGAGCCGCATGCCGAAGGTACAGGAAGTCGTCAAGCAGCTGTTCGGCAAGGAGCCGCACAAGGGCGTCAACCCGGATGAAGTCGTCGCTCTCGGCGCCGCCATCCAGGCCGGCGTTCTGCAGGGCGACGTCAAGGACGTCCTGCTGCTCGATGTGACCCCGCTGTCTCTCGGCATCGAAACGCTCGGCGGCGTCTTCACCCGTCTGATCGAGCGCAACACGACGATCCCGACGAAGAAGTCGCAGACATTCTCTACCGCCGAAGACAACCAGTCGGCCGTGACCATCCGCGTTTCGCAGGGCGAGCGTGAAATGGCTGCCGACAACAAGCTGCTCGGCCAGTTCGACCTCGTCGGCCTGCCGCCGGCTCCGCGCGGTGTTCCGCAGATCGAAGTCACCTTCGATATCGACGCCAACGGCATCGTCCAGGTTTCGGCCAAGGACAAGGGCACGGGCAAGGAACAGCAGATCCGCATCCAGGCTTCCGGCGGTCTTTCCGATGCCGACATCGAAAAGATGGTCAAGGATGCCGAAGCCCACGCTGCTGAAGACAAGAAGCGCCGCGAAGGTGTCGAAGCCAAGAACCAGGCCGAAAGCCTGATCCACTCGAGCGAGAAGTCGCTGAAGGATTACGGCGACAAGGTCAGCGAAGCCGATCGCACCGCGATTTCCGACGCGATCGCAGCGCTGAAGGCGGCAACCGAAGCTTCCGAGCCGGATGCCGAAGACATCAAGGCCAAGACCCAGACGCTCATGGAAGTTTCCATGAAGCTCGGCCAGGCGATCTATGAATCGCAACAGGCGGAAGCGGCTTCGGGCGATGCCTCGGCAGCAGGCGGCAAGGATGATGTCGTCGATGCCGACTACGAGGAAATCAAGGACGAAGGCGACCACAAGCGGTCTGCATAAGCGCGAACCGAAAGGTTCTCGAGGAAACTTAGATCCGGCTGCCTTCAGGCAGCCGGAAATCCATTTCCGGGGTTCTAATCCTTAATATGGCAAAAGCGGATTTTTACGAGACGTTGGGCGTCTCCAGGACGGCGGACGAGAAAGAGCTGAAAAGCGCCTTTCGCAAGCTGGCAATGCAATATCATCCGGACAAGAATCCGGACGACAGCAATGCCGAGCGGAAGTTCAAGGAAATCAATGAGGCCTACGAAACGCTCAAGGACCCGCAAAAGCGCGCAGCCTATGACCGCTACGGCCATGCCGCTTTCGAGCATGGCGGCATGGGCGGCGGTGGCGGCTTCGGCGCCGGGTTTGGCGGCGGCGGCTTCTCCGATATTTTCGAGGATATTTTCGGCGAGATGATGGGTGGCGGACGCTCGCGCGGTCGCTCGTCCGGCGGCCGCGAACGGGGCGCCGATCTTCGCTACAATATGGAAATCTCGCTGGAGGAAGCCTTCAGCGGCAAGACCGCGCAGATTCGCGTTCCGACCTCGATCACCTGCGACGTCTGTTCCGGCTCGGGCGCCAAGCCCGGTACACAGCCGAAGACCTGCGGCACCTGCCAGGGTTCAGGCCGCGTCCGCGCCGCGCAGGGCTTCTTCTCCGTCGAGCGCACCTGCCCGACCTGCCATGGCCGCGGCCAGATCATTCCCGACCCGTGCACCAAGTGTCATGGCCAGGGCCGGGTGACGGAAGAGCGTTCGCTCTCCGTCAACATTCCGTCCGGCATCGAAGACGGCACGCGCATTCGTCTGCAGGGCGAAGGCGAAGCAGGCCTTCGCGGCGGCCCCTCGGGCGATCTCTATATCTTCCTCTCCGTCAAACCGCATGAGTTCTTCCAGCGGGACGGCGCCGACCTCTATTGTGCGGTGCCAATCTCGATGACGACGGCAGCGCTCGGCGGCACATTCGATGTGGCGACGCTCGACGGCACCAAATCGCGCGTCAGCGTTCCCGAGGGAACCCAAGTCGGCAAACAGTTCCGCCTGAAGGGCAAGGGCATGCCGGTGCTGCGCTCCAGCCAGGTCGGCGATCTCTATATCCAGATCCAGATCGAGACGCCGCAGAAGCTGACCAAGCGTCAGCGCGAACTGCTGCAGGAATTCGAGCAGATCTCTTCGAAGGACAATAATCCGGAATCGACCGGCTTCTTTGCCCGCATGAAGGATTTCTTCGATACGTTCAGCGACTGATTGGCGAAGCCAACGATGTTTCACATGAATCCGGCCGATGATTCGGTCGGATTTTTTGTTTTCGCAGGCGAATCACCGGTCACCCGCGAATCAGCCCCAGGTCAGGGGATCGAGCCGGAGATAGAAGGCGAGACGTTCGCGATCCGGTTCGGCGATTTCCAGGGTTTCGAAGAGGATCGAAAAGGCTCGTTCGCCTTGTTCGGGCGTCGCCCAGCTCTCCTCGGAGTTGGCAATCATCAGCGAGAGATCGACATAGCGATCCGCCTTCCCTGCCCGACCGAGATCGATCAAGCCAGTGCATTGCAGGCTATGCGGATCGACCATGAAGTTCGGCATGCAGGCATCGCCATGACAGAGAACCCTATCGGTGACCTCCTGATCGAACCGAAGCGGCAGATCGCGCTCGACGCGATCAAGCAGTTCGCGGGCTGGCCTTTTGTGATCTTCCGGCGGCAGGAAATCCTGGTTCACAGCATCGCGCGAGACCACATCCGCTGCCTTTGCGAACATCAGCGACAGGCCGCGATCGAAGGGGCATCGATCGATCGGTAGCTCGTGAAGAGATTTCAATTGCCGCGTCATCGATGGCCAGGCCTTCAGCAGCGTATCTCCATCCAGATCGACCGCCGGTACGCCGGGAATTGCAGTCATGATCAGGCATGCGCCTTCCTCCGCCTCGCGCCAGTCAATGACTTCAGGCACGCCGATACCCTTGCCGTGCAGCCAAAGCAACCGATCGCGCTCGCCGGCAAGATCGGCCGACCGGACTGACGATGCAATTTTCGCATAGGCGAGACCGTCCTCACGTCGATAGACAAGATCACCCGATTCGCCGGCCTTCACGCGTGTCCAATTGCCGTGCGTATGCGGGAGGATCGTCTTTGCAAATTTCAATTGATGCCCTTTAATCCTAAACTTCCCGGAGCATGGCGATATAGGGAGCGTGGTCCGTGAGTGCCAGAGCCCGATTGCAGCCATCACGCTTTCGTCGAAAACGGAGAAAAGCGGCAAAAACCTTGCACTTGCGCGGTGTTCGGCATACCCCTCGGCCACTGACTGAGATTCCCAAGGACCCATGCCGAACAAGGTTTCCATCTCGCGCCTCAAGCTCACCGACTTCCGCAACTATGCGGCGGCGGCGCTGGCGCTTGACGAGCGGCACGTGGTGCTGACCGGCGACAACGGCGCGGGCAAGACCAACCTCATGGAGGCGGTTTCGCTGCTTTCGCCCGGCCGCGGCCTGCGCCGCGCTGCCTATGCCGATGTCACTCGGGTCAATGCGCCCGGAGGATTTTCGATCTTCGCCGAGCTCGAAGGCATGGACGGCGGCGTCGAAATCGGCACCGGCATCGACACGGTGGACGAATCGACCGCTCGCAGGCTGCGAATCAACGGTACGCCAGCCAAGACGGTCGACGAACTGACCGATCATCTGCGCGTCCTCTGGCTGACGCCGGCGATGGACGGTCTCTTCACCGGCGGCTCCTCCGAGCGTCGCCGCTTCCTGGATCGGCTGGTCCTATCGCTCGATCCCGCTCATGGCCGCCGCGCCAGCGATTTCGAGCGCGCCATGCGCAGCCGCAACAAGCTTTTGTCCGAAAGCCGGTTCGATCCATCCTGGCTCGGCGGCATCGAAGAGCAGATGGCGAGCCTCGGCATCGCCATGGCGATCGCGCGGCAGGAAATGCTCGGCCTTCTCTCGCGGCTGATCGCCGAAACGCGCGAGGGGACGCCCTTCCCCTCGGCGGCGCTCGAGCTTTCCGGCTTCCTTGAGGGGCAGTTCGATCGCCCGGCCGTCGATCTGGAAGATGCCTATGCCGATATGTTGCGCGAGGGGCGTTACCGTGACGCGGCTGCCGGTCGGACGCTGGACGGACCGCACCGAGCCGATCTTCTGGTGCGGCATCGCGAGAAGGACATGGAGGCGGAGCGCTGCTCCACCGGCGAGCAGAAAGCTTTGCTCGTCGGGCTCATCCTTGCCCATGCACGCCTTGTCGGCAACCTGACGGGCTATGCGCCGATCCTCCTGCTTGACGAAATCGCCGCGCATCTCGACGAGGGACGGCGTGCAGCCCTCTTCGATCTCATTGACGGACTCGGTGGGCAGGCCTTCATGACCGGCACGGATAAATCCATGTTCTCGGCCCTTGGCGAGCGGGCGCAATTCTTTACCGTGGCGCATGGCGGCATTACGAAATCCTAGCGCCTCCTTCGCCGCGATTGTGCTAGACTCCAGCGCATGGATGCTTTGACCTCAGACGAAATCGCCCGTTATCACCGCCATATCCTTCTGCCGGAGGTCGGCGGCGCCGGCCAGCAAAAATTGAAGGCGGCCCGCGTGCTTGTCATCGGAGCCGGCGGCCTTGGTGCGCCGGTGCTGCAATATCTCGCCGCCGCCGGCGTCGGCACGCTCGGCATTGCCGACGACGATCGCGTTTCGCTGTCCAACCTGCAGCGGCAGGTCATTCACGATACGGGCACGATCGGCGAGATGAAGGCGCAGAGTGCGGCAGATGCTATCGCCCGGCTGAACCCGCATGTGCGCATCATCCGCTTCGAGGAGCGGTTCAGCCTCGACACCGCTGCACGGCACCTTGCCGATTTCGATCTCGTCCTCGACGGCTCCGACAATTTCGACACGCGCTACGCCGCAGCCGACGCGACAGAGGCAGCGCATCTGCCGCTGGTGACCGGCGCAGTCGGCAGATTCGATGGGTCCGTGACGACATTGAAGCCGTATGAAAGCGATGCGGATGGCAACCTCAATCCGCGCTATCGCGATCTCTTTCCCGCCCCACCGCCGGAAGGCCTCATTCCCAGTTGCGCGGAAGCGGGAATCATCGGCGCATTGACAGGGGTCATCGGCACGCTAATGGCGATGGAGGCGATCAAGCTTATCACAGGCATCGGCGAGCCGCTGATCGGCCGCCTGCTGCTCTATGACGGGTTGTCCTCGCGCTTCGAAACGGTGCGCTATCGCCGTAAACGTCCCCGGGTCGCCGCCGAATGAAGGATATTACGCTTCGTCGCCTCGATGACGGCTTCGATCGCTGGGATGTGTTGCTGGATCTCATCCTAACATCCTTTGCCTATATGAACGGACGCATCGATCCGCCCTCCTCAGCGCTGGCGCTGACGGCGGAGACGCTTAAAACGAAGGCGTTTAGCGAGATCGCTTATGTGGCACTCTATGGCGAACAGTTAGTCGGCTGCATTTTCTGCCGGCCGGAGGCAGAGAGCTTATATGTCGGCAAGCTCGCCGTGCTGCCGGCGGCACAGGGTAAAGGTATCGGCAAGCGACTGCTGGGCCTGGCCGAGACAACGGCGCGAGAGCTTGGCCTCAAGGCGTTGCGGCTGGAAACGCGGATTGAGCTGGTCGACAACCATGCTACCTTTGCCGCATGGGGCTTTCGCAAGGCGGCCGAAAATCGCCACGCTGGTTTCGATCGGACGACATCGATCGAGATGCGCAAGGCGATTGCCTAATAGCCTTTCTCACGCCGAAATAGTGGGACAGTCGCATATGGGTCGGATGAGCACCGGAAGCTCCTTCTCTCCAGCGGGGAGAAGGTGGCCCGAAGGGTCGGATGAGGGGTTTTCGATTTGAATTCATGGATTTTCGTGCTCTTGGCAGGCCCCCTCATCCGCCTGCCGGCACCTTCTCCCCGAAGGGAGAAGGGGTGCGCGGCGGAATGCGGGTAATGCGGGCACCCATGGCATTCAGCCGCTCCTCGATGCGCTCATACCCGCGCTCGATCTGCTGGGCATTGTTGATGACGCTCGTGCCCTCGGCGCACATCGCCGCGATCAGCATCGCCATACCGGCGCGAATGTCAGGGCTTTCAAGCTGGGCGGCCCGCAGCTTCGAAGGACCAGCGACGATGGCGCGATGTGGGTCGCACAACACGATGCGAGCGCCCATGGCGATCAGCTTGTCGACAAAGAACATGCGGCTTTCGAACATTTTCTCGAACATCAGCACGACGCCGTCGCACTGCGTGGCGGTGACGATAGCGATCGACATGGTGTCGGCCGGAAAGGCCGGCCAGGGCTGATCTTCGATCTTCGGAATATGGCCCCCGAAATCAGGCTGGATCTTCATCTCCTGACCGGAGCGGATGATGAGATCGTCGCCGTCGATCTGGCAGCGGATGCCCAGGCGCTCGAAGGTCATCAGGGTGGAGCGCAGATGCTCGACGCCGGCACGGCGGATGGTGATTTCAGAGCCGGTGACGGCGGCAAGGCCGATCAGCGAGCCGACTTCGTTATGATCGGGGCCGATACGATGCGACGCACCGCTCAGCCGCTGGCCCCCGTGAATGGTCATCATATTGGTGCCGACGCCTTCGATTCGGGCGCCCATGGCAATCAGGAAGCGGGCGAGATCCTGAACATGCGGCTCGGAAGCGCAATTGCGCAGGATCGTCGTCCCCTCGGCGAACACGGCAGCGCAGAGCGCATTTTCCGTCGCCGTGACGGAGGGTTCATCAAGGAAGACGTCCGCGCCGCGCAGCCCTTCGGTGCGGAAGCTGTAGACGCTGTTGACCTCGATCTTGGCGCCGAGCTGTTCCAGCGCCAGGAAATGCGTATCGACACGCCGACGGCCGATGACGTCGCCGCCGGGCGGCGGCAAGGTAATCTCGCCACAGCGTGCCAGCATCGGGCCGGCAAGCAGGATGGAGGCGCGGATGCGGGCGCAGAGATCGGGATCGAGATTGGCCGGTCTAAGTTCTCGCGCTTCGATTTCGAGCTCATTGCGGCCGAGCCAACGCACCTTGGCGCCGACGGACTGGATCAGTTCCACCAATGCCTCGACATCGCGGATGCGCGGGACGTTGCTGAGTTCGACGCGCTGATCAGTCAGAAGCGATGCGGCGATGATCGGCAATGCGGCATTCTTGTTGCCGCTCGGTTCGATCTCTCCCGACAGCTTGAAGCCGCCCTCGACCACATATTGAATCCGCTCATGCGGCAGCGCCCGCGCCATGATTTCCGCCCTTCCTGATTTGTGTTTGCGGTCACCTCTGGGCCGGCTTTGTGACATGCCCATGACCGGTCAGAGAGAAATGAGATCAAATTTGCAGCCGGGTGTTCAGCCGGGTGTTCAGCCGTGTTTCTGCTGGCGAATCAGGATGATTCGCTTATCGAAACGGCAGCACGCGGTTGGGCGGGCGATGGCCGTCGATGAAGGTGCGGATGTTGATGATCACCTTGTCGCCCATGTCGATGCGGCCCTCGAGCGTCGCCGAACTCATATGCGGCAGGATGACCACCTTGCCCTCATTGGCGAGTTTCACCAGCTTCGGATTGACGGCCGGTTCGTTCTCGAACACGTCGAGGCCGGCGCCGGCGATCTTGCCCTCGCGCAGGATCTTGATCAGCGCCGCTTCATCGATGACATCGCCGCGCGCCGTATTGACGATGTAGCTCGTTGGCTGCAGCAGCGCCAGGCGGCGGGCGGAGATCAGATGATAGGTGGCCGGCGTCGACGGGCAGTTGACCGAGACGATATCGACGCGGGCGAGCATCTGGTCGAGGCTGTCCCAATAGGTCGCCTCCAGCTCGTCCTCGGTCGCCGGGTTGACCCGCTTACGATTGTGATAATGGATCGAAAGGCCGAATGCCTTGGCGCGGCGCGCAACGGCCGTGCCGATCCGCCCCATGCCGACAATGCCGATGCGCTTGCCGTGGATGCGGCGGCCGAGCATCCAGGTGGGCGACCATCCGGCCCATTCGCCGGGGCTGTCGGTCAGCACCCGCGCACCTTCCGCCAGCCGCCGGGGCACGGCGAGGATGAGCGCCATGGTCATGTCGGCTGTATCTTCGGTCAGCACATTCGGCGTGTTGGTCACAGTGATGCCGCGGCGGGCGGCGGCCTCGATGTCGATATGATCCGTGCCGTTGGAGAAGCTGGCAATCAGCTTCATCTGCGGGCCGGCTTCTTCGATGATCTCGGCATCGACGCGGTCGGTGACCGTCGGAACCAGCACGTCGACGGAGCGGACGGCCTCGATCAATTCGTCCTTGGTGCGCGGACGATCGTCGATGTTGAGTTCGGCATCGAAGAGTTCGCGCATGCGCGTCTCCACCGCGTCAGGCAGTTTGCGCGTGACGTAGACCTTCGGTTTTTTCTTCGTCGTCATGGCGAGCGGCGATGCCTTGTTCAGATGTTCTTAACCAAGAAGCAGGATAATTTTCCCGTTCCGGGCATTTCTACCAGACCCGCAGGCGAAGACAAACAAAACTCGCTGACGCGATCCGGGGATTTGCCGCTCACCGGAGCGAAAGGTCGCCGGAATGGCGCCTTTGTCATGACGAACGAACGGAACTCCCCATGCGTGGCAGAGTCTTGAAATCCTGCGCCATATTCGCAATCGGCCTAATGATGGCCGCCGTGTCGGCCGATCTTGCGGCAGCCCAGGCTGCCAAGGGGCCGAGCGGCTTGCCGCTGCCGCGCTTCGTCACGCTGAAATCCAAGCGGGTCAATCTGCGCATCGGCCCGAGCGCGGATTATGCCGTATCCTGGCTCTATCTCAAGCAGGGCCTGCCGGTCGAAATCATCCAGGAATACGATAACTGGAGGCGCGTGCGCGATGCCGACGGCACCGAGGGCTGGGTCAACCAGTCGCTGCTATCCGGCCAGCGCTCGGCCATTGCCGCTCCCTGGATGAAGGGCAAGGGCAAGGCCGTCTTCGTCAACATGCGCCGCGAATCCCAGCCATCCGCCGCCGTCATCGCCAAGCTTCAGCCCGGCGTGATGATGAGCATCAAGGAATGCACGGGCGACTGGTGCCTTGTCACCGCCGACGGCACAGAGGGCTGGGTGGCGCAATCCGAGATCTGGGGCGCCTACCCCGGCGAAGCCTTCAAGTAACGTATCCTCGGCGTTTTCACGTAGAAGCGACGTCGCGGCTTTTCCGGCACAATGATGTATCCGGTATGAGAAACGGAGACCGGCTATGTTGGCGTATGTGCTCGGCGTTCTCGGCGTTGCAATCGCTACGTTCACATCGACGAACATAGACGATATTTTCGTGCTTCTCGGCTTCTTTGCCGATCCGAAGTTCCGATTGCGGCAGATCATCATAGGCCAATATCTCGGTATCGGCGTTCTTTACGGCGTCAGCGCCATTGCCTCATTGCTCGCGCTCGTCATTCCCGCAGCCTATATCGGCCTGCTCGGCCTTGCGCCGATCTACTTCGGCCTGAGAAGGTTGTGGGAGCTCTGGAACGGCATGGAGGCCGACGACGATCCGGAAGATCATGCCAAGGCCTCGGCAGGACATGGAAACATCGCCGCGATCACATTGATAACGATCGCCAATGGCGGCGACAATATCAGCGTCTATACGCCGCTGTTTGCGACGCGCTCCGCCTACGAGGTTTTAGCCATCGGCTGCACCTTCACGGTGCTGACGGCAGTCTGGCTGGGTGCCGCGCATTCTCTCGTCAATCATCCGAAGCTCGGCGCACCGATAAGGCGACATGGACATAGGATCGTGCCCTTCATCCTGATCGCGCTCGGCATTCTCATCCTTTATGAGGCGGGAACCGTGGCGCTCTTTCGGTGACGGGCCTTTTCAGCGCTTGATAGCCAAAGCCGCCTCCTGCGATCTGCCGAAGGCGGCTTTCCGTAATCTGCCGATGGGGACTCCAATGACGGATGCGTTCAGAGAAGCCCGAACTCCTTGGCGGCCTCAGACAGCGATCGTATCGGCCGCGGACCGATCTGCTCGATAACGATGGCGGCGGCAAGATTGCCGAGCTTGGCGCAATCTTCCAGGCTGCGGCCTTTCGTGTAGCCGAAGAGAAAGCCGGCAGCGAAAAGATCGCCGGCGCCGGTCGTATCGACACGCTCCTCGATCGGATGAGCATCGACGACATAGCGCTCGTTGCCGCGCACGATGACGGCCCCATCCTTGCCCGTCGTCACGGCGGCGATCTTGCAATCGGCCGCGATCAGAGCCAGCGCCTTTTCGAAATCGTCGGTCTCGTAGAGCGAGAGGGCTTCGTCACGATTGGCGAAGACGATATCGACGGTGCCGGACCGCATGAGATCGAGGAACTCGTGGCGGTAGCGGCCGACGCAGAAGCTGTCGGAGAGCGTCATCGACATTTCCCGGCCATGGGCGTGGGCGATGCGGGCGCATTCGCGGATCGCTTCCTTGGCGCGTGGCGGGTCCCAGAGATAGCCTTCGAAATAAGTCACCTTGGCATCGGCGACGACATCTTCCTCGACATCCTCGGGGCCAAGTTCGACGCAGGCGCCAAGATAGGTGTTCATGGAGCGCTCGCCATCCTCGGTGACGAAGATCATCGATCGGGCAGTCGGCGGGAAGGTGCCCTTCGCCTTGGTTTCGTAATGAACGCCCTGAGCGCGGATATCGTGGGCAAAGATTTCGCCGAGCTGGTCTTCGGCAACCTTGCCGAAATAAGCAGCCCTGCCGCCGAAATTCGCGATACCTGCCGCCGTGTTGCCGGCACTTCCGCCGGAAGCTTCCAGAGCCGGTCCCATGCGCGAATAGAGAAGCTCGGCGCGCTCAGCGTCTATGAGGTTCATCGCGGCTTTGGTGATCTTGTTGTCGATCAGGAACTGATCGTTGCAACGGGCGATAATGTCGACGATAGCATTGCCAACGGTCAGTACATCGAAGCGAGTCATCTATAGGAGGTCCCGGATCCTGGTGATAGCCGGTATCCGGTATTATCGGTTTTTCTGAAATTTTAAAGAAAAATCAGCGCCAGGGCGCTCAACCTGATTTCAATCAGTCATTCACCTGTCATTTTCCATCTTTAAATGCTTATCAGCGACTGGGATGGGAAGCTCGAAAGACTTCCGAGCCAGTTCGGGAAGGAATGATGCCTTCCGCCTCACCGGTACGCGGCCGACCACGGATGAACTGGCGGCATGTGCACCGGGAGGATCTCCCCTTGGGCGAGATCGACAAAGCGGGGCAAGTCGGCTTTTTCGTTTTTGCGGCTTTCCAGCCGCGGGCAAGCTGCTACAAGTTTCGGGTCCAACTCCTCGAAGCCATGATTTTCATACCCCGCATCCGGCATGTCCGAAATCCTCACCGACGTTCTTCCAATCTTCCTGCTGATTCTCGTCGGCTGGGTCATCGTTCGCACGGGGCTGCTGAAAGCCGATGTCGGTGAGGCGATGAGCGAGTTCGTCTTCAAGGTCGCGGTTCCGCTCCTGCTGTTCCGGACCATCGCCGAAGCGGATTTTCGCGGCGCTTCGCCGTTTCGATTGTGGATGGCCTATTTTTCCGGCGTCGCCGTCACCTGGGCTGCCGGCCACATCGTCGCGACGCGGCTCTTCGGGCGAGATGCGCGCATCGGCGTGCTCGCCGGCGTTTCCTCGGCTTTTGCCAATACGATCTTCATCGGCCTGCCGCTGGTCGGGCGCACGGTTGGGCCTGACGGCGTCATGGCGATGTCGATCCTGATTGCCGTGCATCTCCCAACGATGATGATCGCAGGCACGCTGCTGATGGAGCAGGCCGAGCGCAAGGAGAATGCCGGCGCCGGCCGCAGCACCGGCGAATTGCTGCGTCAGGTCGGCAGCAACCTCCTCCGCAATCCGCTCGTTATCGGGCTTTTCTGCGGTCTCATCGTCCATCTGACCAGCCTTCCTATCCCCGCAACACTCGGGACGGTCGTCGACAGCATCGCCAACATCGCCGGCCCGGCGGCGCTGATTTCGCTCGGAATGGCGCTGCACCAATATGGGCTGTCAGGCAATCTCGGCGTCACCAGCGTCATTGCCGCCTTCAAGCTTTTTCTGCTGCCGGCCTGCGTGCTGGCGGCCGGACTTCTTCTTGGCCTGAGCCCGGAATGGCGGGCCGCACTCGTCCTCACGGCAGCCGTTCCGACGGGTGTGAACGCCTGGCTGATTGCCAATCGCTTCGGCGTAGGCCACGGTCTCGCTGCTTCGGCGATTACCTTGACGACAGCGCTCGGCGCATTCTCGGTATCGCTCTGGGCCTATCTGCTCGGATAGCCGGCGTATGCCGCCGAGCGCCGAAGACGGGTTGAAGGTGTTCGACCTCGATCAGCGGACGCGCACGCGCCGGCACGCGATCTGAACGATGCAACACAAAACGCGGCCGTGATGGCCGCGTTTTCAATCGATCCGGTAATTGCCTCAGTTCGTCGCGGCGGGAGCGTTCGGGTCCGGCAGCGGCACCTGGGTATCGGCGAGCGTGCGCAGATAGGCGATCACGTTGGCGCGATCCTCTTCCTTCGGCAGGCCGGCAAAGCCCATCGCCGTTCCGGCTACGAATTTCTTCGGCGCGGCCAGGAAGTGATAGAGGTGATCATAGGTCCACTTTTCCGAACCGCCCTTGGAAAAATCCTTCATGCCGGACGAATAGGCAAAGCCCTCGTGCTGGGCAACCGGACGGTCGACAATACCCCAGAGATCGGGGCCGACCTTGTTCGGACCGCCCTTTTCTCCGGAATGACAGGCCTGACACTTCTTGAAGATCGCTTCGCCGGCCTTGACGTCAGCCTTCTGCAGGAGCTGAGCGATCGGCGTTTCCGCCTTGGCAGCCGCACCCTTATCACCGCCCGCAGCCGGTTCCTCGGTCGCGACGATAGCGAAACCGGGTTTTTCCGGCGTCTCTGAATGGAAAATAAATCCTGACGCGAGCGACACGGACTTCAACACGAACAGCGTGGCCAGAAGTGCCCCGACTCCCATGTTCACGTAGGATGAATTCATCTGCTATGCTCCCCTCGCCGCCAGCATCCTCGGCTGGCCCATCTTGAATTCGCGCGAAACCTATGTCTTTTGGCTGTTTCTTGCAACTCTGTAAACGGTCTCCACCATGAGACGTTTTGACACTTTTCCCTCGGGAATAGAAGGCCCAACAATGACAGATCTGAATTTAGACAAGACGCTGGTCCTCATTCCCGCCCGCATGGCCTCCACGCGCCTGCCGGGCAAGCCGCTCGCGGATATTTGCGGTCTGCCCATGATCGTACAGGTTGCCAAGCGGGCGCGCGAGGCGGCGATCGGTCGCATCGTCGTCGCCGTCGACCATGAGGATACCTATGCCGCAGTCGCCAATGCCGGCTTTGACGTTGTGATGACCGGGAAGGATCATCAATCGGGCTCGGACCGCATCTACGAGGCGCTGCAGGCCGTTGATCCGCAGGGCCGCGCCGAAATCGTCGTCAATGTGCAGGGGGATCTCCCCACCATCGATCCCGAGACCATTCGCGCCTCGCTGCGCCCGCTCAAAGATCCGGCCGTCGACATTGCGACGCTGACCGTCGAGATCAAGGACGAGGAAGAAAAGACGCTACCGAGCGTCGTCAAGGTCATCGGCTCGCCGATTTCCGAAAATCGCCTGCGCGCGCTCTACTTCACCCGCGCAACAGCGCCCTACGGCAAGGGGCCGCTCTATCACCATATCGGTCTCTACACCTATCGCCGCGCCGCTCTCGAAAAATTCGTCAAGGCCGGGCCCTCGCCGCTCGAGCTGCGCGAATCACTGGAGCAGTTGCGGGCGCTGGAAGCGGGCATGCGCATCGATGTCGAGATCGTTGACACGGTCCCGCTCGGTGTCGATACTCCCGCCGACCTCGAAAAGGCCAGAAGCATCCTCTCCGCCGCCGCTCTCTGACGGCATTCCCCCAAGGGCAGTCCCATGATTACCAAGACCAACAAGATCTCCTTCCAGGGCGAGTACGGCGCCAATTCCGATATGGCCAGCCGTGACATGTTCCCGACCATGGAGCCGCTGCCCTGCCAGACCTTCGAGGATGCCCTCACCGCCATCGAGAACGGCGACGCCGATCTCGGCATGATCCCGATCGAAAACACGATTGCCGGCCGTGTCGCCGATATCCATCATCTGCTGCCGGAATCGCGCCTGCATATCGTCGGCGAATATTTCATGCCGATCCGCTTCCAACTGATGGTGCTGCCCGGCGTGAAGAAAGAAGAGATCCGCACGGTCCACAGCCATATCCATGCGCTCGGACAATGCCGCAACATCGTGCGCGCCAACGGATGGAAGCCGGTCATCGCCGGCGATACGGCGGGGGCTGCCAAGCTGGTCAAGGAAACCGGCGACCGCAGCATGGCGGCGCTGGCGCCCCGGCTCGCGGCCGATCTCTACGGGCTGGAAATCATCGCCGAGAATGTCGAAGACACCGAAAACAACATGACGCGCTTCGTCATTCTGTCGCGCGACGAGGACTGGACGGAACGCAGCTCGCCGGACGAAAAGATCGTCACCACTTTCGTCTTCAACGTCCGCAACATTCCCGCCGCCCTCTACAAGGCGCTCGGCGGCTTTGCCACCAACGGCATCAACATGACGAAGCTCGAAAGCTATCAGCTCGGCGGCCGTTTTGTCGCAACGCAGTTCTATGCCGATATAGAGGGCCATCCTGCCGATGCGCATGTGCGCCGCGCGCTGGAGGAACTGCGCTTCTTCTCCGAAAAAGTCCGTATTCTCGGCGTCTACAAGGGCCACCCGACGCGGGGCGAACTTTAATACTCGGCACGAACCCGGGCCACCTAATGGTAAGATGCGGAGCTCGAAGAGCGAAGCCTCGAATCACGAGGGTGGGTGACGGTGCAATTTCCGCCTACTGGCTATCCTTCGGCCTTGGTCACAACCTCGATGCGATGCCCATCCGGATCGATGACGAAGGCGGCAAAATAAGTCGGACCATAATGCGGCCGGAGACCGGGCGGCCCGTTGTCCGCGCCATCATGAGCCAGTGCAACTGCATGGAAATGAACGACGCATCTCGATTCGGCGCAGCAAAGGCGAGATGGAAGCCCGCGCCTGGCGCATGAGCCTCTTCACCCCGCAATTTGATGGCGAACTTATCGCCGCCACCCGGCGGTCCATATCCGATCGCTTGCTCGGGATCGCCAGGATTCAAATCTTCCCAGACCCTGACATAGCCGAGCGGCGCGAATGCTGCGTCGTAGAAGGCGGCGGCTCTTTCGATATCGGATACACCAAACGAAATATGATGGAGCAATTTGCCCTCCCGCGCCTTTGGGTGCGTCGATCAGTTTCTTTTTGCAAATGTTGGGAGTCAACTCCGACGATTGGTGTGACTGCATCGCAAGCCACTTTGATGAAACGAACTCTAGCTGTCGCCGCTAGCCCCTCATCCGACCTCCTGAGCCTGCCGAAGGGCGGCCACCCTCTCCCCGCCTGCAGGGAGAAGGTGAGGTGAGGGGCAAGCCATTCGCGCGAGACTTACTTATCCGGCTCACAAACACGCAGTCGATGGCCATCGGGATCGAGCACAACGAAGGTCGGGCCGAAATCCATGGTCGTCAGCTCCTGCGCGATCGGCAGGCCGCGCGCCTTCCAGTCCCTGTAATGCTGCTCGACGGCGCCGGCGCCTTCGACCATGAAGCCCAATTCGCCGCGATTGCCGATGGCGGAGGGCTGGGGCTCGACGCTGCTGCGGCGCCAGAGGCCCAGACTTAAGCCGTTGTCGAGCGCGAAGGCGACGAAGTTCGGCGACGCGAATGCCGGCTCACGGCCGAAGAGATCGCGGTAGAACGGCGTGCTTTCGCTGGGATCCTTGACATAGAAGATGATGAGATTCGGGCTGGTCATTTCGATGGTCCTCTCGTTTGGGTGAATTTAAGGGCATGCGGATAGAAACCGGCGAACGGAGCAAAGTTCGCCGGGAGTGACTGTGTCATTGCCTGGTTGAATGCGTGCGGAGATGCGGTTCCAAAGCGTATTGCACCCTTTGGATCGGCGTCTTGCGCTCTGATCTTTGATTATGCGCAGGCGTTATCGCGAAGGCTGCGACGAGATCGCGCCGACAGCGTCAGTGCCGCATCCGATCTTCCTCTCGATACGGCGCACAACCATCGAGAAAGCCCAGATCCCGCTTCACGGAATCAGGCACCTCCTCGATATCGAGACGATTCCAGCGGCGGCTGAAATAGCCGAGCGCGACCTCGGAAAGGCGGGCCGGCCATGACCGAGGCTTGCCTCTGCGTCCCTCAACGCGCCCGCGATGCAGTTCTTTCGTTGTGAAGAAAACAGTGCCTGCCATGATCGGTCCTCCTTCCTGCTTGGATGGTGCCGATTATAGCCAAGCCTACTGACAGTTTCTGGCAGTAGCATTGCGTCGGACAATCAAGTGTGGGCAATGCCCTCTTTAGCTTGCCATTCTCTGGCAAGGGCGACGCGGCGGCGCGGATAGCGCGCCTCGAGCACCGCGAAATCGACAATGCGGTCGGCGCGGAAATGGCGAAAATCCTGACGCAGCTCGCACCAGGCCATGATGATGCGGGAATTGTCGAAATAGCCGAGCGCGAAGGGCCAGATGCGCCGGGTCGAGATGGCGCCGTTCACGTCGCCATAGGTCAGTTGCACCATGCGTTCGGTGCGGATCGCCTTGCGCATCAGCGAGAGATCGGCCTTGTCTTCCGTGATGCGGCGCGTGCCGACGACCACGGCGGCCTGATCGATGGCCTCGCGCATCTCGGCGGGCAGGACGGCAGCGATCTTGGCAAGCGCATCGGTTCCGGCGGCCGCCAGACGCGCGTCGGTCGCACGCGCCACCCATCTCGACCCCAGCACCAGCGCTTCGATCTCATCCTGCGAGAACATCATCGGCGGCAGCATGAAGCCGGGCTTCAGAATATAGCCGATGCCCGGTTCCCCCTCGATCATGGCGCCCTGGGACTGCAGGCTGGCAATATCACGATAGAGCGTGCGCAGACTGACG
This sequence comes from Rhizobium sp. JAB6, assembly GCF_003024605.1. GTDB lineage: Bacteria > Pseudomonadota > Alphaproteobacteria > Rhizobiales > Rhizobiaceae > Rhizobium. The sequence continues at coordinate 57,865 of NZ_PYJQ01000001.1, read as the reverse complement.
CCGGTTTCCTCCGCCAGAACGGCGCCGCTCACCGGACGACGATAGCGCCGCAGCGTCTGCAACAGCGTCAGCAATCGTTCGGAGCGGGCCATGGCAGGATAGTCCTAGCGCTTCCATTCCACCCAGTCGCGCATCAGGCGATGGGCGATGGCGCCCTTGGGTGGAGAGGTATTGCCCGATGCCGAGACGCGGTCGAGCATCGCAAGCGTCTCTTCCGGGGTGAACCAGCGGCAATCCTCAAGTTCCGCCTCATCCATATGGATTACCATCGACTTGGCTTCGGCATAGCAGCCGATCATGAGGGAATGCGGCATGGGCCAGGGCTGCGAGGCGTGATAGCGCACGCGGCCGATATGAATACCGGATTCCTCGAGTGTTTCGCGGCGCACCGCATTTTCGATGGTTTCGCCCGGCTCGACGAAACCCGCGAGACAGGAATACATGCCCGGCGCGAAATGATGGCTGCGGCCGAGGAGGCAGCGATTCCTTTCCTCATCGATGCCGAGCATGATGACGACCGGATCGGTGCGCGGGAAGATCATGTGTTCGCAGGCCGTGCAGACCCGCTTGTACCCGCCGATCCGGCTTTCCATCACCGAGCCGCAGCGGCCGCAGAAGCGGTTGTCGCCATTCCAGCGGATGAGGCTCATGCCTTGTGCGGCTTCGCCAAGGATTTCGCCTTCCAGCAGAAGATCGCGCCATAGAGCGCGCATGTCAGCCGGCTTATACTGGCTGGCAAGCTCGTCAGGATTGACGCGCACGGGCACGGCAAGCCGGGGTTCGCCGGTCTTGCGGTAGCCGAGGAGAACGGCCTCGTCCCAATTCGGATCGAGATCCTTCAACTCGTAGCGGGCAAACAGAGGGTCGAGCACCTGGCCATCATGCTTCAAGACAAGCCGGTCCTGAGCAAAGGCCAGGATGTGTGTGCCTTCCTTGGCGAGCGCCTGCTTGATCGATTCCTCGTCGCGATGCTCGGCATCCCGGTTGAGCTGGTTTTCCGCAAAAGCGGTGAGACTGCTGGCTTCCGGATGCGGGGCATCCGAGGAAAAGATGGAATGGCTCATTGTGAAAGCGTTTCCCGCAACTTGGCTATGAGGCTGTTCATGTCTTCGTCCGAATAAGGTTCCGCCCTGCCGTACCCCCAGACCGGGCCTGGCCAGTTGGCGTCACCTTCGAACCGCGCGATGACATGAACATGCAGCTGACGGACGATATTTCCAAGTGCCCCGACATTGATTTTTGCGGCACCCGTCACCGTCTTCAGGGCGCTTGCAACCTTATCCGTTTCGAAGGTCAGCAGGATCCGATCGAGCGGCGTCAACTCGAAAACTTCCGATTTGTCGGGCCGACGCGGGATCAGCACGAGCCACGGCCAGCGGCGATCCCTCATCAGCCGGACGTCGCAAAGGCCTGTGATGGTGACTGAAACGCTGTCATTCGCAAGACGATCGTCGAGCGTGAACTCCTTCAAGGGGACATCCTCCATTGTTTTATCAAATGTTTAGCAGTTTTTTTTGACCCTGGCTTGCTTTTGATGACGATATTGCCGATATGTGCATCCGGGAGGTTGGTGGTGGACGAGCCACTCGCCAACTGGGTCAGGTCCGGAAGGAAGCAGCCCTAACGAGCCCGGCACGGGTCATTCGTGCCAGCCTCCCACCACTCCGAAAGCAGACCCGGCTTTCCGGGCGACAAGCAGGGCGATGAGCGACACCGAGCGACAAGCAAAAGATGCCGCTTCGACCGGCACCGGTTACCGGGTGCTGGCCCGCAAATACAGACCCAAGGACTTCACGGATCTGATGGTCGGCCAGGAGCCGATGGTCCGTACGCTGACCAACGCGTTCGAAACCGGCCGCATCGCCCAGGCCTATATGCTGACCGGCGTGCGCGGCGTCGGCAAGACCACGACCGCCCGCATCCTCGCCCGTGCCCTCAACTACAAGACCGCTGACATCGATCGGCCTACGATCGACCTGCGCGAACCCGGCGACCATTGCCAGGCGATCATGGAAGGCCGGCACGTCGACGTCATCGAGATGGACGCCGCCTCGCATACCGGTATCGACGATATCCGGGAGATCATCGAGCAGGTGCGCTACCGGCCCGTCTCGGCGCGCTACAAGGTCTATATCATCGATGAAGTGCATATGCTGTCGACGGCCGCCTTCAACGGCCTGCTGAAGACGCTCGAAGAGCCGCCGGAGCATGTGAAGTTCATCTTTGCGACCACTGAAATCCGTAAAGTTCCCATCACGGTGCTGTCGCGTTGCCAGCGCTTCGATCTGCGCCGCATCAGCGCCTCCGATCTCGTCGGGCTCTTCGCCACCATAGCCGGCAAGGAGGGCATCGAGGCCGAGCCGGAAGCGCTCGCCATGATCGCCCGCGCCGCCGAAGGCTCGGCCCGCGACGGCCTGTCGCTGCTCGATCAGGCAATCGCCCATGGCAGCGGTTTCGTTGCCGCCGATGCCGTGCGCGCCATGCTCGGACTTGCCGACCGCGCCCGCATCGTCGATCTCTTCGGCCATGTCGTCAAAGGCGATGTCTCGGCGGCGCTTGCCGAATTCAACAGCCAGTACGAAGCCGGCGCCAATCCTGTCGTCGTGCTCACCGATCTTGCCGATTTCACCCATCTCGTGACCCGCCTCAAATATGTGCCCGATGCCGCCGATGATCCGTCGCTCAGCGAAGTCGAGCGCACGAAAGCGGCGGAATTCGCGCAAGGGGTCGCGGTGACAGCACTTTCCCGCATCTGGCAGATGCTTCTCAAGGGCATTACAGAGACGGAAAATGCCTCGCGTACCGCCGGCGCTGCGGAAATGGTGCTGATCCGGCTCGCGCATGCGGCTCATCTTCCGGCACCGGAGGATGCGGCACGCAGGCTCGCCGAATTGTCCGATGGGAATGGCGGCGCTCGTCCCTTGCCCTCTTCGAGCGGCGGCAATGGTGGCGGAGCAGTGTCATATCAGGGCAATACCGTGGCGCGTGCGGTCGAAACAACGGCATCCCGCCCCACGCCTTCCGCACCGGTCGCCATGCTGCGTGCCGTACCGAATACACAGCCGGATTCGCAACCTGTCGGACGCATCGAACCGAAACCCGTTGAGGCGCCGAAGCCGCTCGTGCCCGTTAATTCGATGGCCGATATCGCCGAGCTCGCCAGCCAGAAGCGCGATCCGAAGCTGAAGGCGCTGGTGCGCACTTTCGTGCGCCCGGTCAAGCTTGAGCCGGGAAGGCTCGATGTCAGCCTGACATCAGGTGCTCCCGGCACGCTCTTGAACGAGCTTGCCGTCAAGCTGAAGGAATGGACAGGCATCCACTGGATCGTCAGCCTCAGCCGCGAGGAAGGCCAGCCGACGCTTGTCGAGGCCGAGGCGAACGCCCAGAAGCAGCGGGTCGCCGATGCCCGGCAGGACCCCGATGTCGCGGCGATCCTGGCGCAATTTCCGGGCGCAAAGATCATAGACGTGCGGGTGCGGGCTCCCGAGACGGACGAAGAGGACGAAGCCGCGGCTCCGCCGGCAATCGCCGAATCTATCGATGGCGATATTCTACCCGGCGACGACATCGAATTCTAAGGCTAGGATGAATGCGGACGGAACCGCTTGGCTTGAAGCGGTTGACGACCATGACGACATATCCTGCCGCTCAAACAGAGACTTGCAGAAGAAGGACAAAGACGATGCGCGACATCATGGGCATGATGGGCAAAGTGAAGGAAATGCAGGCGAAGATGGAGAAGATGCAGTCGGAGATCGCCGACATTCGCGTCGAAGGCAAGGCCGGCGGCGGCCTCGTCAACGTCACCGTCAACGGCAAGGGACTTATGGTGGGCCTCAAGATCGACCCATCGCTCTTCAAGGAAGACGATGTCGAAATCCTCGAAGACCTGATCGTTGCCGCCAATAAGGATGCACAGGAAAAGGCCGAGGCGATCGCCGCGGAAAAGACCCGCGAACTGACCGCAGGCCTGCCGATCCCGCCCGGCTTCAAGCTGCCTTTCTGAGGCTGGACTATTTCTTTCAGCGTGCGGCCGCCTTGCGAATGAGATCGCGGCCGATCGCCTTCATGGGTTCGTTTCGCAGCACGAGCGACGTCGTCACCGCGCCATGACGGGCAATGGCATCGACGATGGTTTCAAGGTCCGATGGCGTCGGCACGAGAACCTTGAGCAGGAAGCAATCCTCGCCCGTCAGCCTCAGCACCTCGATAATCTCGGGCATTTCGGAAAATTGCTTCAGACAAGGCCGGATATGCTCGTGGGTGGTGCGCAGCCGGATGACGGCCATCATGCCGAGCCCGACGACAGCAGGATCGATGACGGCGCGGTAGCCGGCGATGACGCCGCGCTCCTCCAGCCGCTTCAGCCGTTCCGATGCCGCCGGCTGCGAGAGGCCGACACGGCGGCCGAGCTCGGATACGGAGATTCGCCCGTCCTGCTGCAGGGTTTCGACGATCGATAGATCCGTCGGATCCAGTCCTCTTTCGATAGTATCCATTGGTCGCCTTCAATTCATCGGTTGATATAAGTTTTATCCGATGGATTGCAATGTCAATCGGCATCCCGGCATGCCAGCTTTTCTCCGTGAGAGACCATGGAGAAAGGATTGAGATGAGCGATATCATCACGCTACCGGGGTTAGGCGGTTCGGGCGAAGGTCACTGGCAGACATTCTGGGAACGGGACGATCCGACCATACGACGTTTCCAGCCCTCAAGCTGGGACAGACCAATCCTTTCGGATTGGATTGCCGCGCTTGAGCGCGAAATCTCCCGCTCCAAAACGCCGCCGATCCTGATCGCCCACAGCCTTGCGTGTCAGTTGATCGCCCATTGGGCTCCTGTGAAGAAGACGGCGATTCTTGGCGTATTTATGGTTGCGGCCCCCGACCCTACGGGTGAGATCTACCTTGCCGAGGCCGGCAGTTTTGCCGATCCGCCACGACAGCGGCTGCCCTTTCCATCCCTGCTCGTCGCCAGCACCGACGATCCGTTCGGGTCCTTCGATCACGCGCGTCGCAGCGCCGAAAGCTGGGGCAGTGCCTTCGTCGATATCGGGCCGCGCGGCCATATCAATGCGGCATCCGGGCTGGGCGACTGGCCGGAAGGCAAGGGAATCTTCGGGCGTTTTCGTGCCCAGCTTGTCTGAACACAAATCCGCCATTTGGAAAAGCCGCGCCGGAGTGCTATTTCTGGCCCTTCTTCCAGATATCGTCTGACCTGCCTAACCGGAGGGAATGGGATGAGCCTATCGACGTTGCTTGTTTTTGCCGGCGCCCTGTTCATTGCGGCGGGATCGCCAGGACCGAACATCGCGGCACTCGTGGCGCGCGTACTCACAAAGGGGGCGAGCAACGTGCTGCCCTTCCTCTCCGGCATGTGGCTTGGCGAGGCGATCTGGTTGACCTGCGCCGTTGCCGGTCTTGCGACCATCGCCGAAACCTTCCACCTCGCCTTCGTGGCAATCAAATGGCTCGGCGTTGCCTATCTGCTCTATCTTGCCTGGAAGATGTGGTTTGCCTCCTCCGATACGACCGGAGAAGAGTTGCCGGACGAGCAATCGGCCACACGGCTCTTCCTTGCCGGCTTCACGGTCACCATGGGCAATCCCAAGATCATGGTATTCTACGTGGCGCTGCTGCCCTCGATCATCGATCTGCATGGCGTGACGGTTTCGGGCTGGGCCGAGCTGGTCGCGACGATGTTTGCGGTGCTCGTCGTCATCGATCTCTCCTGGGCGATGCTGGCGGCCAAAGCCAGGACCTTCCTGAAGAGCCGCCGCGCCGTGCGCATCGCCAACCGCGCCAGCGCCGGCACCATGGCGGGCGCGGCTGTCGCGATTGCCATGCGGTGATTTCAGAGTGCGTCGCCTTCGATGAGCGCGCGCAGCTTATGATGAATGGGCGCCGCCAGATAACGCGCCCGGTCCCGCGGTGACAATCGCCTGCCGAATGTCGCCATCACTTCCGGCATCGTCACCCTCTCGCCGGCATAAGGCCGGTAGGTGACCGGCATGTCACCGCTCACCGTGCCGCCTGCAAGAACGCGGCAATAGATGCCGGGGCGCCCGGCCCGGACGTAGCGCTTGACGAATTGCGGATCGCCCATCTTCGCTGCGAAGGTGGCGCAGGGAATACGCGCCGAGGTCACTTCCAAAACAAGATCGCCGGCTATGAATTGGTCGCCGACGGCGGCCTGGGAGTTGTCCAGGCCGTCGATGATGAGATTTTCGCCGAAGGCGCCCGGCTCCAGCTGGCGTCCGAGCTCGCTTGCCCACCAGTCCAGCGTCAGCGAACCCTCGACATAGACGGCCTGATCAGGGCCGCCATGATGCTTTCGATTGCAGATGGCATCCCCGAGCAGCCCCAGTTCGTCGATCATGACGGCACCGTTGACCGCGCGCTTGTTGATACCGGTCTTCGCTTTCTTGCCCGGCAGCGTTTCAGGAACACCGCGGCACACGGCGAGAATTTTCATCGATCAACCGTTCCTTCCGTGATTCCGTTCTTGAAGCTTATGAGCTAAAAGCCTCCCATGGCAAAGCGAGTCACCGGTCCCGAAATCGAAAAACTCATCCAGCTCCTGGCGAAAGTGCCGGGCCTCGGGCCGCGCTCGGCGCGCCGCGCGGCACTGCATCTCATCAAGAAAAAGGACCAGCTGCTCGGGCCGCTATCCCATGCCATGGGCGATGCCTATGATAAGGTGAAGATCTGCTCGCGCTGCGGCAATGTCGATACCGTCGATCCCTGCACCGTCTGCACCGACGACCGCCGCGACCAATCCGTCATCATCGTCGTCGAGGATGTCTCCGATCTCTGGGCCCTGGAACGGTCAGGCGCGATGAATGCCGCCTACCATGTCCTCGGCGGCGTCCTGTCGCCGCTCGACGGTGTCGGGCCTGACGATCTCAACATTCGCGGGCTGATCGCCCGCGTGAGTGAAGGCGATGTCCGCGAGATCATCATTGCCGTCAATGCAACGGTCGAGGGACAAACCACAGCACACTATATAACCGACCAGCTTGATGGCCTCGAGGTCAAGATCACCCGCCTTGCCCATGGCGTGCCTGTCGGCGGCGAGCTCGATTATCTCGACGAGGGCACGCTTGCGGCGGCGTTGAGGGCGCGGACGGCGATTTGAGAGCCGCAACAAAGGAAAGAGTATGAGGAGAGTTTTTACCCCCCTCTGTCAGCTTTCGCTGACATCTCCTCCACAAGGGGGGAGATTGGCGGCCCGCAGCGGCGATCTGCCTCAAACCAATATCCTGCCTGCAGATGCCGAGGGAAATTTTACGGATAGGGGCGGCGGCGAACTCCCAACAATCTCCCCCATAGTGAGGGAGATGTCGCGAAAGCGACAGAGGGGGGTATCAGCGGCTCGGCATGCGCAAAGGCTGCTTTCTCTTCTCTACATCCTCCTCCTCGCCCTCCTTCCCCTCCCCGCGCTCGCCGCCTCCAAAGCCGATGTCGAAGCGCAGTTTCAAACCTGGATCCAGAAGGATCTTCGGCCCGAGGCACGGAACGCCGGCATTTCCGATGCTACGTTCAAGGCCGCCTTCGCCGGCGTGACGCTGAACTGGGATCTGCCCGACCTTGAGCCGCCGGGCTTCCCGAAGCCGAAGCAGCAGGCGCAAACCCAGGCCGAATTCTCCTCCCCTGCTCCTTATTTCAACGAGGGGCGGCTGCAGAAACTCGCGGTAACCGGACGGAGCCTCGCCTCGCAATATGGGCCGGTGCTGCGGCGGATCGAGAAGACCTATGGCGTACCGGGGCCGATCCTGCTGGCGATCTGGGGCCGGGAGACCGGCTTCGGCATCGCCAAGCTCCCGAATTCCGCCATTCAGGTGCTGGCGACCAAGGCCTTCATGTCGACGCGCAAGGACATGTTCCGCAACGAGCTGATTGCCGGCCTTCGCATCCTCGAACATGGCGACGTCACGCCGGATCAGTTCAAGGGCTCCTGGGCCGGCGCCCTTGGCCAGCCGCAATTCATGCCGACCAATTATCTGAAATATGCCGTCGATTTCGATGGCGACGGCCACCGCAACATCTGGACCTCGGTGCCGGACACATTGGCATCCATCGCCAACTATATGGTTCAGAAGGGCTGGCAGCGCGGCCGTGGCTGGGGCTATGAGGTCGCGATCCCGCAAAACGTCTCCTGCGCGCAGGAAGGACCCGATCTCGCCAAGCCGATTTCGCAATGGGCCTCGCTCGGGATCGTGAGAGTTTCCGGCAAGGCATTTCCATCCGACGAGTTGCGGGCGAGCGGCATGATGCTGGTGCCGGCCGGCCGCGACGGGCCGGAATTCATCGTGACGCCGAATTTCTACGTCATCAAGGAATATAACAATTCCGACCTCTACGGCCTCTATATCGGCAATCTTGCCGACCGCATTGCCAATGGCGGCGGCGCCTTCCAGGAAAAATGGGGCGATGTCGGCAAGATGCTGCGTTCCGACGTCGCCAATATGCAGAAGGCTCTGGAGCGCAAGGGCTACGATGTCGGCGGCACGGACGGCCTGCCCGGCTATAAGACGCGGCGTTCGATCGGCCAGTGGCAGGAAAAGAGCGGCATGAAGCCTACCTGCTATCCCGATAGCTCCATGCTCGGCGTGCTAAAATAGCTGCGGAAAGGCTTTCGGCGCGAATGCCTTGCAATTTGCCGGAAAGAGGCTTATATCCGCTTCAAATTCTTGATCGTGTGATGAAGAGTGGGCCGCAAGGACCCGCTCTTTTTTATTAGCGCGATCTCCCAATGCATGAACAATGCGGAGTGAATGCTTGTCGGACGTGACAAACGCAGACAATACCAACGAACCCAGGCTGATCGTCGAAACCGGCCTTGATCAGCGTGTCGCCGCCATCATCGAGCCCGTCCTTGTGGGCATGGGCTTCCGTCTGGTGCGCGTGCGCCTCCTCAATCTGAACGGCCTGACGCTGCAGATCATGACCGAGCGCAACGACGGCACCATGACCGTCGAGGACTGCGAAGCGGTCTCCATGGCCATTTCTCCGGTCCTTGATGTGGAAGATCCGATCGATAAGGCGTATCATCTCGAAGTGTCTTCGCCGGGTATCGACCGCCCGATGGTGCGAAAGTCGGATTTCCAGCGCTGGATCGGCCACCTCGTCAAGTGCGAAACGTCGATTCTCGTCGAGAACCGCAAGCGTTTCCGCGGCAAGATCGTCGCCGTCGAGGCCGAGGGCTTCACGATCGAGCGCGATGAAGCGACCCGCGGCGAGGAGCAGAAGGTAACCATTCCGTTCAGCACGCTGGCCGAGGCCAAGCTGATCCTGACGGACGATCTCATCCGCGACGCGCTGCGCGCCGACAAGCTGGCGAAAGCCCAGGCAGCGAACCAGAACGAAGCGGACGACGAAGAAGAATAACCGATCAACGAACCGCCTGACGGAACGGGAAACCTGAAGGCAGGAAGACGGAGACTAAGAACAATGGCAGTCAGTGCGAACCGGCTAGAACTTCTGCAGATCGCAGATGCAGTGGCGCGCGAAAAGGTCATCGACCGCGAAATCGTGCTTGCCGCAATGGCGGATGCGATCCAGAAGGCCGCGCGCTCGCGTTATGGCACGGAATCGAACATCCGTGCCGACATCAACCCGAAGACGGGCGAGATTCGTCTGCAGCGTCTGCTCGAAGTGGTCGAGAAGGCCGAAGACTATTCCACGCAGATCCCGCTGGAACTGGCTCGCGACCGCAATCCGGACGCAGCCCTTGGCGATTTCATCGCCGATCCGCTGCCGCCGATGGATTTCGGCCGCATCGCCGCCCAGTCGGCCAAGCAGGTTATCGTGCAGAAGGTGCGCGAAGCCGAGCGTGACCGTCAGTTCGATGAATTCAAGGATCGTGTCGGCGAAATCGTCAATGGCACCGTCAAGCGCGTCGAATACGGCAACGTCATCGTCGATCTCGGCCGTGGCGAAGGCATCATCCGCCGCGACGAAATGATCCCGCGCGAAAACTTCCGCTACGGCGATCGCGTCCGCGCCTATGTCTACGACGTCCGCCGCGAGCAGCGCGGTCCGCAGATCTTCCTGTCGCGCACGCATCCGCAGTTCATGGTCAAGCTCTTCACCATGGAAGTGCCCGAAATCTATGACGGCATCATCCAGGTCAAGTCGGTTGCCCGCGATCCGGGTTCGCGCGCCAAGATCGCCGTTATCTCGAACGACTCGTCGATCGATCCGGTCGGCGCTTGCGTCGGTATGCGCGGTTCGCGCGTCCAGGCCGTCGTCGGCGAACTGCAGGGCGAAAAGATCGACATCATTCCCTGGTCCAGCGAGCCGGCGAACTTCGTCGTCAACGCGCTGCAGCCGGCCGAAGTCGCCAAGGTCGTTCTCGACGAAGATGCAGAGCGCATCGAAGTCGTGGTGCCGGACGAGCAGCTTTCGCTCGCCATCGGCCGCCGCGGCCAGAACGTCCGTCTTGCTTCGCAGCTGACCGGCTGGGATATCGACATCATGACGGAAGCCGAAGAATCGGAACGGCGTCAGAAGGAATTCAACGAGCGTACGAACCTGTTCATGGACGCGCTCGACGTCGATGAAATGGTCGGTCAGGTTCTGGCCTCGGAAGGCTTTGCCGCCGTCGAGGAACTGGCCTACGTCGATCTCGACGAAATCTCCTCGATCGACGGTTTCGACGAAGACACGGCACAGGAAATCCAGACCCGCGCCCGCGAATATCTTGAGAAGCTCGAGGCCGAGATGGACGAGAAGCGCAAGGCGCTCGGCGTCTCCGACGAGCTGCGTCAGATCAACGGCATGACCGCGCAGATGATGGTCGCCCTCGGCGAGGACGGCATCAAGACGATCGAGGACTTTGCCGGCTGCGCTGCCGACGACCTCGTCGGCTGGAGCGAACGCAAGAACGGCGAAACGAAGAAGTTCGAGGGCCTGTTCTCCAAGCTCGAAGTCTCGCGCGTCGAAGCCGAACAGATGGTCGTGCAGGCCCGCCTGCTCGCCGGCTGGATCACCGAAGCCGATCTCGCCGCCGAAGCCGAAGCGACATCGGAAGGTGAAGGCGAGGCCGAGCAGGAAACATGATGAGCGCAGAGGGGCCGAAGGCCGCGCCCGAGGACGACGATCTTTCGGGGGACGGCGCAAATGGCCGTATGTGCATCGTAACACGCGAAAGCGGATCGCCGGATGAGCTGATCCGCTTCGTCGCCGCTCCGGACGGAACAGTCGTTCCGGATCTGAAGCGGCAGCTGCCGGGACGCGGATGCTGGGTCAAGATCGACCGAGCACTCGTGGACAAGGCAGTGGCAAAGAAGTTGTTCTCCCGCGCCCTGAAGGCGGAGGTGACCGCGCCGAGCGATCTCGGCGCCACCGTCGACCGCCTTCTTGCGGCGCAACTGGCCGGGATGATGAACATGGCGCGCAAGGCGGGCCAGTTCGTATCCGGCTCGTCGAAGGTGGACGGCGCCGTTCGCAATGGCTCGGCACTTGCCGTGTTCCATGCGATGAACGCTGCCGCCGATGGCGTACGCAAGATCGATCAGGCAAGGAAGGCCTGGCATCTGGGCATGGAGACTGAAGCGGAAATACCGTCCTTCCGTGTCTTTACGGAGGCGGAAATGGACGAACTGATGGGCCAGAATGCTTTTATCCATGCCGCAGCGCTTGCAGGGCAGGCGGGTGAGGGTGTAGTGAAGCGCGCAAACCTGCTCGAACGGTACCGCAACGGCGGTCAGTCCCGGGCAACGGGCGGCGCTGGCCGGCGAAAACAATGACGCGGTCACCGGCCTTTGCCGGACGCCTCATTAAGGTACATGCATTGAACGACAGGGTCTGACGGACGTTTCCGTGCCCTGTCCGAAGGAACAGGAACGGAATGACCGACAATCAAGACGACAAGACGCTGAGTGTTTCGGGTAAGAAGACCCTCACCTTGAAGCCTTCAGGCGTAAACCAGGGCACCGTGCGCCAGGACATGGGCCGCGGTCGCACCAAGGCGGTCGTGGTTGAGACCCGTAAGCGCCGCCCGCTACGTCCTGAAGACGAAAAGCCAATCACGCCGGTAACGACATCAGCGCCGTCGGTGACGCGCGTCGCCGAGCCGACGCCGCAGCCCCCGCGCCCGCCGGCTCCGCGCATTCATCAGCCGGGCGGCCAGCAGCAGCGGCCGGCGCAATCCAACCAGGGCTATCAGCAGCGCCCGCAGCAGGAGCGCTCGTCGCGTCCGGTGGTTCTGAATCACCTGTCGGCCGACGAGATGGATGCCCGCCGCCGCGCGCTCGCCGAAGCCCAGGCCCGCGACGCCGCCGACGCCGTTCGTCGCGCCGAGGAAGAAGCGCGGCGCCGCCAGGAAGAGGAAGCACGCCGCATCGCCGAGCAGGCAGAAGCCGCCCGTCGCGCCGCCGAAGAGGCTGCCCGCGCCGCCGAAGCGAAGACGGAAACAGCAGCGGCCCCCGCGCCTGTCGAAGCTCCGAAGCCGGCGCCGCAGCCGACCGTCGCACGGCGTCCGGATGCTGCTCCGCAGTCTGTCCGCCCGAGCGCACCAGCGGCGGAAATACCCGCCAATCGCCGCCGCCCAGGCAATGAGGAAGAGGAAGGCCGTGGCCCGTCCCGCGGTGCTCCGATCCGTGGCAAGATCACGCGGCCTGAGCCGGCAAAGCCCGTTACCACGCGTCCGAAAACCGAGGACGAGCGCCGCCGCGGCAAGCTGACGGTTACCACTGCCGATGTCGACGAAGACGGCAACGCACGCGGCCGTTCGCTTTCGGCTATGCGCCGCCGCCAGGAGAAGTTCCGACGCAGCCAGATGCAGGAAACGCGCGAAAAGATCTCGCGTGAAGTCGTGCTGCCCGAGACCATCACCATTCAGGAACTGTCGCAGCGCATGTCCGAACGCGCCGTCGACGTCATCAAGTACCTGATGAAGGAAGGCCAGATGATGAAGCCCGGCGACGTGATCGACGCCGATCTGGCAGAGCTCATCGCCGGCGAATTCGGCCATACGGTCAAGCGCGTTTCGGAATCCGACGTCGAACAGGGCATCTTCAACGTTGCCGACGAGGAAGGCGAACTCGTTTCGCGTCCGCCTGTCGTCACCATCATGGGCCACGTCGACCACGGCAAAACCTCGCTGCTCGACGCCATCCGCCATGCAAACGTTGTCGCCGGCGAAGCCGGTGGCATCACCCAGCATATCGGCGCCTACCAGGTCGAGCACAACGGTCAGAAGATCACCTTCATCGACACCCCCGGTCACGCCGCCTTCACGGCGATGCGTGCCCGCGGCGCCCAGGCGACCGACATCGCGATCCTCGTGGTTGCGGCCGACGATAGCGTGATGCCGCAGACGATCGAATCGATCAATCACGCCAAGGCGGCGGGTGTCCCGATCATCGTGGCGATCAACAAGATCGATAAGCATGAGGCCAACCCGCAGAAGGTCCGCACGGAACTGCTGCAGCACGAAGTCTTCGTCGAATCGATGGGCGGTGAAGTGCTCGATGTGGAAGTCTCCGCGAAGAACCGCACCAATCTCGACAAGCTGCTCGAAGCCATCCTGCTGCAGGCGGAAATCCTTGACCTCAAGGCCAATCCGAACCGCACGGCGGAAGGCACCGTCATCGAAGCCCAGCTCGACCGCGGCCGCGGCTCGGTCGCCACCGTGCTCGTGCAGAAGGGCACGCTGCGTCCTGGCCAGATCGTCGTCGCCGGCGATCAGTGGGGCCGCGTTCGTGCGCTCGTCAACGACAAGGGTGAGCATGTGAAGGAAGCGGGCCCGGCCATGCCGGTCGAACTGCTCGGCCTTTCCGGCGCACCGCAGGCCGGCGACAAGTTCGCCGTCGTCGAAAACGAAAGCCGTGCCCGCGAAATCTCGGAATACCGTCAGCGCCTCACCCGCGACAAGGCAGCTGCTCGCCAGTCCGGCCAGCGCGGCTCGCTGGAGCAGATGATGTCGCAGCTGCAGACTTCGGGCATCAAGGAATTCCCGCTGGTCATCAAGGGCGACGTGCAGGGCTCGATCGAAGCCATTGCCGGCGCGCTGGAAAAGCTCGGCACCGACGAAGTGCGCGCCCGCATCGTCCATTCGGGCGTCGGCGGCGTAACCGAATCCGATATCTCGCTCGCCGGCGCATCCGACGCGGCGATCATCGGCTTCAACGTCCGTGCGAATGCCCAGGCCCGCACGCTGGCGGAGCGCGAAGGCATCGAGATCCGCTACTACAACATCATCTACGACCTGGTGGATGACGTGAAGGCGGCGATGTCGGGCCTGCTCTCTCCGGAGCGCCGCGAAACCTTCCTCGGCAATGCCGAAATCCTCGAGGTGTTCAACATCACGAAGGTCGGCAAGGTCGCGGGTTGCCGCGTTACCGAAGGCAAGGTGGAGCGTGGGGTCGGCGTCCGCCTCGTTCGCGACAACGTCGTCATCCACGAAGGCAAGCTCAAGACGCTCAAGCGCTTCAAGGACGAAGTCTCCGAGGTCAATATGGGCCAGGAATGCGGCATGGCCTTCGAGAACTACGAAGACATCCGCGTCGGCGATACGATCGAATGCTTCCGCGTTGAGCATATCACCCGCACGCTCTAAGCAACTTTTCGATTTGCTAGATATCAAAACCGCCGGCCGAAACCGGCGGTTTTTTCTTACGCGTCACGCGCAAGGAGAGCCGGTTCGAAGCCTTCGGGGCGCTCAAGATGCCGCTTTCACAAGGATTCGCGGCTTCTGGCGGGCAGCAAAACCTGTCCAGCCTTGACCTTTGCCCCGGATGGAGTCATTTGACCCGCTTTATCGCGTCCAAAGGACGCTGCTAACGGAACAACCATGACCAGACCAACTTCTTCCGCGCCTTCGCAGCGCATGCTTCGCGTCGGCGAGCAGGTGCGCTCAGCGATTACGCAGGTTCTGCAGCGCGGCGAAGTGCGCGACGAGCTGATCGAGCGCACCGTAATCTCCATTTCCGAAGTGCGCATGTCGCCCGATCTGAAGATCGCGACCGCCTTCGTAACCCCGCTTGGCGTCGCCGACCACGGCGCCGTCATCGAGGCGCTGAACCGCCATGCGAAATATATCCGCGGCCGCCTCGGTCCGCAGCTTCGCCAGATGAAGTATATGCCGGAAGTCCGCTTCCGCGACGATACGAGCTTCGACAATTACAAGAAGATCGACGCGCTTCTGCGCTCGCCCGAGGTCAGCCGCGATCTCGACGACGACAACGACCAAGATCAATAACAGAGACAGAGAATGTCCAAGCCACGCAAGTCCAAGGGCCGTCCGATTTCGGGCTGGCTCATCCTCGACAAGCCGGTGGATTTCGGCTCGACCGAAGCCGTTTCCAAAATCAAATGGCTGTTCAAGGCCCAGAAGGCCGGCCATGCCGGTACGCTCGATCCGCTCGCCTCCGGCATGCTGCCGATCGCGCTCGGCGACGCCACCAAGACGGTCCCCTATGTCATGGATGGCCGCAAGATCTATGAATTCACCGTGACTTGGGGCGAGGAACGCGCCTCCGACGACCTCGAAGGCGCCGTGACCGCCACCTCCGACAAACGTCCGAGCGAAGAGGCTATCCGCGCGTTGCTGCCGAATTATACGGGTGTCATCAACCAGATCCCGCCGCAGTTCTCCGCCATCAAGATATCGGGCGAACGAGCCTATGACCTGGCCCGCGAAGGCGAAACGGTCGAGATCCCTTCGCGCGAAGTCGAGATTTTCCGCCTGACGCTGCTTGCCTGCCCGGACGCCAATACGGCGCATTTCGAAGTGGAATGCGGCAAGGGCACCTATGTCCGCGCGCTCGCCCGCGATTTCGGCCGCGATCTTGGCTGCTACGGCCATATTTCCGGCCTGCGCCGCAGCTTCGTCGCGCCCTTTGCCGAGGAGACGATGGTGCCGCTTGCCGACCTCGTGGCTCTGGAAGAGATCGAGGATGCGGACGAACGGCTCGCAGCGCTCGATGCGCTCCTGATCGATACGGCGGAAGCTCTTTCTTCGCTGCCGCATCTCGTCATCAACGACGACCAGGCGCATCGCCTGAAGATGGGCAACCCGATCCTGGTGCGTGGCCGGGATGCGCCGGTTGCCGAGACCGAGGCCTATGCCACGGCACGCGGCAAGCTGATCGCCATCGGCGAGATCGGCCAGGGCGAATTTCGTCCGAAGCGGGTGTTTACCTAAAAAGGCCTTCTCTCCGACGGAGAGGAGGCAAAGACACGATGCTCTTCCCTTTGCGCTCCAAATGGTCTATAGGCAGCGCCAGCATCGGGCATGCCTGATTGCATTCGCGGCCAATGCTGGACGACATCCCGGCGTTTGGCGACTTCAATCTCCTCTCATAGAAAGGACCATCCGATGTCGATCACTGCTGAGCGCAAGGCTGCGCTGATCAAGGAATACGCTACCGCCGAAGGCGACACCGGTTCTCCGGAAGTCCAGGTTGCGATCCTGACCGAGCGCATCAACAACCTCACGGAACACTTCAAGGACCACAAGAAGGACAACCACTCCCGTCGTGGCCTCCTGACGATGGTTTCCAGCCGGCGCTCGCTTCTTGACTACCTCAAGAACAAAGACGAAGGCCGTTATACCAAGCTGATCACCAGCCTCGGTATCCGCCGCTAACGGAATTTCCGGCGGGCGTTCACCTGAACGCCCGCCGGATGCTTATGAAGGGTATGAACCCTTGAGACCAGTTTCCCTCGCGCCTTATGCCGGTGCGATGCGAGACCGACGGCAGGCCGGATGGGCCGGTGCTGCCAACAACAACCGTTGACCTGTCATGGGGCAGGATTGCCGGATGCTTTCAGCCGAAGCTTCATGCTTCGGCCGATCTTCGAAAGCCTCTCGTTGTCTTGCCCGTGATGCGTCACATTTCGTGCGGTCGAAGATGTGCCCTGCCGAATTCGTCGGCGACGGCGCCTTTTCCCGCATCATGCAAGGACAAGATATGTTCGATATCCATACCGTCGAAATCGAGTGGGCAGGCCGCCCGCTGAAGCTCGAAACCGGCAAGATCGCCCGCCAAGCCGATGGCGCCGTCGTTGCCACCTATGGCGAGACCGTGGTGCTTGCGACCGTGGTTTCCGCCAAGGCGCCGAAGCCGGGCCAGGACTTCTTCCCGCTCACCGTCAACTACCAGGAAAAGACCTACGCAGCCGGCAAGATCCCTGGCGGCTACTTCAAGCGCGAAGGACGCCCGAGCGAAAACGAAACGCTCGTTTCCCGCCTGATCGACCGCCCGATCCGCCCGCTCTTCCCGGAAGGCTACAAGAACGACACGCAGGTCGTCGTCACGGTCATCCAGCATGACCTCGAAAACGATCCGGACATCCTGGCCATGGTCGCGACCTCGGCAGCTCTGACGCTTTCCGGCATTCCCTTCATGGGCCCGATCGGCGGTGCCCGCGTCGGCTACATCAACGGCGAATACGTGCTGAACCCACATCTCGACGAGATGGACGAATCGAGCCTCGACCTCGTCGTCGCCGGCACGCAGGAAGCCGTTCTGATGGTCGAATCCGAAGCCAAGGAACTGCCTGAGGACATCATGCTCGGCGCCGTCATGTTCGGTCACCGCGGCTTCCAGCCCGTCATCGACGCGATCATCAAGCTCGCCGAAGTGGCTGCCAAGGAGCCCCGCGACTTCCAGCCGGAAGACTATTCCGAGCTCGAGAAGGAAATGCTCGGCCTCGCCGAAGCAGAACTGCGCGACGCCTACAAGATCACCCAGAAGGCCGATCGCTATGCCGCCGTCGACGCCGTCAAGGCCAAGGTGAAGGCGCACTTCCTGCCGGAGGAAGGCGAAGCCAAGTACACGGCCGAAGAAGTCGGCGCCATCTTCAAGCACCTGCAGGCGAAGATCGTTCGGTGGAACATTCTCGACACGTCCAGCCGCATCGACGGCCGCGACCTGCAGACGGTTCGCCCGATCGTTGCCGAAGTCGGCCTGCTGCCGCGCACGCACGGTTCCGCGCTCTTCACCCGCGGTGAGACGCAGGCAATCGTCGTTGCCACGCTCGGCACCGGCGAAGACGAGCAGTATGTCGACAGCCTGACCGGCATGTACAAAGAAAACTTCATGCTGCACTACAACTTCCCGCCCTACTCGGTCGGCGAAACTGGCCGCATGGGCTCCCCGGGCCGCCGCGAAATCGGGCATGGCAAGCTCGCATGGCGCGCCATCCACCCGATGCTGCCGTCGGCTGAACAGTTCCCCTACACGCTGCGCGTCGTCTCTGAGATCACCGAGTCCAACGGCTCTTCCTCGATGGCGACCGTCTGCGGCACCTCGCTGGCGCTGATGGATGCCGGCGTGCCGCTGGCAAAGCCGGTTGCCGGTATCGCCATGGGCCTGATCAAGGAAGAAGAGCGTTTCGCCGTTCTCTCCGACATCCTGGGTGACGAAGACCACCTCGGCGACATGGACTTCAAGGTTGCCGGCACGGAAGCAGGCATCACCTCGCTGCAGATGGACATCAAGATCGACGGCATCACCGAAGAGATCATGAAAGTCGCTCTGAACCAGGCAAAGGGTGGCCGCCTGCATATCCTCGGCGAAATGGCCAAGGCCATCTCCGAAAGCCGCGGCCAGCTCGGCGAATTCGCCCCGCGCATCGAAGTCATGAACATTCCGGTCGACAAGATCCGCGAAGTCATCGGCTCCGGCGGCAAGATCATCCGCGAAATCGTCGAGAAGACCGGCGCCAAGATCAACATCGAGGACGACGGCACCGTCAAGATCGCCTCCTCCTCCGGCAAGGAAATCGAAGCGGCCCGCAAGTGGATCCACTCGATTGTCGCCGAGCCGGAAGTCGGCCAGATCTACGAAGGCACCGTTGTCAAGACCGCCGATTTCGGCGCTTTCGTCAACTTCTTCGGCGCCCGTGACGGCCTCGTCCACATCTCGCAGCTCGCTTCCGAGCGCGTTGCCAAGACGCAGGACGTCGTCAAGGAAGGCGACAAGGTCTGGGTCAAGCTGCTCGGCTTCGACGAGCGCGGCAAGGTTCGCCTTTCCATGAAGGTCGTCGACCAAGCCACCGGCCAGGAAATCGCTACCGAAAAGAAGAAGGACGACGCGGCCGAATAAGCTGCGCCTTCATCCAAGTTCCGGGGCGCGGGATCTTTTCCGCGCCCTTTTTATATTGAAGAGGCTGGCGATTTCGGCTTTCCGAAATTCTGTGCCCAGCCCCTCACCCTAGCCCTCTCCCCGCATTGCGGGGAGAGGGCTAGGGTGAGGGGCAAGCACTAGGACAGACACCTGCCCGCAGGCCCAATCGATGAAACAATAACGAGATCACGCCCATGAGCCGCGATGCCCTGAAGACCCTGTTCCATCCCTTTGCCTCCGGCACCATCGACGCGCCCGGCGAGGGTCAGCGCATCCTGTTTCTCGGCGCCGAAGCGGGCTTTGCGCTGCCGGAGGGCTTTGCCGCCGAGCTTTCGGCCGTCCAGGGTTTCCGCCCCTTCTATCGGCAGCTACAGGCGCAGCGCATTGTTGTGACGCCGGAAATCGAAGGCGAAGGCTATGACGGCGCGCTGGTGCTCTGCGGCAAGCACAAGGGCGAGAATGAAGATCGCATCGCCGAAGCGCTGTCGCGTGTAAAGGAAGGCGGCCTCATCCTCGTTGCCGGCGGCAAGGAAGACGGCATCCAGCCGCTGCGCAAGCGCATCGAGGCCTTCGGCCTTGCAATCGAGCATATGCCTAAATATCACGGCGTCGCCTTCTGGTTCGCGCGTCCCGCCGATATCAAGCTTTTGACGGCGCAGCTCGCAAAGCCGGCAACGCGCGTCGACGACAGTTTCACCACGGCGCCCGGCATGTTCTCCCATGACCGTATCGATGCCGGCTCCGAACTTCTCGCCTCGCGCCTGCCGACCGACTTTGCCGGCGATGCCGCCGATTTCGGCGCCGGCTGGGGCTATCTCTCCGTCGAGCTGGCAATGAAATCGCCAAGGATCGAGCGCATCGACCTCTACGAAGCCCACTACGGCTCTCTGGAGGCCGCACGCGCCAATCTGCTGTCGCATTGCCCGAAGGTCGCCCAGCGCTTCTTCTGGCACGATCTGGCAAGCGAGCCGGTCAAGGACAAGTATGACCTGATCATCATGAATCCGCCCTTCCATGAGGGCCACGCCGCCGAGCCATCGCTCGGCCAGGCGATGATCAAGACGGCCTCTTCGGCACTGCGCGGCGGCGGACGGCTGATGCTGGTTGCCAATCGCGGCCTGCCCTACGAACCCGTGCTAGGGGAGAATTTCAAGGAGTTCGGCGAGACTTGCCGCAACGCTCGCTACAAGGTGCTCTGGGCAAAGAAGTAATCAATGATGGCGGTCGGATGGCCGCCATTTTTTGCGGGGCTCACGAGCTTCGTTCCGACGCGCTTGCCGCCCATTCCCGGCTCAACACGGCGTAGACGCATTCGTCGCCCCATTTGCCGTTGAAGCGGTCGTTTTCGATCAGAAGCGCCTCGCGACGCAGGCCAAGCCGTTCGACGACGCCGATTGAGCCGGCATTTTTTGCATCCAGCCGCGCAAAGATCCGGTGAAAACCAAATTTTTCGAAGCCCAGGGTAATCATGGCTCGCGCCGCCTCGGTAACATATCCCTTCCTGGCATAGGCTGGGTTGCAGGTATAGCCGAGCTCGGCTTGAAGTGCGGCCTTGTTTGCGAATGTCAGGCCGACATCACCCACCAAAGCGCCATCCTCGCGCCGAATGATGGCACATAGCAGCGTATCTCCATCTTCGGAGAAAGGGGAATTCAGGCTGATATCGAAACGCTCCCTCATCGCTTCGGACGAGAGAGGATCGCGGTAAAGGAAACGATAGATCTCCGGCAGGGAGCGATAGGCGCTATAGGCGGCAAAATCCTCCGGCACAAAGCGGCGAAGGATAAGACGGCCGGTCAATGCCAAAGGTTCTGCGTCGTTCGACGTCATCGGGAATCCTCTGGAAGGATATCCGGAAATTCGATCCTCCCGGTTTTGGCCGGGAGGACGGCTGAGATGGGAAGCTTACTCCGCGTCTGCGCTCGACAGCGTTTCCAGCGTCGGCATCGACGTGATGTTGTAGCCGGCATCGACGAAGTGGATTTCGCCGGTGACACCTGCTGCCAAATCCGACAGGAGATAGAGCGACGACGAGCCAACCTGATCGATCGTGACGGACTTGCGCAACGGCGCGTTGCGCTGGTTCCACGACAGGATGGCGCGGGCATCGGAAATGCCGGCACCGGCGAGCGTCCGGATCGGACCGGCGGAGACGGCGTTGACGCGAATGCCGCGTGGGCCGTAATCCGCCGCGAGGTAGCGGACGGATGCCTCGAGGGCTGCCTTGGCGACGCCCATGACGTTGTAGTTCGGGATCACGCGCGTCGAACCGTTATAGGTCAGCGTCAGCATGCTGCCGCCTTCCGTCATCAGCTCGGCGGCCCGCTTGGCGACTTCTGTGAAGGAGAAGCAGGAAATCACCATGGTGCGGGTGAAATTCTCCCGCGTGGTGTTGGCATAGAGCCCCTTCAGCTCGTTCTTGTCGGAAAAGCCGATGGCGTGGACGACGAAGTCCAGCTTGCCCCAGCGCTCCTTGATCGCGTCGAAGACGGCATCGACCGAAGCGAGATCCTCGACATCGCAAGGCAGCAGGAAATCCGAGCCGACTTCGGCTGCCAGCGGCTTCACCCGCTTGCCAAGCGCCTCCCCCTGAAAGGTGAAAGCCAGTTCCGCGCCTTCGGCTGCCAACGCCTTTGAAATACCCCAGGCAATCGAATGGTTGTTTGCGACGCCCATGATGAGGCCGCGCTTACCCTGCATAATTCCCGTCATTGCCTTATCCGTTGTAGCGCTGGAATACGAGCGTGGCGTTGGTGCCGCCGAAACCGAAGGAGTTCGAAAGAGCGATATCGAATTTTGCATTGTCGATACGCTTGCGCACGATCGGCACGCCTTCGAATTCCGGATCGAGTTCAGTAATATGAGCGCTTTCCCCGATGAAGCGCTCCTGCATCATCAGGATCGAGTAGATCGATTCCTGAACGCCTGCTGCGCCGAGCGAATGGCCCGTCAGCGACTTGGTCGACTGGATCGGCGGGATCTTGTCGCCGAAGACTTCGCGGATCGCGCCGATTTCCTTGCTGTCGCCCACCGGCGTCGAGGTGCCGTGGGTGTTGATGTAATCGATATCGCCCGTCACGGTGGCGAGCGCCTGGCGCATGCAGCGCACGGCCCCCTCGCCCGAGGGCGCGACCATGTCGTAGCCGTCCGAGGTAGCGCCGTAGCCGATGATTTCGGCATAGATCTTGGCGCCGCGAGCCTTGGCATGCTCAAGTTCTTCCAAGACCAGCACGCCGGCGCCGCCGGCGATGACGAAACCGTCACGTTTGGCGTCATAGGCGCGCGAGGCGGTTTCCGGGTGATTTTCGTTGAAATCGGAGGACATGGCGCCCATGGCATCGAAGAGGTTCGACATGGTCCAGTCGAGATCTTCGTGGCCGCCGGCGAACATGACGTCCTGCTTGCCCCACTGGATCATTTCAGCGGCATTGCCGATGCAGTGCGCCGAGGTCGAGCAGGCCGACGAGATGGAGTAGTTGACGCCATGGATCTTGAACCAGGTGGCAAGCGTGGCCGAGGCCGTCGACGACATCGACTTCGGCACCGCGAAGGGGCCGATACGCTTCGGGCTGTTGTTCTTGCGGGTAATGTCGGCCGCCTCGATCAGCGTGCGGGTCGACGGGCCGCCGGAGCCCATTATGATGCCGGTGCGCTCGTTGGTGATATCGCTTTCCTCAAGGCCGCTGTCGGCGATCGCCTGCTTCATGGCCACGTGGTTCCAGGCACCGCCCTGCGACAGGAAGCGCATGGCGCGGCGGTCAACCAGGTCTGTCGTATCGATCTTCGGCGCGCCCCAGACCTGGCACTTAAAGCCATGCTCGGCAAAATCGGGAGAGAAGGAAATGCCGGATTTGGCGTCGCGCAGCGAGGCGGTCACTTCTTGAGCATTGTTTCCAATCGAAGAGACAATACCCAGACCCGTAACAACTACCCGTCTCATGTCGATGACCTTTTCTAAAACATCTGTCTTTGTGGAGGCGGCGGTGCCGCAGTTCAGGCGACCTTGTCCTTGGAAAGGCCCACGCGCAGGTCCGTCGCCTGATATATGGTCTCGCCATCGGCCTTCAGCCAGCCGTCGGCCGTGCCGAGGACGAGACGGCCGCGCATGACGCGCTTGAAGTCGATACCGTATTCGAGAAGCTTCGTGTCCGGGCGGACCATGCCCTTGAACTTCACTTCGCCCGTGGAAAGCGCCATGCCGCGGCCGGGCTCGCCAAGCCAGCCGAGGAAGAAGCCGGTCAGCTGCCACATGCCGTCGAGGCCGAGGCAGCCCGGCATGATCGGGTTACCGGCAAAATGGCAAGGGAAGTACCAATCATCGGGGCGCACGTCGTATTCGGCGCGAATATAGCCCTTGTCGAAGGCTCCGCCCGTTTCGGAAATATCTGTAATGCGATGGACCATCAGCATCGGCGGCAAGGGAAGCTGTGCATTGCCCGGGCCGAACAGCTCGCCGCGGCCGCAGGCCAGGATTTCCTCGTAATTGAAGCTGGATTGTCTCGTCGTCATAAAAATTCCGTTTCCCCCGCATGAATGCCGATGGATGTGAAGCTTTAGTGCAAGATGGACAGAAAATGAAGCACAAGCATTGGACTCTCATTCATCTATTCGATCGACGGCACTAGCCATTATGTGGTGGTCGCATACAGGAACGCCAGAGCCGCTACCAGAGCCAAATGCGGCAAAAGCCCGTTTTTTGCGGCTTTTGAGCACCTTCCCACCTCATTGAAACTATTGAAAGCAATCAAGGCAAAAGTTATATGGCTTAGTAAAGAATTATAGAGATCAGGAATCCGGAGTCCCTGAATGGCAGAACATGCCGAAATCGCGATCGAAACCAGGCTGCGCAATGTGGGCCTGAGGCCGACCAGGCAACGGATCGCACTGGGAGATCTCCTTTTTGCCAAGGGCGACCGCCATCTGACGGTGGAAGAGCTTCACGAGGAAGCCGTTGCCGCCGGCGTTCCGGTTTCGCTCGCCACCGTCTACAATACGCTGCATCAATTCACCGAAGCCGGTCTGATCCGCGTGCTCGCCGTCGAAAGCACCAAGACCTATTTCGACACCAACGTCTCCGATCACCATCACTTTTTCGTGGAAGGCCACAACGAGGTGCTGGATATCCCGATCAGCAATCTCACGATCGACAATCTGCCCGAGCCGCCGAAGGGCATGGAAATCGCTCATGTCGACGTGGTGATCCGCCTGCGCCGCAAGCAGAGGCAATAGGCAATAGGCAATAGAATTGTCCTCCAGCCATCCGCTATTGCCTATTGCCTCCAGATTACATCACGTCGTCCGGATGCCGGCCTGGCTTATGGTGATAGGTCGGGAAGGTCCAGCCGAACCAGAGCGCGCCGCCTCGCACCGCAAAGGCGGCGATTACGCCCAATCCCGCAGAAGCATAAAGCGGCAGCATCGTCGCGTTAGCGGCGGTGAAGACGCCTGCGCCGACGAGCGAAGCGGTCACATAGATCTCCGGCCGCAGCAGCACCGAAGGCTCGTTTGCCAGGAGATCGCGCAGGATGCCGCCGAAGGTCGCAGTCAGAGCGCCAGTGACGATGGCGACGGTGGGCGAGCCCGTCGCCGCCATTCCCTTGGCCGCCCCCATCACGCAATAGGCCGACAGCCCCACCGCATCGAGCCAGATGAGCAGCCGATAACGCGATTCGAAAAGATGCGCGGTGAAGAAGACCAGGACGCCGGCCAAGGCGCAGATGATGATATAGGTTGGATTCTGCACCCAGAAGACCGGCACGCGGCCGAGGACGATATCGCGCAGCGTGCCGCCGCCGATGCCGGTGACGGCCGCCAGAAACAGGAAGCCGATCAGATCGAGCTGCTTGCGCGAGGCCGCGAGCGCGCCGGTTGCGGCAAAAAGGGCGACGCCGGCATAATCAAGAAATGAGAGAAGCGACATCGGAAACTCCGGCGGAACGCCCGCGATTTTCCGAAATGAATCACGACGGCAAGGGCCGCGCAAGCAGGCGCATGTAAAGATGTCGCAGCGGCTGCGGCTGATATCGTGGCCGTAACGGCGCTTCGAAAAGGAAACCCCCGTGAAATCCCTGCTGATCGTAATCCTGAACCTCTTCGCTCTCGTGACCATACCCGCCATGGCCGAGGCACAGCAATCGATCCTGCAGGACCCAGTGGCCTTCGAGAAGGATCATTTCACCAAGAGCTGCGACGGCCAGGTAAGCTTCGGCGACAAATTCGCCACCCAGCAGGATATCAACAACGACAAGCTGATGGATATCGTCATCAATGAAGGCGAGATCACCTGCAAGGGCGAAAAAGGCCCCTACTGCACGGACGAAGGCTGCCCCTACAACTTCTATGTCCA
Source organism: Rhizobium sp. JAB6 (assembly GCF_003024605.1). GTDB lineage: Bacteria > Pseudomonadota > Alphaproteobacteria > Rhizobiales > Rhizobiaceae > Rhizobium. The sequence goes on along the minus strand of NZ_PYJQ01000001.1, from coordinate 32,435 downwards.
GGTGGCCGAAGGCGGCTACCTGATGATCGCCACGGCGAAGATCTACGGCTACGATTTCATCCAGCGCTTCGGCAACATGGTGCTCGTCATGAAGATGCATCCGCGCTTCTGCGACCGCAAGGACGGCGAAGCCGTCTGCGAGATTACCGTAAGGGTGCGCGGCGTCAAATTCGTCACCATATCCCAGAAATAGTTTTACAGCACAGTCGCGTCATTCCGGACCGGACACGTGGTCACGGTCCTGGATACAGTGCCGAGGTGCGGCCGACGGCGTAGTAGCCCACAAGACCGACCCATTCGCGCAGGCCGGTTGCCAGCAGCTGCGCGTTGCGCGAGGGCTGGGTGAAATCGAAGCCGAGCGTTTCCTTGCCGGTACTGCGATAATCGACGGGCCAGGGCACGACATCGATGCCCTGCTTGCGGAAAATGCCTATCGAGCGCGGCATATGGAAGCCCGACGTGATAAGCAGGCAATCCGAAAGACCGTTCTGCGCCAGCAGTTCCTTCGTGTTGACGGCATTTTCGAAGGTCGTGCGCGAAGTCCTGTCCTCGACCAGGCGGCTTGTCGGAATGCCGAGTGCCGTGAAGAAGCGCTCGGAAATGACCGCATCGCCCTCATAGGTGCCGCCGATCGAACCATCCCCGCCGGAGATCACGATGCGTGCCTCAGGATATTTCTGCGCGAGACGCAGCGCTTCGATCAGGCGATCCCCGGCCGAATCGAGTTCGTAGCCGCCCCGCGCCGTCGTCACCTCGTTCTGCGTCGCGCCGCCGAGAACGATCATGCATTTGAGATCGGCCGGATCGGCAGCGGGATGCGGAAAGCGCTCTTCGAGCGTTTGAACGACATAGGCGCCGACCGTCGTATAAAGCGACACGAACAGGATCAGCGCCGACAAGAACGTCGAGGTGGTGACGGTAGCGCGCCAGCGCAGCAGAGCGGCGATGAAAGCCAGCAGGACGAACAGAAAGGCCAGCGACAGCGGCTGACCGAAGATCCAGACAAGTTTCGAAAAAACGAACACGGCATATCCTTACGCTTGTCGGCAAAACGATTCGCTTCAGTCCCTAGCAGATTTTTGTGCACCGCAATGTGGCTATTTCGCCCGCCGCGCCGCCCGCGTCGCGTTCCCGGTCATGAAGGATACGAATTGCCGGTGAGCATTGGGCCGGCGGCATCGGTGATGCCGGCGAGAAGAGCAATCGAGGCCACGAGCCCGGTCCCGTACGGCGGATCTTCATGAGACAACGGCGGCACTGTCCTGTCGTGGCCGATTCGGGGTAGGTTGCGGAGGATTGGAGGGTAGCATGGAGTTGAGGGGATAGGGAGTGTCAGCAAATATCGATAAGCCGTCAGCATGCCTACTTTTCAGAGGAGCCTTTTCTTTGCAAATGCTCTGCCGGAATGAGACTTCAGATAGGTCTCAAATTCGAGAGCACGGTATTTGTCAGGAAAGGCAGAATACCAGAGGAGAACCCACGGCGTAAATTTTGCGGTGTGGGTCGACTTACCGGCATCGTGATCGGCAAGCCGCCGCTTAAGGTCCGAGGTCGATCCGGTATATTGCTGGTCAGGAAAATCCGCGCTTTGGAGGATGTAAACGTACCACATCCGCATCTCGATCGATTGGCGTTCGGTGATTCGAACACAAATCTATATGCAACCGAGCTTCTTTTTGTATCTGGAAATATTTTTTGGAGACTTCAGCCCGTCGTCGCCCTGCGAGCTTTGCCGGGCACTGCTTCGGCCTAACGGTTTCCCGCGGCTGCGCCACGCGAAGCCCGTAAGGGCGAAGCGTGGTGGAGCTAAGCGGGATCGAACCGCTGACCTCTTGCATGCCATGCAAGCGCTCTCCCAGCTGAGCTATAGCCCCATCAAGATGGTGCCGTTTGACCGGCCCTGGGTCCCTTCCGAGCGCTTCGCCCGTCGGGGTGGCGGCTTCTTACTTGTGGTTTTCACAGATAGCAAGCCGAAAAATTCGGCCCGGGAAATTTTTTCTTTCGCCGGGCCGATTGTCTTTGGATCAGACGTCGTCTTCGTCGCCCGTGACGCCGATGATGTCGCTCATGTCGTCGTCATCTTCATCTTCGTCGGCTTCGAGGAAGGTATCGTCGTCATCGTCACCGATTTCGACATCGTCATCGCCGATATCCGGAATGTCGTCGCCGCTTGCTGCATCGTCGGCATCCTCGAGCGAGACCAGTTCGACTTCCGTGTTTTCGGTATCGACTTCCGCCACTTCGTCCTCTTCCGGAACTTCCTTGGAAGCGGAGGTCTCTTCGAAGAAGGACAAGGGCCAGGACTTGCCGGTATAGGGCGAGACCACCGGATCCCGGTTCAGGTCATAGAACTTCTTGCCGGTATCGGGGTCGGTACGTTTTGTTCCAAGTTCCGCTTTCGCCACTGTCAAAGCCTCATGAATGGCCGAATGAAAATTCGGCAATGCCGGGGAAGCCGGCGTTTTAAGGGAAATATCAGCCGGTCCCCTTAATCGTTGCCGCCGTTTCTGTCAAAGCTAAAGTTCATGCGGCTTTGCATGGGGTTTAGTATAGTAGACGGCAGGTCTTTGCCAAAGAGCCTTGCGAAGCGGCAGACCGGCGAGATGGTGCCTAGATAGAACTATGGAATCGTGCAGGTGGAGCGGAGCCGCGCGGACCATCGAGGAGCCCGCCTGGCTGCTCAGGCAGATCGGAGCGATGACCGGCAAGAACGGGAGCAGCCGCGCTGAGCTCTGGGCCGTGGAGGATGCACTACCGGGAATCGTCGCAGCGCAGAAGAGGGGCATCGTCCGCATCGAAATCGCCATCGAGACGATTGACGGCAAGTGGAAGGTGAGCCAGAACCGGCCGTTGGCTGACCGACAGGGCGTCGCTTAAGGCCTTTCGGCAATCGATCGCACGTGGGCGGTGGAGATGCCCGATCTGGTGCGCCGCTGCAGCAAATAACGAGAGACCGATTAGGACGGAAGAAGACATGATCATCGCCATCGATGGACCAGCGGCCGCCGGCAAGGGAACTCTGGCACGCCGGATCGCCGAGGCCTATGGCTATCATCATCTCGATACCGGCCTCACCTACCGCGCCACCGCCAAGGCCCTGCTCGATGCCGGACTGCCGCTCGACGACGAAACGATTGCCGGAGGAATGGCACGCAAGGTCGATCTCGCCGGGCTCGACCGGACCGTTCTGTCCCTCCACGAGATCGGCGAGGCCGCCTCGAAGATCGCCGTCATGCCGGCCGTGCGCCGGGCTCTGGTCGATGCGCAGCGTCGTTTTGCGCAAAAGAAGCCAGGCGCCGTGCTCGACGGCCGCGATATCGGCACCGTGGTCTGCCCCGATGCGCCGGTGAAACTCTATGTGACGGCTTCGGCCGAAGTGCGGGCGAAGCGGCGCTATGAAGAAATCGTGGAAGCCGGCGGCAGAGCCGATTACGGCGCGATCTTCGAGGATGTGAAACGACGCGACGAGCGCGACATGGGCCGCACCGACAGCCCTTTGAAACCAGCTGAAGACGCGTACTTGCTAGATACCTCAGAAATGAGTATAGAAGCGGCGTTTCAGACGGCAAAATCGATCATCGACGCCGCTCTGAGCCGAAATGCCTGAAAATTTGAGCGGCCTTCGCGCGCCTCGCGCCGGAAACCGCCGATTTCAAGATAGCCTGACATTCCGTCCAAGCGCCGGATAGCTTCCCGAAAGGAGGCGGACTGGGGTCAGGCCTGTTCAACGCAAACCACCGGCGCATCAGTGTTCAGATCGCATGATCGGGACACGCCAGGAGATTTTATGTCTGTAACTTCCCCCTCTCGCGAAGATTTCGCGGCCCTTCTCGAAGAATCCTTTGCCAAGAACGATCTGGCTGAAGGCTATGTTACCAAGGGCATCATCACCGCCATCGAAAAGGATGTCGCCGTTGTGGACGTCGGCCTCAAGGTCGAAGGCCGCATCGCGCTGAAGGAATTCGGTGCACGCGCCAAGGACGGCACGCTCAAGGTTGGCGATGAAGTCGAAGTCTATGTCGAGCGTATCGAAAACGCGCTTGGCGAAGCTGTCCTGTCGCGCGAAAAGGCTCGCCGCGAAGAAAGCTGGATCAAGCTCGAAGCCAAGTTCGAAGCTGGCGAGCGCGTCGAAGGCGTCATCTTCAACCAGGTCAAGGGCGGCTTCACCGTCGATCTCGACGGCGCTATCGCCTTCCTGCCGCGTTCGCAGGTCGACATCCGTCCGATCCGCGACGTTACCCCGCTGATGCACAACCCGCAGCCCTTCGAAATCCTCAAGATGGACAAGCGCCGCGGCAACATCGTCGTTTCGCGTCGTACGGTTCTGGAAGAGTCTCGTGCCGAGCAGCGTTCTGAAATCGTTCAGAACCTCGAAGAAGGCCAGGTTGTTGACGGCGTCGTCAAGAACATCACCGATTACGGTGCGTTCGTCGACCTCGGCGGCATCGACGGCCTGCTGCACGTCACCGACATGGCATGGCGCCGTGTGAACCATCCGTCGGAAATCCTGTCCATCGGCCAGCAGGTCAAGGTACAGATCATCCGCATCAACCAGGAAACCCACCGTATCTCGCTCGGCATGAAGCAGCTCGAGAGCGATCCGTGGGATGGCATCCAGGCCAAGTATCCGGAAGGCAAGAAGATTTCCGGTACCGTCACGAACATCACCGACTACGGTGCGTTCGTCGAGCTGGAGCCGGGCATCGAAGGCCTGATCCATATCTCGGAAATGTCCTGGACCAAGAAGAACGTTCACCCCGGCAAGATCCTGTCCACGAGCCAGGAAGTCGAAGTCGTCGTTCTCGAAGTCGATCCGACCAAGCGTCGTATCTCGCTCGGCCTGAAGCAGACGCTGGAAAATCCGTGGGCAGCATTCGCTCGCAACCATCCGGCTGGCACCGAAGTCGAAGGCGAAGTCAAGAACAAGACCGAATTCGGCCTGTTCATCGGCCTCGACGGCGATGTGGACGGCATGGTTCACCTCTCCGACCTCGACTGGAACCGTCCGGGCGAGCAGGTCATCGAAGAGTACAACAAGGGTGACGTCGTCAAGGCCGTCGTTCTCGACGTCGACGTCGAGAAGGAACGCATCTCGCTCGGCATCAAGCAGCTCGGCAAGGACGCAGTCGGCGAAGCAGCCGCTTCCGGCGACCTGCGCAAGAATGCAGTCGTTTCCTGCGAAGTCATCGCAGTCAACGATGGCGGCATCGAAGTGAAGCTCGTCAACCACGAAGACATCACCTCGTTCATCCGCCGCGCCGATCTGTCGCGTGACCGTGACGAGCAGCGCCCTGAGCGTTTCTCGGTCGGTCAGGTTGTTGACGCCCGCGTCACCAACTTCTCCAAGAAGGACCGCAAGATCATGCTGTCCATCAAGGCTCTGGAAATCGCAGAAGAGAAGGAAGCCGTTGCTCAGTTCGGTTCGTCCGACTCGGGCGCTTCGCTCGGCGACATCCTGGGTGCGGCTTTGAAGAACCGCAACGCCGAATAATCTTCGGTAGAAGCCTGGAACAAAAGACCCGCCGGAGCGATCCGGCGGGTTTTTCTTATGCCCACTATGTAAGTGCCTGTGCCACCTGTCCGTTGCGAGGCGGCCTATTCCCAGGCGACCATGCGACGATAGAAATCGAAGGCGTGGTCTTGCAGAGGGTCACGCAGGGGCTGCGGCAGGGCAACGTGCTCCGGCGCGATGGCAGCGCCCTGCTCCGGAGCCGATCCCGCCTCCGCCTCGTCGGATGTCTCCTCTGCCGCCCGTGCCGACGGTTCCTCCGGATGAGCTTCGTTTTCATCCTGATCCGAGGCGGTCTCTTCGTCCTGAGCTTGCCTACCCTCCTCATCGCCGACGGGATCGACTCGGTTGGACAATTTCATCATCTCGCTGCTCCTACCGGGCGCATCAACGGGCAAATAATTCGCCACGACGAAGGGAACACCCAACGGCTGGGGCGCCGGCATTGCTGTCTGCTCCGTGGCCTCATACACCGCCGCCGCGGTTGCGGGCGGCGCCTGCAGTGATGGTTTGCCGGAAGAGAGTACGGCAGCAGGCGCTTCAGGCTGTTCCGTCAATGACACCGGCGCGGCCGCTACGGAAGCTGGGCTTCGGGTGTGTTCATCGACGGCCGGCTGCCCGGATGCGGCTTGCGCGGCAGCATTGACGGTCAGCGCCTGGGCGATGATCTTCTCAGCGGAAGAAGAGGGATTGTTGATGATCTGCAGGAGGTCGGGATCGGTCGCCATCGCAGGCGCGCCAATGACGACCTGCAGGCCCTGTTTGATATCGGCCTCTATCTGCTGGATATCGCGCGGCATGGGAGGCGGCGTCCGCGGCGACCGGATCAATGCGACTTCGGTCGGGAGTTCCGCCTCGGCAGCAATCGCCGTCAGCAGCACGCTCGCGGTCAGATCATCGACAAGAGAAGCAAGCGTGGAAGACTGGACAGTGGCGGCCGCAGTGCCAGCGGCACCGTTGCCGGCAGGCGCGGCTTGGGGGGCGACGGTACCGTTTTGCGCAACCGTCTGCGCTTGAGCCGGCGAGGCTTGGATCGCTTGGGCAGCAGCCGGCGCGGATTGGGATTGAACGGGAATGCCCGATTGCGGCGTTGGCTGCGCCGCAGGTGCCGGCTGTGCAGCAGGCTGAGCCGTCGCTGGTGCGGTCGTCGCAGGCGCAGGTGTCGGCATGGCGGAAGCCGGTTCTTCCGCAGCAGCGGCAAGCCCCGTTGCCAGGGCGGTCAGGTCAGCCACCTTTTGCAGCGGAGCGGATACGAGTGCCTGCGCCACCGGTCTTTCCACTTCGCCGGCATTCTGTCCATAGGAGTTGACGACCGCCTTGAGCACGGCGTCCGGCTCGGCCGCCGATGCCTGTTCAAGGCTGAGAGCCAGCTGCACCGTCTGCGGGCTTTCCGGATCCTCCAATGCCGCTGCCAGAAGCGGCAAGGATACCGGCGTCCTCATCTGCGCGTCGATGTGCTGCTGCGCGGCGGCGAGCTGTTGCGGCGGCAGGCCGCGGATTGCGGCGGCAACGCGTTGCGCATAGGCGGTATTGCTCTCTCCCGGCTCTCGGGGAACATTCACGACCTTGCTGGCGACATCGATTGCAGAGAGCAGGCTGTCGAGCATACGTTCGCGAGCGGCGACCAGCAGCATGTTCAGCTTGCCCTCGACGCTGGCATTGACGGCACTTGACAGAACGGCAAGCGGTGTCGCTGCGGTCTGAAGCCCGGAGGTTTCAGCCGTTGCGGCAATCGGCTTCTCAATGGACACACCCACAGCGGACACGGCACCAACGGGAAGCAACATGACATGCTCCTTTGTCTGGCAAGGCGACGATGGAAGCGGGAGGGGGCAGGTTCAATCCAGGTCCGCTCATGCGGCCGGTACATTTCCTATCGCCACATGAGCGAACTGACGAGGCGCGAAGGCGCAGAATTGGAAATCATCCGCAAAATAGCAGTTTAGTCCTTAATAGATTCCTAAACAAAGGAGCCGGTGCCGCTTTTGCGGCACCGGCTCCTGGGTTTCGCGCTCTTAGCGAAGCAATCAGCTATGCGCAAAGATATCCGCCTCTTCCCAGCCGAGAAGGTCGAGCTTGGCGCGCGTCGGCAGGAAGGCAAAGCAATCATCCGCATAGTCCATGCGGCCATCGCGCAGCAGGCGTTGGGTCAGCTTCTCGCGAAGCGCGTGGAGATAGAGCACGTCGGAGGCGGCATATTCGAGCTGCGCCGGGGACAGCGTCTCCGCGGCCCAGTCCGACGATTGCTGTGCCTTTGAAATATCGACGTCGAGCATCTCCTTGAGATTGTCCTTCAGGCCGTGACGGTCGGTATAGGTGCGGCAGAGGCGCGAGGCGATCTTCGTGCAAAAGACCGGCGTGGTGGTGACGCCGAAGGTATGGAACAGGACGGCGATATCGAAGCGGCCGTAATGAAAGATCTTCTGCCGCGCCGGGTCGGCGAGCATGGTGACGAGATTGGGCGCCTGCTTCTGGCCGGCGGCGATGCGAATGATATCGGCCGTGCCGTCACCCGGCGACAGCTGCACGAGGCAAAGCCGGTCGCGGTGTGGAACGAGGCCGAGGGTCTCGGTATCGATGGCAATGGCGCCGGTGTAGCGTGCGGCATCTGCGGCGGAAATATCGCCTTCGTGATAACGGATGGTGGCAGCCATGAGATTCTCCCGGCTCTGTCGTTCTGAATTCGCGTTTCGTCCGTTCTATAGAACGGAGAGGATGAGAACCATACCGGCGCCGTTCAAAACGTCGGCGGCGTGTTGATCCAGAGCAATATGGTCTCACCATCATGCCGGTTGCGCCAGGAATGGTAGCGGCGGCTTTCGAAATAAAGTGAATCCCCGGGCAGGAGATCGAAGAACTGATCGCTGTCGAGGACCAGCTCCAGCCGCCCGGCAAGGACATGGATGAACTCCTCGCCTTCGTGGCGATATGCGCCCTCGCTTGTCGCACCCGGCGCGAGCACGAAGCGATGGCAATCCATCATCGTCCTGCCCTCGGCGAGCAGCTGGACGGTGACGCCCGGTGTCGTTGCCGGCCAGGCACGCCATTCGCCGGATCGGACGAGCACGGAAACATCCTCGCGCTCCTCGCCGGACAGGCGCGATACCGTCGTGCCGTAATAATCCGCCAGGTCATGCAGGGTCTTGAAGCTGACGCCTTGCGAGGTGCGCTCCAGGGTCGACAGCGTTGAGGAGGTCATTCCCATGTCGGCGGCGACCTGCTCCAGCGTCTTGGCGGCCGCATGGCGCAGCGACCGGAGCCTGCGACCAATATCCGAGGAGGCCGGTTGCTCGCCATTCTCCAGATTGGCTGCGCCACCCTCTTCCGTTTCCAGTGCTTCGCGAATCGCCGCCGGATTGAGACCGCGCTCCGCCCGAAACCATGCGATGCGCTTCAATCGCGCCACATCCTCGGCGCTGTACTGACGGTGCCCGGTCTCGGAGCGGGAGGGGACGACAAGCCCCTGGCTTTCCCATAAGCGCAACGTGGAGGCCGATACGCCGGCAAGACGCGCCGCCTCTGCCACCTTGTAGCGCACCGGATAGCGCTCGGGCTCGATGCTGCTCATTCGCCAATATCCCTGATTTTTGTCTTTCGATCCGTTTAGCACGGATGAAGCGACTTAGCGCGTCTTAAAGGAAAGCGGCAACCTCCTGCCGGCCTTCGGCGCATTCTTGTCCCCCGCGCAAAATCCCGCTTGAAATCCTACAGGAAAAATGTAGGAGTTTTATAAATAACTTGCAGAACTTCTGCAAGATAATTCGAAAACACTTTGTGGGAGCACTGCAATGACTTTGACCGAGCGGAAGAACGCCGCCATTTCCCGCGGCCTCGGCGTGACGACGCAGATCTATGCCGATCGCGCCGAAAACGCCGAGATCTGGGACAAGGAAGGGCATCGCTACATCGATTTCGCCTCCGGCATCGCCGTAGTGAACACTGGCCATCGCCATCCCCGCGTCATCGCCGCCGTCAAGGAACAGCTCGACCGCTTCACGCATACCTGCCATCAGGTCGTGCCCTACGAGAGCTATGTACGCCTCGCCGAGCGGCTGAATGCGCTCCTCCCCGGCAACTTTGCCAAGAAGACCATCTTCGTGACCACCGGTGCCGAAGCGGTCGAAAACGCCGTCAAGATCGCCCGCGCCGCCACCGGCCGCTCCGCCATCATCGCCTTCGGCGGCGGCTTCCATGGCCGTACCTTCATGGGCATGGCGCTGACCGGCAAGGTCGCGCCCTACAAGATCGGCTTCGGCCCGATGCCGGGCGACGTCTTCCATGCGCCCTTCCCCGTGCCGCTGCACGGCATCAGCGTCGAGCAGTCGCTGGCGACGCTGAAGAAGCTCTTTGCCGCCGATGTCGATCCGCAGCGTGTGGCTGCGATCATTCTCGAGCCTGTCCAGGGCGAAGGCGGCTTCTATCCCGCGCCTGCCGCCTTCATGAAGGCGCTGCGCGAGATCTGCGACCAGCAGGGCATTCTTCTGATCGCCGACGAGGTGCAGACCGGCTTTGCGCGCACCGGCAAGATGTTCGCGATGGATCACCATGAAGTGGCGGCCGATCTCGTCACCATGGCGAAGAGCCTTGCGGGCGGCTTTCCGCTTGCCGCCGTTACTGGCCGCGCCGAGATCATGGATGCACCCGCTCCAGGCGGCCTCGGCGGCACCTATGGCGGCAATCCGCTCGGCATCGCCGCAGCCCATGCCGTACTCGACGTCATCGCCGACGAGGGCCTTTGCGACCGCGCGAACCAGCTTGGTTCCCGTCTGAAGCAGCGGCTGGAATCGCTGCGTGACAAGGTGCCTGAAATCGCCGATATCCGCGGCCCAGGCTTCATGAATGCGGTCGAATTCAACGACGCGACGACGAAGCTGCCGAGCGCGGATTTCGCCAACAAGGTGCGGCTGATCGCGCTTGACAAGGGCCTGATCCTGCTCACCTGCGGTGTCTACGGCAATGTCATCCGCTTCCTATCACCGCTCACCATTCAGGACGGCGTGTTCAGCGAGGCCCTCGACATTCTCGAGGCATCGCTGATCGAGGCAAGCGCCTCCCGTTAACAGCAAGGGCGATCGCATATGAAATGAGGTCGCTGCCGCGTCCCCTTTTCCCCTCCGGGAGAAGGAACTCTCGGCACCAACGAGCTTCACATCCAACCTTCTGCGCTGACGCCATATCCTGATGCCTAGCTATCTGCGCACGGCCTTGTCGGGCAAACCAATATCGGAGTTCAGACCATGTCCTTTACAACGGCAATGACCAAGCATGTTCCCGTCTCTTCACGCCTCCTGCGCGCCGCCGGCTACATCAACGGCGCCTGGACGGGCGGCGGGGCGATTAAAACATTCGATGTCATCAACCCCGCCACCGGCGAAGTGCTGGCTTCGCTGCCGGACATGGGCGCCGCCGAGACGACGGCGGCCATCGATGCCGCCTACATCGCTCAGGTCGCCTGGGCCGCCCGCCCGGCCAAGGAACGGGCAGCGATCCTGCGCAAATGGTTCGATCTCATGATCGCCAATGCCGACGAGCTAGCGGCGATACTGACTGCCGAGATGGGCAAGCCGCTGCCGGAAGCCAGAGGCGAGATCCTCTACGCCGCCTCCTATGTCGAATGGTATGCGGAAGAGGCCAAACGCATCTACGGCGAAACCATCCCCGCGCCCTCCAACGACAAGCGCATGGTCGTCATCAAGCAGCCGGTCGGCGTCGTCGGCACGATCACGCCCTGGAACTTCCCGGCTGCCATGATCGCCCGCAAGATCGCACCGGCGCTTGCCGTCGGCTGCACCGTGGTCTCGAAGCCCGCCGAGCAGACGCCGCTGACGGCGATCGCGCTTGCCGTGCTTGCCGAAGAGGCGGGCGTTCCGGCCGGCGTGCTCAACATCATTGTCGGCGTCGACGGCCCAGCCATCGGCCGCGAGCTTTGCGGCAATCCGAAGGTGCGCAAGATCAGCTTCACCGGCTCGACCGAAGTCGGCCGCATCCTGATGCGGCAGTGCGCCGACCAGATCAAGAAGGTCAGCCTTGAGCTCGGCGGCAATGCGCCCTTCATCGTTTTCGACGATGCCGATCTCGACGCCGCCGTCGAAGGAGCGATGGCGTCGAAATACCGCAATGCCGGCCAGACCTGCGTCTGCGCCAACCGCATCTACGTACAATCCAACGTCTATGACGCCTTTGCCGCCAAGCTTGCCGTCAAAGTCGGCGAACTCTCCGTTGGCGACGGCTTCAAGCCAGGCGTGACCGTTGGACCGCTGATCGACGAACAGGGTGTCGCCAAGGCAGAAGACCATGTTCGCGATGCCGTTTCAAAGGGAGCCCGCATCGTGACGGGCGGCCGGCGCATCGAGGGTGGCGGCACGTTCTTCGCGCCGACGATCCTGACGGGCGTCGACCGGAGCATGAAGGTTGCCCGCGAGGAAACCTTCGGCCCGGTGGCGCCGCTCTTCCGCTTCGACACCGTCGAGGATGTCATCACCCAGGCAAACGATACCGAATTCGGCCTTGCCGCCTATTTCTTCGCCGGCGACCTGAAGAAGGTCTGGCGCGTGGCGGAAGCTCTGGAATATGGCATGGTCGGCATCAATACCGGCCTGATGTCGTCGGAAACCGCACCCTTTGGCGGCATCAAGCAATCCGGCCTCGGGCGGGAAGGCTCGCGCCATGGCGCCGACGACTATCTGGAAATGAAATATCTCTGCATCGGCAATCTATAGCTGGCTATCAAGTCGAGGTGATATGAATGCGGCCCTGCCACAGCCGGGCCGCGCTCAATCGGCCGGTGTAGAAAGCGCCCGTATCGAGATTGAGCCGGAGACCGTTGACTTCCGCCTGCTGGATTGGTGTATGGCCATGTACGATCAGCTTCGGCAGCGGCTGCGCGCTGTCGTAGAAGCGCGAGCGGATGAAGACGAGATCATCGTCCTGCTGCTCCGAAATGGGCCGATCCGGATCGATGCCGGCATGGACGAAGAGCGCCTTCGGCGTATCCAGCATGATCGGCAGGCCGCGCAGGAAATTGACGTGATCGTCGGGCAGCCAGGTTCGGATGAACGTATCGAGCTTCTTCTGCTTGGGATATAATTGCTGAAGGCGAGGGATATCCACGCCATAGGAGGCGAGCGTCGCATCGCCGCCGAGCGCCACCCAATCCTCCAGCGATATCTCGCCATCGAGATAGGACAGCATTGCCATCTCGTGATTGCCGGTGAGGCAGATGCGGTCGAAACCGTTCGGCGGCGCCGCCATCAAGCGGCTGACGACCTGTGCCGAGGCCGGGCCGCGATCGATGAAATCTCCCAGCATGATGATGAGCTTTCGGCCGGGAAGCCCCGCCGCGTCGGCAAAGATCTTGCGCTCCAACGCACTGAGCAGATCGTAACGGCCGTGAACATCGCCGATGACGTAGGTGGGCACGTCGAGATGTTCGAGCCACTCTCGACGCCGAGGATGGCCGAAGCCATTGGCCATTTTTTCGCGTATCCTGGACGCCGCCATGAAACTGCCTTTCGAACGCACACCCCGGAACGCCTTAACTGTGTCTGCAAAAAGGACTCAAAAACGACGATTCTTTGCCAGAAAGACAGAAATCATCGCTGATGATGGTTCCGACGGCAGGCCCCAGCCTACGGCACCAGCCCGCCTTGCGGCAAAGCGTCCCGAACCGCGCCTTTATGCATGGAGAAAGTTGACAGTGCGTATCCGCAATCCTATCGCGCTCATCGCGTCGGCGCGAGAACTGCCCGCCATACAACTGGAAAAATGCCGCATCTGTCAGCTTCGGCACGGTAGTTGCCGGATTGCCGGCGCAAACGACAGCGCCTCACACTGGAGCGTCCCATTCACAGCGACTGTAAACTTATCGTGAAGCCCTGATGGATACGACGACGGCGCTCCAGCTCTGCCGCTTCCTGCATGACGCATCTCTGATGCTTCTATGGGGCGCCTGCGCCTATCTCTCGCTCCTTGTCCCGAGAGCACTTGCCGACACCGTCTGGCGCATGGTGGCGAAACCGTTTCTGCTGATTGCTGCGATTGCCGTTTTAACGGTGTTGGCCGTGCTGCCGGTGACGACAGCGAATATCGGCAACGGCTGGAGCGATGCGCTCGATGCCGGCATGATCCACGACGTAATTTTCAAAACCACGGTCGGAGCCGCCTGGCAGGCGCAGGCGCTGGCAGCCATCGTGATGGCTGGCGCCTTGTTGCTTCCGGAGAAACGGTGTCGCTACGGACTGACCCTGGGCGCAGGCCTCGGGCTCGCCTCGCTTTCATTGACCGGGCACGCCTCGATGCTGGAAGGCTGGCTCAAGCAGGTGCATCGCGCCAACGATATCCTGCACGTGCTTGCCGGCGGGGGCTGGCTGGGCGCGCTGGTGCCGCTGCTCTCCACCCTCAGGCTTCTCGGCCGCCCGGAATGCAGGGCGGAAGCGCAACTGGCGCTGCGCCGCTTCTCCAATGCCGGGCACGTTGCTGTCGCGCTCGTCATCGTCTCCGGCATCGTCAATACGCTGCTGATCCTGAAACGTCTGCCGACGGACTGGTCTTCTCCCTATCAGATGCTGCTTGCCGTCAAGATCGCGCTGGTTGCCGTCATGGCGGTGCTGGCAATCATCAATCGCTACGTCTTCGTTCCCTGGATCGGCCGCAATCATGACCGCGCGCTGCTGGCCCTTCGGCTTGGAAGCGTTGCAGAGATCGTCATCGCCATTGTCGTCATCGCGCTGGTCGCCGTCTTCGGCATGCTGGAGCCGGTGTAGATGCCTGCGCTAACCCCTAGCGCCGAGCGATGTTATGACCGCACGAACGGCTGCCGCGTCGCTTGCCGCCGGTTTGTATTCCAAACCGATCCTGCCGCGATAACCCCCGGCAAAAAGCCAATCAAGCCGCTCCGCCAGATCGATATGGCCGGTGCCGGGATCGTTGCGGCCGGGATGGTCGGCGACATGAAGATGCACGATCCGATCGATACGATCGCCGATCACCTGCTGCGTGTTCTCGCCCATGACAGCCGAATGATAGAGATCGTAGACGATGCCCACTTCCGGACGGCCGACCTCATCGACGATATCAAGGCCTTCCGCGGTCGAGGAAAGATAGTAGCCGACGTGATCGATCCTCGTATTCAACGGCTCGAGGCCGAGCCGGACGCCGGACCCTTCGAGAATATCGGCACCGGCGCTCAAGGCGGCGACGATGGCCGCGCGCTGCTCGGCACGGGAAAACTCCGGCAGATCATCGCCGGCCTGTGCAATCAGAACCGGCGCGCCGAGACGCTGGGCGACCGCCACGGACTCCCGCAACCCTTTGAGCCACGCCTCTTTATTTGCCAGATTCGTCAGCGCGATCATCGGCTCTGCCACCATTCCGGACACGGCAATGCCGGTCTCGGCGACGGCAGCTGCAATTGCGTTCAGATCCTTGTTCGTCCAGTGCCAGAACTCGACAGCATCGAGCCCCGCCGCATGCGCCCGCCCGATACGATCGGCAAAGACATCGCCATCGCGCGCAAACAACCACTCGATACAAGCCGAAAACTGCCGCATCAGATCCTCCCTCGATTGGTCAGGAGCAATGCGCGAGATCATGCGCAACCGCAAGCCTCTCTAGCGATGATATTGCTGCGGCAGCCGCGGCATCGAGGGTTTGATCGCCTCTACTTTCACCGCAGAGAGTACGCGCATGTCGCGCCGGAAATCGGAGGGCGTCATTCCGGCAATATGGCGGAAAGATTTGTTGAAAGCGCTGATCGAGCCGAAGCCGCTGTCCATGGCGACCTGCAGAACGTTGGCGCCGTCGCGCATCAGCATCGCCTGGGCCCGCGAAAGGCGCAGCAGGCTCACATATTTCGCCAACGTCATGCCTGTCGATTTCTTGAAGAGGTTCATGGCGTATTTCGGATGGAGGTTCGCTGCCTTGGCAATATCGACCGTATCGATGTCATGCAGAAAATTATCGGCGATGAAATCGCACATGCGCGCCAGGCTGCGCGAAGATTGCGGATGAGCCTTGCCATTTGCCGGATTTCCCGCCTTTTCCGGAACCATACGATAGGGCTCGAAAGCGATGCGCTCCAGACGCAGGAGGAGTTCCGCGACGGCATGTTCCGCCTTGGCGCCATCGCCGGACATGACATAGCGGTGCCATCGCGCGAAGTTCTCGTCGTCGGCGGCATCGGTCGCCGAGCTTATCAGGGTCTGCCCGCGAATGAGGCGGCCGGAAATATCGAGCGGCAGCCGCAGGCGGAAAAAATGCACGAGCGGCAGATGCGCGCCTGCATAGATCGAGTCGTCGGACAGCTCGTCCAGCTGATGCGGCTGGCCGCCCCAGAAGAGACAGATCTCACCGGCTCGCAAAGTAAGCTCGTGATCGCCTATGCGGTAGTGCACGGTCCCGCGGACGATGTAATTGACTTCCACCTGTGCGTGCCAATGCGGCTTTGCCATCGGCAACGGGTGGTTATGAAACATCTGCAGGACATTCGGGAGCCCTTCGACGCTGCTGGCGCCTGGTTGATAAACCGCCCGTTGACCCACCTTACTTTTCGCCAAGTCGATGTTCCTTTTTTAGGAGACAGAAGCGTACCGGCAGCTAGTTTAAGCGTGTTCTATTGAGGACGGCAATTGAAAAGGGAGGATTTTCAATGCGTTTAAAACTTGCTGGAGCGACGGCCCTTGCGGCTCTACTCGCCTCCGGTTCCGCCTTTGCGGAACAGACCACCATCACTGTCTGGAGCTGGAACATCGCTGCGTCGGCGCTGAAGTCCACGGTCGAGGGATTCAACAAGAAATACCCCGACATCAAGGTCGAGGTTCAGGACATCGGCAACCCGCAGGTCTTCGACAAGATGCTGGCTGCTTGCGCTGCCGGCGGCGATGGCCTGCCTGACGTCATGTCGATCGAGAACCACAAGGCTTCGATCTTCTGGAACCGCTTTCCGGACTGCCTGACCGACCTGACGAAGCTCGGCTACAACGACCAACTGAAGAAGCAGTTCCCGGATTTCAAACGCGCCGAGCTTGAGGTCGGCGATGCCGCCTACGCAATGCCGTGGGATTCCGGTCCGGTCACCATGTTCTATCGCCGCGACATGTATGAAAAGGCAGGCGTCGATCCGGCAACGATCAAGACCTGGGACGACTTCATCGCCGCCGGCAAGAAAATCTCCGCCGCCAATCCCGGTGTTGTCATGACGCAGGCCGACCTTAACGGCGACACCGAATGGTTCCGCATGCTCGCCAACGAACAGGGCTGCGGCTATTTCTCGTATGACAGCCAGAGCATCACCGTCAACCAACCGGCCTGCGTGAAGGCTCTGGACAAGGTGAAGGAGATCAAGGACGCCGGCCTGATGAGCGCGGCGAACTGGAACGAGAAAATTCAGGCGAACACTGCGAGCAAGGTGGCATCGCAGCTCTATGGCGGCTGGTATGAAGGCACCATCCGCTCCACCTCGCCGGATCTCGCCGGTAAATGGGGCGTTTATCCGATGCCGAGCATGACGGCCGACGGCCCGCATGCGGCCAATCTCGGCGGCTCGTCGCTCGCAATCGCCAGCGGTTCCAAGCACAAGGAAGCCGCCTGGAAATTCCTCGAATATACGCTTGGCACCAATGAGGGTCAGGTGACCATGCTGAAATCCTTCGGTCTCGTACCGTCGCTGCTGACGGCGGTCCAGGATCCCTTCGTCAACCAGCCGCAGCCCTATTGGGGCGGGCAGAAGGTCTGGGCCGATATCCTCGCCACGCTGCCGAAGATCCGCCCGAGCCCAGGCACCCAGTATTTCAGCGACGCCGACGAGGTCATAAAGGCTGTCCAGACGAAATATCTCGCCGGCGGTTATCCAAACGGCAAGGCTGCGCTCGACGATGCAGCCCAGCAGATCGCCTCGGCGACGGGTCTGCCGATCGCGAAATGAGTGACACCGCGGGGCGTGTCTCCCAAGCCGCGCCCGGCATCCCCGCCGCCCTGGAGTGGGATGATTTTAGGTCTGTTCGGCCTGAAATCTGAATCCGCTCTGGAATCAAAGAAGTAGAGCGTGACGCCGTCCGAAAACCGCCTGCGCTTTTCGGCGTCACGCTCTAGGGCGGCGGGGATGCGATGTTACGCATCATTTTCCTGCGTATAAAGGAGAAGGCTTTCATGCGGTTGCGAAACCGGAGCGCCTATGCGTTCCTTGCACCCTATCTTCTGGTATTCGCCGCTTTCTGGGTCTGGCCGATCATCGACTCGTTTCTGATCTCGTTCCAGAATACCCGGGTCAATCCGTGGACCTTCAATCTGTCGCTCAATTGGGGGCGGCTGTTCGGGGATCCGGCTTTCTACAACGCGCTTGAAAATACGCTGATCATCCTGATCGTCCAGGTACCCGTCATGATCACGCTCGCCACGGTCATGGCGGTGCTGCTGAATTCACCATTGCTGAAGGCACGCGGCATTTTTCGCTTCGCTTTCTTTGCGCCCGTCGTTGTCGGGGAGGTGGCCTATGCCGCCGTCTTCCGCCTGATGTTCAACGTCGATTTCGGCATCGTCAACAAGCTGCTCGGCGGCGTGGGCATCGCACCGGTGTCGTGGTTCGCCGATGCGCACGCTGCCATGGTGCTCATCATCATTGCCGTCACCTGGCGCTGGGCGGGTTATAACGCCATCATCATCCTGTCCGGGCTGCAATCGATTCCCGAGGATGTTTATGAGGCGGCGACCCTCGACCGCGTCAGCCGCTTCAAGCAGTTCATCCACATCACCCTGCCGCTCCTGAAGCCGATCATTCTGTTCTGCGTGGTTCTGTCCGTCATCGGCACCATGCAGCTCTTCACCGAACCATATCTGATCACCAATAGGGGAGGCCCCGGCGGCGGGACGGAAACGCTCGGCCTGCTGCTCTATCGTCAGGCTTTCCAGTCGACCAACTTCGGCTATGCCTCCGCGATCGCCTATACGATGGCGGCGCTTGCGGTAGCCATCTCTCTTCTCAATCTCTGGGTGGGGCGCGAACCGAAATGAAATCGAAGTCCAAATCCACTCTGATCCGCTCCATCGTCTTGCACGGCCTGCTGGCGCCGCTCGCCATCATCTGGCTGTTTCCGCTCTGGATGATGTTCGTCTTCTCGACCATGCCCGATTACGGCATCTTCAGCCCCGGCATCATCCTGACACCGTCGACGGGTTTCATGGACAACGTCCGAAACCTCCAGGCCGACACCAACTTCATAGGCGCCATGACGATCTCCATTGTCGTTGCCGTCACCTATACCTTCCTGTCGGTGCTGCTGACCTCGATGGCGGGATGGGCGCTCGCGCGCTACCAGTTCGCCGGGCGTTCGGGCGTCATCGGCATCATCCTCGGCACGATCACGCTGCCCTACTCCGTCGTCGTCATCCCGCAATTCATCATGGTGGCGCGCGATTTCGGGCTGGCCAACTCCTGGGTTGCGCTGATCGTTCCGCCGCTCTTCAACTCGCTCGGCGTGCTCTTCATGCGTCAGGCCTTCTCGATGATGCCGGGCGAGCTCTTTGACGCCGCCCGTGTCGAAGGGGTCAAGGAATGGCAGATCTTCCTGCGCATCGCCCTGCCGCTGGCAAGGCCGACCATGGCGGCGCTCGCCATCATCCTGTTCCTGGCTTCCTGGAACAACTATCTCTGGCCGCTGCTCATCAATTCCCGGCCGGGAATGATGACCGCGCCCGTCGCGCTCGGAACGCTGATCGGCCTCACCAGGGTCTCCTGGGGCGGCATCATGGCGGGCGCCGTGATGCTGACGGCGCCGATCCTCGTCGTCTTCGTTCTCCTGCAACGCCACTTCATCGCCGGTATCGCCGCCGGCGCAATCAAATAATTCCGGGAGATCCGTATGGCTGAACTGTCTCTTACCAATATCGTTAAACGCTACGGTTCGCTGGAAATCATCCACGGCGCCAATCTCGAGGTGAAGGACGGCGAGTTCGTCGTCTTCGTCGGGCCGTCAGGATGCGGCAAGTCCACGCTCCTGCGCATGATCGCCGGCCTGGAGGATATTTCCGGCGGCGAACTCAGGATCGGCGGCCGGGTCGTCAACGACGTGGAACCGGCCGATCGCGGCATCGCGATGGTCTTCCAGTCCTATGCCCTCTATCCGCATCTGACGGTCGAGCAGAACCTCAATTTCGGGCTGCGCATGAACGGCAATCCGAAGGCCGACACCGACCGCCGCGTCAAGCAGGCGGCCGAGATCCTGCAGATTACCGAATTGATGCAGCGCCGGCCGAAGCAGCTTTCCGGTGGCCAGCGCCAGCGCGTCGCCATCGGCCGCGCCATCGTGCGCGAACCGCAGATCTTCCTGTTCGACGAGCCGCTTTCCAACCTCGACGCCGAACTGCGCGTGCAGATGCGCGTGGAAATCTCGCGCCTCCACAAGAAGCTTGGCACGACGATGATCTACGTCACCCACGACCAGACGGAAGCCATGACGCTCGCCGACAAGATCGTCGTGCTGCGCGGCGGCAATATCGAACAGGTGGGAGCGCCGCTCGACCTCTATGACGATCCGGCCAACCAGTTTGTAGCCGGGTTCGTCGGCTCCCCGAAAATGAATTTCCTGCAGGCCGAGGTGACGGACAACCAACCGGGCCGCATCGCCGTCGTGCTCAAGGGCCGCCGCAATATCCGTCTGACCCTGCCACTCACTTCCGCCAAGGTGGAGGCCGGCCAGCCGGTGACGCTCGGCGTCCGGCCGGAACATTTCCTCGAGGCCGGACGCGGCGATGTGGATATGACCGTCGACGTCGATGTCGCCGAGCATCTCGGCAACACCAGCTACATCTACGCCAATATCGAAGGCGGCGAGCAGATCGTCATCGAGCGCGAGGAGTCCCGCAATACGGGCAATCGCGACAAGCTCAGCGTGGCGCTATCGGCGGCCAAGACATTCCTGTTCGACAGCGCCGGCAACCGATTGCGATAGCGCCGCCCGTTCTCCCAAGACAGCATGCAGATTTAGGAAAGGATCGTTCCATGACCACTGAGACATCAATCCGCTGGGGCATCATCGGCCCCGGCAGGATCGCACAGACTTTTGCCGAAGGTATCGCCCATTCCCGCAGCGGCAAACTGGTGGCCATCGCCAGCCGCAACCCGGACAAGCCGGGCCTCGGCGACGGCTTCCCCGGCGCGCGCATCGTCAATGGCTATGAAGCCCTGCTCGCGGACAAGGAAATCGACGCCGTCTATATCGCCACGCCCCACACCGGCCATGCCGAATGGGCGATCAAGGCGATCCGGGCCGGTAAGCATGTACTCGTCGAAAAGCCGATCGCGCTTTCCGCCTTCGATGCGGAAGCCATCTACTACGAAGCCAGGAAGGCGGGCGTCTTTGCCGGCGAGGCCTTCATGTATCGCGTCCATCCGCAGACGGCGAAGCTGATCGAGCTCGTCAAGAGCGGCGTAATCGGCGATCTGCGCATCATCCGCTCCTCCTTCGGCTTCAACATGGGCAAGGTCAATCCGGAACACCGGCTGTTTGCCAATGACATGGCGGGCGGCGGCATTCTCGATGTCGGCGGCTATCCGGTCTCCATGGCCCGCCTGATCGCCGGCGCGGTCGATGGCAAGCCGTTCCTCGATCCCGACAAGGTCTCCGGTGTCGGCCATCTTGGCCAGACCGGAGTCGACGAATGGGCTTCCGCCGTCCTGAAATTCCCGAATAAGGTCATTGCCGAAGTGTCCTGCTCGATCATGGCGAACCAGGACAACACGCTACGCATCATCGGCTCGGACGGGCGCATCGAGGTCAAGGACTTCTGGTTCGCCTCCGGGCATAAGGGTGGCGTCGGCAAGATCGACGTCATTAAGGGCGGAGAGACCCAGACGATCGAAGTCAAGGAAGAGCGCTGGCTGTACTCCTTCGAGGTCGATGCGGCTGGCGACGCCATTCGCGCCGGACAAAAGGAATTCGCCTATCCCGGCATCGGCTGGGCGGATTCGATCGGCAATCTCAGGGTTCTCGACCAATGGCGCGCTTCGATCGGCCTCGAATATGGTGTCGAAAAGGCGGCAAAGCGGACGAAGAATATCGCCGCCGCGACCGTTACCAAGGGCAACAGCATCCCGAAGCGAAGCATTCCTGGCATTTCCAAGCCGGCATCGCTCGTCACGCTCGGCTTCGAGTTCTTCCCGAATTTCGCAGCCGCCTCGCTGACGCTCGACGCCTTCTATGAAGCCGGCGGCAATACCTTCGACACGGCCTATGTCTATGGCGGCGGCAAGACGGAGAGCATCTTCGGCGACTGGCATACCAGCCGCAACGTGTCGCGCGAGGAGATCGTGCTGATCGGCAAGGGCGCGCATTCGCCGCTTTGCTACCCGGACATGATCGCCAAGCAGCTCGACCAATCCCTCATTCGCCTGAAGACCGACTATGTCGACATCTACTTCATGCACCGCGACAATACCGACGTTCCGGTCGGCGAGTTCGTCGATGCGATGGATGCCGAGGTGAAGGCCGGCCGCATTCGCGGCATCTTCGGCGGCTCGAACTGGACGCGCGCCCGCTTCGACGAGGCGATCGCCTATGCCGAGAAGAACGGCAAGACGGCGCCGGCTGCCCTTTCCAACAACTTCTCGCTGGCGGAAATGCTCGACCCGATCTGGGCCGGCTGCGTTGCGGCTTCCGACGACGACTGGAAGGCGTGGCTCAACGCCAAACAGATCCCGAACTTCGCCTGGTCGAGCCAGGGCCGCGGCTTCTTTACCGACCGCGCCGGCCGCGACAAGCGAGACGACGAGGAATTGGTTCGTGTCTGGTATTCCGACCGCAATTTCGGCCGCCGCGACAGGGCGATAGAACTGGCGCAGAAGCTCGGCCGCAACCCGATCCACATCGCGCTTGCCTATGTCGTCGCCCAGCCGTTCCCGGTCATTCCGCTGATCGGCCCGCGCACGGTCGCCGAACTGGAGGATAGCCTCTCGGCGCTCGACATCAAGCTGACGCCGGAACAGGTGAAGTGGCTCGAGGGCTGAGATAGGCCTGTCGTTCAAAGGCGTTATTGACGCAAAAGGCCCATCCGGAAACCGGATGGGCCTTTTGCATACGCGCCGTCCATGATTATCAGTGATCAGCCGGCGAAATCGAATGTCTTCGCATCAGCCCCTTCGAGGCGCAGCAGATAGGCCTTGCGCTCGAGACCGCCGGCAAATCCGCGGAGATCGCCTGCCGACCCCACCACGCGGTGGCAGGGTGCGATGATCGAGATCGGGTTGCGGCCATTGGCGGCGCCGACCGCTCGGATCGCCTTGGCCGCGCCGATCTCCGCTGCGATTTGGCGGTAGCTGCGCGTTTCGCCGAAGGGGATGGCGAGCAGGGCCTGCCAGACCTTCTGCTGGAATTCCGTTCCGGCAAAATCGAGGGGCAGATCGAAAACGTGTCGTTTGCCGGCGAAATATTCGCAGAGCTGCCGCTCGGTTTCCACCAGCACGGGATGGCTGTCGTCTTCGGCTACGATAAGCAGGGGCACGCGGCCAGGCCGGTCGTTGTCCCAGAGGATCGCAGCAAGGCCGTCATCGCTGCCGACGAGCTTCAATGCGCCGACGGGCGAATCGATAGTCCGATAGACATAGTGCTTTTCTGCATTTCTCGGAGTTTTGGTCATGCCGATATCCTTTCTTTGAATTGCGCTCGCGGCATCAGGCGAGATTGCCTCTGATGGAGCGCTTATGTCCCTATTGGACCTCAAATGACGGTCGCCAACCACCCGAAAACGGACGGCGAGCAGGAAAATCCCGGCATTTCCTATTCCTGTGCTCAGCCGCGAGATGACGCAGCCTCCATGCGCTCGCTTGGGAAATGGGCTGGAATTGTGTAGAATCGCGGAAAGCCACATCATCCAGCATGCGGAGCCCTTCATGACAGTTCGCCCGCCGCGCAATTTCAATTCTTCGCAGACGAACGAGACAGGTCTCGGCATTCTCGAATATGAGATGCTATGGGAACAGGCCAGCACGCTCGGCCATCACGGTATGAAGGTGGAAGCGGCGCTTGCCGCATTGCAGGAGGGCGAAGCCAAGGGCAAGGAGGGGATCGAGCACGAGCGGCTGGTGGATATCGCGGCGCAAGCCGTCTGGGCCATGTTCATCCACCGCGAGCTCTGCGGCCTGCGCAACGGCCGCGACGTCATCCAGCGCTATGGCATTCCGAACAAGGTGCTCGCGCGCCTCGGCGCCAGCCCGCGACATCCTCCGGTTTAGGATTTCAGGATTGCCTGAAAACGCGGATCGAAGGCATGGCCGATCGGCTCCGCCGCCGCACCGCGCGCCACAGCCCAAGGGTCGGTCATGCCGAGCTGCAGGCGCGGCAATAATCGATCCGGGCGATCGGCATTGGAGGGCAGCAGCGGCTGCATCGCCGAGATCAGCCGCGTTGCGAGCGCTACGGGCGCACCGCCGCAGAGAATTACCGTCTGCGGATCGAAGATAGTTTCGATGAGCTGTACGCTCCAGCGCAGATCGACCGCCGCCCTTTCGATCCAGGCGAGGATATCCGGGTCATCGGCGGCGGCACGGTCGTTTATCAGCGAATAAATATCAGGGGCCATCGGATCGACGCCGAGGTGATCGTAAAGCGAAGCCAGCGAGGCGCGATGCTCGAGCTGGGTCAGCCGCCCACCCGCCGTCAGCAGCGCCATGCCGATTTCGCCGGCATTGCCATAGGCCCCGCTATAAAGTTCGCCGCCCAGGATAAGCCCCGCACCGATACCGTAGCCGACGTAGAGGCAGACGGCGTGGTCGAGCCCATGCGCCGCGCCAACCATGCGCTCGGCGGTCGCGCAGGCGGCCGCGTCGTTCTGCAGAGTGACATTGAGGCCCGTGCCGGCCGACAGCGTCTCCAACAGCGGAAAGCGCTGCCATGCGCCCATCATCCACGGATTGTCAGCATCCTCCTGCTCGATGCCGAAGGGACCCGGCATGGCCGCACCGAGGCCAACGAGGCGCTTCTCCGCCTGCGCGACACGCTGGCTGAGCTCGGCACGCACATCTTCTATCAGCTGCAGGACCACGGGCGTTCCCGTCGTCGGGCCACCGGCCGGCAGGTTCGCTTCCTTGCGGATGAGGACGTTGCCGACGAGATCGACGGCGATGGCGCGGGTGATGTGCCGGTCGATCTGCAGGCCGATGGCGAAAGCGCCCTCCGGCACGAGACCATAGGGAGTGGAGGGCTGGCCGCGGCCGCGGCGCACCGTTTCCCTTGAGGTCACCAGCCCGTCGTGCTCCAGCTCCTCCATGATGTTGGAGACCGTCTGCTTCGTCAGACGGGTGGCGCGCGCGAGATCGGCGCGGGAGAGCGCGCCGTTCAGCCTGAGGGCGTCGATGATCACCCGCCGGTTATGGGCGCTGGTGCCCTCGTGGTTCGTTCCGCTCGTGGCCCTGATCGGGCGAATATCGTTCATCTGTTTTTGCCTCTTGACAGCAATAGAATATTGAAGAACAAATTAGTCAAGACAATTGACTTAAAAGAAACCACAGAGTTTCATCAGGGAACTTGAGCGACGCTCCGATCAATGTTCGGCAGCCAGCCCGGCCAATTGCCTGCTAGAGAACCGCTGGCGACGTTAGCCGCCTTTGGAAAAATCGCGTGACTGTCAAAAACTGGAGGACGGAATGTTGAAATCATTGAACAAGACATTGCTGGGCGCAGCGCTGATCGGCGTATCCTTCGCCTCGCACGCCTTTGCAGAAACCACGATCAATGCCCTCTTCATGGCGCAGGCCGCCTATAGCGAAGCCGATGTTCGCGCCATGACAGATGCCTTCTCCAAGGCCAATCCGGATATCAAGGTCAATCTCGAATTCGTTCCTTATGAAGGCCTGCACGACAAGACCGTGCTCGCTCAAGGGTCCGGCGGCGGCTATGACGTCGTGCTCTTCGATGTGATCTGGCCGGCCGAATACGCGACCAACAAGGTTCTGGTCGACGTTTCCTCGCGCATCTCGGACGACACGAAGAAGAGCGTGCTGCCGGGCGCGTGGACGACGGTCCAGTATGACGGCAAATACTATGGCATGCCCTGGATCCTCGATACCAAGTACCTGTTCTACAACAAGGAAATCCTGGAAAAGGCCGGCATCAAGACGCCGCCGAAGACCTGGGACGAACTGAACGAGCAGGCGAAGATCATCAAGGACAAGGGCCTTCTGGCGACGCCGATCGCCTGGAGCTGGTCGCAGGCCGAGGCCGCGATCTGCGATTACGCCACACTCGTCAGCGCCTATAAGGGCGATTTCATCAAGGACGGCAAGCCGGCCTTCCAGACCGGCGGCGGTCTTGATGCCCTGAAGTACATGGTCACCAGCTACAAGTCCGGCCTCACCAATCCGAACTCCAAGGAATTCCTCGAAGAGGACGTCCGCAAGGTCTTCGAAAACGGTGACGCCGCCTTCGCGCTGAACTGGACCTACATGTACAACATGGCCAACGACCCGAAGGACAGCAAGGTTGCGGGCAAGGTCGGCGTCGTGCCGGCACCGGGCGTTGCCGGCAAGAGCGAGGCTTCGGCCGTCAACGGCTCGATGGGTCTTGGCATCACGTCTGCCAGCAAGCATCCCGACGAGGCCTGGAAGTACATCAGCTACATGACCTCTCAGGCAACGCAGAACCAGTATGCCAAGCTCAGCCTGCCGATCTGGGCATCGTCCTATGACGATCCAGCCGTGACGAAAGGCCAGGAAGAGCTGATAGCAGCCGCAAAGGTCAGCCTCGCCGCCATGTATCCGCGTCCGACGACGCCGAAATATCAGGAACTGTCGACTGCACTGCAGCAGGCGATCCAGGAATCGCTGCTCGGCCAGTCTTCTCCGGAAGACGCGCTGAAGTCTGCTGCCGACAATAGCGGTCTCTGATAGTCTTACCGGGCGGTACTCGTTGCCGCCCGCCTCTTACCTCCTCCATGAAGAATGAAAGAAGGGGCCTGCCATGTCCGGCACCTCTATGACAACTCGCGCTTGGGCTTTGATGCTGCCGCTGCTTGCGGTGATGATCGCCGTCATCGGCTGGCCTCTCGTCGACACGGTCGGCCTCTCTTTCACGGATGCGAAGCTTGTGGGAACCGGCGGCAATTTCGTCGGCATCGACAATTACGCGAAGATGCTGGCAAATTCCAATTTCCAGCGCACCCTGATCACGACAGCCTGGTTCGCAATCGTCTCCGTCGCCGCCGAAATGGTGCTCGGCGTGCTGGCCGCCCTGCTGCTGAACCAGAATTTCAAAGGGCGCGGCGTGCTGCGCGCGCTGATGATCCTGCCCTGGGCACTGCCGACCGTCGTCAACGCGACGCTTTGGCGGCTGATCTACAATCCCGAATATGGCGCGCTGAACGCTGCCCTTACCCAGCTCGGCCTAATTGACGCCTATCGCTCCTGGCTCGGCGAGCCGGGCACGGCGTTGACGGCGCTCATCGTTGCCGATTGCTGGAAGAATTTCCCGCTGGTGGCGCTGATTGCGCTCGCCGCCCTACAGGCCGTGCCGCGCGATATCACCGCCGCATCGCTGGTCGACGGCGCCGGACCTTTCACGCGCTTCCGCTTCGTCATCCTGCCCTATCTGGCGGGGCCGCTGATGGTGGCGCTGGTGCTGCGCACCATCGAGGCCTTCAAGGTTTTCGACATCATCTGGGTGATGACGCGCGGCGGCCCGGCAAACAGCACGCGCACGCTGTCGATCCTCGTCTATCAGGAAGCCTTTTCCTTTCAGCGGGCGGGATCGGGTGCGTCGCTCGCCCTCATCGTCACGCTCCTTGTCACGGTGCTTGCCGCCGCCTATGCCGCCCTTGTCCGCAAAACAGCGGGGAGTGCCGCCTAATGGAACGCCAGAGCCCGCTCCTCACCTGCTTCATCTATGTCTGCGCCATCCTGCTCGCTGTCATCATCCTGGCGCCGATCGCCTGGCTCTTCATCATGAGCATTTCGCCGGCCGCCGATCTTGCCGCCAAGCCTTTGCGCTGGTGGCCGCAGACGGCGGATTTCTCGCGCTACAAGCTGCTGCTGTCGACGTTGGAAAACAGCGAGGGTGCCGCCTTCACCTCGTCGCTGCGCAACAGCGTCGAAGTGGCCGGCATGGCGACCGTTGCCGCAATCGCGCTCGCCATCCCCGCCGGCTGGGCCGTGTCGCGCACGCCGTCCGTCGGGTGGTCGCTTTCCATGGTCATTGCCACCTATATGCTGCCGCCAGTCGCTCTTGCCGTGCCGCTCTATATGGGCCTCGCCCATCTCGGCATGCTAAACAACGTCTTCGGCCTGGCGCTCGTCTATCTGACGATCCTCGCGCCATTCACGACCTGGCTGATGAAATCCGGCTTCGATTCCATCCCGAAGGAGATCGAGGCTGCGGCGATGATCGACGGCGCCGGGCTGTTCCAGACGCTGAAGATCATCACGCTGCCGCTTGCCATGCCGGTCATGGCGACCTCGGCGCTCTTCGCCTTCCTGCTTGCCTGGGATGAATTCTTCTATGCGCTGCTCTTTACCTCCGACCAGCGCGCCAAGACCCTCACCGTCGCCATCGCGGATCTCGCGGGCGGCCGTGTCTCGGATTACGGACTGATCGCGACTGCCGGCGTGCTGGCCGCCTTGCCCCCGGTGCTGATCGGCCTTGTCATGC
This sequence comes from Rhizobium sp. JAB6, assembly GCF_003024605.1. Lineage (GTDB taxonomy): Bacteria > Pseudomonadota > Alphaproteobacteria > Rhizobiales > Rhizobiaceae > Rhizobium. The sequence continues at coordinate 4,301 of NZ_PYJQ01000001.1, read as the reverse complement.
AACGTGCCCTGATCTCGGGCCTCACCAATGGCGGCGTCAAGGGATGACCATGACCAAAGAGAGAACACGCCCCGAAGGCCTTGCCGCCATCGACCGCGAAATGGCCCGCCAGCATGCCGATGCACTCGCCTCCTTCGAGGCTGCCGCCGACATGGCCGCCAAGGCCGCGGCCTCGCTGAAGCGCACCGGCAAGCTCTTGCTGCTCGGCATGGGTGGCTCCCATGCCGTCAACCGCGCCGTCGAACCGCTCTACCGCGCAGCCGGCATCGATGCGATCGCCTTGCCGCTCTCCGAACAGCTCGGCCAGCCGCTGCCGCTGGAAGGCCGCACGATCTTCATGACCTCGCAATCCGGCGAAAGCGCCGAGGTCGTGCGCTGGTTTAAGGAAACGGGCGGTACTGCCGAGACCTTCGGCCTGACGCTGGAGGGCAGCTCTTTCCTTGCGAAAACCGCGCCTTCACTTGTCGGCGCCGGCGGCACCGAGCTCGCCTTTGCGGCAACCCGCAGCCTTACCGTCACCTTCGCATTGCATCTGGCGATTTTCGCCGCTCTTGGACAGGACCCGACGCCTGCGCTTGCCGTGCTTCGCGCGCCTGGAGCATTCGACATCAAGCCGGCGCTTGCGGCTCTCGCCAATGTCGTGACGATCGTCACCTCCGGTCGGCGTCTGCAGGGCGTTGCCGAGGCTTTGGCGCTCGGTCTCACCGAACTTTCCCGTCGTCCCTGCTTCTCGCTCGAAGGCGGGCAGCTGCGCCATGGTCCGATGGAAATGCTCGGCCCCTCGATCGGCGTCATCCTCTTCCGCGGCAATGATGCAACGGCGAACCTCGTGACGGCCATGGCCGTTTCCGCCGCCGAAACGGGTGCGCCCGTGATCGTCTTCGACGGCTCCGAGGAAGAGCCGGTGCCCGGCTGTGTCACGCTGCGCTTCAAGCCGGAAAGCGGACTTGCCGCCATCTTCCAGATGCTGCCCGTCGCTCAGTCACTGATGATCGCCTTTGCCGACGAGCGGGTGGAAAATGCCGGCACGCCGGTGCGCTCGACGAAGATCACCCGGAGCGAATGAATGAAGCCGCTTGCAGTCATCGGCAATGTCAATATCGACCTGATCCTTGGGCCGGCAGCACCGTGGCCAAAAGCCGGCACCGAGATCATCGTCGATCACGACGAGCTGCGCGTCGGCGGCCAGGCGGGCAATAGCGCGCTCGCCTGGGAGGGCCTCGGCGTCGATTACGAGATCGCGGCGAATGTCGGCAGCGACCAGTTCGGACGCTGGCTCAGCGAAGCGTTCGGTAAGCGCAGCAGCAAGTGGCCGGTACGTCCAGAGGGCACGACACTCTCGGTGGGCATCACACATCCCGACGGCGAGCGGACTTTCTTCACCACGCGCGGCCACCTTCCCCGCTTCAATCTCGACGACGTGCTGACGGTGCTCGATGGCGAGAAGCTTGCCGGTGGTTATGCGCTGCTCTGCGGCGCCTTTCTGACGGAAGACCTCGCCCGCGACTACGACGCCCTGTTCGACTGGGCCGACAAGCACGGGATCACCGTCGCGCTCGACACAGGCTGGCCGCTCGACGGCTGGACGGAGACGAATTGCGACGCCACGCGTCGCTGGCTTTCCCGCTGCGGCGTGGCGCTGATGAATGAGGTCGAGACCACGACGCTTGCCGGCATGAACGATCCGGCTGACGCCGCCCGCGCACTTCGTGCGCTGATGCCTGCAGGCGCCATCTTCGTCGTCAAGCGCGGTCCGGATGGTGCGATCGCCGTCGATGCCGACGGCAAGTTCGTTTCGGCTACGGCGCCAAAAGTTATAGTGGTCGATACGATCGGCGCAGGCGATGTCTTCAATGCCGGCTTCCTGGCCGCCCTTGCCAGCGGCGAGACGCCGGCGGCCTGCCTTGCGGCGGGGATCGCGGTCGCCTCGCGCGCCATTTCCACTCTGCCGCGCAGCTACGGCCCGGCCAAAGCATCCGAGGAGGTCGCTAGATGAGCGCGCTCGAAATCCAGAACATCCGCAAGAGCTATGGAGAAGTGGAGACGCTGAAGGGCATCGATATCTCGCTCGAAAGCGGCGAGTTCCTGGTGCTGCTCGGTTCGTCGGGCTGCGGCAAATCCACGCTTTTGAACATCATCGCCGGGCTTGCGGAGGCAACCAGCGGCGATATCCGCATCGGCAATCGCTCGGTGCTCGGCGTGCACCCGAAGGATCGCGACATCGCCATGGTGTTCCAGTCCTATGCGCTCTATCCGAACCTCTCCGTCCACCGCAACATCGGCTTCGGCCTGGAAATGCGCAAGGTGCCTGCGGCGGAACGCGACAAGGCTGTGCGCGAGGCGGCGAAGCTCTTGCAGATCGAGGCGCTGCTGGAGCGCAAGCCGAGCCAGCTTTCCGGCGGCCAGCGCCAGCGGGTAGCTATCGGCCGGGCGCTGGTGCGCAAGCCGGAAGTCTTCCTCTTCGACGAGCCGCTCTCCAACCTCGACGCCAAGCTGCGGATGGAAATGCGCACCGAGCTGAAGCGCCTGCACCAGATGCTGAAGACCACCGTCGTCTATGTGACGCACGACCAGATCGAGGCGATGACGCTTGCGACCCGCATTGCCGTAATGCGTGACGGCCGTATCGAGCAGCTCGGAACGCCGGACGAGATCTACAATCATCCGGCAACGCTTTACGTCGCGACCTTCGTCGGTGCGCCGCCGATGAACCTCCTGAATGCGACCGCCGATCAGGATTTGCTTCGTATAGACGGCACCTCGATTACGTTGCCGATGCCGGCGACGAAAACCGAGATCAAACGGGATCAGGAGCTGGTCATCGGCATAAGGCCGGAAACCCTGCGTCTCGAGGAAAACGGCAAGCTCGAGGCCGTCTGCGAAGTCGCTGAACTCACAGGCCCCGAGCTGATCGTCACGGCCCAGGCGGGCTCTCAGCGGCTGATGGCCTGCCTGCCGCCGCGCACAGCGATTGCGGAAGGGCAGAGCCTAAAGCTCGGCTTCGACGCGGGCGCGCTGCATCTCTTCGATCGCGCCACCGGGCGGCGCTGCGAATAGATCTTCACACCCTGGAGACATGATCGCCGAGGGTGGCGCGAGCGACCATTGCAGTCTCCCGCGCCACCCGCATTAATTTTATTTCCGTAATGTTACCGCAAGGCGGAGCGCCGAACCTGACGATGCAAACGATCGTCGGGAAAGAACCGTGTTTCAACTTCAACGCAGCGCACAATGGCCTTTCTGGCTTCAATTGAGCAATATCGCTCTGAATTTCAGCCATGCCTTTGCGGCCATCCTCTATCCCTGGATCATGTACGATCTTACCCGCAGCGTCGGGTGCACGGCGCTGATCGCTTTCGTGAATGCCGGGGTTCTCGTGATCGGCATGGTTTTTACCAGCCGCCGCTGTCGATCAGTGGGGTGCTGGTCGGTCTTCTTGTGAAGGGGTCGACGATCAATATCTTCTCAGTCATCGGCTTCATCAGGCTGATAGGCCTCGTGACCAAGAATGTTATTCTGCCTGTCCATCAAGCCAACAAGCGGCCGGCGAGGCGGTGCAACATGTGCCAAAGCCGCGATTGAGGCCGGCATTGTCCGCCTTCGGCCGATCATCATGACCACCCGGCAATGATGATGGGCTTGATGCCGCTGGCGCTCGGCTTTGGGGAAGGCGGAGGAGCGCGCATCGATGGCGCAAGCGTGATCGCGGCGGTCTCCTGTCCTCAACGGTGCTGACGCTCGTTTTCGTGCCGGTGACCTTGTCTCTGATCGAAAGCTGCCGGACAATGCTGAAAAGGAAAACAGGATCGATCGGCAAGAGATCGAATGAAGGATGCGGCCGAATGAGGACGAAAGTACCCTGGTTCCGCGTAAAAACCTATGGCTACGGGGCGGGTCTGCCGTGCCGGTGGCAGGGTTGGGTCGCGATTGCGATCTACGCGCTCGTGCTCGCTGCTGCCATTTCCGTCGCCGCACCCTTTGCGAACGACGATCCGACCGCCTATGCAGCGGCGATCGGTATCCCGACGGCACTGCTGATCTTCGTTGCCTGGTGGAAGAGTGACGCGCCATGGCGCTGGCGATAGGGCAAGACCGGCGATACGCGGAAGGATTGACAGCTAGAGGCTCTGGCCGGAGCAGCTTGCCGATCAGAAAACGTCAGGTTGGAGACCAGATCCGAAAAAGGGCGTCCCCTGTCCTTCCGCCGACCGAGCCTGCTATCTTCCTCCTGCGGCTGCGTGTTGTTGAGCGAGAGAGTGCCTTCGTCACAGCCGAAGCTGGCGGAGGTGCTCGTATTACGC